>CAZHYV010000001.1:0-81019 GCA_964537055.1 uncultured Myxococcales bacterium
CAACCACCCACTTTCAAATCTTACGAAAACTGTCCAGTTCTAGGGGCGCACTCCAAACAGTTTCCTTAGTCGTGCTCATATCTTAGATATCCTGCCCTCCAGCGCGCTTCTAGTTTGGGGGGCAGCATTGTATTAGTTAAGGAATTACGACTTACCCGTAGATAAACAAGTCCTAGTAGCTCATCAAATTCTGGTGGAATTGCTCCCGTTAGTTGGTTAGATAAAACGTCAAGGCTTCTTAATTGAGAGAGTTGCCCGATTTCTTTAGGTAAGGAGGTTAACTGATTATCAGAAAGATTAAGCACTTGGAGTCGAGACAAATTTCCAATCTCCTTGGGTACAGAGCGCAGTTGATTGTTACTAACGCTTAGTTCTTGTAGTTGAGAGAGTTGCCCAATCTCGCTTGGCAATGAGGTTAAGAAGTTATCAGAAATTTCTAGTTTTCTCAGTTGAGCAAGCTGTCCGATCTCCTTAGGCAATAAGGTAAGCTGAGCATAATTAAGATAGAGCTCTTGCAGTTGAGCGAGCTGCCCAATCTCTTTAGGTACAGGCTCTATTAAGCGATTAACACTAAGGTAAAGTACTTTTAATTGAGAGAGTTGCCCGATCTCTTTGGGTACAGAGAATAATTGGTTGGTATTAAGGTAGAGCTCTTGCAGTTGAGCGAGCTGCCCAATTTCGTATGGCAATGAGGTTAGGAGGCTACTAGAAATTTCTAATTTTCTCAGTTGAGCAAGCTGTCCGATTTCCTTGGGCAACAAGGTAAGCCGAGTATGATTAAGGTAGAGCTCTTGTAGTTGAGAGAGTTGCCCGATTTCTTTAGGTAAGGAGGTAGATTGAGTGATACTAAGTTCTAATTTTCTCAGATGAGTCAGCTGCCCAATCTCCTTAGGCAACGAAGCCAGTTTTTTACGAGAAAGGTCTAACTGCATAATCCAGCCATTTTGATCACAAACGATCTCTTTCCAACTGCAGTAGTTACTTGTATCTTCTTGGAAAAGGACTTTTAAAGCAGCTAATTGGCTGGCTGGGCTTTGGTCCGATAGGGGAGATTCTTGAGCACGAGGACACCCTACCCAAAGGCTCGCCATTCCAATGAGTAGTGAAACCCACACTTTTGAGATCCGCTCCCAAATTTTCATTGTCCTTCTCCTTGGAGTGGTGATATTTGCATACAATGTAAGATAGCAGAGAAGGCTAAAAACGCAAGCGGCTTTCTGAAGGGTAAGAAAGTCTGCGCAAAGATCGATTCTGATGCTTGACCTAGCGCTTATTATCCCGCCTAGATGGCGATTCCAACCTCTTGGAGAGGCTCCTTTGATTTAAGATTTCTGTCATTTTTAATCCACGGGATCTAGGGAACGTAACGAGAAACTTCTTTAAAAGAAATCAAAAAAAAATCTTTTTTCTACCAAAGAAAACTTTTGTATTTACGGCGCTTTGCATTAATTTCTGCTTGTGAAGTTGCTACCTCCTACAGAAAAACGAGTTCACCAAGTATCTGTTCGCCTCTCGGAGGCAGAACTGAATAAGCTAGATCAACTAGTAGAAACACTCCGTAAAAAATGGGGTCGTCTTGACGTTGATCGAATCGACATCCTTCGTAGTGCAATCGAAGCAGTATGGCAAGAACTATGTGCCCCTTCCCCAGTAAGCTAAGGCAATCTCATGGAGCAAGCATCATTTGGGATCATCGTATTACGTCATTTCATATTACAGAAATCAAAAGAGCGGTTTATGATGAAGACTCCTAAAGTTTTTTATTATCGTCGATTACATACTTCGAGCAGCCGATATCTGCTTTTGTCTCCTCGCAAACAGACGCATCCCTATTTTTTATTGTCTAAAGTATATCGAAGGCTCTCCTTTCGATGTCTTGCAATTAAGTTTAGCTGGGAACAAAACCAAAGTACGATTCGTGGAATGCTCAAAGTTTATCATCTTTAGCCGATTTCAATTTTTGACATACGGGAAGAAATTTTGTTAAAGAGCGAATAGGAGATAACACATGAAAACCAAAACGATTTCTTTCTGTTCCTTCTCTATTTTTATTTTTCCGATGTTTCTTTTGTTGCAGTCCTGTTCCTCCGATGATTCAGTTACCTCTTTCTCGGTAAGGCAGATCCAAGAACGCCTTGCCCAAATCAGATGCGAAGCCGCAGCAAAGTGTTGTCCCTCGAAGACCTCTCAGGATATTGCCCCTTGTATGGAGAAACTACGTGTAAGAGATGAGGATCTCGTGAGTTTTTACGAGAAAGGAATCGAGCAGGGTCACTACAAAATTCTCTCTGAAAATATTAAAAGTTGTTTGGAGGGTCACACGAATTACTACGCAACCTGTGGGACCCCAAGCGTTCCGCATCCTGACATTGGATGCTCTTATGTGATTGTGGGAACGAGACCCCAAGGTGCTTCCTGCGATACTACCAACAATCTTGAATGCGAAGCAGGTACGGTATGCGCGTTTGGTCCGAATGGAACGGGTACATGTATATCGCTGAAAACAAAAATCGGAGAGTCTTGCTCGGATGATGCGCCCTGCGCCCTTGGACACGGACTTACGTGCCTACCTGAGACCAAAACATGCGGGACGCTTCGTGGAAACGGAGAGAGCTGTCGTCGGTTTGAAGATTGCAAGAGCCTGCGGTGTAACACCTTCATTGGCAAATGTGTTCCTGAAACGATTGAAGAGGATGTATGTAAAATTTAGCTTAGCCTCATTCGCGAAGGAGGGTCTCTTTAAAATGGCTATGCATTTTGATCCGGAGAACGATAGACCCATTTCTTCTATTCTTTTGTGGGTGCTACAGGATGCTCTGGCTTCCCATGACATCGGTTATAACGTTGCCGTAAAGAGCGGTACCTTAGAAATTTTTCTGTAATGGCTCCACGATATAGGTTTTGAGCTCGCTCGCTTCTTTAAGGCGATCTTTTGACGTTTTTGATCTATCACAAACAGTTTTTGTGCTTATTCCTGCTTCAGATAGCTGACTTGGATCACTATTCTCGATCGTTTCACAAAGGCCATCAAGTTGATGTTTTAATACAACGACTTGGCTATCGTAAAGCGCCTCTAGTAAACTTTGATCATCAGTTTTGTATTTTAGCCATTCAGCAAGAGAAGTTTCCTCATCTGTAAAAATACAATCTAGACCTGATTCTGGTTCAGCTTCATGATTGATGGCACTAGGATCTGTATTGGCACTGGCGGTCGGTCCCATAGAATTTTCACCCATAGTAGGTTTTGAAGTGGCACAAGAATAAAAAAGAAAAAATAATCCACAAAAAGCTTTCTTCATAAAAAAACATTAATTGAGATGGTCTAGACGCGCCAATTTGAATCTGTTTTCCTTCTGCTCAGACTTGACGGAAGCGCGCTTATCCTATATAACACATGCACCCAGATTGAGGGGAGGTGACTGCTTTGGTTGGAAGACCACTTGAAGTAGAAGTGCGCGATAACAACGTCGAGAAATCGATTAAAATCCTGAAGCAAAAAATGGCTAAGGAAGGCATTTTGCAGGAAGTCAAACGAAGGCGCTTCTATGAAAAGCCTAGCGTAAAAAGCAAACGCAAAGAACGAGAAGCACGCAAACGTGTACGTCGAGAGACAAAGCGACGCGTAAAGCCATAACCCCTTCATCAACAAAACAACCTAAGAAGCCCCTGTGGAGATTTCAATCTACATTGGGGCTTTCTTATATGTATGCTGAATTTTTTGTTCCTTGAAGGCTGAGAGTCACGTTTTTAAGTATGCTTCATAGGATGGGGCTATTTTGTCTGAGACCATTCTGTCTTGAAGACCACAGGAAGTTGGAATGCCCGTTCTCGATCTAAATCGATGTTTCCTAGATGCACGCCTAAGGGAGATTGGACCCATTTATAGATGGATTGCGTCCAAAGTTTTACAAATTTTTCGACCCATCCATGAATTTGCGGTTTCGTATATTCTGGAAACATGGCTGTTAAGATTCCTTTCACCTCGTCTGTACTCATTTTCTCACCTAACATAAGAGCAATACAGCTATCGAGGATCGAGAAAGGCATGAGATCTTTTTCGCTTTCTTGTCCTTCTGATAGTTCTGCTGACACGGGTTTTGATAAAACCTCTTGAATAAATGCAAGACCTGGTTGCTCAGAAAGATAAGTGAGGAGATAATTCACCAACGTTTTTGGAAGATTTGCAATAGGGGAGAAGCCACCCATCATGTCACCACCAATCGTCGTGTAGCCAACGGCTTTCTCACTCATATTGCTAGTTTGTAGGACCAATCCTCCGGCACTGTTGGCCCAGTTCCACATACGTTCTCCTCGAATACGAGCTTGGATGTTCTGTAACGTAATTGGATTCAGGTGCTGCTCACCGCCTAGCATGTGTCCAGCCGCTTTTTGTTCCATGGTGAAAGCCTCATCGATAGAAATCATGGTTAGTGGGATTCCTAGCGATTCGGCAGCCTGGGTTGCTATTTTTTTAGAATGGGCGGATGAGTAACGGCTCGGCATAAAAAAAGCAAAGAGGGGTGGGTTCGGTTGGGGCTGCTTTCGAGAGTAGCGATGGGCAGCAAGTAGGCAGAGGAGGCTATCTCGACCTCCAGAGAGAGCGACCCCAATACAACGGAAGGCACCGGTTTTTTCAAAATAATCACCGATTCCTAAGGAGATGACATTAAGAATGTCTTCGCAGAACTGCTTTCGAGCTGAGGATGCTTCTAAGGCCTTGGGAATAAAAAAACTTTTGCTTGCTGGCAATGGATACTCGGTGACCTGTTCTTTTGGGACTCTACTAGGGACTTTTATCAGGCGGGCCCTTCTGCCCTGAGCGGCAAACTGCTCTGCTTCGTTTCGAAAGGTGGAATTTTCCATACGCATCCGGAGAGTGCGGTCTAGATCCACACAGCCTACTTCATATCCTTCTCGAAACCTTGTTGCGGATAAGATCATCCGTCCGTTTTGCGAGATATATCCCCCTCCATCAAACACCAGGCCGTCGTTTGCTCCCACGGCGTTTGCATAGACGACGGTGACTTGGTTATCGCTGGAACGGGTATTGATAAGTTCCCGTCGGGTATCTGTAATTCCTAAGCGGAAGGGTGAGGCAGAAAGGTTTGCGACAAGCTCGGCTCCCGCAAAGCATCGTCTACGCATCGGTCCTTCGGGAGACCAGATGTCTTCACATACTTCTAAGGCCATCTTGCCAAAACCGCACTGGAACATAAGATCCCCAAACGGAATCTTGCCTTCGTCAGGCCCCAAAAGTTTTGTACCTCTCTTCGTAAGAAGATCCAGTTCCTCGTACTGAAAGGGGATGCCTTGAGATAGCGTTCGTCCTTCGTAAAAAACGTTGTATGTTGGCAATTTTTCCTTCGGACAGATTCCAAAGATAATCCCCTGGTAGACCAATGCAGCACAGTTATAAATGTGACCATCTTGGTTAAGAAGAAATCCTACTGCAAAGAGGGCGGGAAGATGGCTTGTTTGCTTCGCAAAGGAAGAGAGACCCTCCAGCTGGGCATCGAGAAAAGCAGGCCATTGTACTAGATCTTCGGCTGGGTACCCACCAATCATTTGCTCGGGGAAAACCGCCAAGTGAACATGAAGATCTGAAACAGCTCTTGCAAGCGCGACGGCTCGATTCACGTTGCTTTGGATTGCCCCGATGGTGCTATTGACATTGACAATTGCGACACGAACCAGCCTCATGATTTAGCTTTACCATAGGACATTGAGGGGTTCAAGGGGAGGGAAAACTTTTATTCCTAGCCTCTAAACGAAAGACCCTAGATAAAAATTTTGATAGGTGGTCTGGCACCGAAAGGCAACAGGGTCCCTTGAGAAAAAGATTTAACTCCTATCCAAGATTCAATTAGTATCGGCGTTTATGAGGGTTCATCACTTCGTACTTCAAGTGCAATTACAAATAAAATCTAAATTATCCCGTAAGTAAGCCATGCGAATAGAAACCTCCAGTACGATTGACAGCATTATTGACGAGTTTTTAGAATTTCTCCGTGTGGAGCGTGGTTTATCAAAAAATACCATATCCGCCTATGCCAAAGATTTGGTGCGGTTGGTTATGTTTTTGCAAAGCCATCGCTCATCTCTGAACCATGATTTCTCCTCAATCACGCCGAAGGACCTTCTTGCCTTTGTGCATTTCTTACAAGAGAAAACAACCCTCTCCAGGCGCTCGCAGGCACGGATGCTGAGTTCCGTCCGAGGATTATTCCGATACCTGCAAGAGGAGGGGATCCTTTCTTTGAACCCTGCTTCTGAGCTTCCCATGCCGAAACAGGCAAAGTCTTTGCCGGGCGTGCTTACCCTGGATCAGGTAGAAGCCCTGCTGAGAATGCCAGATCAAACTACGGAACGAGGCTGCCGCGATTTTGCGATGCTTGAGCTTCTTTACTCAACGGGCCTGCGTGTCAGTGAACTTTGCACTTTAACAATGGGCGATCTTCATCCTGGATATATCACTCCGACTGGGAAGGGACAGAAGACACGCATGGTTCCCATTGGGATTCCTGCGCAGAAAGCGCTGGATGAGTATCTTGAGAAAGGCCGTCCTCACTTTTGTAAGGGCAAACAGGCAAAGTTTGTGTTTCTGACAAATCGGGGCAAACCCATGACTCGGCAAGGATTTTGGAAACTGCTGAAAATCTATGCAAGAGCCGCAGGGATTTCTCAGGAGGTCTACCCTCATAAACTACGTCATTCTTTCGCTACCCATTTATTATGGCGAGGGGCTGAGCTTCGTTCAGTGCAGGCCATGCTTGGGCATGCGGATATCAGCAGTACCGAGATCTATACCCACCTTTCGCAGGTACGTCTGAAGGAGATTTATCAACACCACCATCCTCGAGCCTAAAAAGAAACTGAATTTAATGCTAACGGGCTACCCAGCCTCCGTCCACGGCCATGGCATGACCTGTGACGAACGACGCAGAATCTGAGCAAAGCCAAAGAACAGATTCTGCAACCTCTTCGGGGAGACCCATCCTTCCAATCGGTTCAAGCGAGGTGAGCTGAGATTTCATTCCCGGGTTTTTCTGTTCGACCCGGTCGATCATGGGTGTTCTGATGAGTCCAGGGCAAACAGCATTAATCCGGATTCCCATAGCAGCATAGTCTAAGGAAGCAGCATGCGTAAGGCCTACAACTCCATGTTTACTAGCAACATAGACAGCACCTCCTGGAAACCCAACCAAGCCGCCTACAGAGGCACAGTTGACAATGGCTCCTCGCTTTTGGCTCACCATATGCTTAAGTTCATATTTCATACACAGAAACACGCTTTTAAGATTGATGGAGATGACCCGGTCCCAATCTTCTTCAGTGCATTCTGCAGTAGGAGAAACGCGAGCCTCAATCCCCGCGTTGTTGAATGCACAATCGAGCCGCTTATAATGCTGAAGAGTCTCTTCGATCAGCATAGCAACCTGGCTTGATTGGGTGACATCAGCCTGAATGAAAATGCCCTCTCCCCCAATCTTTCGAACCATGTCAAGTGTTTCTTGGCCTGTTTTTTCGTTAATATCGGAGACGACAATTTTTGCGCCTTCTCTTGAAAAAGCTAGACAAGTGGATCGTCCGATACCCGAGCCACCACCTGTAACAAGAGCAATCCGATTTTCGAACTTATTCATGCTCAACAAGTAGCATTTGGGTAGTTTACGTCAATAAATATCTTGTGGAATTCGTGGAGACCCTGGAGCTTAAAAGGATGGGGTGAAAGAAAGATTTTCCCTACTGAATCTCACTACACTCTCGGATAAACCGATTCATAAGGCCTTCGATGATCAAATTCCGTTCTCGGACATCCATTCGGTTTTGACGGTAGCCGGTTTGGGCTTCTTCAAAATGCTCTCGTGTTTTTTCGATCAATTCACGAAACTTGGAAGTTCTCCCTAAAATCTTTTTTTGATTCTGGATAAGAAGTGCAATCACCGAAGCCAAAGACACCCCGGTGAGGATAATTCCGATCGGTCCTGTGATGACTCGCATCAGAATCACGCGTGCTGCCATCACACCAAGGGTACCTAGCGCTAGTTTTTTTAGCCCCGAAGTGCTTCCTAGTGCATTTTTTGCAAGGCTGGTCGTTTGTCCTGAGGCGATGAGAAGGGCAATAAAATTGGGATCACGCAAGCCTGGACCTCGGTCATAATATTCTTTGATGGCCACCCGAAGAAAATCATCAAACGTATCGTAGGCAGCACTGTGGAGATTTGGATCAGAAGAGGGATTGGTTTGAGTTTCCATAAAGGCAGGGTAACGCAGAATTCCTTAGGATTCAACACCTAACTTCAACTGCAAAGATTCTAACAACGCTTTCGAAAAAGCGTCAGTGTGAGAGATAGGAGCGTCTTGCCATGTGTCATCGCTACACAGGGTTACCCCTCGTGCATGGATGCCACAGAGACGCTTTTTTGACGGGGCTTTTTCCCAGGCTGATAAAAGATCCTCGTATGAGGGTGCCTGAAGAAAATACTCATGCTTTGGTGCAGAGATTCGCTTATTTTTCCAGAGAGACAGCCAAGGAGACAAAACAGTCTCTACGCTCTGTGGTTGCAAAAGGGTTGCTTTTACCTCAGCGCAGAGCTGGGACACAAAAGCAGCCTCCTTCTGGATCAGCTCATGAGGCCCTGTCAGTCTTACGGCAAGAATCACCGGTTTTGCTGCGGACGAGTGGTGTTTGCGAGAAACAGGAGCGCCCGGTAGGAAAGAGCCCTTCATACCGGAAGGCTTAGGCTTCGCTGAAGCCCATTCTGGGCTCAGAAGCTGAATCTCGCTGGGTCCTAGGCCATGATAGAAATCGCGCAGTTTAAAAAATACTTGGAAGGCCGTTTCTGGATGAGAAAACAGCCATCCAACTGTAAGATGATGTTTCGGAAGCTGCGTTAGCTGAAGGGTTGCTTTTTGGATGGTTCCTAATGTGCCGTTTGCCCCTAAGACCAAGAATCGAAGGTCGGGACCACTAGCTCGCTTTGGAGATAAATTTCGAGGAAAGATCATCCTTCCAAAGGATTCGTGATGCGTAGTTAGTTGGAGACACCGCTCCGACAGCGTGCCAAAGAGAGAACAGGCTTCAGAGGCAAGAGGAAGGGAAAGAGCCTCCTTCAGTGTGCGAGCATAAGACCAAGCGGGAAGGGGTCCCAAGGAAAATCCTCGTTTTTGCAGTTCTGTTTCTAAAGAGTGCAGCTGGATCGTAGCATCTACCTCACAGTACTGATCCTGTGGATGAATAAAATGAATCTGCGAAGAGGAGGGAAACAGGGGCTCTTGCTCTTTCCTTGGGGCAGGGAAGGAGATAGAGGAAGATATTGGTGCTGGGAGGACCCATTTGCCTGGGTTCATCAGGTTTTGCGGATCCATCGAGGTTTTGAGGGCTTGCAAAAGCAGAAGGCTCTTCCCATGCTCTTTCTCCAAAAAGGGTTGCTTCAGTTGCCCGATTCCATGATGATGGCTTATGGTCCCCCCATACGCAATAACGGTTTCGAGCGCGATATGCCAAATCTGATCATAGTCGGTAAGATCTCTATGTAAAAAAGATTCCTTTCGTGAGTCGCTCTCTTTGAGTAGGGATGATTTTCGAGGACGAAGGAATGTAAAATAGATCGAGCACCCTCCTTCGTAGGCATGGCTGAAATGGGCAAGCGTAAGGGCATGAGGCGCAAGCGCTTTGCGAACAGCCTGGTATAGTGGGATCAGACGACTATAGGTGGTTGCCACTTCCAGCGTATCGGCAAACGCACCCACGGCAAACACCTTGGGAAGCTTATAACCCACCTCATACCGATGGAGAAGCCAGTGGTTCCCAGGGCGCTCGCCTTTTGGTTTGCCTCCAGCTTTGAGGAGAATCTCTGAAGCGGCTTTCTGGTCAAAGTCTACCTTGCGCTTGTGACCCTCAAACCCAAGAATGAGCATGCTGGGCGTCGAAAGAAACGTAAGTCCTTGCGAAAGGAATTGATTCATCTTGGCCATGATAGAGGGAGCCAGGAAAAAAGCTTCCCACAGCACTTTTCTCCACAGAGGAAGCACGGTTTGGGAGGTTGGGATCAACCGAGCTAACTCCTCGGCCAAACTACGGGAAGAGTGACTTGAAAAAGAAGAACCATTTTGGGGCGACACCAAGGATAGAGCGTCTTGAATCAGTGAAGTTTCCTTAGAGAAGAGGAACTTCGAAAATGCAAAAAGACTATCGAGTGGGTCGTACAACCTTACTACCGCTGGGCGAAGGCCAGCTTTTAAGACAAGCGAGATGGCTTTTGTTCCCGAGGTGACATCGGGGAAAGACCATCCTTGCAAAAGCTGGAAATCCTTGAGTCGGAGGAGGAGGGTAATTTTTGTAATGATTCCAAGGATACCTTCGCTTCCTAAGAGGAGTTGAGCATCACTATTCCCTGCCGGATGGTAGTTTGCTTGCCGCACTTCTCCTAGGGGTGTTACGAATTCTAGGGACAGCGTAAGGTCATCGATGCCTCCATAGTGGGTAGAGCACTGTCCTGCGCTTCGGGTTGCTATCCAGCCTCCTACTGTGGAGCAGAACAAGGAAGAGGGAAAGTGCCCCAGCGTAAGTCCGTGACGGTTGGCCTCCTGCTCGAGATGATGTCCCAAGACCCCGGGCTCGCAAACAATCATCCCCCGATGTGGGTCTACAGAAAGAATGCGCTTCATTTCTTTGGTGTCGATGACAATTCCTTGGTTGGTGGCAGCAGCTCCACAAACCCCAGAACCTGCTCCGAAGGGAGTCATCGGAATACGATATCGAGTACACTGCTTCACGATATGCTGAACCTCGTCCGTCGTTTTTGGACAAACAACCAGATCGGGGATTGAAGCAGGGTGACTGCCAACCACACTTTTGATGAGACCCTTGGACCATAAATCGTTTGCATACCTAGCCCGATCTTGAGGACGAGTGAGGATTTGTTCTGCAGAGAGAATGTGGGTGAGCTCCTGAAGGAAGGAAAGAGGCAAAGAAGCAGACATTGCAAAATTTTAACATAATTGATGTAAGGAGAATGAAGATTTATGCAATGAGGCTGTTTTTCGGCCGCGCTATGGGGGCGAATGTTTGGCGCTGGCTTCTGACTAAGGTATAAAGAAGTTTTGGGAGGATTATGCAAGAGCGAGTGATTGATTTACGAAGTGATACGTTGACCCTGCCTACCTTGGCAATGCGTCAGGCCATGGCAAATGCCAAAGCAGGGGACGACTGTTATGGAGAGGACCCCACTGTCAATGAGTTGCAAAATCAGGTAGCGAAGCTTCTAGAAAAAGAGGCCGCTTTATTCCTTCCCTCGGGCAGTATGGCGAACCAAGCTGCCCTGATGGCTTTAACCCAGCCAGGAGACACCTTGGCCACCGGCGATAATTATCACACCATCACGGTAGAAAAAGAGTCTACGCTGCGGTTTGCCCGTCTTAAGATTTGCACAATGGGAGAAGACGGGACCTTTTCTCTTTCCGAGCTAGAAAAGATTGTATCTTTCCGAAAGAATAGCGATTCTCCTGTTCGTGTGATTGGGTTAGAAAACACAGTCAACTTCAGCGGTGGGGCGATTATGCCGCTGTCGTGGGTCGAGGAAGTGACCTCGTTTGCAAAACAGGAAGGAATCTCTGTGCATTTCGATGGGGCGCGCTTATGGAACGCGGTGGTTGCGACAGACATTCCTGCCTCCGTTTGGACAAAGGGTGTGGATACTGTGAACGTTTGCCTTTCGAAAGGGTTAGGGGCTCCGGTGGGATCTTTGGTTTGCGGTACGGACGAGGTGATCCAAAAGGTACGCACCTTTCGGAAGTGGCTTGGAGGTTCGATGCGGCAAGCAGGTATTTTGGCCGCAGCAGGTAGCTATGCACTTACACACCATATGGAGCGCCTGGCCGAGGACCACCGTCATGCAAAGCTGCTGGCCCAAGGGCTGAAAGATCTGGGATTTGCTGTAGACCCTTGGCCCGAAACCAACATTGTCATGTTCTCGCATCCGCATCTGCCGGTGAAACAATGCCGTGACCTTTTGTGGAGGCTAGGCATCAAAGTCAACGTAATCCTTGAGAAAAAGCTCCGCGCCGTCCTCCATTTGGATATTCGTGCTGAGGATGTTGCTGAAGCACTTCTGCGGATGCAAAGGATAGCTGATTAGATCTTGTCAGGAAAAGGCTTTCATTAACAATAAATTTCCAGTGACCCCGAGTAGAATGAAAATAACATCTCGAGTCCGAAGCGTAATCTTCCGATAATAGGTTCTATTTAGTCCAGGGACAAAGGCCCGAGCCTCCATGGCCAAAGCCAGACGCTCAGCCCGACGGATGGCTGAGGCCAAAAGAGGCAAGAGCAATAAGTAGAACTGCCGAATCTGGTGGGTCCACCGAGTTGACCCTAGAAGACCGCGGATGCGTTGGGCCGAACGGATGGTTTGATATTCTCTGCGAATTAGGGGGATGGATCGGTAGATCGAGGCAATGCTGTAGCCCAAGCGATAGGGGAGATGAAGCTGCTGAATGAGCGAGTACAAAAGGTCGAGCACAGAGGTAGTGGCAACAAAAAGGAACGACCCCAGCGCAAGGCCCATAAGCCGAAGCGCCATTTTTATCCCGTTGAAGAGGGCCACTTCATAAATTTTAATAAAATGCCATTGCCAAAGCAGCGTAGGATTTAGATTGATTCCTTTTCGGCTGGTAAAAGTATAAACGAATAAGCAGAACAGCCCCATTCCCAAAATCCAGACGAGCATTCGAAAGAGTTTCTTCTTAGGAAACGTTGAAAGACATAAGAGAGCCAAAAGACTTTCTAGGATCCAAATCGCTAGGACAGGAAGACGGTGGGTATTGCTTAACTTAAACAGGATGAAAAAGCAAAACCCAAACTTAACAAGAGGATGAATGGATTCAAGCAAAGCGAGGCAAGGCCATGTGCGATGTGAGGATGAGCTCATAACCCCCCCTTTGAATTGAGCTGCGAAGAGAGAGGTTTCGAGATTCCATAAGCCTGCTCCCAGTCTGAAAGCGTCCATAGGTCTTGCCAAGCAGGATGGAGGCAAGCCAATCGGTGGGATAGCTCGGCCAGTGGGGGAAGGGACAGCTGTGTTTCTGTAAGAAGTTTCTGGTGTCGGAATAGGATTTCTTTTGAGCCATGAAACCGCAGAACTCCTTCCGAAAGGACGGCGACCTTGGTTGCATACGCTGCAACAAGATTCATGTCATGGGTAATAAAAATAATGGTTTTCCCTTCCTGATGGAGACGCTGCAGCATCTCAAAAAGAAGTAGGATGTTTCTTTGATCCAGCCCGATGGTGGGTTCGTCTAAAATAAGAATACGTTGTCCAAGGCCAATCATGGTTGCAATGCTAAGCCGTCGTTTCTGTCCTTCGCTTAAGCGAAATGGATTTGCTTTTCGAATGTGGTTCAATTGAAATTGGACTAGGAGTTTCTCGAGGATGATTTGAACCTCCTGCTCCGGCCAAGCGCGGAGACGTAAACCCAAAAGCAGCTCCTCCTCTACGGTCGTTTGTAAGAATTGATGCTCGGGGTTTTGAAAGACAAACCCAACCGCTTTGTTTTTTTCTTCTAGGGAGAGAGAGGAAAAATCCTTCTGGTCGAGCCAGATTCTTCCTGGGCCTGCTTGAATATCCGAGGCAATGTGTCTAAGGAGCGTTGTTTTTCCGGCTCCGTTGTGTCCCACCAAAGCCAAAAATTCACCCTGGCTCACAGAGAGCGAGAGGTGGTCTAGGATCATCCGACCTGAGACATCGTAAGAGAGCTCCCGAATCTCTAAAAGGGGCAGAGACTCTTTTTGAGGGGAGGGAGGTTCTTCCTGGGGTGGCACTACATTCTGAGTCGAAGGTATCATCGGAGAGGGAGACACTATGATCTGTTCACGAGGTAAGGAGGGAAGATGTAGACGTAGGGAAGCCACGGCTTCTTCTACCGTGATCGGGAGAGGATGAAAAAGGATCCCTGCCTCCTGAAGCCGATGGGCAAGAAAACTAACTTGGGGCACAAAGACCCCCATCTTGAGGAAGGTGTCTATATGTTTTGTAAATACTTCATGAGGCTCCCCTTGGGCGATTTGTGTGCCGTCCTCCCCCAGAACCACCACTCGGTCGGCCCAGGAAAGAACATCATCTAATTTATGCTCGATCATTACCAGGGTGAGGTCTTCTTTCATTTCTTTGAGAAGATTTAGGATCTGTTTCGTTCCTAAAGGATCTAAAAAAGCAGTGGGTTCATCGAGGACGAGAATGTTAGGACGTAGCGCAAAAATAGAAGCCAGAACCAGCCTCTGTTTTTCTCCAAGAGATAGTATCTCTGTGGGATCTTTCTTCCTCTCGAAAAGTCCTACTTTCTTTAATGCTTGTTCCACTCGAATTTCCATCTCTCCTTTGGGAATCCCGATATTCTCTAACCCAAAGGCAACTTCTTCTTCGACAATTTCTGCAGTGAGGCAGGACTCAGGGTCCTGGAACAAAAGTCCTACCTTTTGAGAAAGAAGAGAAAACTCAGTATGCTGTGTGTCTAGCCCTGCCACACGGATCCTTCCAGAAACTGTGGATGGAGCTCGCTGGGGAATGAGACCATTCATGCTTAGAGCAAGGGTAGACTTTCCCGAGCCTGAAGGTCCTAACAGAAGGACAGTTTCCTTCGAATGGATACGAAAAGATACATGCTTTAAAGACGGCTTTCCTTGGTTTGGATACTGGATCGAGACGTCCTCGAGCTGGATCATCGTATTACTCTCCTTCTCCTCAGGGAGTTTTGAATCTGTAGGTGAGTTTGCTTCTAGTCTCTGAGCAACAGGGCTGTGGTATTCTGCAAGTTCTGCTAGACCTATCAACAAACGGTCTGCCAGCTTTTTCGCAAAAATTCCTCCCAGCACAAGCCCACTGAGGCTACGGACCCCTAGGGTGAGCAGCCTCACGGACAGAGGGAAGGAGGCATAGCCGTAAGGCACATACTCAATCGCAAAGCTACTCAAGGCTGGGAGGGTAGCCGCCATCATTAAAACGGGCCATCGGTAACTTCGGTATCGAGTAAGAAAAAAGGGAAGTTCACTGGCTGCTCCCTGCAGAAGTCCACTGAGCAGCGCTGCAAAGCCCCACGGAATGAAGGGCATCTCTACCAGTGCCGCAACGGTGGCTCCCAAAAAGGCCGCTCCCGGTCGTCTGACTAAATACGGGACCAACACCCCTGCGCCGAACCAAAAGCCAATAAGAAGCTCCTGTCCGAGAAAGCCAAATCCTGCAATCCCAAAAAGAGCCGTAAGAATAGGTTTCAGCCCAACAAACAGGTAGCTCCAGGCGATAAACATAAGGCCATAGACTACTGCAAGGGTATTTGCGACCATTAAGTCTTTGAGACGCCAACTCCTTGGTTGGTTGCTTCTTTTTGCATCGGCCCGCATTACATCCCCCTGTCGGTTTGAGTTGGCTCTCTCGATAGGAGGAGAGGGGTTACGTCTAGAAGTAAAATAAATACTATAGGTGAAAAGGGTGGGCTGACACGGTAAAAAGAATGATAAGAAGAGAGATCCTCCGGGGACGTATACATTGACGGTTTCCTTTCGCCAGCATTATCTGGATCAAGTTTATGGGTCGCCCTAATCATAGAGCCTCTCAGCCGCCAAATGCAGCTCCCCAACGCAAGGCTTACTATAACAATACAGATAATAAGATCAAGGATTAAACAAACGGATGGGAAGCAATCTTCCTTTTTAGGGGAGGGTGTTTCAAAAGAACTGTTGAGAATGACAAAGAGTTACAAAAAGCCAGAAGATGTGAAAAATCTTTACGGTAAATAGAAGGCAAGACCGAAAGAGCCACGAACCCCCAAACGGGCGGGGGAGTGCTGCTTCGAATCACCCCAGAAATCGATAGCCCCCTGTGCAAGGAACTTTGCATCCAGGGTGAGGGCAACATAAGAACTTAGTCTCATCTCAACGCCCAAGCCTACGTGCCCTCCCATGTATAGGAGTGGATAGGTCCTTTCGATATGGAGGACTGAATTTGGCCCTACGGTCGTTGATTCATAATGGATTTGAGGGTAGAGGGCAGTGAGCTCAGGTCCTGCAGTCACGTAGGGGAGAATTTGAAAAAATTTTACACGATTGTCTTTAGGCATCGTTAAGAAAACACGGACCCCTGGGGAAAGTACAGCTTCTGAAAGTCTCTCTCCTGTTTCTGCAAAACGGTTCGAGAAAACGCCGCCGCCCGAAAGCTCTAACGTAACTCGCGGGTGAACGCGCCAAAGAAAATTGATCTGGAATCCCCCATGGTAAATCCCATTTCCCTCAGGGAGGCCCCAAAGCCCTTGGGCGAAAATTCCTGTTAATCCCAATCCAAACTGAGGGTTAAAGGGAGACTCAAATACCAGTTTGATCCCTGGGGTCTTCACAGAGACGATAACAGTTGTCTTCTGATCAGTTGCCTCCTCAGCAGGTTCTTCTAGCGCAGGCAGTTCAAGGGGAACGGCCTGCACTCTTGGCTGTGTAGGGCTTTCTACAAAAGAGGTTTGTGCAAAAGCCAGAGGCTTTAGAAGAAAAATACTAAACAAAGCACTTAGGAATCGATATTTGTGAGAAAAAAGCAGAGTAGGTATTTTCATGAGAATACCATACAGAGAGCCTCGTTCAAAGGCAAGATCAAAGTGGCTTTCTCTAGGTAAAGGAAAGAGAACCTTCTTGTGCTTGAAATTTTGATTCTTTTTAATCACTTATAACAGTTCCTAAAATAACTACCTTGCATGACATTGTCTTCCATGGTAACACGATGTAAGTAACTTGAGATTTGATGATTGAACTAAAAAGGAGTTTGTATGCTGAAGAATACTCGGAATTTTTTATTGGCAGGAATTGTAGGAATTTGTGCTTTGGCCTCGGGAAGTGCCTTGGCTGATGTTAGTACAACGAGGACAGTCGGATTCCCTACACTCGATATGGGCGTTCAGATGGAGCTTACCCAGAATCTATCGCTGACGAATAACGGACCTACCCAGGTCGAAGTTCAGTTAGGCATCAAAGAGGGCGGAGATGTAGCAAATTTCTCGGTTCCCTCCGAGATTCAAACCATTCCTGCTGGACAAACAGTTGAGATTCCTGTGACTTTCAAAGCAAGCAATGAAGATTTCCGTCGTCTTGGTGATCGGTCTGCTGTTATCCAAGTTTCTGTCAAATCTTCTGATGGGACCTTCACCCCAGCTTCAGAAGTAATGACTTCTGGGACTATCGTAAATACGCTTACCGTTGGTGGTGGTGTTGCTTGTAGTGCAGCTCCTGGGCCCTTCTCTTTGTCGGGTCTCGCTGTGTTTGCGGTTGCCTCCCTTGTCTCTGCTGCATGGGCCTACCGTAAACGCCTTGCTATCGCATAGGTGATAGCTATAAATATCCTGCTATTGGTTAAAGATAGTTTTCCTCTCTCCCGTTTTCTCTTCTTACTCACTCATTTCTGCAAAGACGTGCTGGTCTGTGCTACAAAACGTAGCCAATGATCGGCAAGGACCAGAGCAACCATTGCCTCAGCAATAGGAACAAATCTGGGAAGCACACAAGGATCGTGGCGACCTTCCATCTGCAGCGTAAGAGACTCTCCTTTGCGATTGGTTGTCTGTTGTGGCTTAGCAATGCTGCTAGGTGCTTTGACGGCAACCCGCAAAAGAATCGGCATTCCTGAAGAGATGCCTCCGAGCATACCGCCATGCTGATTGCTGCCAAAAGAGATGTGCTGCTCGTGTGCCATCAGAGCATCATTGCTCTGGCTGCCCCGCAGCATGGCACAGGCAAACCCAACGCCATACTCTACCCCCATAACTGCCGGGATGCTAAACAATGCTTTGGCGAGATCGGCTTTTAGCTTATCAAAAACCGGTTCGCCTAAGCCTGCGGGAATGTTGAGTGCTGCTACCTCAGCAACCCCCCCAATGGAGTCGCTCTCTTCTCGGACCTGTTCAACAAGTTGCTTCATCCGAACAGCAGCCTCTGGATCAGGACATCGAACCAGGTTGGGAGAACCGTCGGGCAGCATCTCGATCTGGCGTAGGCTAAGCTGGCTAAGATCAGGGGTTTGGGCTTTTACATCCCCAATCTGGGTGACATAGGCAAACACTTTTCCAGAGAACGCCGAGGCAATAATCTTTTTAGCAATAACGCCAGCAGCAACTCTTGCTACCGTTTCTCGGGCACTGCTCCGTCCCCCTCCTCGGTGATCTCGAATTCCATATTTTTGATCATAGGTAAAGTCTGCATGACCTGGCCGATAAATCTCTTTGACCGCGTCATAATCTTGGCTTTGGGCGTCTTGGTTTCGTATCAGAATAGCGATGCTGGTTCCGGTAGTTTTTCCCTCAAAGACCCCCGAAAGAATTTCGGGAATCTCTGATTCTTTTCGCGCCGAGACGATATTACTTTGACCTGGTTTTCTTCTCATTAGATCTTCCACCAGGTCCTCAAGTTGTAAGGGGATTCCAGGAGGACATCCATCAATAATGACAATGTTGGCAGGTCCGTGGCTTTCCCCTGCAGTTGTAATCCGTAACATTTGACCAAGCGAATTTCCAGGCATGAAGTCATTTTGTCTCCTCTTGGAAGAAAAAGCTAGAGGGAAGGTGAGCAAACAAAAACCTATGAAGGAATTGTTTTACAAGCAGTTGTTTTAGGGAAGAGCGTTTTGAAAAAGCGATGGGTCGTGAAAGTTTGGTGGCAGCTTTAAAGAGAAATGCATAATATAAGGGGAGAATGATCAGTTTTCTTATCCTGCTATCTTGGATCACCATTCTCGCCGCCATGGCAGGTCGCAGACAAAAGCGGCCAAAACTACTTCTTCCAGGGCAGGTCGATGAACAATTTAGAGCTGCACAAGCAAAGAGTGACCATGTTGCTTTGGTGCAATACTACCGTCTCGCATTAGAACGTCCTCTCCCTGAGAAGGAGGTGCAACTCATCCGAATCAATCTTGCGTATTCGCTCACCTGCTTGGGCGACTACGATCAGGCATTGCAGGTACTTGATCAGGTCCAATTAAAACTCCTTATGCCTCATCAGGTTGTGCTTTGGCTGAACAACCGAGCTTATAATTTGTTAAAATTACATCGATTTGAGGAGGCACTTGATCATCTTCAAGATGCACAGGAACTTTTTTTAGGGGACGATGGACTGAGTAAAGATGCGGCCTTGGCTTCCAGTATTCATAGTACGCGGGGAATGATATTTCTTGGGATGGGGGAGCTGGACAAAGCGGAAAAATCCCTGGAGCTGGCATTGCGGTTTGAATCAGACCAGGCGGCAGTAACGTTTGACAACATTCACGAGCAGGGCGACCCAACTCGTACAGCCGAGAGGTATTATTGGCTTAGCGAAATCTCGCGACGACGTGGAAATTTGACGGAGGCTACTTTGCGCCTACAGAAGGCAGCAAGGTTTCCTTTTACAGAATATGGAAACAAGGCCCTTGTCTTGCTTCGTTCCTCAACCAAGGCTCTTTCTTTGATAGAACCAGAAGAGCAGTCTCGACATCCAAATTTCTCAAAAGAAGAAAAGGCAGAAGAGAGTTTTACGGTGAACGTTCGAAAAGTTCAACCTCTCTCCTAATTTAGATTTTCTTAAATACAGGAGGCCATTTGATAATAAGGGAGATCCTTCCATAGAAGCCACCCACCGCCCTATTATCCTCTGTAGGGTAGATAAACTCGCCGAACTGTGAGGTATACATAGCCCGATGTGTTCCGGGCGCCCAGGAGACTGTAAACCCTAGATTCACATATTCGCTGGCTGTGAATTCAAAGCCTGTTTGGAGAATAAAGCGGGCCTGCGTTCCGGTGTTGATGGTATCAGCATTGTACCGTGTAATAGGAAGTTGGTCGTCGTATACCTGGAGATAGGGGAAGAGAATGTAGTGAACTCGGGAAGAAAGATCCGCACTGAAAAGAGGTCCTAATTCAAAGGTAATCCGATTTATTGCACTATTTGGACCCCCTCCTGCTCCAAGGAACGTTTTAAAACCAAAAGCAATCGGGCCTGCGTTAACAATTTGTGCTTGGGCAACGGCTCCTACCGTCGTTAGATAATAAGAGGTAGTTACCCTAAGACCCACATCGAGCTTAAAGTATTTATGGATGTCTGCAACCCCCATCATAAATTGAGCCCAGAACCACTCCGGGGTTCCCACAGAAAATTCTGTCGTTAGCCCAAATTTTCCTCTGGTTTTTGCACAGAGTCCACACATGAACGCCTGTGCTTTTGGATCAGCAGAAAATCGAACGGGAACAGAAGTCGAACCAAAAGGCTCTACCATCGCCCAAGAGGTAAAGGGGTAGTACCCATCTTTGTTTAGCTTAATTTGATGCAGGCCACCGCTGGTTTCGGTACTATAGGGGAGATCCACATTGTTAATGCTTGTATTTTGATCAATTTGTACTTGAACAGCTCTGATCGTATGACCCTCTTCTGTTTCAAGTTTTAGCTTTCCTGGAAGTTTGAGTAAAATGCTTTGGAATTGCCCCGCTTGAAGTTCAATTTGTTCCTCAATGGTATAAGAATGTGTTCTTAATCCTAACGTGATCTTTCCTGGGCTTACGACAACCCCTTTAGGAGAAAAGAATTGGATACAATCTAGAGTTCGCTCGATATTTTTGTTGGCCACTTCCTTTACGAAGCACTTTGTATTATCGGTAGGAGCAAGCGTAGGAGAATCTACGCCTACAAAAATCAAAGCTTTTCCAGCAGGAATGGAAAAAGAAGAAGGCGCTGTAACAGGAAGGGAGGGTGTTTGGGCCGGTGTCGTTGTTGGTGTCGTCGGTCCTGTGACAATGACTCCAACATTGGGTCGATTCGATTTCTTTCGCACCTGGACGGCAATGGTTTGTCCTTCCATTTGTCGAGTTATCGATACATGGGCCTTAAATCCATCCGTGTAGGCTGAAGCTGGGTTTCTTGCCGAATCTTCTTCTTGCGGAGCTCGTAACGTAATAGAATAAAAATTCCCTGCAGGGAGAGTTGCTACAAAAGGAGTCGTTCCTTCGTAGGACTTTCCTGTCGCTTCGTCCAAAATAAAAGTGCTCATTTTCCCATTCACCGGGGCAGGATTTCCCATCCCGTCTTTTTGGTCAGGGTCAACGGGTACGATGGTAACATGTACGAATGTTTGTTGTGTATTCACAGTAGAAGACTTCTTGGGCTTGGTACGTTTTGCAAAAGCATTTGAGGCTGCTCCAAAAAGGCTAATGGTTAAGGCAAGAATGAGAACAGATCGTAGTTTTCGTATCATAGGGTCCTGTGGATCGCTAGAAAGTGCTTCCTGGTACATGGGGTAAATGTACTCAGCTCAGTCCGATAGGTCAACTGAGGAATCACTTCTGATTCATTTTCTGTATAGCATAGATAGGAGAGAGACCTTAAAAAAATAAATACACTTCAAAGCTTAGAAACGTAAAAAAATAACGTCTCCCGCCCAAAAATTTTACTAAAGCTTAGGACTCCAAATGGTAGCGATGGTATGACGTAGATATTCTTCGTTATGCATCTGGCCGTATTTTTCTTTCTGCCATGCCATTTCTAGCTCAAATGTATCGCTCAATTCATCAATTAAGATAGAGAGATGAAATAAGACACTTGGGATATGCGTAATAGGATCTAATACTCCCATCATTCCATTTCTCGTTTCCCAATAGGGAAGGGTTGGGCAACTGGTGTAGTAGCCATCATGTAAACCTGCTAAAGAGAGCAAAAATTTGCCTCTTGGTTTAAGAACTCTTCGAATTTCCTGACGGTAGTTTGTACGAGTTATTTCATCCGCTTGGTGTTTATACACAAAAAGATCGATGACTAAATCTAAACTACTGGACTCAGAGGGAAGTCCCTGTGACAAATTGTGTTCTAAAAATGTGGCAGGAATTTTAGTAGGCCCTTCCAAAAGTCGCTGTTCAGCAAGACTTACAGCCACGTGCGATGAATCAAAGCCTAACGTATTGACGTCCTGTTTTGCAAGGTGGATGGTGTTACGGCCAGTTCCACAACCTACATCGAGGGCTGTACCAGGCCTGGGCTCTCCAGTTAAATAGTGCCAGTTTGACAATGCCCAACGCAAACTACCTGAGGGTCCTTCTTTAAAGCTAGAAGGAATTCCTTTTCGTAAATATTCTTGATCCCAAGGATTTTCTGCCATTTAGATGCAAATATCATGACTTTGTAAGAATGAGAATTTTATTGTCCAAAATAATTTTCATTGTTAAATATTAATGAGTCTAAAGCTTCGGCAAATATAAGAAAATAGCAGGAAAGATGGGCAAGGGAGAAGCTTAGAAAGTGCCTATCGAGAGGATAGCTATTGAGTTATCCAAGAAAAAGCAGAAATGCTCGAAGCCGGAATCGAACCAGCGACACGCGGATTTTCAGTCCGCTGCTCTACCAACTGAGCTATTCGAGCAAAGGGTCCGTCATTCATACCCGAATCTGGGCTGGCCGTCAAGCTTCGTAAACAAACAAACAATAATTTTGGAAAATTCTTCGAGGGTTGCTTACCTCATCCGCAACCGTTCTACAGGCGTTCCCTTAAGTAGATGCTGTTCCACAACCTCTTTAACTTCCTCTGCTGAGGTAATTTTGTACCAAACCTGCTCTGGGTAAATAACAACACTGGGTCCTTGTTCACATTGATCTAGGCAGCCAGACGAGTTTGCCCGCATGGTTTTAGAAAGACCACGACTTTTTAGCTCTTGCTTAAATACAGCACAGATTTCTTCTGATCCTTTTTGTGCACAAGATTTTCTTGGGTGCTCCGGGTCTCGTTTGTTAGTGCAAATGAAAATATGTTGAGCGAAATGAGGCATGATTGGTTACAATCTAGTCTACCACGCAATTTTTGCCAAACAATCGCTTTGCAGTAGGGCCATTTTTGTTAGAACCGAGGGAAGTTGTATGGAAGAGACACAGAAAGGGATGACGAAGGAAAGGACTTACCAAGCCCTATTCGAAGAGATAGAAGCGATCTTGTTACAAAGCGAGCGGCCCTCTCTAGGGGTGGAAACACTTCGTAAGCGGGGGGCTCTTGCCCCTCTTCCTCAGCTGCTACTGTTAGAAGGGGTTCCGCAAAACCCAATGTGGCATCCCGAGGGGGATGTTTGGGTGCATACAATGATGGTCATTGATGAAGCTGTGAAGGAGCGTATGGGGGATCCGTACTGGGATCGAGTGCTGTTATGGGCAGCTCTCTGCCACGATTTAGGAAAACCTTCCTGTACAGTCTTTGATGAGCAGAAAGGCCGTTGGCGATCACCCGGACACGATTTGGCGGGGCTTCTGCCTACAAAAAAGCTGCTTTCCGCTTTTACCCACGAGGAACGCTTCATCCAGGATGTATGTGTATTGGTTCAAGACCATCTCACCCCTCATTTTTTTGCCGATCATCGAGCCTCAAAAGCAAGCATTCGTCGATTACTAAAACGGCTTGGATCGGTCCCGATCCACATCCTGGTCAAGCTAGGGCGTGCGGATATGTTTGGAAGAACCACCGAGCAGGCAAGGAAACGAAGTTATCCCTCAGGGGATTGGCTCCTCGATCGAGCTAAGGAGCTTCTTTTAGAAAATTCTGAAGAAACTCCTAGCCCAATCATTTCAGGCAAGGACCTCCTTGCGGCAGGTTACCGACCCAATGCTGAATTTGGGGTAGTGCTTGAAGCTTTATACGAGGCTCAGCTACGAGGCGAATTTTCGGACGTTCCTTCGGGGCTTTTATGGCTTAAGCAGCAGAAAGAAGTTGACTCCGCAGGGAAAAACAGACTAAAAAGAGAAGCCTAAAACGCAAGGGCCTAAAGGCGCGTAGCTCAGCGGTAGAGCACCACCTTGACACGGTGGGGGTCCGCAGTTCGATCCTGCGCGCGCCTATTCAGAGGGAAAATCTGCCCAGAAGATGCTTCTTTATTTGTGGGGTTTGTGGACAAGTTGTGGACAATTGATAAAGGAGCTCTACCTGGTGTCATAGAAACCTTCTTATGAAGATGATCGGTATCTAAATGCGCATATCTTTCTGTGACTTTAACGGAGCTATGTCCTAAATAGTGACTCACCTCATCTAGTGTCCATTTCGTTCCCCAAGAAGCTCGCAATAAATGAGAAGCACAAGTATGACGAAAGTCATGAAATCGAACATTTGAAGCTATTCCTAATTTAGTTCGATTTCCCAGGACGGAGCTTTTGTCACTCCAACCAGCTCGGTACTTTTTATTATGAATTCCTCCATCTTTACTGCACCAGACCCATTTCCCTCGGGTTTGTTCTTTTCCTCTCCAATTTGCTAATTCTAGCTCTTTCCACTCTAAGAGAGCATCAATTGCTGGTTTCAAAAGGGGAACTTTTCGGTTGCTTCGCTTCGTTTTGGGAGGTCCCATGTGGCTTCGCTTTACATGAATCCAAGGTTGGGGATGATCTAAATATACATCCTCCCAACGAAGACCTAAAAGCTCCCCTAGGCGTAGTCCGGTATAGATCGCGACCGTATAAAAGATTCTTGGCTTGTCCTTAATAAGTTCCCTAGAATTTACAATGACATCAATTTCCTTAAGGGTAAGGCAAGTCCAAACCACATCGTCATCCGGATCTTCGGGGTCATAAGGTTTATTAGAAATACGAACGCTCTCTGCTGCATTGGCAGGAATAAGTTCGTACTCAACTGCTTCGCCTAAGCTTTGTCGCAAAATTCCAAGGACCCGCTTCTGCGTTTCTTTAGATAGCGAATATGTTGCAGGAATTTTAACCCCACCCATACTGCTAATCATAGGCTTTTTCTTACTTAATTCATACAAAAAACGTTTTATGTCTGCTCTGGAAATTTCTGTAAGGGGCTTATCCGCCATGAAAGAAGAATCGATATGAGTCTTCCAGTAGGTAAGTTCTGTCTCTTGAGAACGGTTGAGACGTCGCTCTCTCCATTGCTCTCCCCACTCCCTTAATGTCATGCCCTTCATAGGAATGTAGCCATCTTTATTAAGGACATAAATCACATCATTCAACATCTTTTCTGCTTCTTCTCGAGTCGCAAACGTCTCTGTCGAGCGCTTCCGGTCTTGTCCGGGCAGCCGGAATCTCCACCTCTGATTGGCGGTTTTCTCTAGGGTCCCTGTGCCAGGACTACGCCGTTTGGCTACAGAGGTCATACATCTTTCCTTCTAAAGAGACTAATACCCATTTGCATTAAAACCTGGCGTGCCTTTTCCATATCAATATCACTAGCCTGAATCTGTGATAAAGCATTTGTATTTTCTGTATATTTTCGTTTGGGTTTTAATTTAGGGATAGAAGGAACAGAATTAGCAGTAGTACTTTGATCCTCAAAAAGATCAGCAACAAGGTGACCTAGGGTGTGACCCATAGTGCGACCTATAGTAATGCATTTCTGAATAATCATCTCTCTCCGACGAGAACTCTTTGCTTCATTCATTGCGGATGATCTCTCCTAGCAAGCAATTTTCATCTAATATGTAACCGCATCAGGAATCATCCGTCAATGTAAGACATAAGGAAAAATATGGTAAAGATAATACCGCAATACCATTGTTATTTTTATATGTAGTAGAAAGCTTACATTTAAACTTAAGTACTAATTTTAATTACATTAACCTACATAAATTTAATGTCGTTGTTTTCATTACATCGTCAAAATTGTAAGAAATGCAAATATCTATAATTCTGATCGCATTTTTGTTGCGCACGACGGCTCTTTATGTCCTCGATAAAAATATGAAAGCACGTCGCGTCTTGTCCGTCTATTTTTTGCTAGAAAATGAACTAACTAACATTTCCAGCCTAACTGGAGCGCAACTCGAGCAACTCAGAGATCGCTTATTCCCTAAGCGCATGATTCACACCGATACAAGAATTGACCAACTTCGTATTGAATTCGTCGACTTATCCTTGCTTCTCCGAGAACTTACAAAAGAAGAAATGGATATTTGTCGTCTTCGTTACGGACGCCGGGTCGGAATCAGAAACTATGAGCGCTTCGTTCCTATCCATGATGTTCAAAAGGTGTACTTCTTTGATGGAAGTATTGAAATGCTTACGAAGCAAGGTGAGTCTTTGGTTGATCTTGCAACTCTTCCAAACGGAGAGGAGATTAAAGGCTGGGCTACCGTGAGTGGAAGAGCAGCTAAACAGATGACATTTGAAGATATTGCTAAGGCACTCAATCTATCGCTGAAGCAGGTAAGACAACTTTGTACCTCAGCTTGTGAGAAAGTGGCGAAGGCATTACGAAAACGTACCATGGAGGCTGCATGAGGCACATGGATTCTGAAGTTTGTCTAAGAGACCGGGGTTTAGTAGTTAAGCTTATTAGGGAGATTCAAGAGCTTAAGACAAAGAATGAGTACCTCCAAGAGGTTTGTAGCGGTCAAACCATCCGAATTCTAGAGCTTCAGGGTGGATTCGAACCACAGATGGCTTTTTCAGGCCTAGACACGCAGAAGAAAAGCGACGAGGAGCCGTCTGAAGCTTGAACTTTCTTTCATTTTATGGTATAAAGAATTCTCTTTATCCAAAGAAAAATTTTTTCATCGCTAGGGTGCTTGTTGAAGAGCAAGCAAGGGAAATTCTAGTCTGCTTGACAGGAGAGTACCATGCAGCTTTTCATCAAACTTATTTTCACTTTTATTGTATCCATTGGAAGCATACTTCTAAGAGCTTGCGATAATACCGTACCCTTAGAAAGATCTCATGGAGCTCCTACTATCGACCCCCTGGCTCCTATCATTGGTTCAGTCACTCCAAATCTTTCTCCTAGTACAGGAGGGATGTTTGTCGAAATTACAGGAGACAATTTTTCTCCCAACGTTTTGGTAGAGTTCAATCATCGTCCTGCTCCTTCCGTTGAGAGAGTATCCTCAACAAAGGTTAAAGCACTGGTTCCAGCTATTAAAGGATCTCAGGGGCTTGTTCCGGTAAAGGTAATCAATCATACAGAGCAAGGAGATCGAGAGAGCACAAACGAAAATTTGTTCTCTTATTATACAGTTCAGGCTAAATTGGGGCAATCGGTGGGCATAAGAGGGATTAGTTCGAAAGTGTCTATTGTTCTTCCTCTTCCCTCCAGTGGGAGGGGTGTTGCGACAATTGTAACAGATGCGCCTTCTGCCATGAACAATTCTACCGAGATTCAGCTTGCGATGTTTGATCCAACCAAGCTTGAAGCAAAAGTCGTTCCAATTTACTCGTCCCAAGAGCCTATCTCATCCATGCTATCTCAGGATTTAAACGGAGATAATAAGGAAGATTTGATAGCAGGTACAAGCCTGGGTACGGTGCTCATCTTTATAAACGACGGAAAAGGAATGTTTCTTCCTCCTCGATTCTTTCCTGCTCCTGTTATGGGAATTACTAAATTTTTGATTCCTGGAGATTTCAATCGAGATGGAAGTCTAGATATAGTTCTTTGTGTAGGGGATTACGTCGGCACTCTTTTGGGAGATGGGAGGGGAGAATTCAAGCTTACAAAGTTTAGCTATGCAGGCTCTCAGGTCTCTTCGATGGTGGGTTTTGATTTTGAGCAGGACTCTCGTTTAGACCTACTGTCGGTATCTGATAAGAACCGCGTGAAAATTTTAAGGTCCAATCAGGATGGTACATTTCAAATTCCCTTCTTGGTAAGCGACCTTTCCAATGCTTCCTTGGTATTTCTTTTAAACCTTCGTGGCCCAGATATAAAAGATTTAGGGACCACTCCGGTGATAGATGGAGATTATCAGCTCTCTCTTTTCGAGCAGAAAGAAGGAACTTTCCGGTCCTATATATCTGTACCTCTTCCGGAGCCACCTCTGCAGGTATTCCCTATAGATTTTAACGGAGACGGGATGCTGGATACGATGGTAAGTGGAACATTAGGAAACTTGGTGCTATTACTTAATAATCGAGAGGGTGAGATGAGGCCACCTCAGTCCTTCCCGATCAGAGGGACGGTTCTTGGTATTCTCGATTTGAACCAGGATCAAAGACCTGATTTCTTGATCTCCTCTATGAATGGGCCTGTGCCTGTGCTATCGTTCGTGCTCAACTATTCCGAGTAAGTAGGAGTTATTTGTGGATGAGTTCTTAGGCAAAGGGGTACTTTACGTCGTAGCAAATGGAGTTAAAGACGTACGCAAATATTTGCTAGAAGTAAAACAAGTTGGTTGGGAATGTGAGCATACAATCTCAGGACCTGGTCTAAAGCGTTTAATCATCGATGCAGTTGTTATCGAAGAAGAATATACAGACACCCACAGCCGGCCGCCTTTAGGATCACCCTCTGAGAATTTATTACTGGGATAGGATATGAGATATAATAGAAGAAGAGGCCCCATTACTGTTCGCCTAACACCAAAAGAGGCGAACAGCCTTGTTGACAGACTCTTTGAGCATACGCAATCTCAAAGGCTTATACGATCCCTCCGGCAAAAATTAGAACTGCTGTCTATGGATTTAGACTTTCTAAATTGGAAAAACCAGTATCGTTACAACGAAAAACGGGGGGTTAGGCAACGGTTTCTTCAAACGCTTCTAAGAATATCAAATGATGAATCTTAGCGAACTATCATCGGAAGTGTTTTCCTAGAACTTCCTGCACGATAGAAGAAGCATTGGCTCCAGGAAGGTTTGCAATTCGTCTCCGGAGTTCCTCCTCTAAAATTTTTTCGTAAAGCTTTTGAGGCAGTGCGATTGTGAGCCTTCGGTTGGCTCCTCTTATCGGCTTCTTCTCTTCTGGAATGGCTTCTTTCTCGTCTGATTCTTTTGCATTAGAAACCTTTTTTGCGAGCTCCGCTAGCCTACTTGTTCCCTTCATACGAGTGCCTCCATGACTGCCTTTGTGAGTGCTTGAAACTCTGTTCTTGCCTTACCGTTTGGATCATACTCAGTCACCGTAAGCCCTGTTTCGCCTGCAGCCGCTATGCTTACCCGACGGGAGATACCTGGAAATACATCTGTTCCTAGTTCCTTTAGATTTACTGGAAGTTCAGCGCTTAACCGAGAAGAGGGATTTAACAAGTTCGGTACAAAGAAAAGAAGAGGCCTCCCATCCTCACGCTCTGCTTGAGCTTCTTTCATTTTGAGCAAGGTCTCAT
This sequence comes from uncultured Myxococcales bacterium, assembly GCA_964537055.1. Taxonomy (GTDB): domain Bacteria; phylum Myxococcota_A; class Polyangia; order Palsa-1104; family JAEUJZ01; genus CAZHYV01. The sequence continues at coordinate 29,071 of CAZHYV010000001.1, forward strand.
TTGTGGCAATGAGGTCTTTGATTGAAGGTCCACAGGGCATCAAGATAAGGTCTGCGAGTAAGGCGGCAAGGAGCGCGGGGTCAGAGAAGGCGGGCGGGGTATCGATAAGGATAAATTGAGCCTTTCTCTGAGCTGCTTTAATTGCCCTTTTAAATAATTCCGGGTGGTTAGTATCTAAGGGTTCTACAAGTTTTGATAACTGGCCTGTGCCCAGGCTCATCTCTTTAAATAATGTCTGTTGAGGGTCTGTGTCGAACACCCATACAGAAGAATTAAGAGCAAGAATTTCGGTCGCTAGGTTGGCAATAATGGTGGATTTACCCACGCCTCCTTTCCTAGCAACGGTCGCGATGATCGGCATGCAAAGAGGATACACACTTAGCATAGATATGCAAATTGCTTTTCACCAAAGATAAGTATGATTTGCACAGTAAATATTGCATAAATATGATGTATGATAAATGAAGTATGCTCAAAACATATCATATTTATGCTTGCCATACGTAAGAGAATCAAGTAGGAATGGAAGATTAGAGGAGAGCACCAATGTCTTTTTGGACCTGGATTTCTGGGAAACCTGCCTGTCCTAAATGCAGTTCTGTTTTGAACCTGCATACTTCTATTGGCACTTCAGTAGCTCCAAAGGAGGGAGATTTTACAGTATGCATCAATTGTTGCTTGATTCTTAGATTTGGGGCTCGTAACGAACTAAGAGCCTTATCCGAAATAGATCATGACTTCCTCAAGGAAACTCCCTCTGTTGTTGAACAGCTACTCAAGATTGTAGTTTGTATTGAGGTGAGAAAGATTCTTGACAACCTAGGAGAGTAGTGAATGAGTGAATTTCATGTCGTCGTAACACGTATTGATAAGATCGAGAAGCATCCTAACGCAGATACCCTCAGCATCGCCAAAGTCTTAGGAGATTACCCTGTAATCTTTAGAACAGGTGAATTCCAAAATGGGGACCTGGCTGTGTATGTTCCAGTCGATGCTATCGTTCCGGAGAGTAATCCGAGATGGGAGTTCTTAGGAACGCAACGACGTATTAAAGCAAAACGGCTTCGGGGTATCTTCTCCATGGGATTGCTTACTACGCCAGACCCCCACTGGCAAGAAGGCCAAAATGTACAAGCAGAGCTAGGGATTACAAAATGGGTCCCTCCGATTGAGCTTCACTATATGGGAGGTGAGAATGAATCTCCTCCCGATTTTTTCCCTGTTTATACCGACCTAGAGGGATTGCGAAGACATCCAGATGTTTTACTGCCAGGCGAGCTCGTAGTCGTAACTGAAAAAATCCATGGATGTAATGCCCGATTCTTGTTTCGCGAGGGACGTCTTTGGGTAGGTAGTCATCATACCGTTAAGAAAGAAAATTCTGAGGTGTTGTGGTGGAAAGTAGCCTATCAGTACCAACTTCAGGAAAAGCTAAAACAGGTGGAAGATATAGCCCTTTATGGAGAGATCTATGGACCAGTTCAGGATCTAACGTATGGGGCAGCTAGAGATGAGTTAAGGCTTGCTTTTTTTGATGCGAAGGATACAAGAACACGTCAGTACTTACCATGGGAACGGTTCTCTCATCTCATGAGGGAGCTAGAGCTGCCGCTTCCTCCTTTGCTCTATGAAGGTCCCTGGAGGGAAGAGCTAAAGAGCATGGCCAATGGCCAGAGCCTCATCTCCCAAGCGAATCACATACGAGAAGGCTTTGTTGTAAGACCTATCCAAGAACGTTGGGATGTCCGGTGTGGGAGGGTTATCTTCAAGCATGTTGGTGAAGAGTACTTGTTAAGAAAATAAAAAAATTTGACGCTGGAGGAGAAATGCAATCGGAAAACATATCCAATGAGAAAGAGGCGATTGTCAAGCTGCTGACGATGAATCTACAGTCTCTTTCTTTTTTAGAATATTTAAACCCAGAATACAAAAAAAGATGGGCGCGTAATCGAAAAGAATGTATTGAAGTTGCGCGAAATTTCCTAATGAGCCCTCAAGTGGATATCTTTGCCAACTTACCCAAAGAAGTATATCTAAACATTGCGAAAGACTTATTAGATTGTGAGCAGGATGAATAAACGTTTGCTCAATGAGGTAGCCTCCTAATTGGAGAATAGGATTTGCCAACCGTTCGATTCCAGCTACACTAAAAGGAGTTATCATGGAAGCTCAGCGAAATGAACTTCAGCAAAGCGTTTCATTAAAGCCACAGGCTTTTTTGGTGCTTCTCCAAGCGGATAGTACCAGTGAGACTGATGTGGGTCGGCCTTATTACATTTCCTCAGGGAACATTTATATTGGAAATACTCCGGCCTCAAATATTACTTTGCCAGCGCTTCAAAGACCATGCCAGCTCCACATCTACCAGAAGGAAGACCAGTGGTATATAAAAGATGTTCTCCCTGAAGGCAGCCGTGCGAATCTGAATGCCTTTCCTTTTTTATTAAATGGATTAAAAGATGGAAATGTTCTTCAAATCGGATCATACGTTTTTGAATTCTGTGTGAATAACGGGGTCAAGAAGCGGTTCTTTGAGCAGATTTATGATTCGTTGACAGAGGATATATTAACCAAGGCTTATAATCGTCGCTATCTGATGAATTTGCTTCATTGGGAGCTTCATCGCTATGCGCAATGCGAGATAAATAGACGAACCAACGTTCATTTGCCCGCATCACGTCCTCTATCCTTGCTCATGTTTGATTTAGATCGCTTTGGTCAGGTCAACAAAGAATATGGGCATTTTGTAGGAGATGAGATACTGCAAGGGGTAGTTAGCCGGATAAAAAAACGTTTAAGAACGACAGATGTCGTTTCGCGGTGGGGAGGAGAGGAATTTTATATATATCTTCCTGATACAAGCCATGAGCAAGCGTTAGAACTGGCAGAAATTCTCCGCCAGCAAATTGCCGGAGAAACGTTTCCAGTCTCTACGAAGGAGGGGCGGCTAGGCGTAACAATTTCGATGGGAGTATCGACATACCGACCGGGAATGGATATGGACGAATTTATGAAGGTAGCGAACCAGTGGATGTTAAAAGCGAAAGAGCAGGGGAGAAATCGGGTTTTGGGATAAAGCAAAGAAAACAACTACTTAAAAATACTTCTATTTTTTAAAAAATATTCGCTTAAAGTAGAAGCATGAAAGATCTTTCAGTATCTAAGGACATTTTTACGCCTGAGGAATTACCTATGGAACTCAATGGTTGGTGTGCGCCTGATTATCATTACCTGAGGCTTCTCAGGGACCTGAAGTACTCCGTGAATGCACATAAGGGGACAGCGATCGAGCAATCCTACTTGTATCTTGACGGTGCTAGTGCGGATGATTGGCTTACGCTAGCAAGCCGAGAGGATTACTCGAGGGCTTTCTCTGAAACCTTACCCATCGATACGATGGCAGATCTTATTTGCATGTACTTAGAAAACTCCTCTTTTCTTAAGGACAAGATCAACATATTAGGCTTGGGTTCTGGAGATGCGAAAAAAGAGGATCTCTTACTTCGCGCCTTACTCAAGGCCTCAAATTTTAGTAACATCTCATGTCAGCTTTTCGATTTGAGTCAGGCTCTGTTAAACCAGGGATTCCAATACTTGAAAGAATCATTTGCCCATCAGAGTGCCGTAACGATCTCTCATCACTCAGGCAATTTCCTATCGCTTGCACACTACAAAGAACTATTCGATTCTAAGGAAGAGAACAGGCTCAACGTTGTCTGTATGTTTGGAGGTACGTTTGGAAACTTGCAATCAGAACTTCACTTCCTAAGACATAGCTTACATGTGCTCAATAAAGGAGACCTGTTTCTTCTTGATGTCGTACTTACCTTCGCTCCTGTAGAAGATCCTGAGGCTATCTATGCTACCGACCCGCGGCTAAAGGATGTCTGGCAGAAGACCACAGAGGAATGGATCCAAGGTCCTATCAAGAGATATCGAAAAGACTTTAGAAGTATTCGTCACGAACAGGTACTAAAAATAGGACTCTCACCCTTCCGCAACTCTTATACGATTGAGAAACAGGCTATAGTGAACGAGGAGGCACGATTTACGTTACTCCAGCTTCATCGTTATGATCCCAAAGGATTTATCGAGAAATTCGAAGAGGAAGGATGGCGGCCTATCGGTGGCCAGACATTTGGAATTAACAACAGGCGACTCGTTTACTTATTCCAGAAGCTTTAGCGGCACAAGCAAAATGGGGGACTTGTCTAAAACGCAGGCTTTTGCCAAGGGAGGGGATGAGAGACGTTTTCAAGGTTCATGTATAAATGGTTGCTGGAAATCGAATATTAAATGCTCAACCAACTTCCAGTTTTGGATTATATGCTTGTCAATTCTGTATAAAGTCCCTTTATCATCACCAAGTTGTCTGGCATAAAATTCATCCGTTTTGTTGTCATAATAGGCGTTCTTCCAATATAATTTTTCATCATAAAGGATACTAACACCACACCATCCCGAGGAGGGAGGCATCCCTTGCTCTTTTAAACTGATGCTTATCATTAAAGGCTAGGTGGGATTCGAACCCACAGCATGCAGAGCTATTGTCTACGTTCTACCATTTGAATTACTAGCCTAATAACTGTCATTACGTGAAAAATCAGCCATCAGCGCAGGTGCTGCGGTATCAAACCCAACGACATCGAGCATCCCAGCATCATTTGGATTGGCAATAGTAAATCTATTTGAGGTCATGCCCACCACAATCAACTTGGCATTTTTTCCCATCTGCTGACGATATTGTTCTAATGCTTTGTGAGGATGAATCTGCCCGGCCCACGTTTCGTTGTCAGTATAGATAACAAACGTATCCACCTCGATTTTATTCTTCGTGGCCCAAAGCATGGGCTGCGCACAATCCGTTCCCCCCCAAGGGGTATTTCTTAGAGTATCGGTTACCTGATCAAGTCGCATGGATGGCGAAATCGCAACGGGAACCATTTCTGTATTGAAGCCGCACATATGCCAATTTGATTCTGTGCGTGCTGTCACTAAGGCCATGGCCGCCGATCCTTCTCGAGGTGTCATACTCATTCTTGCGATACGTCCAGAATCCATAGATGCTGAGCAATCGAGTGCCAATAGGTATCTTTTCCCAGTCGGCTCAATGGTTTGGAACGCCAGATAGAACGATTGGTTGAGTGTTTCCATCAAGGTAGGAGATACTTCCCAAGTAAGACTCCCTTTTTCTCCACGACCTTGGCCATACACATTCATTGCCACAAGGAGGGATAGCGGATGAATACGCTCTTTTTGGATCCGTTGAGAATCCAATAAAGTAGCTTGCACTTGCCCAATCGTATTGGAGAGAGGAGCTAAGAAACCAATCGATGACATTTTTCCTAAATTTCGAAGTAATGCCTGCATCCCCATATGAGGAAGAAGCGCTTCCCAAACCTCTTTGTAGCTTTTCCACTCATTGGGGACACACTCTTGAGGAAGTTGATAGTCTGTAATAAGCTGAGCAACCTCCTTTGCAGAAGTCGCTCGTTTACACCGCTCGAATCCCTGTACAATCTTGGGAAGGTTCCCCTCATTTATTGCATCATAGAAGCGTCTATGATTCTGTTTGGTGTCAAGGAGTTCCCGAGCTGAAAACCCCTTGGTTCCTGCCACTATCCAGCGGAATAGGGCATTTCGATCGGAATTTTGGGTCTGTGGGTGGCTGAGCCTGAGCAGGTCTCGATGCGACCATCCGTCTCGCTGCTGATATTTTACTGCTTGAAGTGCAACACGGTCCAAAGAAGGTTCGGTATACCAACGAGCAATCGCGTTTCTTAACCCTTTCCCCCATCTGCGAAAATGTTCGACATATCCCGCAAAATGAAACAGATGCGTTCCGGTGCGGCAAACCTTGGGCAATGCAAGAAAGGCCTCTCTGCGAGTCAACTCGTTAGAATTTGAAGCAGCCAACGCTAATGCAAAGATGGCAGGTTCATTCTTCGGTGCACGTCCTAAATGTGAAATCTCAACGATGGTTTTAACGGTCCTTGGCCCATCTAACTGAAGGCATTCTTCGATGGTTTTCGCGTTCTCTCGGGTGAGGGTCCGTTCAGACACATAGTACGTTCCCCCTTCTGCGCCAAGAATGAGCCAGCGGTCTAGTCTTGCCCAGCAATCGGGAGCAAAGCTATATCCACCCGCATTGTTTTTAACCTGGTCTGGATGGGCTGGTTCTTGTTGAGTCATAAAGAGATGACGGAGATAGCGAATCATAGGAATATCCAAATAAAAAGGGCGATAAGGAAGTTTTCTTGGGTAACAGTGATCTACCATTGATCTATCCTTCAATTACTTGAAGGAGCAGGACTCGAACCTGCAACAGCTGGCTCCCAAAGCGATAACCCAAAAATGCCGACCGCCCTAAAAATCAAACGCAGCGATAAAAAGCAGACTTGGGGTTTTATCTTAGCGGGATAATCCAAGCCCTCCGACCGCTGCAAAAACAGCATAACGTGCTCAAAAGTGAAGTCAACCTGTTTCGTACACAGTTCAAATGATTTCATCTTCTATCATTTTTTGTCCGGGAGTTTGAATGTCAGGCTTTTGCATTTCGTCTCCAGTTAAAACTCACAGCCGTCCCCAATACAGGGATTGCCCGCTGCAATATAGGTTGGGTTGCAAATCCAACTTTGGCACCATGGGCAACAATAACACTCTAGGGCTTGTAGGTCGTTAAGCGTTGATTCATGTTCAAAATCATCTATCCTCCAAACTTTACCTTCGTCGTCTTCTTCTACCCAATCAGGTTTTTCAATGACCATTTGTTCCTCGGAACATAAACAGGGGGGAGATAACTCCATGCGACAATCTCATACTTGTTTTTGTAACAAAAATCAGGGTAACGATTAATTTCTTCAATAATAAACCCTTGTGCTTTACCAATAACCCGAGGATTCATGGGCATATATTTGGCAATCATTCTCTCAAAAGAGACTTCCCCACTTTCTTTGGAACTAACTTTGACAGTCACTAAATAATCGTCCTCTTCCTCTGGAGGACCTTGCTCAATCGGTGTCCAATCATCTAAAATCATGCCTTCTCCTCGTCTTCACTCAATGCCCGAGTCGCTAAAAACTCCCTGAATTTTTTAGTCATCTCATGAGTGGTCACAGCCTTCGAACAAATCTTTTGTTGCCAATCGGGAAGAGACGAGTATTCTGGTTGCGCAAGCACTCTGGCCAAAGCAAGCCATACGCGATATATCTCTTCCACGGGCATAAGCGCTTGTTTCTCTCCATCGAATGCGACAAATCTGATATCATCTGGATAGGGTTTATTAGGAAAGAGAGCGGCAAGGACAAACGAATCACATCCTAGAATGCCTGTAATTTCTTCTGCTTTGTTCTTTTTCATCGCTTATTCCTCTCCTTACCAAACAGTGCCTTAACAATGTTCTTCGTTGTTCTGTTTCGCAGTTTCCTTAGGGTCTTTTGGTAAAAGGGGAACGGTAACCTCATACCCACAGATGGTTATATGGAGAACAGGGTAGTAACTTACTCGCATTTTACTCCTCTTTTCTCAGCCATGCCCAGCGGATAGCACCCATGAGTTTAAGTTGTTCATAATATCTCCTCGATGCCGAAGCTGCGCCTATAGATCTAAACTGATTACAGGGATGGTCTTTGTATTCAACCAAAATTTGCCCTCTTGCATTATCCTCAACAGACTCTTCGATAGGATGCCACTCTAGCTTTTCAATGGGCGGTGGAGAGGACTCTTTGGGTTGGTAGGGCGCTGGTGCTTTTTTCCAAGCAATGACATTCTTAGATTGCCAGTAACTCTCGTCACGATGACCATCCCAGGCTAGAGTATCTAGAGGATTTACGGTATTTAAAACAGTTAGAGTACCTGTGGAAAAATACGAAGTGTTACCTTGAGGTTCTAAGATGGTAACATTATACCATCCAATTTCTTTCGGATACCCTACCTCGGCCACGACGTTCCAGTCGTCCTCTTTTGCGCCGTTGATTGCGCCCTGCTCAATTATTTGCGCGGGGTAGCATTCACTTGTTGATCCACAATCACAAACGTGGCCAACAATAATACCAGGATTTCCATTAGCCATAATACCGATACGTCCGTCTATTTCAGTAACTTTTTTGATGCCAGAACAAGTCCAACAATGTTTGATTAATTCGTTGTACCTTTTGTGCCAACCCAGTTTTTGAAGCGTTTCTAAATAAGGTTCCCATTCGTTTTTTTCTAAACTCATCTAATCTGCCTTCTTTCGGGTTTGTCTTCTTTTTGGGTTGTGGATATATCCTTGAAGGTGTCCCCAAGAAGTAAATAACAATGCTCTGGGTGCTTCTCAATGTCCTCAATAGCTCTTTGAGCAATCATCCTGTCTATTCTATCGCAACGTCGGAATTCTTTTCCTACCAAAACCCAATCAATTGTATACATACAATCCTTTAAGAATTTCTTCCGCTGTCGCTTTTTCATTTTCCTCATCGTTTTCATCTATTTGTCAATCTTTCTCACAAAAGTAGGGTGGCAATTTTACCAAAGGATGCCAGGCGATGACTTGATATTCTGAGCCACTTTCATATGCTTTACGATACTCAAATTTGTAGTATGTTTCTCTTGGCTTACGCGTAAACGTAAAGTCAACGGTCCATTGTCCTGGTCTAAGCTTGCTGTCTATAGAGTAATACCAACCACGAAGCATCAACATGCCGTACCCTGTGCTTAACTTCCTTCTTCCCTTTAAAGGTTTCAACGTTACTCGAACAAGTTCGCATTCCTTTGGAAGGCCTTGCTCTACAGGAGTCCAGGAACAGGGCAGGCCTCTCTCTTCACTCATTCGTTTCTCACTCAAACACAATCTCAAATAGTTTCCACTTCGAGATAATTTCTTTCTCGTAGGCTTCAAGTGCCAATTCAAATAATCTTTTTCTCATTGCAGATGAGTTATTTTTCACCAAAGACAATTCCCGTAGCAGCCTTTCCTCATTTTGACGAATAAGCATCTACCCATCCGCCGCTTTCTTCGCTCACTTGTGATAACAGTTGAAGGAGGGTTTGCGCCATCCAGAGGTAATGTTCTTCCAGTGCTGCCCATGCTGCATCCCGTGCTGCCCATGCGGCTGCCTTTGCGGCTGCCCCGGCTCCCCATGCTGCTGCCCCTGCTGCATCCCGTGCTGCTGCCCATGCTGCATCCCGTGCTGCCCATGCGGCTGCCTTTGCGGCTGCCCCGGCTCCCCATGCTGCTGCCCCTGCTGCATCCCGTGCTGCTGCCACTGCTGCTTCCCGTGCTGCCCATGCTGCTTCCACTGCTTCCCCTGCCGCTTCCCATGCTGCTGCCCATGCGGCTGCCTTTGCTTCATCCCATGCTTCCCTCCATTGTTCTTGATCTTGACAATTCTGCTTGAGCAGGGAGATCACCTTAGCAACAGCCGCATGCTGAGACGTGCCTTCTTTCGTATGGCGCAAGCATCCCTTCTCCGGATCGGAGAGAATGCGGAGGAGGAACTGCCGAGTGACATCGGAGAGGTCAGCGCCTACGGGGATGATAGCCATCACCTTGAGCGGCCACTCTTTTGCCTCTTGGTTTGGCAATCCTTCAAAGAGTTTATCAATCAGATGGCCAATGGAGGCGGGGATATCAAAGCGCTCTTCCAGGAGAGAGTGGTCATCAGAGTGAAGGATGCAGCCGATAGCACAGCCCTTGCCATTCTCCCAATAGATGCCCTTGACAATCTCATCCGCATCATAGTGGGCTTGTAGCTGGTCAAAAACTTGTTCCTTTAGCTTGGGGTCGTTGTGGTAGGCAAGCATCGTTATGATAATTCCTGTATTAATAGGTTGTTCCTAATCTGGCCTAGGGACCATTCCCTCACCAAATGACCATTTTTAAAAACGGTCTTCAGTTCACTTCGGTTTTCTTCCTCCCAGGAAACTCTATCGTGTAGGACATACTCATTTTCCTCCTTGCTCACGCAAAGTAACCCTTTGGCAGAGAATTTCATTCCATTGTCTGTAATCGGTGCTTTAAAAATTTCTCGGGGCTGTCCATCAATCTCAACATAGGTGGCTTTGATTGCCATCCCGAATGTATCCCGAGTATTGTACTGGTAGGTGTAGCTTCCAATCCCAAACACAACTTGAGAAGCAAACCCCTTTTCTTTGAGTCGCTGGCAGATTTGGGAGGCTCTCTTGAGATTAATAGCATCTCCATAAATGGTTCCAATATGGGAATCCAGAAGCTTGTATCCTTTCTCTGAAGTACTTCCTCCAAAGACATCCCACAATAATTCCACAACCCCCTTTCGTTCATTTTCTGTTGCTCCGTCTGGGTTTCCACAGAGAATCAATACAGGGTCTCCACTATCGGGTCGAATGACAATCTTTCCATCTCTTGATAGGATTTCTTGCTTGAGGGCCACAAGATATTCAGTACAGACCTTCCATAAATTCCAGGTATCTGAGACAATACTAAGAATTCCCCTCGGGTGAACCTCGGTAATCAACCTGCGAAATGTCTCAAGTTCATTGTCCTGTAACGCACTGCACATCACGCTGTGTTCGGTGGCGGGGACGCTACCTCCAATCATCTCTTTGGTCGCATCTGCAAGATAGTATTGCTCTAGGGCATCGATGGCAGGAATTGTGTCTGTTCCTGTGAATGACAGCAGATGCCCCATTCCAGAGAGAATGGAGCTTTCCGGCGAACTCATCCCTCGAAAGCTAAAGTCATGACCTTGCCACTGCACAAAATCCTTTGGTACTCCTGTTTCTTCCGCATATTGATCAAAGAGCTTTCGAAATTGATAAGCAAGCGTTGCTGAGGTACAGGGCTGCCAAATGACGGAAGACATGAGAGACTCAATAAAATTGGTAAGCCAATAAAAGTCAGGGTGCGTGTTGACGATGGTAAGACAGGGTACTCGAAGATTAACCCTGCTGCCCTCAGGGAGGGCCTTGATTTCAATGGGTAGGTAGCCAAGACGATGAAGGTCTTCAATATGCTTATAGGAAGGCAAATCTCCTCCTAAAGAGGTTACAATCCTCCTCTTGTATTCAGCAACTGCTTGCTCGAGAGGGATCTGAAAGAAAGCCTGATTGAAGTAGGAAATTAAGTACTCTTTGATAAAGTACTGGAGGCCAAAGAACACCATCTTGTCCACTCCCTCTAACCGACTTTCCCGAGCGGTGAGGTTTGAATACACCAGCGTTGTCTTCGGTGGGTATTGGAAGATATGGGATACTTTATAAAAGTCTGTGAGCAATAAGGGGTTAGTTTGTTTCTTCATTTTTTTCTTCCCTTTCGAGTTGTGTAATAGTGCTGAAACTTATTCGTTCTATCACTGGACCAATAGGCAGGGGTTTGGGATAACTATTTGTTGTTACAATACGGTCGAAATGCATTGCTAATGGTTCAATAGGGCCAGAGAAAATTCCATGAGTTACTATAAGGGAGAGAGTTTTTGGTTCAATCTGTTTCGCAATCTTAACAAATGTGCTTCCACCATCACAGATATCATCAATAATGACACAATGCTGTGCCAAGCATTTTGTCGCCTCCAAAACTTGGATTGAGACCTCTCCAGTATCGGGATTGCGGTGCTTGATGCAATAAACGACATCAACCAGGTTTTTGTTCCACTCTAAATAATGTGGGACCTTTTTTATGGCTCCTGCATCAGGACAAATAAGAATGCTGGCTTCTTTGGGTCCATAGTTCTGCACAAGGACACGGTTACTAAGGTTCACCGCATTTTTGATAAGGGCAGTCGATACATCTGAATGGACGTCAAAGAGAATGACTTTTTCGAATTCGCACCTATTGATTAAGTTTGCGATGACTTCCAAATCAAAACTATCTCCTTGATGGATGAATCGATCAGACCTTGCTCCCATAAGATAAGGGATGGTGAGACATTTCTTTGTTACAGGAAGTCGACTAAGAGCATTGACCGCAGCAAGGAGAAGGAGGACCTGGTTTGAATCATATAAAGAACAAAAGACATGCACATCATCTCCTGCCTGTAAGGTAGGTGATTGAGCGCTTTTGCAACAGCAAGGAAAGGGCTCTTGTTTATTTGAAAAAGGAAGCTTTACATGAAATTGTTGGTCAGGAAATTGGGTTATTAGTGGTGCGACCTGCTCAGTGGGTAGCTGATTCGAAGGATAGTTTGCACGGAAAGGGAAATTTAAATTAACGGTTTTCATCTCTTATCCTCTATAAAAAGATAGATATCTGAACGCCTATGTAGACACTCACTTTCCTGGATACATGAAACACGCGTTTGTCAAAACAAAAAGTGAAAGACAAGAAAGAAAGCTGGGTGGAATTAAAAATCTAGGATCTAAATTGGTCGAAACAGAAATATCTTAACAATTTCTATTTTGATCTATCGACGGGAAGTAAAAGGATCTTCAAATTTTTCGTGACATTTGTTCAAAAATATGGTCTTATAGGGCCTGTGGTAATATAGCGATTTCTCTATACCTTCCACAAAAATACCCCTCTACATACTCCTCCTATATCTTACTTGCATCTTTCTACACTACGTAGTTCCTCTGGGTCAGTAGCTCAAATGGTGGAGCTTTCCCTTGTCACGGGAAGGGTTGCAGGTTCAATTCCTGTCTGACTCGATCTTGCTTTTTGCCTTGAGGAGTGGGGCTCAAAATTCGATTCAAATCGATCGCCATGCTAGGCAAAGGCGTGAACCTAGCTTTCGGACATGAAGGCTCTTATGCAGTTAGGATGTCTCTTCTTAAGCGTTTCTCCGCTTCTTTCCCTACAATTCCTAAAGGTATAAGCTGGGTTCAATTCCCAGCATGTCCAATCTTGTTTTCGTAATTCACATGCAATCAGAATCAAATGTACATTCCAATCCGAACCAGCGATTCTTTCTTACACGTAGAGAGGGAAGACGAATCATCAGGCCTTGGGTAGAACTTCTCAAGGAAGATCCTTCTTTGGCAGGAAGGGTGAAGCATTGCCCTCCTGGTGTTGCTCACGGTGCGATGAAAGATGTAGCTTCCTGTGTGATTCCTTCCGTAATGTTTGATGGGATGGTGGGGCACAAGCCTCATCGATAGCACAACCTGCAACAGAACGCTCTCATTTGAGCTAGAAGGCCTTCTCTTATTTGCCTTGCCTCTAGGTATAAAGAATCGATTCTATGCGCCTTCACGCCCATTCCATAGCGCCTTGCGTCCATCTCTTACGCCTTTCCTATGTATAGTGCAATATAGATATATGTAGGACAAAGGGGGGTGGGGTTTTATATGGGGCTAAAAAACAGCCTCGTCGGCAATTTTGTGTGTAAAAGACCAAACCCCTAAAGGACGCCCGGCGTCCGGAGGATTTTCTTGTTCGCTAATTTCCAATTCTCCGACGGTATCATATGAGTGAACACTTTTTAATTCTTGTCCTCTCCATCTTGTTATTTCTTCTTTCCGTTTTTGGAGAAATCCATTGTTACCTCTCAAAAAAGATTATTGAGAATCTTACCGAGCAGAATCGAGAACTTTCTTATTTAGTCGACACGAAAGATCAAGAAGCTTTTCAAGCCCAAAAAGCACTCATCAAGATACGATTTAATCTTTCTGAAGAGCAATGGGAAGATTTGGTAAAAAGCTATAAAACAAAAATCAGTATGCCTCCTGCTATCAATTAAATTTTCTTTATGCCTCTTCGTGACTCTAGTGGAAAACGTTTAAGTGGTGCAGCGGAAAAGCGGCGGAAGAAAGCGCAGCAAGAAGATATTCGCAAAGCCGAAACTCAGCGAAAGAAGTTAAAATCTTCTAAAGATCTGTCTGCCTCTTCAGATAATAAACCTGTAGGACTTGAGTTTGAAGACTTACCTCCTCCTGACTTAAATGATTCTTCAGGCGCCATTGCTTGGTGGAATCGGGTACTTTTAGTTTGTGCAGACAAGGTTCTTCGAGACCCAGTGCTATCATTGGAGCAAAAGATCAAGTATCTCCACGACGGTGCTGCAAAGGCAGGCATGATTCGTGACAAGGCGGCGGAACAAGAACAGATTAAGAAATTATTAGCTGAGCAGCAGGGGAAGAAAGCTGCTGTGGGATTAGAGGATGTTAGTCAGCTCGCTCCACCGCGAATTTCGCGGCCTGCTGGATGATCAGGAACGACGAGAACGGAAGCGGTTTGTAGACCTTCAGATTGTATGGAGACGGAAGAAAACAGGGGAGATCCTTTATAAGGCAGGGGGTCTTTGGGATTGTGCAAACAAAAGTTGGAGTGACCGTCCTGCAAAACATGGACGGATCATTGATTTAGAAGAATCTCAGATTGATGCTGCACGTTGGGGCGCTTGGTGGATGCAAGAATTCAAAGCAGGCCGTCCTCGTGATTTTTTCTCTTTATTTTTATATGGAGGCCGGGGAAGTGGAAAAACACATTTTGCCGCGGTCTTTTTGGTAACCCTGTTGATCGAATTCCCTTTGGTTGATGGGACTCCTTCTATCGCATGGCAGGTCTCGAGTAGCCATAACGAACGAGACGAGCTTGACCGTGAAATTGAAACTAATTTTCCCTTCAAGGGAAGTTGGTTTAGATATGTCGAACACCCCAAGCATGAATATCGTTTTGTTCATGGTCCTCGTATTGTCAATGTCTCTGCAGACGATGCTGAAGATTTAAAACGCGGCCGTGTCGATTTTCTCCTCATTAACGAAGCTCAAAAAATGAGGAAGCAAGTCCCGACGTTTGGTTTGGCTCGCCTCGCCGATAAGGGAGGACTCGCCGTCTTTACTTCCAATCCTCCAACAGAGAGCAAAGCTCAATGGATCCTGGATTGGAACGAAAAGTGGGAAGAGGCCGTCAGCGCTGGTAATTCTTATCCTATTCGTTTTCTTCATCTAGATCCGAACCTAAACACTCGTCGGGATACACATGTAGCCGGTCAAATTGGCGAAGTCCTTCGAGTTCTTGACCCAAGGCTTGCTCAAGCAGATATCGATGGGCTTATGCTACGAATCGGGCAGCCTGCCTATTGGGAATGGAACAAGCATCGGAATGCCCGTCATATTCCTGACTTGGGAGATGTGACCCGAGAATTTACAAAGCGACGATTGGGTCGTGCGTATGACTATATTTCGGGAGCGGACTTCCAAGCCACACCTCATATGGCCGCAGCCATCTTTAAGCTCTATGGTTCGGTGGAGAATCCTATCTTATGGGCAGTCGACGAGATTGTGGCTGACCAAGCCACTGAAGATGACCTTTTAGATTTGGTAGAAGAGCGATATTCTCCCGAAGAAATGGTATGGGTAGGTGATGCCTCAGGACAGTGGCAGGATGGGAAACATCGGAATGGGCGTGACTCGTTCCAGGTGTTTAAGGCCAGACGTTGGCATATCGTGCCTCCTAGCAAACCGAAAAACCCAACCCACCGTCCGAAGAATCCTCCGGTCGACCAAAGAGTCAAGCTTATGAACAAGCTCCTTTCGGATGAGCAGCTCATGGTGGACTTAGAAAAAGCCCCCAAATTAGCAGAAGCACTGAAAGAGTGTGAGCTCAAGCAGGGGAGATATGGGCGTGTAATTCCGTTAGGATACTATGCTCACTTGACCGACGCTGCGGGTTATGTCTGCTGGTGGGTAAGTAAGAGGCCTACCGTGCCAAGAAGCGGCACTGAGTCCGTAGGCGCTATCATTTCAATGCCGCAAAAAAGAATATTTTAAGAAACAAACAAGGGAGATGAGTTTAATGTTTTCTGACCATAGATCAGCACCAAATATAACTACAATTCGAAATCGAATTTTATGTTTTTCTGAAGACTTCCTTAATGCTCTTTTGACGATGGATTGTTCGGAGGAATCAGTTGCGCTGCGCTCCATCCGAGTAAAGCTAGAATTGTTAGAAAAGATGTCCTCTATTCTTCACCTCCTTAGAAATCATACTTTAGAAGAGAGTGAGAAAGAGAATTACTCTCTCAAAGAAAAGAATAAAAGCTTCGAAGATCAAATCAAAGGTATTAAAGAACGTCTAAGCCAGGTTTTATCACCTGCCTCTCATAAATATGGGTTTAGTGAGCATGATGACGAGTAAAGTAAAAACCCGACAATAATTCGCTCCTCTTATTATGGTCTCTACCGATAATATTTTAAAACAGATTCAAGACATCTGTGGGTCTCAGCCTCTCTCTGAGGTCATTCTCAGCAAAGACCCACGAATCCAAGAAATCTTCCAGCTTCTCAATTTCTTACCGAAAGAGAAGCCATCCTCGGAAACGCCCTAGGACTATTCTTTGTCTCTCCTTACACGTATTGGAAATAGCATCCGCTCTTTCGCGGGACAGGCCTCGATGCGCCTTGCCGAGTTTGCCTACACGGCTCCTCCGGTTCCAGGCGCTGGGAAGCTCATGCAGCCGTATCGTCTTCCCAAAGATAGAGAGCAGGAAGCCATCTTGCGAAGCAAAGATGCTCTCTACGGGCGGACTACATACTACACGGGTCCTAGCCCTAGTTACATTAGTACCTATCCTGGCAGCCTGATGACACCGGAGAAGTTGCACTCTATCTTCAATCAGGTACTGACCACCGGATGGATGTTTAATAAAGCC
The DNA here is from genome assembly GCA_964537055.1 of uncultured Myxococcales bacterium. GTDB lineage: Bacteria > Myxococcota_A > Polyangia > Palsa-1104 > JAEUJZ01 > CAZHYV01. Next base: position 45,618 of record CAZHYV010000001.1, read on the forward strand.
TGTTTGGATGAGCAAATCTTTCTTCGAGATGCTCATATCACTGCAGTCGATACCTCATTTCGGGTTGCCAGCGTAGGGAAAAAATTCACGATCCAGCCTGCCGATGGTAGTGAGCTTGCACAAAATATTGCTAATTACCATCAAACTGTCGTTGATGATATTGACCATTTCGATGAATCAGCGAAACGTCTCTTGTATGCCTATGCAGGAGGTTATGCTGTTGAAGAGCCTGTCTACAATGATAAAGAGATTAAATTCCCTATAGGAAGAGATAGAACGGTTACCATTTGTGGGCCACATCCGAAACAACTCGATTGGGTAAGCAATAAGTCAACTCGGTTTGACGTAGCAACTGATGAGCTTTTGTTAGACATGGGAGGAGGAAAGTTTGCTTCTCTTCCTGAATGGAAGTTTGTCGTACATGTTACACCGGGGGATTTTCAAGTCCGTCGACGTGGATACATGTATCAAGCTGCTTGGCTCTCAATGTTTAAGAACTCAGCCATTGCTCGATGGGCGGCTATCTTAGATATCTGGGGAATCCCTGTTCCTTACGGAATGGCCTCTCAGGAGTTATGGCAGGATGAGACCAGGAAGGAACAGCTCCACGCTCTGATTCGAGATCATGGCTTAGGCAATCCTGCCATCTTTACTGATGATTTCCGAGTGGAGCGGAGTCCCAATATTAGTGAGGGTGATGCTCGGGGTATGCATGCCGCCATTATTGGTTGGATTAATACCGAGCTTTCAAAACTCATCCAGGGTGAGACGCTTACTACAGAGCTAGGGGGCGTCGGTTCCTACAATGCTAGTGAGACTCATGCTGCGGTCAAAGAAAGCATTGTGGCCATGGCTGCCAGGGCTCTCTCCAACACCGTAAGAAAATTCTTACGAGAGTTTACTAAACTAAATATTGATCAGCTATCACAAGCTCTTGGTGCAAGCCCCTCAGAAATTCTCCGTCTCACTGGGCGACCTTATTGGCGCATTGAACGGGAAGTTACGACCAAAGACAGAATGCAGCTCTATGTGCAAGCCGTAAATGAATTGGGCATGAATATTGATGAAGACCAGCCTTATGAGGAGTTTGGGTTTGCTAAGGCTCGTGATCCCAATAAACGGCTTAATGGAAAAGCCCAAATTCTTTCTGCTGATGCAAAGGCAGTTAGTAATGCTTCAGCTGTCGAGGGGGTAGAGAACCCTAAACCTGAAGAGGCTACCGGTATTATACCGCCACTCGAAGACAATCTCTCTACACCTTTGGTAAACAACACATAATTTTCTCTCTTTAAATCTGGCTCGCTTTTTCCTTTTCTTGGATTAAGTCTGCCTAAAGGAACCGTATGGCAACCCCACAAGAATCGCGTCTCTATAACATAAACGAAATGTACCCGATGGCTGGATGGGAAATCATATCCGGCCGTACTTATTTAGGTGGCACTACACCTACATTAGAACTATCTGCGTGGCTCGTTCTTACGGATACTACCCTTGAGCCTATCACCCTGCGATTACCGTCAGAACCCTACGAAGGAAAAACGTATCTCATCAATGATGACAAGGGTACGGCCGCGGCGAATAACATCACTATCAATGGCAATGGAAAGACCATTAATGGAACAGCGACGATTACGCTGAGCACCAATTACAGCTCTCGTCTCCTTCGTTACAACGGGACACAATGGGTTGTCCTCCTTGCTGCTTAGGAAGATTGTATGGCAATTCGAGACAACCCTTACGACTTAGGGATCGTTCTTTACCTAATAGGCTTTCCGGGCAATAGCACCTATATTGACTATCGAGGACAAATTGTTCCTGTAGAAGAGCTTACCACGAACTATACGACTATGGTTGGTTCGCTTGCTGCACAAACAGCAATTATGTATCCCGGCGCGTCAACAGCCTTTAGTGCTTGGGTCCTTGTTAATTTGGCAGCTGCGACTTCAATCAGCGTCAAGGTGCAAAGCCAATATGGAAATGATTCTGCAATCGACGCCAACTGGACAGATTTACAGATGGTTAATCAGCTAACAGGGACTGTTAGCAATGAGTTTACTTTTACCTCGAGTGGCACATACCTCATCCAAACAGCAAGTGTACAAACTGTGGGTAAACTGCGGGTGGTCGCGAAAGCAGCAGGCGTAGGGTTTGCTGCAAACGACTATGTCAAAGTTAGTGCGAGGGTAGGCTTGTGAGTCAGTTATTTGGTTTCCCTACCAAACCGGAGGGAGGAGGGGCACCGTTTGGTCCTGCGGGAGGAGATCTTTATTCTTCCTATCCGAATCCAAATGTAGGAGGACTCCGAGGCATTCCAATTGGTCCTACCCCTCCAAATGATAATGAGTTTTTGGTCTACGATAGTGGAACCAATACACTCGTATATGCTGATACAATTCCGGCAAACTTTTTAGTCGGGCCTCTGCCAAACCAGTACAGCCAAACGGTTATTCTTGCGGGACTCAACAATGCTGGTGTCTGGTATCCTGCCGAGTACATAGGCCCTGGCTTTTACAGTAACTCGGTTTCTTATAGTTTTGGATTTGGAGGAGCTGGATTCTACAGGGTAGTCAATCAAGGAGTTTTAAGCAAATTTTCGTGGCAACACTCAAATTCCCCGGGAAGCGATATCACGGTCGATATCTATATTGCTCCTTTAGGTAATCCTTCGCTGTTTGCTTACTCTGGCGTCTCTTTGACTATGCCTGCTGCAAGCTACGTTACCCAAAACAACCTTGATACTCTCAATGTCAATGCAGACGACCTCATCGTACTTTATAACCCTTCGCTGACCACGGGGTACACCTCAGCAAGTCTCACCATTACCGCCCAATTTATCTCTACCTAGGAAATCACATGGCCTATTATCCTCTTGCATACAACACCCAAAAAAACGAAGTCTCGGCCATTGGAAGTGGCGCCGGAGTGACGATGGCACCCGGGACTGCCGTACAAATTGATGCGCTTCCAACCAGCTCAGTCATCCATTTTAAGATCAGCCCCGCAACTGGCTCAGACCCAGTTCACGGCGTAGTCTCCACCGTTCGCTCTGCCACTCCTCCTTCGATTGACAATATCATATCGGGGCGTGTGGTAACGATGGCTTCAGATTTTATTCCAGTCCTCATGGGAGCAAATGGGAATGCAGGGGACCTTCTGAAAATTGATGCGAATAGCAAATGGGTCCCCATTGGTGCGGGTGATGTAGCCAAAGCAGAACTTTTAGAAACCACAGCCATGAATGCTCTTGGCTGGGCCCGACCTATCCTGTTTAAACCCTAGATATTTCTATGAACAAGAGGATCAAATGTGGCGGGCTCTTTGAGCCTTACACAACGGGGATTGGTGTAGGTAAGTGGGATCGGATTATGACCTATGGTCATAAAATCCAGTACAACGAATACGGGGATCCGATTTCTTTTGATTTCAGCCCTGAGACCTTTTGCCAAATCGTTGATAACTTTTCTCGTGTCTTCTCGCAGCGAAGACTAGGAATGGACTATAAGCACGTTGCGGGATCTCCAGAGTTGGAGCCAGGTCCTGAGCAAAATCTTGCTTACTACTCGGGTCTTGCTGTCATTTTACAAGGAAAAGTCATCAAACTTTGGGATCATGATCCTAGGCGGCTTCCCCCCGATCCTGAAGGTCTTCTTCAGGAATTACAGAAGAAATTTCCAAGGCATCAGTCCCTAGAAGATGTCGATGGCCTTTGGGGATATAAGTGTGAGGTGACCCCCTTGGGTGAGGAGAAGCTCCCCAACTGTGAGCAGCTTTCTCCGCTCTTTAGTAAAGAAGACTACGACGAGTTTGGAACACCCATAGGGTACAACTTGCTGAATGTGAGTGCCGTAGGCATCGCTTTCCAAAACGGTACCATCATCAATCTTAGTAAACCACTCCCAGCCTTGACCAGGGCCGCCTTTGGCTGGATCCGCTATCTTACCCCTCCCAGATTAAAAAAGAAGGCCTTGGCGCATTTTGGGAAGGGTTCTGCAAGGAATATAACCATGAATGAAACATTACCTGCTGAATTAATGGCAAAGCTCATGAAGCATGGGCTTGCTGATAATCCTAAGCCTGAAGAGGTGGAGAAAGCCTTTGCTGCCTACATGGCAGAAACGGAAGAAGGACCCTCCGAACGGAAGGCGACTGCGGAGGCCTATGCAAAACATATGAGCAAGATGCAGCATGATGAACCCGACGGAGACGAGAAGTTTTCCAAAATGGATGATGAAGACAAAGATTCTGACTCTAAGGAAGATGAAGAGAAACGGGGAGCCATGAGCAAGGTTTTAGAAGCACAGCAAACCGTTTATTCTCAGATGGCAAAAGAAAACAAATCACTCCATGCAAGGCTTGAGAAGTTAGAAAAAGAGCGTGAGGCAGAAGAAAAAAGGACAAGTGCCATTGCTTTTGCCAAGAAAGCGATTGCAGAAGGAAGATGGCCTGCTGCTTCAGAATCAAACCTGGTCGAGCTTGCCAAGGCAGGGCAGGGCGAGTCCGCCATTGCCCCCTTTTCAAAAGGAATGTTTACCGTGATGCAAAAATGGACCTCAGGTGGATCTGTCAAAGGAGCAAGCCATGCCGCATACAGCACCTCAGAAGAAAGCAACGCAAGCAGACTAGGCAAGTTCTGGGCTCGAGGTGTCTCCTTCGCTGAGATGGCAAAAAAACGCGCCATTGAGAAGAACATCCCTCTTAAGGATGCTCAGCGCGAGTTATCGAAAGAACATCCAGAACTTTATTAGCTCTTCATCCCCTCTGTCCCTTCGGACACAACCCTTTTAACTCCTAACAATATTTTGAGGTACCTCCATGGCTATAGGTGCATCCAATAGTTCAGGGGAACGCATTTCGTATTTCGAACGAGGAATGGTTCCCAATAGTTCCAATATCAAAGAAGGTTACGTGGTTTGTAATATCTCTACCAGCGATAACTTCCTTGTTGATTTACCCAACGCAGTTGGTGCTCTTTTAAACGGACGTGCTTATGCAGGCGTAAACGCTTCTGCAGGCACGACTTCCAGCACAGATAACCAAATTACCATCCAAAGATACGGTATTGCAAAATGTGTACTCAAGCCTAACACCGCTTGTACAGTTGGCGACTCCGCGGCTTACGATCCTGCAGATGGGGGAGTGATTGTTCCCTACACCAGCAAAAGTCAGGTCATTATCGGAAAATTTACACAAACCAAATCGGCGAGTGCAAGCGAGCAGATGGTAGGAGCCTTCTTGACGGAGGGTGCCAACAGCAAGGGCGATACCTTGTTTGGTGCCATCACTACCACCTCTGGAACGGTCACGAATACCACCACCGAGACAGCGTTTGATCAAAAAGTCACCATTCCCGCAAACACCTTAGTGGCAGGGTCGATTCTTCGGATTCAAGGGGGCGTTTATATCCCCACGGCCAACGCAGGCGATACGCTTCAGCTTAAGGTCAAACTAGGCTCGGTTACATTGGCCGCTTCTGCTGCCATTGATCCTGCAAATGCCGGCGACTTTGGAAGTTTCTTTGTTGATGTGACGGTTCGTAGCACTACTTCCTTGACTGCAAAAGGAATGGTCGGCGTTGCCTCTACCGTCACCAATAGTGGAACAGCAGGTCCTCTAGCCTTTAGTGCTGCCGTAGCAAATGACATTACTGTCACCGCGACTTGGGGTGCCGCCAGTGCAACCAACGTTGTTCGTCTCGAAGACCTCATCGTCTCCCTTCTCTAAACCTCTTAAAGGAAATCACTTATGGCATTTTTAGACAGTCAACTCCACATTAATGTGCCACTCACCGACTATGCAGTGGCCTATCGACCCGAAGAAGACGGGTATCTTTGGAACACGCTTTTACCTCGAAAATACGTCAAACACCGCTCCGATATTATTCGGGAGATTGACAAAGGGAACCTCCTTCGTCGATACGACCTCCGGGTAGGAAAAGGAGGCCAAGTCTCTGAAGTCCAATTTAAGGTGGGCGCGAATAAGACCTATAATGCGGTTGATTATGCAGTCAAGGCACTTCTGCGCGAAACTGAGCGTGCTAATTCCGACGACATTCTTATGTATGATCAAGAGATGATGTATCACGCCATCATCGCGATGCATACCAATTTAGAGGTCCTCACCATTAAGGAGACTCTACGGGATCCTGCAATCCTCACAAATAATGTGACCCTTGCCGCAGCAGATAGGTGGGATAACTATACGTCCCCAAATTCTGATCCTCTCGCAGACCTTACCACGGGGGTCATGTTCATTCGAAACCGAACCGGACGCTACCCTAATCATATTGTTATGCACGAGAATACTTGGAGAAAATTTCAAATGCATCCAAGGGTTCTAGCTCGCGGTCCGGTTCATCCTGCGGGTGGTGGAATTGTTACCATTGAGATGGTTGAGAAAATCTTAGGCGTATCTCCAGGCACCATTAAGATCACCGCCCAGAACTATAACGTAGCTCTCGAAGACCAGACCCCTGACTTCCGTAGCATGATTGGCCCTGATTGTATCATAGCTTATACAGAAGACCCTAACGTTCGTACTTATGGATTAGGAGCCTCCTTTATGTTCCAAGGCGATGGGGGAGAAGGGATGCAGGCGATTCCAGAGCTTGGTACTCCCTTTGTGGTTTACCAATACCCAGCCTATGAAAAAGACCCACGTGGTGCACAGGGGCTTAATTTGGTCGGAGCTATCGACCAAAAGGTTCTGGTCCCCGATGCAGGTTATCTCATCCAGAATTGCGTTGATAAGACCAATACTGCTGAGTATGGGAATTTCCTCAACAACTAAGGAGAACGTATGGGCATTCAAGTCCGAGCCAAGCGCAACGTAAAATACTACGGCAAGATGATTGCTGCGGGAACGGTCACTTCGATTTCCAAAGAAGATCTGCTAACGATGTCCGATGTCTTTCTGACTTTGGAAGAGGAACAGGCTCAGGAAAAAGAGAAGGAACCAAAGCCCCAGATTTCTGAGGCATCCGAGAGACATTATCGGATGAAAGAGAAGATTCTTGAAGCGGATCGAATTCGCAGAGAGGAGCAAGCGTTCCTTCTCGAGAAACAAGCAGAAGAGCAATCGTTGCTTGCCAAAGCTTCGGCTGCTCGTCTTCGCTCGAAGACAAAAAATGTCGCAGTAGCTTAAGATGCCGGGAAATCCTCTTTTTATTATTGATACGGATATTTACAATCGTATCGGAGGACAAGCTGTTCTTACCCAACTGATTGATCCACAAGGTCAGGGCACTTGGAATCAAGATATCCTAACGCTTGCCAAGCAAGATGCCTGCAATGAGGTCATTTCAGCAGCTGGAGTTCAAGCAGATCTGAACGGGTTTACCGTCGACGATTTTCGGAGCAAGTTTCCTAACCTCGTCACTCTGGCTGCACAGCGGTGCATTTACCTTAACTGGGTTTATGGGACCTCAGGCCAAGCTTGTCCTGACCGGATTGTTGCGCTGAAGCAAGACACCGATGCAGAACTTCAGCGTCTTGCAGAACGACGTCGTAAGCACGGAGCGGTAGACTTTTCTCCGTCTCCTGCACAGCGAGTCGCTCAGATTGATAATGACCCGACCCGAACTCGGATGACGCTTCGAAGCTGGCAAAAAGGGTTTGTTTAACCTCTCGGTAACCTTTCATGAAAATAAGCTTCAAGTATCAGTTTGAAAACGTCGAGCATTCGCTTGATCTCATGATTGATTCCCTGACTGATCTCAAGCCCATTCTTCGGAAGTTTGGAAAGTACAAGCGTGAGCAGGTACAAGAGATTTTTGAATCGGAAGGCCCCGGGTGGCAACCCCATGCAGAGAGCACTCAGATCTCAATGCCTACACGCATTAAGAAGAGGGCAGAAGCAAGCTTGCGCACCAAGCTCAGACGAGATGTTCGTCGCGCGCATCGAAGACTAGAGCAGGGCAAGGGAAAGCTGAAAGCACTTGAGAATCGGACAGAGGTTCTTGGTGAGTTTGAACGTCTGACTGCGGGAGGAAAACCGGAAGAATCTAAACTCGACCTCAAAAAGGCAAACAAGCTTCAAGCTCGGATCGGACGCGCTTTTACCAAAGCAGAGTCTCAAGTAGGAAAGGTCCTGGGTCGTATGGCGAGTAGTGTCAAAACCGAGGTTGATGAGTCGTCCCTCACGATTATGAGCAAAATCCCTTGGGCAGGAATCCATAACGACGGTGGTGTAGCAGGAAACAATGCCCAAATTCCAGAGCGAAAGTTCTTGGAATGGACCCCAGACGATATCAATCAGTTCGTCCAAATTGTCGAGGACCATCTCTTAAAGAGATGGGAGCAAAGCTAACTATGAAAGACGAGAATTCCGTAATGATGGAGGCATTGCTTTTTCTTCATGAGTGATAACCCTCTCGATATCCGCACAGTCATTACGCAGGTATCCCAGGCCTTAGTCGATGCCATTGATCTAGGTTTTCGGTACCGGTACCCTGCAGCCTCGAATGTGGAGGAATTACGTCATCTGCCATCCTTAACTATTCCTAATAAGGCCCTTCGGTTTGTTACCGAGGAAGGAGTTTGTTACCGATTCCTGTTGTACTCGAGTTTGCCACACAGTGCTCCTTCCGTCATTCGGCCCACCGACCGTGCTCAGAATGGTCGATGGGTAAGAACCCAATCGAAGGTGACGATGGGGCCAAATTACTTTCGCCCCGTACATCGAGAGAAAACTGGGTATGCTCGTGCGGTCCAGCGTTATGAGGGAGACCTTGATAACAAGACCATGCTTGAGAGAATCTACGCACAGCGTCCTGCCTTTTTGGTGCGTTGGACAGATGATGAGGTCATTACCAAAAGCACCGTCCAAGGAGGACTCTTTGAGTACAATCTCTCCTTCATCTTATATGCTTTGGCTTGCAACTATCGGCCCGAGCAAGAAGTCCTTGAGGGGAGCGATGTCTCAATTGAGACAGATCCCGGTCTCGATCGAATGATTGGAGACCTAAGGTATTTGCTTGCCGGTTCAGATCTTGGGCTGGGTCCGGGAATTAAGTACTGCGATATTCAAGGGGCTGCAAAAATCATTGATGATGATTTATCGCAACGTTCTTTTATTGCAGAGATTCCACTTCTGGTACGCGCTTCAGTTCACCGGGCAGATGAAGACTTGGTTCCTCTTAAGGAACTCTCGATTCAAACCCAGCTTGGAGAGACTCGCGGGCAAGATCCTTTTGATCGGGCCAACTACCTCAAAAAAGGGTATCGCATCGACTATGGGAATGGTCTAACGGCCACCCCAAGTTCTGGCATCGCCTATATTGGTGGAGAGCTGGTCGCAAGTAGTCCCGGAGCTCATACGTTTACCCCCAACAAAGATACGTATCGAGACTTAGGGTTAGATGGCCTTCTTCGTTATGCGGAAGTCGAGCATGATGAAGATCCTCCTCCTCAGGAGAAGAATACCCTTCGGATTGCCATGAGTCGTACCAATGCGACCGACATCATCTACGATGGGATCATCGCACCCTCACTTGAGGACTATGGGGATCCATTTCTAGTTCCGAAACCTCGAAGACCTTAGCAGAGCAATCAACTTTTTTCTCCTTTCCTCTGTCTGACTATTTTCAATCAAGGAGCATCTATGTTTCAGCCTCGCATTGGAGAGCGTGTTTTGGTCCGCCCCGCAAACCCTGCGGAAAAGGTCCCACGCGGTGCCAATCTCTCAGAATTTTTATCTAACGACTGGCAAGAATGTGTTTGGGATTTCTTTCACGATGCCCGTCTCCATGACGGAAGCCTAGTTGTAAAAGCGCTTCCAGAGCCTATGAAGGCGAAGGAGGAAGCTCCTCTCCCTTCAGAAACTCCTCCTGTATTACCCATCCCCCCAAAGAAGTCTTCTCGCAACCTCATTTCGGAGTAGTCCATGTCAATTATTAAGAATCCTGATTTGCCGCTAAGCTATCAGATTCCCGGGGTTTATACTTATCTTTCTTTACTGGGTTCTACCCCTACCCAGAACAATCGTCGTCTTTTACTCCTAGGATACAAAACCAGTACGGGAACTGCCCAGGCCAACGTACCTGTTCTTATCCAAGGGGAAGAGGACATGGTGATTGCGATGGGCAAGGGATCAATGCTGACCCGAGCGTATCGTGCACTTGCCTCGCAAGCCTCGGGGGGAGCAGGGGCTGAGATTTGGGCCTGCCCCGTTGCAACTCCTTCCGGGACAGCTCAGACAACCTTGATCACGATCCTAGGAGCTCCTGTGTCTGGCGCACCGGGCAGCAATACCACAGCCCAGGCAGCAGGAATTATGACAGCGTGGATTGCGGGTTATTCTGCTCCCGTCACCATTGCAAATGGAGATAGCCTTAGCACGATCACAAGCAATCTCCTTGCTTCTATCAATACGATTGTTGATTTCCTACCAGTTACGTTGGCCCAGAGTGGCACTCCTGTAACCTTAGGGACGGGGACTTCTACGGTTACCTTTACACCAAAGCAAGCAGGAAGTGTTCAGCTGATCCAAGCAACAGGGATTAGCACGGCGACTTCACATACTTTCTCAAATGGTGCCTTGATTATCACTTTAGGCACGGATGGAGCAGGCGCAGCCGCAGGAACACCAGCAGCCATTAAAACAACGCTCGATACCAATCCGGCCGTAGCTGCGGCCATGACCTATACTATTGGCGCGGGTACCAGCGCTCTTTCGGCCGTAGCAACAACTCTTTTGCATTTTAACGTGCTTACCCTAACAGGCCGGCATGCTGCGCAGACCTCCCAGGACATTCCTGTTATGGTCAGCTTTAGCAATACGGCCATGGGAATTGCGGCAAGTCCGGGGACTGTGACCTTGACCAACGCTGCCGCTACCACGGCTGGGGTGCATACCTTGTTTGTGACTACCCAAGCGACGACTTATGCTCCGGCCAATAGTGAGGCTGTGAATACATCTGCCGCTAACTTTACAACTGGCATCAATAATGCCAATGCCTTCCCGGTTTCTGCCTCAAATACTGCAGGAACCTCGGTGATTACACTTTATTATATAAACGACCGCGTATGGAATCGTCCTACGGTCAGTACCACTGATACGAGTCAGACGGTTACGCTGGCTGTGGGAACGCAAGGAGCTGGCATTCCAAATCTCACCAATGCATTGAATAACATCGCGGCTCTCGATGCTTTTAAAGTGTGGGTCACAGATCTGATTGATACGACCTCGCTCGGTACGATTTCTACTCATATTGAGCTTCAAGGAAATGGTCGGTTTCAAAAGGGCCAGGTTTTAGTCTTTACCAGCACAGAAAAATTAACAACCGCAGGAGCCATTCCCACCGCTACGACTCCCGCTCTTACCGCAAGTCCTCGGTATTTCGAGAGCTGGTGTCCAGGAAGTCCACAGCAAGGATATGAGCTTGCAGCTCGTATCGGCGTCATGATCGTCACGCAGGATTATTCTCCTCATAACTACGCTTACGAGGAGCTTAAGAGTGATGGTAAGGTTCCGCTCCTCTTACCTCATGAAGCGGTACGCCCTACGGATGCAGACATCAATGCAGCCATGGTGACGTATTTTATGACGCCCCTTCGTGTGAACTCGCAGAATCAACTCTACATTGTTTCTGGAAGGACTACCGCAAAACCTGGCGCCAACATCGATGCCAAGTTTGTGTACTGGGGTCAGATTCTTACCCTGGATTACTTCCGCGATGACCTTCAAGCCTACTCACTACAAAACATCAAAGGCAAAGTTCTGAAAGCTTACGGAACTCCGAATACCAGTAATGTCATGACTACAGACGGGATTAGAAATCTCATCTACGCCAAAATGCTGGAATGGGAGCAGCGCGACCTCCTCGATGGTGTCGATACCTTAAAGACGATGCTTGAGGCACAGATTAATTTCGTCCTCCCTTCACGGGTTGATATCAAGATGCCCTTCCGCCTTCCCATTCCACTCGAACAACTTTCTGTCGTTGGTCAACAAGCCTCATAAGGAGTCTCTATGGCTATTGCACTACAAGGTCAAATCCGCCACCAGATCAATGGTGTCGAGATGGTGGAGGCGACCAATATCTCCATTGATAAAAACCAACCTCTAACAGTAAAAAAAGGAACGGCCGGGTACATTGGTACGGCGAAAGGCATTGGCGATACACGTATCCGTCTTACCTTTGCGCAACCTGCTCTCAGATCTCAGTTTGAAACATTCGCGATGACTGCCTCAGAAGGGCTATTAGGCTTCACCTATACCTTCCAAAAAGGCATTTCCATCTTTGTCGTAACCAACTGTTTTGCGGGGAATGCCGGTCTTACCAACGATCCTGCATCTGGGAACATTGATAACACTGTAGAAATCCAAGGCGCAGAGATGAGGCAGCTTAGTTAATTTGTGGCACCTGCCTGGGGACCTTCCCTTGCCCTAGACAGGTGCCCTTTTTCTTTTTCAAGGGAGATAAGGGAAATAAAATGAAATTAGGAAATCTTCTTACGGCCAGTCCAGCTGAACCTATTGTCACATGGCCTGTAGAATTTCACGTTTTACGCCAAGGACCTGATGGATTGCGGCGAATTCGAGTAAAAGCGTGGTTTATGCCTGTCAGTGAAGCCGATAGGCACAAAGCAGAGTATGAAGCAGCGGAATTCTTAAGGACACATCCAGAGTCTTCTTACAGGCAGGAAGACAACAAACCTGTTGTTTTCACGCCGATGGGGCCCTTAACCGCAGAAAAGAACTACAAACTCCTATCCTATGCACTGCACGATGAAGAGAATCACCGGCTTATCGTAGATACAGTGGATTACCTGATGTTCCGTAAGGGAATTGTAGCAGAACAGGCTTCTTGGTTGGTCGAGCAATACGATAAATTTATCAAGCAAGAATATCCAGAAATCGTCCCTCCTGAACAGAAGAATAAGCTGGTGGACGAAGCTACGGGAAAATGACGGCCCGACCCATGCTTGCCTATCGAATTCTTCATAGCACGCCACAGGAATGGTTCGGGCGACCTCTTCACCAAATCCATGATGCGGATCTATGGCGCTTCCATGCCTGCGAAGAAGCGGCAAAGAGGATAGTTTATGGCCAATAACGAAGCGAAGCTCCGCATGGGTATAGAGGGTGCGGAGCAAGTAATAAGAGAGATTGAAAAGGTTAGAAAGGCTCGAGCTGATCTATCGAAAGAAGAAGCGAATGCTGCAAGAGAAAGCGAACGCCTAGAGAAAAAAAGGATTGAAAAAGAGCGACAAGTCGTAGAGTCGGTCAAAGGCCAGATTGTTGATAATCTTGTTCGAGGGCTAGATTCCGCAATCTCGGCGGCTACTTATTTTAAGAAGATTGATTTTAAGGATGCGACTGAGAGCGCTAAACATTTTGACGAGGCTGTTACTCGTCTATCGTTAAGAGGAACTGAAAATATTGGTGCTTTGGCTCAGCGGACAACGGATGTCAGTAACAGTATCGGAGTGGCCTCCGACAAGGTCCTAGGGATTGCAACTGCCTTTTCAGACATGACCTATAGTACTGGAGGAAGTGTCGATGTAGTGAAAGCCATGGGAGATGCGGCGAATAAGTCGGGGAAACAAATAGAACAAATGTTCCCACTGGCAGTGACTTTGGGCCGCTCGTTTGGGACAAGTAGTAAACAGATCGAGAGTGGATTCCAACGCATTGAAGACCTATCAAAGAAGATAGGTACAACTGGGGGGTTGCGAGCTTTCCAAGATACCATAGCTGCCTTGGGGCCCCTCATGGAACGCACAGGTATTAAGACAGAAGAATCGAGGGACCGGATGCTTGCCTTTATCGGCACCCTTGGCAAAGGGCTTGCTCCAGGGCAGGCTACTTTGATTGGTGCGCAGGCATTAGGCAGTCTTCAAGGAATGAATCCCCTAGCACTCATTCGGACTTTGAAGGAAAATCCCTACGATGAGCATGGCCGTATTAATGACCCAGATAAAGTATACGCCAAGTTAAAGCAGCAGACCATCAAACGGTTAGGTCCCAAGATGGCGTATTATGCATATCTAAATTCATTTGGTCCCGAGCTTGGAAGTGAGCTTTTTAACAAAAATTATGATCATTTGGAAGAGACGGTAGCACAAAGCAAAGCAGGGAAATCACAAAAAAAGGGCGGCTTGCTAGAGACAAAAGCCGGTGCGAGGCTTGCCTATGATGTCAAACATGAGAATCGAGCTCGGGAAATTATCGGGAATCCTTTGCTTGCTATGCAAGACGAAGGAAAGAAACAGGCACTCACTAGCATTGGAGGCCTTGATGCCCAGATCTTCGAGGATACGGCCATGGGTCTTCTGCCTTCTCCTATGCAGAGAGTGGCGGAGATTTCCAATTTTGGTAAGGTGGCTGCCAAAGCAGGATTTAACAAATATAGTTCTGAAATAGATTGGATAGCAAACGCTGGTTCTAAGCCTCCATCCAAAACGGCTTCTCTCGTGAGTGCGGCCATCTCTCCCATTGTGGGGCCCGTATTAGGCTCAGAGACGAGTGTTAAATTACTTGAACAGCTCATTCAGAAGATGCCAAGCGCCAAGCAATTTGGGGATGCTCTTGTAAGCTCACTTAAATCCGCAGGGAACTTTGTTGTCAAGTTGCCAACCCCTCCCCCTAAAACTGACGATAAAAACAATCAAAACAAACTACCTGGCGCAGTCAATCAAGGATGAGTTCTGTATTAAAAAACGCTGCCGAGTTTAAGTTCGGCGATTTAGATTTGCATGGGGCTCTTATCAAGTGGAACGATGTGTTCGAGATTCGTTTTGCAAAGTTTGAGTACTTAAAGCGAAGTGGAGCCGTGCAGGAACCTATGGGAGCTGCAGCAGCTAAGTTTTCCATGCAATGCGTCTATATGGGGCCGCAGGCAACCTCAAATTATCAGAGGCTTGTAAATAAGGTTCGCTCGAGACCTCGCGATTTTATTATTCACCCCAGGCTCGGACGAATTGACGTCGTTTGTAAAGCCCTACGTGCCGGTGAAGATCCCCCGCAAGCCATTGATACCATCGATTTTACCTTGGATTTCGAGGAGAATCAGCTCGATGATCAGTTCGATACACTAAGCCCAGGACCTATTTCTGGACAAGTCACGGTGGCAAGGCAAGAGACCTCGGCATCCATGACAGCTGTATTTCCTCCTTTAACAAACCCTTCGCCGATTGATTCGGTCAATCAAGCCTATGCGATTGTAAGAGCAGCTCAAGTTACTTTTGATACAGCAGCCGACAAGTTTACTACAGCAGCCCTTCAGATTGCACAGTCGCCTTTGCTCGACCCCCAGCTCAGTACCCTCCTAGGGCTTGTCCAAGCTCAACAGGTGGCCTTTGAGATTGCATTGCGGAATACGGGTAGGACAGATGCAGAGCTGTTCCCGATCCTTCAATCCGTGAGAAGAACAAGTGCGGCCTGCATCAATCTGTATAATGCAGTTCTCGCACAGAAGCCTCCCATTGTTCCCTTTGTGGTCCCAGCGGCGATGAGCCTATCTGAGGTAGCGCTTCGTCTGTACGGAGCAGATGCGCGAGACTTCTTACCTCAGTTACAACAGCTCAATCCTTCTTTAAAAACGCCATATTTAATTCCTCAAGGGACAATACTCCAAGTAAATGCACCCTTTGTTCGACAATAAAATATGATTACTCCGCAGACGCAAGATGCCACGACCAGAGCCAAGATTGTAATTATTGAGCCTGATTCTAATGCATTAACTGGAACATTTATCCCACCAAACTCAATTAGTACGTCGAATTTATATGAATTTATAGATACTGTAGGATTTACTTATAGTAGTGATCCAACGGTCGTCGGAGACCCATTCACAGTTGCTATCCCAAATCCTAATGGTGACTATACCGGAACTCTTACAGTTGGAACAAGAGTTCAGTTATTTTTAGAGAATCCGAATGTAAAAAAAGGAGATAGCACTCATAAGCAAACTGGAATTATTGTACGACGTCGAGTTCAATCAAGCGTACAAGGTACAGTAATTTATCTAGAGTGTGCAGACCTAGGGTGGCATCTACTTAATAATGATGCGCCTCTTTGGAGTAATCTGACGAGCGAGGTACCGATTTCTCAACTTCTTAAGAAGAAGGGCTGGATTGATCCATCATGGGGCATAATGTATGATCCAGAATTTGATAACCTAACTAACCGCAACATTAAAATTAATAATGCTAGGTTAGGTAAGGTGTTAAGACTAAGCCCTTCCGTAGAAGAGCCACTACCTCGAATCCAAGTAGAACCCGGAGATAAGATTGCTGACATCTTGATTGCGTATGCTCGTCGGCAAAATGCATTTATGAATGTGAATATTGAGGGACACATTCAATTCTGGAACCCAGATTACTCTCAAAAACCTTTGTATCGTTTTGAATACCATCCTCCCGGGACTGCAAGAGGCTCTCTGAATAATGTTCTCGACGCTTCCTTAGAAGAAGACCTAACAACTCAATGGTCTCAGGTTACCTGTGTGGGAGAAATGCTTATTACAAAGGTGCTCGATAGGGATAATATTAAAGGCCTCAATATTAATGCGACAAAAGTTAGAGGTACATTTATTGAGCAACCTTCAAAAATAGGCCTAACGAGCAGTTCTCCATTTGTGCATCGTGCCGTTTTTTCAGACGGGGAAATATATGAAAGTGACCAGGCACTGCGATTAGCTAGATGGAGATACGAACGAGGCAAATATGATGCTTGGAAACTAAATTATGTCGTGAAAGATCATTGGCAAATGGGGCCCAATGGGGGTACTTGGTATGAAGCGGATACTATGTGTGAAGTTAACGACGAGATAAATGGAGTCTCAGGGCTTCATTACATAAGTGCAGTAACATATACGCGGAATGAACAAGGAGATCAAACGCAGATTACTTTGAGGAAGCCTGGATTCTTGACAGCATACTTTAATGCACCAACTCCCACAAAAACCCGTAACAAGAAGAAAGTTTTACTTAAGGCCTCTCCTGAGAAAAAGAAATGAATACCTACCAATTGAAAGAATTAATTCTTCAAATCGCTGGTCGAAACATACAAATTAGCACCTTGGCAAATAATGATCAGAAAGAAGGCGTTTGTTATATAGACGGAGCTGTCTATGACCAAAGCGAAAATGAAGAATCGAGTCAACAGGTTGTTCGTAAAATGCAATGGTTTGGCTTTCGCAGCCGCCCTCCAGAGGGTTCCGATACTCTTGTGCTTGGGCCGCGAAGTAGCAGAGGACAAAGAGTTTTAGTGGCTTGTGATCATCTGCAATATGGACCTACAGATCTTAAAGATGGCGAAGTTACCGTGTTTAGCCAGAGTGGTTCTATCATCAAACTAGATGTTGATGGGAACATCACTCTGATTCCAAACGAGGGTGCTAAGGTAAGAATAGGCTCCGGAGCTTCTGGCCAACTAGATGCAGTTGCTCTTTATACGCAGCTCAAGGCAGATTTTGATGCGTTTGTTGGCAAGTACAATGGTCATGTTCATACGGTAACTGGTACTGCAAATTTGATGAGTGGGGCGGTCACTGGTTCAGCTGCAGCTACAGTTGATAGTGCAAGTACTT
The DNA here is from genome assembly GCA_964537055.1 of uncultured Myxococcales bacterium. GTDB lineage: Bacteria > Myxococcota_A > Polyangia > Palsa-1104 > JAEUJZ01 > CAZHYV01. Next base: position 63,151 of record CAZHYV010000001.1, read on the forward strand.
TATCATCCTCAGTAGCATCAAGCAACGTTCAGGCAAAAAAGTAGCATCCTAAAGACTGAGCTGCACTTCGTTTCGAATCCTTACCATCTCTTCAACGAGCGCATCCATCGTAGGCTCTTTGCATTCCACAAAGTCTTCTTCGTCAAAAAGACGATTTATCAAACAATCTTCTATCTTAATAAAGATGGGGTTTTTGCAAGGAAGGAGTTCTATGTGGAGACGATGTTTTGCTAATTTTGCTTCTGCTATTAACTTATCTGCAATACGAATCCCTAACTGATGTTGGTGAAGAGCATCGTAATCTACGAATCCTCCAATCTTTGCATAGCGATATTCTTCTTTTATTTTAGCACGCCCATTTAAGATTCCTTTCGTTGCTGAGCAGTAGAAACTTGACCACAGAAGCTGAAGAAGTTTAGGATCTTTTTCTACTATGTTCTCCTCATGAAAAGTTTTTTCGATTGTCTTGTTTGAAAAATAGATTTCGTTTTCTTCATGACGTCGAAGATAATCGTATCGTCCTTGTATAATATAATTGATTAAGTCATCATCATCTTGAATTTCAGAGCTAATTTTTTCAACAAGTTTATCGCTACAAGAAGTTTCATCCACTTGCTCATCGTCCGAACGATGCATATTCGTGGATCTTTCATGGAGACATGAAACAATTTGTTTCACTGTTTTATCTCGGCAAGAGAGAAGTGAAATTTTTTCAGCATTAATAACAGGCTTTAGATTTGCTAAAAGATGATCATTGTTTCGAATGACTGTTTGACATAGAAATCGGTGTCGAGGAGCCATGGCTCCTCCCATTTTAGAGTAATGCTTATCTGTATGAAGCTCTTTATAAGCTGCCTTTCTTGCCTCTTGAGCCCGGCAATAAACCCCTGACCAGAAGAGTTGTTCTCGTTTGGGATCCTCTTGAATCGGCGTTTCTTCCTGGGCTTTCGCGTAAATGGATACGTTTAGCAATAAAATGACGATTAAGTACTTCATGATGTCTCCACAATTCTTACGGTAACGTTTCGCACAAAGAGTTCAAGAAAAATCGAATCATTTCAAGTAATCACCCTCTTTCCCTTTAGGTCCTTACGTTATGGCATTTACTCCTTCTGGGGTGGATATTGCTCTAAAACGCAATCCGCTCAACGGCAAATTTACATTCGATTGGGACCCCCAAGGCTCTAACAAGGGAAACCCTAAGTTTAATAACTCCCGCGAAAACTCGGTTCTTATCATTCTCCATAGTCATAAGCGTGACCCAGAAAAAGGAACAGGGGGCTACTACTTTGACAAAACCGGAAGGCGAGGCACGTTCCTTTACAAGGTGAACCAAGACCGCTTAGCAACTGGGGGGCTCCTTCAGGGGTATTCTGAAGATGGGGGACAGCAGCTCATTAGTAAGAAAATCATTCAAACCTTTACCTCGACAGCACAGCGCCTCCGACCAGGAAGTTGGGTGCTTTTTGTAACCTGGTCTGTTCCCTCGGGCCAATACCAGCAGAAATTTTCGTTTTAAATGGCAATTACCCTTTACTCTGAAGAACAGATTCTAGAGCAAGTCCTTGCTTATTTTCGGATTGTCTTCCCAAATCAAGATCTAAGCACCGAGAGCTTTCTAGGGCTCACAGCTCGATCAGTTGCACAATCTCTGCTTCTTATCCAGGCAGCAGTCCAGCGGGCGGATTGGGATGGAACTCCAGCCTATCAGCAAGATGCCGATGGGACAAGGCGTACTCGCACCAGTACGGAGGCACTGGATCAATGGGCCTATGTTTTTGGGCTTCAGTCTGATGTAGAGGGCGTGTATGGAAGGCGTGGGGCGATTGCTTCAAGCGGGGGACGAGGTCTCCCTACAGGCGTTCTAGGAACGGTTTTTCCAGACGGGGCACAGCTCAACGATAGTACGGGGCAGGTGATTGTTCAACTGAATGGTCCCTTCACCGTCACCTCACCCGTGTCTCCCGATGCATTCTTTTCCGCAGTCACCAAGGGAAGTGCATCCAACTTACCTATTGGTTCGGTGTTAACGTGGGTCTCTCCTCCTTCGGGGGCCAACCCCACGATGACCTTAACTGTTGCCCTGAGCAATGGGAAAGAGCGAGAGACGGATACCGAGCTTTTAGACCGACTCCTCTTTCGGATTCAGAATCCTCCCAAAGGGGGAGTTGCTGCTGATTATCGATCTTGGGCAGAGAACTCGCGGGACTCAAATGGGGCTTCGTTAAACATTGCGCGGGCGTATATTTTTCCTTTAAGGCAAGGTCTTGGCACTGTGGATGTAATGCCGCTTTATCGGGCCTCGGGTACAGGGAGAGACCCAGGTGGAACCGTAGCCACAAATGTTCTTATTTATATTAACAAGCTCCGTCCCGTGACAGCCAAGGTATATACCATTCGTCCGACCATGGTTCCTCTTAAGATTCGAACGCTTATTATCCCAAGTGCAACCCGATATAATTTTGATTGGGTAGATGCTACGGGTGGCTACCTCATTACCGCCTTTGCAGGGAACTTGCTTCGTGTCGCAGGAGGCATTCCAAATCTCGAGAGTGCTGTTGACAATGGGATTAAACCTCGTATTCAGGTGATTAACACAAGTACTGGGGCAACGCCGCAACCTTATCAGCGTCGGGTGCTCTCCTATAATAAGATTACTGTTCCTGGAAGTACCATCTATACCCTCGAGAGCGCCATCTCTCCAGTTCCAGCGATAGGGGATACCTTTTACGCAGGGGGTCCGGTCGTAGATCCTATTGCAAATTCCGTTTTACAGTATGTAGATAATTTGGGACCTTCTCGACAGAGTGGGTATGCAGATGAGTTCGACCCTTGGGAATACAAGGTCAGCATTGCACGCCTTGCAGATGTCATTTTGGAAACTCGGGATACAGACGGAAGTCGCTTTGTGAATAATATTCCCAACCTGGCGACTCCTCCAAACAACGGGATTCAAATCTCGGTCTCTGGTGCTGCCTATACGGCAAATGACTATGAGCCGAAAGACCGTCTTGTGGCCTGTGAGCTTGGCTATTTATCTCCTGGAGGAATCGCAATTCTGCGATATCAATAGATGAGTACTACGCTTAAGGAGGCCAAACAACTCCTCATCAAGGCCTTTGGCACTGGAATGGAGACAGCCTATGACTTCGAGGGAGATCCAGGACTTTACCTGGAAGGCATTGCCAAAGGGTTAAAGCAAGCCGGATTTGACCTGAGCGACCTCCTCAGGCTAGAACTCAATCCTTCTACCATGACGCAGAAGATCCCAGATTGGGAGCAATCGTGTGGACTCTCCCAAACAGGGACTGCTTTATTTGGGAGCACAATCCAGCGTCGAAATCAGGTCATTGGAAAGCTTCGAGAAAATGGCTCCTTCTCTTTAGCAGATTTACGCGCTGCGATGCAGCCTTATCTTTTGTATGCAGATCCTAATCTGATCGAGATTAATGAGACCGATCGAGAGATTCTGCGAGCAAATCATACGTATTCCTTTGCTGGGGTGCCTGTCACCTTAGGCATTGGAAGCTCTGTCACTTTGCGGGTCACGGTACTTGACGACCCGAGAGTGAGTCCTGCGGGAGCGCAGACCAATCTCGTGCTGACTGGGGATCTTAATGAAGTTCAATTTCAGCTGACCGGTCCTGGAGGAGCCAGCAAGATCTATCCTTACGGATACCTTGGGACAGGTACTGTGACCAATCAGCCGTTTACGCTCTTTGCTCCTGCGTACCGACAAAAATCTCTCGGGTATACGGTAGATGATGAATTTTACGAAAAACCCATTCGTGGAGTCTGGACTTTATTTGTCTCTGCTCGTGGGTCTGCCATCACCATCTCTTCAGCCAGTCTCTTTGTAGAGGGGTTAGGGCGGGACTCTCGAGGAGGAGATGGACTTGGTTCTCCCATGTTTACCTTCGCCACCGTGATTGACTATAAGCTTGTGGGGCAGGGATATAACGTGGAGGCAGCGCAGGTAGCGGTCAGGCACCTGACACCTGCTCATTGCGGAGCCAGCATCGTGTTGAAAAATGCACCTGGAAGTCAAGATGATGAGCTCTGTGCCATTCCTGACCTTCCTACCTCCATTCCGGATCAATCCTATCCGTGCATCCGGCCTACCACCGCTTGGCTTCATGCAGTGTTCTCGCTCAGCTCTACCAGTTACTGGGCAGCAGGCTCGGATGGGAAAACGGTTTATTATGACAGCTTTAATTGGGTAGAGGTTGCAACCCCAACCACTCAAATCCTCTGGGGCCTCTGGGGAGCCTATTCGAACTTTGTCATTGCTGTCGGAAACCAAGGAACTATTCTTAGATACAATGGAACGGCTTGGCTTGCGATGACAAGCGGAGTGATGACCCATTTGCTTGCTGTGTGGGGCAGTGCAGACAACAATGTCTGGGCTGTAGGTGAGGGAGGCACCATTCTTAACTACGATGGTACATCCTGGAATTCTGCCACGAGTCCGACGACAAATATTCTCTACGGGATTTGGGGGAGTTCTTCCAGCAATATCTGGGCAGTGGGGGAAGGGGGTACGATTGTTCGTTATAACGGTACCACTTGGTCTACTGTGGTCAGTCCGACGACACAGGATTTATATGGCATTTTTGGCCTATCTGCGAGCGATATCTGGGCGGTTGGAGATGCAGGAACGATTCTTCATTACGATGGAATGAATTGGTCCACCGTCGTCAGTCCTACCTCGTTCCAACTCTATAGCGTATGGGGAAATGCTGCCAACAACCTTTGGGCTGTGGGGAGTAATGTGACTACCCAAGGTATCGTCCTTCGTTATAACGGGACCGTTTGGTCTATCGTTTCTATTAACAACACCTCCATCCTTGATTCCATCACAGGAACTGGGATGAGTGATATCTGGACCGTCGGAAAGGACGGGGCTTTACTTCACTATAATGGAACCAGCTTCGACATCTTCAACTAAGCAACCGTTTGACGAAAAAGCGCTTTACTATGCCACTCTTCTTCATGTTCGGTACCAATCTCGATTCTTTACGGATGCCTTTATCAGGGCTAATCACGCCGCCTCTCTTTATGACCCTGAGGGTACGTTCCAGGATCCCTTCGTAAACCTGCTGGTGGACGAGATGGTGAAGGATTTAAAAACCCAGATTGCTCTCATTCCTGGTCTCAAACAGATTTTTCTTTTGGCTCTTGAGGAAGCTCCTGCTTCCTCCGAGTCTTCATCCTCTTAGGAGCTTTATGGCCTGGCCCAATACCCCTAGAACTACTTACATCGCAAACAGAACGCCAGCAATCAAAGCAGATGACCTAAATGCATTTCAGAGCGCCATTAATGGAATCATCAATGGTACCTTCAGCCTCGGCTCTGTCAATATCGATTCTACGGGAGGGAATGTGGTTACACCAATGCCAGGGAAACTTACTGCCCAGACCGGAGATTTTTCAGGAAATGCCTCAGCGAATAACTTTAACGCGATTAATAACGTAAGTGCTCTCAATAGTTTAATTGCTCTCACTGGTGAGGTAAGAACCCTTATCGGGGATATTAGTTCGGCAAAGGACGTAATTGCAAACAATGCACTAGTGGGAAATTATGCGCAACTAGCGAGAAGTGTAGGGGGCTCATCATTTCCTAATACGACGGTCCCTATTGGACAAATTAATAGAGGTAATACTGTTTTAGGGTGGGCAGATATTGACGGCAGACCCATGCTCCCAGTGCTAATCGGTGGGGTGAACGTAAATGGTATTACTCATGGCGGTCTTGGAGGGTACGTCGTTAAATTTAACGTAGACTGTACCCGTGCTTCTGCGCATGTTACAGTAGCTACTGGTGGCGGAGTGAGGTGTGTTCGAGCTGGGGTTTCCAGTTTAGCTCCACTTGAGGTTACTATAATAATCACTGATACTTTAAATTTTGGCCAAAACGAGCGTTTTAATATTCAGGTTGTCGGAGAATAGCCATGCCTTGCCAAATCCAAGATTTTCTTTACGCATATACGAACACGCTCACCCCTGATCCTCAAGTAAACCAACAGCTTTATGCCGTGCCTTCTTCAGATGCTCTTCGTATTTCTGTGATGAGCCAGTATCGCATTTTGGCGGTCAATCCCAATATTACCACGCCTGCCTTTAACAAGGGGCTGACAGCGACCACAGATTCGAATGGGCAATTTAGTTTTACGTTGCCCTATGCTTCCTCCGAGACGAAGCCCACTGTACCCTTGGCCAAATGGTCCCTTGTATTTCCCGATGGCCGTATCTTTACCGGAGAGGTACCTGCCATTGCAGGTCCCGTGACGTTAGATCAGCTGGCAACCACCTATGGATGGGTCTGGAGCACGAGTGTGACGCAGACATCTCCGATAACTGGAGCGTCAGCTCGAGGCACAGCTTCATTTGTGTCTGCTACAAGTTTTAACGTAGTTTTTCTAAATGCCCTTGCGAATGCATCTTATCAAATTGATTTAAGTGCCTCTGAAGATCAAGTCGTATCTGGGACGGCTCCCTCGGTTTGGTGGTCAAACAAGACAACAAGCGGCTTCACCATCAACACCAGCGCTACGTTTACTGGCTTTGTCGATTGGACTGCTGCCCTCTAACCTCCTCTGGAATCTTCTATGAATACTACACGACTCATATTCTGTGCGCTTATTTTAGTTTCGGGAACCATCTTGGTCTCTCTTGGTAAAATCTCTGGAGAAACTTGGGCTGCGCTGCTTACAGGATTGCTCTTGCCAAGTCCCCTGGAGAAAACTTCAAAACCAAACTCTTTGCGAGGGTTGATATTTCTACCCTTACTTTCTTTTATAGCTTGTAGCTACAAAGGACCTGAGGTGTCTTTTGGCAAAGGAAGCGAGACTGTACTCACTTCTGCCGCAACTTCAATCGTTCCTATGGCAGGGACTCTCTCAGACAATCTCATTCTTAACCCTCAGGCCTCGCCAAGCTGCCCCTCCGGGAAAGCATGTATCTACGCGAAGAATACGGACAATCTTCTCTACACCAAAGATGCAAATAACCTGGAACTCAAACTTCATGCCGCCCAATCGGTGAGGACCTCTACCGATTGTGCAAGTCTCTCTAGCCCTACAGCAGGAGACATTTGCTACGATACCACCTTGTCTGCTTTCCGCTTCTTTGGCTCTTCTTGGAGTACGGGAGCCATTGATAGTTCGCTCTATGTAACGAAAACGGGAACAGAAACAATTACTGGTGCCAAAACATTCTCAGGAGGGATCACGCTAACAAGCAATCTAGGGTTTGGGGGAGATAATACGTATACGATAGGAACCACAAGCACCCGTGTCTCAAGCCTTTCCGTAGTCACAGTCCAATCAGGAACTTCGTCGTTGTCGCTTGCAAGTGGAGTAGCGGATGGAGGATCTGCAGTAGGAAGTATTTTTAACAATGGGACATCGCTCGCAAACGCAACTGCCAGGTTGGTCTCCTTCCGAAATGGGGGAACTGAAAAGGCAGCCATCCTCAAAAACGGAGAGCTGTTGGCTCCTTCTTTGGGTCCTTCGACAAGTCAGCAGCATACCATTCCTGCAATCACAAGTGATACCTTTACCCTGTTAAATGCAATCCAAACGCTTGCCAATAAGACGCTTAATGCTCCTACATTGGCAGGACCTATCTCTGGGACGTATTCGATCGAGGGAGCCCCAACGCTTGGGGTTGATTTAGATGCCGGGGGATATAAGATTACGAATCTTTTGAACCCTACAAATGCTCAAGATGCTGCTACCAAGAATTATGTAGATACACCTCCTACGGTTGCTGCAAATCTTATTCATGCAGGACCTACCTCAGGAGGCGCGGCTGCGGCAAGCTTCCGGAGTCTTGTTCCTGCAGATGTCCCTTCGGCAGTCTGGGCATCTCCTGGAGCGATTGGATCCACCGCACCCAATACAGGTGCTTTTACCTCGCTTACGATTGCAGGGGCCCCTACAGAGGCTACGTTTCATCGAGTCTGTACCCTAACGAGTGCTGCTGCCGCAACACCTGTGGTGTGCTTAAACGATGCAGACGTTCCTGCAGGGAAGAAAGCATACCTTCTCTATTTCACTGCGAAGGTACATGGAGGGACAGGGTGGGGGACTGTGACTTCTTGTACTTTAGAAGACACGACAGGAAATGCTTTTGTGACCTTCCCAGTGGCCGCTCTAACTTCAAATGTTTATCTCGGCCCATTTTCCGCAGGTCCTACTTTCGATGATCGCCTGACTCTTTCTACAGGAAGTGCTTTGGCCAAGGGACTTCAAGTGAAGTGTGACGTAAACGGGTCCGGATCGGATTTGGTGTTCACTCTGTCAGGTGTCATTAAATAAGGAGATTAAATGAAAACAAAACGATGGTTCCCCTTGCTGCTCCTCCTGCTTGTGTGGGTCAGTTGTAAGGATTGTAAACTCTCTGTTCCGCCACCACCTCCTGAATGTCCAAGCCGCGTTCCTTGCAATGAAGATGGAACCTGCCCGCCTTCTTTCCCAAGCGTGTGTGTAGAGAGGTGTTGTGTTGTGAATACAGGAGTTCCCAAATGAAACGATTTTTACCTTTACTTATTTTCTGCCTTTGCTCTTGCACGTCCCCTTGGCTCAAACGGGGATATGAGAGTCTAGGCTATGTTCGATTATCCCTTAAGGCAGCATCTCCAAGAACAGAAGCCTGTGTGGATGCCGCGGCTACATTTGCTTCTTTTGCCCAATTGGTCCTTGAACATCGAGCAGCCGATGAACCTTTTTCTTGCTCGGAGAGCACACAAAATCAAACCCTTTTGGCAGAACAAGCCTATTTATTAATGCACCAACATTGCCTCGAGTTCGGAACCCCACAGGATGCGATGCAAGTGGGTCTCAAGGCGAAGGAGAATACTCGTGTTCAATCAAATTAAACAATGGCTCTCTGAGTTACTCGAGACGCTCAAATCGGCAGATCGAGAAAAGCGTCGGAAAGAGGCAGAAATTGGCCGAGAGCTTCTTAAACAGATTGAGGAGGAAGCTCGTGGAAAGTAACCTACTTGAGTCGTTAGCCCAGTATGGGCTTCCCACCTGTCTGGTCGTTGTCTTTGGATGGTACTTTTTTAGTAAGCATCTTCCTGCACAAATTGCTTCTTCGGAGCAGAGGTTTAAAGAGCTTCAAGAGACCTACCAAAAGGCAATCACCTATTTGACGGAGAGTCAGAAAAAGTTATTTGAAGAGTCCCTTCATTACCTTGTTTCCATGCTCTCTGAGAAAATTACATCTGGATTTAAAGAGGTCTCTACCACAATCGATCACCTTCAGAAGCAAATAGAGGTTCGAGAATGGCGTCCTATGGACGGACCTACCGAGGATCCTCAAATGCTCTGTAAAACGTCTGTCAATCAGAAAACCCCTACACGTGGCCGTCGTAAGCTTCTTGATACCCTGGAATAATTTTATGTCTGATTTCTCCTCCTCTCTTGAACAACCCTCTCAATCTTTCCCTCAAAAAGCATTAGCAGTAGCCAAAAGCAAACTTGGAATGAAAGAAGAGGGAGGTCCTAATCAAGGACCTATCGTGGAATGGTCGATGCGTCCTTGGACCAAAGCCCCTTTAGGGAATTGGGCCAAATGGTGCGCAGGGTTTGTCTGTACCTGTTATCTAGAAGCAGGCTCACCCCTTATCCGAAAATACGCTTCCCTGGAGGTTTCTAAGCTTTGGTCTAAATTAGACCGCGCTGGATACACTTGGGATTACATCCCCACTCCTAGCCAAAAGCTACCAGAGCCGGGAGACCTCTTCTTTACCAAGGGCTTTAGCCACGTGGGACTTGTGGAGTCTGTAGAGGGGAATATTCTCCATACAGTGGAAGGAAATCATCAGGATCAAGTAGCACGAGCCCAGCGAAGCCTGACCTCTGTCAAAATCCACGGGTTTGCCCGTCTTCTCTAATCTTCTTCCTCCACTCTTTTTCTTCTCTTATGCTCACACTTTCTCTCTTTTGGAGTCTCGTGCAGACCCCTGAGATAGGCCTTGCTTCGCGCTATGGGTATCCAGGGGATCCCTACGAGCCCGTAGGACAGGCACCGGCTTGTAAAGCACGGCTGACAGCGCAATGGGGAAGGGCAGGGTGGAGGGATGCTTTTGCGAAAGGAGTGGCCCACCGTACCCATCCTTGTGGTACCAAACTTTTGATCTGCCGGCTTCATACAAGCCAGTGCACAGAAGCTGTTGTAGTCGATCGAGGCCCTTATGGAGCCATTGATGCAAGAGGAAGATGGCACATGCGTAGAAAGCTTAGAAATGGAGAAAGGTGGAGAGGGATTGTAGATCTGCTTCCCAAGGTGGCAAAAAAGCTTGGGATCCGTGGCCTGGAGGAAGTCTCCCTTTTCCAGACACCTGAATAAGAAGTATTATAATACTTGTCGTTAGTGTATTGTTATATTACATTACATATCAATGATGAGAAGGGAGGAGACCTATGCCAAAACATATCTTTGAACAATGGCTTAAGCAAATTGGCACCCATGCTGGAGGCGGCTTTCTGGCTGGTGCCGCTAGTATCCTCAATCTTTCTGGCGAGCTTCCAGACCCTCCATTCCCAGTTTTTTACCAGGATCCAGCGGACGATCGTGAGCGTATTTCAGAGGACTGGAGTACTGTTATGCAAGATTTTGCGATTGCAGTGAAAAGGGAACTAAACAGAAGTGAGCCGAGATAAGAATTCAATAAAGAGGTATTCTTCTCGCTCGCCTTCGCAGAACCGCTCTTCTGATGAGACAGTTGTGCAAGCAGCAACGCATCAATTTGTACGGCATACTCAAATCTCTGTAAATCCGCTTCCGATCCCGTCCGCCTTAGAGATGGCTGCCTACGAGAAAATCAGACCTGGTTTTTTTGATGTGGTCATTAAGCATATGGAGGAACAGTCTTCCCATCGAAGACAAATGGAGACAAGGCAACTCGAACTCGTCGGGAAATTTCATCAAAGACAACATGTAAGAGCAACTACGGCGCAATACCTAACAGCTGGAGTTGCGTTATTGATGCTTGTGCTTGCTTTTGTTTTGGGAATATATGGATACCAAACCGCATGCATTGCATTGGCTTCAATTAATATAGGTGGTCTCGTTGGAGTGTTCGCTGCTGATCGATGGAGAAGTTCCAAAAATAAAGAACCAATGCAGCCGCAGGGATCTTTGCCTACTTCAAATACCCCTCTACAGGATCATCAAGGCTAATCCTCTCCTTCTTCAATCCTAAAAATAGTGGTTCATCTCACGAAGGCTGAGAGTTCGGTTCTTTCGCTTTTTGCTCAAGCTGATCTGCTAAATCCTCGACCCAGATCTTTACTATATCGATTGTTTTATATGTTCTCCAAGGTTTAACCTCAGAATATAGGTTGTGGAGGGCACTCTTCCTCCTTGCTTCCCTCGCTGGAACTAGGTCGAACCCATGGGCGCAATCAAATCCAAACCAATAGACGTCTTCCTCTTCACCTGGTAAAGGCGTGTGACAAATGTGCCTATAGCAAAAATCTGAATATGTGAGGTCCCCATGTGCAGATAACTCTACCTCATCATAATGCTTTTGATAATAAGGGTGTGTCTTGTTTACTCCTACATATCCGCAAAGTACTCCATAATGATTCCGCTGAATCAAGCACGGAAAGCCTTTATAACACCACTCAAGACGATCAGGCTCGTGTTGCCAAGGTCCTTCTCCCCATGTGGATTTATCTAGTTCCAATTTCTCCATCATTCATCCTCTCTTTCGGTGCAGGTTGACTCATTTCTTTTAGCTCTAAAAATAGCCTATCACATATTCCCTGTAGCCTTCCAAATTGAAGGACAAGGTTATTTTTTTGCTCCTCCGCATGCCAATCTCCTAGTTGTCTCCGCTTACTTACCCACTCCCAAATTTCTTTTATATTCTCCTCAATTGAGGCCAGATTCATCTTTTTGCTCCTTTGCTTTTTTTATATCCAGTAAAAACTCCAAAATGAGTGATTCTGCTAAAAATGATATTTCCTTGACAGCGGGTTCCCCAAACCATTTTAAGGCGATTCCATAGAGAGCTGGATTCATCTTATTAGCTGGATCCCAATCTCCTTTAATATGTTTTTGAAGATCTTCTAGAATAATATGAAAAAGAAAGAACCTGGTTGCACTTTCTAAACTTTCCATCGGATCTCCGAGCTTCTCTTCGAGCTTCTTTTTGAGTGAGTTCAATGTTGTCTCCATATCTTCTCTCCTTCCTCTTTCTATGATGATAGGGTAACCCTCACCCGGGGATGTATTGCCTAGTTCTCTAAGCGCCTCCCGTCTCAATTTAAGACCAACCGAACGACTAGATATCGCTATAGATACTTGTGCTCTGGATACCTGGTTGCATTGATATAAACATGGAACCTCTCTCCTCCTACCCGTCTCCTTTTCTTTTGAAATCCAAACCTAGTCAAAATGGTGCCAACCCGGGTAGTTATAGAGCGGTTCATCTCCCTAGGAGAGAGGGAGAGGACCTTTTCTAAGAGCCAGCCCATTTTCAATCCTTCCTGCCGTAAACTACGTTCTTCGGTGGCGTTTAGGTTTTGCAGGGCTTTGTCAATGCGAGTCTCCCACGAGTCTTTCTGATACCGCTCCTCTTGTTGCTCTGTGCACATGCTCTCTTCTTCTGCGGTTCGTGCGGTCCTAATTTCGCCGTCTTGAAATCGGACCGCGGCTATATTCTCTGGGACTTGAACGTCTCGGATAGTCGCAATGCTTTGTATACTTTTGAGGCTACTTTGGAGTTCTTCATACATTTGCATTGCGAGCGAATGATAAAACGTCTTCAAAGCATGATATCTTTCTTCCAAGCGCCTCTTCCATACGGTTCCCGCTTTGTAGAATCCAGGCAACGGAACCATCTCAAATGATTCATTTTTCAATTCAGGCAGGAACAACCAATAAACAGGCTCAGTAGGGTAAGAGTATCTGCCGTCTACATACATCTTCCCTGAAAGTCCCTCTTCGTTATACTCCCAATGCACGTCTGCAATAAATACATCTCGTGTTCCTAGCTCAAAGCGGTGAGACGTTTGAAGTTGAACCAAGCTCTTTTCGTGAAGAAGGGAGCCATTATCAATTTTCATGAGTCTGTTCCTCCTTTTGTTCGACTGCTTTGCGAACTGCATTCAAAATTCTACGCACTTCCTCTTTTCCAAAGTGGGTTTCTGCAAGAAGGCAATGATAAGTAATCGGTTCATTTTCTCTCTCCTTGCTCTCTAACTTTCTTAACAACGCTCGAACCAGTGGGTAGATCTTCTTCCCCTCATTTCTCCACCGTCTATTCTCCCTCAGTGACTTCAGTTCCATTCTTTGGATGCTCATACGCTTTTCCCGGGATTAGTTTGTTCAAATACCAGATAGCCATGAAGCTTACTATGTAAGTAAGGACTTGAGAACAAAAGCTTAGAATCTCATGGGTAGACTCTAAGCTACGATATAGACGGTAAAACATGATAGTCCCGACAATCGAAAGGACTAGTCCAAGACTGTAAAGAAGTTGATCTAACCTTTTCTCTCTCATAGGCACCCTCTATCAGTAATCTCTCTCCACTTCGTTTTTTGGAAAGGATCATTTGGTTCAAAATCCTCTATATAGGTTAAGATGTGATAAGAAAATCGTATCGCCTCTTTCTGGGTCAGATTCTCAGGGAGAGAGAATTCAATATTTCTCCCATCAGGTAAAGGAAAGCTCCTCATCAGAGGGGGGATAGCTATCTCTTTTTGATTCTTCGTTGCCTTGGTTAATTCTTTTGGTTTGCGTTGAGGCAGGTTCCCGTTTATCGATTTATGATACAATCGCTTTTTGAGCATATGTTTGAATGCATTTGGGTCTGCAAGATAGTTTTGGTAGTCATACAGGGCTCGTTTGAGTGCAGTCATATATGTTTTTCGGGTACTCTCCGAAAAAGAAAGTTCTTTCTGGTGCATTTGTGAGAGTAGAGGTGTTTTCTCTATGAGCTCATTGACAGAAATTGGATTTTTTGGTGAGAGAAACTTTACATAAGCTCGAAGGGTCGTGATTTGCGAGCTGATATAACCCTTAGTGGAACGGTTTAGATTTATTGTAGATTTTAGCCAGGAAATAAACTCTTCCACTGTAATGGTATGAACCTCCTCTCCTATCGCGAAAGATAAAGATGTTTTGTCGATTTGATTTATATCTGAACGTTCCTTCATATATACTCTTTCCTCTCTTTTTTATTTCTCCCAAGATAGAGTGATTTCTATCCGGGGATGCAATGCATCCTTTTTGAGCCGGCTTCCATCCCAACTTACAATCCACTTATCGTTTTTAACAATCCCTCCTAATTCGAGTAAGTCTGCAAGCCCCTGATAATACCCTACTGCATCTCCGATCTCTCGGTCTCTGTAAAAGATGGCTTTGCAGTTGATGGGCCAGGAAATGGATGGCTTTTTGAGCCTAGTCCATTGCTGCCTAAGAGGATACATCGCGAGATTTCGCCAGGCTTCCCATTGAGGTGAGGGCATAATTCGAGGCTTGCCATCCACCTTGAAGATTTGCCCATGGTTTTTCTTCGTTCTAGGAGCTCCTGGAATGATAAGATGAATCAAGTTCATATCAGTTTCTTAGTCTGCGTCTTCCTGTTTTTCGTATTACGTCTTTTAGGGGAGGTCTTAACGTATTGTAATTTGTCTTTAAGCTGCTTAAGGGATTCTAATTTAGCAGCTTCAATCTTCTTACTCTCTGCTGCTAGTACCTCAGCATTCGGGTCACAATACCCATCGGGGATGGCGTTCTCGCCTACAGACCCTGGACATTCAGGATGGTAGGCCCCTGCAACTTCCATAGATTGTTTTGGATCTTTTTCTTCAAGGAGAGAAGGAGTTACGCTAGGTTCCTTTTGCTTTGCGTTGTTGCTATCACAAGACAAAAACAAAAGACTACTCATACCCACGAGTTGGAGCATACGATTCTTTAGACGCCAGACCCGATTAAGTGGTTTGAAAGCTTTTCGTTTTGAGCAAAATTTTTCCTCTTTATTCATTCGTTTTCTCCTTGCTTTTCTCTATTGTTTCAATTCGTTTTTTTCTTGCTGTAAGAAGCCTATCAAACATCATTTCTACTTCTTCTTTTCCAAAGTGCTGTCTGGCTATGATAAGAACCTCTATGAGGGTAGTTTTACAGTGTCTTCCCTCTTCCTCCGATATAAGGGAGAGTAAGTTTAAAATATTATTCGCTGTTTGAAGAAAGAAGCACCTAAATGCTACTCGGATGTCAGTAATCGGATCTCCTTGGATGAGGGTGGCTATCGTAATATTAGAATCTGCCATGTGTCTCCTTACCTACTTTCTTCATGATCGGTTACCTGTAGTTTGCGGTACGGGTGCCTGCTTAAGGAGGGTAAGGAGAGTGTCTGCCATCCAGGGGTAATGTTCTTCTTCTGCTCCTGCCCTTGCTGCCATCCATGCAGCTTCCTGTGCTACCTCTGCTACTTCTCGAGCCTCTGTCCTTCCGTACTGCATCCCCACTGCCGTTGTCTCCCCTAATGCTGTCATTAGGCGTAAATATTTACCCTCCTCCTCAAGTAAGGAGAGCATCATGCTAATAATCTTATACTTAGACGATCCTTCTTGGGTATAGCGGAGGCATCCTTTCTCCTCGTCCGAGAGAATGCGAAGGAGGAATTGTCTGGTCACATCAAAGAGGTCAGCGCCCACGGGAATAGCGGACATGACTTTGAGGGGCCACTCCTTCGCATTCTGATTCGGCAGCCCCTCAAAGACAACATCAATAAGATAAGCTATTGCTTCTGGGATACCGAGGCGAGTGGGGAAGAGGGAGTGGTCATCGGAGTGGAGGATGCAGCCTACGGCACAGCCCTTGCCATGTTGCCAGTAGATACCCTTGACAATCTCATCGGCATCATAGTGGGCTTGCAGCTGCGCTAGAAGGGTCTGTTTAAGCTTGGGGTCGTTATGGTAGGCAAGCATCGGTATTGTCATCGATTCCTCTCTATGATTTTTTTCAGCTTTTCATGAGGTACGAAGAAGTATTTCGGAGCAATGGGATCTCCAATTTTCCCATAGACTTCCGCTCTTAAAATCCACCGATTGTGAATACTTGGAATCATGCTGTAGTGTTTACGAAGCCCTAGCTGCGATAAATGACGTGGCCATAGGTCAACAAGCTTTGTTCCTGCCGGCTGAAATAAAACGACTTTGCACCGATATGTCGTTCCTAAATCTCGGTAAGGGCAATAGTGGACAACGCGACCTAGGTAGGTATCTAAAAAAGGGGCATGAAAAGAGGGAAGATAGTGATGTTTTTGAAGTTGCATATTTATATACCCACGTTGTTTTCTATAAAAAAGTTTCGTTCTTTCGAGAATTCCGCGTCCTTTGATCCGGTCCCTCAAGCCCTATTACCTCAGCAGGATTTCCATACCGGTCGGCAAGAAGCCGGCTAAGGACTCGTTCGCCAATATCTGGGTGCTGCTTCAAAGCATTGATGGAGAGGTTGCTCGAAATTACCCATGCAGCATTTGATTTCTCAAGCAGCTCAAGGAGCGATTGAGCGAATTCCCGTTTGCTCGAGGTTTCTGTATCCCCGACATCCGACCAGATGATGCTTTCCGCCGAGAGAAGCGGATGAAACTGGCGCTTAGCTTCTTCCCTCATTTCGGGGATTCCAGAGCTCATCCGCTGAAATAAATCTCTAAGCATTACGGAGGTAACAAATTGGCTTCTAATACCGCTCTCAAGCCTTGCAAAATGAATCATCAGCTGAGCACTGGTTTTGGCCAACCCTGGAGGGCCCAAAAACGCAACATTCCTTTGAGGAGGATTCTCCTTGCTGATGGCTAAGGTCACCGTGAGGAGTTTTCCTAGGTTTCTAATAGGCCGCCTAGGATCAATCGCCTTGTATAAGCATTCGCTAATACTCTGGGATCTCTGTTCGGGAAAGCGTTTCGGATCATACCCGCATTTAGCAAGAAGTCCCTCAAGGCTTCTTTCCTCTGCAGAGATACGCTGTCGAGTCTCTTTACGTGTTTTGTGAGGACAATATCTAACAAACTTCTGGTCTTTGTAGTGTTCGTACTGTCCCCTACAAGCGTCCTCTCCATCCGTCAGGTATTGGCAGTCGGGTTCTTCAGGCTTAGGGAGGGCATCTAGAAATTCGATGAGCTTTTGCGTTTCGCCACTCTGAATCATCTTTAGTGCCTCAGGAAACCAATTATGTGTGTAAGTCATAGACAGGCGCTGTCCTTTCGTGGAAAGGGGTTTTGTCATGGTCCTTGAATGCATAAGCATCCATCGCATCCCACTGGGCTTGGGATGCAGGATCCGTCTTAGGAATGATTCTCTCTCGAGAGAAAGGAATGATTGGAGGCTCGGTTGGTTTGTCCCAATTTTCTCTCGATTTCGCAAGGAGGGTCGTAAAGATGCTAGAGCGATATTCGCATAGATCTTGAAGAGAAATGCCTCTTTTGGTTCGATAATCCTGTCCTGAGGCAACGTACTTACCTAACCTCTCGATTCGCTTCTCAAAGTACTCTTGGGTAAATTTAAGCTCACCTCCCACACGTTTGAGTAGTTCTTGCCATTTTTTATCGAGAGAAATAGGGAGTTTTGCTTGGAATTCCTCAAACCCTTCTGGTGGCATCTTGGAGGAGATTAAATCTCCTAAAGCAAGTTTATCCCCCGCAGCCTTCTTGAAAATCGCTAAGAGTTTATAAGCTCGATAAGGAATGTGGGTATCTGTAGGTGTTTCTGCGGTGGGTTCTTCACCCTTTTCTTTTTCTGTAGGGGGGACTTTTGTATTATTTTGGGGGGTATTTATATATATATTATTTAAATAATATTCCTTATTGGCGGAAATAGACTTCCGGGGGGGCAATTCACTTCC
>CAZHYV010000001.1:81119-370541 GCA_964537055.1 uncultured Myxococcales bacterium
GGGGAGGAAGTCCGCTTCCTGGGGGGAAATAGACTTCCGGGTACAATCGTTCAGTGTTTTCTCTTCAATGAAATTATCAGCGACGGAAGTAGGAGCAGTGCCCTCTTTTGGTTTGAAGTAGACTTCCGGTGGGGAAGTCCATTTCCGGGGGGGCAATTCACTTCCGGGGAGGAAGTCCGCTTCCTGGGGGGAAATAGACTTCCGGGTACAATCGTTCAGTAAGTCTGGGCAAAAGAGCTGAGGTGTGCAGCGAATTCGGTGGGAGGATCGAATACGCTCCTCTACATGAATGAGCTTACAATGGGCGAGCTTCCACAGATTCGCTCTGGTTTGCCGTTCGCTTTTCTTGGAGAGGGAGGCGAGTTCTTTGATTTTTGCCTGGCAATCATCGAAAGATTCATTCTTTTTAGATTCCTTCTCTTTAGACCAGATAATCAGATACAGCTTTAAAAGCTCATCTGGGAGAGACGTGAGAATCTCTTCCGAAAGGCATAAACAATCTTTACTCATAAAGAATCTCCTAAGGGAGAGGTAGTTCCTAGGGGGGCATTTCTAAAGAGGTGAAGTAACGTCTCCGCCATCCAGAGGCAATGTGCTGCCCACTCATCTACCCTAGTTGCCCATACTGCCGCCTGTGTTACCCAGAATGCTGTCACCCCTGCTACTTCTAAGCTTGTCCTTGCTGCCCATGCTGCTGCCTCTGCTGCCCATGCAGCCTCTGAGGGTCCTGCTCCCCGTTCTACACCCCGTATTGTCTCCCATGCTTCTTTCCATGCTACCTCCCATTTGGTATAGTTTTTGCAGCTTTGTTCGAGGAGAGAGATGACCTTGGCAACGACCTGATACTGAGGTGTGCCTTCTTTCGTGTGACGCAGACAGCCTTTCTCTAGGTCGGAAAGAATGCGAAGGAGGAATTGTCTGGTAACATCAGATAAGTCAGCTCCGACTTGGATGGTCTTCATAGCGTTGAGGGGCCACGCCTTTGCCTCTGGGTGTTGACGCCCATCAAAGAGTTCACTAATGAGCCACCCAATCGATGTGGGGATGCCGAGGCGAGTAGGGAAGAGAGAGTAGTCATCGGAGTGGAGGATGCAGCCGACGGCACAGTTTTTGCCATGTCGCCAGTAAATGCCCTGGACAATCTTGGCAGTATTATAGTGGGCTTGTAGCTGCGCTAAGATGGTTTCTTTGAGCTTGGGGTCGTTATGATAAGCGAGCATCGGATTCATGAAAGTTCTCCTTTGAAGAGAATTTTTACAATTCGAGGTTGCCCAGTTCCGCAGGAAGGATGAAAAAAGAGTTTAATTTCCTCTCTTTTTTCTAGCTTGTGTAGAAAGCTCTTTGTTCTCCCTATAGGTTCTCCTAAAAGGAGAGCAATTCCTTCGAGAGAACAGATGTTATCCCAAGGATTACATGGATGTTCTTTCACATACTTAATAACCAGCCATGTCTTAATGAGATCCGCCGGCAGCGCTAGAATACGAAAGGGAATGTCTGAAATGGATTGAGGTTTGGTTGTCGTTTCGATTACCATAGCAGCACCTAATTCTTTAGCTTTCCTGCCGTCCGAACTTGGTCACGGCCGAGTTGTTTCGCTTCTCGGAGTGCATCATCGGCTGCTTGAAGAAGGTCTTTGACCGTGGTCCCTTGATCCGGACAAACTGCAATTCCGACCGAGATGGTGATGGGCTTTGAGACGGTTTCATACTCTTCTTGATCGGGAAACTGCCTCTTTTCTTTGGATACTAAAACTTGGGTTGCTAGTTTGATTTTGGCAATGTGATAACGAATCCGCGCTGCGAGCCGTTCGGCATCGCGTGCGTTTGAGTCGGGCATGAGGATCGCAAATTCTTCACCGCCATATCGCGCTACGAATTCGGACATCCTCGTAAATTGAGAAAGTTTTTTGGCAACTTGTTTTAGTACTTGATCTCCTTTGGGATGTCCGTATAATTTGTTCACCATTCCAAAATGGTCTATATCTATAAGCATAAGCGAAAGAGGTAGATGTGTCCGGATAGATTCATCTACCTCTTTTTTTATGGTTAGGTCGAAATACGATCGATTGTTAAGTTGAGTTAGACCATCAAGCTGAGTAATTCGAGTGAGTCGAGAAACCTCCCCGCGGAGATCTCGATTCTCTTTTAACACTGACATATACTCTTGCTGGAGCCTCTTTTTTGAGGTCCTTCGTTCCTGAAATATCTCTAGGTTATCTTTTTCTTTTTTCATAGGGCACCTTGTTTTAATCGTTGGCTTGCTTCGTAGAGGGCAAGGCGAATGGATTCATTTTGTTGTGGTGTGAAGTGAGCTCCCTTACTCCGTTCTTGGTTTAATCGTTCTCGAATAGAATCCAAGTCCTCTTGGGAGTTGACTTCTTTAATCTCCTGCTCCCAAGCGGTGAGAGGGGAGGGGCTAGGTTGCACCCAGCTGCGTAATATCGAGGCAAGCTCGGATCCAGGCCTAGAATACATCTTCCCGGCAATCTCTGAGCATCGGCTCTTTGTAATCAGAAGGTCATTATCTTGGGTCATCTCTCCGACGATATCGAACTCATACTCGAGTCCCTCCCGCTGAATGGGGGCCATTCCTATTCTCTTCGGAGTTGATTTTCCTCGCTCATCTTGGACGACCGTATACTCGGTTTTCACGCGCATGGTCACAATGAGGTGCATGGGCACTCGAAGTAGGGCATCGACGAGTTTATTGTGCTCTGGAGTCACCTCTCGCCAAGCATTGAAGCTATTCCCACTTTTACTACGTCTGGCAGCTGCATCTGCCATCTCCAACACCCCTCCTTTCCCAGTCCAGCTATGGGAAAGAGAGTCGATGACTAAAAACTCAAGGTTTGCTTTTTCAGCAGCTTCAATCGCCTTGATATAGTCTTGAGGGCTAAAGTGATTGAGGTCTAGACTCAGAAATCGTTTTGAGAAAGATTTGGCATAGCGTCGTGAGCTTTGAGATTCGGTGTCAATAATACCTACTCGGTCGACTCCAAACTCGGTTGCCAATTTTAACGCGGTATAGCTTTTCCCACTGCCTGAAGGACCCATAAGCCCAAGGCGTAGGTAAAAGCCAGTATCTTCACAAAGAGAGAAATTCATCGCCGGTTCCTCCGAAGCTTTTTTTCTAAGGGATGTAAAATTTGGTTAGAATAGGTGTCTAACCAGTTTAAAAAGTCTTCCTTCCATTTTTTGTCAGCCCTCAGCCGCTGCTCGAGACCTGTGAGAGTAATGAAAGGAATATGATGGGATGTAGCGGACGGGTCATCAGGTAACCTGTAGTGAACAGAAGAATGAAGATCCTTCCTAATCACCCAAACAGCATCTCCCGGCTCAAGTTCTATCGTAGGACAGTCTATTGAAGACATCTTCTTTCTCCTTAGGCGCTTGCTTGTTGGTACGAGCTCATGTTCCAAATAGGAGAAGTGATAAACCCCGCCTTGCGGAAGCCCATAAAAATAGCTTGCTCTGCATTGGCATAGTTCCAGATGCCCTCAATGAACTTAGCCCCACCAAATCTCTCAAGGACCTCATCATATTGGTAAGGGAGATTGTTCCATCCGGACCAGATGGCTTCTCCAATGTTTCTGAAGATGATCATCCAGTCGCAAAATGACTCTCGATAAGGATACAATGAGTTCCGAACGCTGGTACTTAGATCCTCAGTAGGACAATTGTTTGCTGCATACACTGCAATGTCTGAGAGGATCTCAAGATACTTCGTAGGAAACCGCGGTTTTAGTTCACTTAGGAGACTCCACGTCCAGTGGTGCGCAATCTTCCGAAGCTCTAAAGAGATTTCTTGTTTGGTGACTTCGCACATCATCGCCCACCTCCTTGCTTGGAAAGAAGGGGCCGTGAAAGGCAAAATTCGATAAGGTTGAAAAATGATCGAACGAGCGCAGCATGCGCGAGTAGCATTTGTGTAAGCATTACTTGTTCCTCCATGACAAGAGAAACATTACACAAACTAGATTTTTTGGTCAATAAAATATTTGTCCTAAATCGTATTTTACGTCTGAGGATTTTTATTTTTTGTATAAGGTTGGAGGAGTTTGGAAACCCACTGTTTAGTGGTATTAAGTTCTGCTGCAATTGCTTGATTTCGCATCCCCATTTCCCGGAGGCGTAAAACCTGCGCTCGTAGTTTGCTACGAGGTATCCGAGGAGAGGTCTCTTGTTTGCGGGGTTTTCTGAAGGGGAGGTCTTTGCGGTATCCAGGGCTACGAACAATGCCATTGTTTTGCGCAAGCCGCCCAACACTGCTTCGGTGTACGCCAATCGTTTCAGCGATCTCTTGGTATGTTCTGCCCTCTTTGAGAAGTTCCAGAGCAAGCGCTTTTGACTCCGGGGAGATACGTGGTCGAATAAGAGCTTCCTGTTTCTTCCTTGACATATGTAGGATAAAAACCTACCACAAATTTGCTCAGTAATACAATTAAATAATTCTAGAGGCTGAAAATGGATTATGCTATATGACCACATAGTCGTTCTTGTTTCTCCATGACACGTGAAGCGGTACGGCTACTTGGGTAGGTGCTTCGGCGCCTACCCATTTTTGTTTGGGCTTAACCATAGCGAGCCTCAGATTCTATATTGAAATTCCCTTTCCCCTTTAGTACCTCTTCCGCCAACCGGATTGCATAGGTGACCTGGAAGGGACCGTTCCCCAAAAACTCCTTTTGATACATCTGAATTAATCGGTAGGGCGTCTCCTGCTCTAGAAGAAAAAGGAAGCTCTCTAGTAACTCCCTAGGAATAGAGTCTTTTTTGGTTGCAAGTTCTAAGATTTGCGCTACTGTGGACAATAACGGAGTTGTCCACCGATGTCCGTCTATAGTCCTTTTTTCGATGTAAGTGCTTGAAATAATTGGCGAGGCGTCTACCTTGACACGGTGGGGGTCCGCGGTTCGATCCCGCGCGCGCCTACGTTTGAAATCCTTCATCGGAAATTTTTCTTTTGAGGTCAGACCAATACCGACGTGGATTTTCGCTCTCTGTCAGTACTTCAATCACATCGATAATCGAGAAAAACCACTCGTTTTGGTAGAGCAGGCGGCGGATATTTTTTCCTTTAAAAACGATGAAACTAGATTCATGTGTTGGCATGAGCATCCTCGAGAAATGTGGGAAAGTATTTCGTAAATTTTCTACAAAAGCAACGATTCATTTTGTAGCTCGAGATTTCATTGATCAGAGATAGGGTTAGAATAAAAATCACCCCCAATCGTTCCCCTTGTAACTATTTGAAATAGCAGGCATTCTTGTCAGCGTGGGAACGATTCAATTCGTTTTCTCGACGGTCACGCAAACTTGACACGGTAGTACTCCAGTCGAGAAGTCTTGAACGAGTGCGGCTCTATGTTTCGCCGAAAATTAAAACCTA
This sequence comes from uncultured Myxococcales bacterium, assembly GCA_964537055.1. Taxonomy (GTDB): domain Bacteria; phylum Myxococcota_A; class Polyangia; order Palsa-1104; family JAEUJZ01; genus CAZHYV01. The sequence continues at coordinate 86,508 of CAZHYV010000001.1, forward strand.
TTTTAGATACCCATTTTTAAATACCCAAGACAAGGTAGATCTCATAGCATTTTGGGTCGTATATTCAATATCAAGACAGGCAAACCTTGTGAACATAAGACAGCATGTACGAAGGGCGTCGTATTTCTCAGTTGGAATAAAGGCTCACAAAGAATTAGAGCGCATAGGCAAACACAACCTGTTTGTGCGCTTCAAGACATTGACAACTGCCCGGAAGACAGCCAATGGACAGAGTTCCCTTGGTCGATTTGGTTGTCGGACTTAAAAGAAGGCCATGTAATTACTTGCCTGGCCTCCGCTTCAGGGAATTCTTCTAAGAAAATGAGAGACCCAAACAATGAAAAATATAGGCGCGCGCAGGATCGAACTGCGGACCTCTACCGTAAGAAGGAGGTACTTTCTATTGAGAAAACCAAACAAATCATTCTCTTACTGACAATAAATCCCGCTATTTCACCAGGTTGCAAGGGGGACGGTTAGGTGCTCTCTCCTATTCCGGTTGAAAGCAATCTTTGTAAAAGAGGCTGCTCGGGATGAGCCAGAGTTTGCCAAGGCAGAGCTAGGATGCTATCATCAATAGCTAGGGGCTTCTCGGAACGACAGATAATGAACCCTGGGTGCGAAACAGGATATTCGTTCATAAAGACACGAAGATGTCGAGCATCAGATTGTCTTGGACGTTCTGACCATTTCACTTCAATAGGAAGGTAATGTCCTTTATGTTCAATAACCCAGTCGACTTCAGGTCCATCTGGGTCTCTAAAGAAGCGAAGCTTGGCGCTAGGAACATACAGGCGTAGGAGACGGATAAGCTCAAGTCCTACCATCTGCTCAAACAGTTCTCCATAACGCTCTTTGCTTAAACGCTCCCCTTCATTGGCTGCAAGTCGACGAACACCTAGATCAAAAAAAAGATAACGGCTGCTCTTAATAAGTTTTTTCCGAGTTTCTGAGCGAGTAATGGGATCTACACGTTCAGCAACGAGACAGTCCTGAAGAATTTCATAATAATTCTGAATAGTAACTCCGCTTACTCCAATATCCGAAGCGATATTACTAAAGTTAATAATTTTACCAGATTCCAAAGCAGCCAGTTCAAGAAAACGGGCAAAGGGTCCCATTTGTTTCACGAGCGCCTCTTGCCTTACTTCTTCTTCCAAATAGGTTTCTACGTACGATCGCAGGTCTTCTTCTCGGTCCGCTGCTAGTTTTTGGTTTCGAATATTGGGCAATGCTCCATCGGTCAAAATTTCGAGCAGCGCTTGGGGTAAATTTTCTTCTAATGTTAAAGGATCGAGGCGCAAGCTGACAACTCGGCCTGGTAGCAGATTTATATTGTGATGGCGCTTCAGTTTTCGCGCAGAAGAACCAGTTAAAATAAACTGGGCTTGGTCATTATCAATAAGTCCTTGAACCACATCCATGAGGGTGGGTACTTTTTGAATTTCATCAATAATGACAAGAGAACGTTTTTTCGATTTAGGTAAAGCAAGGATCTCATCTCGTAAAATGGACGGATCTTTTTCAAAACGCTGTCTGTCACGAGGGTCAATGAGCTCGATTTTAAGATCACAGGCTAACTGACGAAGAAGAGTTGTCTTGCCAGTTTGGCGAGGTCCAAGCAATAGAATGCTTTTACCACGAGTTAAATGGCGTTCTAATATAGGTTGTAAAATTCGCCGAAACATAATACCTATACTTTCATAATTCGGCGAATTTTACAAGTCGAGTTTCCCAGTCATAGTAAATTTAATTAGAGTAGCAAACTTCCTGCGCCCTCAGTGAGGCAACTTAGAGATAAGAGGGTATCCTCCAGATTAGATTGAGAAACGAATTACTTGGAAACGCGATTCGAGAAGAATTATACATAATTATGGATCTTTCTCGTATTCAGAATAAGGCTAAGTTTCATTTTGCGCACGTGATATAAAGTAGGTATAAACTTATGGAGGCTGGGAAAGCGGCTGATGTTAGGCGAAGGGAGATTACGGGTGACAACAGAACTTGTTCATGCTCTAGAAACGAAGGCACCCCAGATTTATGGCCAAGGGAGATTTTTTCGAAGCTGGTTGGTTCGCTGTAGTGTTGCTGAGTTTTTGGGAATCGGACTTGCGGCCCTTGTTGGATCTCTCTGGTTCACATATTTTGGTGAGCCTGTCAGCCTATCCCCGCGACTGCTCATTTATGTAAGCTTCCTCGCTGTCGGGGCCGTCGAGGGAATGCTGATTGGGCTTGCCCAGGCGACCCTCCTAAAGAGGATTCTCCCATCGCTGCATGTTGCAAGGTTTACAGCTTGGACCGTTCTTATCGCAGTGTTTGCCTGGGCCATGGGCATGATGCCCTCGACTTTCTTTTCTTCTGTACCCCCCGCTGGGGCATCTGAAGAACCCAGTATGTGGGTGGTCTTAGGATTCTCTTGCCTGGGCGGCGCCATCGGAGGACTGCTCATTGGGAGCGCCCAAGCCCTTGAACTGCGTCATCACACAAGGTCGGTTCGTCCTTGGATTTTTGCTACAATCATTGGATGGGGTTTGTCACTACCGCTCGACATGCTGGGAGCTACCCTGCCGGACGCAAATACACCCACATGGTTGGTGATTCTATCAGCAGCTTCCTTTGGGCTTCTTGCAGGGGCCGTCTTCGCCTTGCCCACAGGCATCGTTGCTTGGCACTTTCAAACAAGAAAAATCCGAGGGGTTCTGTAAGTTTTTAACTTACTCATCAAATTGATTAGGAAAGTCAGCGCGACACTTACGTCCGGCTACTGTGGCGGAATAGACCTTTTCGATCCACTCTCTTTCTCCATCCGTACCAACAAGAGCCTCTGTCTCTTGCTTCTTGAAGGGCTGCTTCCGCCTTTCCAGAATATCGTGGATCTGCTCGCGGGCTCTAACTTCATTCGCGGGAGCTTTTTCAAGCACGGTCACAATCACCCGTAGTTGGGACTGTTTAGGTTGGTCCTTCACCCAATGCTTCGTAGCTTTTTAGCATGTTGCTCTCCTCTTCATTGAAATTATCATATTTTAATTGAAGTGAATCTGGAAAGTCTGGTCCAAAAGTTTGTTTTTCAATCGCGTTTATGGGCAATATATATTTTGAGGCAAAGGGTCATTAAATTCATTTGGTGAGGAGAGCCATACAGTATCATTTTTGATCTCATCAGCTACATATTGTGAGAGAGGTCTATATCGAAAAAGAGATTGAGGCAAGTTGTTTTGCTTAAGTATCCAAGCTTTGTTGGCTTCTTCAGGATTTATTACAAATTTGGAAATTCTATTAATGAATTCTTCTCTCCAGCTCACGCTTACCTCTCTACTATTGTAATATCGTATCTAACATCGAGTAGTGATTGAATTGAACTGGTAATTGTATAAGACGCTGATAGCAAAATGGCGTTTCTTTGCTATCAATTCTTCGTAGGTTATTTTCTTTTACATACTGTGATACTCGGCTGAGCTTCCTAAAGTATTAGTTTGATGAGGGCAGATCCTAGGGAATTCTTAAGAAAATGAGAGACTCGCAAAATGAAAACATAGGCGCGCGCAGGATCGAACTGCGGACCCCCACCGTGTCAAGGTAGTGCTCCAAAAAATTACTGGGAAACCCAAAACCTACGTAAGTTCCGCTAAAAATGAGGCAGCCGAGCATACCCGAATGCCTTCTAAGGTTTGGTAGTCTTTTTGCCCCTCAAAGTGAATTTGGTACGCTTTTGCTTGGGGATATTTTTGATGGAGATAACGCAAGTGGGGGGATAAAGGTTGATCTCCCAGCTTGCATTCCACAAGAAGGATCGGTTTTTGGTCTTGTACAACCACAAAGTCTACTTCCCTTCCATCCAGGTCGCGAAAATAACGCAGTTCAATGTCTAGGCCTTGTGTATCCTCTAGGAAAAAGACATGCTTGAGTAAGTGAACGGCTACCAAATTTTCAAATCGCATGGGTAGTTCGGGAACTAAGGTCCAGTCGAACAGGTACGCTTTTTGTTCCTTTTTGATCGCTCGAATTTTAGGACCGCCTAAAGGAGGGATCCTAAACAAAGCGTATAATCGCTCGAGGATTTCAATCCAGTGGGCCACTGTTTTATGAGCGACCTGTAAATCTTCTCGTAACGAATTGATCGAAAGAGGACTTCCTATCAGTGAAGGCAGGCGGCTCATTAACAGAGCAATCATGCTAATATTACGGACTTGCTCTAAATCGCGCAAATCCTCACGCAGCAAACGAGTACGATATTCTCGAGACCAACGCCGAGATTCTGATTCTGATTGCGTAAAGAATGGCTCGGGGAAGCCACCTAGCTGAAGCAAGGACGTGAGGTTTTCATGCACAGGACCCTGTAGCTCCGCGACGCTTAAGGGTAGGAGACGTAGGTAATGGTATCTTCCCTGAAGGGAGTCGCCCGAGAACCGGTAGACATCCAATCTCGCGCTTCCTGTAACTAAGATTTCTTGCCTTGCCTTTTTCCCCACTTGCTGAGCATCATATAAGCCTTTGAGGTAGTTTCTCCAAAGGCGATATTTGTGAATCTCATCTAAAACCAAAAGAGGAGTGAGGGGAAGTTCTCGCTTGAGAATACGCTCTTGGTCTTCTGGAACATCCCAGTTGAGATAGCCAGTTTCTTCTGGCGCCCGAAGTTGATGAGCCAACGTGGTCTTTCCTACCTGTCTTGGTCCACCGATGAATACCATTTTTCGCTGTAAATCTTTTTTTACAGCAGGTGATAAGTACCTTGCCAGAAGCATACCTCAATAAACTGAAATTTTCTACCAAAGTCAAAATTTAATGCTCATTTTTTTGACTTTGGTAGAAAATTTCGTCTTCTTTAGGTAGGTTCCAATCCCTCACACGCTTGCCTAAACTTTCCAGGATTGGAGTGCATCTTGTATAGTTAACTTCTTTTGTTTGCGTATCTATCAGGAAAGTCTATAGTTATCCTTCTGATAAATTATTGGCTGAATTTATTTATAGGGACGACGTGGGAGGAATTTCAGGCAGCAGGCAAGAACATCTCAGGCTTCCCCTTGAAAATCGACGGGCTAGGGTAGATAGAATTAAGCCGGGAGATATTTTGCTTGTTATGTTACAGGCGTCAAGCGATGGGTCGGAGCTTTAGAAGTGATTGGTCCCACCGACCAAGATGTTGCAACGCTTGATAATGAAAATACCAAATAAAAAATGTAATGCATCCCCACGAATCCCGTATTATATTTCCTTACATCAAGCATCATTTAACTTGTATGAGGAAAATCCAGATGAAAAATAATTATCTTCTCAGTTTCATTGTTACGTTGGGTGTAAGCCTTACCTCTTGTAGGGAAAATCCTACTCATGTCGCAGCTCCAGCAGAATCGAAAACAGACCCAAGGCAGCTTCTTGCTATCCAGGCTTACAAAGAAGCTACGATACAGTCCGTTGCTTTCTCGCCCGATGGGAACATAATTGCTACCGTCACAAACAGAAATGATCCTAAGAACGTAGGAGGCGAATTTCATTTGAAAATCTGGGATGCAAATTCTGGACAACTGCTTAAAACTATCTTTGGAAATGACACTCTTGCCTTCTCTCCTGACGGGAGCCTGTTAGCAACTGGAGATGGAAATGTATATGATACGACGAGCTGGAACTTAAAATACCAGCTTCCGCTTAAGAGTTTTCAGATCAATAACGTTGCTTTTTCTTCGGATAATAAAAAGATTGCTGTTGTTGGACTTCCAGGCGCCAACCAGGATAACATTTTAGGTTACGTACTTGATGCCAAGGATGGAAGTATCTTATCATCAATTCCCGGGTATCGTGTAGCCTTCCACTCAGTCAGCTTTTCTTCAGACGGAACAAGGATTGTCACTTCGTCTTCTGATGTATTAGAGAGTATATCCATTTGGGATATCACAATAAAAGAGCCAAAAACCCCGTTGTTTTCTATCGAGAACGTCCGTGGAGAATCTTATGAGCATGGGATCTTTTCAAAAGATGGAAAAACAATTCTCGTAAGTGGTTATGAGCGAAAAGCGTTTCGACCTGTGGTTCGTATATTTGAAGCAAAACCAAATGGTTGGTCATTACGCGCCTTTGTTGGAAATGGTGAAGGTATGTTCTACAAAGCTTCTTTCTCACCAGATGAAACCAAAATCATCGCGGCAGGCAATTGTGGATTTGCCCAGGTCTTTGACTTAACAACCGATAAACCAGTCATTCCAGTTTATAGCCATGGAGGATCCACTGTGATGGAAGCCATATTTTCTCCAGATCAAAAGAAGATAGCAACAGTTGGGGTAGGTGGAATGTTACGAGTTTGGAAGACAGAATAGATCAAGCTAAACGATACCTTATTCTTCTTATATTTTGCCACCATGCAACCCATGAAGAGCTTGGAATATTTGAAAATCTTGAGAAGCATGAGGATTTGAGAGTAGCTGATTTAGCCCCTGCCTATCTGTATAAATAATAAACTAAACAAAAGCCTGAAATACCTTTGAGTGCTTCTGTTAATGCCATTATTCTAAGTGAAATACGTCATTGTGGGAGGATAAAGCTAAGTAGACTCTTCCTAGCCTTCGTAAGTTTCCTGGCATAATCTAAACCGCTTCTTACATTGGTGAAAATCTAAAACATGTTTTATTCAGAGGAACCGTTGGCGAGCACGATTCGTTGACTGTGCCCTTGTTTGTTGACTGTACCCTCGACCCTTTGTTTACCTCATATTTTTGAAGGAGGCGATATGTATCAGAAGAAAGAGATTCTACACTATCGAGACAATTCGCATTCCCTTTGGAAAGAAGAACCTCTTCAAACAGAGTTTGCATCCATTAGGTCATACACCTCTTTAGAAGCAGACGTCTGCGTCATCGGTGCGGGCATTGCGGGGCTAACAACTGCATATTTTCTTACGCAAGAAGGTTGCTCTGTAATTGTGCTCGACGATGGTCCCATTGGTGGTGGGGAAACGGGTCAGACGACAGCCCATCTTAGCAACGCTCTTGATGACAGGTACTGTGAATTAGAAAAGATGTACGGACCGAAAGGAACTGCATTAGCAGCGTCGAGCCATACAAAAGCGATTGCCATGATTGAGGAAATCGTTCAGAAAGAGCAGATCGATTGTGAATTCGAACGATTGGATGGGTACCTCTTTCCCACGAAGGAAGGGCCTGTGTCCTTTCTGAAGGAAGAGTTAGAAGCTGCACGCCGGGCTGGTTTAAACCAAGTCGTCTGGTGTGAGGAGCCACCGGTTGTTTGGTCCCCAAAGAAAAAGACGCCCTGCCTGCGGTTTCCTAACCAGGGGCAGTTTCACCCTCTGAAATACATCAGCGGATTAGCACAGGCAGTTTTAAAGAGAGGCGGGCGCATTTTTACCGATGCCCATGTTACTTCCGTGAAGGGAGGGGCTCCCCCCGAACTGGTCGTAGGGAAGAAGCTTCGAATCCAAGCAAAATCCATTGTAGTTGCTACCAATTCTCCCATCAATGACCGCTTTGCTATTCAGACCAAGCAGGCTCCGTACAGAACCTATGTCGTAGGCATGCGGGTGAAGAAGGGTGTGATCCCGAAGGCGCTGTACTGGGATACGAAAGATCCCTACCACTATGTTCGTTTGGCCCAGGATCCGCGAAATAGCGAAAAAGAAATCCTCGTGATTGGGGGAGAGGATCATCGAACTGGAGAGAAGGTCGACGCCGCAAAACGGTTTGAGGCTCTGGCCAAATGGGCAGAAAAGCGTTTCCCTAAACTTGGCGAAGTAGCGTTTCTGTGGTCGGGACAGGTGCTAGAGCCTGCGGATTCACTAGCCTACATCGGCAAGGATCCACAAGGTCAAAAGAATGTCTATATTGCGACAGGAGACTCGGGGCATGGTATGACGCATGGTACTATCGCGGGAAGGCTCATCACTGACCTGATTCAGAAAAGAAAAAACCCATGGGCGTCTCTCTACTCTCCCTCTCGATTTAAGCTCAAAGGACTTGGGTCGTACCTATATGAAAATTTTTATACAGGGCTCAGATACATGGATTGGTTTAAGCTAGGTTTGGGGACACGTGAAGAAGATCTTAGGCCTGGAGAAGGGGCTGTTATCCAAAAGGGGATAAAGCAGGTCGCGACTTACCGTGATGAAACAGGGACGCTGTTTCGTTGCTCTGCCGTATGCACTCATTTAGGAGGAAGGGTGCGCTTTAATGAGTTAGAGAAGTCCTGGGATTGCCCTTGTCACGGCTCTCGGTTTGCCCCGGATGGGACAGTGCTGAATGGACCTGCGAACACACCTTTAAAAGGCATCTCATGATGTGGAAGAATGCACACCCCAAGCAAAAACCTTTTTCTTGCGTTTTATGTCGAAACCTTTTAATTTTGATCCTTTATCCCTTCGAGGCAGACATCTTTGTAAAATATTCCTGCTGAAGGGCAGATAGGGCTAATGTTTATGTCTTCCATCGACTACGATATTCAAGGTTCTGGCGACCTAGAATCAACCCCGCTCGAAAAGCTCCGTCACTCTGCAGCCCATGTAATGGCAGATGCAGTGAAGCGTTTATTTCCCGATGCCAAACTTAGCATCGGGCCTGCTACCGATACAGGATTTTATTACGACTTTGACGTAGCAACTCCATTTGCCGAGGAAGATTTAGCCAAGATCGAATCTGAGATGGCAAACATCGTGAAGAGCGACCTTCCTTTTCGTCGGGAAGAAGTCTCTCGAAATGAGGCAGTCTCGCTCTTTCAATCAAGGGGTGAGAAATACAAGGTTGAGATTCTTAGCTCCATCCCCGAGGACCAAAAGATTACAATTTATCGCCATGGGGAGTTCTTAGATCTCTGTCGGGGTCCTCACGTCGAACGCACTAGCCAGATTAAGGCGTTTAAGCTTCTCTCGGTCGCAGGGTCGTACTTTCGAGGGGATTCGAAGAATAAGATGCTCTCCCGTGTGTACGGAACCGCATTTCCAAGCAAGGAAGAGCTGGATGCGTACCTTTACCAAATCGAAGAAGCCAAGCGTCGTGATCACCGCAAGCTTGGCAAAGAACTCGACCTGTTTCATTTCGAACCGCTGTCCCCCGGGGCTGCTTTTTGGTTGCCCAAAGGAACGACCCTTTGGAATACGTTGTCGTCCTGGATACGTGGCGTCTATACGAGGCATGGCACCGTCGAGGTTCGTACACCCCTTGTTTATAATAAGCGACTTTGGGAAATGTCAGGCCACTGGGCTGCGTACCAAGAGAATATGTTTTTGATCCATGCGGAAGAGCAGGTGTTTGGTCTAAAACCAATGAATTGCCCGGCCCACCATCTTATTTTTGGGTCGAAAAAGCGAAGCTATCGTGAATTGCCACTTAGGCTTCATGATCAGAGTGTGCTTCATCGGAATGAGGCCTCGGGGACTTTAGGTGGATTAACGAGGGTTCGGCAATTCTGCCAAGATGATAGCCACCTTTATATTACTGAGGACCAAATTGCTTCGGAAATGCAATCGTTATTGCAATTGGTTGATCAAGTTTACAAAGTTTTTGATTTAAAATATGAGCTAAAACTTTCAACACGGGATCCGAAAAAAATGCTAGGGGACACCCAACTATGGGATCTTGCCGAAACAGCACTGCGCAAGATTTTGAATGAGTCTGGCGCACCCTACCGAATTGAGCCAGGAGAGGGCGCTTTTTACGGGCCCAAAGTAGATTTCGATGTCACAGATGCGATTGGTCGAAAATGGCAGTGTGCTACCCTGCAGCTTGATTTCCAGCAGCCGAGGCGTTGTGGACTAAGTTACATTGGCTCAGATGGAGCAGAACACATTCCTGTGGTGATCCATCGGGCGATCTTTGGCAGTTTCGAGCGGTTTATTGCATTGCTGATCGAGCATTATGCGGGGGCCTTTCCTTTGTGGCTTGCTCCAGTGCAGGCAAAAGTGCTTGGGGTTTCACAAAAGCATGATGAGTTTGTGAGAGAGATTGAATCACGGCTTAGACAGGATGGGATTCGCGTAGAGGCGGATATAACCGAGGATAAATTAGGCGCCAAGATTCGAAGAGCCCAGGTTGAAAAAATTCCGTATATGCTGGTGGTAGGGGATAAAGAAATGGAAGCAAAAAAAGTATCTCCCCGCACCCGCGACGGAAAGCAGCTGGAGCCTCAAGAAATTGAGAAATTCGCAGAATTCTTAGTTGGAGAAGCAAGGCCACCTGTGGTATAAACAGGCCCCAAAAGTAAAGAAGGAACAAAAAACATGCCAAAAATGAAAACACATTCCGCCGCGAAAAAACGTTTCACCGTCACGGGAACAGGTCGTGTGAAGCACAAGCAGGCGCACAAAAGCCACCTTTTGACCCACGAATCCAGCAAGCGGAAACGTGCGCTTCGGGGAACCAAAGTGGTTCACCCTAGCAACGAAAAGCAGGTCAAACTTCTTCTCCCTTACGCATAGTCATTCCCTCCTTGCGCATAATAATTTCCTTAGCTAGTACGCATAGATAAACCAGGCTTGCTCCTTCGTGCTAGGTAAGCCCGCTAGAATGGTTTTGCTTAGAAATGATAGGATATTTTGAGGGGTGTTTGGCTCTTCCTAAAGGTGGAAAAGCCAACCTGGAGAAGCCAGCTTTACGTTCTCTGATTCTGGTGAATATCGAAGTAGTAGGTACCGCTGATGCCGAACCGTACACCCCCTCGGAAGAGGTCTAAGTAAGTATTACCTTCAATGTTTGCTCCAAAGCTGGGGCGTACGGAGCCCTGGACGATGCCACGGATATCCAAACCTAAAGAGAAATTTTTCCCGCGAAATTCCACACCCATTCCTGCCATTCCTCCTAAGTAGGAGGCCTGGTCAGAATTATAATTGCCAAACTCACTCCATTGGTCAAGCATAGCAAAATTATAAGCGAACCCAAAGGCAAGGTAGGGTGCTACGTGGAATCGGTTGGGGTTTCGGTGTGTATTGTGTAGGAACACCCGCATTTCTCCACTGACGAGAAGCTCTGAGATGCTAGAGCCGTTCCAGCCTACCGCATCTGAACCAACGCCTCCTACAGAGATAACAAAGCCTAACCTGGGTGCCACTCGGAAGCCAACATCAAAGCTGACCCCTCCTTGGAAGTAAGAGATAGGATTATATCCATTCCACATCCCTTGCGCGGGAATGATTGTGACTCCAAGGCCCCACTGGGGTTCAAAGCCTCTTATAAAGATACGCCTTGCAGAAAATGCCGGTGCAGGCTGGGGAGCGGTGGCTGGCTGCATCGCCGGTGTTGGCTGTGGATCTGCAGGAGTTGTCGCTGTATTTGTGGTTGCAGGTGGAGCAGAAACCGGTGTGCTTGGCACAATCAAGGGAGTATCTAGGCCTGAGGTGCCAGGGCTTCCTGTGACTGGTTGGGCGAATGTAGCAGTCGCACAGAGAAGACTAAATCCACAAAGTAGTTTAGAAACGAGGGACACATCCATAACTGCTCCTATATGTTAGATAGTTTACGAAACAAGGAAAACGTAACAATGATATCGCAAAAACGCAATGAAAACAAGGAATGAACCAAGCGCATCTACCGAGGTGCTGATTCGACGGTTTCAAGAAAAACTTTTAGATCATCGGGCAAAGGACTTAAAACTTCAACCCAGGTTTGGGTTTGGGGGTGAAGAAAACCAAGGCCCGCTGCATGAAGAGCATGTCTTTCTAAGGGCAAACGATCCCGAACCGCATCGAAGCCTTGTTCGGACCAGTCGATAAAAATTTGCTCGTCGGGGTACAGCTTGTCTCCCACAATTGGATGGTCGAGTGCATAAAGATGTACCCGAATTTGGTGCTGACGTCCTGTGAGCGGGGTGCACTCTACCAATGTATAATTGGCATACCGAGAGACAACGCGAAATTCTGTCTTTGCGGGCAGCCCTCCCTCGGCTAGGGAGCGAAGACCCATTTTGACACGCACTCTCTCGGGAGTGGGACCCAGGGGCTCTTCGCTAAAGAACGCTTCCTCCTTAGGTGATCCATGGACAATCGCGAGGTACCGCTTTTGAATCTGCCTTCGTGCAAAGGCCTGTTTTAACGATGACGCTGCCTCTTTATGCCTGGCGACAATCATTAGCCCCGATGTTTCCCGATCGAGCCGGTGGGCCACCTGTAAAGGTTCTTCGGGAAATCGCTCTCGCAGTACCGAGGTTAGGGTAGAATGATGATACCTTGCCGTCGGATGGATGGGTAGCCCGGCAGGCTTTTCAATCACGTAGAACCATGGGTCTTCGTACAGGACCGAGATGTTGCGCGGCACTTCAGGCTCTGGCGGAGGCGGCCTTTTGAACATCACCGTTTGTCCAAAGTGAACACGCTGGCTGGGTTTAGCACGCACCCCTTCAACAAAGCATTCACCTCGGATCACTCGCTGGATCCGGTTTCGAGAAAGCCGCCGGATCTTCTTCTTGAGAAATTGGTCGAGACGAAACCCATCGCATTCTCCCTCCACCGTAAATCTTTGCTCGATCCAGTCGGAGAGAGGAATGGTGCCAGGAGGCTCGGTGACCACACTTAGGGTTTCTCCCACAAGACCTAGGGTCTCTTCCTCTACGGTAAGGTGGCTCTCCTCACGTTCGCTCTCTTCCAGATTGTTCTCTTCAAAAACCGATGGTTCCACCATAAGCAATTACGTTCCTGCTACCATCATTTGGGATACCCGAAAAGGAGGGGTCATGATCGAGCTTCTGGTGTCGAGCGTATTCCCCACTGCATCAATCCGGTGAAGAAGATCGCCAAAATTTGCCGAGATCGTCACTTCGCTAACCGGAGTGGTGACTCTGCCTCGATCGATGAGGAATCCTGCCGCTCCTCTTGAGAAATCGCCTGTGACTGGGTTAAATCCAAATCCCATCATATCGGTGACATAGAGTCCCACCTCAATCCCATTGAAGAGAGCTTCATGTTCATACTGACCAGGACATAGAATAAAGTTTGAGGAGGAAACATGAGGCGATCCTCCAATACTACGTGCTGCACATCCGTTAGAGCGTCGATGTAGCTTTCTTGCTGAGTATGTATCGAGAAGATAGGTTGTCAGAAGGCCTTCTTGCACCACAGGATTGACACGAGAGGCAAGCCCCTCTCCATCAAAAGGACGAGAACCTAGCCCCATCGGTAACAGGGGATCATCCACCACATTGATACATGGGGACGCAATCTGAGTATGTTCTTTGCCGTAGAGGTAACTGGCTTGCCGATAGATGGCTCCTCCAGAGATAACAGACAGTAAGAGCTGAAGCAAGGACCTCCCCGCGTCGGGTGCAAACACGATAGGAAGAGATTGTGTCGGAATCGGACGTGACCCAAGCTTTGCCGCAGTGCGACGGGCCGCCTCTTTGCCGACTTCCTCGGGAGAAAGAAGCTCTGACACGAACCGATGGGCAGTATAGTAGTACCCGTTTCGCTTCTTCCCCTCGCTGTCATCGCACAGAGGTTCTACCAAAAGGGATTGGTAAGTTCCTCGGCTGGCTCCCGAGAACCAAAGGCCTTGTTTGTCTGCACAGGCAAAGGCTTTGGCTGAGGTGGTCCTATCGTAAGATGCTCCCTCTGAATTTGTCACTTGAGGGTGGGCCAGCGCAGCCGCCTCGGCCACTTTCGCGATTTCAAGGGCTTCCTTGGGGGTTGTCAAAAGGGCCGCCTCGTCCCAAAGATGTAAATCTGGAAGAGGAGATCTGGCAAACTCTTCAGGCGCGGGAAGTTCGTTCAGAAGGTCTGGTTCACTAAGCTTGCATAAAGAAACAGAGTTTTGAAAAAACAGATCGAGGCCGTCCTTTGAAAAGTCTGAAGTGTAGGTCACCGCAGTTCGGTGATTTGAAAAAACCCGCAGACCTAGTGCCTTTTGGCTGGCCTCTTTCACCAGCTCTGGAAGTCCCTGCCGAACTTTCACCGAAAGCTCCGTCCCCTGGACAAGGAGCACCTCGGCGGCATCCGCACCTGCCTGAATCACACGGGTCGCTAGTTCTGCTGCTTGTTTTGTTAACAGAGGACGTACATCCTCCTCAGAAAAACGATCTGTCATAGGAGAAGATGTACCACATCTGCGAGACTCTGCCTAGCGCGATCCAGCTTCTGCTAGACGCCCGATAGGGTATTTAGGCATTGATGCCCTCGTGCCTACTGCTATCTTTTACAAAGGAGCAATGAGGTGAGAGCAAAGTTATTTCTTTTTTGGAGTCTCTTTGGTTCCAGAATCTCTCTTAGAGGGGGATTGAGATGAAGTACCTTGCGGAGAAACTACCTGAGGTGTTGGCTGCGGTGGATTAGCTATTCTCAAGTCAAATGGTGACTCTAGAAGATCTAAAATTTTGCCCCCCATATCTACTGGGGAACCTTGATCTGCCTCAGGCGTACGCAGGTCTGGAATCACCCCGGATAAATCTTGACCTTGATTGACCTGAGCATCGCTATTACCCAGGTCGTCTGCTCTGCTTATCCCTAATCCACAACTGCTTAGGAGTCCTCCAGATCCAACCGCCAAACTAATACCACTTAAAAGAACGATCCTTCGAAACATATTCTGCATGATAAAACCTCCGATGAGAGCATAGCTCGGCGTACGCGTTTGTCCAGCGTAAAAGTATGATCTATAATACTCATCTATCATAAACGGAGCTTAACTAGGTTGCTTATAGACGGGGATATAGCATCTCTCTTTTACTCGCAGACGGGTGTACATCCTTCCATGCAAGGATCTGTCTTGCGCGCGGAGTATTTTTTTATCTTGGGACAAGCATTTTTGACATGAGGAGAGCCATTGACAGCGAATTCTAAGTATTTTGAGCATAGAGGTTTTTGGATCTCAAAAACCAAGTTTTGGTTTTGAGAAAGTTCTACGCAAGAGAGGTGCTGTAGGGGATGAAACATATCAGAGGAAAGCTTGCGAAGCCCCGTGTTTTGAAGCTTGATCCGCCCTACTTTTTGCAGGGGAAGGAAAGCATCTGCTGCAACATCAGTAAGAGGGTTGCCAGAGAGGTCTAGGAAGTTTATTCCCACAAGTCCTTGAAACGACCCTGAAGGAATTTTCTCGATCTGGCTATCAAACATCTCAAGAACCATCAGCTTAGGTATTTTGGCAAAGGCCCCAGGGGTCAGCTCTTTTAGAGGGTTATTATTGAGGTAAAGCAAGAGAAGCTCGGGGGTCGAATAAAAGAGTTCTTTAGGAAGCTGGCTAATTTGGTTAAACGATAATCGCAGAGACGAAAGCATCCTCTGGTCTGCAAACAATCTTGCAGGGAGCTTCGTCAATGAATTATCAGAAAGATTTAGATCATAAAGTTCTGTCATTTTTTGAAACGACTTCTCAGGCAGAGAAGGAAGCTTGTTTTTAGATAGGTCGATGCTGTGTAACTTGGGAAGCTTTGTGCCCAGACCCTCGGGAAACGAAGACAAGCGGTTGCCTGGAAGTTTTAAGTGCTGCAAGTTGGGTATATCGCTAAACCATGCGGGCACAATCTCAATCAGCTCTCCTTCTGCGATAGAAAGGATAAGTAGAGTCTTAAGCCCCCGAAACAGAGTAGGCGGAAGCGTGCTGGCCTTTGTTCCAAATAGTTGTAAAGACTCAAGTTGAGATAGGTTTTCGAAGAGTCCCGAGGGAAACTCTCGGATGGGGTTAAAAAACAAATCGATTGATGTTAGCTGAGGTACAGGCTGAAAGAATTTGGCCGGTAACTTCTCAATACCAGTGTGATTCAACGCAAATATGTTTAAATGTTTCGCCCCTACCAAGAGGTTTTCCGGTACCGAGGTAAGTTTTGCTGTCTGCTTCGGTGAGTTAGTAACGACAAGCTTCTTTAGCTGGGCAAAGCCACCCAGCATAGGCTGATCGAGAGACTTGATCCAGTTCAGTTCAAGGTCGTTGACCATTCCTTCTTTGTTACATATCACTGTATAGGGAAGTTCTCGGCTGGTGGCCACCAAACCCTCCTCGCAATCATCAATACAGCCCTTTTGCGTTTGCTTCGGATGACAAATATCGCAGTTTTTGATCCATGGTAGTGGGTTTTCTGCCGTCGCCTGAGTCAACCCAATCCAGTTGGCTTTGGAAATCGCCAGTAAACTTTGGTATTGAGGACTATCGCAGGTTGGGGCAGGCTTTTTGCTGGAAGGTTGATTTTTAGCAGACACTTGATTTTGTAAACCAACCAAAGTCATTACAAAGAGAGTTAGAGAGCAGGTAAGAATTTGTCGTTTCATCACGTTTCTATAGTGAGACGATCTTCAAGAAAGGTCAATTTTGTCGTTGGGTTCATCGCTAGGATGATTTAGAGCCAAAAGGAATATTTAAACCTGGGTTCCCCCCACGGTAATGGAAGAAATTTTAATCGTCGGGGTTCCTATTCCAACGGGAACTGACTGGCCTTCTTTTCCGCAGACCCACATTCCATCCGATAGGGTGAAGTCATTCCCTAGCATTGTAACCTTCGTGAGGACCTCAGGGCCATTCCCAATAAGGTTAACCCCTTTGAGGGGAGCGGTAATCTTCCCATCCTCGATTAAGTAACTCTCGGTTAATGAGAACACAAAATCCCCATTGTTAATATTTACCTGTCCCCCAGAAAACCGTTTTGCATAGATCCCCTGCTTGACCGAACGGATCATTTCCTCAGGGTCATGCGGGCCAGGTGCCAAAAGCGTGTTCGTCATTCTGGGCATGGGGGGATGACGGAACGATTGTCTACGACCATTCCCTGAAGGAGAAAGGTTAAAATGCTTCGCTGAGAGGTGGTCATGCATATAGGACCGTAAGATGCCTTGTTCGATCAGAATGTTAGATTTGCTCTCGTGCCCTTCGTCATCTACATTGATACTACCTCGGGAGTGGGCAAGGGTTCCGTCATCGATCACTGTACATAGAGAAGAGGCGACCTGAGTCCCAATCCGTCCTGAATAGTTTGAGGTCTCCTTTCGATTAAAGTCTGCCTCAAGGCCATGTCCTACTGCTTCGTGAAGCAAAATGCCCGAATCCCCTGCAGAAAGAATGACTTCTTTCGGACCTGCTGGGGCTTCTTTGGCATGCAGCATAGCAATAGCAATGCGAGCAGCCTCCTGTCCGTAGGATTCTGGCGTGCGGGTGACAAAAAAATCCATGCCCGCTCGACCCCCACCCCCAGTAGAACCTGATTGACGTTTGTCTCCCTCTTGGGCGATGACCGAAACGCCAATGCGAAGGAGAGGCTGAACATCACGATACATTCTTCCATCAGAGGTGCAGAGGAGAATCTCTTTCCATTCCTCTGAAAAGCTACACTGTACCTTCGTAATTCTAGGATCATACTTGCGGGCGGCTTGGTCCACACGACGAAGAAGATCTAGCTTTTCATTCGATAGGACCTTCAAGCTAGGGATGGACACCGGATAGAATGAAGGCGCAGCATAGGGTTTGATCTGGGCTGGTTCCACCGCTTTTCCAGACACCGCAATTTGTGCCGCAGTTTTTGCCGTTTTTACCATCGTTCCTTCATCGAGAGACTCACAGTAGGCATAGCCTGTTGCATCGCCGCTAAGCACGCGAACCCCTAGCCCTAGCGTAATCCCCGAGCCTACTGTTTTGATGCGTTCTTCCTCATAGAGAAAATCTGCTCCTACGCGGTACTCGAAGAAAAGGTCGGCGTAATCGCCTCCTTCACAGAGGGCGGCTGATAAAAGGCGCCTCGCTAAGGCGGTGTCAATCTCATGAGTACCTCCCAGAGAAAAGGGAGCTGATAAAGGTTGCGATAGCATGGTACTGTTTTACGACGGATTGATGGGAAAAGCAAGGGTAGGAGATAAGGTTATCTTCTACAGAGGTCAAATTCTGATTATTCAAACCAATCGCTACCCAGATTTTTTACGTCATTACAATAATGTGATCGCAGGGCATTGGTTCCAAAGGTATCAATCATGCATTGTTGATAGAAAAATGAGGTGAGACTGGGGTTCTGCTGGAAACATTTTTTATGCCCTTGGCTCCACATCGCGGACTCTAAACTACATTCGTGATGTTCCCTATCAAAACCGCATAAGGGTTCTTTGTTTGGTTCGTTGAGGTCTAAACATCTTTGTTCACACTCCCTAGGATCTTTTCCAGGCAGACAACGAGCGATCGGGTAGTAATCCGGAGCATCAAAATCCGTATGGATATCCGCTTTGGTGATTGGCTTGTTACAACGATTTACTTTAGGTGAATTAGAAACCGAGCAAACAGATTCTAACGTCTCGTATCGCTCTGCTCCACACGAAGCAAGGAGCATAGCAACAATAGCACCTACCCATTTGTACTTTAGAATCACGGAAGCCCCTCCAGGTAAGCTTTAAACCTATATCGCCTGAAAGGACCGAGTCAAGTTGAAAGTCGGACGCCCAAGCGCACTTCAAAAGGCAAGAATTTACTTCTTCGCCAGCCATTCCTCAGTAATTTTTACTGTCGTAGGTTCGAGGGCAGCAAATTGGTCAATGATCAGCTTTTCAACTTTGCTGCCAAGCAGAGGAACAGAAACTTTGACCTCTCCTTGAAAAATCCTTCGACAGCGACGGTCGTCGATGGGAGAAACTGTGTAAAGTCCAACAAAGTAAAACCGATCCTTTAGGTAGGTGGGCTCAATGTGTACCTCCATAAGGGAGCGGTCTTGAAAGTAAGTACTATGTTCAAGGTAAGAGAAGTCTTTGATGAGCGATTGTGCCCACGAGGGAATGCTTACCACAGGCTCTAATTTCTGGGTGCGCCTTATCAAAGCCCCCTGGTTTTCTGACGTAAAAGAGACTATCTGTCTAGATTTGATGGGTAGTCTTTTATACAAGTCCTGGTTGTAAGCTTCGTCAAAAAATAGATTCCAATAGGTTGAGGGCTTTGTTTGAAAATCGTGGCTAAAACGGAAGTGCATAAACTGTTTTTGTCCCAAGCAATTGCTTGCTTCATGTACCTAATCGTTACTCTACCCAATATTTGCGGGCGTGCCTAATTTTTTGAGCTCATCCCGAATCTTAGACTCGATCATGCCTTTGACTGGAGTCAGTGCAAAGGAAAGGTCCAAGTGGATGGTCACTTGAGTTGGCTCTAGCTTGATTGAACCGCTGACACCGCTTCGTTCTACTTTTGCTTCTGTGTCCGAAATCCAACTCGATTTTAAATCATACTTCGCGCCCAAATCTCTACTGAGTTGATCAATATATGTTTTTACTTGGGAAAGGGGTAACTGATGAGTTTGGGCAATCTGAATCTTCGGCATCACCTAGAGCTATCATAAATCAGGAAAACTTGGAAATTTTCATCCTTAGGAAAAGTTAGTATTATGCCATCGCTATGAGATCTACCTGTCCATTGTTTCTACGATTGTTTCTCTCGCCACTCCTTCTCATATTTCTTGCCGTTTTCTCTGATTGCGGAAGCCCTTCCTCGATCCAGCGTGAAAAAGTTACGACTTCTGTGGATGGACTTAATCAGCATGCAACGATTTTCTCGTTGCCCAAGGCTTTGCCTCAAGCGAGGCAGCCAGAGGTACAAGGCTTTGCTACAGCATTTGCCCCAGACTCTGCTACAGCAGTTCCCGCCAAAGAGAAACGACCTGCTGTAATTCTGCTGCATCCAGGATTTTCTGGTGACGGTGCAGAAACGACCTGGTTTGCAGAGATGCTGGCCCACAAGGGGGCCGTTGTGATCGTACCTTCCTATCGAGGAGAGAAGCGAAGCTTAGATGGGATGCGGAGCGACGGAAAAATCGAGTTCTGCAGTGGAGAGGTCGATGATGCGCAAAGCGCACTTGAGGCACTGCGTGCACGGCCAGATATCGATCCTGATCGAATTGGCGTCTTTGGCGCTTCCCACGGAGGATGCATTGCTTTACGTCTTGCCCTCCGTGAACCGCAATTGCGCGCGGTGGCAACCTTTTCAGCACCCGTGGCTGCTGAGCCGCTGATCCGGTACGTAAAAAGTCATCCCCAGGGTCTTTTCTTTTTTAATTATTTTCTAGCCCATTCTTTGCAAAAGTACATCCAAGGATCCCCCGATGAGGCCATTGAACAGTATACAGCACGCTCTCCTCTCTACGGTGCCTTCAGGCTTTCTATGCCTATCATGATAGTACATGGGAGCAGCGACAACGTGGTTCCAATGCAGAACGCGTGTTGGCTGGCCCAGGTGCTTAAGCAGAGTGGCCGTACGGTCAAAGAGCGCTGGCTAGGAAGAGGGGGAAAAGAGATTGCACAGCCACAGAAGCGGTGTGCCTTAGAGGCTATTCAAGCAGAGCCAATCTTGGATGCACCTAAAACCGAGCTTTGGCTCATGAGAGGGCAGGACCATATTTATTCATCAAGTGCCACCAAAGAAGCTGCCTACCAAAAAGTGCTCGACTTCTTTATGAATGAGTTAGGAATTGGAAAGAATTAAATTTTAGAAAGAATCATCCTCAGATGTGGATAGCCTGGACATGGCCGTTCTATCGATGGTTCCCTCTTCTTGATAGAGATCCCTTAATTGCTCGTACAGTCCTGCTATCTCATAGGCTTTTTCTTGGTCTTTGGTCATCTTGGCAGAGGGGTCTCTTGGTAATTGGTGTACTGCTGCTTCCCATCTTTTGTGGCAATCTATTTTATCCTGACATACATAGATGCCCTTTGCTGCCATATAACCCTGAAGTCTTGCCAGTTCTTCTCGATGCCTGATTCCCTTCTCAATGGGGTAACTATAAATATCTCCCTGATCTGATTTTATATAGGTTCCACCATCGGGCAGCTTCTCGACAACCTGTGGTTCCGCACAACCAAAAATTCCAAACAATCCAACAATCGCTAAATAACTTCGTTTCATAAAAATTCCCTCTCTTCTAGATCAGAATAAATACCTTACATAGATTAGCATACAGTGTAGGGAAAGCAATAACAAACTCCTTTCAGGGACTGACGCTGAAAGATGCTAAATCATAACTTCTTAAGATTAAAAATAATTATAACTCACCCATACTGTATATATTGGTGCTTTGTTAGAAGATGGCTCGTTTGAGGTTACAGCAAACTCAATCCAATGTGGATCCTGTGGATCGGCGGGCACCCATGTCTGGAGATGAGAATCAGTATCTTGTAAATGACATGTTGAAGTTTGACATGGAGCGTACCCTTGAGAAATAAGGTAATGCTGGATATGTTCAGTAAGTACTTCCGGTTGTTCTTTCGAAGCATAGGAAATACTCTCTCCACCAGATTTGGTACCGTCGACAGGCCAAGAAGAGAACTCAGCCTTTCC
This sequence comes from uncultured Myxococcales bacterium, assembly GCA_964537055.1. Taxonomy (GTDB): domain Bacteria; phylum Myxococcota_A; class Polyangia; order Palsa-1104; family JAEUJZ01; genus CAZHYV01. The sequence goes on from CAZHYV010000001.1 coordinate 107,705, forward strand.
AGTCATTCCAATCTCAGGAACCTTTTTAAGGATTGAGGGGACAACAACCAAATAAATATACGTTCCTCGGGTGGTTGTAAATCGATCAAATAAATTTCCCGCAATATAAAGATGTGAAAATCCTATCCAAACCGCAAGAGCGACGAGTGGAAAAAGAAAAATATATTTGAGCGAGGATTTCATAAGGGGAGTATAGCTTATCAAGGGAAATGATCAAGAACTACCCAAAGCAGTCGACCTCGTGTCTAGAATCAAATCGTTGGATACTTTACGGAATCCTTTCTTCCGCTTGCATTCTTCTTTTATCAGTTTTAGTCTTAGCCTAGGTATGACGCTAAAAACGACCTTTCGACTTCTCTCTAAGACCTATGCACGTTTGCTCGTTCAAGGACCCGATGCCAAACGGTTTTTGCATGGCATGGTCACAAATGACGTTCTTGCGCTTTCCAAAGGGCAGGGTTGCCGAGCTGTTATGCTTACAGCGAAGGGAAAAATGCTCGGGGATTTAAACATTTACCAGATAGGGGAGGACTCGCTTCTACTCAGCATGGATGGTCAGGTTTATCCTGCCATTCTTTCTGCGCTAGAACGTCACCTGATTATGGATGACGCAACTGTGACGAATGTAAGTGAACAGTTCGGCCAGGTTGGTATTTACGGCGATGGTTCGAGGCAAGCTCTGGCTCTTCTTTTGGACCTGCCTCCAAGTGAGTTGCCCACACATTTTTATGAATATGTGGAAGTTCATTTACAAGGCGGCGTTGAGCACAAACTAAGCATAGCACGCACGAATGACTTGGGAATGGAGGAGTATACGCTTTTTGCTACTCCTTCGGTCTTGCAAGAGCTCCTTCGTTTGTTTCCTACGTATGAAATTAGTGAACTCTCAGAATCAGAAGCCGAGCTTCTTCGCATCGAGTCAGGTATCCCCAAATATGGAGTTGATATGAACGAGGAGAGGCTTCCCCTTGAGGCGAATTTACAGCATGCAATTAGCTTCACCAAGGGATGTTATCTAGGACAAGAGGTGATTGTCCGTGTGACCTCACGAGGACATATCAACCGGAAGCTTGTGGGTCTTTTGTTCCCGCATTTACAAAATCCGCCCTCTCCGGGAAGCAACCTAATCCACCAAACCCGCGATAACGCTGGAACCGTGATGTCCGGGATCCTCTCGCCCCGTTTTGGGACGATTGCGCTAGGGTATGTCCATCGAACCTTGTGGGAACCTGGAACTCGGCTTTACCTAGGCGAACGGGGCCAGGTTCCTTCGGAACAATCGCCGGTCGCCATTGTGCAAAAATTGCCATTTTCTAAAGCCTGATAGCCATCCTGATCTATGTTTGATAGCTTGTCCCTGAAGGCCAAGGCAATCATTCTATGGCAAAAGAACCTCTCGTAATAAGAAAGCCTCATAAAAGCGAGCCCTCGAAAAAATTTGCAGAAATCGTTTTCATAAACGCGATTTCGTACTAAACTGCGGATTATCTTAGGAAACGCTTAAACGCTTCACCGGGTCTTTGAATAAAATTGAGGCAAATAAATCGTATGAAATCTCCATCTATTGTATTGAGAATGTTGATAGCAGGCCTGTTCTCGCTTTTTGTCCAGGCGAAGCAGAGCCATGCGCTTCAACCGCTGTCTGAATTTTTTCAGGCAGCCAAAAACCACAGTTTTGATATTCGCGAGGCTGCTGCTACGGCCCAGCAGCGCAATGAAGAATGGAAGGCGGCCATTGGCCGGTTACTTCCGTCGCTCAGTGCGAGTGGGTCCTATACACACAATTCTTACGACGATGTAAGAATTAACTTTCCTATTCAAGATCCTAACACAGGCCAGATGACGAGCGCCGAACGAGTGATCCTTCTTCAAAACCAGCTCTCGGGCGTATTTAGCATCAACGTCCCTCTTTTGGACGTTAGTGCCATCCAGCGTGCTCGTGCAGGTCGTTCTGTACAGCAGGCAGCTACATTGCGGGCTCAAGCAGCTGAGCTTGAAGTTCGGAAAAACATTGCCCGTACCTATTTCCAGTACATTGCCGCGGCAGCGCTTGTCGGATCGGCCGATCGTTCGATCAACACCGCAGAAGAGAGCCAAAAGATGGCAGAGACCCGATTGGCGGTGGGAACGGCTTCCCCGCTGGATGTAGAACGGGCCAAGGCAGATACAGAACGTGCAAGGCAGGTAAAGGCAGACGCCGAATTGACCCAGACCCTTGCGGGAAGGACGCTAGAAACACTCACAGGATTATCCCCTCAAGGCGAGGCGGCACCCCTGGTAGACGATCTCCACGAGGAATCTAACCTCGATGATTGGGGTGCCAAAGTGGGTGAAGTGCCAACGGTCAAAGCGGCTCAAGCGGATGTCAAAGCAGCCGGCCTCAATGCCAGCGCCTCCTGGTGGTCACTTGCCCCCACTTTAAATGGAAGCTTTAATGAGCAGGTCACCAATGCCTCGGGATTCGCCGGTCAAGTGGGTGTTTGGAACCTTGGGCTTTCGCTTACGTGGAGATTTGATCTCAGCACCCTCTTTACAGCACGGTCTTTGAATGAAGCAACCGGGCTTGCAAAAATTCGCGAGGAACGCACAAGGCGTGATGTGCAAGACCAGATCTTCAATGCATGGAACCAAATTAAGACCTACCGGGTTCGCGGGCAGGCAGCCCGTGCCCAGGTCAAGGCCAGCGAACGGGCGCTAGAGATGGCCAAGGTGCGCTATAAAGCCGGGATGGCCACCCAGCTCGAGGTAAGCCAAGCCGAAAGGGATCGTCTTTCTGCCGAAGCCAATCGCATTCAGACGGATGCAGACCTCGCCTACGCCCGTGCACTTTTGCGGATTACCACCAACCAACCCATCGAATCATATCCCTAAGTGCGACCCAGAATTATATTTGTACCTGCACCTATCGAATGGTGTTCCTAGCTTAAGCAACTTCGCCTTAAACTTGAGCGTCTTCGCCCTAACATATCTTTGCGCGAAGATGGTTAGTGTAGCGGCTGCGTTGAGTTTCGCTTACATGCAGTTTGTTTAAGGGGTGGGCATGTTTTGGCATCCAGCTTCAAGTACGACTCGACCTGTCAGCGGGCCAATCTTTAGTAAGTACTCGCTGTCAGATTCGTCTCTTCGGCCGATGCAAATGAAGCCTTGTTCGGTGTGCCCGTCCGGAAAGAAGTACAAGTAGACCTTCCCGTTTCTTTTTACATCCTTGGTCCGTGAGGTAAACGCTGCCTTGAGTTCAATTTCTGGCGGAATCTCGACTGGACGTGTCGAGGTATCAGAGACGGTTTCAAACGAAGCCTTGGGGGACGCGCTCGATACATCGTCCTCAGGAGCCGAGGGCGAGTTTGTCAGGGGTTCTGTAGACGCCACCTCTTCAGCCGTTTGCCCTTTGCGGAGACGCGGCGCATGTTCACTAACCTCCAGCTGGTAGGTATTTTTGTCGAGGTCCATCTTCAAGCGATAGTAGCTATTCGTCGTAATGGCACGGTTGTGGGCGTACCGGATCGTCCCCGCAAGTTTATTCGCCGAACTACGCAATTTGCCCCGCTTGATAGCACCAAGACCGACAATCGCCGATACCGAAACAATAGCAATGATGGCAAGAGCTACCATGATTTCGATGAGCGTCATGCCACGTTCAGAATAACGGATTCTCATCAACAACGCTCCTTGCGAAGCGAGGATGCTCCGCTCATTGCTTTTGCAAATCTTTGCTAGATTCTTTGCCCGGTCTTTTACAGTAAGTATAATTCTGTCGAGGGATGCTTACAGCTTTTCCCAACTGCGGATATCATCCTCAGTTCCGTCTTTTTCATCAGGACCACTACTAATCATATCAACCGGATTGCCATGCTCCCCTGGACAAGCAACGACCTTAATCGGATGATTCCAACCGTCAAGAGGTTCTTTTTGTAAATGTTTTGCTTTTACTAAAGTTTCAATACTTGGGCAAGGAGTAGATTCTTCGGTACTCCACATGGTCATGGCATTCTGAATCGAGCGCATGGTTTCTACAGTAGTCCGAATGCGGGCTTTTCGTAAGTAGTTCATCGCCGTCCAAGCTCCACCAGCCATAATCATTCCGATAATAACAAGGACGATCATAATTTCGATAAGCGTCATACCTGCCTGAGGAGATCGCCTCAGGTGTTTGGAAGATCTAAGAGGAGAATGGTTCTTTAGCAAGTTGAGAAGTAAAACAATTTTACGTGCGAGTGTACGCATGGGGGGTCTCCTTCAGTTACTGAGCAATTTCACTCATTTGTTGAATAGGTAGTAACACAGACACAACAACAAATCCAACACTTAGGCCCATGACTGCAATCATTAAGGGCTCCATGAGCGACGTAAGCCGGGCAATTTTTGTTTCCACCTCTTGATTGTACGAATCGGCTACATTTTTTAGCATGGTTTCAAGTTGACCACTCTTTTCTCCAATTGCGATCATATGGCAGAGCATCGAAGGGAATTCCCCGGATCGCTTCAGAGGTTGAGCAATCGATTCCCCTTCACGGATGGATTCTCTCGCATTTGCCACCACCTGAGTCAGTGTTTTGTTTCCAAGGACATCTTCTACAATCTCTAACGTTTTTAGAAGGGGTAAGCCGGCGCTTAGCATGGTCGCCGATGTACTGGCAAAACGGTTCATCGCAATCATTCGCACCAAAGGACCTAAAATCCAAACTTTAAGAATCAATCGATCCCAGATTTTTCTGCCCGATTTGCTTTTCTTAAAACGGACAAAGCCGTATCCCATAAGAACAACCGCTGGGATTAAAACCCAAAAGTAATTCATGATAAAACTACTTGCCCCAATCAAAAGCTCGGTATTCCAAGGGAGTGCCTGTTTTGAATCTTTAAAAATCTCGGTAATTTTTGGAACGACGGTCGTCATAAGCGTGCCCATAACAGCGACACCCATAATTACCATAATCGCTGGATAAAATAGGGCTGAGGTCACTTTATTCTTTAACCGGTTCTGTGAATCCAAAAACTCGGCCAAGCGAAACAGGATAACATCCAAGTTTCCGGCAGCCTCTCCAACTGCAACCATATTAATGTAGAGCTCGCTAAAGAAGTTAGGGTGCCTGGCCAGCGCGTACGAAAGTGAGCGTCCTTCGTTCACTTGAGTCTTGAGGTCTGAGAGAACCTGCTTAAGGCCTGGGCGCTCGGCCTGTTCGATGAGGGCGCTTAGCGACTCTGAAAGCTGGACTCCCGCCTTGAGCAGTGTGGCAAGCTGCCTCGTCAGAATCGCAATCGTTTGGGTGCTTGCATCGCCCATCGATTTTAGTTTGCTGATCCATGCGTCCACAAACGAGGGCTTGCCACCACCCTTGCCATCCTGTCCAGCTGCGAATACGGCAGCCCCTTCACTCGGTTTCACTTCGGTTAAAAGAATACCATCGCGACGCAAGTTTTGACGCAGGCTGCGTTCATTGTCCGCATCCTTCATTCCTTGCACAGGGCTGCCCTGGCTATTAAAACCTTTGTAGCGAAAAACCGGCATCGTGATGGTCCTTTACCTTCGTCGGGCTTTTAGTATATCGAATCCTGTAAGTAAACTCAAGTTCCTGAAATGGGTAGTCTTTCGTTTCTTACCAAACCTTATTTGAAAAATTGCTGCCTCCCAAAAATGTACTACAGTCATGGGTATGGAATCATCTTCGCTTCCAGATTTGCGAGACTATTTTGCAGCTGAACGCACTTTTTTGGCCTGGGTACGTACAGGTCTTGCGCTGATTGGGTTTGGCTTTCTAATCGCTCGTTTTGGGATTTTTTTGCGAGAAATGGAGACAGCCAATCTGTCTTCGGTAAAGCTGCCTTCTCTAGGAATTTCTAGAATGTTCGGTGTTCTCTCGATGGGATTAGGGGCCGTGGTTCACTGTGCTGGTGCTTGCCAATTCCGAAGTTTTCGCAAAAGGTTCTTTCGTAAAGAGCCTTACCTTCCGCCTCGGTTTTCGTTAGGTGTTTTCTTAGCTATAATGTTGAGCATATTGAGCGTAAGTTTGGGAATCTATTTTTTCCGATCAATATAGTAGAATTCCCCAGTTCAAAACTAAATTGAGGAAACGCTCCAGCAAACTTTTCCTAATCGCGATCTTCTGCAGTAATCAGCATAATCTCCTCAAACGAGGTAATCCCCGCGAGAATCTTATAGCCTCCATCTCCTCTTAGGGTGCGCATCCCATGGGCCAATGCAGACTTCTTGATCGCGCCAGCGTCAGATTTTTGCAAAGACAACGAACGAATTTCATCGTTGATGACAAGAAGTTCATAGATGGCAGACCGTCCCGAGTACCCTAGGTGGTTGCACGTCTCGCACCCGCCATCCTTCTTGCGGAACAGCATGCCTTTGGGAGGGGGAGGGGCCTTGGCCTTGTAAGCGATAGGTTTGATCGTTCCCTCGAAAAAGCTTTTGGGGTCAAGGCCTACGCGGGTGAGTTCGTCTGCCGTGGGGACGTACGCCTCTCGGCAGTCCCTACAGAGACGTCTGACAAGACGCTGTGCTAAGACTGCCGCGAGAGAAGAAGTAACGAGGAACGGTTCGATTCCCATGTCAATAAGACGGTTGATCGCACCGGCCGCATCGTTGGTATGGATTGTCGAAAAGACCAAGTGTCCGGTAAGCGAAGCGGTAATTGCCATCCCTGCAGTCTCTTGGTCACGGATTTCACCCACCATGATAACGTCGGGATCATGCCGCAGGAACGAACGAATCGCCGAGGCGAACGTCAGCTCGATTTTGGGATTCACTTGAATTTGTGAAATTCCCTCCAGTTGGTACTCGACCGGGTCTTCTACCGTCATGATGTTGATGTCTGGCTTGTTAATCTTTGCTAAGGCTGCATACAGGGTGGTCGTTTTTCCGGAGCCCGTGGGTCCCGTGACCAGCAAAATCCCGTGGGGACGGTTGATAAGCTCTAGCATGCTGGCAAGATGGTCTTCACCAAATCCTAGGTCGGCCAAATCCAGAACGACCGAGCTACGATCCAAAAGCCGGATGGTAATGCGTTCGCCAAACCCTGTCGGTACCGTGGCGACACGCATATCGATATCTTTTCCCGCCATCTTTCGTCGGATTCGGCCGTCTTGAGGAAGGCGCTTTTCTGCGATGTTAAGCCCTGCCATAATTTTGATACGGGCTAAAATCGCGTTGATAAAGTTTCGGGGAGCGCGTTTGTACTCCTCAAGCACTCCATCAATTCGGTACCGCACCATTAAATCCTTTTCACGAGGCTCTACGTGGATATCGGATGCCTTCATGCGCACTGCATGGAAGATGATCGAGTTCACCCACCGAATGATCGGGGCCTCGTCATTTAAATCCACCAAGTCCACATCTTCTTCGCTTTCCTCAGAAGACTCTGCCTCTCCACCTTGGGCCAATTCTGCCTCTGCCCGACTTTTGGCATAGACCTTGTTAATGACTTCAAGGATTTGCTCTTCAGGTGCTAAAATTAGATGCAATTCGGACTGCACGACCCGTCGAACTTCATCAAGAATTAACACTCGGGTAGGATCGGTGACAAGCACTTGCACCAGCTTGGGAGAGGCTTGTTCTGCATATAGCAGGATATTATGCTGCTTTGCGAAGTTGATCGGGACACGCTGCGCTAAGGTAGGATTTACCAGCTCGGGTTTGATCTCCGTCCACACCTCCAAGCCAAACTGGGTAGCTAGGGCCTGCAAAAGGTCAAGCTCAGTCACAGCCTGCATCCGTAACAAGATTGTGCCAAGGCGGGTGTCTTGCATAGACTCTGTCGTTGTGGAACGTAGAGAGGCTTGTTCCTCCAACGCCTTTTTCAGCGTCTCTGGGTTAAGCTGGGTTTGGGATAAGAGGACTTCCCCTAGCTTCTGAGGGCGAGTGCTTTTTAAAGAAACCCCTTCAAAAGCAGGCTTTTCTCTTAGAGTAGAATCGTTTTGTGAAGAAGCATCTTTTGTTGGCTCGACCGCAGTGGAGGGAGCCGTCAAGCTTGGAGAAAGAACTGTATCAGTTTCGGTATCATAGCGCATGTCATGCTAGTATATCATGAAATAAAGGGAGATGGTTTGGAAAAGACTTCCTCTATTGAGGACTAGCCGCAAACAAAAATGGGTGTTACATTTCCAGCTGTTTTGTAAAGATTTCTAGGGATGTACTGATTTCAAGGAAAGCTACCAATATGCATGGAGGGAAGAGTATGATTTGCAGAGTTTTTGATAGGAAATGTTTTCAACTTTCAAAAAGGGTAGGCGGGTTAGCACTTTTCGCGATCCTTGCTTTTTTTCAGCAACGACCCGTATTGGCAGTTTCTATAGAAAGTGCAAAATCTCTGATAAATTTACTTCCAAAAGTGAAAGAAGAACCCTCCGTCCTGCGCCCGCCCACCAAGGATGAGCTTGCTCGGCTCGAGCAGGACATTCGTACTGGGGTGAAGTGTGGGAAGTCTTCTTGTAAGATTGCCCGAAGCTTATTTGAGAAAACAGAACGAGAGAGCGAAAAATTAGGCGAGTTTGTTCGACTCGCCCCCTACAAGAATGGACAGCAGATCGAGGGATTGAAACTTTATTCTGCGCTTCCCACCTCGCTGCTTGCAGGCCTGCTTTTGCAGGAAGGGGATGTTATCAAGTCTATCAATGGGATTGAATTTAATAGCCCTCTCGAGACTCTTGGGGGCTACTTAGTACTAAAGTCTGCCTCGAAATTTGTCGTCAAAATTAAGCGAGACGGAAAAGTTTTGCATCAGTATTATTCAGTGCATTAACCATGGGGAGTCCACTAATCATCAAGGCGTGCTTTTCGCGAAGCCTTTGTGTTTTCAGGCTGAAGGTCAATTGGACCTGAGGGCAGAGGAGACTGGTCGCGTTCTAATTCTTTATTGTTCCGTTCGGTCTCATCCGATTCTCTAGAAACTCGCTCAATTTCGTCAAGAATTCCTGGCTTGTAGCGATAATCGGTTGATAACACAGGGACTGGGTCTGCATTTACAAAGGAGCTTGATTCTACAAGTTGTGCGTACTCTCGATACTTATCTTGAAAAATTCGAGGTAGATCATCCGGAGAAGTAATAATATAGGGAGTAATCACCACCATCAGCATCTTTTTGGTATCACTCTTACTCCGATTTTTGAATAGGTATCCCAGAATGGGAATCTCGCCAAGGCCGGGAATTTTAGTGACGGTATCACTCGTTTTGTCATACATGATCCCGCCTAGTACTACTGAACTTTGATCCCGGACTACGGGAAAGGATTTAATGATGTGCTTTGTAGTGGCAGGCCCTCTCCCATAGTAGTCTTCTTGGGCAACGTCTGAAATTTCTATCTCTGTCTCTAAGCTAATAAAGTCCGACGTATTAATATGAGGGGTCATGTTGAATTTTAAAGAGACATCTTTCCTCTCGATGGACTGGAGTGCGGTAAATGCCGAGCTTCCTGTTGCTCCTGAGGAAACTGGGAGACCTCCTGTAATCGCTGCAGGAAAGGGTAAGTTTTGCCCACTTTCAAATGTAGTTTGCATATTGTCTGTGGCCATGACGTTGGGAGAGCTCAAGATCTTGATATCTTGATCGGTTTGCATCGCCTGTAAAAGCAATCCGTACTGAGGGGGGAGTGTAGACCCAGTCGCGCCAGAACCAAAGATGCTGCTACCTTGAAGTTGAGGGCCCACGAGACCGCCTACTAACCCATTGAGAGTAAGATAATTCAAAATATTTGCGGAATTGAGATTTTTCCCCCGCAGGCCACCTACGACAAGGGCATTGTTTCCTAGTACGGGAAGGCCTCCATGATAAGAAAGTCCTAGGTCTTTTGTTTTGGTTAGATTTACCTCAAAAATACCCATCTGAAGAAAGACCTGTTTGCGGGGTTGATCTAGTTGATCGATGATTCTCTTGAGGAGGAGGTAATCTGCTTTATTTGCCAGAATCACCAGTTGATTCGTGGAAACATCCGCAGTTACTCGTACATTTCCCTGAAAAGGCCCAATATTGATATTGGTACCCGTTGTTCCACTCCCTCCCATTCCTCCTCCTAACCCCGAGGGAAACGAGGGCGGTCGGGAAAAGGAGCCCAGCGAACTTGCCGAAGATGCCATACCCGAGGAACCACCAGTAGAAGAATTAGACTTAAAGCCGCTTTCTGAAATAGAGGCAGTCACACCTAGGCCTTGGAGAATGTTGGCCATTCCTGCTGCGGTTGCATTCTTGAGAGGATAAAAATGGATCTGGCCGCTTGGTGCACCCCCTCGCCGTTCTAGTTCATCCACTAGGCTACGGACTTGCCTATACCCACGCTCGCTAGCAACAAGAATGATTGAATTGCTTCGCGCATCAGCCACTGCTTGGGTGATCGAGGCGGGGGCGCCCTCTGCACTGGGGCTTTGCCCTGGGTAACCTCCACCCTGTGGGGGATAGTAAGGTCTGCGAGGGTTGCCGCCTCCACCGTATCCAGGAGTGCTTCCTCCCGGTGCCTGGATGCCAAACAGAGAAGAAATCATTTGCACTACCTCGGGCGCACCTGCATTTTTTAGACGGATGATAAACAAACGGTCCTGGTTTGCTGTGGGTTTGTCTAACTCTTCTAGCAGGTCCTCAAGACGGCGGATATTAAATCCAGTATCGGTAATAATCACTGCCCTGGCCGAGCTTGCAGGGACCATCTTCCCATCACGTCCCTGGAGGTCTTTAAATGTACTGATTACCTCTTCAGGAGATAGATAGCGAAGTTTCACGAATTTTGTGTAATACATGTCAGTGCCAGGAACCCCTTGCTCGTCTCCCAAGATGGAGGTTGTCTCTTTAGCGCGTTGCGAGGAGACAATCTTATGAAGTTTGCCTACACGTTGGATGGTCAGGCCCATTGATTCCAGTGCCGATAGGAAGACGCGATAGGCATCATCCACGCTGATTAAACCTGGTACCTTAATGACGACTTTGTTTTGAGGTACAGGGACTGTAATGAGAAAGTTCTTACAAGTGATGCTCCGGATAAAATCTACCAAGTCATTTAAGTCGACCTCAGGCCTAAGGTTATATGCAATCTTGGCTGTTGATTTGAGGGCAACACAACCCTTGTACTCACTTGACTCTGGTAGAGGGAGATCGTTCTCAGGGCTGGTTTTTGTTTTGGCCCCCGGTTCTCTTCCTGGCGAGGGACTCGGGTTTGGAGCCGCTGTGCCTTGGGTTCGGGTAGGCGAGTCGGGTTGTGCAAAAGCTTGATTGTCTCCAGAAACATTCTGAAGAAGGAAGAGAAAGGTGATGCCAGGAAGCAAGGAAAAAGAACGGGATAGGTAAGTCATGGGCTTCATTTCTAAAAGATACCTTCGAGTCGAGTCTTGCTATTAAACCATGAATTTATCCGGGATTGCAAATCTTTATATCGGAATTAGGTAGGGAAGATTACTTGATTGTGTACTCTAAGGTGGCTGTTTCCCCAGATTTACGTTCTATCACCAGAGTCAGATGCGAAGCCGTCCGTAATTTTGCATACGCTTCTAGCGCTTTATCAGGAGAGGTCATCTCAAGATTATTGATAGATTTAATAATATCCCCAAATTGAATGCCAATTTTGTTCCATATTGTACTTGTGCGAGAGGGATAAATTTTAAACCCGTTTGGTTTTCCGTCTTTCATTGCAGGAATCATATTTACACCCTTCACCAGGGAAGCTGTATTTCCTAAAACTTTGTCTAAGACAGAACGATCGATCTCACATTGGTAGGGGCTACTGCAACGAATGCCTTTTTCTATCTCTTTCTCGAAAGCGTTTGCTTCTCCGCCTGGATCGGTTAAGGCCGCAAGAGGTGAAGAAATCGTTGGAGTCACTGGCACGATCGAGGTGTTGCTAATGTCAAGATACTCAATCCGTCCCCCTACCAAAAAGTAAACACGCTGATCTGTCACCTGAATGACCGTTCCCTGGCCTCGGGGTAAACGATCCCTTCTCCGGTACAGATTCGCCTCTTTCTTTTCGTCTCCTAGGTCGCGTATAAGAGCAAACGACCAATTTTCGTCGACAACCATAAGACTAACTAACTGGAGGGGTAAAGAAGTTCTTTTCGGGGTGGTATCTACAGGTTTTTGGCTTTCTGGTTCTACCCTGATAGGGACGATAGGTTCGCAGTTTGAGCAAAAGATATTTCTTGTTAAAATTGCCTCCACATCTCGGCGTTTATTAAACTCTTCGTCAAAAATAGGTGTAAAACTCTTCGGTAAAGCAAAGGACCGAGGCGTTCCTAGGGAACTCGCGCCTAAGAGGGTCGCAACCGATTTTCCCAAAAGCAGGGTGCAGGCGGCAATCACGACCAGGTAGAAGCTAAAAAAATATTTTTTTAAAAAGACATCCATGCTGTCAAGGAATCCTTACCCATTTTTTTGAGAAGCACTTCCTATCGTAGCAGAAAATACGCTTTGAAAAAACCTATTTGGTAACATTCCTAATCCTAGCGTCGAGACAACCGTAATCACAACTGCAATAAGCAAAGAGAGCGAACGGGCTTCTGGCTGTGAATTTTGATGTTCTTTAGACATCGGGCGGAAATACATCGCAGTAATAATTCGTAAGTAGTAAGCAACGCTTACAAGACTCATCCCAATTAATAGGAAGAGAAGTGGCCAAAGGGTTTTGTCCGGAAACGCACTCTTCAGAAGATAAAATTTTGCTAGAAATCCCGCCATCGGGGGGAATCCACCCAAAGACAGAAGAAGCACGGTCATACAAAGCACGGCTTTTGGATGAGATTTGGCCAGGCCCTCCCACTGTGTTAGATTGGCTCGTTCTTCATACCGGTGGCCCATTCCAACCCAGGTCACGACTGCCATGGTGCCTACGGAAGTGATTCCGTAAAAGAGTAAATAGTAAAGTAACACCCCCACCCCGTCTTGAGCAGAATTTCTAATCAAGATCACGCCAACCAGAAGATATCCTGCGTGTGCAATGGAGGAGTAGGCGAGCATCCGTTTGATATTTTCTTGTCTAAGTGCTCCCAGGTTCCCAAGAATCATGCTGGCGGCAGAGAGAAGGTAGAGGATGCTGACCATCTGGCTCTGCATGGGCTCGGTGTTCAAGGCCATCACAAAGAACCGGATCAAAAAGGCAAAGGCTGCCGTTTTTACAGCAGTCATCATAAACCCTGTAATCGGCGCTGGGGCTCCCTCATAGGTATCAGGAGCCCACATATGGAAGGGAACAGCTGCAATTTTGAACGCAATGCTTCCCATGACAAGGAGAGCCCCAATGCTCCAAAGACCCGAGTGAAGGACGACTTTCGAAACAAGCTGTGTCGATCCAGTGGCTCCGTACATAAGGGCAATTCCATAAAGCAAAATGGCTGAGACAAAAGCTCCCACAAGAAAATATTTTAGCGCCGCTTCTGACGATTTTTCTGACTTTCTCCACAAGCCCGACAAGACATAGACGCCAAGAGACAGAGTCTCGATTCCTAGAAACATGGCGACCCAATCATGCGCCATAATGAGGATCATCATCCCTACCAGAGAGAAGAAAATAAGCACATAGGCCTCTCCTGATTCAAACCTGTTTTTAAAGAAGGCGGGCAGGGTCATGATGCTGAGAATAGCAATCACAACGCAGAGCCCAGACGCAAAAAGACCAAATCTATCAACAATGAGCATGCCTTTGTAAATTAAGACACTACTTTGATGAGGGTCTACTCCCAGCCGGAACCATTGCCACACGATCACACAAAGCACGCTAAGCAGCCCAAGGACAGACAGAGGCATAAGGTAGAAGCGAGAACCTGGAGGCGCCACGACGTAGCCTTCCGAGGTTTCTGCAGGCATCTCTTTGTGCCGGTCTTTTCCTACAAGCCTTATTCTTGAGAACGCATCAAGAAGCAGTATGAGAATGCCCAGGATCCCTAGCAACAGAAGGGGGGCACTACTATAGAGATTAATCTCCATCGAAGTAAAAGGGACGAGAATCATAAGCTTCTCCTAAGATGAGAGGAATGCTTGAGAGGCATACCTGCGGATCCTTGCAGATTCCATGGCAGAGTCGATTTTTGAAAAGATGCAACAACAAAAGAAGGCGGATGCTTATCGCTCTTTGCAGCTTGTTTGATCGTTGGTTCCTCGAGTTTCATGATGGATTCTTCGAGATGAAGTCTTTCTTTTGCATGCTTGAGTGTTTGGTCGATATCAGGAGCCATCCTGGAAAGGAAAGGCGCTGGATAGAGTCCTAAGAAAAATGCCATAACGATCATAGGCAAAAGGTAAACGACTTCACGAACGGATAAATCCTTGAGGTGTTCATTTTCTTTTTTGGAAATCGGACCAAACATCACCCGTTGGAACATTCCTAGCATATAGATGGCTCCAAGAACGACGCCGGTCGCTGCGAGCGCACAGAACAATCGTGCGTAGGGAAATAGAGTAGGATCAAAACCACTTCCTCTCATATTTGGGTTCATTGTGCCTACCAGTACCAAGAATTCACCGACAAATCCGCATAGGGTAGGCAATCCTATCGAAGCGAGGGTAAAAATGAGAAAAAAAGCTCCGAATACGGGCATCTTTTGATAGACCCCGCCAAAATCCTCCATGTTGCGCGTATGCCGACGCTCGTACAAAACCCCAATACAGAGGAATAACCCTCCCGTCGAGATTCCGTGTGCAAGCATTTGATACATAGCACCACTCACCGAAATTGGATTTAGCATCATCAGCCCTAGAACAACAATGCCCATATGGGCTACCGAGGAATACGCGATGAGCTTCTTGATGTCTTTTTGTGCATAGGCAACCAAAGAGCCGTAGATCACTCCGATTACTGATAAAATGGATAAAAGAGGAGCCATCGTTTTGAGCGCAGCTGGAAACAGAGGGATTGCATAACGGATGAGCCCATACCCACCAAACTTTAAAAGGATGCCTGCCAGAATGACTGATCCGGCAGTCGGTGCTTCGACGTGAGCATCTGGCAACCAAGTATGTAGGGGGAAAATAGGGACTTTGATACAAAAGGCTGCAGCAAAAGCCAAAAAGCAAAAAAATTGTTCGTTGTAAGAGAGAGAAAGCCGCAAGAAATCAGATAATTGGAAGGACCAAATTCCGGTTGTTTGCTGCCCTTTGATGGCGAGGAACAGGATCGCGGCCAGCATGAGGAGGGAACCGACCATCGTATAGATGACAAATTTAAGAGATGCATAGATTCTACGTTCACCCCCCCAAACCCCAATAAGGAGGTACATAGGGATGAGCATCATTTCCCAAAAGACGTAAAACAAGAATACATCTGCAGCGAAAAATGCACCAAGCATTCCCGTTTCAAGCACCAGGAGACAGACGGTAAAATCTCGAATCCTCTTTTCAATAGAGTGATGGCTTGAAAGAAACACAATCGGCATAAGAAAAGTGGTTAAGAGGACAAGCCAAGTAGAGATCCCATCGTTGACAAGATGATAGTGAATTCCAAACGAGGAGACCCAAGGAACATCAATTTCGAAAGTGGACCCTTTCGTAAATAGAAGCTTCAGAGAAATAAGGAATGTAAGCAGCGAAAAAGATAAACCGATTCCTTTGATCAATCGCTCTTCTTCTTTTGGGATGAAGAGGCTTAGAACAGCTCCAACGAGAGGAAGAAAGGTAATAATGGTGAGAGACCAGTCTGTCATGGTTGGTTCTCCAGAGTAGCGAAATGGTTTATAGAGGGAGTGGTTGGCGAAAGAGTCATTGGTTGGGCTTTAGCCATGTTCACATTGGCAGCTTCGACAATTACTGATTGATTTCCGTGAAAGAACAGCTGATCCGAACGTACGCATGTACCCTGGATGGGGGAATCACATACCTCAACAACAATTCGGTAAGTCTGTTTTGTAGGGCTAGTCGTATACTCATGATCAAATTCAGTTTGTTCTGAAAGCGGCATGCTTGTGAAAGCGTTTCCGCGCTGCTCGAAGTCTACCCGATAGAAGAAATGCTTTTGGGCTGGATGATTTTTTCCTACCGAAATGCTTACTTTATTTCCTAGGATGGAGCGAATTCTGAAATCTGCTGCCTGCCTTAAATCCATATGGTGGATAAAGTTCCATCCGCTTAGATACCAGATCATAATAATGCCCAAAGCAACTGCAGCAAGGTAGCGTTGGACTTGCCCGTTTTGAATATAGCGTACTGCTTTTCCTAAGCCTTGAACTAGATTCGCAACTCCTTGAATGTACCCTTGATCAATGATTGACCTATCGAAGAAGCGAAAGAAAACTTGCGAAATGTGCTGTAAGGGTCTTACGAAGAGAACCTGATAAAGCTCATCGATGTAGTACTTATTCCAAAGCAATTGGTAGAGAGGACGTAGCCGTTTTGCTAAGGTCTGGGCTATCTTTGAGAACCCATCTGCATAAAAGAGGTAAGCGACAAGAATTCCAAGCACAGAAACCAAGGAAGCAATGCCCATTAAAATCTTCTCTAAGCGCTCATGGCTAGCCAACGCAGATTCTGACAAAGGTGCATGGGAGGTTTGGAAACTATCTAGCCAGGTGCCCAAGATGTCTGGGAAATGAAGCTGTTTTGGTACCAGGACTTCAGGGACCCATAAGAACCCAGCAACGATAGAGCCGATGGCCAAAATCACTAAAGGAAATGTCATTGAAAAAGGAGACTCATGCAGGTGAGACTTCTGTTCTTCGCTCCCACGGAACTTCCCATGAAATACCAAGAAATAGAGTCGCCACATATAAAAGGCAGTACATAGAGCTGCCAGCAGTAGGACTCCCCATAAAACTTTGGGATACGTATGAGCGACAAAATCGTGGATCCAAGCAGGTGCTGTCCTGGCTACACGAAAATGCGAACCAAAGGCTCCTGATAAAATTGCATCTTTGCTAAAGAAACCGGCAAACGGAAAAATTCCAGCAATCGCAAGGCAGTAGACCAAAAAGGTCCCATGCGTGATGGGAAGATGTTTTCGAAGTCCTCCCATCTTTGAGATGTCTCCTTCACCATCCATTGCATGCATGACAGAACCTGCCCCTAAGAATAACCCCGCCTTAAAGAACGCGTGCGTGAGAAGATGAAAAATCGCAGCTACATACGCGCCCGTTCCTACGCCGACGAACATAAACCCAAGCTGGCTTACGGTCGAATAGGCGAGAACTTTTTTAAAGTCACGCTGTACCAAACCAATGGTGGCCGCAAACAATGCTGTCAGTGCTCCAATTCCAGCAATCAGCATTTTTGCTGCGGTTGGATTGACGTCGTAGAAGATATGCGTCCGGGCAATGACATAGACGCCTGCGGTCACCATAGTCGCTGCATGGATGAGGGCAGATACCGGCGTTGGTCCTGCCATGGCGTCTGGAAGCCAGATATAAAGAGGGATTTGCGCACTTTTTCCAGTGCAGCCAATAAAGAGAAAAAGCCCAATAAAATAATAAGCAGGCCAGCCAAACCATAGAGGCTCGCTTAACCTCGAAACAAGATTGCTTGAAAAGTCGCTATATTTTAGCGTGCCCGCATAACCGAAGAGGAGACACATCCCTAAAAGAAAGAAGAAATCACCAATGCGATTGACAATGAAAGCTTTTCGGCCTGCAGTGGCATTTTTTTCTTCCTTGTACCAAAACCCAATCAGCAAATAGCTGCAAAGTCCTACCCCTTCCCATCCTACAAAGGTGATTGGGAGAGAATCTCCGAGAACAAGGATCAGCATAAACCCGGTAAAGAGGTTTAAGTAGGCAAAAAATTTAGCATATCCAGGGTCGTGTTCCATGTATCCGATAGAATAGATGTGGATGAGCAACCCAATCCAGCAGACAACCAGAAGTAGTACCGAGGACAAGTGGTCTAAAACCAACCCAGCGCTGATATGGCTTCCTTTGGTAAAGATGCCAGAGAGGGTAATCCAATCTGCCTGAAAGAACCGATCTACAAGAACAGCATGAGGACTATGGACTAAGGAGATGACCGCTTGGGTAGATAGAAGCGCAATCGTAGCGATTGTACCACAGCCGATCAAGCTGACTGTGCCTCGCTTTAGCCTTTTTCCAAAGAGGAGGTTCAGTAAGGCACCAACAAAGGGAATGATGGGGATAAGAAACAGGGGAAATGATCTCATAGGCTTAGTATTTGAGCTGGGTTAGGTCATGCAGGTTGATACTTTGACGATTTCGAAATACGCCGACCACAATAGCAAGCCCTACAGCAGCCTCTGCTGCAGCGATGGCAATGCCCAAAAGCGCAAACGCTTGCCCACGCATGGCATCGGTTCCCTGCCAAGAGGCATGGAGTTTGGAGAAGGCTACTAGCGTTAGGTTCGCTGCGTTGAGCATCAGTTCAATAGACATGAGGCAAATAAGAACATTTTTGCGAAAGAGCACACCAATCATACCAATCGCAAAGAGGATGGCCGCAATGACAAGAAACCACACGGGAGGAATGGTAAAAAAATTATTCATGATTGATTGTCCCTTCTTGACGGAGAGAATGAGGGCCTTGCGAATCGCTTGATAGATGTGGGCTATGAAATCCTATCATTTCATCGTCGGCTGTATGGGCAGGTTGCTTCAAATCTTTTTCGCCGGCTGGAAGTTCGTACAAGCTGGTTGCTTGAGCTGCATAACTCCGTGCTAAGGTTACAGCCGCTAATACCGCGATGAGCAGCAAAATGGAGATCGCTTCAAACGGGAAGAGGAAATCTCCAAATAAAAATTCTCCCATTTTGCGGACCGTACCGAATTCTCTTATTTGATTTAGGCTCAAAGGAGTCTCTGTTGAGGGAAGAGACAACGTGCCGAGGGAATAAAGAAAGATGCCAAACCTGATGGCTAAGTAGGAGATAGCAGCACCTACGAATACTTTGCCAAAAATTCCTTTCGAAGAACGGGGCTCGGATTCTTCTCGGTTTAGCACCATGACTACAAAAATAAAAAGAACCATAATGCCGCCGGCATACACCAAAATTTGGATAGCTGCCAAAAAGTGGGCATTCAGCATCGCATAAATTCCTGCCATCCCAAAAAAGGTTGCAACCAATGCCATGGCCGCACTGACCAAATTTCTTCTCGTGACGGTAACAATTCCACCGCCAAGGACCAAAAGAGACAGAAGCACAAATGCTATCAGCATAGTAAGAGAGGGAGTTTGCCCGGCAGAAGAGAGATTATTCATGGCTGACCTTTCTTTGTGGAATCACTCCGCTGTTGCTACTTGACGAGCGTAGTTTTGCTTCGAACTCGCCGCGAAACTTTGTTAAAAAGCCTAGCATTGGCCAGGCTGTTGCTTCGCCAAGAGCACAGATGGTGTTCCCATTAATTCCCTGAGCAATAGAAGCACATAGATCGATATCCCCGGGTTCGCCATAGCCCTTGGCGATACGCCCGCAAACTCGTGCGAGCCATCCAGAACCTTCTCGGCACGGGGTACATTGGCCGCAGGACTCATGAGCATAAAACTTCATAATCCGAGCGCAAGCTGCGACAAGATCAGTGTCTTCATCCATCACAACCACCCCTCCTGACCCAGCCATACTTCGTAAGGGTTTCCCTGGTGCTAGTTCAACCGGAACACCGGGCCTGTATTCGACCGCCTTAATCCTAAGATCATTCATTAAGGCGTCAAATTCTATTGGTACATCAAGCTCGCTCTCATCCAGCGGCGGCATGGAAGAACCTCCCGGAATAACGGCCTTCACCGCTTTCCCTTTTGGAATCCCACCGCCCACTTGATAAATCAAATCGCGAAAGGTAATCCCCATAGGAAGTTCGTAGACTCCGGGGCGATTCACATGTCCACTCAGGCAGAGGATTCTGGTGCCTCCAGAGCGTCCCATTCCAATTTCTGCAAAGGCTTGGCTGCCATCTCTGAGAATAATAGGAATATTCATTAGAGTCTCAACGTTATTTACAATCGTCGGCTGACCAAATAACCCTTTGACCGCGGGGAAAGGAGGTTTTAACCGAGGCCAGCCTCGTTTGCCTTCAAGGGAGTTAAGAAGGGCGGTCTCTTCACCGCAAATGTAAGCTCCTGCTCCTCGATGCAGCGTAAGATCGAGTTTGAACGAACCAGTAGCAGTTGTGAATGTTTTTCCCAGAAATTCTTTTTCATACGCTTGACGGATGGCATGGTTTACACGCTTAGCTTCTCGCATCATTTCGCCTCGGATATAGATGTACGCATGCTTACATCCAAGTGCATACGAAGAAATGATCATTCCCTCAATCAAAAGATGAGGATCCCAGTAAAGTAGCTCACGATCTTTACAAGTTCCTGGTTCGGATTCATCTGCATTACAGACTAAATACACGGTCTGAGCATTTTTCGGTAGGAACCCCCATTTCATTCCCGTTGGAAATCCAGCACCTCCACGGCCCCGTAGGTTGCTTTTTTTCACTTCTTCCACAATGGCAGCCGGTTCCATTTGAAATGCTTTGTCGAGCCGAGAATAAATACCTCTCTTTAGTGCCACATCAATATCGGCGTGGCGCTCGTCACCAAAGAAGGAGGTGAGTAGTTTCTGATTACGATCGATGGGCATTTGATTTCTCCACGGTCGATGTCTTTGGGGTAGATACCGTCGCTGCTTTGGTAGATAAACTAGAAGAATGGAGAGTCTCAGGCGATTTTCGGCACTCGGCAAGAGCCACTTCCACTTTGTCAGGGGTGAGGTTTAAAAAATAACGTTCTCCGCAGACCATTGCGGGGGCATCAGCACAGGCAGCCAAACACTCTTCTTCGATCAGCGTAAACTCTCCATCGGCAGAGGTTTCTCCTGCTTGAATTCCTAGGTGGGACTCTAAGCGACTGAGGGTGTCTTGTGCCCCACGCAGCATACACGAAATATTTGTACACATCATAAGAACCCGTTTGCCTACAGGTTTTCGATGATACATTGTGTAGAAGGTGACGACCCCAAACACATGCGCAACGGGTAATTCTAAAATCTGAGCGACCAGATGAATGGCTTCATCGGAAAGATGGCCAAATTCTTTCTGAGCCAAATGAAGAAGGGGCATGCAAGCAGCCTGAGAAGTAGGGTATTGCTTGCGGATTTCTATAATTTGATTTTGAGCATCAGAAGAAAAGGAAAGCGCCATAGCACCTCATATCATTTACCAAGTCCTGCCAAACCTGGGCACGAAATCTACTACAGGAAAATTCCAATGGAAAGGATTTTTATAGTGAGTTTTTCGAATTAACAAAGATCGAAGGATAAGAAGTACCTTAGAAAAAAGATATCTTCGTCGGTGGGTTTCGTTTTTCTAAATTTTCTCCTGAGGCCCCTATCTTATATTCTTTCCTGCCCTCTCCGTATTCAGCCTAGATAAAAAGAAAGCAAAGCAAAGCCAAACCACAAAATTCTCCTTGCAAAAGGACCTTGGTTTATGTTAAACAAGATGGCGGGGCAGCTTTAAATTATCCTTTCAAAGTACCTCTGGATGGGGATTTATAGATGAGATAACCATGCAATAATTATACGGTTATTGACGATTTGTAAAAAATCGTACCTGAAACAGTGCAAATCTGTAGAAATCATGATAAGGACTGCAAACGTATGATGATGGTAGACGAGTTTTCGATCTTCGATGATGAAGTAGAAGAGACTGGACAAGAGCAAGAGGTAGAAGCGTACTGTGCGAAATGTAAAGCAGACACTCTTCATGTCGTGGTAAGCCGTTATGATGATGAGATCCGAAAGGCTCGGTGTTCTTCATGCGATGATATCCACGGATTTCGCCCACCCCGGGGAGAGGAAGATTCGTCAGAACCCAATACCAGAAAAAAGCCCCAGAAAGCGAAACTCTCGTGGGAGCAGGTAGTAGGGAAGAACAAAAAAGAGGTAAGACCTTATAACGTAAACGAAATTTTCAACGATATGGATGTGATTAGTCATCCGATCTTTGGGAAGGGTTTTGTTTCTGAACAGATTGGATACGATAAGATTGAAGTTACGTTTGAAATAGATAAGAGAATTTTGGTTCATAACCGACAAAGGCGTCCTCTGCCACTTCCTGAATATACAAAGCCTGAAGAAACGAATCGTACTAAAGAAAGTAGGAGTGCTGAACTTGCAGGAAACGAAGATCAAGATTTTGACGACCTTATCGACCTGGGAGAAGACCTGCTTTTAGGAAGCTCAACAAAACTTTCCCCCAAAGCCTGGGCCGCCCTCCATGAAGAGGACGAGGAGGAAGCTCCAGAGTTTGCTCAGCATGCAGATGATGATTACGATGATATAGACGATTCAGATGAAGATGATGACAAGCCTAACGCGTCTGCAAAAAAGAAGAAAATGAAAGCATCTAAAGAAACGAACAAAAAGGCCTCTGCAAAGCAAAAACCGAATCGACTCCCTCCGGAAGGAAAAGCAAAGGTATCATCCTCAAAGAAGGCCTTAGAAAGAACCCCAAAGAAGAAAAAAGCTGCGCGTTGATTTTGCTCTAGCTGCACACTCGTTTTGTTTATCTTCTGCCTACAGTTTTTGATCCTCCGAAAATGAATAATATCCATTGCTTGCAACCACGATATGATCAAGGAGAGGGATCCCTAAAAGTTTTCCAGCCTCATTTAAATTTGTTGTCAGCGTAGCGTCTTCTGGGCTTGGGCTAGGATCCCCGCTTGGATGGTTGTGTGCCACAAGTACGGCGGCCATTCCTTCCCTCACCAGAGGGCGGAAGATGTCTGCGCTCGCCACATGAACCCGATCGATCTGTCCAATGGCAGCAATCGTGCGAAAGCGAATCCGGTATCGTGCATCAAGACCAAAAACATAAAAGGACTCTTGTTCGGCATGAGCAAATTCCGTTTGTAAAAGATGAGCGATCTCTTGCGGAGAGCGAATTTGGTATCCTTGGAGCGGTTCAGGTAACTGCGCTCTCCGTCCTAGTTCCATTGCAGCTTTTAATTGGCAAGCACGGGCTTTTCCTATTTTTGGCAGTCTGCACAACTCAGCAAAGCCAATCTTTCGCAGGCCGCTCATCCCTCCTGCCTGATCGAGCAAAATGCGTGCTACAGGAATGGTTGCTCCAGAGCCTAAGACAAGAGCAACCAGCTCCTCATCAGTAAGCTCTCGCTCGCCCAAAAAAGAAAGCCGTTCTCTCGGGCGTTCTTCCAAAGGCCGGTTTTTGAAGGAAGGGGAAAAGGTCTCGGTCAATTTTTGAGGAAGCATAGGGAGTCATACTAAAAGACGCTTCAATTCTTGACGCCGCCATTCGTTACTGCGATAACAAGATGTATCATTTTTGCACAAGCGTGTTCTCCAGTTGTAACGAGATTTTGTGCAGCTTAGGGAGAACAGATGAGATAGATATGGAGAAGTTATGACAACCAACGAAATTTGCCAGCGCCTGGGAGAAGAACGATTTAAAGCGATGGTGTTGGAATTACCACCGACGACTATTAAAAAGATCCTATCGGAAGTAGGACTAAAAGCGTCAAAGCCTCTTTCTAAACTAGGAGCCAAGCAACGGGCACAAGATTGGGCGGATCGGCTTTGGCACTCGCTGAGTGCTCCCAAAACAGGTGCAGTGGTTTTGTATGCATGGTTTGGAAATTGTCGTAATGCTCTGCTGTCTCAATTTTTAGATTCCCTAGAGGTAAAACATCAGTTCGGTCTCACCGACGAAGATTTTTTAAATCAACTTGAGGAATCAAAACTTCATGCAGCTGCTCAAAAGCTTCTAGAAAGCGGAATCTATGAAAAACGGGATGTCGCTACGTATTTATTATTCCTCGATGCAAGCAATCAAAGCTCACGGTTTGCTTCACTTGGATTAGAAAAGCATTTGAATTCTTAGTCTCAATTTTGATGAAAAGAATCCGATCGACCGAGAAGCATTTGAGCAGGATGTGTAAATCTTTGAATCTGTGCCAGGCATTCCGCTTTGGATACGAACTGGGCCCTACTAAATATGAGGTGGTCTTGGATCGCTTGTCCGAATTCTACATCAGTTAGACGGTTTCGTTCGTACATGTGGACGAGGATCCTGTCTAGATATGTTTCCCATCGTTGGCTGGGTGCTCCATAACAATAATGGATGTAGCGCCTTTTGGGGCTTGGAAGAATAGAAGAAAACCACGCAGCTTCTCTTGGGGTAAGATCCCAGGGATGTTTTCCAAAATAGTGCAAAGCTGCCTGTTTAATTCCATAAATCCCAGGACCAAATTCAATAATATTGAAGTAGATCTCTAAAATCCGAGCCTTAGGTAGATGCTGGTCCTGCTCTAGATACCAAGTCAAAAACATTTCCTGGAGTTTGCGGGATAACGTTTTTTCTTTCGAGAAAAACAGGTTTTTTACCATCTGCATCGTGATGGAGGAGGCTCCAAGGCGGAACGAGCCGGATTGTAGATTCTTCTGCAGAGCCGAGCGGAATTCTGAATGGATGAATCCTTTATGGCGCATGAATGTACTGTCCTCCGTAGTCAGAATCGAATGAATCAAATGGGGAGAAATCTGTGAGATTGGAACAAAATCGGGATTTTCTTTGCCCACCCAGATAGGTTCTGCTCTACCTGGTTTCTTTTCAGCCTGGTGCGTAAAGCTTTGGGTCAACCTTTGTGCACTTAGGTCTTGGGGAGATTGGAGGACATGGCAGCCATCGATCCCTACAGTTCCTGAGATGGCGACGGGTTCAGATTGAGAAGGTTGGCTCTTTCCAAAAGATTCGATCCTTGTAGGAGATACTGGAGCAGGCAATTGTGGTTCTCTGGCTTCCTGAATGGGGGGAAGGTTGAGAATTTTTGCGAAGTTAATTTGGAAGGCAAGATTTGTAGAGAATGAACCACCCAACTGAAACCCTGCTAGCTTTGGAAGTAGGGCCTGAGGAAACGCTGCCAGGACACTTTGGCAGGGAGTTTTTGGAATTTTTACTTGGAGAACGAGCTG
Organism: uncultured Myxococcales bacterium; assembly: GCA_964537055.1. Lineage (GTDB taxonomy): Bacteria > Myxococcota_A > Polyangia > Palsa-1104 > JAEUJZ01 > CAZHYV01. The sequence goes on from CAZHYV010000001.1 coordinate 132,524, forward strand.
CCGAATCTGTTCTCGCCAGCTACGGGCTTTTATAGATTTTATCGTACCTGTAGGGGCAGGCGGTTGTAGTTCAGCATTTAAAGAAAGATGGATCTCAAGCCCCTGAGAGCGAAGGACAGAGGGCTCTAGAACAAAACGTTGATGTTCCCGAAGATACCCTTGTCCAACGAATTCTAGCTCAACAGGGTACAAAGCTTGAGCAGCGAGCAAAGGGTGAAAGATAGATAAGCGTTCTAGTTTTAAAACTCCTTGAAATGAAGTGAGTTGGGGTTGGGAATGAAGATAAAGTTGAGCACCTAGCTGTGCTTCTCGATTGACCTCAAAGGGTAGTTTGTGAAGAAGAGAGCCCAAGGCTTCGGCTTTTAGTTGTTTCGCTTTAACGAATAGATCTGCCTCGGAGAGCATTTTATCAATCGATCCTTGTGCCTCCCAAAGGTCGCTTGCACTTCCCTCATACCCTCCATGAAAGTGAAGGTTTAGTTTTCGAGGCTGTGCGGGATGCCAGGAAAGATACCCTCGAATTCCCGTCAACTTCAGATGCTCCCAAGGAGAAAACGCTCCCTCCTCAACATGAATGATAGTAACGTGTTGTGAGATTTGCCGAAAGGATGCAGGCAGCGGAATGCTGAGACTTCGAAAAGAAGCAGTCATACCGCGAGAAAGGTACACGTTTCCATGCTCTAGAGAAAGCGAACCTCCAGTGCCTTGTGCCCACAGCAAGTTGAGCGAATCTACCATCATACTTCCAGCTTGTGTTTTCAGGATTAGGGTAACTTTGTTTATACAGATGGAAAGAGGTCCATGCAAAAATGCAGATCCTGGATGAGGGTTAGCCGATAATCCGGCCTTAGGTAGGAGTGCTTGAATACTGCTCATGATTTGTTCAGGAGTTTGGTTGGGTTCTCTTATTTGCACCACTGCTTGGCTGAACTTAAGCATCTCGAGCGTCAGGCGGCCTCGAAAGATTTCTCTGAGGTTCCAAGAGACAGCAACTTCTTGAACGTAGAAAGGCTCGCGGAAAAGTGGGGATAGGGCCGGAACTTGAATACGAACGCCAGACAATGTAATTCCAGAAAAATGAACAGCAACCCGTTCTGGATGGACCTCGATATGATAGTTTCTCTCAATTTTTGGAAGAAGATGGGTCCGAATGAAATAAGTCGCTACCGGCTTAAATAATAGCGTTACGAGGGCAATCCCCAAAAATACAAAAAAAAGACCCCATCGAAGCCGGTTTTTCTTAGCACAAAAATCACGCTTCAAAGAAGAGCGTATCTCTTTATGGGCAGCTTGAAGGTTATCTACTTGGGTTACCACGGAGGCTACCCTAGCATAAAAAGGACCGCCAAAAAAGCTCTCTTTCTTTTATGAGAAATTGCATTGGCTAGAAGGAAGGAGATTCAAGCGCTTATCTCCTTGATTTTTTGCAATGAGTGCTTAATGTAAAAACAAAAAGGAAGCTTGTATGCGATTAGACCGACTCACCTTAAAAACACGTGAATCTTTAGTGGAAGCCCAAAGTATCGCCAGCCAAAAGGGGCATGCTGAAATCTTGCCAGAGCATCTCCTCTACGCTCTTCTGGAGCAGGAAGGGGGAGTCCTTAGCGCTTTGCTAAGAAAACTAGGACACGATCCTTCGGCTGCTATGGACCGCCTAGAGCAGTGGCTGGATGCATTGCCGAAAGCAAGTAGTACCTTGGAGGTAAGTTTATCAAAAAAGGCAAGAGATTTTATCGAAGCTGCAGAAACTGAGGCAGATCAGCTGAAAGATGAGTACACATCCACGGAACACTTTTTGTTAGCCCTGTGCAGTAGGGACTTTGGGATTTCATCCCGGCTGCTAAGAGAAGCCGGGATCCGACATGATTTAGTTTTAAAAGCATTGCAAGAAGTACGAGGAACTCAAAGGGTGACGGATCAAAACCCAGAAGAGAAATACCAGGCTCTTGAGAAATTCACACGGGATCTAACGGATATTGCTCGGAAAGGAAAGCTCGATCCTGTGGTTGGGCGGGACGAAGAGATCAGAAGGGCGCTTCAAGTCTTGTCGAGGAGGACGAAGAATAATCCCGTGTTGATTGGCGAGCCCGGGGTAGGGAAGACCGCAATTGTGGAGGGGATTGCCCAAAGAGTCGTAAGTGGCGATGTTCCAGAAAGTTTAAAGAATAAGAGAATCTTAGCCTTAGATTTGGGTAGTCTGGTGGCGGGGAGCAAATACCGAGGAGAGTTTGAGGACAGACTGAAGGCAGTGCTGAAGGAAATTCAAGCGGCCCAAGGCCAAATCATCCTGTTTATCGATGAACTACACACCCTTGTTGGAGCTGGGGCCGCCGAGGGGGCTCAGGATGCGGCCAATATGTTAAAGCCAGCGCTTGCTCGAGGTGAGTTGCGGTGTATTGGCGCCACAACGCTTGATGAGTATCGGAAGTACATCGAGAAAGACAAGGCCCTTGAACGGCGGTTCCAACCCGTTTTAGTGGGAGAGCCTTCACTTCCGGATACGATTGCGATTTTGCGAGGGCTGAAAGAAAAATATGAGGTTCATCATGGGATTCGGATTCGTGATGCTGCGTTGGTTGCTGCGGCACGCCTCTCAGATCGTTATGTGACGGATCGATTTTTACCGGATAAAGCGATTGATCTCATTGATGAAGCAGCAGCCCGCCTCAAAATGGAAATTGATTCTCTGCCAACTCCAATCGATCAGATCGAGAGAAAAATCATCTCTTTGCAGATCGAGCAACAGGCTCTGAGCAGGGAAAAAGATGCTTCTTCTCGTGGTCGCTTGCAAGAAGTTGAGCGAGAAATAGCGAACCTAAAAGAACAAGCCAGTGCAATGAAGGCTAGGTGGCAGTCTGAGAAAGAGGTCATTGATCAAATCCGGTTGCTGTCAGAACAGATGGATGCAAAGAAGACCGAGGGGGATTTAGCGCAGCGGAAGGGAGATTGGAATCGAGCAGGAGAGATTTTGTATCGAGAAATCCCCGATCTGGAAAAGAAACAGCAACAGCTGACTCAAAAATTGGCTGAAATGCAAAAGCAAGGTGCCTTCTTACGTGAAGAGGTGACCGAAGAGGACATTGCTGCCATTGTCTCAAAATGGACAGGAGTGCCCGTACAGAAGATGCTGGAAGGAGAAGCTGAGAGGCTAACCCATATGGAGGACAGACTGGGTGGGCGAATTATTGGTCAATCGCAGGCAATTCAAGCAGTCTCCGCCGCAGTCCGTCGGGCACGTGCGGGGTTGCAGGATCCGAACCGGCCACTTGGTTCATTTTTATTTTTGGGACCAACCGGGGTTGGAAAAACAGAAATGGCACGAGCCCTAGCAGAGTTCTTGTTTGACGACGAGTCCCACTTGATCCGGATTGACATGAGTGAGTATATGGAGAAGCATAGCGTGGCCCGGTTGATTGGGGCGCCACCAGGGTATGTAGGTTATGATCAAGGAGGACAACTGACTGAGGCAGTCCGGAGAAAGGCGTACAGTGTCGTGCTGTTTGATGAGATTGAAAAAGCTCATCCAGACGTGTATCAAGTGCTCTTGCAACTACTAGATGACGGACGGTTGACCGATGGTCAGGGAAGAACAGTGAACTTTCGCAATACGCTGGTTCTTCTCACCTCGAATATTGCCTCTCAGATTATCTATGACGCAACGAACGTAGAGGATGCTGAGACAAAACGTGCAATTGAGAATGCACTCCGTAGCTCGTTTAAGCCTGAATTCCTTAACCGTTTAGACGATATTATTGTTTTTCATCGACTCGATCGGCAGCATCTTCGACAGATTATCGAAATTCAGCTAGGAAGACTAAAGAAGCTGCTTGACGAAAAAGGACTAAAGCTTGAGGTAAGTGAGAAGGCGCTTGATCTGATTGCGGAGCAAGGCTACGACCCTTCGTTTGGGGCACGGCCTTTGAAGCGCTCCATCCAGCGTTTGCTGCAGGACCCTCTCGCCCAAGCGATTTTGCAAGGTCGGTTCCAGATGGGCGATACGATTTATGCAGAACGTGAAGGAGAACACCTTAGCTTAGGCCGCGTGACTTTCGCCCGGCCCGCGGGGGCAAAAGGCAAGCTCGTCCATTAAAACTACCAGTGGATATCCTTACCACCGATTCAATTGAAGTCTTCTCTTTCCAAGAAGAAATAAATCTGTTTTGATACAAACGTTATGCCAACACCAAATTTCTATAGCACCCTTGGGGTTTCTGAATCTTCTAGTCAGGACGAGATCAAAAAGGCCTACCGGAAGTTGGCCAAAAAATATCACCCTGATGTTACTGGAGGAGATAAAACAAAAGAGGCAAAATTCAAAGAAATTACCGAAGCTTATGAAACCCTAAGTGAGCCAAAGAAAAGATCAGAGTACGACGCCATGAGGAAAAACCCTTATGCGGGGGGGGCTGGTTTTGGAAGAGCGCAAGGGTTTGAAGGATTTCCTGGATTTGAAGGATTTCGAAGCCGTGGGACCACCACGGGCAGAGGAAGTCGAGCCAGTTCTCGGGTAAATATTGACTTGGGCGATATTTTCGGCAATGAAGCCTTCTCAGACCTTTTTGGAGGGAGTAGTTCAGGTTTTGAAAGGGCCGCTCCCTCTTCTGCGAAAGGGAATGACGTGCAAGCCTCGGTCGATTTGACCTTACCTGAAGCAGCGCTAGGGGTGGAGAAAAGTTTGGTGCTTGAGCCACAAGCAGCAGGTGGCCGCAAAATTACCATCCGGGTCCCCGCGGGAGTCGAATCTGGAGAAACCATCCGTGTGAAAGGGCAGGGGAGGCCTTCGCCTCGTGGCGGTCAAGCGGGGGATTTGCTTTTGACCGTACGCGTTATGCCTCACGCTCATTTCAAAAGGCATGGGGCTGATATTGAGACAGATCTGCATATTAGCATTGTCGACGCTATACTGGGGACAAAAACCGAGGTTGAGACTTTGGAAGGGAAAGTTCAGGTGACTGTTCCTGCGGAAACCTCAAGCGGTCAGAAGCTAAGGCTTCGAGGAAAAGGTGCCTCCGATCGAAAAGGGGGGCGCGGAGATTTTTATGCAGTAGTTCAAATTGATGTCCCTAAGCAGATCTCCAAAGAAGCGCAAGAACTAATCAAGCAGTTTGGGGCATTAGTAGAATCTGGGCGTGTTTCTTAAAATCGAATTACAGGAGTAGTCGCAACGGGAGCAGGAGGGAATCCTGGAGGCAATGTGGATGCTTCATCTGCCCAGGTGCCCTTAGGAGGAGTGCTTGGTTCGCTTTGAGATGAAGGCGGGGTAGGGTCAGATTTAGGCTGTGGTGTCGTTCTACAAGCCCCAAATCCTAAAGCTGCTGCCAAAACAGGTATGAAAAAAAGTTTCGAGAATCTTAAAGAAAATGTCGTCTTCATATCAAATCCTTTCATAGAAATATTGCATCATACTGTGCGCGTATGTAGTCTTGTGGAGCACTATGTAAGTATCCGTATGTATAATTCTCTGGTCAATCGGAAATTTTTTTCGTATGGAATTCTCTTTTAATTATTGATAGATAACGAGAATTTTTTCTCATTTGGGAATTTGTGTTAGAGGGGAGTTGACGAGAAACGAAGCAAACGCGGGTTAGATTGACTCGTCGCCCTTCATGGCTTCTGCTTGGAAATGGGCCCGTAAGGCGTCAATCACTTCTTGTAATTCGCCGTCCATGAGTTTAGGAAGGTTATGCTTGGTCAGCCCAATCCGATGATCGGTGAGACGATCCTGAGGGAAGTTGTAGGTCCTAATTTTTTCGGAACGCTCGCCTGAGCCTACCTGTGATCTTCGTGCTTCCCGCTCTGCAGTTTCCTGTTTTTCTCGTTCGATCTCTAGGAGCTTGGTCTTGAGGATCTTCATCGCCATGGCACGATTTTTATGCTGAGACTTTTCTTGCTGACATCGGACAATAATTCCCGATGGAATGTGCATGATCTGCACGGCGGAATCGGTTGTGTTAACTGACTGCCCTCCTGGTCCGCCTGAACGCATCACTTCGATCCGGAGGTCTTTATCTTCAATCTTGATATCTACGTCTTCCGCCTCAGGCAAAACAACGACCGTTGCCGTTGAGGTATGGATTCTTCCTTGGGTTTCTGTGGCAGGAACCCGCTGGACTCGGTGTACGCCAGATTCATATTTAAGTTCTGAGTAAACTTTACCACCTGCGGGTGCTGATATCATCGCAATGATTTCTTTAAGTCCTCCCGTGGAAGACTCGGATTGCGAAAGCAATTCAATCCGCCACCGTTTCCGCTCTGCATAGCGGCTGTACATTCGGAACAAATCCGCAGCAAATAACGCTGCTTCTTCACCGCCTGTCCCTCCTCGAATTTCAAGAATAATATTCTTTTGATCGTTTGGATCCGAGGGAAGAAGTAGAAGATTCAATTGAGACTCACAAGCTTCTTTTTCCGATAGAAGCCGCTGTTCCTCTTCTTTGGCCATACTTCGAAGCTCAGAATCTGAATCACGAAGAAGGAGCTTATTTTGTTCAAGCTCTTGGTTAATCTTTTGATACATCCGGTAGGTAGTAATTAAAGGCTCTAAGTTAGAACGCTCTTTCGCCAACTTCTGAAATTGGCTTTGCTTGGCCAGGATTTCAGGATCAGTCAGCTGGCTTTCTAGCTCTTGGTACCGAGCCTCTACTTGGGCTAGTTTGTCGAAAATAGAGTTCCCCATGGTGATATCCTAAGTTTTATAAGAGAGGCAAACAGGACTGGCAGTTTATGGAACCAATCCTAGATTTCTTTGAAGCCCTATGTTCCGCTCATTCTCTCAATTAAAAAAATCTTTCGAGCGAATTAGGAACCAGGGGAACCCATGGAGCGTAGTTAGGAGGCTTTGTCGGTTTTAAGACCAAATCGACGTTGGAATCGTTCGATCCGTCCAGCGGAGTCGACGAGTTTCTGCTTCCCTGTAAAGAAGGGGTGACAATTAGAACAGATTTCAACCATGAATGAGCCTCTTGTCGAGCGGGTTTGGTACGTTGCTCCACAAGCACAGGTAATGGTTGCATCGGTATAATTTGGATGAATGTTTGATTTTGGCATGGAACCTGTCCTTCGAAAAAATTTCTATTTACAAAGCTCGAGCATTGTAAATGAAAAATTGGAAAGCGCAAGAAGTTTCAGCTTTACCTCAGATTCTTAAAGAGAGCAGCTAACTTCTTTTTCGCGTCCTCAGTAGAATGATCCTGTTTCCAGTTTTCTGAATCCTTAAAAGAGAAATGTGGACAGAAGTTAGCTTCTGCCCGATCTCGAATGAAAGCAGCCTCAGGCTCGCGACACATGTTATGCAAACCTGGATCATAATTTTGGCAATTCTTACATACGTGTAAATCGGCGTTACAGTGAGGGCAGGTGTCGCGGCGGCCGACTTTCACTCCGACTTTGACTTCGAAAATTTGTTCGTTTCCACAAGCGTGGCAATAATAAGCCATAGTTGCTACAGCATATTCGCTTCTTAGAAAGAGAGCAATAGCGTTTTGGATTTTTCATCTTAACAGGGATAAACTCTAAAACGAGAAGAACGTGAAAGTGGAATTGTGCAGGGGTTGGGTGAAGCCTAGGGATTTTGTTAAAATTATCTTGCCTCCTAGGATCGTTTTCTGCTCCAATGTCATCCTATGGCCGTTTCTCCCTCTAACCCATCGTCTTCACAAGCAAAAGGCTCCCTAAATAGAAACGAATCTGGTTCTTCTGATTTCAAACCTTATGTGCCTGCCTCTCAAGATCCGTCGGAATTTTCTATAAAATCCGTTCTTCTTGGAATCCTATTTGCAATCATCTTTGGAACATCTTCGGTGTACTTGGCTTTGTGTGCAGGTTTAACTGTAGGGGCTTCTATTCCGATTGCAGTTATGGTGATCGGTCTCTTCCGGAAAATGCGTAAGAATACCATTTTAGAAAATAACCTTGTTCAAACGCTAGGTTCAGCGGGAGAGTCTGTCTCCTCTGTTCTTATCTTTTCGTCGGTTGCGTTTATCTTCATTGCAGGTGGAGACAAGTATTTTCAATACAAGCAATTAATGACCATCGGAATGCTTGGGGGATTGGTAGGCATCTTCTTTATGATCCCTTTAAGAAGAAGCCTTATCGTAAAAGAACATGCAACCCTTAAATATCCCGAAGGTACAGCGTGTGCAGAGGTCCTTATTGCTGGCGAGAAGCAAGGAGACCTTGCTAAACCTGTATTCTTAGGTTCGCTCGTAGCGATGGGTTACTGGATCTTCATGAAGCTGCTGGGGCTATGGAAAGAGATTCCAACCCTGCTGCGGCGTACAGCTCACGACTTCTACCCAAATGCGACTCTTACCATGAATGTTACCCCTGAATATCTAGGGATTGGCTATATTATTGGGCCCCGTGTTACTCTGCAGATGCTTGGGGGTGGTTTATTTGCTTGGATGGTACTCATTCCTTTATTTTCTGCATTTCCTCAAATAGCCACTTTTTTAAAGGCCAGAGATGTTTTTACGACCCTGAAGGAGCTAGGGATTTCTGCTGGCGCAATTCAGGATTTGCCAACGGCAGGGCAAGTTCACGCAGCACACGTAAAATACTTATCCGTGGGGACGATCGTTGGGGCGGGTCTTATCACCCTCATTAAAACGTTTCCTGTGATTGTTGGAAGTTTTCGAACGGTCGTAGAGGCATTACGAGGAAGAGGAGAGCCCCGAGCTCTGGCTCGTACAGAGAAAGATCTGCCGATGTGGCTTGTTCTTGCGGGACCCTTTGTCCTTATTTTGATGGTCGCTGTGCTTCCCTATCTTCCAGGTTCGTTTCCAAGTTCGCTCTTAATGTCTCTTTTGGTCTTCATTTTTGGCTTCTTCTTTGTTACCGTCTCTAGCCGTTTTGTAGGAGTGGCTGGCTACTCGATTGAACCCGTGACCCCAATGGTGTTTACCACGGTGATGGCAACCTGCCTTATCTTTGTGCTTTTAGGGTGGAAAGGAGATGTTCATCAAGCGATGGTGGTTACGGTAGGCGCGGTTGTCTGTATTGCTGCGGGGAACGCAGGGGCAACCTCACAAGACCTAAAGACAGGGTTTCTGATCGGTGCTACTCCCTATCGGCAGCAGCTTGCCTTATTTATCGGTGTTGTTCTCTCGGCTTTAGTTGTTGGAGGGACCATTCTTCTTATCGACCATTCAATTCCTAATGTGCCTCATGCCATTGGATATGTTGCTCCTGGGCAAGATGCTCCTAAGTATGCAGCCCCCCAGGCAACCATTTTGGCGATGCTTATCAAAGCAGTGATGAGTGGAAAAATGCCCTGGGGATTAGTTCTGATCGGCGTAGCCTTGGCTATTGTGATCGAGCTTAGCGGACTCATGGCACTTTCTGTAGCTGCTGGAATCTACCTACCCCTATCTACGACAACTGCGATTTTTGTAGGGTCTTTAATACGGTGGCTAGTCATGAGGAAGCAAAAAGAGCAATCAGCATCCCATTCGTTGAAGGATATGGAATTGAGCAAAGGGATGCTTTATGCGACCGGGCTTGTAGCGGGTGGAGCGATTGCAGGAATGCTGCTGGGATTTTTTGCAGGATTTTTCCCAAATCCTGCAAAAATGATTGATTTGGGGCGCGAATATTGGAATTCTAAACGGATCCAACCCTTTGGAGATTATCTTTCGATTGCAGCCTTTTTTGTTCTTGGATACCTACTCTATCGAAAAGCGAAACAAAAATAGGACCCTGTCCATAATAGAATGAAACTCTAATTGCCAACGAAAAAGAAGAATGCGCGAATTTATGAACCAATATCATGTGTGGTCAAGTCTCGTTTCGCTAGCGACCCTGGTGGCGCTTGAAGCCATTTTGGGCATCGATAACTTAGTTTTTATATCCATTATCACGGGAAAGTTACCTTCTGCGGAACAACCGAAGGCAAGAAAATTGGGCTTAGCCTTTGCAGTGATCACAAGGATAGGGTTGCTTCTGTCATTGAAAGCGGTTATGCGTCTTACAAAACCGCTTTTCACAGTGATGTCCTTTCATCCTTCCGGGAAAGACCTCATCCTTTTGGTAGGGGGATTATTTCTTATTGGAAAAAGTACTTACGAAATTTACGACAAGCTCGAAGCGAACGATGAAGATCATCTCTCAACTTCATCAACACAAAAGAAGGTTTCTCTTATTAGCTGCATTGTTCAAATTATTATTTTAGATATTATCTTTTCCTTAGATTCAGTCATTACCGCGATCGGGATGGCCCAAGAGCTGTGGGTGATGATTGCCGCAGTTCTTCTTGCCACAGGTTTAATGCTGCTTGCTTCTGGCTGGATCAGCAAATTAATTAAGCGGCACCCTTCTTTGAAAATGCTCGCCCTGTCTTTTTTAATCTTAATCGGGGTTATGCTTATGATGGATGGATTTGGTAAACACATCGAGCGGGGTTATCTCTATTTTGCGATGGCCTTTTCTTTGGCAGTTGAGGCTTTGAATATTCTGCTAAGGAGAAAAGCAAAACCTGTTCAGCTGCGCCATGCCGAATTGCCAAAGGTGTCCACTAGTTCGATTTCATAGGTTGCCTATATTGCTTTAGAGGGCGTCTGCATCGTAAAGATTTGGTTGCCATTTTTTCTAATCCAAGTAAAATGTGGGCGCTTGTCTAAAGCACGTTGTATTCATTAATAGAGTGGATCGGGGTTTTTAGGTCTTAGAGAAGCGCGTGTTTCAAATTATAGTGGTCGATTGTGCTACTTTGTGGTATCATCTGCCCCAAGTTTATTCGTAGGGAGTACATACTGTGATTACTGATCTTTCTCGCGTTCGCAACATTGGGATTTCGGCTCATATCGATAGTGGGAAAACCACGCTTACCGAGCGTATCCTCTTTTATACCAAACGGATCCATGCCATCCACGAAGTCAAAGGAAAAGACGGAGTGGGTGCAAAAATGGATAGTATGGATTTGGAGAGGGAGCGTGGAATTACCATCGCGAGTGCCGCAACGTACTGTTCGTGGAGCCAGCACCATATTAACATCATCGACACGCCTGGACACATCGACTTCACAATCGAAGTTGAACGTTCTCTACGTGTACTCGACGGCGCGATCTTGGTTCTTTGTGGAGTCGCAGGTGTACAAAGCCAATCGCTTACCGTTGATAGGCAGATGCGCCGGTATAAGGTACCACGTATTGCGTTTATTAATAAACTCGACCGGACAGGTGCAAACCCATTCCGTGTCCGAGATCAGCTTCATGAGAAACTAGGCCATAATGCTGTCCTTCTGCAGATCCCCATTGGTCTCGAAGACCAGCATGCAGGGGTGGTGGACCTAATTACTCAAGAAGCCATCACGTTCCACGGTCCTAATGGTGAAGAGATTCAGCGAGGTCCTATTCCTGACAATCTGAAGGAACAGGCGCAGCAGGCTCGAGAACTCATGCTTGATAAAGTATCGATGTTTAGTGATGAGCTTACCGAGGCGATTTTTGAAGACCGAGTGACTGTGGATTTGATCCGTAAGGCGGTTCGTAAGGGCACGATCGAGATGAAATTAACTCCAGTCCTTATTGGGTCTGCTTATAAGAACCGAGGCGTACAACTGCTTCTTGATGCAGTAACGTACTATTTGCCCTCTCCAACCGAAGTTGAGAACGAAGCAATTGATCTTGATCATGGGGATGCAAAGATCAAGCTTGAGTCGGACTTTACCAAGCCGCTGGTGGCGCTTGCATTCAAGCTGGAGGATGGACGTTATGGTCAGTTAACCTATATAAGAATTTATCAAGGAAAGCTGATCAAGGATTCGGTTATTACTAACGTACGTACAGGGAAGAAGGTAAAAATTTCCCGAATCGTGCGTATGCACGCTGATGACAAAGAAGATATTGCTGATGAAGGTGCAGGCGCTGGGGATATTATTGCGGTGTTTGGGGTGGATTGTAACTCGGGGGATACTTTCACCGAAGGTGACAATATTACCCTGATGCCTATGTACGTTCCCTCGGCGGTTATCAAGGTCGCGCTAAAGCCTGTTGATCAAAAGTCTCAGATGAACATGAGTAAGGCCATTCAGCGCTTTACCAAGGAAGATCCAACCCTTCGGTGTGAAGTAGACCCCGAGAGTGGTGAGACCTTGCTCGCTGGGATGGGCGAGCTGCATCTTGATATTTATATCGAGCGGATGAAGCGTGAGTACAACGCCCAGGTAACGATGAGTCCGCCTCAGGTTGCGTACCGGGAAACGTTTACGCAGAGGGCTGATTATAACTACACTCACAAGAAGCAAACTGGTGGTTCGGGGCAGTACGGTCGCGTAGCTGGATATCTTGAGCCTTGCCCAGAGCAAGACTTCGAGTTTGTAGATGATATCGTTGGAGGGGTTATTCCTCGTGAATTTATCCCAAGCGTTGAGAAGGGATTCCGGTCTATGCTTGCCAAGGGTCGACTTATCAAGTTCCCGGTGGTAAATGTCCGTGCAGTATTAAACGATGGTTCGACCCACACGGTCGACTCATCGGATATTGCCTTCCAGGAAGCAGCCCGTGGTGCATGGCGTGAAGCTTATATGAAGGCGAAACCTCAGATTCTTGAGCCTATTATGAAAGTGACGCTTGAGGGACCTTCTGAGCACAACGGAAATATGCTGGGTACGCTGATGTCTCGTCGAGGAATTATCTTAGGTTCTAGCGAAGATAGTAGCCAAGTTACTATCGAGGCTGAGGTTCCACTGGCTGAAATGTTTGGATACTCTAATACGCTTCGTTCAGCAACCCAAGGGAAAGCCGAATTTAGTATGGAGTTCTCTCGCTATGCTCCTGTGCCTTCTCAAATTTCTGAAGAATTGATTGCAAAGGTAAAGGCTGAAGAAGAAAAGAAGAAGTAATCAGCGGCTTCATCTCCCGATCGATGGAATCTTCCTTTTGCATGAACCTCCCGCTTAGAGAGCAATCCCTTTAGAAGTGAGGAGGTTCATTCTCTTCAGTTTTGTACGCTTTTGTGGATCTCTATTTGTGTGAGTCTCCGCTCAGTAAACTTACGGGTTAAGGCTCTGTTTATAAGCCTTGAGCCATCCTTCTTTTCTTGAAAAATATCCTAATCCAAGTAAAGTTTCTGAATAAAGAGCGAAAAATAAAGGTCGTTTGCTCTAAAATATGGCCCTTGCGCCTAGCCGATATGACCCATGTGCCGAAACTCTAGGGATACACAATGGAAATGAAAAGATATATAGTCTGTTTGGTCGCTATCAGCACGATCCTCGCTTGTGCAAAAGAGCCTACGCCTCCCCCGCAGAAGCTAAAAGCCTTCGAAGGTCACAACGGTGGAGTGGAGCTAGCGCTCTATTCTCCCGACGGGAAGTACATTCTCACTGTAGGCGGGGATAGTACCGCAAAGCTGTGGGAACGGACAACCGGGGTCCATGTTCGCTCCTTTTTAGGTCATACTCAACGTCTTACATCAGCCGCCTTTTCTCCAGACGGTAAATATCTAGTAACGGGAAGTAAGGATGGTACAGCAAGGATCTGGAATGTTGCTACAGCAACGCTATTCCATTCGTTAAACTATATTGTTGAGGTCTTGTCAGTTGCATTCTCTCCCACGGCGCAGCAGATTCTTGTAGGAAGTTCCGATGGGAATGTGACTCTTTGGGACCTTCAAGAGAGAAAGGGAATTCGTATCTTTAACCATAGATCCGCCGTTTCCTCTGTAGCATTTGCTAAGAGCGGAAAACGTATTCTTACGGGAGGAGCTGATAATAAAGCAAAATTATGGAGTATTGATAATGCAACTATCCCTATTCAAGAATTTACTGCTCATACAAACACCGTGACCAGTGTGAGGTTTTCTGTAAGTGACGCCCAGGTTTTGACTGGAAGTCTTGATGGGAAAGCGATACTTTGGACGATTGGAAATGCAATACCCTCCAAGATTTTTTTTGGGATCCACAGAAATGGTGTACATACTGCAGAGCTTTCACCGGATGAATCTATTATCGTTACAACAGGGGTTGATGATGTGTCTGCTCAAGTATGGGATGCAAAGACGACAGCTCCTATGTTTCCGTTGCCCCATAGAGAGATAGCCACAAGTGCGATCTTCTCTGCAGATGGCAAAGAGATTCTTACCTCAAGCCTTGCAGAAGGGTATACACTTTTCCATGTTGCCGATCAAAGGGAGCTCCAGTCATTCACAGGTCACACTCTTTTTGTAAGTTCGATCAAAATTGAACCTAACAAAAGACAACTTCTTACCGGGAGTTGGGATGGGACTGTCAAAATTAGGGATATTGAGACAGGTGCCCTGATAAAAGAGATCACTCAAGCCAATTTAGTGACCCAAGCGGATTTTCTACCAGATAGCCAATACATCGTTGTGGGGGATCTGGGGGGGCTGGTGAAGTTGTGGGACCTAAATACAGGTGCCCTGACTCGAACATTTGCTGGTCATATAGATTGGATTACTGCACTGGCGATTTCTCCAGATGGGAAGCAGATGCTTACGGGAGGCAATGATAACACAGCCAAGCTCTGGAATCTTATGGATGGGAAGGAAGTAGCTACCGTAACCGATCACACGGCTCCAGTAAATATCGTAGCACTTGAACCGGGCGGACAATTCTTTTTAACCGCAAGCAGTAGTGCGTTTGACTGTAGAACTCGACTGTGGGACAGAACAGGAACCTTACTCCATGTTTTTGATTCTGGACGTGAAGGTAATTGTCCGATAGGCGCCTCCTTCTCGGAGGATGGGAAGAAGATTTTTCTCCACCGAAAAAAAGACGGAGTTACGGTATGGGATACAGCCACAAGACAAAAGCTAGATAATTTTCCAAGGATTACGTACTTGAGTTCTCTTTCTATCTTCTCAGATATTAAGTTTTACGAGGATTCGAATGATCCGTTTGTATTTTTCCCAGACCAATCATACTTGCTTAGCGCCAATGGTTCCCAAAGACATCTCAAAATTGTTGATATACAATCCGGCATAAGCGTCTACACATTTGAGGAAGAAACGCAAGATATCATACAAAGAGCCACCCTTTCTAAGGATAAGAGACTTGTTGCTTTTTCTGAACGGAGTAAAATCTATATATGGTCACTCCCTGAAAAACTTCCAAAACCTTCTCTAACGGGCGGTGGCTTTTCCTTTTTGAGGTAGGAACATTTTATGAAACTAAGAAATCTAACAAAGTACTTGATCCCCTTAACAATCAGCATGATGCTCTCTGCTTGTCAGAAAGAACCTGTTCCCTTGCCACAGAAAGTCATGGTTATAGAGGGGCATGAACACCGAATCATCCAAGTGCTGTATTCTCCTGATGAGAAGTACATTCTCACTGTGAGTCAAGACTACACAGCTAAACTCTGGGATCGAGCTACCGGAGCTTATGTTCGTTCTTTTCTGGGCCACGAACTTGAGCTTACCTCTGCGGCATTTTCACCCGACGGGACTTATGTCTTGACAGGAAGCCGGGATGGTACAGCAAAGGTGTGGGAGGTCGCCACAGCAAAGCTTATTCGGTCGTTTAGCATAGGTCCGCTTCGCATGAATAGGATCGTGTCGTCAGTGGCTTTTTTCCCGAATGGACATCAAATCCTTGTCGGAGCTGCTGAAACATTTGACCCGTTTAATCTAAAAGGAAGAGCCATTATTTGGGATTTAAACCAGAATGATCCTGTCCGTTCTTTCGACCATGGAAGTCCAATTTGGGCAGTCGCCATCTCGAAGGATGGCTCCAAAATTCTTACAGGAGCAGAAGACCATACTGCAAAGCTTTGGAAGGTGAACGATGAGACAACTCCCCTCAATACGTTCATGCATACAGGATCGGTAACGAGCGCTGCTTTTTCTACCAAGACGGATCAAATTCTTACAGGGAGTATCGATGGATTCGCAAGGCTATGGTCCCCAGGAAAGATCATGGCGGATAAGTTCTTTCCTTGGATGCATCCTGAGGGCGTAAGGACGGTAGCGTTCTCACCAGATGAAAGCATGATCATCACTACAGGGTTTAACGATCCCATTGCCCAGGTATGGGATAAAGATGCAGAAAGCCCGCTCTTCTCAATTTCTCATAGCCTTTTTGCTTACTCTGCAACATTCTCATCCGATGGGAAAGAGATCCTGACCTCTTCTTTCCCCGAAGGTTATACCCGCTGGAATTCGGCAAACCTAACACCCATCCAATCATTCATAGGACATACAAGCGTTATTACTTCTGTCGAAGTTCGGGCGGAGACAAAAAAGCTTCTGACTGCGAGTTGGGATGGGACTGCGAGGGTGATTGATACATCTACAGGAAGGCTTACTAAGAGATTTGAGCATCCTACCTCAGGAGTCAACAAAGCCACGTTTGTGCCCAACAGCTCTAACATACTTACAGGGGGAGCAGATGATGGCTTGGTACTTATGTGGAATGAAAATACTGGAGCCTTGATTCGTAAATTTGTAGCCCACGGCAAAGAGGTGAGTGCCTTAAAAGTATCGGAAGATGGAGCTTGGATGCTTACAGGAGGTGATGATCACCTTGCAAAACTCTGGAGATTGTCTGATGGTCAGCAAACCGCGTTTTTTGCCGGACATCTAGCCCAAGTAGACGTGGTGGATTTTGATCCAAACGGTCGATTCATTCTTACAGGGAGTAGTAGTTTCTCTGATTGTACGGTAAGACTTTGGGATACGAGGGGAAATTTACTCCATACTTTTTCTGAACCTGAGATTGTCCATTGCATGGAGACAGCCGTGTTTTCTGTGGATGGCAAGCAGATCTTGATCAAGAATAATTCTGATGGAATAAAGGTGTGGGATGTAGAAACCAAGGCAGAGTTAGCTCGTATCCCAAGGATTGATGAGCCCCGGCTCTCTGGAGTGGGCTCGGGTTTTATTAATGCACAGAAAGAATATGCATTTTCTCCTGACCAAGCTTACGTTCTTTCCCAGTACCAGAATCGCTCTTTAAATCTTGTTCACACGAGAACGGCATCGCCCATTTATTTATTTTCAAAAGCGCTCGATAATTATAGTTATGCGCTCGCCTTTTTTTCAGATATGGGCGGTTTTGTCGTCGCTGATGGTGGAAATATTCAGATCTGGTCACTCCCTGCACAACTTCCAAAACCAGCCCTCTCGGGCGGAGGGTGGAGTTTTTAGCTATACTCTCGAAGTTTACCTTGCGCAAAGGTGTTTTTCTCACCAAGGGGTACGTACGCCCCTAAACATTTGTTTTGCAAAGATTTCTCTTTCTCCGGCAAAAATTCAGCCTATAATGGGAAATATGCCTCTGTGTTTCAACCAGCAGATACATTTAAGAAAAAGTCCAAACGTTGGCAGGCTTTTCATTCTCCTGGGTACCCTCATGTTTGCTCATTGCTCTTCGGGCACATTGAGAGACGGTGTGTTCACCAACAAAGATGTCTCTTATCGAGTAGGTGCCTATGCTTCTACCTTCCGCTACAAAAAGCAGAAGGAGACAAACATCACGCTCGAGGACGTTGATGGAAAAGGGATAGTGATGGCTTACTCTCGCTGTGGCAAGGTGATAGAAGAGGAATCGGCAGAGACGCTCCTTAGCGATCTCTTTTTAGAGAGAGAGCAAGAACAAGAGCTCTCACGTATACAAATCATGCTTGATGGGTCTCCTGCATTAAGAACGCACCATCGGGTGATGGTTTATCACATTCCGAATGAGGTAGATACAGTCCTTCTTAAATCAGGGCCTTGTGTATTCTGGTTTCAGCTGATTGCCAAACCTGCATATTTCAAACAGCTTGATATCGAGTTTGAACGGTTTTTTCAGGGGTTTCAAAGACTAAAGCTCCCCCCAGCCAAAGTAGCTCAGATGGGTAGAGGACAGGTCCTCGGCAGGAATCAGGAACCCACCGTAAGCAAGAACCAGGAAGCTACCGTATGAGAAAGCGCATTCTTGCCCTAATCAACCGATTTTCAGAGAAGATGCTCTCTGCCTTTCTGTACATGGGAAGTTTGGTGCAACTTTCAAGCCAGGTGTTTACCCGGGGGTTTCGGCGTCCTTTTGATGGTAGAGCATTGATCTCTCAATTTGAGACGGTAGGGATTGAATCTATCGCCATTGCAGTTCTGACCTCCGTCTTTTCAAGCATGGTTATGACGGTACAGCTAGCTGTACAATTGTCACGATTCAGTGCCAAAGTATTTGTAAGTAGTGTTATCGCCATTTCGCTGGTGCGAGAACTTGGTCCTGTTCTTACAGCACTTATGGTGGGCGGCCGAGTTGGTGCAGGGATTACGGCAGAGATTGGTTCTATGAGCGTCACTGAACAAGTGGACGCACTACGGTCTATGGGTGCCGATCCAGTGAAAAAGCTTGTCCTCCCTCGAGTTTTCGCCACAGTAATGATCCTGCCACTTTTGACGACGCTTTCGAATGTACTTGGAATCTTAGGGGCTACGTTGATTGGATGGTTTAACCTGGGGATCAACCCTCAATATTTTCTCCGGTCTGCCCTTCATGCCATCCGCCTCGAAGATTTTTTGAGTGGCTTTATTAAACCCATCTTTTTTGGCTTCTTTATCAGTATTATTGCTTGTAATCAAGGACTGAAGACTCATGGAGGAACCGAGCAGGTGGGAGAAGCAACGACCCAGACGGTGGTGATTGTCTCAATTGTTACCTTGATTGCCGATTTCATTTTAACAAACCTTTTGATTGGGCTTGGTCTTTAGATGATGGAAACGCATCCGTCGTATATTCATTTTGCCTCTGTACAAAAGGCGTTTGAAAAAAACGTCATTTACGAGAATCTTACCCTCTCGATCAACCGAGGGGAAACGCTGGTGCTTCTCGGTCCTTCTGGCACCGGAAAAAGTGTTATGTTGAAGATGCTTATTGGACTGCTCCAGCCAGATGCTGGAGAAATCTACTTTGATGGTACCGAAGTCTCCAAATTGTCAGAAAAAGAGTGGCTTCCTGTAAGGAAAAAAATTTCTATGCTTTTTCAAGGAGGAGCGCTTTTTGATTCTATGTCTGTTGGAGATAACGTAGCATTCCCTCTTCGGGAGCATTTCAAGATGTCCGAGAAAGATATTTCCCGTCGGGTAGGAGAAAAGCTTGAGGTTGTGGGGCTGCCCGGAATCGAAAACCGCAAACCTGGAGAGCTCTCGGGCGGTATGAAAAAACGGGTTGCGTTGGCACGGGCGATTGTTGCCGACCCTGAGGTAGTCCTCTACGATGAACCTACCACGGGGCTGGATCCCATTAACACGCATCGGATTAGCCAACTGATTCTGACGATCCAGAAGGAGTTTCAGGTGACCTCGCTGGTAGTAACTCACGATATTCCAAGCGCGTTTATGGTGGCAGATCAGATGGCGATGCTTAGTGAGAAACGTATCTTAACCATGCTTCCAAAAGAGGAATTTCGGAGAAGCCAGAACCGGACGATCCGAGAATTTATCGATGCAATGGAGCCGATGTCTGAAGCCTTATCCAAGGCAGATCAAGAGAAAAACAGCAAGGAGAAGCAGGCATGAAGAAGGAAGAACGTTCGCGGTTACTTAAGGTAGGGATCTTCCTTGCGAGCACGATTGTCATCGTGCTGGTGATCGTCGCTATTTTGGGACGCACCCGTAGTTTGTTTTCGGATAAGATCCACCTACATATGTACTTTGATAACGTGAATGGACTCATCGTTGGATCTCCGGTCCGACTTTCTGGATTCGATATCGGAATCGTCGAGACCATTCGATTTTCTGCAGATTATTCCAAAGAAGGTGCCTCCTGCCTAGGCGCTGAATCCACTATCCAGATGCAGAAGGGAGAGAACATTATACGCCCGAAGGTGTATGTTGAAGTAAATATTCAAAAAGAATTCTTGCCTTACATTCGAAAAGATTCAATTGCACAGCTCAGCTCAAAGGGGCTTTTGGGAGATACCCTGATTGATATCATCGTTGGAGATATGAACAAAGAGCCGGTACAAAACGGAGCTTGTCTGCCCTCAGAAGTGCCAAAAGGGCTGACGGAGCTTGCTGCTGTCGCTGAAAAAACAATTGAACATGTCGATTCACTGGTCGTCGGTGTGGACAAACATATCGATGAAATTTTTACAGAAAATCTGTCCAAAGACCTGCACCGGTCAGTCAAAGCCCTTACCCAGATGATCGAGGGTGTTGAGAAAGGGAACGGATTGATCCACCGGTTAATCTATGATGAAAAAATGGCAACGGACGTAGGAAGAATTGTCTCTAACGGGGAACAGGCCACGCGGTCGTTACGGAGTGCCCTGGGAAGGCTAAATCGAATTTTGAAGCAGGTGCAAACAGGGCCGGGTGCTGTTCATTCTTTGTTCTATCAAGATCGTGGGAACAACTTGGTGACGGATTTAGGACATTCTCTTAAAGAGGTGGATACGCTTTTAAAAGAGGTGCGGACCGGTTCGGGGCTTCTGCACAATTTGGTGTACGAATCGGACAAATCGAACCTTCTCCAAAACCTGGGAGAGACTTCAGCGATTTTAAAGAAGATGATGCAAGAAATGGACCAAGGGAAAGGCACTTTAGGAGGATTGATTAAAGATCCCAGTGTCTATAAAAGCCTTCGAAGAATTATCAAAAACACCCAAGGCACAATTGAGGACAGCAAAATCCTCACGTGGATCTTACGTAGTTTGAATAAAGACAAAAAACCATCATGCAGTCAGGAAGAATGAGAATCTATCTCGACCACAACGCAACCACCCCGATTCATCCAGAGGTTCTGAAAAAACAGATGGAGGTGTCTCAGTCTGCTTGGGGGAATGCCTCCTCGCTGCATGAAGAGGGTAGGGTTGCTCGACATGCATTAGAAACAGCACGAAAGCAAGTCGCAGAACTGATCGGGGCTAGACCTGAAGAGATTATTTTTACCAGTGGAGGAACAGAGGGGAACAATCTCGCATTATTTGGGGTCTGTGAGCAGATCGAGAGACAGGGGCTTCCCAAAGGGCAAATTATCAGCAGTCCAGTCGAGCATCCTTCAGTGAAGGCAAGCCTTGCCCAGCTAGCCCAGATGGGTTGGAAGATACAAATGCTCCAGGTCGATCGCTATGGACGTCTTGATCTGAATGAATTGGAAAGGACGCTTCGAAAAAATACCACCAGCCTCATCACCTTAGCTATGTGCAACCATGAGCTTGGCAATCTCTACCCGCTCGAGGACATCACTCGTCTTGGGCACCAGTATGGGGCTTTTGTGCACAGCGATGCGGTGCAAGCTGTGGGACGGATTTCCGTGGATGTAAGCCAACTTCCCGTAGACCTTATGACCCTCTCTGCCCATAAGCTTTACGGTCCCAAAGGGGTGGGTGCTCTTTTTTGTCGAGCATTACGGGTAGGCGATCCCATTGCTCCGCGCTTGTTGGGAGGACAGCAAGAAAAGGGACGCAGGGCGGGTACAGAGAATGTACCTGCTATTGCTGGATTTGGAACGGCATGTATGCTAGCAAAGCAGGAGCGAGAAGGGCGTATCGAGCGGACGCGGTCTCTTCGGGAAAGGCTAGAAAATCAACTTAAGAAGATTCCTGGATTTCGGCTCCACGGAGATCCAGAATATCGTGCTCCCGGTACATGCAACGTAGGCTTTGAAGGGGTCGAAGGCGAGGCCATTATGATGAGCCTCGATTTAAACGGGGTGGCTGTATCAACGGGTTCTGCTTGTAGCTCGGGCTCGCCAGAACCTTCGCCTGTCCTGCGATCATTGGGACTAAGTAAGGAACAAGCGCTACAGGGTGTGCGATTTTCGCTGGGCTATGGCAACACGGAAGCCGAAGTAGACCAAGCTGTAACTTATGTGAAAGAGATTGTAGCGCGTGTGTGCCTCCAAGGATGAACTTGACACTTTCATTTGATCAAGGCACGCTTACCGAATGAATTTTTCGGCAGACCAGCCAATTGGTATTTTTGACTCCGGGGTTGGTGGTCTTACAGTCGTACGCTCTATTTTGCAAACGCTTCCTCAGGAAGATCTTATTTATTTAGGAGATACCGCCCGAGTTCCGTATGGGAACCGGGGTGCCCAAACGATTGTTCGTTATGTCGACGAAGCTGCCCAATTCTTATCAAGACATCAGGTGAAGATGATCTTGATTGCCTGCAATACGGCTTCATCCGCCGCGGACTTAGCGAAGTTAGAAACAAAGCTGGGGATCCCTGTGCTAGGAACCATTGAGCCTGGGGTCCATGCAGCGGTTCATGCGACCAAACGTGGTGTGATTGGCGTTATTGGAACCATGGCCACGATTCGCTCAGGGGCGTATCCTAAGGCGATCCAGGCTTACGATCCGCGCATGGAAGTGTTTGGACAGGCTTGTCCCTTTTTTGTCCCACTGATTGAAGAAGGCTGGACATCGACCACCGATTCCATTGCTACGGAGACCGCGCGGAGATATCTCCAAGAGCTCTACCAAAAGTCCAAAGAGATAGACACTCTGGTTCTTGGTTGCACCCATTATCCCCTCATGGCAGATGTCATCGGGCAAGTGGCCCAGCAAATTTGGTCTCATCCCATTCAGCTCGTTGATTGTGCTTCAACGATGGCCCAAGCGGCAAAACACAAACTGAGAGAGCTTGCTCGATTACGGAAGGCGCCTGAGAGGGCAGCAAGCTCTCTGCCACTACGTCACCTAAGCTGTTTTGTTACCGATGAGGCTCGTGTTGCTGAGGTAGGTTCTCGATTTCTAGGGGCTCCTCTTCAAGAAATTAAAGTGGTTAGTATCGATTCCTAAAGAAGCAACCTTTTGCTAAAGCGAGAGGGAAAAGGTCGTTTCAAAAAAAGGCTCCCATGCTTCTGGACAGGCTCCCTGAAAACGAAATTGTGGATGAAATCTCGGTTTTTGAGGAATCCGAAGCAATCGCATTCCTGCTTCGGAAGGGGTGCGGTTTGCCTTTTTTAAATTGCATGTCAAGCAACAGCAGACAATGTTTTCCCAAGAGGTTTTTCCTCCTCGAGAACGAGGAGTTACATGGTCGAGATTCAGCTGCGTCCGATCCGGTCTTTTCTCACAGTACTGGCATTGATACTGATCTCGGGCGTATACATTTGCCCGGGAGAGCCGGATCTGTGTTTTGGGGAGACGGTCGTACATTTGCAGGATAATGATCTGGGGGACCATAATCTTTTTCTGGACCGTATGGATAAACTTCTCCCCATCTAGAACAGGCAAAGAGGACCATTTCTGAAAATCAAACAGCGCAAAATTAGGACCTAGGGCTTGCGCTGTGCCTACGTAGAGAAGAGAGAAAGCCCGCTTTACATTCGTAATGTGGATAGGCTGGAAGTTTCGATTCAGCACTAAGATACGCCCTGTCACAGTTGTCTCCTTTTGCCAAACAAGTCTTGGTCATTTTACCTCAGCCTTTGTATCGGATTTTTTTTCATTTGCCTAGCCCCAGGTTCAATATTCTGTTCGCTGGAAGGCCACGATTTTCTTATTATTTTCACGAGATGTCGCGCATTCCTTATAGGCTTAGCTCGATATTTCTTACCGAATCAAAGTAAACCTAGGAAGGCTAATCCCCTTTTATCCAATGAAAAAGATAGTTTCCCATAAGATTCATGCTATCATGAAATGATAAAAGCTCCCCAGCAAAAATGAGGAGGATTATCTGTGCGAATATGTATCGTCTGGATGCTGATCAGCATCTCTATTTTAGGAATCTCTTTACAAACCTACGCAGATATGTGGTCTCATGAAGAAAATGGAGTTGTCTACTTTACCAACATCCCTCCAAAAAAGGGGGATGCTAAGAAGTGGAGGGCTCTTTATAAGAATGGTCCTGGGAAAGCAATGGTCACCTCGGGTACAGGAGGAACATCTGGATGTCGTGCTTCGCGGGCTGATGTGATTCCTGCCAAAGACAAAAGCAAGGAACGCTACCATCGTTATGATGCTTACATTGCTGAAGCAGCGAGGGCTTATGCACTTCCTGAAGCCTTGCTCCGTGCTGTCATGGCAACAGAGTCTGACTATGATCCTTATGTGGTAAGCTGTGCGGGAGCAAAGGGTCTTATGCAGATTATGCCCGAAGAAGAAAAGGAGAACCTAATCACGAACGTGTTTGACCCCAGGCGGAATATCCTAGGGGCTGCAAGAATTCTCAGAAAACGTGCCAATCAATTTCAGGGCGATGTGGCTTTGACCATCGCTGCTTATCATGCTGGTCCAGGGGCTGTCCGGAAGTATCGAGGAATTCCCCCCTATGAAACTACCCAAAAGTATGTCCAGTGGGTTCTCAAGAGATACTACCGGTTTCGAAGAAATAACAACAAAGTATAACGAATCTCGCGAAGTTGTGGGAAGCTATACAGATCAAAGTTATGGTAGCTCCCCGCATCGAAAGCACCAAATAAAGATTATTGGGCAGACGGTTCTTGGGAAGTTCCTGCTTCTTGGGCAACAAATGTTTCTACCAAGCGATTGATATCTAACTTTTGCAGGTTGGCTCCGCTTCCAGAAGGAATGACAACGATAGGTTTTCCTTTTAAAGCTTCGGCTACCTTGATCTTAATCGCTGTACGGCCTCCAGCTCCAGCCATAGCCTTATTTTGTTCAATAATGCCCTTCGCTCGGGCCGTACTTTCTGCCAGGATTGCTTTCGCTTCGCGCTCGCTCTCATAATATTTCTTATCAGTGGCAATCGCAATCTGTTCTGCTTGCCCTTTCGCCTGGGCTACCGAGACTTGGACGTCTCCCCGGGCAGACTCAAGGTTTCTTGCTTGTTCTGCTGCCGCAGCCAAAGCTTCGCTTTTAATACGCTCGGCGTTTTGTTCGGCGATTTTCCGATCGTGGATGACCTTTTCATAGTTGGGATTAAAGCGATGCTCGCCAAAAAGAACTTGTTCGATGATAATTCCTTCAGATTCAAGTTCTTGTTGAAGGCGTTTTCTAGATTCATCCGCCTTTTGAAATCGCTTCTCTGAGATATAAAATTCTTCTGAATGGAGTGCGTTTAAAACATCCCGTACAACGGCTCGGCAAGTAGGACGGATCAGTCGCTCTTTGATCTCATTGGTCGAGTGCCCTACCCGGGAGAGAAGTTGGGGTGCTTTCTGGGGGTCGATCCGCCAAGCAATGGTAGCATTGACGCTAATGTCATTTCCATCTACTGTTTTAAACTCAATCGCTTCGTCATCTCCCCGGCTAGGATCCCGAATCATCTCCAGGTTTTGTAATTTAATATCAAAGGTATGCCAATCTGAAAGAAAGGGGAAAAAGAAGTAAGTTCCTCCTGGTTGATAAATGGTAGGCTCTATTCCAGCACCGAAAAGCTTTTTTGTACGAACTCCTACCTCAGTACTATCCGTGGAGCGGCTTGTACAGCTACTAAAACCTAGCAACATGCTTACCAAAGTCAAAACAAAACTTTTGCCAAAGGGAGTCCATGGAATTTCTCGTTTTGTCCTTACGAAAAAAGATGGAGTTTTCATCGCTCTACCTCGAATTGCTTTAAAATCTCTGAAACCCGGAGAGGATTGGTTCCCTGAGTACCATCTGAGGGAATGACAATCACTTTGATCCCTTTTAGAACATCTGCCATTTTTAGGCCAACGAGCCCTGAGGCTCCTGCGCCTTCAAGCGCCTTATTCTCTAGTAAGGTGCCTTGTGCTTTTGCTGTTTGAACCAGCAGATACCCCTCTGCATTCTTGTTTCTTCGGTACAGGTTGGCATCTGCCAGAATTTGTGCCACTTCGCGTTGCCCACGCTCAAGCTCTACTTGAACCGCAGCCTGCCCGGTAGAGATGATCTCCCGTTTGCGGGCCTCTTCTTTGGCTGCAGCGCTTTCTGCCTGATTTTTTAGGACAGTTTGATCTTGGATCTTTCTTTGTTCAATGAGCGTCTGGTAGGCAGCGTCGTAACTAATTTTTCGAAGTAAAATCTTTACTAGTTCAAGACCCTTTTCTTCAAACTCGTCTTGAAGCTGCTGAAAGGCAAGTTGTGTTTTTTGGATCCGCTTTGGGGCATGGTAAAACTCTTCAGAATTGAGCTCTCCCAAAGCCTTACGTAGCGAGCTATCCGAACGAGGAATCACGACAGAATCCTCGTATAATTTACCTGTTCCTACTTTGGTGAGTACGGTATAAGGATCCTTTAATCTATAGAGAATGGTTGCGTACAGCCGCACAGAATATCCATCCGACGTCTGAATTAAAATGGGTGCTGTAATTCGACTGACTTTGCTATTTTCTTCGTTTTGGTCAGCCATTTCCAGAGCTTGTAGGTCAATCGGGAAAGTATGGATTTGTTCGTACCCTGGAATTCTTAAGTGCAGCCCGGCAGAGAGCAATTGTTTTTGTACACCCCGGCTTCCGCCATAATTGACCTGACGGATGCCTGCTTCTCCTGGGGCCACATATACAGTCATCATGGAGGCTACTAGATAAATTCCAAGTCCAACCAACGCAGGAATGACGAGCCATTTCCGCCAAAAAAGGTATTTTAAAATTGCGAAAAACTTACTCATGTTTAAAACCCCTTCGAAATTTTAGAAGCAAATTATTCTATATTCTTCCCAAAGTAGCAAGGCTTTCTAGGTAATGGAGATGGCTTTGGCCAAATGTGTGCAATCTTTGCAATTGGTACATAGTTCGTTGACAGAAAAGATGTATCTATGAAATAATAAATAAAGCGCTAATTTATGCTTTGGTCAATGTCTGCTGTGAGGAGACATTAATCAAACAAAGCAGGAAACCTCAAACCTTACTTTTATTGAATGGGGATTTGTGATGAGAAAGCCGTTCGGGAATAATTCATATATCGAAATCTGCCAATGTA
The DNA here is from genome assembly GCA_964537055.1 of uncultured Myxococcales bacterium. Lineage (GTDB taxonomy): Bacteria > Myxococcota_A > Polyangia > Palsa-1104 > JAEUJZ01 > CAZHYV01. The sequence goes on from CAZHYV010000001.1 coordinate 159,262, forward strand.
CCTACGAGATGAACTATAGTTTTACTACGCGCACTTATAGCGAGACGGGAGTTTGTATTCGTCTATCTGCGCAAGATGCCAAAGAACCAGTACAAGCGCTTCAATTTGCTATCCATCGAGATTTTCCGACAGAATCTTTTTTGGCCATTGGAGGAATTCTCCAAAGCTTTCTTTCATTTATTACTCCCAACGCCAATAAGCTGGTGCGTAATGGAGATGGAACAATTTCTCTCGTGGTTCTCCCTCACGCCCTACAAATTGGGAACACAAAGGCATTTGATCCAAATCCATTATTTCCGGCGTATACAATGGTCAAGCAGGCATTGATCCCTTGGAATGCCTCTTTATATGCGACAGAACGTCTAGAAAATACCTATGCTCGGATCCCAATGGGGACCCAATCGGTTGCTAAGAATTTTCATTATCAAGCTGCTTCCCCTATTGAGGAGAGTAAAGAGTCACAGCAGCATGGGTTGGCCACGGTACTTCATGTATATCAATGCTTCTTCCCAGGGGCGAAGGTGCCCATGTACTCAACTCATGTGGCTGACTTCATTTCGTTTATTCTTGCGGAAACAAATAAACTTTGTCTGTCATCCAATTTTAAAGAAATACCCACCCCATCAGTTCATAATGGTTCATCACCAACGATGCTCACCTCTCAGGAGGTACAGGCTACTTTGCAGGATCTCAAAAAGAATTTTACCAAGTATCAGAACATTTGTAGCCAGGTGGGCTCTCGATGGAGAGATGTCGCAGAATCTTTTACCTCGAACAAGCCAAAGTGGCCTGTAAGCCATCAAGTTCGCGCTATCTAAACACTTGGATATCTATTGCTAACAAGATACCTGAGTACCAGAGATTACTCGTTAGAGGAGTCCTTTGCGCTTTGGCGCCGATCCGGTCTTTCCCGAAATACCATCCATAAAGCGGCGGGAAGCGCCGTAAAATCTGCAATCATGGAAAAGAGAAAAGCAAGAGAAGATAGGATCCCGAATTGTCGTATGGGAGGAAGATCTGCTAAGGCAAAAGCTAAAAACCCCCCTGCATTAATGAGAGTGGCAAAGAAGATGGCTCGTCCTGCTACAAGGAAGGTGTGTTTTAAGGCCTTTTCGGTCGTACTTCCGTCCTTTTTCCCTTCTTGATAATGGTAAAAGAAATGGATCTGATCGTTCTCGGAGGTTCCTAAAACAGTCGAGGCAATGAGGATGGTGGCAATGTTAAGCGTCATCCCAAATAATCGCATGACAAAAAACATGGCTAAAATGGCAAATAGGGATGGAATCATGGCCATGATACGAGCCGCTCCATTACGGAAGACAATAAGAAATGCACCAAAAATAATCACAACCGTAATGCCAAAGCTCTCTGTGAGTGTAGGGACCAAATAATGAGAAATTTTTGCTTGAAGAGGTCCACTTCCTACGATTTTGAGTTCGAAATCACCTAATTCTGGGTGCACTTTCTGCATACCTGTAAACACAGTCTTTATCCAAGTTTGGAAAGAAAGAAAATCTTCGTAATTCATATTCTTTGTAAAAACTGAAATTCGAGTCTGTTCAAATTTGGGTAACGTCACAAACCCAGACAGCGAAGACTGAAGGGAAGGAGATGCTTGAAAGAGCGAGGGAAGTGCATTTATGAATTCGTCCCATTCCCCCTGTGTTGAAATTAATTGATCATTTGGAATTGAAAAAGAAAGTCCAAAGGTTGGTGTTTGCGATTTTAGGTACGACTGGAAGTAGTTCATCATCCGCAGAAGGGTAGGGTAATCAAAGATGCGAGCAGGAAAAGCCTGGCTATTTTCTAAGGACCTTGCAAAATCGTTAAGGGCCAGTACGGTCGAGAGGTCATTAAAATGTTTAGCTTCTTTGGGTGCATCGGCTTTTTTGATAAGCCAAAGTTCTGTTGGAGAGAGACCTCCCATTTGTTTCTCTAATGTCTTAGTATCCTGGTAGAGCTTACTTTTCGGATTAATATACTCAAGTGCATTTGTTTGCAGTCTCATCGGAGATAAAATTTTAGGGATCCCAAAGAGAGACACGACCCCAAAGATGCAAATGAGCAGGGTGCTGCCTACAAGAAAATAGCGAAACCGGTAGCTAAAAGCAGGGAGCCTATCCACCATGCGCAGGAACCATTGCCCAGCCACTTTTCGTTCTTGTTCGGTGGGCGTCTTAAAGATTTTTTGGAGTGCTGGAAACAACGTAAATAATACAATCCAGGTGAAAATAAGACCTACAGCGACCCAAATTCCCATCTCACGGATGGGACGGATCTTGGATACGACCAAAGCAGCAAACCCAATTGCCGTTGCAAAAATAGAGGCGGTGCAGGCCAAGAATTTGTTCGCCAAAGAAAATACTTGGTGTTCATCAATAGGACGATCGTTTGGACGCTCAACGAAGCGTGAGTGGATATAAACAAGCGTTGCTGTGCAGGTAATAAGGATGGTCATCGGAATGAGGGATGAAACAATTGTGAACGTTCCCCCGGTGAGACCTATGTATCCTACCGTAAGCACGGTGCTAACCAAGAGAGGGATGATAAAGGCAAGGAGTGCACGAAAGGAGCGATAGAGAAGCCAGTTGAGAATAATAACGAAGGCACCAAAGAGGAGAAAGGACTGGATTCCTGAGCGGCGTGTACTTTGATCTAAGTAATCATTCACATAGAGCTGTCCTACTTTACGTATGTTTGTAATGGCGCTATTTTGGGAAGCTATGTTTATTACATTATCGATCTGATGCAGAGCTTGACGACGTTCTTCTTCGTTGTTCGATATCAAAAGCACTTGAATGCTCAAGAATCCTTTTTCCAGATCAACAAGACCCTGCTTCACAAAGAGGTCGGTTGAGGGAGGGAGAACAAAATGCTTTATCGCCTCTGCTGACTCAGGTGTTCCATCGAACGATCGGCCTGGAAGGCTGTTATAGATCGTAAGAATGGATGTGGATTGAATAGAAGAGAGTTCTGCCAAGGCCTTATGAACTGTATCCAGGCTGCTTAGCACAGCCGGATCAAAAGGATTCGAGGTGTCAAAAAATAAGACGACCGGTTCTTGTTTTCCAAAAACCTTTTCGAAGGATTGGGAATTTTGAAAATCAGCATCCTCTTTAACGATAAGACGATCTGTAGAATTATCCTGCTTGACCTTCAGGCTAAAATAGACGGCAGGGCCAAGCAAGAAAAGATAAAATCCAACGATCCAGTACCGCTTCGCAATTACCCAGCGAAAAAGAGAATGGAGTCGTATTGTTTTCGGAGAATCCATATTCCTCCTCGAGAAAAGTTACGATCTCAAAAAGTTACCACCCTAGAATGTAGGCAAACATCAAAGGTGCTACAATCGATGCATCTGATTCAATGATATGCTTGGGTGTATCAATGCCAAGCTTGCCCCAGGTAATTTTTTCATTGGGGACCGCCCCTGAATAGGAGCCGTAGCTGGTGGTAGAATCGCTAATTTGGCAGAAATATCCCCACAGAGGGACATTCTCGCGCTGGAGATCCTGATGAAGCATGGGAACCACACAAATAGGAAAATCTCCAGCAATTCCACCGCCAATCTGGAAGAACCCAATCGAGCTGTCCTTGGTTGTCTCGCAGTACCACTCGGCAAGGCCCATCATATACTCAATGCCGGTGCGAACCGTATGTACATTTTTTACATCACCTGAGATACAATGCCCGGCGTACATATTTCCTAAGGTAGAGTCCTCCCAACCAGGGACGAAAATAGGAAGATTTTTCTCCATGGCGGCGTAGAGCCAACTATCTTTGGGGTCGATCTGATAGGATGATTGTAAAGACCCATTGCGTAAGATTTCGTACATAAATTCATGGGGGAAAAGGCGTTCTTTTTCCCTGTCAGCGCGCATCCATTCTTTAAGCACGGCCTTTTCAATACGACGCATTGCCTCCATTTCAGGGATGCACGTGTCTGTTACACGGTTCATATGGCGCTCTAGTAAAGCTTGCTCATCGCTGGGTGTTAAATCACGGTAGTTCGGTACACGCTCGTAGAAGTGGTGGGCGACCAAGTTAAACACATCTTCTTCTAAGTTGGCTCCGGTGCAGCTAATCGCGTGGACTTTGTCCTGTCTTATCATTTCTGCAAGAGAGAGACCGAGCTCTGCAGTGCTCATTGCACCAGCCAGGGTAACAAGCATTTTCCCACCCTGATGGAGATGGTTGTTATAACCTTCTGAGGCTTCTACCAAAGCCGCCGCATTGAAATGCCTGTAGTGGTGTTTGATAAAAGAGGAGATCGGATTTTTCGATTGCATACTCATACGCACAAAACGTAAGAGATTCGAGCAAGAATATCAAGCAGACTTTGGGCAGATATTTGTATTTTCTTGTAGGGAAGGGTATAGCTTTTTCCAAAACAGCCGAGGTAACGATTTCACTAGAAATTTAAAAAACCTTACGCTATGATACAGCTCGCTAATCTGTGTACGTAACGAATGATATGTCCTACAACGTGCTACAGAATAGGATGCAACTACGAAGAAAGGAAGTTCCATGCAAAATACAAAAGATCGTCGTCAAGCAGCCGCCCCCATCAATTCAGATCGCCGCAGTGGTGCAGATCGAAGGCAATACCCGAGAATTGCAGTCGAGTGGCCGGTAGATTACGATTCTAAGGATACTTATCTGTTCTCGTACATCTCCGATATTAGCGCAATGGGGATCTTCGTGCACACCTCTATTCCAGAGGCTCCTGGGACGATACTACACTTAACATTTACTCCTCCTGGTCAAAAAACATTGTCGCTTGAGGGGAAAGTAACTTGGATCAACCCTGTCAATGAAGACAATCATCCTGAACGACGTCCCGGAATGGGAATCCAATTTATCAATGTGTCGGATGCCCAGAAACAGCAGCTACAAGATTTAATCCAGACGATCGCCCTTCTTGACCATGATCTGATTGAATCATCGCAACAACCTCCTCGGCCCGAGGTTTACGCCAACGGACCCTCAAACGATCCTGCATACTAATGTATTACCGCTCACAAGCCTTCTAACGAGGCTTATCAGATGGAAGTGTAAGCACAGGCTTGCACGGAAGTTGGTTCTAAGGTAGGGTAAGTTCTACCGTATGGAATATACCGAGATTTCTATAGAAGTCCCAAAGGAGATTGCCGAGGAGGTAAGTGGCTGGTTTTGGGAAAGAGAGCTCCCGTTTGAAACGATGGATGAAACAACGCTGGATCCACCTGCTTTAGGATGGGTACGCTTCCGTTCTTATGTGCCGCTTTCCCAGGAAAAAGAGGCCATCTCCTTATTCGAGCAAGAGCCGCTGTTCCAAAAGACGAAACTCGTATCGGTAAGACGGGATACGCTTGAATGGCAAGATGCCTGGAAACGTTTTTTTCATACAAGAATTTTAGGAAGGTTTGCCATTGTTCCAAGCTGGGAGGAACGTTCTTACCAATCTCAGCCTAAGCAGATTCGCATTTGCCTAGATCCGGGGAGGGCTTTTGGTACAGGAGGGCATCCCAGCACAAGGATGTGTCTGCAGCTTCTAGATGAGGCAACAACCCAGGCTATGCAGGTGCTTGATGTAGGATGTGGGTGCGGGATCTTGGCGATTGCTGCGCTCCTAGCCAACCCTCAGGCAAAGGCAGTGGCCATGGATATCGATCCAGAGGCGGTTGAGGTCACCAAAGAAAATGCGGAGAGAAATCAAGTGCTTTCCCAGATGCAACTGACCACAGAGCCGTTGAAAGAAATTCCAGGGCAATACTCTTTGGTTCTTGCCAATTTGACAGGCCCTACTTTGCAGGAGTTAGCTCCTCTTTTGATCAGTAAGGTGGAGAGGGGGGGCTATCTCATCCTATCGGGAATTCTTGAGATCGAAGCAGAAACAGTCCTCAACAAATTCTTACCCCACGGCTTTGTTTTGAATGAGCAGAAGCTGGAAGAGGAGTGGGTTGCCTTTCGGCTAAAACGAAAATAGATACTTTATGAGTCGCGTCCCTAAACTCCTTATTTCCAAAGATAGATGGGTATTTGGGTCTTCCCAAGGGATCGCGCTGGCCCCAAAAGAGAAACATTATCTCGTCCGGGTGCTTCGTCTTCATCAGGGTGCGCCTATCACTGTATTTGATGGTGAGGGGAAGGCCTGCATTGGATCCCTCCAGATGCCAAAAGAAGGAACGGCCCATATTTGTTTAGAGGTGAATAAAAAGGGAAGTTTTTCCAAAAGAGAAGCTACTCATGTTCCAAAACCAGATGAAGAGGCTGGCTTGCCGCAGGGAGAGATTATTTTACTCCAAGGGCTATTAAAGCATAACAAATTTGATTGGGTCATCGAAAAGGCGACTGAGTTAGGCGTACATCGTATTATTCCCGTTCAGTGTAGCCGTAGTATCTCATCTGCTGACGGAGAAAGGTGGAAAGAACGGCTCTCCCGATGGCATCGGATTGCACAAAGCGCAGCTCAGCAGTGCCAACGGAATGACGTTCCCTTGGTTGAACCCGTCCTCTCCTTTGCAGAAGCTGTCATCCAAAACAATCTTGGGACAAAGATTCTATTTTGGGAAGGGGAAAAAACTTATTCTCTTCTAGAGCCGATCCAGCGCAGAATCGAATCGGTACAGAATAGGGGTTCCCAGAAGAGTCAAAATGGGTTACCTGATAGGAATGCTCAGCCTATTTCTGTCTTTATTGGTCCTGAGGGGGGATTTGAGGAGAACGAGGTATCAACAGCCAGGGAGCAAGGATTTTCCCTATGTACGTTGGGGCCTACAATTTTAAGAGCTGAGACGGCTGCGGTATCTGCAGTAGCTATAGTTCGTTTTTTATTACACCACCAGAGCCACTTTCATTCGAAGACGTAAAACAAAATGACAACTTTTTTACTTTTCTTTTGAAGACTGTTGCGATTTTGAAGGGGCCAGGTAAAATCACGCTATGACAGTGGCTGATTCCTCTAAAAATTCCTATCGTGCAGCTGGTTTTTTCCGACGATTGGCTGCGGCCATGCTGGATGTTGTTTTTCTGCTTCCTGTGTTTGGCATCGTGTTTGTAGGTCTGTTTTGGGTGTTTGGCCAAGGATTACCAACCCTAAGGGAAATGAGTCCAGACTTATTTTTGGCATTTGTTTTAGATCAGAAACGCCAAAGGTTCTTAGGAATTGGATTCCTGTTTCTTATAGCACTTATTGGTTTTTTCTACGATTTTGTATTTCATGCAGTGAAAGGACAGACCTTTGGCGAGTGGTGTGTTCGGATGAAGGTGATTGACAGTTATGGGCAACGCCCGGGATTGCTTCGTTCCTTTCTACGTGCGGTTTTAGGGCTGCTTTCCTTTTGCCTGGCAGGTGTCGGGCTGCTTTGGATTGGATTTGACCAAGAAAAGCGGGGTTTGCATGACAAGATCGCTGGCACCTATGCGGTCCTAACTTCCTAAAATCCAAAATCACAATGCGTGCAAGACCCTGATTCTGCCGCGCCGTGCTTTTGCCAAGCGGAGAATCCTCCCTGCAGAATATACACTTCGGCAACGCCTTGCGCTTTGGCAGCTTTGATCGCAGATTCTAACTCGATTGAGGTACCATCACGATCATAAATAAGAAGGGTTGCTCCCTTCTCCAGGGTCGTTAGGAACGAGAGGCCCTTGTCCTCATGACAAGGTAGATGAACTGCTTTCGGAATATGCCCTTGGGCGTACTCGAGTGAAGGCCTTAGATCCGCAATGACAAGGTGTTTCGAGGTGTTACACAGCGTGATAGCCTCCTCCACACTGACCATTTTCCAATCATGGATTGCTTCTGCAGAAGCCGTACACTGCCCTTTGGACAATTCTGCTAGCGAGTAGACTGGAGACCACAGAGATAGTTTGCGGGGGTGCAAAAGATTGCCTGCGAGTCCGATGAGAAAACTTCCAAGGAGGAGGACCACAATTTTTAAAAGTGACCGTTTCGTAGCAGACGAAAGCATAGGTGTACCTTACCCGATTTTCCAAAGAATCGAAAGAGGGATTCCGATCTTTCCCAAAAGAGACATAAGAAGAAAGTGGCTTGGTCTAAGGATTATGGGACTTTGTCCAGAGGGCTCTGGACAAAAGAGATGGAGGCTCGTCTCACTAGTCGTTTTGTTATTTGATGTTGGTACCCCAATAGAGGAGCAGACCTGTACCTGTAATGAGAGAAGCTCCGCCCACCGTAAAAAGGATGGTAGGCGCAGGCCTAGGATCAAAAACACAAGCGTTTCCACTCAAAGGACTTCCATTCAGACTACAGTTTCCACCGGGGGTTCCTTGCAGGGCCTGCATCACTCCCGCTGTGGCTACCATCAGCCCACCTAGGGCAAGGGTGGTTACTCCTGCAACAAACGTAGGATGTTTGTACACAGAAGACGGTTTTGTTAGGACGGAGGGCTCGGAGGTGCTGGAAGGAGCAAGAGAGACCCTGAAGTCTGAAAACTTCGGAACAAATAAGGAATTGTCCTCCGAGGCTATCAGGGCTGGATTTGCGAAAGAAGAGAAAGAACACCCAAAAAAGAAGAAAATACTAAGAATAGAACATGCTCTCATCCGGCTGTTTTACCGAATCTCTTTCCTAGAAACAAGGGACAATTTTCCAAGACGCCATGAACGAGAGAGGATCCTCGAAGGATAGACCCACAGGGGCTTACGAATGAAGGAGCCAATCTGCGATGACTTGGGTCGCATGAGGGCGTCCGAGCGTCTTGCTTTTCTGTGCCATGGCCGAGAGCTCATTAGGGTTTTTGCAAAGGTGGGCAAGGATTTGGGCAAGCCTCTCAGGGGTTGTTTGGGCCTGTGCTAAAAGCATGGCAGCTCCCGCCGCTTCGAGAAAACGCGCATTGTGGGTTTGGTGATCATCTGCGGCCGCGGGGAACGGGATCAAAAGAGAGGGCAATCCCATGGCGGTAATCTCGGAAAGGGTGGTTGCTCCAGCTCGGCTTAGGACTAGATCGCAATGGGCGTAGGCCTTTGCCATATCCTGAATAAAGGCGGTAGCCTGGATGCTAAGGCTTGGGTCCTCTTGCGGATTCGTGCGAGCTACCTCCTGATAGGCTAGCCTCACTCTTTCTTCATCAGTGCTACCGGTCTGGTGGACTACGGAAAGGGCCAGCGACGGATCCTGTTCTTGGAGAAGCGCAATCGCTTTCGGGACAAGCTCATTGATCGCCCGTGCGCCTTGCGAACCTCCTAACACCAGCAGACGGAGAGATTGATGCGGTTCTTTTGGGATGCGAAGGGATGGATCGAGAGAAGCTCTTACAGGATTCCCCACGAGGTGAATTTTCTTTGGGGGAAACGCTGAGGTCGTTTGAGGAAATGAGGTGAAAATTTGATCCACGAATCGGCTGAGAACTCGGTTGGTAAGGCCTGGAATGGAGTTTTGCTCTAAAATAGCCGTAGGAATCCGGCTGCGGGCCGCCTGGAATACCATGGGACCTGACGCATAACCTCCAACTCCTAAAACTGCCGACGGCTTTAGCTTCCGAAGCAATCGACGTGCCTCAAGCAATGCCTTGGGAAGTTTCCATAGGCTTTTGAACGTCCCCACAAACCCTTGTCTTTTAAGCCCGACAATATCTAAAAAATAGAGGGGATATTGGTGTTGGGGAATGATCCGGGCTTCGATACCTCGCTCGGTTCCCACAAAGGAGACCTGGGCTCCCCGGCTTCTTAGTTCTTCAGCGACGGCTAGCCCAGGAAATAGGTGTCCTCCAGTTCCACCACCAGCGATGATAATATGAGGATTCATGCTTGTATGTGTACAACAAGATCACGAGAAATGTAAGAGAAGATACCTGATAAAAAGAACGTCCTTAGAAATTATGCAGAAAGACGAAAATGAAATTGCTTGGATATGTGGTTTTTGTAGTATCCTCCAATAGGATACCGCTGATAAAAGATAGATGAGGAGATACGGAGCCGAGAACTTACTTCTGGATGACGACTTTTCGCCCTCCTGAAGGAAGGATGCGATTTTTCTTTGTAGGGAACAGATAGTGAAAGATCCGAGAGAGTTTGAAGGAAGAAGGACTTTCTGGCTCTCCTTTTGAGATATTCAGCAAAATCCCTACAGCGAAGAGATTAACCACCAAGGAACTTCCGCCAAAAGAAATGAATGGTAACGTAAGTCCCTTGGTGGGTAGGACCCCAAGAACAACGCCGATATTAATGGCAGCCTGGATGCCTAGTAGAGTCGTGATTCCATAGGCGAGATAATAGCCGAACATATCTTTGGCCTTCGAGGCTGCTTTGATTCCACGGAGAATGAAAATTGCAAAGGCTCCAATCACAATGCAGATGCCTACAAATCCCAATTCCTCTCCGATGACGGCAAGAATATAATCGTTATGCGCCTCAGGAAGACGGAACTTTAGACGGCCCAATCCAAGCCCTGCTCCCCAAAAACCTCCCGAGCCTACGCATAACAGAGAAGACGTGATTTGGTATCCCACGGTATTTTGGTACAAAAATGGGTCTAAGAAGGCTTGAATTCGTTCAAGCCGCCATTTGGTGTTAATCAAGAACTTCATGTAGACTACGGGGGCTGCTGTAAAGACGGAGGCAATGATAAATACGACTTTGGTCCCTGCCACGAAGAGCATCACTAGGGTCACAAGCCATAAAATGATGGCGGTTCCCAAGTCTGGTTCAAGCAAGAGCAGGAGCATGAGTACTCCGCATACAATTAACGGAGGAATAAACCCTTCTGCAAAGGAATGGAGCTGCTTGGCCTTTCTTGATAGAGAATTAGCCAAGTAGATGACCAAAGAAATCTTGGCAAGTTCGGCAGGTTGAAACGAGAGAGGTCCCAGACGAAACCATCTATGGGCACCATTAATCTTTTTTGTGAGAAGGACTGCGATGAGTAGGAATGTGGTGAGGCCCAGAAAGGCGTACGCATACTTTCTAAAAAAGCGGTAGTCAATGTGCGAGGTAATGGCCATGACGGTAATACCAAGCGCTGCCCAAAGTAACTCGCGTTGTAAAAAGAACGAGGTTCCTCCTGTGGTACGAAACGATCGATAGGAGAGAATCGCTGACGCTGAGTAGGTCATCACGATACCTAGACCGACAAGGCCTAAGACCACCAACCAAAGAATCCAATCTGCTCTTGAGGAACTTTCTCTGGGAGATAGGGGAATCCAAGAGCCCGTTTGCGGAGTGGGGGCAGACGTTCTCATGACACACGCTCCTCCTTCTTTTTGAGCATGGCGACAGCGTTCCGAAAGACTTCGGCGCGGTGTTCGTAATTCTGAAACATATCAAACGAAGAACAGGCGGGGGACAGAATGACGGCATCTCCGGTTTGGCAAAGGCGGGTGGCAAGGGAAACCGCTTCCTCCATGGAAGCTGCAAAAAGAGGGAGGATGCTGGGCAAAAGCGCCTTTTCGATCAAGGGAGCTGCTTCTCCAATCAAGACGACTCCACGAACCTGGTTTTTCGTCAGAACCTCCGCAAGAGGAGCATAACTCCCTCCTTTGTCTTTCCCACCAGCAATTAATGCAAACGGTGTAGGAAATCCGTCCAGGCTTTTTGCAACAGCATCCACATTAGTCCCCTTGCTGTCGTCGTAGTAGGTAATCCCATTGAAGGTAGTTACCTTCTCCATGCGGTGGGGGAGAGGCAAAAACGCTGCAACGGCTTTTCTGGCCTGATCGTATGTTGCCAGCCCTGATCCTCGCATCAGAAGCAGAGCGGCAAGGACATTGGCTAGATTGTGACGGCCAATGAGGTTCAGTTCAGAAATTGGATAGAATTCTTGCCTCTCCAGCGAGGGAAGCCCCTGTAGAACCAGTTGGTCCTTTTGGATAAGTCCATGAAGGAGAGCAGGCTCCATCTTGGAAGAGGGCTCGGTAGAAAAATAAAGCGCGGGCCGTTTTCCATAGTTCCTCTCGATACTAGCTAAGACCTCTCCATCATCTGCGTTAAGTACCAGGATATCTGAACTTGTTTGATGTTGAGCGATCCTGGTCTTAGCATCTGCATACGCTTGGAAAGAATCATACCGATCTAGGTGGTCAGGAGTTACATTTAGGATTGCTGCCGCCCGGCAGTGAAGAGAAGAGGTGTTTTCTAACTGAAAAGATGACATCTCGCAGACCACAATGCCTGTAGCCTGCGCTGCCTCTGTCCCGACGGCTTCAATAAGAGGCGTCCCTAGGTTTCCTCCGCAAAAGGAGGGACGTCCGGTCACGTTTGCAATGGCACCACATAGGCTGGTTACGGTAGATTTTCCGTTGGTTCCCGTGATTCCTATGATCTGAGCTCGGATCCGCTTTGCGGCAAATTCCAACTCTCCCACCATGGGAATGCCTGCTTCTTTGGCTGCGAGCAAAGAAGGGAGCTTTGGAGGTACCCCTGGAGAAAGAACAATGAGATGGCTTGAGAGGAGGGGCGCAAGGGAAATCTCTTGCACGGGTACGTTCAGCTCATCCAAAAGAGCAGCTGTCGATAAAAGAGATTTTGGTTTTTCATCAAGTCCTAAAACAGAGGCACCATGCTTTACACAATACTTCGCGATGGCCGTCCCGCTTTTTCCTAGTCCTACCACCGCAATCCGCTTTCCTTGCAAAGAGTCATCTCTGAAAGAAGGAAGCATCGACATTACCGCACCTTTAATGTAGCTAGGGCCAGAAGGGCAAGAAGAATAGAAATAATCCAAAACCTCACAATGATCTTTGGTTCCGCCCAACCTTTTAATTCAAAATGATGGTGCAGGGGGGTCATTCGAAAGATCCGCTTCCCTGTAAGCTGGAAAGAGGCAACTTGAAGAATCACCGAGACCGTTTCTGCAACAAATACTCCTCCTACAATGATTAGAGTTAGTTCATTTTTGCTAAGGACGGCAAGGGTCCCAAGTGCTCCTCCCAAAGATAAAGAGCCTACGTCACCCATGAATACTTGAGCAGGGTGGGTGTTGTACCAAAGAAAACCGACTCCTGCTCCGGCCATCGCTCCGCAGAAAATGGCAAGCTCTCCAATTCCTCGGATAGAGGGAATCTTTAGGTATTCTGCTAAGTTGATACCTTTAATGACTGCCCCAGATCCATAAATGAGAAACAGCAAGGTTCCGGACGAAATGATGGTAGGCCCAATAGCCAAACCGTCTAATCCGTCTGTCAAATTGACGGCATTGCTGAAACCGACAATCACAAGAACACCAATGGCGAAACATACCCAAGGTGGTAACAAAATGGGATACTTGTAAAAATCGAGAAGCGGAAGGGCGAGACGAAACCGCAAATCTGTCCCGTCTTCAGTGACATAGAAATGTGAATACAGCAGGTAGCCTATGGCAAGGCTGGCGACCAAGACCTGAAGAAGGAATTTCAATTTTCCTGGCAGCCCTCGCTTGGATACTTTAAGTTTACGGTAATCGTCAACAAAGCCAATGGCTGCGTAACTGATGGTAACAAAACCTGTAATCCAGACAAAGGGATTCGTCAGATCGCACCACAAGAGAGTAGAAAGTAAAAGAGAAAATAAAATGAGAGACCCACCCATGGTAGGTGTTCCCTTTTTGCTCTGATGTGTTTGTGGACCATCGTCTCGGATTTGTTCTCCTATCTGAAATCGTCGTAGCAACCTGATAAAAAGAGGCCCTAGCAGAAGTCCTAGGAGCAGCGCTGTTAATGCGCCTAGCAAAGTACGCATCGTGACGTACCTGACCACCCGAAGAAAACTAAGCTTTGGATAAATATGAAGAGAATACAAAAGATGGTACAGCATGAGAATTGATAACCTGACCCCATGCTACACTGGGCAGCAGCGGGATGAAAATTTTTCGTTCGATTTTCATAAAAAAGCAGCTGCGAAGTAATAAAAAAGGCTTCGTGCAAAAATTGCTCACGGTTTAGTTAACTTCTAAGAATCTGCTGGAAAAACCTAGAGGTATCTCTTATCGTAAAAGGATGAGAAAACTCATAAAGCAGCTCCCTCGCATGATCTTAATTATCTCCATCATTTGTATGGCTCAACAAGGGCGTGCCGCTCCCGATCAATATGAGGCTCCTAATAAAGACAGTAAGCAACAATCTTCAATTCTATCTTCTTTAGCGTGGAAACAGACGAGCAAACTTATCGAGGAGAGAAAGTACCAAGAAGCGGAATCTAAATTTGATGCAATCCGAAAACGCGCGATGGCAGAAAAAGATGAACCTGCATGGGCTCATGCGCTGATTCATCAAGCTCAATTAAAAGCGAGATTACAGGCCTCCGAGATAGCAGTTCAGTTTCTTAAGGAACAACAGTGGCCTACCGGAACGAAATGGCAGGCGGCCTTACAATTATACTATACCTATGCGTTAACCAACTACTTGAAGGCATACCGATGGGAGATTTCACAACGGGAAAAAACAGTGTCGCAGAATAAAATAGAACTGAAGGCATGGACCCAAGAACAGATTCTAGCAGAGGTGCTAACAAGCTATTCTAAGATCTGGTCGGCAAGAGAGTACCTAGGAGGTATCTCTATAGAACAATTTGAGTTTTTGACCCCTAATACTTACCCGAGAGAAATTCGGGGAACCCTTCGCGATGCCGTCAGCTACATGATTGTAGAAACACTTGTAGATACTTCTTTATGGGCACCAAAAGAGCAAAACGACCTATACGAGCAGAACCTAACTCTGTTGCTTGATCCTCCTATTCCTCAGACGAAAAATATACTAACGGTTGAAGCGAAAGATCTCCATCCAATCCAGAGAGCATCTTTCGTCCTGAAAGATCTAGAACAATGGCATACATCGCGGGGAGAAAAAGAAGCTGGCCTAGAAGCGTATCTTACACGAGCTCGTATTCTTAGAGGATCGTTTAATAAAGAGGAAGAAAAAGCTCTTCTTCGGAGGCATCTAGAACAGACCTTACCGGCATACCGAAGTTTTCCTTGGTGGTCAATGGGACAGGCAGCCTTAGCCAGTATGTATGAGACAGATTTAAACCATTTGGTTGCGGCGTATCAAATTGCAGAGGAAGGCTATCAAGCCTTTCCGCAGTCTCTTGGTGGAAAAGCTTGTCTTTCATTAATGGGTTTAATTAAACAGCCTCAGTTTTCGTTATCTACCATGCGAAATGATGGAATAGGAAAACGGTCTATCGAGCTTTTATACAAGAATATGGAGAGGGTCTACTTTCGCGCGTACGAAATTGATCCTAGAAAATACCTGGACGATGAGGATGAGGAAGAGGAGGGTCTCATTGGAGAATATACGATTGCAAACGACAAAATTCTCAACCTTTTGAGGAAGAAAAAACCTATCTCTGCATGGAGTGAAACATTACCCAATCCTGGAGACTATAAACGGCACCGTTTTTATGTAACCCCAAAACTGCAAAAAAAGGGGGCTTATATTGTAGTTGCTTCCGCAACTTCAGATTTTTCTGGACAGAATAATTACATGGAGGCAGCTACTCTTTTGCTCAGCGATATCGTTCTGGTTCAGCAGTCCTTAGAGGAAAATAACGAGATTCGGGCCCTGGACGCAATGACGGGGGAGCCACTTCAGGGGATCGAGATCACCGTTTACCAGCGTAGATACAACAGTTCTCCTGAGAAGTTTTACCAAGGACGAACGGACAAAGAAGGCTTGCTCAAGGTAAATAAAGTTAAGGAATTTTATGGTTTATTTGTGGTCGCTCATCACCTAGATAACTGGGCCATCGATCCAATGATAGGGGAAAGAAGAAATACGGAAAGACCCTTTTCTGCTGCCATGATTTATACTGATCGAAGTACATACCGTCCTGAACAAAAAATCTATTTTAAAATCGTTGCTTACCACAAGAAGCAGAGTACAGCTAAGCCGACTCTTTTTACTCATAAACCAGCAATCATCCGACTTTTAGATAGCAATGCTCAAGAAGTTGCTCGTCAGAATGTTTCTACGAATGAGTTTGGTTCAGCAGTAGGTGAGTTTATCATTCCTCGAGGAAAACTCCTTGGAGCCTGGCAAATTTCTTCTTCAATTCCAGGAAGTCATACAATTCAAGTGGAAGAGTACAAGCGTCCCACATTCGAGCTCACCTTTCGCGAATCGAAAGATCCGATGCGGCTTAATAAAACTGTAACGCTGTTCGGAGAAGCTAGATACTACTTTGGTCTTCCAGTAACCCAGGGGAAAGTTTCCTGGAATGTGACACGGACTCCGATTTATCCCTGGTGGGAATACAGATATCAGGAACATGTACAAACCCAGATCATTGCTACAGGTACCACATCGCTCAAAGAAGATGGTAGCTTTTTGGTACCTTTCTTAGCAAAAGCGGATGAAAGAGAAGATAAAAATGTGAGCTACAGTTATCAAATTTCTGCAGACCTTACGGATGAGGGAGGAGAGACAAGGACCATCTCGAAAATTATCCAGCTTGGATTTGTTGATGTTGAAGCAAACATCACGATGGAACCAGGCTTTTTTGAACTAGGCCAGGAAGGCATCCTAGAAGTATATCGGTCAAACCTAAATGGAACGCCCCTTGCAGGTCAGGGAAGATTTTGGGTGAATGCGTTAAATTCACCTTCTTCAGTCCATTTACCTTCTGAGGAGCCATATTCCGAGGACTCAATCAATGACCCATACTTTAAGGCGCTTCCTTCAGACTTTATGTCGCCTAGGGAAACGACAGAATATCAGCCAGAGAGGACCATTGGCAAGTGGACAGAGGGGGAGGAAATTTTTAAAGGTACGATAACTCATAACGAGCAAGGGAGGGCAAAGGTAAAGCTACCCCGTCTTGGTAAAGGCGCATACCGATTTTACTATGAGACAAAAGATGGTTATGGCCAAGTGCGGAAAGTCTGGAAGAATTTTATCGTCGTTGACCCTACATATCCATTACCATTACCCGCTCAATTTTTGCTACAAAAAGATACACTGATGGTAGGAGAAAAAGCGCGTGTTCTTGTGGCAACAGGGTTTAAAAACCAACCTGTTTATCTAGAAGTTTTCCGAGGAAGTAAAAGGATGAGTCGGAAATATCTAACTGAGAAGGAACAAGGAATTATCGAAATCCCTATTACCGAGGCAGATCGGGGAGGTTTTTGGATTGCCTTCTCTACCCTCCGCGATCATCAGTGGATTCAAATAAGGAAAGTCCTGAATGTTCCTTGGACGAATAAACTGCTGAATATTGAATTCTTAACATTCCGTGACAAGCTGAAGCCTGGAGAGAAAGAGGCATGGCAAATCCGGATTAAAGATCATAAAGGAACCCCTGCTTCGGTTCAGGCTGCAGAGGTGCTTGCCTATATGTATGATAAAAGCTTAGATCTGTTCGGGCCGCATAGTGTTCCTTCAGTGCAATCTCTATTTCCTGCAGGAACCTCTATCCCATGGTGGCAAACAACAAAAACCAGCCTTGGTCGTAGCGATGGGCAAATCGTTTATTGGGAAGGAGGGACCTGGGTCGAGGTTCCCTCAGGTCCTACCTTGACCCAGGATCAGCTGGTCCTTTTAGAGGGAATAGGGATCGGGGGCTTGGGTACGTATACGATAAATCCTGTGGGAGCCCCTCCGCCATCGCCCGTAAGTATGAAATTTTCGTCCCAAGATGGTATAATTTCCAAGGATAAAGCTGGAAAAAATAAGTTAGAGGAAGAGAAACAATCTAACCCTATAACCGTAGGAGGAAGTCAGCCCTCCACGGAATCACCCTTACGTGAAAACTTTTCAGAAACCGCCTTTTTTAAACCTCAACTTCTGACAGATAAAAACGGCACCGTCACAATTGAATTTACGGCGCCCGATTCGGTCACTGCCTGGAATTTATGGATTCATGCTATGACAAAGGACCTTTCATCAGGATCTGTAAAAAAAGAAGTGAAAACGGTGAAAGAGCTTATGGTCCGTCCTTATATTCCTCGTTTTTTACGAGAAGGAGACCTCGCTGAATTTCAAGTCATGGTAAATAATGCTGGTGATAAGGAGCTTAAGGGGACACTGGATATAGAGTTTGTTGATCCAGAGACCCAAAAAAATGTGAATGCACTGTTCCAAATTAACAAAACCCAAAGTAAAGATCGAATTTTCCAAGTAGCTCCAGGAAAGAGCAAGACATTCTCATTTTCGGTGGTTGCTCCGAAACAAGTAGGTTTATTTACTGTAAAGGTACAAGCAAAAACCGGAACAGTCTCTGATGGAGAGTTACGTCCGCTGCCCATTCTGCCAAGTCGGATGCACTTAACTCAATCGCGTTTTGTTACATTAAGAAATATTGATAAAAGAACGATGGTGTTCGAAGATCTGAAGAAACAGGATGATCCGAGTCGCATGAATGAGCAGCTGGTGGTAACCGTAGATGCTCAGCTACTAGTTACCATTTTAAAAGCTGTTCCATATTTATCGTATTATCCTTACGAATGTTCTGAGCAAACCTTGAATCGCTTTTTGTCTGCAGGAATCCTTTCTTCGATCTTCCAGACAAATCCCAGTTTGGCTAAGATGGGGAAAGATTTTTCGAAGAGAAGAAGACCTTATGCCTCTTTTGACGAGGTAGATGCAAACCGCAAGGCTCTTATGGAAGAAACTCCCTGGCTTATGGAGGCCAAAGGTGGAGACGAAAACGAGACCCAGTGGATTCATTTGTTAGATCCTAGCATAGCTAAAGCGCATCGTGATCAAGCCCTGCAGAAATTAAAGAAAATGCAGCGGGAAGATGGGGGGTTCCCGTGGTTTCCTGGAGGACCTTCCTCACCTTACATGACTCTCTATCTAATGTACGGTTTCGCAAAGGCCACAGAATTTGGTATAGAGATTCCTAAAGAAATGGTGACCAACGGATGGAAATATTTAAGTTTTTATATAAACGAAAAACATCTAGATAAGTTATCTTCTCTGGACGATAATTTAGGATTTCTCATCTTGCTAAACTATGCGGCAACCTCTTACCCAGATCCTTCTTGGATCGGAGATGTGCTTCCTCTGTCACAGAGGAAACAAATGTTAAACACCTCTTTCAAACACTGGAAAGATCAATCTCCCTATTTAAAAAGCTTGCTTGCCTTAACCTTACACCGAATGGGACGACCTAGCGATGCTAAATTGGTATTTGCTAGTGTGATGGATTCGGCCAAAACATCGGCCGACCAAGGAACATTCTGGCAGCCCGAGGAGAGGTCTTGGCTTTGGTATAACGATACCATTGAAAGTCACGCTCATGCATTGCGAGTCCTTATGGAGATTGAACCCAACCATCCAAAGAAAGATGGGCTCGTCCTTTGGTTGATGCTGAATAAGAAGCTGAACCAATGGAAGTCTACCCGTGCAACCGCTGAGGTCATTTATGCATTAGTGCATTATATGAAAAAAGAGCAATCACTTGGGGTTCGTGAGGAAGTAACAGTATATACGGGACCTCAGAAGAAGAACTTCGTTTTTGATCCTGATAAATACGTAGGGAAAGGACAATGGTTTATCCCAGGCCATGAAATAAGCTCTAAAGATGCAAAAATAGAGATAGAAAAATCTACAAAGGGAGTTATGTTTGCATCGGCATCCTGGAGTTTTTCTACCGAGCAGCTACCCCAAGAGGAGCGTGGAGATTTTTTTCATATCATCCGACGTTACTTTAAACGTGAGCAAAGAGGGACAGAAACAGTACTGTTGCCTCTTGAAGAGAGGAGTCTTGTCAGAACAGGGGACCAAATTGAGGTGCAGCTCCAGATTTACAGTAAGCATTCGGCAGAGTATGTCCATCTGTTTGATCCAAGACCTGCAGGATATGAACCTGAGCAGCTTACTTCTAAGTACTATTATGACCTAGGTCTAGGACGTTTTGAGGAGGTTCGTGATAACGGAACTAACTTCTTTATGGAAAGCCTTCCTCAGGGTGAGTACACACTTAAATATCGACTTCGTGCTAACATGACAGGAACGTTTAGGGTTGGTCCGGCCACACTTCAATCGATGTATGCTCCTGAGTTTTCTGCATACTCAAAGGGCCACATTCTGCAGGTTAAAAAGTAAGAAGATAAAAACCTAATCCCCAGAAAACCATCGGTTCAACTCCTCGCGAACCCTCTCGAGTGCCTTCTTCTCAAAGACACGAAGGAACCAAGGAACGGCTACTTCAAGACGGATAAGTTTTGGTTCTAGCCAGACTCGTGCAGACAGGCGAATTCCATTCGTCATAAAACCAAGCTGTGCTTCGTTGTCTGTTTTCCATTCTAAGGTAGGTTGATAATATGCGTATTGTTGTTGATAAAAGGCAAAAGCCTGATCGGCGATCCTACGAGATTCAGCAACAGAAAAGGGGTGAGAAAAGAATGTTTGGGGCATAAGAATTTTTAGAGTTTTACCTTATCTTAAGGTTCGATTTTAGATAAGGTAAGCTCTAACACCGATTCGTCAAGCTCTAGGTCGGCTTTAGCTTGGGCAAGCTCTAAGGGCCTGTGAATTAAAGTGCATAGCGTTTCACTCTGCACCACAGAAGCGTATTTTGTAACAATAGAGATCAGCAGTTCATCCGTACTGAAGAATCCTACCTTGACCTTGTCTGTAACTTTGCATCCCACCTGCTTCCTCAGATCGCCTAACGTGCGGATCATTTCTCGAATTATGCCTTTCTCTCGCAGCTCGGGCGTAATCTCTGTACTTAGGGCAACAACCCAGCCCGAATCTGCCTGGGCGGCAAATCCTGGTGCCGATTGGGTGCTAAGTAGTACTTCTTCGGGAGTAAGTTCAATAGATCCCTGAGGTAGTGTTAGCTCGATCGGTCGTTGCGCCAAAACGGATTGGGCCCAATCATAGGTTTTTTCTAAAGAGGTTGTTTGAAACGCTTGAGTAATATGTTTAAGCAATGGACCATACTTTTTACCTAGCACCGGAAGGTTAGGCCGCAGAGTATACTCCACCAAGGGCTGATGGGGAGAAACCCACTCGAGCTCTTCTACGTTGAGTTCCTCTTTAATCTCTTTCTCAAATCGAGAAAGCGTCTCTCGTGCATCTTTGGTGACTGCCTGAATCTTCACTGCACGCAGAGGTTGTCTGATTTTGATCGCCTGTTCGACACGAGCGGCTCTTCCCAGGTTGACTACTTTTAGCACTGCCTCCATTTCTTTAACAAGCCTTGTAGTCTCTCCCATAAGGCCTTCATCGGCTTTTGGCCACGAAGCAAGATGGACGCTTTCTACAGCATTCCGATCAAGCGCTCGTACAAGATTCTGCCAGATATACTCACTGATAAAGGGCAGAAAAGGTGCAAGGAGCTGTGATAAGGTTCTGAGGCATTCATAAAGGCTTTGGTAGGCGGCGCGTTTACTTCTTTCGAGTTCCCCTTCGACCTTGCCTTGAGGACCCTCTAGACTCGACCAAAAGCGGTCTCGATTCCTTCGCACATACCAATTGGAGAGCTCGTCGATAAATTCGTTCATTCGTCTGAGAGAGTTTGTAATATCGTAGCTGTCTAGGTCCTGCGTGACCGATGCTACCAAACGATGGAGTTTGCCCAAAATCCATTGGTCCATCACAGGTCTTGCCTCCCAAGAGATCATTTCTTTCCCCAAAAGATGGTACTCAGCTTCCGCGTAGGTAACAAAGAAACCATAACAATTCCAGAGGGTTAACATGAATTGCCGTAGCCCCTGTCTTACCAAATTTTGTGAGAATCGTCTTGGCTGCCCAGGTGGAGAAGCCGTATAAAGATAATATCTTAAGGCATCTGCACCCTCAGCATTCAAAACCGTCCAAGGATCGACGATGTTGCCAAGGCGTTTGGCCATCTTTCGTCCTTGCTCATCCAGAATGTGCCCAAGGACGATACAGTTTTTGTAAGCAGGGCCTCCTTGCGTAAGAACAGACAGGGCATGTAAAGTGTAAAACCATCCTCTGGTCTGGTCTACAGCTTCACAGATGAAATCTGCTGGGAATGACTTTTTGAAAATTTCTTTATTCTCAAATGGATAATGGTGCTGAGCGTAAGGCATGGCTCCGCTATCGAACCAGCAGTCAATAACCTCCTTCACTCGTCCCATCGTCCCATCGCATTTCGCTTTCGCACAAGGCCAGGAGAGCTCATCAACATAGGGACGATGCAAGTCAAAATGAGGGTCAGTGTCAATGTTGCGTCCTAGTTGTTCACTTAAATCACTGATACTCCCGATAAATAGGGTTTCATCACAAGAGGAACTACTACACTTCCATAAAGGGAGTGGGGTTCCCCAATAGCGTTCGCGGGAAATGGCCCAATCAACGTTGTTTCGAAGCCAATCTCCAAATCTGCCCTCTTTGATGTGCGAAGGAAACCAATGAATTTGTTCATTTGCTGTGAGCATCTCTTCTTTTTTGGCCGTTGTTTTTATATACCAACTCGTTTTGGCAAAGTAGAGAAGGGGAGTATCGCATCTCCAGCAGAATGGATAGCTGTGATGAGTCCTTTCATTCTTTACCAGCAAGCTTCGCTCTTTGAGGTCGCGAATAATGAGTGGATCGGCCTCCTTGAAGAACTTTCCAGCAAATCGTTCCCAGGTGGGTAGAAAAATTCCATCAAGTCCGACAGAAAAAAAGATAGGTAGGTTGTGCTTTCTTCCTACCTCAAGATCCCCATAGGCAGGAGCGATATGCACAATCCCAGTTCCTTCATCGGCAGATACCGACGGATCCAGAATCGTTTGGAAAGCATGAGCACTTTCTTCTTGGGTTGCCAAAACTCCGCTGAGATGCGCTGATGAATAAAGAGCCTGGTATCGAAGCCCCGCTAGTCCTTTCCCGGAGGCCGTACCTAAAATTTTCACTTTTCCTAATACTCGTTCTGCTTGGCTTGCAAGGAGAATGAATCGTTCTTGCAAATTCGTAGAAGCGCCGGAGGCCTTGTCCATCCGCTCACATAACACGTAGTCAGCATTCTCATGCAGGGCAGCGGCCACGTTGGCTGGCAAGGTCCAAGGGGTTGTTGTCCAAACCAAAAGAGAAGTCTCAGCTTCATCCGTTGTGTGGCTTCCAAAAGGCAACCTTTGGCCAGGGTGCAAGACCAGCTTTACAGTAACGGCTGGATCTTCGACATGTTCCTTCATCCCTTGATTTGCTTCAGCCTCAGCGAGAGAAGTGCCACATCGTGGACAGTGCTTAGTGATTTTATAATCCTGTTTGAGAAGGTCTTTGTTCCATAATTCTTTGAGTAAGGACCAACAAGATTCAATGTAAGAATTATCCAGCGTCTTATAGGCATGCTTGGTGTCTAACCAAAAGCCGACCCGTTCCGTCAGCCGATCCCAATCATGGATATAGCGAAGCACGCTCTCACGGCATTGCTCATTAAATTTCTTAACGCCATACGCTTCAATCTGCTTTTTGCCTGTGAGACCAAGCCTCTTTTCAACTTCTACTTCGACGGGGAGACCATGGCAATCCCAACCTGCTTTCCGAGGCACATAATAGCCACGCATCGTCTTATACCGAGGGATTACGTCTTTAAATGCTCTAGTTAGCACATGATGAATACCAGGCTTCCCATTGGCTGTGGGAGGCCCCTCAAAGAAGACAAACCAGGGACGGTTTTCTCGAATGCCCTGTTCTACTGATCTCTCGAAAATACGTTGTTTCTGCCAGAATGCTAAAATTTCCTCCTCTAAAGAAGGGAAGCTCTGTTTTGGATCTGCCGAACGGAATGTCGTCATAGCGACGCAGTCTACCGGATTTTGCTGAAGATGTGCAAGTAAGAAGTAAGAAGATAAGCAAGAGAAATAGGAGAGGGGAGAATCCGAAAAACAGTTGCCATTTAGCAAAAAATGACTTACAACAAGAAAGCCTCATTTCAAAAGACTCAATTTTATGGAGAATATCATGTCAAAGCATAATCTATTTATCCTTCTCGCAGCTGTGTCTGTAGCGGGCGCATGCGGGGGCCGATACTATACGACAAGAGTAGTTCCACCACCGCCTCCGGGCAGGGTCGTTGCTTCGCCACCTCCAGTTTATGCGGACGAATATGAGGTACAACCGGCAGACTCATTTGTTATATCAACGGTTGATGACGATACATACATCGAAGTCACACAGGCACCTCCTCCAGACATCTACGAAGATCCCTACCTAAATTGCCCCGTCGGAAGCATTTTTGTCCCGGGTAGCTGGTACTGGCGTTCCTCCTGGGCATGGTATCCAGGCCACTGCGAATCGATTCCCTATGGCTACGATCCACGAGCGACATACTACATTCCTCCTCGTTGGATTGGAAACCGTTACTATGCACCTCGATGGAGCCGTCGGCCTGTGATTGTTACACCACCGACAGGAGTGGCTCGACGACCTCTGCCTCCACGGTATCGTCCTGGCTCTGTGATCGTTGCTCCTCCTCATCGAGGGACAGGACCTGTGGTAGCATCTCCTCCGATTCGCCAGGCACCTCCCTACCAAAGCCCTGGACCGTTACCTCCTCCAGGGCCCGGTCGGCCCCCAGTGGTAGTGGCTCCGCCTGTAGGACCTCGGCCAGCACCACCCGTGTACCAGCCACAGCCAACTCCACCACCCGTGTATCGTCCACCCGCACCACAGCCACCAGTGTACAATCCACCTCCTCCGGTACGGCCTGCTCCACCCATGGGAAATCAGGCTCCTCCGATAGGACCTCGGCCAGCGCCTATCCCTCCGCAGGCACCAGCACCGGGTCCTGTGATCGTAGCACCTCCGCCGATTCGGGAGAATCCTCCAGTGCGGACGGCCCCACCTGCTGGTCCAGTTGTCCATCCACCAAGCACGTCCGGCCCAGGCCGTGTCATCGTGGCACCTCCTTCAGGTTCGTCTCCTGTCAGGCCAGCTCCTGCATACTAGGCCCCAGAAGTATACAAATCTTAAGTTAAAGATCTCCACATGAGCCCATCTAGTTCCCCACACTGCATATGCCGGATAGGTTTCTTTTCTCTCCGTCCCTTTGACAGCCAAAGACATCTGCCGAAAATTTGTCGCTTCATTCGATTTTCTCGATCTTCATCGGTGTAGGAATGCGAAAATTCTTGTCGACGAGCTCCATACGAGCCTGCGCTTAGTACATCTTACAATGTAGGGAGATGATAGCAGTGGATAAATACTCTAGACACTTGCCATTTATCTATCGACAAGGTTTAAGTTATTTTCTAAAAAGGCGCTTTCGGAAAAAGATTCACGGAAAGGAACAGAGATAAGGAGTTACGGTGAACCCATTCTCCGAAGAGCTGTTTTCTTTCGTCGTGCGGAGGTTCGTCGTGCATTGCTTGCCCGAGAGCGAACTCTGCGGCTACGAGAGCTTTTCACCAAAGCAACATGAGAGCGAGAGCGACGTTTGAGTTTTCGTTTGGTACGCATAAAGTGGATTCCTTTCGTTTGCTGGGTACTTTAGCGCAAAAAAGCAAGAACCGGAAAGATTTTCTACTTGGTACAAAAGCTAGGTTTCGCTAAGATAGACGTGGTTCAGATAAATTCTTGGGGCCAACAAATGGTTTATGAATCTTGAAGATTCACAGAGGGGGTGAGTTCTATGACAAAATCATCCGTAACAAAATCTTCAATAAGAAGACAGCGGAAACCTCGACTAAAGAAGCATAAAGATGCGCTACCCACTCAAAGAGAGCAGGATTCTCCTTCCTCCATACATTCGTCCAAAGGAGTGCGTTTATCGATGGGAATGCGTTCATCGAAACTTTCGCAAGCGATGACTCCCTTAACGCCAGATTCCTTCGATTCACTTCCACAATCTGATTCCCTAACTTTCCTTGATGGAGATGAAACAGAGGAGGGTGGCTTCACCCCGTTTAGAGAGAAAAACATGGGAGAAATGGATCGGTGGATCTCTGGAGTCTTAGGAGGGGCTTTGGTTGCCTACGGAATGTCGAGAAAGTCGCTGAAGGGAGCATTCCTTTCTTTTGTAGGCGGTGGATTGGTTCTTAGAGGACTTCGCGGCTATAGTAGGCTTTACCAGAAACTCCAAATTAATACAACCGAGTTTGAAAAAGAAGAGGAAGGACTTTTGCTAGAGGATACGGTCGTGATAGATGCCCCTATCTCCTCGGTATATTCATTCATTCGGCAACCTCAGCATCTACCCATGCTATGGAGTCCATCTTTTGAATTGTTATCTACGGAAGAATCGAAAGTATTCTGGCAGATCAGAGACTCGCAGGATGAACCACTTATTTTAGATGCGGAGATTGTTGCTGACGTAAAGGACCGTCTGGTTTCCTGGAGGTCCTTGCCTTATTCTTTGGTTTCACATGAAGGTTCTATTTATTTGAGATCATTGCCTTCTAATAAAACGGAACTAAAGATTTTCCTAAAACATGACCCACCTGCCGGCCAGCAATTTATAGATCCAGCCGGGATTCTTCCTATCGACAATATGAAGTCAAATATAGGATTGCTTCAAAAGCAAATCGAACAGACCTCCTCGGAAGATTCATAAGTATCGAATTGTCTGTTTGGTGTCCTCCGCGGCTAGAGATGCTTCATGGTTAGAGATAAATGAAGAAATATAGAAATTTACGTGACATCCTTACAGGCCGTCGTTAACATACCAAAATGCATCCACCAAACTCTCACACAAAACGTGTTTTCTCCTCTGTTTCTAAACTTGTCTCTTTAGGATTTTTTGTCGGAGCTTGTCTTTTTCCCTTTCTAGGGAAGACGCAACCCCTGCAGGGATTCCAAACAAATAGATATGAACCTACAGCACCGGGAGAATGGGGTTTCTATATCGACCATCCTTGGTATAGTTCGGTGCGCTATTTCGCAGTAGATTTTACTTTAGATTATGCCTATCGACCCTTAGTATTTGGAACCACTGATCGATTCCCATTTGATGAGCCGCAAGGTCCGGTTCCCCTAGAACATCAGATTTTTGGTCACCTAAATTTAGCAGGTTCCTTCTTAGATCGAGTCCAAATTTCTGTATCGTGGCCATTGACGTTTTACGAGCAGGGAACTCCTACAAATGGAATTGCACCTTTGTCAGGGGTGGGTCTTGGTGATCCACGGTTTGGCCTTATGTTAAGACTAGCAGGTCAGCCTTACAAAGATGGAATTTCGTTAAACATCGGGGCAAATGCATTTTTACCTTTGCGAAAATTTACAGATACAATTGCTGAGCAAGTGGGAGATCAGGAAGCTCGAGTGATTCCCAAAATCGTCTTAGCAGGTGTGTTGCGTAATGAAGGAAGCAACCATGCCGCTGTATGGGCATTCACCTCAAATTTCTATTACCGCTCAGCAGCAAAAATTGGCAATGAACCTGTTGATAATGCTGGAAACACGACAGGTTCTCAGCTGCAATTTGGTCTTGCCATTGGTTATGGAAACATAAAAGACCACTTTCAGATAGGCTTAGAAGCTCTGTTTGGAACCGACATCCTTCGGGACGATAGATTTACTCGAGGTGCCATGAATCTAGATCTCCTCCTAGGTACCCATATCCCTCTAGGAAGATTCTTCACCTTAAGTTTAGCCGGTGGAGTCGGAGTGTTACACCAGGCTGCAACAGCAGACGCACGGTTTTTAGCAAAGCTTGCCTTTGCTCCCTGGCCAAAGGAACAAAAAGAGCCTATCCTTGTAAGACCCATTGAACCAGTGCCTGCTTCTAAGCCTGTTCCGACCCCTCCAGCACCGCAAGCTCCGCCTTCGTCTATAACAGCAGCAGCTACGCCTCCCCCAGCGCCTAGCGTACCTGCAACGCCTCCGCCGACAGCCGCACCCTCAGGTGGGGTCACTGTTGTAACGCCCAATGCCCCATCAACACCTCCTCCTGTCGTGATTGTGGTGCCTCAGCCCCCCGCTGCGCCTGCGTTACCTCCACCACCAGCAGCACCTGTGGCACCTGTGGCACCCTCTGCTCCTCCAACAGCCCCTCCAGCAACAACCATTGTTGTTGTGACTCCTACACCAGCGAAGGTAGCCAAGCCAAAAAGGAAACCAAGGAAGCGCAATCCCCGACGAAGGTAACCAAAGCGAATCTTTCATTCTCTCTGGCCTTTATCTCTTCTAATATTATGCAGAGTCATGCATATCAAAGCTTCTCTCTCGAGCCAAAAATTTTGCCCTAAACAAAATTAGTTTCGCGGAAGAACGAGTTTTTAAATTTTTCTTCTGATACTTGCGAAATTAAAAACAATCCGCTAATGTAGTTCTTTGTAGGGCCTATAGCTCAGTTGGTTAGAGCCGCCGGCTCATAACCGGCTGGTCCCTGGTTCGAGTCCAGGTGGGCCCATATTAGAGGAGGATTCTTTGAAAGAACAGCTGAGATTGCTTCGGCTCTTACAGTCGCAGGATGCCCAAGTGAAGGAGATGTTTACGGTCCTTAGTACTCTTCCTAAGCAGTTGGCTGATGCCAAACGGGCTCTCGCTGAGATGGAGAAACGTTTCGAGAAGGAGAAACAAACTCTGGCAGAAACAGAAACCTTCTATAAATCTCAAGAGGAAGAGCAAAAAAATCTCGCCCAACAAATTGCAAAAAGCAAATCTAGACTTTCTCAGGTGAGGAACGCCAAAGAGACCAATGCCCTTCAGCGAGAGATTGATACCAATCGGAGGGCGCTAGATTTACGTGAAGAAGAGCTGAAGCGGTTGTCGGATGCTCTTCTTGAGCAGAAAACAAGGATCGTCTTTCAGGAAGAAAAATTAGCTAAGTATACACAAGAACTTGCCATCCAAGAAGCTGAGAGCCAAGCTCGACTGAAGGAGTTGGAAGAAAAAGCTCAGCAGGCCCAGTTTTCTCGTATAGAATTCACCGAAAAAATACTGCCTGTTCTCCTTAAACAGTACGAAACGCTAAGAAAGAATCAAAGATGGCCTATGATGGCATCGGCATCACAAAGCATTTGCAGCATCTGTCGTATACAAATCTCACCCCAAATTTATAACAACCTCTATCGAGGTGATTCGGTAGAAACTTGTACAAGCTGTCATCGGATTTTGTATCTTCCTCAAATGTTGGAAGAATCTTCAGAAACAGGATAAGAAGACTCCCTCAAACAGTTATGCTTTTAGCGAGGTTGTATTCAGGGGTTTGTTTTAGAGAGTGTGTGGAAGTTTGCTTAGGCGCTCATTTTCTTTCGAATCTCTTTTCGAATGCGTGCTTCCTGCTGCCTTCGAAGGTTTTCAGGATTGTCCGGTAAGACCCTAGGAATCGCGCAGGGCCTGCCCTCTGCATCCACTGCCACAAAAGTGAGGTAGGCTTTCGCTGAGTGGCGACGTCCCTTTTGGGGTTCTCTCGGATCTTCCACTTCAACCCGGACTCCTACTTCCATCGATGTACGAAAGGCTTCGTTGATACCAGCCTTAAGTATGACGGCTTCGCCTACATAGATAGGAGAATAAAATTGCATAGAATCGATGGATGCTGTTACTACATGAGTTCCTGCATGTCTTGCAGCTGCAATTGTTCCCAAAATGTCCACCCATTCCATCATCCGTCCTCCAAATAGAGTTCCCCGCGTATTTGTATCTTTGGGCAGAACCAGTTGAATCATTTCACACGCTGAAAGGAAAGCAGGCTTAGAGAGGGTGATAGGAGAGGACTCGTTAGACATGGAAGTTGTTATTATAGCTTAGTTTTTATGAGCAGTAAAGACCTGCCGGTTGCTTTATTGAATGCGATTGAGCCTCCCAAACTAGATATCCTTGCAGAGTCTAAGGAGAAGGATTATTTTGTAAACTCTAGGTACCTCATAGGGACCTTAAGGAAAGATTATGTTAAAGAATAGCTTTGTTTCATTGTTTAAATTCAGACGGATTTTGACAAGCAGTTTCGTTGTGATAGGACTCCTCCTGCAGGGATACCTGGTTAAAGCAGAAGCTGCTCCTGAAAGTTTTCGACCCCTCCTGGAGGATAGGGCAGGGTTTTTTAGCGCGAATACCATCATCCAAGCAGAGAAGATCATAGCAGAGGTCTATACAAACACTCGACCTCCAAAAGAAGTGGTTGTTATAACAATCCCTTCATTATCCCCAGATAAGAATGCCTTGCAAGCAGCAGAGGAAGCATTTCAAGAGCGCCGCGTAAATGGGATTCTGATCTACATAGTAAAAAATCCCCATAAGCTTGAGATTGTTGTAGGCCGGAATACAAAAGAACAATTTCCTGAGGGATACCGTCTGCATGAATTAATGCTTGATCACTTTAGACGGGGTAGCTACGACGAGGGTTTGCTTGAGGGCTTAAGATTCTTGAAAACCAATCTATTACAGCCGGACGTTTCTCGAAACATGCAAGTTCAGACAGAAACACATTCTCGTACTTGGCTATGGGTTTTGCTGTTAGGTGGAGGAATTGCAATCATTTTATTTATGATCCGCCGTCGCAATCAAAGTGGTCACATGGGGGGAACTGGTTCAACAAATATACCTCCAGGTCCCTATACATCTGGAGGTCCCTATGGGGGGTATCCAGGTCCTGACTCAGGGGGTTGGGCAAAGCCTGTTTTAGGGGGAATTGCTGGTGCCATGGCGGGAAATTGGCTTTATGATCAAGTTACAGGAAGGCAGGGACATGTAGGCGCAGCGCCTTTGCCAGGTTCCGTAAACAACCATGATGACTGGCTCCGCCCTGATACTGGGCAGGTAGGAGAAACATTCGGTGATACAGGTTCGGAATCAGATTGGGGAGCCGAAAGCGATGACTCAGCCAGCGGAAATGGGAATGATTGGTAGAGAAAAATACCGCAGTTCTGTTCTGAACAGGGAAATACTATAAGGTCTGGCTCTCACTTACGGATGCGAAAAGCGTATGAATGCATGAAATGTGCGGCTCCTTCCCTCTTTATAACCCAGGTGCTTGCAGATACGTGGGCTTGCCATAAGAAGGTTGGATAAACATTCTATTCTTCGTCTGGAGTGTTTCGGTAGTTACAAGTGGCACAACGCAGTTTACGCCCCTCTCTCGTTTCTTTACAGAAAAGGTATTTAGCACCACACTGAGGACATGTTTCTTTTACAGGTCGATCCCAGGACACAAAGTCGCATTTGGTTTTACTGTAATTTGTACAACCATAGAAAACAGTTCCTCGTTTCGAACGCTTTTCTGTAATGGTGCCGTCGCATCCAGGTTTAGGGCAGGGGATACCTAGGGTGATAGGTTTTGTTGTTTTACATTCTGGATACCTTGAGCAGGCCAAAAATTCCCCAAATCGTCCTCGCTTTACAACCATGTTTGCTCCGCAGGTAGGACAGACCTCTTCAGTTTTGGTTTCTTCTTTCTGAAGAATTTCGCCTGTTTCGGTGCGGGTAAACTCCTTGGTGTTTTTACATTCTGGGTACCCGGTACAGGCTAAGAATTCTCCATTACGTCCCCATTTAATCACCATCGGTTTTCCACACTTCTCACAGAGAAGCGATGTAGGGATCTCTTCATGACGCAAATCCTTCATTTCTACCAGAGCCTGATCAAGCTCCTTTTTGAAGGGCTTATAGAACTCTGTTAAGAGCCCTTTCATTTCTTGTTCCCCTTCCTCAATTTTGTCCAAATTGTTCTCCATCTGAGCGGTAAATTCTACATCCAAAATGTCTGGAAAGCTTTGAACTAAGAGAGAGTTCACTTTCTGCCCTAGTAGGGTTGGGACAAACCGGCCTTCTTTCTTTTCGACATATCCACGCTCTTGAATGGTAGACAAAATATTTGCATAGGTTGAGGGTCGACCAATCCCATTTTCCTCTAGTTCTTTTACCAGGGTCGCTTCGCTAAATCTTGGCGGAGGTTGGGTGAAGTGCTGGTTTGGATCCACTTGCAAAGCGGTCAAAGATTCCCCTTCAGTCAGGCTTGGTAAGGAGGCCTGCTCGTCAACCTCGTCTGGGTCTGCGGTAGTCTTTGTTTTCTGCTCCAGTGTTTCCTCATAAACTAAGGTAAAACCTGGCTCGACCAATACTTGGCCGGAGGCACGTAACTCATATCGGCCTGCTTTGATATCGACAAGAGTCTGATCGTAGACTGCTGGCTTCATTTGGCATGCAACAAACCGGTTCCAAATGAGTTGGTAAAGGCGAATTAAATCTTCGAGCTCTCGCTTTTGGTCTTCAGAACCTACTGACTTTGCAGAGAGCAACCTGCGTACTGTGTCTGGATCATACTGGATAGAGGTAGGTCGAATCGCCTCGTGCGCATCTTGGGCAGCTCCACCTTTGTTTTTATAGGCGATAGCATCCTTGGGGAGGAGCGCAGCCCCGTAGCGATTGGAGATAAAATTACGAATTTCTTGAACAGAATCTAGACTTAAACGAACTGAGTCTGTTCTCATATAAGTGATGAGACCTACGGACCCTTCTTTCCCTAATTCGACACCTTCATAAAGTCGTTGGGCAAGGGACATGGTTCGTTTTGCTGAAAACCGTAGTTTATGGGCTGCTTCCTGCTGAAGCTTACTCGTTGTAAAGGGAGGGAAGGGATACCGCCTTCGTTCCCTATGCTCAACATGAAGAACGGAAAAGGGCAATTTTCTTAGGTCTTCAGCGATAGAATGGGCGTCGTTTCCTAAAAGTGTGGGAAGCTTCTTTTCATCTATTTTAACAAGCCGCGCAAGGAACGGAGGTGGATTTTTCCCCTGGAGTGTAACCTCAATAGACCAGTACTCCTGAGGATGGAAAGCCCCAATTTCCTGCTCTCTTTCTACGATAATCCGGACAGCGACGGATTGTACTCGGCCTGCTGAAAGCCCAGGTTTTACTTTGTTCCAAAGGAGAGGGGAGATCTGGTATCCAACCAGGCGATCCATAATTCTTCGAGTCTGCTGCGCATCGTAGACCTTAGGATCTAGCTCAGTCGGATGGGCCATGGCGTCTCTAACACCGCGTTGGGTAATCTCATGGAACATGACCCGTTTGATGTTGGGATTGGTTCCTTTTAGCTCCTCGGCGATATGCCACGCAATTGCTTCCCCTTCTCGATCCGGGTCGGGCGCTAGGTAAACAATATCCGATTGTTTTGCTGCTTTTCTCAAGTCAGCGATAATCTTAGTTTTTCCTCGAATGATTTCGTACTGAGGCGTAAAGTTATGATCTAAATCGACTCCTATTTTGGATTTGGGCAGGTCTTTCACATGGCCAACAGAAGCCTGAACTGAAAATTTTGAACCCAAGTACTTCTTCAATGTCTTCGCTTTTGCTGGAGATTCAACGACCAACAAAGCACGATCATTCGTAGTCTTCGCTAAAGAAATAACCCCTGACTTTGTTTGCGACGTAATCGGTTTCTGCAGTCTTGATATGGGCTTTCTCGCAGCTTTCTCAGAAGATTTCCCCCGTGTTTTTGTAGAAAGGCCTGAGTTTTTAGACTTTTTAGCCACCTGGGACTTCACTATTTTTCTGGTAGGTTTTGCGATCTTACTTGAATCTAACATGCTTTCCTTACATCCCTTCCCACTGCCATCTTAGCTTCTTTTAAATTTCCTTGCAACAACATATCTTTCTCCGGGCATACGATGGCACCACCCCTCTAGTTCTAATGGGATAAGTAACGAAGCACATTCGGAAACCGAAAAGCCGGTGCGTATGCAAAGGTACCCCAGATCTTTAGGTATATCATCGAGAACTTGAAGCAACGTTTTTTCTTGGCTGCTAAGAGAATCCAAAATACCGTAGGATTGAGACTCAGAGGTTTCTTTATGATTCTCGATGCACTCACTTGAGGGAACGGAGAACTTCTTCTCTGTGCTGAACTTTTTTAATTCTGTATCTAACAGAGAGAGGAGTTGTTCTGGTTTATTGATTACGAAGGCACCTGATGAAACAAGATCCTGAGTGTCATCATGTCCGTCAATGGTAACAATAGGCACTCCGAATTTTTGAGCTGCGTTTGAAGTATACCTCGATCCTGAAGTGGAAGGTGATTGAATGAGAACCACCGCATCACTTAAAGCCGCGATCAAGGAATTCCTTGCGGGAAAGTTTCCTTTTCGAACACGGCTTCTAGCAGAGAACTGAGACATCAGACAACCATTGCTAGTAAGAATGGCTTGAAAAAGATGTTTATTTTTTATGGGATAAGGACGTTCGAGGCTGGTTCCAAGAACTGCGCAAGTCCTTCCATTGGTAGATAAAGCTCCCTCGTGAGCGGCAGTATCTATACCGAAAGCTCCTCCAGAAAGGACGCAAATGTTGGCTTGGCTTAGGGTGGCGGCTAACCTGTAGGCCCATTGCTGGTTAGACCTTGTGGCCGCGCGTGCACCTACGATGGCTACACAAAGGCTTGTGTCGTCCCAACGTCCTTTCATCCACAAATTCGGTGGTTTCAGAAGAGATTGTAACTTTCTCGGGTAGGAGAAATGGTTGGGATGTAAGGGAACAATAAGGGTCATGGATAAATAGATTGGCTCCACCGAATAGCTATGATTTTTTATTATGTCAAGGAAGTTTGCTTAGAAAAGATCAAAGGAGAAAAATATGCCCCCTGATTACCGATTTTGCAAAATCTAAAAAAGAATATCCTACCTTAAAGAGCTTTGTAGTATTATGTAAGTTCATGTCGTAAAATGGTTGAATTATTTCTCGAAGTCAGCTATAACTTCGAATAGAGATTTTCTTTTATTGAATATACGTAAGCGTATCTACCAGGAGACAACCGTGGAAACGGAGGGGCTCCCAGGCAAATGGAAGGAAAACCCCTTGCATTCGTAGGGATGTATAAGGTAAGATAAAAAAGAGTCGCTCTACACTTTCATCTCTGGAGTTTATAAATGACTAAGTCCAAGCTAATTGAGTTAATCGCCACGAAAACCCGTTTCCCTAAAAAGAAAACAGAACAAATCATGGATTGTATCTTCGATACAATGGAACAAACTCTTATCCATGGACGAAGAATTGAGATCCGAGGATTTGGTAGCTTCGAGGTTCGATCCTATAAGCCATATGAAGGGAGGAATCCTCGGACAGGCGATGTAGTAAGCGTGCGGCCTAAGAAACTTCCATTTTTTAAGGTAGGAAAAGAACTAAGAGATCGGGTTAATGCAATAGGAGGCTCGACCTCAGAACACCGTAAAGAAAAATCTCAACATGGAAGAAGTACCAAGCTTCACCATATCTAAGGTATGCTTTTATACCAAGTTCCTGTCCTAGGATACTCCCTTAAGAGAGAATAAAAGAAGCCTACATCTCAGGCATAGCAGCGGCACGCTTCAATCGGATCGCTTTCGTGCCATCCTCGGTAGTGTAAAGTTCAAGCCGCTCCTCTTTCACCATCTTATCAATAAGAACACGCCGAAAATCTGGATCAGGATCTAGATTATTTGCATGCCAGCGATTTACAAAAAAGTTCACGCCTACATAACCAAGGGGGAACTTGGCCTCTGCCCGTCGTACTTCTTCTACCAGTGCATCGCTAGGGTCGAGGGGTTCAATGGGCATAACAATCACATCTTTCCGACCGATGGGCATTACTTTTTCATTACTTTCAAAGGGCAAAACCATATGATTCACCTGATCCAAAAGAGGGATTGCTTCTTCGGAAGGATCGTTTGATTCAGCAAGCGGAGCATTTTCCTCCATCAGAGGGATTGGTTTGCTGCAGTGCTGAAGAGCCTCTACCAGATCGATGTGATCAAAAGCGGCACGTCTGATAACTCGTGAAAGGCCGACACCTCCCCAAGTGGCTACATAGGCCTGTCTACCCAAAGCGCGTACTCCTTCTACGGCCGGAGCGTGATCTGCATCACCTGACATGAGAATCAAAATATCAAAGGCGCCCACGGCTGCAAGCCTTAGCATGTCCGCGACCATGGTAGTATCTACTTGGTTTTCTTGAGAAAATACGTTCTCAGCGTTGCATTCCCTACAGTGATAAGATTTCGTCCTTCTTGAAAACCGCTGTACAAAAAAGCCTGGGAGCATTTCCAGATTGTCTAAAAAGCTTGTGAGTGCGCTTTGGCCACTGCCCATTGTTGAATTTGCACTCTCGATCCCTGTATAGTAGTAAGCACCCCATAGAATGCTGCCACCCACTCGCTCTACCAACCAGCGGGAAAGAGAAGTAAAATCTAAAGGCTGACGTGATGCTCGTTCTCGCCAACCCGAGTAAAAGTTTTTACCATCAAAAAATAATGCGACCTTCATAGATGTATCCTTCTGTAGGGAAACTACGGTCATGTAAGCCAAATAGACCTCTCCTCATAATTGAGGAGGGCCCTATTTTTGAATGAAATTCTTATGAACGCAAGTTTGTTCTACCATAGATTAGAAATTTTGCCACTGTTAGAGAAGCATCTTTTTCAAGGGGAAGTCATTGTTCCATTCTTATGTGATGCGCGGTATAGACGGTCTAGTACTGCTTGCCATGGTTCTGTTTTGGGCGGGCATTCTACCAAAATGCTTTGTACTCTCCGGTCATCTAACCGGTGGAGAGCGGCATACAGATCAGCTGCATATAATTTAGGATCATTGGGAAGCCGTTCTATCAACAGGTAAGGTACTTCTTTCAGTTCGACATCGGAGCGAATGATACAGCCGATCGGTTGGGTAAAATGCATAAGGTCTATTTGTTTGAGAGATTCGATTAGATACAAAGAAGCTCTAGGAGCATAATGACGATACATCATTCCTGGAGAGGGTCTTGCAAATTCAGTCCCTAGCGAGATTGTGAGCGGAGGCACGGTAACTTTAGGAAGAATTTTACGAATCTCTAATAAAGAGAGAGCTCCAGGTCGGAGGAGTTTGGGAGGAGAAACTGTCATGTCAAGAACTGTTGATTCGATCCCGAGCTGACAGGGCCCTGCATCTAAGATCATCGGAGTCTCGGGCAAACTTTGGTATACATGCTTGGCCGTTGTCGGGGAAAGAGATTCGGAACGGTTCGCGCTTGGGGCACAGATCGGCAGTTTGCATACCTCGAGCAAGCGTCTTGCTATGGGATGGGCTGGAACTCGAATGGCCACTGTGGGGAGGCCTGCAGTAACGAGTGGAGAAATTTGAGGCTGCTTCTGCAAGACAAGTGTGAGAGGACCTGGCCAAAATGTAGAGGCCAAGAGCTCTGCTTCTTCAGAAAAATTAGTGGCTACTTGGGACGCATCTCCTCGGTTTGACACGTGAATAATAAGAGGGTTTGACGGAGGGCGGCCTTTGAGCTCATAGATGCGTTTGATCGAAATTTCAGACAGTGCGTTTCCTCCCAGACCATATACTGTTTCTGTAGGAAAGGCGCATAAGCTTCCTTGGTGTAACAAAAGGCTTGCACGAAGAATGTTCTCTTCGGTTGCGGGTACGATAGAACTTATCATTTTAAAATTGCTCAGCCTTTTCGAAAAATCCATAACGTTACTTTTTCTCCTAAGATTGCAAGCAGAACGCACACCAAGGTGAGAATGACTACGGCTCCTGTATTGCCCTCCATTTGTCCCACCAAAACGACAGGAAGAGTAGTTACTGATAAGAGCGCGGCAATGATCTCGGCTCGTAGGTTTGGTCGAGCTGAGGAGGCCTGTTTAGGGCTACGTCTCCGTTTGAACCATGTCAGGAAGACTCCCAAGCCGAGGCTGGCGAGAGAAAGCCCTGTAAGAAGAAGCCAAGTTGACTGAAAAAGATGAGCCTGGTTGAAGGAAGCCTCCTGCATATGAAATAAGGCTGCGTAGGTTGCGGCCATGCTTGTTCTAGGGGCAAAGACGCTTATAAGAAAGACACATCCATGCAGAAAGAGAGCGCTTCCTAAAATAGCGAGAACCTGAATAGGTCGTCCAGAGCGATGGCGTGCCAATACACCGAAGATGAGAACTGTGATCAGACATACGATGGCAAACAAATCCCCTAATTTTTGATAGAAGCCGCCCGGGGTTAGTAGGGTTGCTGTTTCAAGGACAGAAACTGCGGGGACGTGGGCTCCTTTTGGATCAAAAGAGGGAGTTTGGTTGTACACACGGCCTGCGGCGTCAATGAAAGAAGAAACTCCGGTGTTTGTAACACGAATCAAATCAACCCGGTGCTCGATTGAACGAAAGACAGAGAGGCCCAGATGCTCATAGGGCTCTGCGGTCTGCCCAAACCACGCATCGTTGGTAATATTAATCATTAGGTTGGGAGCAGGATTACGATTAAACAGCCGGCGACCAAAGGATGGAATGATTTCTTCGTAGCAAATCAAGGGACCTAGTGAATATACTTTTCCTTGAAACTCAAACGGAAATGTCGTTGTCACTTTTCCTGCATTGGTATTAAACACATTAGGAATAAATTCCTTGATCCATTTAAACTGCTCCCAAAAAGGGACATATTCTCCAAAGATGAGAAGAAAATTCTTATCAAATGTCCCTACTAGATTTCCATCTTTATCAAGCATCAGCGCGGTATTGTACACACCGGTCGCATCCTTCGTCATTGCTCCAAATAGCAGAGGAACCGAGAAGTCTTTCTGGGGCCACCAGGGATTGTTTTCTGAAAACAAGCTTTTCAGGGGGTAGGGTAGCGTAGGCGGCCTGGGGAGAGTTCGTGGATAAGAGGATTCAGGCCATACAATTAAGTCTGCACCCTGAGATGCCAAAAGGACAGAAGCATCTTGAAGCTTTTTAAGCTGTTCCTCGCGTCTCGCCAGGAATTTGATATCCATTCCAACGTTGGGCTGAACGATACCCACCTTCACTTTAGGTGCCTGTTTACGGGTGTGGTCAATCTGATACAAACGGATTCCCCCGTAGATGACTGCAAAGGCGATCAAGAAAAGACCCGGAAGAAAATTCAAAGGCATAGAACGGAGCTGTTTTTTCCTTACAAAGGCACTTGCTATATCAAAGAGTGCACCACTACATAAAGCGAGCAAAAAACTAACTCCGGTAGGGCCCGTAATATCAGCGATTTGCAGAATGATAGGAAGCTTTACCTGAGATAGGGCATAGTACCAAGGGAAAATACAAGGAAAAACAAATTCGCAACTCACCCAACATAGCCCTGCAAGCCACATCACAGAAATGCTAATTTCACGTCGTAAATAGCATAGAAGCCAAGCAAAAATCCCAAAGACCAGCCCATGAAAGCCAATGAATAACAAAAAAATAGGAAAGGCTGCCTCCAAGGGAAGCTCTCCAAAACGAACCATAAATGGAAGCATCCAGAAAAAACCGCCTCCAATTCCTACAGTACCTGCAAACCAACCGTATTTGAAGGGGTGGTTGGTTGCAGGAAGCCCTTGTCGGTCAAGCAGGGCTGCAAAGAGCGGGAGAAGTGCTATCCATCCTAGAGGCCATAAAGAGGGCCTTACACAGGGGAGACAGAACAAAATGCCTGAAAATGTGCAGAGCAAGAGACGAATTCCTAGGTCGAGGGCTCGATTGTCGAAAAAAGGCCTAGGGGAGGAAAGGTCGTGATCAGCAGGGATCGAAGATTTTTGAGATTTTGCCGCCATATGTCGCTAACAGTAGGCGAAATTCTCTTAAAAAACCAGTCTAGTTTTTGAGAAGCGATTTCTCTAGGAGACTTTCCCGTTGTTGTTTTTCCTGTCTCTTTCTTTCTATTATGATAGAGTTGAAAAATGCGATACAGGAATTTGAGAACTCTGTCCCTAGTCTTAGCTTTTGTTGTTTTAAGTATACTCTCTTTCCAAAGAGTTGCTTTAAGTGTAACGTCTACTTCTCCAGGACCCTTGAGTCCGGTGACCCCCTCATCTCCTTCAGGAACTCCTCCTCCGATGAATTCAGGCACTGGTACGGTGCAACCTGCAGCCTCTACCGACAAAGCTGCTCTTGGTACGAATGTTGTTCCCAGTTTAGGACCTGCCGCAACTTCAGGACCTGTCGCAGCCCCAGGTAAGGTAGAGACACAAAAAACCGCCCCTGTACGAGAAAAAGCGCCTACAAACGTTAGTACTGCAAAAACCACATCAGCTTCATCTCTAAAAGGCCCCTCTCGCTTTGCTTTTTTGCTGGAAGCTGTTCCAGGGGTAACCAAACGTACTCTAACAAACTCCGAGGGAGACAGTGATATCTTCCAAGGTTATCTCAGTGGTAACCTTGGTTTTGGTGTGTATGCACTTACCCTATGCCATAACAATACCCAAGGATTCTGTGCAGATTTAATGATCCATCTTCGTGCAGGCGCAGGGTACCTCTTTGAAAGTCAGGCTTCCTACTTTAATCTTTTCTTGGGAGCAGACGGAATTTTCTTCTTCGGGAAGCAAAGATGGGTAGGCTTGCTCTTGAGGGTGGGATTAGGATACCAGCGCTATTTAAGTTATGGAGGAGATGAGCAAGGGGTACGTTCTGAATGGAAAGTTTCTTCCGATGGAGTAGACCAGTTTGTTTATTCGTTTGGCCCCGGACTCTTTATCAACCTAGATCCCGTGGTCAAAGGCCTAAATCTCTATGTAAATACTGAGTTTTACCGGACCTCGAGCTTTATATTCCCTATTGGTATTCAGTATCGATTTTAAATCATAGGATGTCCGATAGTAGAGATCCTACCGCCTGATTAGCAAAAGACCTGCCGACGATGTCTTTGGCCGTAGGCAGTCAGGCATCAATGCTAGGAATCGGGGGCTATTGTCTAACCATGCTGGGTAGCAAACTTTGCTCGACTGGGTTATTCTGCTGAGGACTTAGAACAGGATTTGTTAAAGAGCCTGTAATAGCAAACCCTAAGAATCCATCCGTTCGCTCTTGCATTTGAACAAGATCAAGCAGAGGCCTCGATTGTTCTTCGAGAGATTTAATAAGTTCCTCATCTTTTTTAGGATCGAGCCCTGTTTTGATCTCGCTTACTACACCTTCAAGGATCTTTCTCCACGGAGAGATTTTCAAATAAAGGTGATAGGAGGATGATTCAGAAGATTCACCTAGGCTGATAAATCCATCTACCAATAATGTCATAGGGATACCGGTTGCTGGGGTATTTGCTGTTAACAAGACTGGGTTTTTAAATTGCCAACCTTCTAAGGAGGCTCGCTCATTTTTAATGAGCACTCTACCGCTCATCGTTCCAAACTGGAGTTTTGGTATAGGAATTCCCGAAGGCGTATATTTTTGTAAAAGCGGCTTAATCAGAAGTTGTGCTGTAGAGGGAAGGCTATCTAAGGAGAACTTCGTTTTTCCATCTCCTAAGGTAAGCCCTTGGATAGAAACTTGGGTTGTGCCCTGAAGACTACGTATTTTAGGCTGGTTTAATTTCCTATCCATAGGCAAAGTAAGTTCCGAAGAAAACTCGAACGTGCCTGAAAAGGGGATGGGACTTATTGCTTTGGAAATTTCTGCAAATTGAAGTTGCTTCCCTTGGAAGTGAATACGGTAGTTTACCCCCTCATCCTGAGTTCTCGGATTCTTGGGTGGCTCGGTTTCGGTTCTTTCTAGCTGAAGAGAGATTTGTCCACCCAGTGCTTTTATTTCTGCTTGAATAGTAGAGGGAGGCATTTTGCCTAAGAGGAGGTCCCACCATGAGACATAAACATCAATCGAATCAATAGTAATTATGCGAGGAGGAGTTCTTTTGCTGGAAGTTTCTTCTCCCTCAGAAGAGCGATGAGTCAGGGTGACTTTTCCCAAGTGGATTCCTGGATGGAAAAAATAAACATCCAAATCTTGAATTCGGATGTTCCCCCAAGAGGAAGAGTACATCCTGGCCGAGAGTTCCTGCTC
Source organism: uncultured Myxococcales bacterium (assembly GCA_964537055.1). Classification (GTDB taxonomy): domain Bacteria; phylum Myxococcota_A; class Polyangia; order Palsa-1104; family JAEUJZ01; genus CAZHYV01. Next base: position 200,738 of record CAZHYV010000001.1, read on the forward strand.
TAACCGAGAACGGATTTGGTCTTTCGGAAAAAATACATAAACCCCTAAGAAAAAAAAGGTGAAGCCCCATACTACATAGAGCATGATCATAAGAATGCTGGTAGGACGTTTTCGCGAAAGGGGTTTTGTGCCTTGTTCCTTCATGGCGTCTCCTTCGATGAGGATGTTTCAGCCCTGGTTTTATCAGCCGGGGAAGGGTTGGGTGAGGCGAGTTCATAGGTAGAAACCATCAGTTGTTCGACATTAAAATCTTTATGCTTATCATCTAGAGGTCGAAGAGAAATCTGAGTGATTTGAACAATATGCCCAGGTGTCTTTTCTAGTTCTTGCATAAGTTCTAGTAAAGCCTGGAGTCCAATCCTTGGAAACCGCACCGCTACTGATTGCCGCTGATATTTTTTCCCTAAAGGCTTGGTGGGTTGTGGAGTAATTTCGGGAGCTGGCTCAATCTTATATTTTTTGGCGAGCGTCTCGATATAACCACTGAGCTGGAGGGGGGGGCCTCCTAATTTTGCCTCTAAGGCTTCTTGCCGTGCACGATTTTTTAAGTAAGAAACCTGCTGTTGCTTAATAAGAGCGATTGCTTTTCGAAGGCTTTCATTATGCTCTGTTCGATCTGTAAGTTCACTAAGAACCCAAGAGAAACTAAGGACGAAACCTCCCAAAGTAATAAAGACTCCTAAGAGAAGGAGTAATCGACGCTCTCTCGAGTTGAGTTGTTGATAAAAAGCATTGATTCTGCTTAAGAGGTTCTTCATGAGTTTTCTCAAGGCAACCATGTTATAAACATGTCGTTAATTCCATAGTAAAAAGTTTCCGGTTTTTTTCAGGCTGAATCTTACCTGTGGTAATTCCTTTAATGCACGGCAACCCAGCCCATTCCTTTTTTAAATCTTCAATATATTGTGCTGATGAGGCAGTTGCTTTCAGATTGATTTTTTGATCGCGAATCTCCAGATCAAGCACATCGAGCTCTGCAGCAATGGTTTGACCACCTTCGACTACCTGCTTGGGTGCATGAAGTGACAGGGATTCGAGAAGGTCAAATACTGTGAAGCTTGGAATTTGCATCTCTGTATCTTTTTTGCTCAAACGGGCTTCAACCTCCTTAGGCTTTGAGACTTCCTCTCCGAAGAGAGCCTTGGTCTGTTTTAAAAGCTGCTCCTCAAGTACGATGAATTCTCGATTTAAAGAATAAAAAGAGGCGGCGATCGAAGCGAAAGTACAGATAAGTACAGCTATCATAGAGATGAGGAACGCAGGTAGTTTGCTTTTGAGTAATTGGAGGTGCGTTCGATAGGATAACTCCCCTCGACGGAAATTAAGCTGTGGCTTAGAGCGAGCAAGTGCATAGGCCAAGCCCAGTGCTGGAGCGACAGCACGCCAATCTGCAGGAGTTGGGTCTGTTGCTGGCGTTGCCATGGGAAGCATTGTTAATTCGGTTTTCGGTGGTTCCCACAGAGACACAGAAGAGAGCCCTAACTCCTGCAGAAGAAAAAGATCAATTCCCTTGAGGCGTGATCCTCCCCCGAAAAGAACCATATGTTCAATGGGTTTCCCGTAGAGAGAGACAGCCGCGGCCAGCGTCTGTTTAAGGTCACGAACAAGCGGACGTAATGCCTCTTTAAGAAGGGATGGAATCGCAGCTTCTTGTTCCGAGGTCTGTTGTGAAAGGGTGAGTCCTGAGCCAAGATTTGCCTGGTGCTTGAGCGCTTGGGCTTTCTCTCGATCGATCCCTAACTTTTGAGATAAATACGTAGTCAGCTCCTGCCCGCCTCGCTCCAAGGTCCGGGCAAAACTTGGGATGATAGGGTGATGTAAAATACAGGTGTGGGTAAGACGATGTCCCAAATCTACCAGGGCGACTGGACGCTCTTTTGGGATAAGAGATGGAAAGGAGCACAACGTTCCTATCGCTAATGCTTTGGCTCCAAGGAGTTTAGGCTGTAATCCCAAATTACTTAACTTCTCTAATAATGAGTGCACTTCAGTTTTGTTGGCGATGCCTGAGAGCACATAGTGAGACTTCGGAGAAACGCTCCCTTCTTCTCCTTTCGGAACCACGAGAAAATCAATGGTTTGCTCTTCAATCCTTGTGAGAAGTTCTGCCTCAAGCTCAAAGGGCAAAACAGACTCTATCTTTTTGGGGTCCGAGAAGGGTAGGGAGATAACCCTAAACATTCCTGGTGATTCTAATGACGCTGCAGTCATTTCAGGTTTGAGAGAGAATTCGGTGAGTATGGCCTGTAAGACTTGCACCTGACGCTCGCTTAGATCGGTAATTGGGTCAGGGGTTGTGCTTTGAGGGAGCTCTTGTTCTTTTACAAACAAGAGACGAGTTTTCCGAAGGCCAGCCTCTAGGTACGCTAGCTTGATCGAGTAATGCCCCAGATCTATGCCTAAGATATGGTGTGCCATATGTATTTCTAGTTTAGCCGAAAGTAAAGCCAAGTTCCACGTTTACATTTCGGTAAATCACAAATTGGGTTTGAATTGAAAGAAGAAGTGTCCCATATGGCTTGGAGATTTACCCTAGATATTTTAGGACCTCTCTCGACAGATCCAGAAGCATCCATCCGGTAAAATCGGCGGCTGCCTGCACCAGGAGAGGGCGCTTTCAAAAAGAGAGCAAGGGCTCCTGGGCACAGCGGGATGGGTTTTAGCGGCACAGCGGGTGGTGGCGGTGGGGGGTGTCCCAAAGGAATCGGCGAAGAGGCGTTCCTTTGGCTGAACTCAGGGATCTTTGTAATGAACGGACTACAGACGAGTTCGGATAGATTGGTAAGTGCCTGGGAGGATGTGTCTGTAGAGGTGCGAGTTGGTGATGTAGACGGTTTTGGGCTACCAGAGGGAGGCTGGGTGATAGAGCAAGCTGCTTCCGAGGGAGATAGACAAAACGATTTTTGGCCATTTGGAGGAGAAATCGCACTGTCATTTACACCCGGAGCGAGAGCTTTAAAGATATCTGCAAGAGACTGATCTCTCAGCATAGGCCACATCGATTTGATCAAAGGAGCCAGTTGTTTAGCAACTAGATCGGTATTTGGATCAAAAACGCTTGCTTTGTCGCTGGAGGATGCTGCAAGAATTGCAGAGAGAAGCCGCCAAGATTCGTTATCTATTCCTGCGAGTGATGCTTTGCAATCACGGTTGTGATAAACGGTAAAGTTATCTGCAATGGCCTGGAAGAGATCATCTCGATCCATCCCATGGACCAAGTGGAGCTCTTCTATGGTATCCATATAGAAGTTGTGAGCCTCGTAAGGCTCTTGGGCTTTGCTATAAGACTCTTCTGGAGCCACTCCAGGACGTTCAGGCTCAAATGCCTGCTCATCAATGTCGATCCAATCGATAATCCAACGAGGAAGATTCTCGCGATTTATTTGAAGACCATTTCTGCCTGTCCTATCAAAAAGAGCATCATATCTTTTTGAACGAAAGAGTGAATTGAGCAGGTAATAAAGAACGCGTTGCTGACTTTTGTCAGGATTTAATCCTTCACCACAATGAAGCGGAAACTTCCCGTCATCGTAAGTGATACGGAGGCTGGGGGTGACTCCAGGAGGAAGTAACGTATTCTCACTTGATAACAAAAGATTCAAAAGAAGGTCTGCATAATCGGTAATGACAATCGATTCCAAGCTAAAGCCGGGAATCTTTGGAAGCTGTTTGGTTTGTTGGTTAAACTGTTCCTGGGCAGCAATGAGCAAATGACCAAATTGTAGAGAAGAACGTGCGATCATCTCGGCTTTAAATTGATCACGCTGGTTGGCTGCCGCTTCAAGTTCTAGGTGCGAATTGTACGCGAAATCCGCTGCCATCGTACTGATAATGGTAATGATCACGATAACAACCAAAAGGGCAATCCCAGATTGTTTGGCTTTTTGTTTCCCTTTTTGTAGATCAAGGGAGGAATTTTGGACTGAGTCTGTGTCAGATTTCATAAAGATTCCGTCTCCTTAACTTCTATTTAGGTGAATTATCTACCGATTGGAACATGAAAAGTCGTGCCTCTGAGGGAAAAGGTACTTCTTTCCCTTCGTCCTCCGAGACGGTGAGTTTGATTAAAACCCGGCTTGGCAGTCGGTTAGGAAACCCATCCAGCTGGGTTGTACGCCAAGTATCGACCCATGTTTTTCTAACGGGGTCGTAATACCAAAGCTCAAGCTTTGTCACATTCTCACATAGCACTTCATCCTCTCCAGGAATCCTATCAATTGAGGATACGTCAAGATATTGGAGACGCTTGATCTTCTTCCGATATAGACTTAATTTCTGAGAATTCTCGGGAGAGGGCTTGATACGATAAGAGATTACGGCAGTATCTGATTCTTCGGCATCCTCGTCCGTACTAAAATGACCAAAATAGGTGAAGCTAAGTTCATCCCCTTGACCTCGGTGGATACCTTCAAAAAACGTCCGAGGAGTGGCTTCTTTTCCAGGAAGCTGGTTGGTGCTGAGAAAAGCCATCGATATATCCTGTACCATACGAGAGACTGCGTTTCTTCCTGCTTGGTATTGCTCAACTCTCGTCTCACTTCTAGATTTTGTGCGAGAGATCTGTTGAACTGCTCCCCAGGCGATAACACACATGGAAGCTAAGATGGCAATGGCGATCATGAGCTGGAGCAGGGCAAATCCCGATTGTGTGTTTCGATGCTCTCTGTTTATTACCGCTTGTGTCATCGTGTTCCTCCTGAACCGGTTGCTGTTGATCCAGCCGGTACCGATGTGGTTGGAGGGGTTGCTGAAGATGGGGAGCCAGAAAGTGGTTGTGTCGTAGCTCCCATCGGAGCAAGATTTGGGTCGGTATAGAAAGCCACCACCTCAAGTTTCTGAGGACCACGTCCTGATTCCTCCCAAAGAACCTGCATAGTCACTTTTCTCACCTTTTGTTCGATGGTGGATTTGACTTGATTGATAAGGAAGTCCGGTCCTCCTGCCATTCCTGAGCCTGATTTTGCCGAGCTGCCCTCTGAGGAGCCAAGATTGGCATTCCCTGCAAATCCGCCCAGCATCTGCTCAAGCCCAGGAAGCTGAATCTTTTCGATGGTATAACGATATTGAAAGTTCCCATAATTTTCTTTTAAGCTCCTATCCTGATCAAAAGGGTTATTTTCAGCACCTTCAAAAAAAGCGCCCTCTTGTTCGACAGAAAGTCCTTGATCGGAGAAGCCTCGTTGCAAAAATTCTTCTTCAATTTCCGCTAGTTTATAACGACACAAAAGGGTTGCCTGAGACATCATGCGAGCGTGATACGAAGTGCGAATGCTATTTCCAACGACTACAAACAGGCCTGTCAGAGAGATGGCCAGGATAGCCAAAGCGATCATGACCTCGAGCAGAGTAAATCCTTGTTGCCTTGGGAAGGAGGAACATTTCATGCTGTACATACTATACCTTATCGAAATTCTACGATAAATCTTTTTTCGGATATGTTCCCTAGCGGGCATTTCCTGCATGCAGGCTAAAAACCAAGCACTTTTTCTTTAGGAATTTGCTCCAAACACGTTACGATAGAAATATGCCTTTTCCCGATTTTGAGAAAAAATATGCTCTACCGTTCAAGCCATTCGATGGAAAGAGAATCAAATGGGCAGGACGGATAAGTGGAATGCTTCTCATCGTTTTGGGGCTGGAAATTCCATTTTTGATGCTAGGATTTACCGAATTCCCCGCTTCACGAACGGACGTATTCCTGTGGGGGAGCATCCTCCTGGTTGCAGCGGTCCCATTTTGGTGGCTAGGCCCTTGGGTTGCAAGGGCGGCATTGCACCAACGAAAAAATGCTGTGGTATGGAGAGGAATCATTTCTGGCTTGGTGTCTTTGGGCTTTTTAGCTGGGATCACAGTAGGCCTTTTTCTTGCGCTTCAGCTTATCTTCGATAAATCGAGAGCATCTTGGCCATTTGAAATGATGATGAGGTGGTCGTTAGGAGCAGGAAAAATCATCTTTTTCCTAGGAATTGTTCCTGTGGTAGGAATTGGACTGATTCATGGATTGATTGTAAGAGCCTATGCTTGGAGTGTACGTAGGGCCACCTAGGTAGAAACACTACCTAAGGGTGTGGGCCGGTCATATGCTCCGGACGAACGAGAGTATCAAACTGTTCCTCGTTGAGGATGCCCATCGAGAGAGCGGTCTCTCGTAAAGTTTTCCCTGTCTTGTGCGCTGTTTTTGCAATCGAGGCTGCTTGGTCATAGCCGATTGTTGGGGCGAGCGCAGTAACGAGCATGAGAGATTTTTCAAGCAACTCAGCAATCCTAGGTTTATTGGGCAAGATTCCTTCAACACAATGCTGCCGGAAGGAATTAGCAGCATCGGCAAGTAATCGGATCGACTGGAGGGTGGTGTAAGCCATGACAGGTTTAAACACGTTCAGCTCAAAATGTCCCTGAGCACCAGCAATGCTAACGGCAACATCATTCCCCATCACCTGGGCACACACCATGGTGAGTGCTTCGGATTGGGTTGGATTTACCTTCCCTGGCATGATCGAGCTGCCAGGCTCATTCTCGGGAAGGTGAATTTCCCCAATGCCGCACCTTGGACCGCTGCCAAGGAGACGAATATCGTTTGCGATTTTGTTCAGGGCGACTGCACAGGTCTTTAAAGAGCCGCTCATTTGGACGACTGCATCATGCGCTGCCAGGGCAGCAAACTTGTTTGTTGCCGTTACAAAGGGAAGCCCTGTAAGACGAGCAATTTCTTGTGCGACCTCTTTTGCATATTCAGGATGGCTATTTAACCCTGTCCCTACGGCTGTTCCCCCAAGCGCCAGCTCGTAAAGACCGCGCAACGCGGATAAAATCCCAGCAATGGCAAAATCAATTTGGGTAGCATAACCCGAGAATTCTTGACCCAGCGTTAGCGGTGTTGCATCCATAAGGTGAGTACGTCCGATCTTGACGATCGAGGTAAACTCGGATGCCTTACTTGATAAAGATGCTTTTAGAGCGCGAAGAGCAGGGAGCAGGTGGTGGTGAATTCTATCCACCAGAGCAATATGCATAGCCGTTGGGAAGGCATCGTTGGTAGATTGAGACTGGTTAATATGATCGTTTGGATGGACGGGTGTTTTGCTACCCAAAACACCCTTTAGAATTTCGATGGCTCGGTTGGCAATGACCTCGTTGGCATTCATATTGGTCTGCGTACCACTGCCCGTCTGCCATACGACGAGAGGAAAATGCGCATCAAGTTTTCCTTCGATGACTTCATCGGCTGCCTGCTCAATGACGGGCAAAAGTTTGGGGTCTAATTTGCCCAGCTTTGCATTCACACGAGCCGCTGCTTTTTTAACAATGCCAAGCGCGTAAATAAATTCTCGTGGAAATCGCTCGGTTCCAATTTTGAAAAATTGTAAAGAGCGGGCCGTTTGGGCACCATAGTAACAGTGCGTGGGGACCTGAATTTCACCGAAAGAGTCTCGTTCAGTGCGGGTATCAATGTAAGTAGCTTCGTCTTTCTTCATAGGAGCTTTCGTAGCACAGAACAAGCGGTTTTTTCAAGAGACCCATTCTCTAGGGTTGATAATGCGGACGAGCTTACGTACTGGACTACCAATCTGCTTGCGACACCTGGGACCATGGAATCACAGTAGCTGCTGTTCTTTGTTGGGGTTCATTGCCACCGTAGATGAGACGATTTTTGATCTGGAGAGGCAACTGTTTTCCCTGGAGTAGGGTTGCAAATTTATCCAGCTGCGAAAAGAACTCTGGGATCACAGTAGCTCCGGATTTAATCTCGGTAGCTATAAGCTCGTTGCCCTGTTCTAAAAGAAGGTCGATTTCTAATCCCTTGGATTCACGAAAATAGAATAGGTTTGGTTCTTTTCCGTGGTGGACTCTAGCTTTGTATACTTCTGATACGATAAAACTCTCAAAAATTGCACCTCGTAAGGGGTGTGAAAAAATTTGTGTAGGCTCCTGGATGCCCAAGAGGTAGCAAAGAAGACCGCTATCGAAAAAATGAAGTTTTGGAGCCTTCGTGAGTTGTTTATTCAGGTTTCGGTGCCAAGCGGGAAGACGAAAGCAAAGAAAGCTTGCTTCGAGTACGGAAAGCCAAGCGCGAGCGGTGTTGTGACTGATTCCAGCTTCTGAGCCTACGGCAGAAAGATGAAGTTCCTGAGCCGTACGGCCCGCACACAGCTTCACAAACGTGGTAAAGGATTGTAGATCAGAAACATGCAGAAGCTGGCGGACGTCTTTTTGTATATAAGTACTTACATAATCTGAAAGCCAGCGTGTAGGCGTGAAGCCCTGGGCAGCAATCCGAGGGTATCCTCCCTCAAACATTGCATGAAATAGATCTTTCGGAGGATTTGGAAAGAGTTGTCTTTCAGAAAAGCCTAAGGGTAAGAGATGCAGAACTCCTGTTCTACCCGCAAGCGATTGAGAGAGCCCGTGCGCAATCGCAAAATGTTGGGAGCCGGTAAGAATAAACCTTCCAGGCTGTGGGTTTTGATCCACTTCGGTTTGTAAATAACTGAACAGAGAAGGAACGTGCTGGATTTCATCGAGGATAGCTCCCCGAGAATACTGAGCAAGAAATCCTCGTGGATCAGTGCTGGCAAATTCTCGCGTATCTAACGGCTCTAAAGAAACATAGGGCTTCTCGGGAAAAAGATCCTTACATAGAGTCGTTTTCCCAGATTGCCTTGGTCCAGTAAGTGTGATGATAGGGTATTGTGAGGCTAATTTTTTTAATAAAGGAGCTATTTCACGAGGATGAAACATGTTGGGATAAATTGTAAATTCAATCTACAATTTATTCAAGGGCTTATTTGCATGAAGTAATAACAAGAATTTTTCCTGGATAAAAGAGATCAATACTCCCAACATTATCGTGCCCAAAAAATCATAAGTTCGTAAATGACTTGGATGATTTCTTTTTTGACGCTGGTGGTATCAATTCTGCTTTTACTTGAGTGAGTTGTTGCAAGAGTTGTTCAAACTGATCGAGGGATTGATATTCAAGCTCGATACGACCGCTGTTTGGAGTCCGCGTTACGACACGAACCCTTGTGTGGAAAGCTTTTTGTAGCTGCTCTTCGACATCAAGGAGGAGAGGGCTCTTGGAAGCGGTTCCTTGCTCTATTTGTCCAAGGGCAACCTTACGTCGAGTTCTTCGAACAAACTCTTCGGTCTGTCTCACGGAGAGTTGCTTGATGGCTACCTGACGAGCTAATTGCTCGATTAAGTCTGGGTTATCGAGCGACAGCAAAGCGCGAGCGTGTCCCATGGATAGTTCTGTGCGCACCACCATCTGTTGGATAGGGGCGGGAAGTCGTAAAAGTCTTAGGGAGTTTGCTACGGTTTCGCGAGCACGGCCTACTCGCTCAGCAAGCTTCTCTTGCGTGTATCCGAATTCATCGGAAAGGCGCTTATATCCTTCTGCTTCTTCGATAGGATTTAAATCTTCCCTTTGGAGATTCTCCACCAGCGCTAATTCAAACGCCTGGTCTGTGCTTACCTCTTTGACAACAATAGGAACTTTTGTAAGACCTGCCCGCTGGGATGCTCGCCATCTTCGTTCTCCTGCAATGAGAACAAACCGCACTTGGGCAGCAAGCTGCTCCTTCTCTAGGCGTTTGCGCACCACCAAAGGTTGAATCAGCCCTTGTGCCCGTATTGAATCACTTAGCTCTAAGAGACGGTTCTCATCGTAGTACTGTCTTGGGTTATCAGGAGAAGGTGCGATTTCTTCAAGGCCGCAATGAAAAAATTCTGGAGATGACGTAAGCTCTAAAGGGATAGGGTTAGAACGAACATCATCCGAGGCTTTTTCTGTTTGGATCATCCTAGCTGCTTGCTTAGGCGAAGAGGGTTTTGTAGTAAGCAAATCAGGAATTAATGCCGAAAGTCCTCGGCCTAAAGCTTTGCGTGATTCCATAGGAAGATTCTTATAAACGATATTTTCGATTTCGCAAAGAGTTTACGTACAAGTTGGCGGGTGGGAAGAAATGTTGGACAATCCATCTGATAAACACACCTCCCGTCTCCAATATCAGTGGTATCTAGGGACCATCTTCTTGGTTGAGGCAGGAGAGATTTAAGTGGTTTTCATTCTGCATCGCTGAGGGCCAGTTAGATACAATCTCGGTGTCTTTCCAGGCAGATAGCTCTGTTGATATGTCTAGTCAACTTTGTCTATGAACTCTAACTTCCGTATGTAAAATCATCGTAGTTTCCTTTGGAGTTGAGCCAACCAAGACGACTTGCTTGGGATTCTGTTTATCGAATTTGACCCAAACGGTATTTCCTGGTTGAAATTTCATGAACGAGTTCGCCTGAATGATAGCGCGAAAAGATCCTGTAAATGCTGGCATCGATTCTGGGGTTACCTCGACTGCAATCTCTACTACAGGATTTCCTTCGAGAAACATGCCAAGGCTTTGAAAAGAAAGTACTTTGGCTTGCGCCAGCTCTCCTGTTCTATAGATATCTTCGCTTTCAGAATTATGCCTCCAAAGCCAAGTTTCAAATTCCTCTTGATTTGCCCAAACTGTAAGAGCTCGTTCATTTCCCCAAAGAGGATCGAGTGTAACAATGTGCTGAAGCACCTGATTTGTTTCGTTCGACCTGATGAGTCCTACCTTGACAGGAATAAGATTTCCCTGATGATAGGATCCTACTTGAGATTGTTCTTTGCTCAGGAGCACTGTCGTTTGAAAGGGGAGTTCGCCCTCTAGAAATACATTTAATTTCAGTTCTATTTGAAAGGCGGAATCTTCGCTATCGTAACTTTTCCTCGCTTCTAAAATCATTGCTTTAGCAGAACTACCTTCCTTCAGGACTTTTTGTTCCATTTTTCTCCACAAGAGGGAGCCATACACAACAAATGATAAAGCGGCGACCCCAAGAAAGATGGGTATAACCCAGACGAGAGCGGTACGAAGTGGTATGAATTCAAAATAGGAAAGTAATCCTGCTACAAGGAAAGAGACGAGGAACTCAAATAAAAAAAGGTGCCAGATTCTAAATTGAAAACGAGTAGAGCTTGTAGATTGCATGGGGAAATCATACTACGCATTCATAAGTATGTCGAACCTGCGAGCTTAGGGTTCTTGGTTTACTTGCTTCTGGTAGATCTTCTGTAAAAATTCTTCACACAGCAAGCGGTAGCTTTGAGCTCCTCTTGAAGAAGGATCGTACATAACGATCGGTAACCCATGAGAAGGTGCTTCAGATAGGCGAATATTCCTTGGGATGGTTGTTGTAAAGACCTGCTCGGCAAAATGTCGTCGTACCTCTCCTTCCACCTGTTGACTTAGGTTGGTCCGTGGATCAACCATAGTAAGCAGAATACCCGCCATATTGAGGTCGGGGTTCCAAGCAGTTTGAACTTTTCTGACGGTCTGCAAAATCTGAGATAGGCCTTCCAGTGCATAATATTCACATTGGATGGGAGTAAGCACCTTTTGGGCAGCTAAAAGTGCATTAATCGTCAGAAGCCCTAATGATGGGGGGCAATCAATCACAATGAATTGGTATCGATCTCGAATCGGAGCGAGTACAGTCTTCAGCCGCTGCTCGCGATCAGGGATTGGTACAAGTTCGACTTCAGCTCCTGCAAGGTCAGCCGTAGATGGAAGAAGAAATAAATTCGGCACTGGCGTTACTTGGGTTAGCTCGCGGCAAGAAATATCCTCAATAAGGGCTTGGTAAATACCCTGGTCGATGGATCCTCGTGGAAACCCCAGACCTGAGGTAGCATTTCCTTGTGGATCCAAATCAACGAGGAGGACTCGATGACCAGCAGTTGCTAATGCTGCAGCAAGGTTTACGGCAGTCGTCGTTTTTCCAACGCCACCCTTTTGGTTTGCGATCGCGAGTATCATGACAGTATGTAATCGTTTCCAAAAAGAGGCAGCTTTGTAAAGAAAATGTCGCTTCTGATCTCAAGAGAATGTGCAAATTTTTCACAATCTAAATGAAAAAATGAAAAATTTGATCAACTTTATGATCGATCTTATGTAAATTTATAGGAGTTCGTTGTATATCCTTATTAAAGAAAGAGCTATCCAGCAATCTAAGGAAAAGACGGATTTATCATTAGGAATTTCTTTTATTTTTTGGTACGATTTTTGCTGAAAACTGCTCATCCAAGCGCGTACTACATGTAAAGAAAGCAGATTTTATGCAGTCCGAAGGAGCCGATATGACTAAGCCCAAAGGTGGAGCGTCAGAAGCAGCGAACGCTTCTGAGATCCCTGAAGTAATCTCAATTTTACCCCTACGAAACTCGGTTCTTTTTCCAGGAGCGATTATTCCTATTGATGTAGGTCGTCGGAAGAGTATTAGGCTTATCGAAGAAGCGATCGAGCAGGAACATCCATATGTAGGGATCGTTACTCAGAAAGATGCACGGGTTGAAGAGCCCAGTGATACAGATTTATTTCAGATAGGTTGTGCTGCTCGAATTCTTAAAGTGATCAAACTTGCCAAGGATAACTTCTCTGTGATTTTACAGGGAATCAGCCGAATCCGGGTAGAGTCTTACCAAAGTGTAGATCCATTTCTGGTGGGAACGGTAAAGACGTTTCCAGACGAGCCCATCTCAGATGTAGAACTTGATGCATTTGTGATGAATTTAAAGGATGTAGCAAAGAAAGTTATCAAGCTGATGCCAGAGCTGCCCAAGGAGGCGATTGCTCTCGTAGACAGCGTTACAGAACCAGGACAACTCGCAGATTTAATTACCTCGAACTTGGATATTTCTGTCGAAGAAAAACAAGAGGTTCTAGAGACCTTTCCCATTAAAGAGAGAACAAAGAAGGTGCTTCAATTTTTATCTCGGCAGCTTGAAGTGTTAAAGGTTCGCGATAAAATCAATACACAAGTTCAAGAGGAAATGGGACGTAGCCAACGGGAATATGTTCTTAGGCAGCAGCTGAAGGCAATCAAAGAAGAGCTCGGGGAACTTGAGGAAGGCGGGGCAGACTCAGAAGAGTTTAAGAATAAAATAACTGAAGCGAAAATGCCTTCCGATGTTGAGAAGGTAGCGATGAAGCAATTCGAACGCCTCAAAAGTATGCAGCCTTCCTCTGCCGAGTACACGGTCACTCGTACCTACCTAGAGTGGCTTGTTGAGCTACCTTGGGCTGTAAGTACAGAAGACAAAATTGATATTCAAGAGGCTCGTTCCATCTTGAATCAGGACCATTATGATCTTGAAAAAGTAAAGAAACGAATTCTAGAATATCTTGCAGTTCGGCGTCTCAAGGCGGATAAAAAGGGTCCTATTTTATGCCTTGTTGGTCCTCCAGGGGTAGGAAAAACATCTTTAGGAAAATCGATTGCTCGAGCGGTTGGCAGAAAATTTGTCCGAATTTCTTTGGGAGGCGTTCGGGATGAGGCTGAAATCCGGGGGCATCGACGTACCTATGTGGGCGCACTCCCCGGAAGAATTATTCAAGGAATGAAGCGTGCGGGAAGCAATAATCCTATCTTCATGCTAGATGAGATCGATAAGTTGGGGCACGATTTCCGAGGAGACCCTGGATCTGCCCTTTTAGAGGTTCTTGACCCAGAGCAAAATAATACCTTTAGTGATCACTACCTTGAAGTTACTTTCGATCTTAGCAAGGTGATGTTTATTGCAACCGCGAACGTCTTAGATCCAATTCCTCCCGCGCTTCGAGATCGGCTAGAGATTCTTGAGATTCCCGGGTATACGCGAAATGAAAAGCTGATGATTTCAAAACAGTTTCTGATTCCTAAGCAGATCGAAGATCATGGGCTTACCGAGAAGCAGATTCACTTCCAGGATAGTGCTCTCGCTGAAGTCATTGACAGCTATACCCGTGAGGCAGGGGTTCGGAATCTTGAACGCGAAATCGGCGCAATCTGTCGTGGGGTTGCGGTAAAAGTGGCAGAGGAACACTTGAAGGAACAAAAAGATATCTCTGCTGAAGCTGTTGCTGAATTTCTGGGGCCTCCTAAATATTTTGGGGAAGTTGCAGAACGCACCAGCGAGCCTGGAGTTGCTACGGGTCTTGCTTGGACGCCTGTAGGAGGAGACATCCTCTTTATTGAGGCAACTCGTATGCCTGGCAAGGGTAATGTCATTATGACAGGTCAACTTGGGGATGTCATGAAAGAGTCTGCCCAAGCCGCAATGTCTTTTGTAAGAAGCCGGGCTAAATGGCTAGGGATTGAAGAAAATTTCTTCGAAAAGGCAGACGTACATGTTCATATTCCGGCAGGGGCTATCCCTAAAGATGGTCCTTCCGCAGGAATTACCATGTTTGTGGCTCTTTCTTCTATGCTAACAGGGATACCTGTTCGTTCTGATGTAGCCATGACAGGAGAGATTACTCTCCGTGGAAATGTTTTGCCTGTCGGAGGGATTAAAGAGAAGCTTCTTGCCGCCCACCGTGCAGGAATAAAGCGGGTTATCCTTCCTGAGCGGAATAGCAAAGACATGGCAGATGTTCCGGAAGAAGTAAAGAAAGAGATGGAGATTCTCTATGTAAAACGCATGGATGAAGTTCTTCCCCTTGCTCTCAGCGAGGTTCCCGGCCGGTATCCACCTGGGCCTCTTCCTCCTTTATCCAATGTGGTTATTTCTACGGGGGGTGCTACCGCATAGGTATGCTATTACGCAGTTTGCGCTACCACGCAGCACCATCAGAACTTATAAAACCCATCGCTATAAGTCTCTTCTGCTTCCTCGGAGTTGTAAAAAAAGCTTCCGTTTCGTATTCTTTCTAGGTATGGTGACCCTATGAGACGGGTCTTTTTTATACTCATTTTGATTTCGGCCATAATACCTTCGACATCATGGGGAAAACCAAAGAGAGCATCCTCAAGGCATAGAGCATCGCATGCTCGCTTTCAAGCCTGTATGGATGGATTAGAGGAGAACGGGGTGCCTGTAGAACCGCCGGATCCAGAATTCACTCCTAAGGTAGAGCAGCCATCTCCCCCTACCGAAGAGGAGCTTGCCTATTTCCAAAACTATGGCTGGTTGATCAAAAAAGACCGAGGGTTTGTTAACAATGCCCCTTTTCCCGTAACCTTGGTACAAATGGAAAAATATGGTGGGTACCCCGTCGAGATAAAGACAGCTATTGCTTTTGACAAGATGGCGAAAGAAGCACGAAAGCGAGGGATTACGCTTTTGCTTAACAGCGGCTTTCGAACGCACGAGCAGCAGATCAAGCTACGGAAGGAATGGTGCTCCCGAAGGCGTAAAGCGATTGCTGCGGTCCCTGGTCGCTCCTTGCACCAGGCAGGGTATGCTCTTGATATCAACGTTCGAGAAAGAGGTTCGCTTAGGTGGCTGAATAAACACGCGAGTGAGTTTCAATTTTATCGTACAGTTTGTAGTGAACCTTGGCATTGGGAATATTCTCCCTCTGGAGAAAATTTGCCCATGCATTACGGTTGTTTTGGAAAGAGAGCCAAAGCTCGGCTTAAAAAAACGCAGGACGTGGGGAGTCATAGAAGTGAGCTTGCGTCCAAGCAGATGAAGGCCCGCGCCAAGAAGAATAGTACGTAAACAAAGGAGAAATCTATGAAGAAATGGTTTGGATTCTTAGGTGGTACTGTATCGTTATTGTTCGCTTCAACTTCTGTTCGTGCCGCTGATAAGCTGCAAGAATGGAAGAAATACCGAAACGACATTGAGGTAGCAGTTGCTTGTGAGAAGGGGTTTGTCGAGAATGAATTGCATCAAATTGAAACAGATAAGCAGCTTCAGCTAGATGCAGTTGTGCAAAATACCATCAAACCTCGCTTGCTTGCCCGCAAAGCAAAGTTAGATGCCGTTTCGGTTGATCCGATCAAATCGGATCAAACCTGCGATGCGAAGATTAGCGCCTCCCTATCAAAATACTTAAGTACCAATCCCCACAAAGACTTAGAAGAGGTCGAAACTTCTATTAAAAGTTCGATTGGAAACTATCTTTTCGGGAGATGGGGAGTGCATCAGGCTCGGCTGGGGAAAGGAGACCGGCTCCTTACTACCTCAGCTTGGCAGATTAAAGACAAACTGACGAGTATTCGCGACGAACTGCGAAGGCCTGCCAAAGAGTTTGGGCAAGATGAGAAGATTCAGAAGAACGAGTCTGATACTTTGCTAAAATATTGGATTTCTTTACAGGCCAATGGTGGTCCGGAAGACGACCATATTGCAAATGCCATCGATGATAATTTTCACAATACCGGAGTGAACGGTGTATTTTTGGACGGGGGAACGGGCTATGAACAAATCCGATATGAAGATTCTAGCGCACCCGATGATGCGATGGTGGCCTCTGTGGTGCCAAGCGGCCTGAAAGCCAGCGAAGTCTTCAACATGAAAGATGGTGAAAAAGAGACCGTTGTCAAGGCCACCACCTATGGACTTGTCTTCTTTAAGCAGGTGAAGGGCGCCCCAGTTCCTGCGGCGATTAGTCCAAGCTTTGCAAAACTAGTGAAGCCTGGCCAAAGCAATCTAAACTGCCATTACAACCAAAGTCCCATCCAAGTGGATGCAAAGGATAAGCAATCCCTTGGCTCAGGTTCGGGACAGACCGTTTCCGCCAAAGCTATGGGAACAGGATCGCAAAACTCGGATGGTTCACGCAAACAAGTGTTTGCGGTGGTGAAAGTTTCCGGTAAAGATGAGACATATCTCCATTCTTGTGTTCCTCTCACCATGTACGAGGGATCGGGCGAGGGGAAGAAAATCGTTCTTTACTTCGGAATCCCGATCAATAAATAAACTGATCAAAATATACTGCTCATCACCTCCCACTCAGACGGCTTAGCCTCAAAATAAACTTACGTTAGGCTAGGGTGTCTCTATTTATTTGTAACCACCTAATTTTATGCTAAAGCCTAGTATTCAATCAGGAGGACATCTTATTATGAGATTTTATTCATCAATAATTTTGTTCGGGTCACTCTTCTTTTTCGTGATGATGCTGGGTTGTAAAGAAAACGGTAATTTTATGACCTGCAAAGAAGGGAACCCCTATTGTCATTTTTGTGCTGTTTCTCCAAAATCCGAATTTGGGTATAAATGTTATCGTCCCATCCATCAGAATTCTCCTATTTGCGAAAATCCTGACTCAAAATTAAATTTGTCAGATATCGAGTTATTCGATGCTCTGGGAAATCGAACACATTCGATTTCCTGGATTCCTGGACAAGAAACGACCTTTTACATGGTTGTGCCTAACGAAAACTTTTCTTGTATAGAACAAGTACAAGCATTTTTAGTAAGGCCACCAAGGTCGTCGAATCCTCCCACAGAAATTCCAATTCGGCTCCAAAGAAATCCCCGAGGAAACAATCCTAAAGAGTTTAAAGCCACTTTTACATTAGGATGCCAAGACTCTTCTTTAGAATCAGCCAGTTTATTCCTTTACTACTTGTACAGAGATACAAAGGGAGAACAGCAGATCAGTGCTTTAACCTACTTGACTGTGTTTGAAGAAGCACCTAGCAAGGTGTGTGCTCCCTAAGGGGCATGAAAAGCCTAACCATTTAAACATAGTCGGAACAAGCCAGCCTCTAGCTTAAATTCGTTCTACGGATTCGACGCTATGAATTTGCCTTAGGGCCCGCATCAGCTTTGAAAGTTGCTCTGCATCCTTCACGCGGCAGGTAAATGTATTGATTGCATGGATGGTATCGATGGTACGGCAGTTGGCCTGGGTAATGTCAAGTCCGTGCTGATGAAAGACTTGGGATAGCTGCGAAAGAAGACCCGGTCGATTTGCACAGTTCACCTGGATCGAGATAGGTCTTGCAATCTTTGTTTGTTCATCCCATTCTGCCTCAATCCTTCGAGCTTCGTCTTGCTCAAGGCCGGTTGAACACGTTTTGGTGTGAATTGTCACCCCACGCCCCCGGGTAATAATGCCAATGATTGCATCTCCTGCGATGGGAGAGCAGCATTTTCCGAAGCGGACAAGGATGTTGTCTTCTCCTGCTACTTTAATCCCGGTAGAAGAAAATGCCTTAGGCATATGCGAAACGACTTCCTTCTCCTTGGAGACAAGGGAAGTTGCAGGTTCGGCCTCTTTGGGTAGTAGTTTTTCAATCACCTGGGCTGGAAGAATCTTTCCATAACCAACGCTCATAAGTAGGTCATCAAGCGCAGGAAGCTTCAGAGCGTGGGCCGCGTTGGTAAGTTCTCCAGACTTTTCTTGGTCCTTGTACGAAAGGTTGTACTGCCGTAGTTCCCGTTCTAGGAGCGTTTGACCAAGCGCTTTACTTCGCTCCCGTTGTTCACTTCGAAGAGCGCTGCGAATCTTTGATTTTGCGTTCGAGCTAACTACAAATTTGAGCCAGTCCTTGTTGGGTTGGTGATGGGGATGGGTTAAAATTTGTACCACGTCTCCATTCTTAAGTTGGTAGTTTAAAGGAACCATAACGCCGTTAATGCGGGCGCCTGAGCACTTGTGACCAATTTCCGTATGGATTAGATACGCAAAATCCACCGGAGTGGCTCCTTGCGGTAGTACTTTGACATCCCCCTGCGGTGTAAAGGCGAACACCTCATCTTCAAATAAATCAACCTTGACCGTTTCGATAAATTCGGTGGGATCCTTTAACGTTCGTTGCCATTCCATAAGTTGGTGAAGCCAGGCAAACGTTTTCTCATCTTCGGGACGTTTCTGTTCAGGCTGCCCCTCCTTGTACTTCCAATGGGCTGCGATACCTTCTTCGGCAATCCTATGCATCTCCTGGGTCCGAAGCTGAATCTCGATCTGCTCACTGCGGGGACCTATCACCGTGGTATGGAGAGACTGGTAGCGGTTAGGTTTGGGAAGGGCAATGAAATCTTTAAACCGCCCTGGAATCGGGGTCCATTTGCCATGAATGACCCCGAGCGCTCCATAGCAGTCTCGCACAGAATCGACGATAGCCCGGAAGGCGATAATGTCATAGAGTTGTTCGAGGGTTTGCCCGGTCTTTAGCGTCTTTTGATAGATAGACCAAAGATGTTTTGGTCTTCCCTTCACCTGCGCGGTAATTCCATTTTCCTGAAGGGTGGTTCGTAGCGTTTCTTCAACTTCGGAAATATACATCGGACGATCCGAAAAATGCTGGTGTAATTTCTCGCTGAGCTCTGCATATTCTTTGGGATAGAGCGCTTTAAAACACAAATCCTCAAGCTCGGTTTTGATCCACTGCATCCCAAGACGGTGGGCCAGCGGCGCATAAATGTCGAGAGTCTCTTGCGCGATCCGCTGTTGTTTCTCATCGGGAAGGGCGGACAGGGTACGCATATTGTCCAATCGGTCGCAGAGTTTGATCAGCACAACCCGGATGTCCCTCGCCATGGCAAGAAGCATCTTGCGGAAGTTTTCTGCCTGCCGTTCCTGCCGATTATGCCAAGGAACTTGACCTAGCTTGGTAACTCCATCGACCAAAAAAGCAACTTCGGGACCAAACCCTTTGCTAATCTGGTCAATGGTCACTTGCGTGTCTTCGACACAATCATGGAGCAGTCCTGCACAGATCGACGAAATATCCAGCCGAAGATCCGCAAGGGTCGAGGCGACAGCAAGAGGATGGCGGATGTAGGGCTCGCCCGAGTGACGAAATTGACCTTCGTGGGCCTGCTCGGCTAGGAGATACGCTTCTTTGATGGAAGCAATCGTTCCTATCGAAGCTCCTCCCTTTCCTGCGTGGTCGCCAGAAGGGGGAGAGCCTCCTTTTGGAGAAAGCACTTGAGAATCTGCAGGATAATAAGAGGTAACCCTAGTAATGAGCTCGTCGATGTTTGTAACCACAAAATGATCTTAGCGGAAAGAGAACATGGAGGCAATAAACAAGATGGGGAAGGAGAGCGTGTGTAAGCCTTACCTTGTAAGAAAGATAGGTTCCCTTGAATCTTGAGCATGAAAAATGACAAAGTCCTGGAAAATATAACCCGAGGATGGTTTGGATATGATACCTTAGCACGTACATGCGAACCTCGAGAATATCCTATTTACTGCATGTTTCTGTTTTGGTGGGAATGATTTTTCTATCGAGCACTGCGTACGGTTTGGAGGAGGGTGCATTCTCAGAGAAATTGAAAACTGCGCTTGCTCACAGCCAATGGGGCGGGGCGCTTGTGCTTTCGTACGTCGCAGGCCTTTTGGCGAGTCTTACTGCCTGCGTCTACCCCCTCATTCCTATTACAGTGAGCCTGTTTGGTGCTAAACAAGCCGATCATTCGCGGTTGAGGAAGGTGGGGCTAGCCTTTTCTTTTATTTTAGGGATTGCAACCATGTATACCGCACTTGGAGTTGGTGTCAGTCTACTAGGGAAGCAGTTTGGGTCTTTTCTGACAAGTCCATACTTGATGGTCCCGGTGATTGGGATGTTCCTTCTGATGGCGGCCTCCTTGCTGGGCGCATTCTCGCTTCAGCTGCCTCCTCAACTTCAGCGAGTTCTCCAAAACATTGGAGGAAAGGGATTGCGGGGCGCGTTTTTAATGGGGCTGGTCTCTGGGGTGATTGCGTCCCCCTGTACAGGTCCTTCGCTTGCGGCGCTGCTGTCCTTTGTTGCTAGCCAAGGGTCGGTGCTTTTGGGAAGTCTGCTGCTCTTTTCGTATGCTCTAGGACTAGGCACACTCTTTTTTTTGGTGGCGGCGTTCTCGTTGTCCTTACCAAAATCAGGACCTTGGATGGATGGGGCCAAAAGTATCTTAGCCATCCTTTTAATCATGGTAGCGCTCTATTTCATGCGCAATCTATCAACCCCTCTTTATCAATACGGGCGAAGGGAATGGATGTTTCTCTTTGGGCATCTAAGCCTCATTTTGATGGGAATTCTTGTTGGAGGGATTCACCTGCGGTTTCAGAGGGAGCTTTGGACCGGAATTCGGAAACTTGTTGGGGTCCTTCTGATCAGCTTTGGGGGATTTGGCGTGCTCTCCTGGCTTCTGGCCCTGCCCAAGCTTGCGTGGAGTAACAATCCACAAGCTCTGATGGAAGCCAAAGAGCAGCATCGGCCTGTCTTGATCGATTTTTACGCAAGTTGGTGTTTGCCCTGTGTCACGATGGAGACCCAGACCTTCGCTGACCCTCAGATCCAAGCAGTGCTACAATCGTTTGTCTTATGGAAAGTGGATTGTTCTAAAGGTTGTGAATCGACTTCTAAGCAATATCAGATCCGTACGCTACCAGGGGTAATCTTGCTAGATGCAGAGGGGCAGATTGTTCAGAAGAAGGAGGGGTTTGTTTCGAAAGAGGAACTTCTTCCCATTCTTCTTCAAATGAAGGCTGGAGATCCCATTCCTAAATAAAAGCCAAGATGGAAAGCTTTTCCTCCGGTATGATAAAAATACAAAAAATGCTAACAGAATGGACCTATCTGTATTACAAAGAAAACAATGAAGCCGATAGCGTTCCTTTTGAAACACCATGAGCCCGAGGCCGTCAAACTCTGCGAGATTCTTGTCTTCGAGCTTGCCAAACGAGGTCTGGCTGAATCAGCCATGGTGGTAGCACATCGAGGAGACCGGCCTAAGGGAATCAAGGTCTTAGAAGAGAGCAGACTGCCTGCAGATTTGCAGATGCTCATTGTTCTTGGGGGGGATGGGACTCTATTGTATGGGGCTCAACTCTTGGCTGGACACAACGCCCCTATGTTGGGAGTGAATTTAGGTCATCTTGGATTTTTAAGCGCGGGCTCTCGAGATGAGGCTGTTTCCTTAATGCTTGCTTCCTTAGAGGGAGGCATGTTTATCGAAGAGAGAACCCGCTTGTCCTGTCGGATTTATCGTTTTCCCAAACCTATGAACGCTTGGGAGCTCGAGCAAAAACCAGAGTTTGCGTTCGAGGCAGTTCCCTTAGATACAAGTCAACTGGTCACCGAGTATACCGCGCTCAACGATGTTGTGCTGAGCCAACCAGCCCAGGCTCGTCTGTTTGGGTTAACCGCCTATTTGGATGGAGAACTCATCACAGACTATCGGGCAGATGGATTGGTAATTTCCACACCAACAGGCTCAACAGCGTACAACCTGGCGGCTGGAGGCCCCATCCTCCATCCCAAGATGCAAGGGTTTGTCATTACGCCCATCTGCCCTCATACTTTGACAGCGCGTCCCTTGGTGGCGCCGCTGAGTTCCAACGTGAATATTTTCCAAGGGAAGCATGTCGAGAAAATTATGGTGACCGTGGATGGACAGGCGGGCCGCTCGCTTGAGCCAAGCGAGTTTGTTCAGGTGAGCTGCCATGCGAACCCTGTGAGGCTTTTGCGGAAGAAAAAGCATTCTTTTTTTGATGTGCTTCGGACAAAACTTCACTGGGGAAGTCGAGGAGCGGAATGCTGAGCTATTTGCGCATCAAAAACTTTGCTCTCATGGATGACGTAGAGCTATCGCTGGGACCCCAGATGAATGTGATTACTGGAGAGACCGGGGCTGGAAAATCGATGCTCCTCCAAGCGGTGTCCCTTTTGCGGGGGGGGCGGGCTAGTACAGATTGGGTGCGTGCAGGGGCAGAAGAGGCCCGGATCGAAGCGGTATTTGTTCCTAAAGAAGGCCATCCTGCAGGAGAAGATCTGGGCCGTCGGTTACAAGCTGCTAATATCGAAGTCCCTCGTCTCTATGAGGAGGGACTTTGCATACGACGGATTTTAGGCGCCAAAGGGCGAAATCGAATCTATCTTGGGGACCACCTGGTATCCACCACGATGCTTGAAGAAATTTGTGGAGAATTGATCGAACTTTCGAGCCAACATGAGCATCAAACCCTGATGGAAGTGCAAAGCCACTTAGGCATTTTAGATCGAAGTGGAGTTCCCAAGGATCTTCTGGAGCAAATGGAAAAAGCGTACCAGAGGCTCAAGCAGGCAACCACCGCTTATCAAACGACCCTGCTAGAAGAACACAACCGTTCCCAGCGAGAGGATTTTTTGCGGTTTCAGCTGAAAGAGCTAACGGATGCAAAGGTACAGCCTGGTGAAGAGGAAGCCCTAAGGCAGGAGCGCGAGCGGCTTCGTGCGCTAGAGAAGCTTAAGCAGGTCGCGTCTCAGGGAGAGTATGTGCTCTTTAGCCGGGAGGGCTCTGTCTTGGCTGATGTAGAGAGAATCCAGCGTGAGTTAGGGGCGCTTGCGCACATCGAACCTGGTTTTGTACAGCTTCATTCGCAGATGAAAGATGCGCAGGCATTAATCGAGGATGTAGCAAGGGAATTGAGAAAGTACCTTCAATCGTTGGCTGCTTCTCCAGGAAGGCTGGAAGAGATAGAAAGCCGCTTGCATCTCCTCTCGAAACTCTATCGTAAATATGGAAATAACGAAGCGAACCTACTCGCAAAGCAAGCCCAATTTGAGGAGGAGCTGTCAGCATTCATCGGATACGAAGAAAGACGAAGTGCTTTAGAAAAAGAGCTCGATCAGGCAAAGGAATTTGCAATATCTAAGGCGCGAACTTTGTCTGAACATCGTAAAAAGGTCGCCGAGGAGCTAAGCAATAAGGCGACCAAAGCACTACGTTTGCTTGCGATGCCGCATGCACAAATACTGGTGGACGTAGGCGTTCGACTGGCAAAGGAAGGGGATGAGCTGGCTTACCTCTTTGAGGATCAGGATGAATCGAAGATGCGTATTGGCATGACAGGCTGGGATCGATGTGAGCTTCTGTTTGCAGCAAATCTAGGTTCTGAGCTACGTCCTTTGCAAAAAATTGCATCAGGAGGAGAATTATCACGCATCCTCCTTGCATTAAAGCGAGTGCTTGGTCAGGCGGATTCTGTTCCTACGCACGTGTTTGACGAAATCGATACCGGAATCGGAGGTGCTGTGGCCGATCAGGTAGGAAAGCAGTTAAAAGCACTCTCTCAGGAAAAACAGCTATTGTGTATCACCCATCTGCCTCAGATTGCTGCCTATGCAGATACCCATTTTGTAGTTGAGAAGTTGATAGAACAG
The DNA here is from genome assembly GCA_964537055.1 of uncultured Myxococcales bacterium. Lineage (GTDB taxonomy): Bacteria > Myxococcota_A > Polyangia > Palsa-1104 > JAEUJZ01 > CAZHYV01. The sequence goes on from CAZHYV010000001.1 coordinate 224,612, forward strand.
AATGAAACAAGAACCCAAGTTCGTCAATTAAACGAAAAAGAGCGGCAGGAAGAGATTGCCCGTATGTTAGGAGGGTCTAAGGTGACAACGCACATCCGGGCCCATGCCAAGGAACTTCTTCGAGACACCCAAACATCCTCGTAAAAGGAAAATCCATGCGCTAGACCCTATAGAGCGAGCGGACATAAGGGCAAGGGAGTAGACGAAGAAGGGCACAGAAGGAGAGGGGGCCAAAAGGAAGGAAGATGAAAGAGAATAGAAAAAAGGGATCATCACTGTATTTTGTGATAATCCCTTCTCTCCGAAGACGAAGTAAGGCGAACTACAGGCCGCCTTTTTTGCTATCTACGCTAACAGGATTGGTTGGGCTCCCTAGTTGTGTACTCTTATCTACCTTAGGAGCAGTCTCAAGACGTCCTTTGCCAGATGCCGATGGTTTTTTCCCTGCGTTGGTACTAGAGGATTTTGCTGCTTCATCCTGAGCTGCTTTTAACGCATCTTTGGTTGCTGCAAGTTCCTGGTTACAGGCCATTGTTTCTTGCTTCGATTTATTAAGATCAGCTGTCAGTGTGGCATTCTGTGTAGTTAATTCGGCAACCCTTTTGTTCAGTTCCGTAATCTGATTTGTAAAAACGGCAATCTGTTCAGGAGTCTGAGTAGGAGGGGTGGGTTGATTATTGGTTGGGCATCCTCCAAAAAGCACGGCCCCGCTAAGAAAAGCGAAAGAGAGTAAAGTGTTTGTGAGACGTTGAGATTTCATAAATCTAGATTCCTTTCTTCGTTGAGAATTGTAATCGTTTGCCTAATTACAGTAACAATCTTAGAAGAGAAGTCAACAATCTCTGTGCTAAGGAAGCTAACCGAGCCCATCCAAAGATTCGCAAAAACTTGATCCTGCCAAATTCCTACTGCGCTACCGATGATGCTATTCCGACGAGGGTGGCGATGCATCCTACAGAGGCAAGTCTAGAATTCGCTTGTACTTTTTGTAAAATTGTTATTCTTGTGAAAGCAAGGGAGCTTCGCATTAGGAGAAACGATGAAAGTTGCAGCCTTTTTTGATATGGACGATACCCTTCTTGCCTACAACACTGGATCGCGGTTGGGATACTACTTATGGCGCCAAGGGGATATTCACCTTTGGGACCTCACCAAATCGGTAATATGGTCGATAGGTTATAGATTATCGATACTCGATTTGGATGCGCTTGTCACTCGTCTCGTCCTTAAATTAAAGGATGCCCCCGAACATATTTTCCAAAAGAAGAGCGAAGCTTTTATGAAGACAGAAGTATTTAAAGCAATTCTCCCTAAAGCGGTTGAACGGCTCGATTACCATCGCAAGCAAGGGCATACGCTGGTGCTATTAAGCTCGGCATTTTCGTATATGGCCGAACCGTTGGCGCAGCATTTGTCCTTAGATGCGGTCTTATGTACCAGGCTCAATGTTAAAAATGAACGGTTTACTGGGACCTGCCAGATCCCCATCTGCTATGGAAGTGGAAAAGTATACCATGCAGAGCAGTTTTCGAAACAGCAAGGGATCGATCTTAAGCAGAGCTTTTTCTACACGGACAGTTTTAGCGACCTTCCCATGCTTTTACGGATTGGAAATCCTCGGATCGTCAATGCAGATCCACGCCTCAAAAGATATGCACAACAAAAGGGATGGGTCACCGAAAATTGGAAAGATCCCTATTGACCTATCGCTTAGGGCAAGCTACCGTCATGCAAATGAATACAAATCGTACAAAAAAAGTCCTAGTCGTAGATGATGATCCAGACATTGTAAGCCTTTTGACCATCCAACTTCAGAAAAAGGGCTACCATGTTGTTGAAGCAATGGATGGAATTTCTGCGCTGACCATGGCAAAAAAAGAAAAACCTGACCTTATTATTCTGGATGTCATGATGCCAGGGAAAAGTGGCTGGGAAGTTGCCAAAGAAGTTCGCCACGATTCTGCCCTAGGCTCTGCAAAAATTCTTATGCTTACGGCGATCGGCGAGCACTTAAACGAGCTGACTTCTCCTCTGTACGGCGCGGACGATTACTTGGATAAACCTTTTCAAGTAGACGAATTACAGAAGAAGATTACCCATTTAATTGGATTGCCTAGCTAAGGGATGAGGAGGGAGCGATGGCAAATGTAATTTTGGTTGGAATGCAGTGGGGTGATGAAGGAAAAGGGAAGGTGGTAGATCTGTACAGCCAATCTGCAGACGTTGTGGTTCGGTGGGGAGGGGGGGCCAATGCTGGCCATACCTTGGTTGTCGAAGGTAGAAAAATTATCACCCACTTGATTCCGTCTGGTGTACTTCGAGGGATTGGAAAGCAGTACGTTCTTGCGGATGGTATGGTGATTGACCCCAAGATTCTGATCGATGAACTCAAGACCTTTCAGGACCTCGGCCTGCTTCATGATCATCATGATCTATGGGTGGGAGAACGCTCCCATGTGATTCTTCCATACCATAAGGAATTGGACGGTCTTAGAGAAGCTGGAAAGCGGTCGATTGGCACCACCAAGCGTGGGATTGGTCCTGCTTATGAGATGAAGATGGCCCGCGTTGGCGTTCATATGGCAGATCTTATGCATCCCAAACGCTTACGGGAGCGAATTACCGCCCAGCTTGCCGAGATGAGACCCCTGATGCTCCATTTGGGCGGAAAAATACCAAAAGTAGATGATATCCTTGAGGAGTATTTAGATTACGGGAAAGTGTTAGGGCCTTATATTCGCGATGTGACAGCTCCTTTGTACGAAGAGATCCAGAAAGGGAGACATGTTCTTTTTGAAGCGGCACAGGGGACGCTTCTTGATATCGATCATGGAACATACCCTTATGTGACTTCTTCGACGACCATTGCGGGAGGTGTTTGTAGTAGCTGTGGGATTGGCCCCACCTTGATTGATGGCGTTATCGGAGTCACGAAGGCTTATACCACACGTGTAGGAAGCGGTCCCTTCCCCGTAGAGCTCCATGGCGTCGAAGGAGATGAGCTAAGGGAAGCAGGAGGGGAATACGGCTCAACCACAGGTCGGGCTCGACGTTGCGGATGGCTTGATATTGCCGCGCTGCGTCTTGCGGTGCGCCTCAACGGGCTGAAGGGCTTTGCCTTAACCAAGCTTGACGTGCTTTCGGGAAGAAAGAGTGTCAAAGTTTGCGTAGGCTATAAGCTTCCAGGAAGCAATCATGTCCTGGATTTTCAGGAGCTTCCCTATGATCCTGAAATCGTCGATCAGCTAGTTCCGGTGTATGAAGAACTCCCGGGTTGGTCGCAAGGGCTTAGCGACATTCGAATTTTTGATGACCTTCCCAGCCAAGCGAAGCAGTACATCCGCTACGTTGAATCTCAAATTGGAATTCCCTGCTATTTGGTATCGGTAGGGGCCAGCCGCGAGGAAACAATTCTGCTTCGAAACCCCTTTCAAGAAGCCCTTGTAAAAAAAAGCTCACTCTAAGAGCTGGGAGTTTCCCCCCGCAATAAACGTAAGAGCGCATCTTCCTTAAGAGAGGGGATGTTGTATTTTTGCGCTTCTTTGATCTTATCCTGACCTGGATCTTTGCCAACCACGAGGTAGCTTGTTTTTTTGGTGACGGAGGAAACAAATTTTCCGCCCGCTGCCTCGATCTGTTGTTTTACCTGGCTTCGGGGAACAGAGAGGATGCCCGTCACACAGAGGGTTTTTCCTAAAAGCGGCCCCTGCAAAGAATCGGGTTCGTTGGGAGCAATGCCCATGCCAAGGAATTTTTCCAAAAGGGCTCGGTGCTCGGGCTCTGCAAAGAAGTGAGCCACGGTGCGAGCGCGAAGTGCACCAAACCCATGGAGGGAGGAAAGTGTGGTAAGTATTTGCTCTGGGGAGGTAGTGAGCAAGGCTTTTAAAGAACGGTACTGCGAGGCAATCCGTTCTGCCCATACGTAGCCGATCCCAAAGATACCAAGCCCTGTGAGAAAGCGGGACAGGGTGGCCTGCTGTTTGCTCTTTTCAATTCCCTGCAAGATATTATGAATGCTTTTTTCCCCCATTCTGGGCAATTTCTTTAAATCGTTTTTCGTCAGTGTGTAGATGTCTGCCACATCCTTCACCAGATTGTGAGCTACCAACTGCTCGATCAATTTGGGGCCCATAGAATCGATGTTCATTGCGTCACGAAAGCAGAAGAACTCGATGGCTTCAATAAGCTGAGCTTTGCACTTTCGGTTTACGCAGCGTAACGCCACTTCGCCGGTCCTTTGAAGCAGCAAGGAGCCACAGGCAGGACAATGGATAGGCGCTACAATGGGCGTTAATGTTCTGCCCGCACGATGCTCGGGAATGACTGTAAGGATCTGGGGAATAATCTCTCCCGCCTTTTCGATCAAGACGGTGTCGCCTATACAGACCCCCAATCGCTCGACCTGGTTCCAGTTGTGCATCGAAGCTCTGGAGACGGTGGTTCCTGCTAGATCAACAGGCTCAAGCAATGCAACCGGCGTGACAGCTCCCGTCCGACCGACATTCACTTCTACCCCTTTGATGACGGTTGTGGCTTGCTCTGCCGGGAACTTATAGGCAATGGCCCATCTTGGGGCGCGAGCGGTTGTTCCTAAAGCAGAGCGTTGTGAGAAAAGGTTTAATTTGATGACCAGCCCGTCAGTTGCAAAAGGAAGGACAGGGCGGGTTTGTTCAAGCTGCTCAAGCTGGGTAAGGAGCTCAGGCAGGGTGTGTACCTGGGCGAAGGGGTGAACCACCGGCAACCCAAGAGACTTTAGGTAGGTTAAGGCTTCCAATTGAGAACGCACTATCTTATCACCGGCGATATCGTAGCATAAAACCTTTAAAGGACGCTCAGCCACAATGCGAGGGTCAAGCTGCTTAAGCGTCCCTCCAGTTGCATTCCGAGGATTTTTAAAAATTTCCTCACCTGCCAAAAGACGTTCCTGGTTGAGCGTGACAAAGGCTTCCCGCTCCATATAGATCTCCCCTCGGACGATAAGTGTGGCAGGTTCTTTGAGGCGAAGGGGCAAGGTTTTTACAGTGCGCAGGTTCGTAGTTACGTCTTCTCCAATCAGACCATCTCCTCGTGTAGTCCCTTGGACAAATTCACCTTGGGTATAGGTCAATTCAATACTAATTCCGTCGATCTTCGGTTCGATGATGTACAGAACAGGCTCGTGAGAGTCAGCGGAAGAAAGTCCACGCTTCACTCTTTCATAGAACTCGCTTACCTCATCACGATTGTAGGTATTGTCTAGCGAGAGCATGGGAACGCTGCGTGTTACCTTGGGAAACGAAGACACAGGGGTAGATCCAACCCGCCGCGTGGGAGAAAAGGGAACAATCCATTCAGGGTGAGATGTCTCAATATCGACGAGCTGCCGATAGAGACGGTCGTACTCTGCATCAGAAACAATAGGGCTATTCTCTACATAGTAATGCTGGTCATGGGCAAGGATCTCATCTACTAGCTTGAGGTAATGGGCTCTCTCTTCTGAAGCACCCACGTCCGAATTTGGGGGTTGTCCAAAGGGAAGCGAAGGCTGTTCCGCCATACGAGGAGTCTTCCTTACATCCCAACAACTTTAGCACCTTTGGGGGGCACGTAAAGAAACAGACTGTCCTCGATCCCTGAAGTTGGGTCGAGCTCAAGATTGCTGAAAATAAAATGGTTCGAGCCACCTTGGAGATAATACATGATGGTTTCTTTAACTATCCCTGTTGTTGGATCTACACCAAAAATTAAGTATTTATAATTAGTAGGCTTTTTCGGGACCAACTTAAGGACTGTATTTCCTGTTTGCTTTAACTCAGCGTCTTCAGCGAAAGAAATCGTAAAATCTTCTTCCAACTTACCACGTCCAAATAAAAACCGGACCTGCGGCCCAAGCTGAGAAGAGGAGAACAAAGCCTTTTGAATAGGTTCTTCCTCGGATTCGATGACCCATACGTACGTTCCATCTGCCACGTAGAGTTTCTTCTCAGGCTTTTCGTACTCCCAACGCATTTTTCCTGGTTTTTTCAGGTACACAAGACCCGAGGTTTTTCGCTTGCTCATCGTCGTAATGGCAATCTGTTCAAAGGAGGCTTTCAGTGCAGAGGTTGTTTGGTAGGCTTTTTGGAGGAGGGCCACCACCTCTTTGACTGACTTCTTCCCCGAGGAATCTACCGGGGCTGCTGTGCTAGGTTCTTTTGATTTCTTTGCCCGAGGTTTTGCAACCGCTTGCGTAAACGTGCAGACAAAGAGACTCACCAGAAGAGAAAAACAGAGAATGTTGAAGCGAGAGCGACGCATAATGCCTCCAAGAAATAGGACCGGTCCTAGGTAGGATACTCTGAGGATCCAACTTAGTATACCTACCCTTTCAAAAAAGGACACAAGAAAAAATGTGAAAGAACGAATCCCAGATCAAACGCTGACCGAAGAGGTTTTTCCTGAAAGAAGATTTCTGCCCAATAGGCCCTTGTACCACTTCTAAGTCTGTTAGCATATCTGCCGAGAAAGATTACATATCCCACATAATGCTACTTTTTGTTCTTGCAAAAAGGTTTTATATTGACACAATTTGAGGGCAGACCGTTCTAAGTTTCGGTTTTCAGAAAAGAGTATTTTTATCGATTGGAGTAATAATGATGAAAAGGTTTATTATTTTAAGCTTAAGTGTTCTAGGAATTGCGTGTGCTACAAATCAATCTTATCAAAAAGAACCGGTATCTGCTCTTACACCAGAGGATAAGGTTCAACACCCAGAGTATAGCTCTGCCACACCTGGAACCCAGCTTGCGGCTGGGTCTCTAGGGGGGGATTATAAGATCGTAGTTGTTCCAACGTTAAGCACAACCGATTGTGGATTATTAATTCTTTCTTTGAGAGCGAATGAGAAAGAGTTAGAGAATATACTTCCTCATTACCTTAAATGCGTAGAAGAATATACTCCATTCATCGAGCAATCATGCCAAAATGTACTTGACACCTCGTTAACTTGCAAGCAAGCAAGGGAGAAGCTCCCAAAAGAGTGTAAAGAGGCAGAGAAAACCTTTCTTCTGCATTCGGCAATGATTCAAACAACACAAATGAAAATGGTTGCTTGTCCTGATCCAACCGAAGTCTAAGTTTTACTGCGAAAAATCCCTCGTTCTTCGATCGTTCTTTTTGGAAGAGGTTTGCCGTTTCTCCTTAAGCCGACGCTGCTTGGCTGCGAAGGACGGCTTTGTGGGGATCCTTGGCTTTGGGGGCACAAGGGCCTTCAAGATGATTCCTACTAATTTGGTCTTTGCTTCTTCGAGGTTTCTTGATTGATCTCGGGTCTTTTGGCTCACGATCCGTAATGAACCGTCCTCATGAAGATACCGAGACGCTATCTTTTGCAGACGCTCTTTTACCTCATTGCTAAGGACTTTGGTCTTTCCAAGCTCGAAGCGTAGCTCTACTTTGGAGGCCACTTTATTGACGTTTTGGCCGCCTGGACCTGAAGCGCGTGTAGCTACAAAGGACAGCTCATGCGCTGGGATGATCAGATTCTTGTGAACGAGAAGCGGTCGCATCGGTTGGCTCTTCTTTCCGAGCATGCCGTAATTGTAAGACCTCTTTCAAGGAGAATTCTCTGCTGATGAGAAGAATTACAGTATAGATAATCACGCTAAGAAGGGCACAAAGAATGGTGCCTACCTTACTTCCAAAGAACCCAGGGGTTCCTGGAGCTTTCCAAAACCAGCCTACAAAGAGGCTCAAAAGAGAAGCCATTCCTACTCGCAGAAGGCTAAGGCCCGAGAACGTGACCCCGACTTGCTTCCAAAGCGCAAAAAGAAACAAAGAGAGCCCAACGCTCATTCCAATGACCATGCCCTTGGCCGCAGCTTCCAACGTGCCGACACTGCCTGGGATCTCTTGCAAGAAAGACAGCGCAGGGAGGTTGTTATTGATGCATAAGCATACAGATGCTGCCGTTATAAGAAGTGTGATCAAGGCAAGGAATGCTGTGATGTAGATCCGACCCAGGCTGTTAAGCACAGTTCCTACCACCGATAGGAGCGAGAATAAAACGTAAGTAATCAGAAGGAACCGAAACGCCATGTCTCCTGTTTCATACCCAGTAGGGTACAAAAGCCGTAGAGTGGCTTGAGGGCGAACACCAAGGCCTACGACCATGGCCCCAACCACAATAAGCGAATACCTAAGCGTTGCTGAAATATAAGCCTTGGTTCGTTCTGGGTTCTGCTTCAAACTTGCTTTAGACAGAAGTGGAAAAATTACAAAGGTGGCTGCAATCATAAGCTGGTAGGGTAGGCGGGCTAAGTTTTGAGCAGCTCCATAAACGCCAATCAGCGAATCGACACCTTCTTTGACAGCTGTAACGGGGATCTGGAGAGCAGAAGAAAAGGCTTGGGTACAGATTCGTTTAAGCAAATAGCCGTCGATAAACATGAGCTGATTTAATGCAAATAAATAAAGGAGGAGCCAAGCGATAAATCGAAGCATGCTGAGGACTGATACCTGAGACGGTTCTCGCGCTTTTTTAGGCCACCCCACCCACCCAATCGAGACCAAAGTAATGATGACAGCTGCTCCAATAAATCCAATCACCGAGGCAAAAACCTGATGGAAGAGCCAGGCCAGCATAAGCACAAGACCTGTCCTAAGAGTGGAGAAAAGAATATCAAGCCCGGCTTGTTTATGAAACTTCTTCTGACCGTTGGCCGCGCCTACAAACACTGCGTAAATGCTATAACAAAGAACGATACATGAGGAGAGACGAAGTAAAGGGATCAGGGAAGGATCCTCTTCGAACCGAGCAATGAGCGGAGCTCCAAGCAAGACAAGCAGGGTGGCTCCGCCTCCTAAGAGAATCTGCATACGCAGGGCAGTGGCCTTGGCATGCTCGACGGCTTGGTCCCCCTGTCTAGAAAAATGTGAGACCGCTTGGATGGTTCCAGTAACGATCACGTTATTGATCCCTGAGATCCAATAAAGAAGCAGCGTCCAGCTTCCAAAAAGCTCTCGGCTGCCTAGGGCCCTGGGCAAGAGCATCTGTAAAGCCAGGCCAGCCCCAAGAAAACAAATCTTTGCGAAGGTAATATATAAGAGGCCCCGCTTTGCCGAGCCTGCAACTTCATCTCGAGATTCCACACGCACTACCTTGCCTAAGCTTCCTGTTGAAATCAAGTTTCAAAACATCTATTCTTGGAAGAATCTATGAAACGATCTCTTTCCTTACTCTTTATCGGGTTTTTCTTAATAATAGACGGTATTCTCAATAGTTCTGCGACTGCTGAAGAAGTTTCTCAGCCCCCAAAGACCATGCAGACCATTTCCTCTTCAAACGGGGCTATTCGTGTGCCTCGACTAAACGACGGCTGGAATTGTCAGGATAAGACGGATGAGCAATCTCAAGTAAAGATTTCTGTGGTGGCTTGTGCCAGAATGTCTGCCCGCGAGTTTCTTGTGGTCTTTGCCGCAGATGATATTCAGAACGACCCTGCTAAGGCGACGCTCGAGGTCCAAGCGAAACAGGTACTGGAATTCTTCCAAAAGGACTTTGATAAGGCGAAAATGCAGAAACCCCATCCAATCAACCACCAAGGAGTTTCAGGGATTGAAATTCAAGGCACTGCTCTGCATCGCAAGAAGGTGGGAGCAAAGAAAGAGGCTGTCTCTTTACTTGCTCGGGTTTTCGTGAAAGATACCCACGTACTTATTATAGGAGTCATAGGCTCTTCCAAACTTGCAAAAAAGCATGATGTAGAGCTCCAAACATTCTTGGCAGGAGCGCAATTTCGTCAGCTTATGTCAACGCCTCCTGAGGAACCAAAAGTACAAACTATCGAACCCGAGCCTCATTCACCTGAAGCTCAGACCACAAAACCATAAATTGAGAATGCCAGAGACGGGAAGATAGAGGGATTATGAATGCCCCCCTCTCCAAAGAACAGAAAAGTAGGAGAATCCTAGCCTAAGAGAACTGGGCAAGCTCGGCTTCCACTCTTGCGAGGAGCGCCTTTTTTTGAGGCTGGGGCAAAAACCCACTTTGGACGCCATTCCGGATGAGTTGTTTTAGCTCATCAAGCGAAAACCCAAATTGCTTGTGACATAGCCAAAGCTCCTGAGTGATAGTGGTGTTGGTCACAAGACGGTTGTCTGTATTAATGGTAACCACCAACCCTTTTCGATAGTAATCATACAAAGGATGCTTTGCAAGCGAGGGAATGGCCTTGGTTTGTACGTTGGAGGAAGGGCAGATTTCTAACGGAATTTGATGATCACGGATGTAATCGACCAAGCCAGGGTCTTCGTAGATTCGTGTGCCATGCCCGATTCGGTGAGCATGTCCCGCAAAAAGGGCATTCACGACCGAACTGGCTCCATCCGCTTCTCCAGCATGAATCGTGCAAGAGAGATAGTTTTTGTGAATAAGGTCTAGAGCTTCCTGGTGCTCCATGGGCGGATGGCCTAGTTCTGCCCCAGCAAGATCAAAGGCGACCACGCCCTTGTGTTTGTATTCTACACAAAGTTTCGCCGTTTCTAGGGAGCTTTCCTTGGAAAAGGAGCGAATCCCACATAAAATCACTCCGCTTTGAATGCCAAAATCATCCTCTGCCTGTTTAAGCCCTCGGAGGACCGCCTCAACAATCGTGCTTAGGGAAAGGCCCTTTTGCGTGTGAAGTACAGGAGCATACCTCACTTCAAAGTACCGAACATTTTCCTTGGCGCAATCCTCAGCAAGTTCGTAGGCGACACGAAAAAGCGCTTCCTCTGTTTGTAAAACAGAGAGGGTCGTATCAAAGGCCCGTAGGTATTCGACCAGAGAAGCGCACTCTGGTCCTGCATACACATAGGGGAGAAGTCCTTCCTCGGTAGAAGCAGGGAGTGTTACCTGTTGCTGCTTGGCTAAGTCCAAGATGGTGGTAAGCCGTAGTGAGCCATCCAAATGGCAATGCAGATCTGTTTTGGGAAGAGCATGAATTAGCTCAGGTGTAATTTTCATGCAGGCATGATTGCAGAATTTGGCTGATTCGTAAAGCGTTGAGTATGAGGATACGAGGTGCTAGAAATAAATCAAAAGGGCCGCAATAAGGCAAAGAAACTCCCTAAAATGAGAGGGAAGAAGCTCCCCGCTTGGGAGATGCTGCCTCCTTTGCAAGGATAAGGGTCTCTCTGACTCACTAAAAATTATTGCTTATACTCCTGCTTCGATGGAACGCTCGAGGAAATCAACAATAGGATGCTCTAGCTGTGTATGCTCAAGGCGATTGATCTCTTGAATGGTTGTGGGAGAGGTTACATTAACTTCGGTCAGATAACCTCCAATTACATCAATTCCGACAAAGTACAGCCCATCCTCTAACAAACGAGGGGCAATGGTTTCACAAATCTCGTAGTCGCGAGGCGTAAGTTCGGTCTTTTGAGGTTTGCCGCCCGCATGGAGATTGCTTCTGGTATCATAACCTTGAGGAACCCGGAGCAAGGCTCCAATGGGACGTCCCTGAAGCAGAATAATCCGCTTGTCTCCTTGACGTCCCTCGGGAAGATACTTCTGTGCCATCACCCAGCGGGTTTCATGATAGGTGCTTATTTCCAAAAGGGAGTTTGTATTTGGATCATCCGCGCGTACGTAGAAAACGCCCTGTCCCCCAAATCCATCGAGAGGCTTTACCATCATCTGTCCTCCTTGCGTATGCATAAATGCTCTCAGCTCAGCGAGTTGACGGGTAACAATCGTAGGGGCAATCAGATCGGGAAAGTGGAAAATGTATAATTTTTCATTGGCTTCGCGGAGGCCACGTGGGTCGTTAAACAAAAATGTACGACCCCGGGCATGCTCGAGGATGAGGGTGGCGTAAAGATAAGCCTGATCAAAGGGAGGATCTTTGCGCATGAGGACTGATTGAAAAGAATCCACCTGAAAGAGCCGAGTTCCTTCGGTAAGAACAAGCGCTGGTTTGTGGGCCGTGCTTACTGAAGAAACAGGGGTGGCAAGGACCATCGGTGTACTGCCCTGTAAGGAGAGGTCATGAAGCTGACATACCCATGCCTCATGACCCCGTGCCAGCATCTCTTGAATAATGACAATACTTGTATCCGTCTTAGGATTTAAACTTTCGGGCGGATCAATGATAATGAGAAAACGCATGATGACAACATAAACGAACTAGGCAAAGGTCTCAATGAAAATGAAAGAGATTGGTTTGATAAAAGAAATCTCTTACGGTAGGATAAAATTACGGATGGAAGGGATGTGAGAGGATACAAGAATCCCCCTCCCTGAATCATTGGTAAGTAAATGAACCGCCTGAGCAAACGGGAACGCATTTGCATAGCTGTTGATATGGGTGGGCTCATTATCAAAGGCAGCAATCACCTCACCCAATCGGCGAAGACGAGCGTACGCTTCTTCTTTCCAGGCATCATCATCCATCTCGAGGGTAGGTTTTGCTAAAATATGAACTTGGTGCTCATCGGGGGTGGGCATGCCATAACGCTCCATGCAAGAAATCGTTCCCTCGACCATACCAACATGTCTTCCTGTCGAGTAGGCAATTTGTACCCCTGTTTTGCGGAGCGTGTTCAAATAATCGACAGCACCTTCGATGGGCTCGTCCTCACGGCAGTACTCGCTTGTATAGAATCGCTCCGCCCAGAATTGATAGGCATCCTTTTCCAAGTCCTTTGCCAACTTAGGATCGATTCCAGACTGAACCATGGACACATACATAGACCATCCGTTGATATACTCAGGTTTTGTATGCAGAAGCGGGGTGAGCCCACGAACGTGCCCGTACTCTTTCAAAATGTGCACCCACCTCGGATAGTTCGTAAAGATGGTTGCATCTAAATCGAAAACGACGACCCCCAATGTACCAAACTTTTGTGCGCGCTTAAGAACCTCTTGCAAAACTTGGGGAGACGTCGCACGGATTGTAAGGGGCCGAGGGATTGGAGGAGGAACAAAGGTTTGTGAAGGCGTTGCTGATTTACTCATAAATATCTAATGTTGTTATCCTTAGTAAAAAAAGTTACGGATCGAAGGAATGCTCGGGTGCACAGGAATTCCTCGTCCTGACTCCTCTGTAAGAAGATGAACCGCTAGCGCTTCTGGGAACTTTTCATGGTACCCATTAATATGAAGGGGCTCGTTATCAAAGGCAGCAAGCACGTTCACGGCATGCTCTTCTAACTTTTGATAGAAAAAGAGTTTACTTTCGTCGTCCGTCATAAAAAAAGTTGGCTTCATCAGGAGGAAGGTCTGCTTCTCATCTGGGACTGGAAATCCATCCCGCTGTAAGGACTGGAGGGTGCCTTGACCCATTTCTGCCTCGGGCCTGCCTGTGCAATAGAAGATCTGCACATCTGTTTGCTTGATAGTACAAAGGTAATCAATAGCCCCTGGTAACGGCCTATCCTCGAGGCAATATTCATTCGTAAGAAAACGCTCGAACCAAAAACTTCGTGCAGTATGCTCAAGTTCTTCGGCGGTTGATTGAGGAAGACCACAGTTTACCATCGAACGAAGGAGAGACCTATCACGAATGTGTTCAGGACCACATTGTAAAAGCACAGGAAGGTGATAATGCTTTCCAAATTCGCGGATAATCCGTGCCTCCCGGGGGCGGTTATCATAGATGGTAGAGTCAATATCGAAGATAACCGCTCCTTTGGAGCCAAATTCCTGAGCTTTTTTGAGAATCTCCGCTAACACTTCGGGCCTGGTCTCTCTTTGTACGACAGGTTCAGGATAAAGGAGATAAGAGTAATAGTTGGAAATATCTGGATCGCTAACTTGGTTCACACGCGTATCCTAGCGGGCTTATATAAAAATGTCGAGCCGGAATAGATTGAAAAGATGTAAGAGGGGGTGGGAAGGAACGGATCTTTGAATAAAAATAAAAGGTTCAATGCATTTTTCTTAAGATGCTCAAGGTAGGTCTACCCCAGCTCTAGGTCGCATCCTAAGCGAGATGTGGGTGGGTTACCGGTTGTTCTGGCTTCGTCAACGACGTATAAATAGCTTTTTTTAAAAGTCGTGCTAGGATGTGCGCATGAACAGCTTTGTGTACATGCCTTATCTGCGAATAAAAATTTTAATTTTCTTTGGAATGATCTATCTTTTCACAAGCTCTGCTTACGGTGAGTCGAAGGAACCTCAAAATCACCCAACCATAGCTAAAACCCCCCCTTCGGCAGATCCTCCTTTAGATTCCAAAACAGCATCGGAATTTTCTTTAGAAGAGGTCATCCCTGACCCCAAACCTACAAATCTTGCGAGAAATAATCATTACCTTGTTTCTAACGAGAATCACCACCATCAATTTTATCAATCTCTGCTAGATCAAAAGGGCGGAATTTATCTAGGGGTGGGAGGGGAGCAAAATTATCTTCTTGCAGGCTGGGCTCAGGCGGACATCATCATCCTTATGGACTTTGATCAGATGGTTGTAGATCTGCACAAGCTCTATCGGATGATGTTTTTGAAAGCAGGGAGCCCAAAGGAATTTCTAGCTTTTTTTAGTGACACTCCACGAATGAGAAAACAGATAGAATCTTGGATCTTAGAATGGTATGGGGTTCGTAATGATCAAGTGGATGGCCATGCAAAGAATCTCTGTACCGAGATATGCAAAGCAGTAACGAAGGTATACCGGGTTTCTCTAGGACATCGTCTTATTCCCAGAAGGCTGGCTTGGATACAAAAGCAGTACCGGCGTCTAGCAATTCCTACCTTTCTTACCGATCAGGCTCAGTACCTGCATATCAAAGAACTCTTTCAAAAAAACCAAGTATTTATGGTGCGAGGAGACCTAAGTAAAGATATGCTTGCCAAAGTTGCTGAAAAACTCAAAAACTCCTCAAAAACGATAAGGCTCCTCTATCTCTCAAATGCAGAAAGATATTTCTTGTACGATCCTAGTTTTAGAAAAAATATGAAAATGATACCTTTCGATACAAATGCATTGATTTTGCGCACCTGGGCGCTTCGGGATCAGGGCAACCGTTACGCATACTTTATACAGAAAGCAACACACTTTCTTGGTTGGCTGGGACAGAACGAAGTAACAAATGTCCGCCCGATTTTGAGGACCTACCTTCGTGGGATTCGTTCGGGGAAGTTTGGTGCCTTCCCATACAATTTATTTTCTATTGATCAGTTACCCAAGCCCTAGATTCTTTGATCGTAAGGTTTAAGTCTTTGGCAAAAGAATCGTATTGACATCAGACGAGGCAAGGTCTAATTTAAGGTTAAATGTAACCCTTACGTAAGCGTTAGGGTTGAAGGTGTATTGAGGAATGACATTGAAGTTACCGATTTTTATGGACAATCATTCGACCTCGCCCTTGGATCCAAGGGTTTTGGATGCAATGATGCCCTACTTAACAACAAATTTTGGGAACGCAGCCAGCCGGAATCATAGCTTTGGGTGGGATGCAGAAGAAGCTGCGGACCAGGCACGTGATCAGATTGCCTCTTTGATGGGGGCAACGGGAAAAGAGATTATTTTTACCTCTGGGGCGACAGAGTCAAACAATTTAGCCATCAAAGGGGCAGCTGAGTTTTATAAAGATAGGGGAAACCACATTATTACCTCCCAGATCGAGCATAAAGCTGTGCTTGATACTTGCAAAAGGCTAGAAAAATTAGGTTATAGCGTAACATACCTTCCGGTCGAGTCTGATGGTCTTGTTTCGCCAGAACGTGTGCGGGACGCAATCACAGACCAAACCATTTTGGTTTCGATCATGCTTGCCAACAATGAAATTGGTACCATTAATGATCTAAAATCTATCGGTGCTCTTGTCAAAGAAAAGGGTGTGCTTTTTCATACCGATGCTGTGCAAGGCTATGGGAAGATTCCCTTTTCCGTAGATGATGTGGGAGCAGACCTAGTCTCAATCACTGCGCATAAGGTGTACGGCCCCAAAGGGGTAGGCGCTCTGTATATCCGTAGAAGGCCTCGCGTTCGGTTGGTTGCGCAGATTGATGGGGGGGGTCATGAACGGGGGATGCGTTCTGGAACGATTAACGTCCCTGGGGTTGTAGGATTTGGGAAAGCTGCAGAGATTGCAAAGAAGGAAATGAAAGAGGAAGGGGCTCGGGTTCTTGCTTTGCGAGAGCATCTACGGCAACGGCTGATGAGCGAACTGGCGGAAGTCTATGTGAATGGCTCGCTTCTTCACCGGCTGCCGGGCAATCTGAACGTTAGTTTTGCCTATGTCGAGGGGGAGGGGCTTATGATGGCGCTGAAGGATGTAGCTGTATCCTCCGGGTCTGCTTGCACCTCTGCTTCGTTAGAGCCTTCGTATGTACTAAGAGCATTAGGCATTGGAGAAGAACTGGCCCATACTTCGATCCGCTTTGGGTTAGGAAGGTTTACCACCAAGGAAGAGGTTGATTATGTGGCCGATCTGATGGTTCAGAAAGTCAACCGGTTGCGAGAGTTATCGCCTCTTTGGGAAATGAAACAAGAGGGAATTGATCTAAAGACAATCGAATGGGCTGCGGCCCATTAAACATGAGGAGTTCGTTTTATGGCATATAGCCCAAAAGTTATTGATCACTATGAAAATCCTCGAAACGTAGGTTCGATGGATAAACAAGATCCGAACGTAGGAACTGGCCTGGTGGGGGCTCCTGCTTGTGGTGATGTGATGAAGTTGCAGTTGCGCATCGAACAGGGTGTCATCCAAGACGCAAAATTTAAAACCTTTGGTTGTGGTTCTGCCATTGCCTCTTCTTCCTTAATTACAGAATGGGTCAAGGGAAAACGTGTTGAAGAGGCAGAAAGCATCAAGAATTCAGACATCGCAGAAGAGCTCAACCTGCCTCCAGTAAAAATTCACTGCTCTGTACTGGCAGAGGATGCTATTAAGGCAGCCATTGCTGATTACCGCCAAAAGAACAAAATTGCTTAAATGAATTGGTGTTTCATATGAAGATGGCTGAAAACTATTTTACGTTATTAGGATTGCCTCTCCGTTTTCAGCTCTCCTTATCTGATTTGGAAGAGCGCTACCGTCGACTTAGTGAGCAGTGGCACCCAGACCGACAAGCATCCATGAACGCTTCTGACAGGACCCATATCCTATTGCGAGCTGCTGACCTAAACCAAGCTTACCAGACGATGAGGGACGATCTTAAAAGAGCGTCCTATCTACTTGAACTTTACAAAACCAAATTTGGCCAAGCCCAGACTGATTCTTCTTTCAGCGAGGACCCAGATTTCTTGAAGAGTGTTCTTGAATGGCAAGAGGCCATTGAAGAGGCTCGGGCTCTGCATGACGAGGAGAAAATGCAATATCTCTCGCAAGAAGCCCTGTTAGGAATCGGCAACGTGAAACAAGAGCTTACCTCTCTCTTTGAAAGAATGGAACAAGGAGAGCAGGATCTCATCCCTGCTGTGGAGCGATACCTCTCAAGGTTTCGTTTCTACCAACGGTTGGAAGCAAATTTATCCTCAGAAGAGAGTCGTTTATGACACTCATGCAAATTGCTGAGCCTGGGGAGTCTTCTGGAAAAGACAAATGCAAAAAACGGGTGATTGGAATTGACCTGGGAACAACCCATTCTTTGGTTGCGTATGTAAAGGACGGGAAGGCGGTCTGTCTGGCCGATGATCAGGGAGAGGTGCTTCTGCCCTCGGTTGTTCATTATTCAAAGACTGGGGTTGCTTTGGTAGGCCAGCGTGCGCTCGAAGAAGCAGGTCTTGCATCGAAAGAAACAGGCCCTACTTTCAGTTCCATCAAGCGTTTTATGGGGAAGACGCGCAAGGACATCCCAGAAGAGGCCTTACGTCTCTATGAGGTGGTAAGTACAGAAGAGGATAAAGTGTTGCGCATGAAAATTCATGGGCAGGCGGGGCAAAGTCGTACGGTGACCCCCGTGGAAATTAGCGCAGAGATTTTGCGGACTTTGAAGGAGAGAGCAGAGGCGGCTTTGGGGGGAGAAATTGATGGAGCAGTGATTACAGTGCCTGCTTACTTCGATGAAGCCCAAAGGCAGGCGACAAAAGATGCCGGCCGGATTGCGGGCTTGCCCGTGTTGCGTCTCTTGAATGAGCCTACAGCAGCGGCCCTTGCCTATGGGCTTGATCGAAGATCCCAGGGACGCTTTGCCGTGTATGACTTGGGTGGTGGAACCTTTGACACGTCCATCCTCGAGCTGAAAGAGGGCATCTTTACTGTGCTTTCGACGGCCGGCGATACGGCGCTTGGGGGCGACGACATGGACATGGCGCTTGCCCACATGTTTTTGAGAAAGCATCCTGCCGGAGAAAAAATCGCTCACGAGATGAAGGAAACCCCGTTGCTCTTGAGAAAGCTCCTTGCTTTAGCGAAGCAGGTAAAACATTTCCTGACCATACAGGAGGAGGTCTTTTCCATATCCCTCGAGGGGATACCTGAACATGTGTCCCTTAGCAGAAGAGAATTTGAAGAAGCAATTTCGGAACTCCTAGAACGAACAAGCCGTTGCTGCCTTCGTGCTCTTAAAGACGCTGAGCTAAAGCCCACCGACTTGGACGGGGTTATCCTTGTGGGAGGCGCGACTCGCGTTCCTGCGGTACGTAAGCATGTGGAAAAATTATTCCTCAAGGAGCCCTTGAGCGACGTGGACCCCGATCAGGTGGTTGCTTTGGGTGCAGCGATTCAAGCAGATGTGATTGCAAACCAACGACAAGACGTGCTTCTCATCGATGTCACGCCGCTTTCCCTGGGTTTGGTTTTAATGGGGGACATTGTAGAAAAGATTATTCCCCGAAACAGCCGAATTCCCACGGCCGCGCGTCAAAAATTTACGACCTATGCAGACGGACAAACGGGCTTCGATCTGCACGTGGTCCAGGGTGAGCGAGAAACCTCTTCAGGCTGCCGTTCATTAGCTAGGTTTCAGCTGCAGGGGATTCCGAGGATGGCTGCGGGCATGGCTCAGCTAGAGGTCACCTTTTTAGTGGACGAGAATGGTCTTTTGCATGTGAGTGCTAAAGAGTTGCTCTCTGGCAAGGAAGCCCATGTTGAGGTTGTTCCCTCGTATGGGCTAGAAGAACAGGAGATTGAGCGGATGCTCTTAGATAGCTACGAACATGCAGAGGAAGACGTCAGACTGCGTCAACTTGCTGAAATTCGTGTTGAGGCAGGCAGAGTTCTAGAGGCACTAAAAAAGGCTCTTGCCACGGATGTAGCCCTCGTAACAGACGAAGAAAAGAATGCCCTTGGGCAAACGATGGTAAAGCTCGAAGAAGCTATTCGTGGTACCGATGGGGAAACAATC
The DNA here is from genome assembly GCA_964537055.1 of uncultured Myxococcales bacterium. GTDB lineage: Bacteria > Myxococcota_A > Polyangia > Palsa-1104 > JAEUJZ01 > CAZHYV01. The sequence goes on from CAZHYV010000001.1 coordinate 243,849, forward strand.
CGTACTTGTCTTGAGAAACTTGAGCGAGAAAGTCAGCCTTTTATGGAGAGGCGGGTCAACCAACTGATGAGCGAGACCGTCGCCGGAAAATCTATCAATACCGTTTTGTCTGAAATGCAAAAAGAATCAAGATAGAAAGCAAGGACCAGAGAATGCCCAAGGTTACCTTTTTAAATGATCAAAGAAAAACGATAGAAGTCCCTTCGGGAACCACCTTGCTTGAAGCGGCGAAGGAAGCCCATGCTCAGGTCGGGTATGCTTGTGGTGGAGTCTGTGCTTGTTCCACTTGCCATATCTACGTAAAAAAAGGACTCCGCTCGTTAAGCCCAATGGAAGAACGTGAGGAGGATATCCTGGACAAGGCATTTGATGTTCGTTCAGATTCAAGGCTGAGTTGCCAGTGTATGATCAGTCAAGAGGATATCGAGGTTGAGATTACCAAAGAAAGCCGGCAAGCTTACTTTGACGAACATCCAGAAGAGAGGAGAAAGTAGGAGAACCTCACTTTATAAGTGAGCAGGTGCGTCACTGGCGGGAAAAGATGCTTTTGAGCTATGTTCCACAAGGTCCTTGGGCGCATACCCTTTGAGTGCTTTTGCCAAAAACGGCTTCAACCGCTCGGCTCGCTGTTTTTCTGCAAGGGCGATTTCTTGAAAAAACGCGGACAATTCTTTTTCACCCATGTGTTCTGCATCCTTCATGTATTTTTCACAAGCTTGCGATGCATTGAGCGAGTGGTATAGCAAGCTGACGAGGTTAAAGGTCAGATCAGGGGTTCCAGTTATCTGCTCACCATGATTCATAGCTCCTCCTTATCGTTATCATAACGTAAGCTAGGGTTGTAATGTAATTCCTCCTGAATGGTCGTGCCACAAAGAATGGAGTAAAATTGGTTTTGGGAGAAAAAAGAAGAGGAAAAAGAACAGCTTGGCTGAAATTTGAGCGTACATCAAACCAAGCTGCTCTCAAGAGGAGTTACCAGCCGCAGGTTTGCCCTTTGTTCTGCTCATCCAGCCATTCAATCAGTGGATGATAAAACTCGAGCAAAGCCTGTGCATCCATCTTCGTTTCTCCAGAGATTGCCTTCAAGGCCTCTGGCCAAGGTTTGCTAGAGCCCATGGCAAGCATTTCCTGGAGCTTCTTACCGGCTTCCTTGCTTCCGTAAATAGAGCATTTGTGGAGAGGTCCATCATACCCAGCGGCTTTACAGAGAGCTTTGTGAAACTGGAATTGTAAGATCCGCGCTAGGAAATACCGCATGTAAGGAACGTTCGCAGGTACGTGGTATTTTGCACCTGGGTCAAAATCTTCCTCTGTACGTGCTACAGGGGGGGCGATCCCTTGGTACTTGGCGCGAAGAGCCCACCAAGCTTGGTTGTAATTCTCGGGCTTAATCTTGCCTGAAAATACACCCCAGCGCCATTGGTCGATGATCTTTCCAAAAGGTAGAAAAGCCACTCGTGAAAGGGCATCTTTGAGAAGCTGCCTAATTTCGAGCTCGGGATTGGATTCGGGTGCTTTCGCCAAAAGACCAATCTTTACTAAGTATTCTGGGGTAATTGAAAAGGTGATCGCATCTCCTACAGCCTCATGGAAGCCATCGTGTGCACTATTTTGGAAAATGGGAGAAAGATGATTGTAAGCGAGGAAGTAATAATCATGACCCAGTTCGTGGTGGATGGTGTGGAACACTTCTTCGGTAGGTTCAATGCACATCTTTAAGACGACGTCCCCATTAAGACCTAGGTCATCGGCGCTTGCATGACATTGCACTTTTCGGTCTCTGGGTTTGATAAGCATAGAACGTTCCCAGAACGTTTCTGGAAGCTTTCCAAGACCCAGCGAATCAAAGAAGCCTTCTCCCAAGCCAGCGACAAGGCGTGCCATTTTCATACGTTCCTCCTGAATCTGGTCTGCCTTTTTCATCAAATCTTGTTTCGGATCTCCCTTAGGCTTTGAAGCAACTTTAGCTGGTGCTACTTTAGTCGGTTTTCCAGCAGGTGCCCCTTGGGGAGCCGCTTCCTCTTTTAATTTTTTGTCTACCCAAGCCTGTAAAAGGACGGAAATATCTAAGGCATCACTACCTGTGCCTTTGGGTGCCACGATAGGGTAAATCTGGCCCCACTCTTGTGACCATAAGTTCCCAAGAAGATGTGCAGGAATCAGCCCACTATTTGGTACCTTATCCGCCCCGTAATGGTTTGATAATTTATTGCGTACGTAACAATGGAGGCTTTTATACAAAGGTTCTACCTGAGCCCACAGACGCTCCGCCTCTTTTTCGAACTCCTCTGGAGACATGTCATAATTTGCACGCCAGAAATCCCCTAAATCTTTGTAATGGATGTCGTGAGCACCCTGGTTGGCCAGCTCAACAAATTTTGTGTAGGGCTCTTTCAACTTCCTCGCTTGGTTGTGCCATCCAACCCAGGTATCCAGCAGGACATCCTGTTTCTCTTTGGTCATGTATTCTTTCGATCCAATTCGAGCACTTGCTTCCTTTTGGCCTAAGCAAGTTCCATCGGGTAGGCAGTATAGAATTTTTCCATAACCTGCGGTAAGCCCGGTGGTGACAGCGGCTAGCTCTTTTTGCTTTTGCTCATCAAAGGGGCTGGCAACCGGAGTTTGTAGAAGAACGAGCAGTTCGAGCTTTCTCTTCGTTTCTTCGGGCAATCTTAGGTCTGTATTCTGCAAAAAAGAAACAGCTTGAGGTGTTATCTGAGAAAGATAGGCCATTAGCATTTCGTTGGCATGAGCACTAATTTGCTCATTATTATCGTTAATGTTTGTTTGCATTGCAAACTCAGTTCGAGCTCTGAGAGAAAAAAGCTCTTTCAGCTTAGGTTCAGCCTTTTTAAGAAATGCATCTACATCAGCTAACGTAACCTTTGGTTTTGAAGGCGCTACATTAGCCGAGGGATCCGGTGGATTCGTGTTTGCAGCGGGCAAAGTGGTCGCTGTTGAATTGGTAGGATTAGAAGCCGTTGGTTTTGCAGGGACCTCGGGTGCTGTAGGTTTCTGGTCAGGGCATCCTGAAAGAGCTCCCGCCATAAGGACTATATACCCTAAAGATCGGAAAGAATGTATCAGTTTCATTGTAATCTCCTAGAAGTAATTCGGATAAAAAACCTAGCGCAAGCAAAAAGTTGTGTCACCAAAAATCCGAAGGGGCTTTACTTTTGAGCAAACTTTGCACATTCAGCTACAACCTCATCTATAGATAAATAAGTTGTATCTATCTTAATTTGTGCAAAAGAGTAAGCCAAAAGTCGGTTTTCAAATAGAGATTTTAGGTTCCCAATGTTATGACTTGAGCCGATATCACGAAGAAGTGGCCGCTTAGCATAGTTAGGATTCTTAGCAAGCCGTTTTAGAATAACTGAAAATTCAGCATATAAGTAAACTACGTCGCCAGTGCTTTTCATTAGAGATCGGTTTTCTTCCCGTAAAGAAGCGCCTCCTCCAGTTGCAATGATGGCATTATGTTGAGATGCCTCTTTAAGGGCTTCCGTCTCCTTCAGGCGGAATATTTCTTCGCCTTGGGCAAATAAATGCTCAACCGGTTTTTGGAACATTGCTTCAATCAGTAAATCTAAATCAATAAAGGGCCGACGAAGTCTTTTTGCCAGTAAGGCTCCTACAGTGCTTTTCCCAACACCCATAAACCCAACCAGAAAGAGGGGCCTAGATGTAAGCTGTTTTAAAAACGGTCTGGTAGCATTCACAGAGAGAGTAGGTTTAAGAGGGAATGGATGGGCAGGTTTACAGGGAAAACCACACACAGAACTGTTCAGGGGTTACGACGTATAAAAGGGTGTGAAAAAGTCCAAGTGCCAAAGCTGCGTATCCTAGCGTGGTTTGGTAGGAGAGAAGCTTCTTGTGAAGCAATTCAAGCTCAAGCCTCTTCTCTTCAGAGAGAGGATCGGTAAAAAACGAAGACAAGGTGGGGTAGGCTAGGAGTGCTCCCGCAGCCATGCATACGAGGCTGGCCGAGACTGTCGCCATATATACAAAGGGGATGAGGGGAAACAAGCCTATCTCAGATAAAGTTCGCAGGAAAAGAATCGATCCATACCCCATTCCTGCGATCCCGATATATCCACGAAAAGGAGAAACTGCCTCAAGTGCGATCCGTAAGCTAGGTCGGTATTTCGAGATTTCCTCCGTTGCACACATGGCACCGAGCAGTAGTAAAATCAAACATCCAAGTAAGCTTAGCATTTTTGTCTCCCAAGATGGAATATGTCCTTCTTGACGCTAATGTAAACAAAGATAAAAAAATTGAAAAGAGAAAAGAATGACCTTTGTAACGTGGGGGATGGTAGAGCAAAGAGTGAATCTAAAATCTATCTCGGAACCAAGCTGCCAATCGTCTCCAGATGGTCTTTTTATCTGCCTCTCGGGCACTAGGGAAGTACATCCCTTCTTGCTGACGAGCACCATACAGCACAAGTCCCACCCCGGTGGCATAGATAGGGGACTGTACAACTTCGGTGAGCCCTCCAATGCCCTCAGGAACTCCTCTACGAACCGGCATTCCTAAAATGATCTCAGCTAGCTCAGGAAGCCCTTGCAAAATTGTACTTCCCCCTGTAACGACCAACCCTGATGCTAATGACTCCGTCATCCCAGATTTCTGGATCTCTCGTTTGACCAATTCAAAGATCTCACTTACGCGAGGATTGAGGATATCGCAGACATAGTGACGGGGCAGGGTGCGTGGGGAGCGTCCACCAACCGAGGGGACCTCGATGGTTTCGTTAGGTTCTAGTAGCTCAGCGAGAGCACAGCCATATTTTCGCTTGATCCGTTCTGCTTCCGCAAGAGGCGTTCTAAGACCAATCGCCAGGTCGTTAGTGAGCTGATTTCCTCCCACCGGCAACACGGCTGTATACACTACGGCTCCCTCATGAAACAGGATGAGATCGCTTGTTCCCCCACCAATATCCAAAAGAGCGACGCCTAGCTCTTTCTCCTCGGGTTGCAGTACAGCTTCGGCACTCGCTAGAGGCTCAAGGACAATATCAGCCACTTGCAAATCGCAGCGGGTACAGCATTTGACGATGTTCTGCACAGAAGTGACCCCTGCGGTCACAATATGAACTTTGGCTTCTAGGCGCACCCCTGCCATTCCAATTGGATCTCGGATGCCATCCTGATCGTCAATGCAGTATTCCTGAGGCACCACATGAATAATCTCACGGTCTTGAGGGATGTTGATCGCTTTCGACGCCTCTAAGACTCGCTCGATGTCTGGAGGACGGACTTCTCGATCTTTTAAGGCAACCATCCCCCCGGAATTAACGGCTTTAATGTGTGATCCTGCAATCCCAGCGTACACCGAAGTAATCTGTACACCTGCCATATGCTCTGCTTCTTCTACAGCTTTTTGGATCGATTGAACCGTTGAGTCAATGTTAACAACCACACCTTTTTTCAAGCCATAAGAAGGGTGGGTCCCAAGACCGATAATGTTAATTTTCTGGTCGGTGACTTCACCCACCAAACAAGCGATTTTGGTAGTTCCGATATCCAATCCGACGATAATTTCTTCCTGCTTTGCCATGATTCTTCCGCGGTTGTTCTTGATCGGTCTAGCTTGCATAAAATGAAAAGAAATTTCCAGTTTTTCTTCGCCGTTTTTTAATTTATAAATTGTTCAGTTTTCAGCCGACCTTCGTAGCTTTCAGGTTACCCCTCCACGCAGGCATGCGTTTAAGGTCCTACCAGCCTCCTTTAAAGGTTAGCACTGGAAGAGAAGAGAAAATTTTGGTACAACCAGGTTGAAAAAGAGGCTTAAGAGAGAAGAAAAGGTACAAGTATGCTTAGTGAATCCGTGAAGAAGCAAATCGAGAATGTACTAAACCAAAACGAAGTGGTTCTATTCATGAAAGGTACAAAAATGACTCCGCGCTGTGGTTTTTCAGCGATGGTAGTAGAGATACTAGACAAGCTGTCTGCCATCTACAAAGATGTGGATGTCCTTGCAGACCCAGCGGTGCGTGAAGGAATTAAAGAGTATGGTCAATGGCCAACGATTCCACAGCTGTATGTTCGAGGAAATCTAATTGGCGGTTGTGATATTGTCCGAGAGCTTTACCAAACAGGTGAATTGGCAAAGCTTTTGGGTACGGCTCAACCCCAACCTCGGGTAGAAGCTCAGGTACAAACGCAACCTTCTCTACAGACTTCCTCCAGTCAAGTAAAGCAAATGGCAGTAAAAGAATTAAAAAGACGCCTTGACGCAAAAGAGCCTCTCAAATTGTATGACGTCCGTACGGATGCAGAAAGGCAAGTTGCAAAGCTTGAAGAATCGACTTGGTTCGATGAAAAAGCGAGAACTTCTTTGGCACTTCTCCCTCGGGATACAATGCTAGTGTTTCACTGTCACCATGGAGGACGAAGCCAGGCCGCTGCCGAGGGATGTATAAGGCAGGGGTTTACGAATGTTTGGAATGTACAGGGAGGAATTGATGCTTGGTCACAAGAAATTGATCCCTCGGTAAGGCGTTACTAAAAGGTCCATATCCCGCATCGTATGGAAAAGCTGCCAAATCATCCTTTCTGCATTGGCCACCATTCTCTTTTTGACGCTTATTTCTATTAACGATACAATCGAAAAACATGATTCGAATCTTAGCCTTTGCTACCTTACTCTTGGTTGCTTTTTCTTTCTTTGCTTGGACCACATTCAAGTTATATCGACTTCTTTCCAAAGGCCGTCCTGACCTTCATTTTGATCACTTTGGGACCCGCGTTCTATCAGTCCTGATCTATTGGCTCGGACAGAAAAAGGTAGGGGAGCCTGTTTCCTACCAAACGAAGAAGGGGGTGACTTCAAAGCACCACCTGATTGTCTTTTGGGGATTTTTGCTCATCACCATCGGAACAGTGGAGATGTTGGTCCAGGGATTGGTTCCCAGTTTTAGCCTTTCGTTCTTAGGGCCTGTGTATACAGGTCTCCGGGTTTTGATCGATCTTTTTAACCTGCTGGTCCTTTTGATGGTGGGATACGCATTCTTCCGGCGTCTGGTCTTGCGACCGAAGCTCCTTCCTCTCAGTCTGGATGCAGGTTTAATCCTTGGACAAATTGCTATCCTGATGGTCACTCACTTTTTGCACCATGCCTCCCGGCAGGCTGCCCATATAGAAGAAGCATTTGGACCCATTTCTTCTGGGCTTGCTTCTCTTTTTTCTGGAGGATCCCCTGCGAGGCTTTTCATCCTAGGGGAGGTGAGCTATTGGCTCCACGTGGGGACCCTGCTGTTTTTCTTAAATTACATCCCCTACTCAAAGCACATCCATATCTTGGGCTCGCTGCCGAATATCTTCTTTCGGAAGTTGGGCCAAAAAGGAGTGATGCCCAAGCTGAATCTTGAGGACGAAAACGATTGGGGGGTTGGAAAAATTGAGCAGTTTGGCCAGAAGTCGCTGCTGGATCAGTATGCCTGCACTGAGTGTGCCCGCTGTACAAATTTTTGTCCTGCCTATACGACTGAAAAGCCCCTTTCTCCGATGCATCTCATTCATGATCTTCGCGATGAGATGATAGAGAAGGGAGCCATCGCAAGCAAGATAGAGAAGCTCCAAAAGCAAATCATGGGTACAAAGAAAGAGGATACCAAAGCCCTTTTGCAAGCCCAACTAACAGAGCTTATGCAAACTCAAGCGGCATTACCCCCTCTGGTCGGGGGCAGGATCAAAGACGAGACACTGTGGGCCTGTACCACATGTGGTGCCTGTCAAGAGGTATGCCCCGTTTTGATTGAGCATCCTCTAAAAATTCAGCAAATGAAAACCCACCTTGTGCTTACCGAAGGCCGCGTTCCGGTAGAGCTTCAAAGAACCTTTCAGAATCTAGAAAGGAATTCAAACCCTTGGGGATTATCGTATGATCGTCGAATGGAGTGGTCGTTGGGACTACCCGTTAAAACGATTGAGGAAAATCCAGATCCAGAGTACCTGCTCTTTGTTGGTTGTGCAGGTGCGTTCGATGATCGGATAAAAAAGACCATGCGGGCCTTCGTCGAAGTGCTGGATGCAGCGCAAGTATCTTTCGCCGTTCTTGGTAAACAAGAACAGTGCTCAGGGGACCCAGCACGACGAGCAGGCAATGAGTTTTTGTTCCAGCAGCAAGCCCAGGCGAATATTGATGCGATGAATCAGGCCAAAGTAAGAAAGGTGATTGCAAGCTGTCCCCACTGCTTCCATACGATTAAGAACGAATACCCTCAGCTGGGAGGAAAATATGAGGTGATTCATCATTCTCAATTGATCTCGCACTTGCTCAAAGAGAAGAAGCTTACCACAGAGCAGCTCATGACAGAAAAAATCACCTACCATGATAGTTGCTATATGGGCCGCTGGAACGGTGAATATGAAGCGCCCAGGGACATTTTGCGTAATGTAACCCAATCAGGTGAGCTCCTTGAGCTACCACGAAACAAGCAGAGAGGATTTTGCTGTGGCGCTGGTGGTGGAAGGATGTGGCAAGAAGAAAAAGGTCCCCGTGTCAATCGAAACCGAACGGAGGAGATCCTTGCCTCCGGGGCGGAAGTTGCTGCAGTTGCTTGCCCGTTTTGTACGATTATGATTACAGATGGTGTGAAAGATGCAGGAGCAGAAGAGCGTGTTCAAGTCCTAGATATCGCCGAAGTCGTCAGAAAATCGTTACGCCGTGTCCGAAAATCAGACGAGACCTCTCAAGTTGAGCTTAACCAGCAGGCCTCATCAGACTAAGCAACCGCAGTAATTCCGCAGGAGATAAATCATCTTCTCTCGTGTTGAATTTGCCTTGACAGCTTGTCAGCTTCGCATCATAGGATGTTGACTAGGAGCTTCCCAATGATGATCACCATCACCGTCTTTGAACGTTCGCCCGACGGCGGCAAGGGGCTGGCGCGTGACATGCGCGTCCGCTGGGCGCTGGAAGAGGTGGAAAGGCCCTACCAGGTTCGTCTTGTTTCATTCCCTGCCATGAAAGAGCCCGCGCATCTTTCGCTTCATCCTTTCGGCCAGATTCCGACCTATGAGGAAGGTGGCCTTACCCTGTTTGAGACAGGAGCGATTGTCTTCCATATCGCCCAGTGCTATGCGGGCTTATTGCCGGACGATGCCAATGGCCGGGCGCGCGCGATGATGTGGATGTTTGCTGCGGTAAGCACAGTGGAGCCTCCGATCCTTGAGCTGGTAACCGCGAAGCTCCTTGAGAGCGACAAGTCTTGGACGAGGGAGCGCATGCCTCTGGTCGAAGATCGTGTGCGTGTTCGGCTGAGTCAACTCTCTGTTCGCTTAGGGAAGAAAGATTGGCTCGATGGTGCGTTTAGCGCGGGCGACCTGATGATGGCATCGGTGCTACTTAGGCTAAAGTCCTCAGGCCTTTTAAACGAATATCCTAACCTAAGCGCCTACGTGGCACGTAGCGAAGTGCGGCCCGCTTACAAGCGGGCTTTCGACGCTCAATTGGCCGTGTACATGGCAAGCCAAAAACCGATTGGTTGAGGCCTATTCTAAGCAATAAGTCTGATGCAAATTTTTCATGACCTGGAGGAGTACTGCCAGTTCATGACTGCTGCTAGGCTGTTTCGGTTAAGATTCCTTCCTTCGTTGTAGAAAGCCGAGCTTTGTAGTTCTTTCCCAGGTAAAGAGATAATGAGACCCAGCCCACCCAAATAGGGAATGACCAAGGGCTGATGCTAGAAAGATGGAAGGTTTCCACTTTAAATAAGGGTGACGTCCACCCAGCAATAAAATCAGAGATTCGATATACAAAAGTATCGATAAAACTTTGAGCACTATACTTTTCATCTCGGCTCATGATCGTAAATAGTACCTTCCGTGCAGGTTTAGCGATAGAAAACTCAAGCGCGCTTGTAAGGATTCGTAAAAAAATGATGGAAAAGAGAGGTGCTGATAATACAAGAATCAGTAGTTTAAACGTTGGCAAAAGCCATAGCATCCCAAAGAAGGCAAGAAGGAAAACTGGAAGAATTGCGAGCGTTTTTCCCACATCAAGCCGCTTCAAAAGGGTTTTTGCGAACAGAAAAGGAAGGAGGCTGTTTAGCAGGTTGGTAACAAGGTCGATCCTGGCAAAGTATCTTGCGGACAGGGGTTTAGAGATCCCTTGTGCGACAATTAATTTTCCTAGATAAACATAGATAAAGCTTGAAAGAAGGGTTACCAAAAGTACATAACCGCAGATTCCTAAGAGGTATGGAGTTCGAAATACCGTATGCACAAACGAGAAGGTCCCTGCTCCCGGAGGCTTCTCATCTAAAGGGAGGGACGCAGACAATGCGGGATAAGCCGTGGAGGAGCTAAAACCCGTAGAGGAAACAGAATCTATCGAGGAGACAGCACCTACAGAAGCAATTCTGGCTTTTCTGGATTCTTGATCTAACTTCTTAGCACAAAAGATGGCAAATAGAAGTGTGACCGCACTGGTAAGTAAAAGAACATTCATATCGAACCAGCGCGTCACAAATTCCACAGCGACAGAGGCTAAAATTGCCCCTAGGTTCCCTATGGAAGAAATAAATCCAAACAATCGCTTTCCCTGCGATTGGTTAAATACATCAACAAGCACATCCCAAAAAATAGATATAATAAATACATTGAACGCCCCTACCCAAATAGAGAAGGCGATGGAACAAAGAAAAAGGGTTGTTCCTGTACCAAAATGGAGACCCAGATAAAAAGGAATTAAGCTGCCTGCAAAGAAATAGTAGAGCCATGGAACAAAACGACGCCGCGAGAATCGGGAAACCAATGCTCCATAAAGGGGATTTAAGACGAAAAGAATGATAAGGGTCCCCGTAGCGATCCAAGGGAGGTAGGTTTGTACATTCTTTGTCGATCCATAGCTTCCCCGAATGGGCCGGATTAGATAATAGCTAAGGAGCAAAAAGAAAAAATAGAGAGACGCCCAAAAAAGGGCGCGTCCCTCTCCCGGCTCGATGGGAATGAGGCGCTTTCTCCAAGAAAGATATTTTTTTGGGGGTGTTTCTCGATTCGAAGTAGAGAGAGAAGGGTCCTCCATAGTAGAATCCGACATCTTACAGTACTTTCAGTAGAGACTTCGTCCGAAGTTGCCGTTCGATCTGGTTCAGCTGCTCGGTTAGATTGCGTGCTCGCTCCAGAAAAGGGGTGGGTGCTGCCTCTAATAATAACTGCAGCTCGGGAGAGCGCTTCTTTGCCTCCTCGGGGTGTTCTTTTGTAAGCGTTAGGATCTGGTCCAGCAGTTCTTGGGCGTAGCCAGGGTACTGCTCCCAGACATGAGCAGCGTAAGCCGTTTGCTTGTCTTTTCCGGATAGGATTGCCGCCTGAATCCATCTTGCCGCTGCAAGTCCTTGGTCCATCGAGGATTGGGCTGCCTGTACAAACAAAGACGCTGCTTCTAGATTCTGATTTTGGTCACGATAAAGGGAGGCTAACAGCTCAAGGCAGGGACCTGCTTTGGGATCGAGACTGATGGCTTTTTGTAGAAGCTGAACTGCTTCCTCTCGTTTTTCCTCCAAAAGAAGCTGTGCTTCTTCGTATAGATAGAATGATGCCTTTGGGTCACGCTTTTTCCCGAGGCGCGCCTGCTTTAACTGCATACTATAACTAAGTTCACCTTCCGCATCAAACACATCATAGAATTCACCCTGCTTGTCAAGAAGGAGCGATTCCCTCGCAATAATGGAATCTAAGAAAAGTTCCAAACTGCTTCCCATGATGATGGGATCTGGCTGTTCCTCGTCGACACATAGAATCACTCCCCCTCCATCCATCCATAACGTTCCCTGAGGGACTTCTCCGATGCGGAAATATCCATTCCTGGGTGTGCAGAAGCGATCATCAACAACAGGAAAAATCTGAACCGTTTCATGAAATAAGAGGACTCCATGAAATGACAAAAAGAAGTCTTTCAGCGATGCAGGCAGAGAAGCGCCAAGCCGTTTTTCTGCCTGTGCTAGCTCATTTGCAGAAGCGGGTAACCCAGCGAAATGGATTCCAGATTCAAACGTGGAAAGTGCCTGACGTAATGTTTCGTAAAAAGACATAGGTAGGAATATTCCTAAAGGTGATGTACCTAAAGTAATGCATGACTATGGCCCTGTGCAAGATCTTCGGTGTACATTGAATCAATCAAGTCCCGATAGCGTTCGTTAATCACCTTCCTTTTTATCTTTAACGAAGGGGTTATCTCGCCGGCAGCTTCTGTAAGTTCGTGAGGAACGACGCGAAAGTACTTAATCTGCTCCCAAGAGCCCAGCTGCTCATTAACCTTCTTTAAATGGGCAGAAAGCTCAGCTTGAAGCTGTGGATGAGAAGCGATCTCTTGGGGAGAAAGAGATCCTAGGGAAAGAGTATTTCCTCCCTTTTGTTGGAGCCACTTTTGGATCGTTTCGTACTGCAGAAAGAAGAGTGTCGTGATGTACTGGTGGCGCTCTCCGACGATCACGGCCTGGCTCACAAGGGGGTGCAATTTGAGAAGCCCCTCTAACTTTTGAGGGGCCACAAATTTCCCAGAGCTGGTTTTGATTAGCTCTTTTTTCCGGTCTGTAATTCGGATGAACCCTTCGTCGTCCATTTCACCAATATCGCCCGTCTTAAACCATCCTTCTTCATCAAATGCTTCTTTGGTAGCAGACGGGAGTTTAAAGTAACCTTTGAAGTTAGTAATTCCTCTGGTAAGAATTTCTCCATCAGGGGCAATTTTAATCTCCAGATGGAGATGGTGAGATTTTCCAACAGTACCAAATTTAAAGTGGCCCATTCGGTTGACGCTGGTAATCGAATTCGTTTCTGTGAGGCCATATCCCTCAAGAATGATCATCCCGGCTCCGTGGAAAAATTCCAAAATCTCGGTAGATAAAGGAGCACTTCCCGAGATAAACCAGCGGATATGACCTCCCAGGCGGTCTCGTAATTTCTTAAATACCAACCGGTCTGCAAGTCGGTATTTAAGGGCCAGGGATCCTTTCGGTTTGCGTCCGGACTGAAGCTCTTTGCTAACCTGCCTACCAATATCAATGGCCCACGTGACGATCGATTGTTTGAGGCGGCCCCCTTCTTGTGCCTTCTGAAGAAATCCGTGGTACACTTTTTCGAAAATTCGAGGCACAGCAAGCATGCAGGTAGGCCGAATCTCTGCTAAATCTTCCACGAGCTTATCAATCGTTTCTGCGTACGCTGTACAAAATCCAAGTCGGATCGCGTAGATGGAAATCATTCGTGCAAAGCTGTGGGAAAGAGGCAGAAAAAACAGTTGTGTGTCTGAGAACAAGGTGGGCGTTGCTGAAAGAGCATACCTTGTTCCTACCGTAAAAGCATCGTGGGTTAAAATGGCTCCCTTAGGTTCCCCTGTGGTTCCTGAGGTGTACGTGATGGTAGCAACGCTTTGTTCATCCAGCTGCTCGCCAATGTCATCAAGAAGATGAGGATTTGCTTTTTGGTGAAGTCGCCCTTGCTCTAAAAAAGAAGACATTGCAACCGCGAAGGGATCTGTCCCCGAAAACGTTTGCGAAAAAACGACAACCTTTCGTAGCTTAGGAAGGTGACTTTGAATTTCTTTCAATTTGGCAAGCTGCTTTTCATCTTCGACAAAGGCTAAAACAGCATCGCTATGATTAAGAATATAGCTGCAGCCTTCTTTTGGCGTAGATGGATAAACAGGGACGGTGACTCCTCCGCACAAAAGAATTCCCTGGTCGCAAAGAGTCCACTCTTCTCGGGTTCCCGAGAGAATAGCAACTCGGTCACCGATGAAAATTCCCTGAGCCAGCAAACCATGGGCGATCAGGGACGCATGCTCGTACGCCTGCTGCCATGTTGTACTTCCCCAAGAGCCCTGTTTCTTCGAACGATAGGCGAGGGCATCAGGAGTGGCGAGCATTCGATTTTTTAACATATGCCCTATAGTCTTTCCGTCCACTCCAAGGTCTTTGAATGGGTCTTCGTCTCGCCCAGAAGAAAGGATCAATTCTTTCACAAACGCCTCACAATCGAATGCAGCAATAATTCTTTCTAGGATATCAGAAATTTAGCGAAATTTACACAGAAAGTAACAGAAGCTTTTCTAAACCCTCGAAAAGGGAGCGTGAGGAACCAATCCTTTGCCAGAAACCCAAAAAAGCTATTTTGCGCTACAGCTATTTTGCGCTACATTGCTATTCTGCATGCAGCTAGCTCGGATTACTATTTTGAATGCTCGTCAGGGTGGATTTTTCTACTGGCTTGGAAAATATAGCCTCTTTGCCTTTCTTAGCCTCTGCCTTTCGACTTTTTTCAGCCTGGGTGGGCTATTTTTCTACCTTGTTTCTACCTCCCCTCCCATTCCTGACCTGTCTGCCTATGGGAAGTTTGCTCCAACGGTAAGTTCCATCTATGCGGCGGATGGAACGCTTCTTGCTGAAATTGGCAAAGAGCATCGAAGCCTCGTTCCCTTCTCTAAAATTCCTAGGCGCCTCATCGAAGCGGTCCTTGCGACAGAAGATCGGCGGTTTTTTCAGCACCGAGGGCTTGATTATTGGGGTTTGGGCCGGGCCATTTTAGAGGACATCAAAGCAGGGAAGCTGGTCCAAGGGGGGTCTACGATTACTCAGCAGATTGCGAAGGCCCACTTGTTTTCGGACAAATCCTACACACGGAAAATTCGCGAAGCGGTTTTGGCCAGACGCCTGGAAGCGAGATATACAAAGCAAGAAATCATTACAGTCTATCTGAATATGGTGTTTTTCGGCCATATTAAAGAGAAGGACGTCGATGTCTACGGGATCCAAGCGGCCTCCCGTCACTATTTTAATCGAGATTTGGGTGAGCTGACGCTTCCCCAAATGGCCCTTTTGGCCGGGATGATTCAAGCACCTACCAGATACTCTCCCTTCTCGAGTCATCCTGAAGAGGCTGAACGAAGGAAGAACCAGGTCCTAGAGAACATGAAAGAGGCTGGTTACTTGAGCGAGGAAGAATTTCAGAAGGAAAAATTGGCTCCCGTTGAAATTGCCTCCCGTCGAGATACTTACCGAGAGGTCTCGCCCTATTTTGTAGACTACGTCAAAAAATGGTTGAAACAAACAAATCTCCCCATTTCCCTGGAAAAGGGTGGCTATGTGATTGAAACAACCGTGGTTCCTTTTTTGGATGTGCTTGCCACTGAAAATATAGATCACACTGTAAGAACATTGGACAAACGACAAGGGTTTCGAGGGCCTGAGGCGCATGTGATAGGGACCGAGCGAGAAAAGATCCTTGAAAAAATGAAGCTTTTGTATCCAGGACCTTTGAAAGAAGATGAGCTTTATCAGGGTTTGGTCGATGCCGTAGAAACTAACCGAGCTTGGGTTCTTGTGGGAAATCATCGGCTTCCGCTGCCTTTGAAAAATATGAGATGGGCTGCAAAATACTCAAAAAAAGATGCAACCAACGATCGAAAGCTTGATTCTGTCAAGCAAGCCCTCAAGGAAGGGGATGTGATCTGGGTACGCCTCTTTCCGCAAACCCCACCACGACCTTTTTCCGAGTATCGATTTCATTTAGAGCGCAAGGGAAATACCACAGAAACTGAAATGGATGCGACCTGGGTGGATGAAAAAGATACAAAATATTACAGTACCTCTTCTGAGAGAGAGCTGATGCTTGAGCAGACTCCCCGTCCTCAGGGTGCATACTACATGGTTGATTTACACACGGGGTATGTCCTTAGCATGGTGGGGAGTAGTGATTATGATAGGTCTGAGTTTAACCGGACGTTACAATCTTGTCGTCAGCCCGGAAGTGCTTACAAGCCGATTTACTACTCGCTTGCCCTAGATAAAGGATATGGGTACGACAGCCTATGGCACGATCGCTTGAAAGAAGAGGTTGACGAGGTTACTGGGGAGAAGTGGGTGCCCAAGAATGTGAACCATCAATACCGTCCCCTGGTGACGCTGGAAAAAGCACTCACCTGGTCGAAGAATCCTCCTTCGCTCGAGATTTTCAGGGAGGTTGGAAAAGACGAAGTCAAGGCGTGGGCACGAAAGCTGGGGTTTACAACCCCCATCCATGCAGACGATGCGCTTGCCTTGGGTGCCTCCTGCGTGCGTATGGACGAGCTGACCAAAGCCTTTGCAGTCTTTGCTAAAAACGGGATGCCGCTAGAACCTGTGTACATTAAACGGATCTTGGATCGAGAAGGGAACATCCTTTGGGATCAAAGTGCCTGGGACGATCCAGACATAGGAATTTCCCACAGGATTATGCGAATGGCGAAGGCTGCGTTTCAGCAAAAACAACCTTTGATTACTCCTAAAACCGCTTGGCTAACAACGAACTTGCTGAGAAAAGTAATTTCCGACGGACATTCCAAGATGATCCGTGATGCGAACATCATTGCAGCTGGGAAGACTGGCACGTCGAGCCGAACCTCGGATGTGTGGTTTGTTGGATTTACGTCCAAATGGATCAGTACCGCTTGGGTAGGGGATGATACCTACGAGCGGGAGCTTGGGTTTAAGGATGCTTCGTTTACCATTTCTGTGCCCATGTGGACCCGGTACATGTACGCAGCAACACGATACCTTGATAGCCCGATGGAGGAAATTCCTACGGAACGCCCTGAGGGAGTAAGCCCGCAAGATCGAGGTGGTACAAAGGAGAGGGGACAAGCGGGAGAGAAGAAATAAAATTGTACTCGTAAGAAGGATGAGTAAATTGGTTGTGGTAAATTTTATACTTCCGCCTTGGTTTGCATAAAAATTTTATGGAAAGTTCTGCAGACGGTGATAAAGAAGGAGACTTATGTTTATGAATTGGAAGAAGCAGACAATGTTGAAGCAGGCAGTTTTATTAAGTTCCTTGGCAATCCTTAGCGTTACCAGCAATCTTTGGGCCAAACAGAGCCAAAAGCCCGCGACGGAGACATCTTCTAAAACAAATGCATCTGCCAAGAATGATCCTGCCACAAAAACTTCTGATGCTGCGGATCCTGCAAAGGCTCCCACGACGGCACGTTTAGGCTCGTTTCAAAAACAAATTGGTGTCGGGGGTACGGTTATTTTTGCGCAACCTCTTTGGGATGTACGAAGTATCTCCTTTTTCTACCAAGGAGGTCTTGTTGCCAATGTATGGGGTCGTGTTCATCCCTATGTCACGCTAGAGGGAAGCATTGGAGGTGTAGGGAGTCTATTTGGAATCGCAAACTATAGCTCTTACGGTGAGTTTACGATGGAGGTGGGTCCGAGAATCTATGTCATCAATATGACCCATGCAAACTTGGATCGATTCTTTGTCGCTCCCTACGTGATTGGCGCCCTCCAATTTAGTGTTGCAGGGAATAACCCATTTTTAAACAACTATACCCTGACTGCCTACTTCGGTTTTGAAGCGGGAGGGGGTGCTGAGTTTCGGATCAACTCACACCTGGTTGCGCATGCCGATCTGCGCTTTCTTGTCCGGGGAAGCGCTACTTTTCCTTCGCTGGCTCAGGTGGGTTTCCGCCTTGGAGCTGGGTTTGGGTACTATTTTTAATCTCTCGTAAACGTAATGTCTCAGTATAACCTTTAAAAGGACCTATCCTATGGCCCTAAAATCCATGCTCATCGAAAATAGCTTCTTCAAAAAATGTTTAGGTGTTTTTTTCCTCGGATTACTATTCTCTCGTACAGAAAGAGCAACCTGGGCAGAGGCCCAAGAGTCCATGTCTGTAGAGGATACCAAAGATATCGTCCCCCAAGGTGCAAAAAATGCTTCTCCCCCAGCTTCGAAAGAAACATCACCACGCAAGGAATTGGAGGCTACGCCCACACCATCGTTGTCACCCAAACAGAAAGAGAAGGGTTCTTCTTTTTTCAGACAGTTTGGCATAGGGGCTACGTTGTTCCCCGCGAATAAGTTTTGGACTGTCAATAGCCCTGCCACTCTTTTTTATATCGGTGGTAGTCTTGATTTTTCTATGAGGCTTCATCCTCGCCTAACCCTGGATGTTTTCCTGGGAGGGAGGGGAGAGATACAGCTCAGCGCTCGTACAGGAGAAATCTCTCTTGGGGTGAATACACGTATTTATCCACTCCCTCTTCCTAAAGACCTAAGTGGCTTTTTTGCACATCCTTATTTTGGGATTGCTGTGCAGCTGGACGTTCCTCTATTCGGTTCTAGCAGTGGTTCGATTTATACAGCGTTAGGGATGGGAACGTATTTAGGTGGAGGTGTGGAGTTGCGGATCAATTCACAGATCACCATTCCGATAGATGTTCGATTTCTGGTGCAGGGCCTAGTCTACCCGTATAGTGAAAATACCATGTGGCTTGGCTTAAGGGTGGGCGTAGGGTTTACCTACTATTTCTAGAACCAAAAGCGGATGAATTTTTTGACGGCTTGGTAGAACTTATTCCGATAAGGATACCACCATAACTCTCGCTTAAGTTGGATACGGTCCACATTGACGTGACGCAACTGGCAGAGATCCTGTAGTCCTGCATGGCTGTGCGTTCTTCCCATTCCCGAATACCCAATACCACCCCAAGGGGTTTCAGGCGCTGCAAACGTAATCAAGGAATCATTCACAATGACAGAGCCCGCGGTGATTTTTTCTGCAAGCTTTTTTCCTCGGTGGGTATCTTTTGTAAATACATATCCCATCAGCCCAAAGGGGGAATCATTGCATAGGGTAATTCCCTGAGCCTCAGTATTAATTTTCATAATAGGGAGGACGGGGCCAAAAATTTCCTCTCGCATGACATCCATGGTCTGTTCACAATCCACAAGGACCGTGGGCGGGTAGAACAGTCCAGGCCCTTCGGGTGTGTTCCCTCCGACGAGGACGTTGGCGCCTTGCTCTTTTGCCCTCCGTACGCAGGCTTCTACTTTGGATCGCTGTTTTGACCATGTCATGGATCCTAAATCAACTTCTTGGGCCAAAGGATTTCCTTGCCGCAAAAGCTTGATTTCTTCTAAGATCTTTTTGAGAAGTTCGTCATAAATCGCTTGATGCACGTAGGCTCTCTCAATAGAGACGCATACTTGACCGCTGTTGGCAAAGGCCCCCCAGACCAGCGCTCGTGCGGTTCGTTCGATATCTGCATCGGCACAAACCAGGGCAGGCGTTTTTCCTCCCAGCTCTAACGTGCAGGGGATAAGTCGCTCCCCACAGGCGGCAGCAACCTTTCTTCCCGTCTCTGTAGATCCCGTAAAGAGGCAGTAGTCAATCCCGCTATCAAGCAAAGCAGCGCCTGCCTCCCCAGTGCCAAACACCACCTGAAAAAGATCCTTGGGTAGCATAGAAGCATCGAAGAGTTCCTTGGCTTTGGCTGCAATAAGCGGGGTCACCTCGGAAGGCTTGAGAACCACAGCATTGCCAGCCACAAGGGCCATAATCACCTCACACATGGGAATGGACCAAGGAAAGTTCCATGGGGCAATGATACCTACCACCCCGCGAGGAACATAATGCACATAACTTGACCGATTTCGTAGCAAATGTAGCGGAATCTTTTTTTTCGAAAGAATGGAAGGGGCATGTTTAAGAAAATAGGCCGCGTGATCGATGACGACCAAAACCTCGGTTAAGAGGGACTCTGCCTTTGGTTTGCCCGTCTCTTGGCTGAGGAGGGTACATACCTCATCAATGTTTTCTTTCAAGATCTTGAGAAACCTTTTCATCCGTTCTGAGCGTGTCGCCACAGGAAGACGGCCCCATGAGGATTGAGCGATGCGGGCCCTCTCTATAGTAGCAAGAATCTCTTCACGAGTATGAATGAGCACAGTGCCTAAGGCTTCTTCGGTGACAGGATTGTAGCTAATCAGGTGAGAAGGGTCGTTTGGAGTAGATGCATTGGATTCAGAGGATACCTTAGATGATAGAGAGGAAATTAGACCCATGTTCTTAATTTATCACGCCTCTTTCATGCGAGAGAACAAAAATGCGAGATAGTAGAACAAAGATATAGAAATATCGAGAAGACGGGGGACTATTTCCCTACAAGGAGGGGAAGGGGGCAATGACTGAAACAGCGCTTTTGTCTAGGCATCGTCAAAGGTAGAGGTTTTAGAAGGAGGACTAATACATCTGATAGTTAATTGAGGAAACAACCACCCATCGTTTCCTATCTTTGGCTCATTCACAATTTCTTTTGTTTGCCAGTTTACAGTAGTTCCTAGGTCTGGCTTGGGCTCAATCACGATTGTTGTTCCTTTAGGACAGTGATGTTCCCAATTAGACTCTTTGCACATGATCCTAACCCCATTCGGTTTCAATATCACTAGATCTGCTTTGTAGTCTATTACCTTTCCTTCTTCGTTTCTCCTTCTTACTTTGCCGGTGCAGTGCGTTGCTGGAATAATCGTGGGTGACGGAACGGTAAAAGATGAATCATTGACCTGATAGAGACCTATCGGCATAGCCCCAATTTCTTGAGGAATCACTCCATCCTCTAGCACAGAACGAGAGTCACCTGAATCCAGTAGAGCATCATTGTTTGCCTCTTCAGGAGAAGAGGGGGGTGATACTGCCTGCGAGGTTGCACAAGAAACAATGAAAAAACTGAGCGTAGATATGAATAAATATTTTTTTATCATGAGATTACCTCTTGCAGTTTTTATATAGCGGACTGCATCAAAAATCAATTGTTCTCTCGTAACTAAGCCATCCCTCCATTTGCGGCGGACCCCTTAGGTTCGAAATCCAATTGACAGAGGAAGCCGAGCTCTGTTACAAAAGTGTCTCGAAAGAAACGATCGGCACCTTAGCTCAACTGGTTAGAGCAGACGCTTCATACGCGTAAGGTTCAGGGTTCGATTCCCCGAGGTGCCATTCCAGAAATGCCTGAGGTGAGCGCTGAAACGCCTTGGCATAGGGTCCTGCATGGATGAGTAGTTCCAAAACCCTCCCTCGTTTATCGGATCGACTGTTAATACTACGACTTGCTAAGACCTCCTCTGTAAAGCAGTCTTGGTACAGAGTGCGTATCCAAGGGACACTGGAATTTGAAGCCATCACATTGACCCCACGCTCTGCAAGTTTTTGTATTCCGTCGGCAAGCTGGATATGTTCTTTCTCGTGGAAGCCTCCCGCATGATAGTTTACAAAAGAAGAGGTGGGACTTAGGGGGGCATACGGAGGATCGAAGTAAACAAAATCTCCCGACGCTGCTGCTTCGAAGGTTTCTTCAAAGGAAGCGACTTCGATGGTGGTTCCCTTTAGGGCATAATGGGCAGATAAGAGAACCTCTGCATCACAAATCTGGGGATGCGGGTAACGGCCAAAAGGTACATTGAATTGACCCTTTTGGTTTTCTCGAAACAACCCATTGAAACAAGTTTTGTTTAAATAAATAAGTCTGGAAGCTCGCTCAAGAGGGTCTAGTGTTTGTGGGTCGAGCGCCCTCATTTTGTAGTAATATTCTTCTTCATTTTTGTGGGTCTTCAGCAAACCGATGAGGGATTCAACGTCGTCCCGAACCACTTGGTACGCATTGACCAACTCCTGATTAATATCAGAAAGCCGCGCTTTTTTTGTCCCAAGCAGGCCTCGTTCTTTTAGGGCAAAGAAGACAGCACCTCCACCTAAGAAGGGCTCGTGATAGCGGCCCTTTCTTACTGAAGGCACCCTAGGCAAAATGACCGGGAGAAGTTGCCTTTTTCCACCTGCCCATTTGAGAAAAGGCCGGTAGACTCGAAACTCAAACTCAGGGAACAGGGTAGGTTGTTTGGACGAACGGGAGGAAGGGTCGGTTGAGGTTATTGGCTGTTGCAGCACATTCGATAAAATCACAAAGATATGCTGCCGGACTCAGGATCGGGAATCAATTTTTTCGCAGCGTTTTTATAAAATAGCAACTTCTTTATCTGTTGAAGAACCCCTCTTATCATAGTATGAAGGACTCGTATGAACAGGTTGTGCGATCTCATTCACCCAAGAACCCGTACGAGGACCCTACGTGAGAACATCCTAATTTTACTCCCTCCCTACTCGAGATTTTTTCAAATCTTATTCCTCTTCTTAATTTCTTTGCCAGGTCCTCTTTTTGCAGTGCAACTTCCCCTTTCTACAAACCCACAAGACCCATGTAAGGAAAGCATCCAAGAACGCTCCCAGGAGCGCCTTCGTTTCGAGCAGCAGGCTCCCCGCTTTGCCGGCTCGAAACTAGGAGAGCACTGGTACCAATATTTGCAGCTTAAGAATAAGTTTGAGCAAACAAAGTGTATGGATTACCTCTGTTTGTCTCTACCCCAATATCTAGAATCGTTAGCACAAGCGACTTCGCCTTCCTTTAAGAGAAAAAGTAGTGTGGATCCATCTATGAATACGCTTCTCTCTATGTTTGATGAGGTCTCTCTAGCTCGTGAAAATTGCCTAGCTAAAATGCAGGAGTCTTCTATTCTCAAGGCAGAGGAAAAACAACATATCCAATCGCTCCCTACCGATCTAGAGTTCACAAAATTAAATCTTCTTGAGAGAAAAAAAAGATTCATACCAGGAATAAAAAGATTGGTCTTGGTCTTTCGATTGCCTCCATCGTCCTAGGGACCGCAGCGGTTGCAGTAGGAGCCTATTATAACCAGCACCCTGTGAAAGTTTCCGAGAGAGGATGTTCAGTAGATGGCCGTGATCTTGAGTGTTATTCGACCGGGATTGGCTGGATGAGTGTCGGAAGTGTGGTGGCTCTTGGAGGAGTGGTTGGTCTAGGAGTCTCCTTAGCTTATTGAGGTCATCTTAAGAGAAGTAGCATTTTGCTTTTATTTTTCAAAAGAAGATATATGATGAAGATATGAAACGTACAATGTATGCCCATGTAGGAACCATCTCTCTGTTTGCTACTCTTACTGCGCTTGCCCAGTCCTCCCCCGAGACAGGTGCTGAAAAGGCAGCTTCTCCTGCAAGTCCACCTGCTGTGGTGGCCTCTCGTCCCTCAGAAGTTCAGCCGCAGTGTAAGAGCCAGTATGAATTATCGTTTGCTCGGATCCAAACTGTTTCTGGTAGTTCGGTGAAAACCCAAGAAAAAGCGGAACAGATCGTTGGCAACTTCTTTGGTCCTTCTCCTGCTCGTTGCGAAGCAGGGGCCTATGAGTATTTTATCGATCAACTCTCGACCTACGGAAATAGTGTGTTAAGGGCTACTTCTGCTAAGGAACAAATGGGGAAATATCTAATTGCTTTGGAGATTATTAAACAAGCACCCCGACAGATTCCCTTTGAAGAAGAGACCTCGTCAAAGCTTTGGATTCAACAAATTCGTTCAAATTTACACGCGGTCGCGGATGATATCTATCAATCAAAGTCAAAGAAGAAGAATTTGGTGCTTGTGGATAAGTTGCTAGCAGCGATTGATACAATGACAGTACCTACAATTGGACCTCGTCCGGTACAACCAGCCGGGGTGATTTCTATTAAGACGCCAACCAGGCCACTGCCAGACTGGGGGCTTGCGAGCTTACATGAGGTCCAAAAGGCCGTGTTGGTTGCTGAAAAAGAACTGCTTGATAGGGCAGAGAAAATCAAGGTGGCCTCGAAACCAAACGAACCCAAAACAGGCACTTCGACCTCACCAGGGGCAGAACCCAAAATAGACTCTTCAGGTTCAGATGCTGCCGTTCGTGAAGCCAAGGAAAAATTGAAACCCGTCCTTCAATGGATAGAAGATCCTACTACGTTACCCCCTGCATCGTCGAGTGGAACGACAGTCAATGCTCCGAAAATCCTTATGCCAGATTGGGTTGTCCAAAATTTGTACGAGGTGCAAGAGCTTCTCAAAGGGTATGAGCTTTGGCAGAATAATACCTCGAAAGGAGCCCTAGAGGCTCAACAGAGGGATATTAAAGATGCAAAACAAAAACTAGAGAACAGTCTCAAATGGTTTGAGACGAACGCAAAATCCCCATAAGTTACGAAGGTATCTTTTCCTGGAAGAGAACCCTATCTAATAAGCCTCCTATCATTCTTCCTCAAGTTTCGGCTGTATCCATTGAATTCCTGCAAATTACTCTACTGGCCGAGAATCCTATCAGTACAAACTTTAAAATTCTGATGGATTTAGATGAAAATTATTAAAAATCGCGGTATGAGTAAAAGAGGACTTGATTTTCTTATATCGAGATACAAGAGGATTCATTGCAAGAACCGATCGCTTCCCCATCGACCCCAAGCGTTTTACTGAGTCACCGTCCCTTCCGCTTCTACATCATTGGGTACTTTATCACCACCTTTGGGCAGCTGATGCAAAGCGTAGCAGTCGGCTGGGAAATCTACGAACGAACCAATTCGGAATGGGCTTTGGGGCTCGTAGGGCTTTTTCAGGTAATTCCCATTTTTGTACTGGCTCTGTTTACCGGGCATGCGCTAGATCGGTACAATCGCAAAACCATTTTGCTTCTCTCTCAGGTGGGTGCTCTCTGGATGTCCCTAGGATTGGGGCTGATTTCTTACTTTCATTGGCCTTACCGGTATATGTACCTTTGTTTGCTTCTAGGAGGCATTGCTCGATCCTTCTATGCATCTGCTCGTGTAAGCCTGCTTCCAGAGCTTCTTCCTCCCTCCCATACGACCCGAGCCTTAAATTTGTCCGCTGCCACCTGGCAACTCGCAACGACGGTAGGCCCAGCCTGTGGAGGTGCATTGATTGCAGTATTCCATAAAGCCTGGGGGATTTATTTCCTGAGCGCCATAAGCGCTTTTATGTTCATTGTATTGCTTTCAAAAATCTCGGTGAAAAATCAACCTGTAAGCACACAGCCCCTGAGCACAGAAGGTCTTTTTGCGGGTGTAAAATACGTGCTTCGGACCAAACTCTTGCTATCTGTCATGGTCCTTGATCTATTCGCAGTCCTTTTGGGAGGGGCGACGACCTTGCTTCCCGTGTATGCAAAGAACATCCTGAGGGTGGGGCCTGCGGGGCTTGGGTTCTTGCGTGCCGCACCGGCCGTAGGTGCTCTGATTGCTTCTACCATTGTTGCATACCGTCCTCCGTTTCAGAAAGCGGGTTGTGTCCTTTTGGGGTGTGTCATCGGATTTGGTGTGGCCACCATCCTGTTTGGCCTCTCCAGGTCGTTTTTTCTCTCGATGGTAGCTTTGCTGTTGCTAGGCGGATTTGATAACGTTAGTGTCGTCATTCGAGCCACCATCGAGCAGCAAAAAACACCTAACGAGATGAGGGGTCGTGTTTCTGCCATTGTTCGCCTGTTCATTAACCTATCAAACGAGCTAGGGAGTTTTGAATCAGGGGCGGTGGCTGCCTGGATTGGTCCAGCGGCCTGTGTTACCTTGGGAGGGATTGGGACCATTTTGGTGGTTTTTTTCGTGGCTGAGATATGGCCTGAACTTCGGAATCTAGGGAAGCTGGAAGAGTAAGTACTTAAGAACTTCTTCCTGAAGAAGCTCTTTTTTAAAGGAAAAGATAATGGTATCTATTGATCCCATGAAAACAGGGTCTCGTTGGAAAATAAGACAGGTCATGTTCCTTCTCATTTTTTCTCTCTTCTCTTCAGTGCAAGCTTATGCGGATGTAGAATTCGAGAAAGGAATACAAACGAAAGAAAATGAGTTGCCTCGGTCTCAGAATTCATTCTCTCGATTTGCTATATTTGCAGAAGTCGGTCCAGGGGCATACTTTCTCTTGTATCCCAATCAAGTATTTGGAGGCCCTTTTTTGTCTGCAGCAGCAGGGGTTAGCATTTCTCAGTTTGATTCGTGCAATTCCAGAGAAAATGGATTCTGCGCCCGTATTCTTCTGACTGGAAAATTTGGGATTAGCTATGCTCCCCCTCACGAATCTATCTTAATCAATCCTATGCTGGGTGCAGAATCCATTCTGCTCTTCGGGAAAAAGCGCTGGGTGGGCGTTATGATCTCTGCTGCATTAGGCTATGGTTTTTCAACCAATGCGGGGGTGAATCCTCATTCAGTTCGTCTTGACTTAGGGACTGGATTGTGGGTGAATCTAAGGCCTACTCGGTCCCGATTTGCGGTCTATGTTCGGGCAAATTTTGACCCCATTGGAAAATTACTCAGTTTTCCCATTGGGTTCAATGCTCGTTTTTGAAAGGAGTGAAGATGAAAAGAATTTCAAGAGAGTTCTTCTATTTTCTTAGTGCCATCTTCTGTTTTGGTTGTAGTGATATGTCGACTACAAAGTTATTTGATGCGAACTGGCCTGAGGCAACTCTGTATCAGATCGATTTTCATCAGGGTTGGCCTGATAACAAAGAGGCGATTCCTCCCCTTTTTGCAATCGTCTCAAAAGCTTCTGATGGGAAATATTTATATATGGCCTCTATGATTCTTGGGGAGGGAGAAAATAGACGTTTTGGGATCCAGCTTGGCTGGTCTGAAAAAGAGATTATCCCAGGCAGTGTCACGGGCTCCGATCATTTCATATTCGTGCGTTATCTAAAAGGAGAACCAGGCAGTGAGCAATATGTTCGTTATGAGCATACAAACGAGGCGCGTTGCAGAAACCGTTATTATCTGAATTCTGATGATGAAATGATAAGGAAGATGTTTACTACAGTTGTTAACGTCGGAGAACAGCTGAATACTCATTTTCAGACCTTCCCAAATAATGAACAATCGATTCCTGCAGAATTAAAACAACAAGTTATTCAGATATGGAAGGGTATGTTCTCGTTTCCACCTTGGCTAAAAGCCTTCCCAGCGGATGGATGTTCGTAGATATACGATGGTTTGTCCTTAAATGCTGCTAAAGTTAACCATGGCATTCCAGTAGATAGGAATTATAGTAGATGAGAAGGAGAAACTCGTATGGGCCGTTATATTCTTTTGTGTTTGATCTATGCACTATCCGTATTGCTCGCCGCCCGTGTAGTGCCAGGGCTGCGGGTGCAGTCCTATAAAAAGGCAGTCCTGTTTGCGTTTGTTTTTGGAATTCTTGACGCACTCTTGTTAAAAGTACTGGTCATTTTGACGTTGCCCTTTTTGCTTCTCACCTTTGGCTTTTCGCTCTTGATCTTAAATGCCCTTTTGTTTTGGCTTGCTCATCGGATTGTATCGGGCATCGAGATTGATGGGTTTGGGTATGCAATTCTGGCTTCGGTGGTCACAGGGCTTATTAACTTTATTCTGACTTATGCCTTATTAGGGCATGGCACCTTTCTAGGAATGTAATGCATTCAGATTCGCCTGGGAAGGTTTGTGGCCAAATATGATGTATACAAGCCCTCGCTAAAGTGGTTTTCACGTTCCTCTCTCCCAGATCATAAAAAAATCATGGTTCTTTGCATTTTTTGGTTGCAACAAACCACACATGCGTACATTCTTTTTTGCTCAATTTATCAACCTGATCGCTTTTTGCCCGTGGAGGATCTCTTTTAATGCACAACACAAACGAGGGTGCTGGTTCATTCAAGGTATCAGACGCTAAAGACATTTACGCGATTCGAAAGTGGGGAGAGCCCTACTTCGATGTAAATGACGCAGGCCATGTGGTTGTTTACCCGATGGGGGGCAACAAAAACCCTGCCTATTCGATCGATCTCAAAGCTCTTGTGGACGAACTACAAGAGCGAGGAATTCCCTCGCCTCTACTAATCCGTTTTCCTGAAATTTTACGCTCACGGATTGTAAAATTAAATGAAACCTTCCGCAGTGTGATGACCCAGTTTGGCTACCGAGGCGAGTACAAAGGGGTTTATCCGATCAAAGTGAATCAGGATCGCTTTGTGGTAGAGCATATCGCTTCGTATGGGCGACCCTACCACTATGGTCTGGAAGCAGGGAGCAAACCTGAGCTGCTCGCGGTCATCGCTCTGCTTGAAGACGAGAACGCTCTCATTATCTGCAATGGCTATAAGGACGAAGAGTATATCGAGACTGCACTTTTGGCCTCAAAACTGGGGAGAAACATCTTCCTGGTCGTGGAAAAACCCAGCGAGCTTGCTCTGATTGCTACGATTTCTAAACGGCTTGGAATCAAACCCAAAATTGGGATTCGTGTAAAACTATCTGCCCGTGGTTCGGGAAGATGGGAATCTTCAGGCGGAGACCAATCGAAATTTGGTCTTTCCAGCCGAGAGATTTTGGATGCGTTGGCCTTCCTAAAAGAACACGATCTTCTATCACAGCTCGAGCTGCTGCATTTTCACTTAGGAAGTCAAATTTCGGCCATCCAATCCATTCGGACCGGGATCCAAGAAGCGGCAAGATTTTTTACCGAACTTTACAAGGCAGGCGCGCCCCTCAAATATATGGACATTGGAGGCGGGCTTGGGATTGATTATGATGGTTCTCAATCTCAGGATAGCTTCTCGACCAATTACTCGGTTCAGGATTATGTTCGTGATGTGGTATACCATCTAAAGCAAATCTGCGATGAAGATAATGTTCCGCATCCAACCCTTATCTCAGAATCAGGAAGGGCTGTGGTTGCGCACCATGCGGTTCTGGTAATCGATGTGCTCGGCGTTAGTGAGTTCCGACTGAGGCCCCAAGAAGTTCCTTCCAAGGATGCACTCCCCGCAGTGCAGAAACTATGGACGCTTTACCAGGACCTCCGTACTGAGAATTCAATTCCTACCTATGAAGAAGCCTCCCGCTGCAAGCAGGAGTGTGTCACTTCGTTTGCCAAAGGGGAAACCTCGCTTGAAGAGCGGGCTCTTGCCGAGGAGTTGTTTTGGGGGATCTGTCAAAAGATTCTACAAATTCACCCGAAGGTTCCTGAGGAATTAGAAAAGCTCCGGCAAACGCTATCGGATACTTATTTCTGCAATTTTTCGGTGTTCCAGTCACTGCCGGATAGCTGGGCCATTAACCAACTATTTCCAATTATGCCCATCCATCGGCTGAATGAAAAACCGACCCAGGCAGGTCTGCTTGCGGATATTACCTGCGATAGTGATGGAAAGATTGATCAGTTTGTTGCCCAAAAAGGCGCAAAATCTGTACTCGAGCTTCACCCGCTTACAGGTGAGAACTACTACCTGGGTATTTTCATGGTGGGTGCCTACCAAGAGATTCTGGGCGACCTTCACAACCTACTAGGAAATACCAATGCCGTCCTTGTATTTAACGATGGCGAGGGTGGCTACCAGATTGAGCACGTGGTTCCTGGAGACACGGTTGCCTCGGTGCTTGAGTATGTCGATTATTCAGGCGATGAGCTTCGTGCCCGAGTCCGTCGCGCGGCCGAAGTGGCTGTACGTAACCGCAAAATGACCCTGGAAGAGACGAAGATTCTCCTCAGATTTTATGAGCAGGGGTTGTTTGGGTACACCTATCTCGAGCGCGATTAAGCCATAGTGGGAGAGGCTGATACTTAGCCTCTTTCTGGAGCGCTCCTTCTACAGGATACTGCCTTGAAAAAGGTTTATCCTGGAATGGGTCCGCGGATTTATACTTTGGTAGGTGCAGACTTCGGAGGAACCGGAAGCGGAGGAAGCTCAGCATTTGCAATCTCATTTGGGATGCATCCTCCTGCTGTTGGTGCAAATGTTTCCTCGCGTTTGCAGCACACAAGCCCTGGAAACTTCTTCTGGTCGGGGCAGCGGGAATAACCGGCTGGTGGTTTGGTATGAGCACAACCAATCAAGCTCATACCTACTATACAGAGGGCAAAAAGTTGTTTCTTCATCGTGTCATCGTTCCTTTTCTATGAATCCGTTCCGTCTTTATACCTTAATTTGTTTAGGAGCTAGAAATTTATCAAGGATGGACTTGGGAATACAAGTACTATCGCAAGCCATTGATCGAGAAGCGATAAGAAAACCCTCAACTTTCCCTAAGATGTGGTAAGAATCTCTTCATGATTTACCCAAAACATGCGATGTTTCTTAACCTCGGGCTTATCGAATACGAAAAAGCCTGGCAGCTTCAGCAAGAGCTGGTAGAACGGCGTAGCCGACAAGAGATCCCTGACCTTTTGCTTTTGGGTCAGCATCCCCATGTCATTACAGTGGGACGTCGTCAAACCGGCCGCGCCAATATCCTCACCGATCGTTTCCCCATCTTTGAGGTCGAGCGGGGCGGGGATGCCACCTACCACGGCCCCGGCCAATTGGTGGGTTATCCGATCCTGCTCCTCGAGGAAGACGAAAAGGATCCACATCAGTATCTCCGCCGTCTTGAGCAGGCGCTTTGCCAAGTTTGTCAAGACTATGGCGTGGAGGCAATGGCCAAAGAAAAGTACACCGGCGTCTGGACAGCGGATGGCCAGCGCAAAATTGCCTCGCTCGGTGTAGCCATGCGAAACGGGGTAACGTTTCATGGGTTTGCGCTGAATGTGACGACGGATCTATCGTGCTTCTCTGCCCTGAATCCCTGCGGATTACCTTCTCAAGTCATGACCTCCATTGAAAAGGAAAGAGGACAAAAGGGGCAGGGGGCTGTTTCAGTGGACGAGGTCTATCCACGGATTCTCCACCGAATGGGGGAGAGGCTGGGGCGGGAGTTTGCACATGGAGAGCACTCCAGTGAATCATTTCTAAGCCTAAGTTGCGCATAAGCCTCAAAAAATCATAGATATATTCCATGGATTCGGAGTGCGAGTGGTGAATTTAAACTTTCCTGTTATGTTTACTATGGATGGAGGTATCCTTTTGAAATTGGACATAAAAAAATTACATTCGTTTGTGAGTAGATTAAAACCGCACTTCCAGCCCAAAGGTTGTAAAAAAGATGTTGGGCTGCACCTGGTATGCCTGAAGGAACGGCTGCCGGGTAAATCCAGCATCGAGGCGTAAGCTTGTCTCTACAGGCCCCAGTGAGAACAGACGGAACCGCATGTATCCGCTTAGCTCAAGCTCCCATTCGTTCTGCTCCCAGGGCAAGTACAGCCGGACTTCGGCTTTCAGCTGGCCGGTAAAGCGGCTTAGTTGCCATGACAAAACCAGCGCTTGCGGGAATGCCGTTCGGGAAATAGGATTGTCATTAACGCGGAACTGTTCCCCCTGGTAGCCGGTCCGGACATCCAGGCGGACACTTGGCGTCCGAACCAGGTTGGTCGTTTCTACGATGTTCCACTTGTACACATCGCTAAATCCTTGACGGAAATCATAGCCAAACGTAAACCCATCAAACCGTAGTCCTACGCGGCCTGCCTTCCACAGCACTTCGGCAGGACCAATTTTATACATTTGCGAAATGGTATTTGAGATCGAGGCGGAGTCTCGATACTCCAAGTAAGAAAATACCAGAAAGCTGGCCACAATCGAATCGGTTTCCCAGGCATAGCCAGCAAGCAGAACCTGGTTGCTTTGGGCAAAGCTAAATGAGTTATGGGTGCTTAAGGTAACACCTGGGTTGAATGCAAAGAAAGGGGAGGTCTGCCGTTCAACCATTCTAGGAAGCTCCGCATCCCAAGAAGACTTTGCAAGCAAGGGATGGGAGGATAAACATACAATGGCAAGAAGAATCCATCGAAAAAAGGATGAATGCCATAAGCGTTGAGACTGGAGGCGTCGGGTCCGATGATAGGATGGCCTTCTTAGAAAGTTTAACCATCTTCCACCCATGCTAAAATTCCAATCCCAATCCTGCGGTGAATGAAATATCAGACAAATTTAGCTTGTTCGGAGAGGTAAACCCATCCACCCAGGCTCCGTTGACCTCGAAAAATGCGGTAATTTGGTGAATCCCTGTGGTTCGATAGAGATTTTGGCCTGCTTCTCTGTCAATCCCACCTAGGTTCACCGCAATCCCAGGATGAAAGACAAGCCCCCCCGAACTTCCCGAGGAGGCTTGGCCATTGGGTGCATCTGTAACAAAGGAACCCGTATTGCCAAACCACCAGAAATAATAACCAACTCCTGCTTTTAGGTAGGGAATGATGGGCACATTCCAGCGATGTTGAAAATAGTTAAAGCGGTAAATGAATAAGAGTTCGATGGGGAAAATGTTTATAATATTCTCATCTCCCGAGACACACGCATCATAAGGGACGTCTTTGCCACCTACAGGTTCAACAAAACGTTTAGGGCCATTTTGCGGATCGGTTGCATTCGGTTGAACCGAGCAGTATTTTGCCACGCCAGGCTTTGTCACGCCGGGAAACATGGCAAAGGCGGGCGCAGTCTTCCGGTAATAACCGGCGCTCAATCCAACCCCAAGTGATCCTGTTTTATGGTGAAAGAATTGGTAATCAAACTCCACCTTGGTTAGCAATCCATACCCTGGCGGGGCTCCTTGCGGGGCGTTCGGATCGCCAAAGAAGTCTGAAAACGGCGTCCGTCCCTGGAGGGATTTGGTTTCGTCCAAATGGGGTAGATAAGCTCCAAAATGGAGCTCAAGGAAGAAGCGCCTTTTTGAACCGCTTGCAATCGAATTTGATTCACTTGCACCTGATGCAAACGAAAAATCGGGAAAAGATTCAGAAAGGGCTGGGGCCGAAACCCCCAGAAAAGCTGCCCAAACGAGCAGACGGGCTAGAATCAAGACTGAAGTTTGTTTCACAAAGCGGCACTCCCAACGTTGTATTTCGTTTTAATTTGTTTTCCTACGAAAATCAATGACTTTGCACCAGAACTTCGCGGCCCTTTGAACCATCGGCTGCGCTGACGATGCCTTCGCGCTCCATTCTTTCGATCATGCGAGCAGCACGGTTGTAGCCAATCCGTAACCTTCGTTGCACCATAGAGATAGAGGCCTGCCGGCTATCAACCACAATGCGAACGGCCTGGTCATACATGTCATCAGCGAATTCTTCTTCTATCTCGCCGTCCTCTTCCTCACGCGGTTTTAAGATATCCATGTTATAGATAGGGCGGCCTTGTTTCTTTAGGTGCTCGACCAACTTATGGATCTCTTTATCGGTGATGAGCGCTCCATGGATACGGCGCAACGCTTGTCCACGGTCGGTAAAAAGCATATCTCCCATCCCAAGCAGGTTTTCCGCACCTTGCGTATCCAAAATGGTCCGTGAATCGACGCGGCTTGCCACTTGAAAGGCGATTCTCGAGGGAAAGTTTGCCTTAATTAATCCCGTGATAACATCGACAGAAGGCCTTTGCGTTGCCAGGATGAGGTGAATTCCTGCGGCCCTTGCCTTTTGGGCAATTCGAGCCACTGAGACCTCGACTTCTTTTGAGGCCACCATCATAAGATCAGCAAACTCGTCAATAAGAACGACGATATAAGGCAGTTTCCTCGGGGGTTCTTTTAATGGCGAGGCCTCGTGCATTTCGAGTTGATCAAGCTCGTCTCCGCTTCCTAGGTCAGGTTCGTTTCCTTTTATCTCTTCAAGCGAGGTGGATGCCCCCTCATCTTTGGCTAAGACGGAAGAAGCTTGGTCCAAAAGCTCTTCCATTTTTTGATTATAGCCAGCAATATCACGAACCCCTGACTTTGAGATCAGATCGTAACGCCTCTCCATCTCATCCACCGCCCATTTTAGTGCCAAATTGGCCTTCTTGGGATCGGTCACGACAGGAAGAAGGAGATGGGGGATTCCCTCATAGATGGATAGTTCCAGCATCTTCGGGTCAATCATGATCATTTTTACGTCGTCCGGAGAGGCCCGAAACAGAATCGAGCTCACCATGACATTAACAGCCACCGACTTGCCGGACCCTGTCGTCCCTGCGATAAGCAAATGGGGCATTTTTGCCAAATCCACGCTAACAGGCAACCCTGCAATGTCTTTGCCTAACGCAAGGGTCAAGTTCGATTTCGCCTTCGCAAAACCTTGATCCGCAAGAATTTCTTTTACATACACCGTTTCCCTCTCTGTATTAGGAACTTCAATCCCTACGGCGGCCTTGCCAGGGATGGGGGCTACAATACGAACCCGAAGTGCTTCTAGCGTCATTGCCAAATCGCTTGCCAGAGAAGTGATCTTAGAAAGCTTGGTCCCAGGAGAAGGCACAAATTCGTACATGGTCACCACAGGACCCGGGTGGATCTGACTGACGCGACCTTTTACCTGATAATCGGCTAGCGATTTCTCTAACCGCTGCGCAAGTTCCAGCATGGCCTTGCGATCAAGCTCTGCCGCACGTTGTTCTTTATAGTCTAAGATTTCTAATGCAGGAAACTGGTAGGCGGCCGTCCCAAATTTAATATATTCCTGCTTGGGACCAAGTCCATGACTCTCCTTGAGAGGTTCGGTGGCCCTTCGTGGAATGACCTGGGGTTCATCAACCTCTTGAGGAACTTCCCCCTCGTACTCCTCTGCTTGTGGCTCCTTCATCGCTTCCTTCAGGTTCCGGGCCGTTTCGATTCCCTCTTCTTTCGTGAGGTCAAGCACATCTAAGGTTTTTTTGTCGGGAGATGAGCCTCTTTTCGCGATGACAGGCTCGGGCATAAAAGAAGGGTTTTCTGCCAAAGAGGATTTGGCTTGGTCTTCCGGTGAAACAGATAGATTGCTATGAGCAGAAAGGGATGCTTCCTCTGCATCTTGTCCTTCTTCAAGCTCTTGCTGACCAGGCCATAGCGATCCCCAGACTCGTTTGAGAAGCTTGAGCCCTTCCTGAAGGGAAGATGTTATCTTCTCTACAAAGGCCCGATAAGAGAGCGAAGTTGATACCAAAAGTGATACCCAAAGGCCTGTAATACAAACAAGGAGAGAGCCTGGAAAACCAAGCAGAGGCAGCAGGATTTCAATGCCATACGCACCAAGAAAACCTCCTTTGGAGATAGAACCTAAGGAGCCTGGCAGACTAAATAAGGCAGGGTCTTTTAAAGAGCCCCGAGAGAGAAAAAGGTGAAGACCCATACTTATAAACAGAAGGGTACTAAAAAAGCCTAAAATCCCAAACAGCGGAAATTTGAAAGGCCTTGGCTTTAACACCCGTAGCGCCAAAGCCAAAAGACCGTAGCAAACCAGAAGGGAAGAAAGCCCAAAGAGAGAGTACACTCCATAGGAAAGACCATGGCCCAAAAGACCCATCCAATTTTCCCCGCCTAAAAAGCTAGAGAAAAGACTGGCCATAAAAAAAATTGTAAATGCTAATAATAAGATTCCTACGAGCTCTCTCCGTCTGCTAAGGGCATAAGAAGAATCTGTAGGTTCGGTGGATCGCTTGTTCATCGGATCTTGACAAATACCACCGTCTTAGCGAGACTACAAAAATTCATTACTAAATTTTACGAAGGATCAAAGCAATGGCATCGAATACCGCAGTTACCTGGGCCCGTCGAGAACTACGAAGGAAAAAGGCTGGCACCATCCGCAAGAAAAAAGAATCGAAAAAGTCGACTCCCAGCGCCAAAGAATTGTTCGCAGCGCTCGATAATTCCGCCCAACCTGCTGCACGATAGTAGATCGGTCGTAACATCGAACTGAGCGATCGTATGAAAGGCACGCTAAGGTTTTAAGCAGGTTGCCACAGGATGGCTCTATCCTTTTTTGTAAGTAATTTGCCTACCTGCGCACATACTCCTTGAAAAATATACTTTTCCTTGCATGATAGAAGAGAAGCCACTTACGAACTTTTATTTTGGGAAACCAAAAAAAAGTACAAGAATTCAATTTTTGAAAGGAAATGAATCTATGTTGAACTTAAAAAAAACAATTATGCTTACTGGAGTGTTTATCTTATCCTTGGCCGGTTGTCTCCCTAAGATCGACGGAGAACTTACAGAATGGAAATTTGAGGCATCTCTTATTAGCTCTAACGTGCAAAAAGGGGTAGGAGGGACAATCAAAGTCAGTATCTCTCCCTTAGAGTTCTACGCAACATTAACAGCAACCTTGATCCCAGAGGGTGGGCAGCCCATTTCGATTCCCTCTTCCTCCATTTTTATCAATGGAGACAGAAATGCAGTCAATATTGTCCTGTCTGCAAATGATCTAGCCAATATTTCTGGGAATACGTTTACGCTACAACTGTTTTCCCCAACCCCAAATCCAGAGTCTGTACCCATGGCCGACTTCCCTGTCCTTACGCACTATCGAACTGAGCCTGGGACGTATAATCCGCTTACAATCCCCATAAGCCGTTAGTCTCTAAACGCACCATCATTTGCTACCCAACCCTTCCTCTTCGTGTTCTCCTTAAAATCGGTAGCGAAGTCCGATAGGAACTGCAATTTCGAGATGTGTGCTCGTCTCAGCTCTGATGTAGATCTGCAATCCCTTGGTTGCAGCCTGTAAATTAAACACGCACCCAAGCCCTACAAAAAAGCGCACCGCGTGGGGAGAATAGATGGTATTCGCCTCGTCGGAGGGTTCTCGAAACCAAGTATAATAGTATCCCACAGAAGCAAAAACCGTAAACCCAACGATTCGTTGCTTTCCAAAAAAGAATGTGGGTTCTAGCGCAGGAGCCAGACCCAGTTGAGAGGCCGATTTTCCTTCGAGGTAATGGTTTGTACTGAAACGAAGATGCAAAGGAAGTTGGAAGCAGCTTTTTTGAGAGGGAGGAGCACACTGATCAAGAAAGTAATACGAACCCATCACAGCTCCTCCCAAACTAGGTGGGAATGAAGAAGGCAATCGTCCGCCATCTTTTAAGCTATAGCCTACCCCTGGTGTAAACTCGGCAGAAAGCGCCCACCGTGAGTATGGAGGGGAAGAGGGAGAGGTTGCAATTTCTTGAGCTGCGAAACTCATAGAGGTTCGAACAAAGCAGGCAAGAAAAGTTGCGATGATCA
This sequence comes from uncultured Myxococcales bacterium, assembly GCA_964537055.1. Classification (GTDB taxonomy): domain Bacteria; phylum Myxococcota_A; class Polyangia; order Palsa-1104; family JAEUJZ01; genus CAZHYV01. The sequence continues at coordinate 280,345 of CAZHYV010000001.1, forward strand.
ATTGGTTAGATAGACGCATAGAGGCTTCCTTGGATCTTTAAATTAATTTGCTTCAATAGATACATACAAACTCCTGTTCTGCAAGATCTCCTTACGTTAAACTATATAATTCCTATTTTATCGTTACAAGGCTTCCTCCGACCACGCCTGGTCCATGAATCGAAACTACGATTTGCTCGCCGCTTTGCAACGGAGATTTGGCTGGGAGGGAGAGGTAGAATCCTTTGGGGATAACTCCGTAGGTTACCTCTTTGATACGAGTAGGGGGTTCTGCAGAAACGGCCCAGCGTTGTTCGTAGGCCCCTTCTTTGTAGATTTCAATGCTTGTAATTTTTGGTTCTTTTACGCATGAGAAGCCTTCATCGATTCTCACCGTAAGGTTAGCAACCTCAGCCCGAGAAATGCTTAGACAGAGCTGTTGTGTATGGGGACAGCTTGTGAAGAGGGTTGCCAAAAAGAGAAGAAAGAGTGAAGCTGAGTTTTTGGATAAGGTCATTTGTCAAGTTTACACAAGAAGGCCGTTTCAAGAAAGATTCATCTCATAGGCCTGCCTACGTTCTCGCGTTATTAAAGCAGCATTTTTGTTAAAACCGATAGCGAATCCCGATTGGAATGCTTATCCGATTCTCAGAGCTTGTTTCAAGCCGAAGGTACGCCTCGAGTCCTTTTCTAACAGCTTGTAAGTTGAATACGCATCCGATGCCTAGAGAAAATCGGATAGAGTGAGTAAGGAAAGCTACACGATCCTCATCAGATGGGTTCCGTAGCCAGGCATATTGGTATTGTGCGGAGGTAAAAATCGTGAGCCCAACAGTACGTTGCCTCCCAAAGAAAAAGGTAGGTTCTAAAGCAAAAGCAAGCTCGAAGAGAGATGCAGATACTTCTTTTATATAGTGGACGGTACTTAATCGAAGATGCAAGGGAAGCTGGATACAAGTTTTAAGATTAGGCAAAGCGCATTGATCAAGAGTGTAATACGAGCCTAAAAGGGCGGCTCCTAACGTAGGTAAAAATGGAGGAAGTTGGTCATCATGATTAGGAAATATGTAACCTATCCCCGGCGTAAACTCAACGGATAATGCCCACCGTGAAAAGGGTGGAGAAACAGGGGCTACCGGGCTTTCATTAGCGAGGACAGTCTGAATCATGCCAAAAAAGAAAAAGAAAACTCCAATGATCGTCTGCTTACGTAGATTTATAAAAACTGCCTTGTCCTATCTTCAGCCTAGGGTGATTCTCGAAAAACTATACTGAAGGCGGTGGCTAGAAGGAAGTCTTATTTGAAGCAATCTGAGGATTCCTCACCAAAACTCTCCTCATTTCTCTTCGCAGAATCAGCAGAGATCATTTTTAATTTGTGTGTAAGCACTTGTCTGCTAATGTATGCGCTCACTGGGCCATTTTCGCTGAGCCACTATTTGCACGAATGATTGAGGAACCTGGGTGAGCCTAATACCAGAAGAAAAAATTGCTGAAATTCGAGAGCGGGTCGATATCGTTTCGATCATCGGAGAGTTTGTTCCATTGCGACGTGCAGGAACGAGCTTTATAGGCCTGTGTCCGTTCCATACTGAGAAGACGCCAAGCTTTCACGTAAACCCAGTGAAGCAATTTTTTTACTGTTTTGGCTGCCAGAAATCTGGTGACGTAATCCGGTTTTTGATGGAAAAGGAAGGCCGAAGCTTTACGGATGCTATCGAAGATCTGGCCCGACGGGCTGGAGTAGAGATTGAAAAGGAGAAGGCACCCCGGAAGGCCTCTTTCGGTTTTTCGCGTAATCAAACGCTCGCTCCTAACGAAAGCGCTCACAGCAAAAACACTCGCAGTGAAAAAGAGACGTTTTTAAAAATCCATCAGTTTGCCTGTCTTTGGTTTCAAAAACAGCTAAGCCAGAATGAAGAGGCAAAGGAGTATCTTCGCATTCGCGGGCTTACCGAGCCTACTATTTCTCAGTTTCGACTGGGGTATGCCCCTAATGCATGGGATGAGTTTGTTCAGGTTGCTAAGAAAAAAGGGATCCCTCTTGAGCTTCTGCTAAAGAGCGGGCTTGTGGTGCAGAAAGAGCCGGGACGCGTATATGATCGATTTCGTCACAGGATTATGTTTCCTCTCTGCAACCTTTTTGGGGAAGTGATTGGTTTTGGAGGGCGCATTCTTCCCGAGCCAAAGGTGAATGCAGGAGCTTCTGGGACCGCGCCCCCTGAGATAACATCCTCTAGCGCCACACCCCCTAAGACAAAGATGCGTGGAGCCGCATCCCAAGTGGCCAAATATATGAACTCACCAGAGACAGCACTTTATAAAAAAGGAGAACACCTTTACGGGCTCTCGGTCGCGAAGGAGGCCATTCAAAAGCAAAAACAGGCTGTCTTGGTTGAGGGAAATTTTGATGTGCTTTCCCTTTATGAAAAGGGGTTCAAAAATGTGGTGGCTCCTATGGGAACGGCACTCACAAAGACCCAGGTGCAACTGTTAAGACGAGTTTTGGGAGAAGAAGGGTCCATCATTCTTATGCTCGATGGGGACCGTGCAGGACAAGCCGCCACCTTGAAGGATGTCTTTCTGTTTACCGAAGAAAATCTAAATGATGTTGCCCTTTTGACCGAGTCCCAGATGGAGGTAAAGGTTGTTGTTTTGCCTGAAGGGCAAGACCCTGATACGTACATTGCTAGCAACCCGGCAGGTTTTGTACAAAAGCTAAACCAGGCCAAGCCAGCCCTAGATTATGTGCTCGATCAGGTGATTGCCCAAGCAAAGCATGAAGGAATTTCTGAGAAAGCCAAAGCCGTAACGCAGGTACTTCCGCTGTTAAAAGCCATTCGGAATCCAGCGGCTTTAGAAATGAGCATTATGAAGCTTGCAAGCAACCTTGCGATCGATCCAGGTCTAGTTGTCCGGCAGCTTCGTAGCAATTCTTATCGCTCTATCGAGAAAAACCGAATCGAAAAAAAAGAGCTTTCACCACGACCTCTTTCCCACAAACAAGCGTTGCTCCATTCGGTCGTGCGAAATTTGCTTTCTTTATGTGGCGACCATCCTTATGTTGTATCTCTGTTAAAAGATGAGACACTCGATCGGTTAGATCATCCTGCAGTAGCAGAGCTTCTAAAAGAAGCACGCTTTCGCGTAGAGCAAGGAGCTACCATACAGGCTACTGATTTTATTGAATTATCACCCAGAGAATTAAAAAATGAGGTTGCATCTGCAGTTTTTGCGGGCACATTTAATAAAATACCCCAGCCTCAAAGAGCGCTAGAGAGCATTTGTGAGACCATACTAAAACAACATCTAAAAAGGGAGATTCAAGAATTCAGAGAGAAGTTAGCGTTGGCCTCGGAAGAGGGAGACCAAGATAAGGTCATTGAACTTACAGCACGGTTGCAGGAGCTGATGAAAAAATACGCCAAAGATTAGAAGCAGATAGAGAAAAAACTTTTTACACTGGCAAGAGAAATTGTGGTAAGGTACACACAGTAGCTACTGTGTGTGAATTATAGGATATGTTTGGTAGGTAGAATTGGTTGATAAGGTTCTTTCTAAAGGTCGCTCAAAGCAGCTTTTATGAAGAAGGAGATTGGATATGAGTCGAGAGCAAGCGGACAATCGAAAACAACAGTTAATTACGATGGGGAAAAACAAGGGTTATGTCACCTACGATGAGGTGAATGATCATTTGCCCCAAGAGATTGTTTCCTCGGATCAAATTGATGATTGGCTTTCCACTTTAGGGGATGAAGGGATTGAGGTCGTCGATGCTACCAACAGCATTCGGGTATCCTCTACACAAGGGGGAGCCAAATCTCAAGAGATGATGGAAGATTTAGACAAAGAAGGGGCGGAAGAAGAAGAATTTGAAGAGGGCCCCTCGAAAAGTAGCGACCCAGTACGTATGTACCTTCGGAAGATGGGGTCTGTTCCCCTTCTGACCCGAGAAGGGGAAGTTGAGATTGCAAAGCGTATCGAAGAAGGCGAGCGCCGTGTGCTGCAGGTTGTATTAAACTCTCCTGTGGCCGTTGAAGAGCTGCTCGACCTTGGGGATAAGCTAAAAAAGCAAAAGGTCCGAGTTCGTGACGTGGTCCGTGACTTAGACGATGAAGATGTAGATGTCGATGAAGAGTGGCATTCTGAACGGGTCATTAAGATTTTAGACAAAGTTCGGAAGCTTCAGCGCGAGAATGAAAAATTACTAGAAGAAGCCATTCATTCTAAGACTGTAGAGGGCAGACGAAAGAAGTGCCAAGAGAAACTAGAGAGCAATAAGCAGGAAATGTTTGATCAGCTCTTTGAGCTTCGGATCAACAAGAAGCAAATTGTTCATATTGTCCAGAAACTCAAGACTTTGGTACTTCAAATTGAAATGGGTGCTGCCGAACTGGAAGCCTTTGAGCGACGCATTGGAATGTCTCAAGAAGATCTTTCGCAGTTGCTTAAGGAGATGAAACATTCTCCGAACAAGGCAAAAGCCATTACCAAGAAATTGGGGGTGACGTCGGAAGAGTTTGAGACGACAGCGCAGGGGATGATCGAGTCTCGACGCAAGATTGAGGCGGTGGAACGGGAATCTCATCTCTCGGTAGACGCACTTCGGGATACCTATCAAGAGATTCATGAAGGCGAGCGGATGGCAGAAAAGGCCAAAAGCGAGCTTGTTGAGGCAAACTTGCGTTTGGTGGTATCTATCGCGAAAAAGTATACCAACCGAGGTCTCCAGTTTTTGGATCTAATCCAAGAGGGAAACATTGGGCTCATGAAAGCGGTGGATAAATTTGAGTACAAACGTGGGTACAAGTTTTCGACCTACGCAACCTGGTGGATTCGGCAGGCGATTACCCGAGCCATTGCGGACCAAGCAAGAACCATCCGAATCCCTGTTCATATGATCGAAACCATCAATAAGCTGATCCGGACCTCGAGGTATCTCGTACAAGAGTTAGGCCGCGAGCCGACACCTGAAGAAATCGCTTCGAAAATGGAGCTACCGCTTGATAAGGTGCGGAAGGTTCTTAAGATTGCCAAGGAGCCCATTTCCTTAGAAACTCCGATTGGAGAAGAGGAAGATAGTCATTTAGGAGATTTCATCGAGGACAAGAGTGCTGTTTCTCCAGCAGATGCAGTCATTTCGATGAATCTTGCTGACCAAACTCGTAGGGTTTTGGCCACACTCACTCCACGAGAAGAAAAGGTGTTGAGGATGCGCTTTGGAATTGGCGAAAAGTCTGACCATACGCTGGAAGAGGTAGGGCAAGACTTTGAGGTAACGCGTGAGCGAATTCGTCAGATTGAAGCAAAAGCTCTGCGAAAGCTTCGGCATCCTTCTCGCTCAAAGAAGCTGAAGAGCTTCGTCGATCACTAGCATTTTAGCCTTCGTCTTCACCGGCGTCAGAGAAGGAATGATCCATTCCCATGCCGCCTTCTCCCGTCATTTGAAGCCGGGATTTCTCTTCTTTTTCGCTGGTCTCTTTACAATCAATGCATAAGGTGGTGGTAGGCCGTGCTAACAATCTTCGGAAGGAGATTTTTTCCCCGCATTCTTCGCATTCATCGACCATTCCTTTGGCAAGCCGATCTAAGGATTCATCAATTTTGTTCAATAAGTATTTTTCCCGATCGCGAAGACGAAGCTCGGTGGAAAGCATTTGCTCTTCGATGGAGGCATCAATCGAATCATTGCCAATCCTGCGAGCATCACTCTCCATGCTAAATTGTAACCCTTCTTTCGCATTTTTTAGAAGCCGATCTCGTTCTGATAAAAGCACATCTTTTAGTTGGTTCTGCTCAGCTTTTTTCAACATAATTTCATCCTTGAGTAACCCAGAGTAAACAACGTAAAGGTCTGGGCCTGACTTGTCAATCATTTCGGAAAAACGGCTAGCTAGCTTTCTGGGCAGCCCCCAAGAGGGGCATACGTTTGTGAAGAACTACCTCCTCGGTAATCATACATTCGGTGACCCCGTGCATCGAGGGAATCTCATACATAATATCAAGCATCAATTCTTCCATAATGGCCCGTAAACCCCGTGCGCCTGATTGCCGTGAAGCAGCTTCTTTGGCCAGGGTGGAGACGGCCTCTTTGGTAAATTGAAGATTAATTCCTTCCATAGAAAACAACCGCTGGTATTGTTTGATCAGCGAGTTTTTTGGGCGCCATAACACTTCCGAGAGTGCTTCCTGATCAAGGGAATCACAAGTAACTAGAACCGGGAGGCGTCCTAGAAATTCAGGGATCATCCCGTACCTCATCAGATCTTCGGTGCGAGTCATTGAACGGAGGTAATTAGCGTCTTCTTTGATTGAGGAGGGAGCGCGTCCAAATCCCATCCCTCGGGTTTGCACGCGCTTATGAACGATGTCTTCAATTCCTGTAAAAGCTCCGCTGCAAATGAAGAGAATATCTTTGGTATCAACCTGGATCAACTCTTGTTGCGGGGAGTTGCGTCCTCCTTCGGGAGAGACCATCGCTTGCTTCCCTTCGAGCAGTTTTAATAAAGCTTGCTGAACCCCTTCTCCTCCGACATCGCGAACGGCCGAAGGATTGTTTCCTCTTCGTGCGATTTTATCAATCTCATCGATAAAGATGATACCCTTTTGTGTTTTTTCGAGGTTGCCGCCTGCGTTTCGGAAGAGGGATTTAATTACACTTTCTACATCTTCCCCTACATACCCAGCCTCTGTCAGTGTGGTCGCATCCGCAATGGCGAAAGGAACGTCTAATTTTTTTGCAAGGGTTTGGGCAAGGAGCGTTTTTCCACAACCAGTAGGCCCCATGAGAAGGATATTCCCTTTTTGAATTTCAACATCTGTCTTCCTCGAATGATTCGAGATCCGTTTGTAGTGGTTATACACAGCTACGGAGAGAGCTCGCTTTGCCTGCATTTGACCCACGCAGTAACGATCGAGCTCTTCGACAAGTTCTTTCGGTCGAGGATAGGGAAAAGCTTCGGAGGTCTGTTCATGGTCAAAGATTTGGCTGCATGCAGTGATACATTCGTCACAGATGAACACGCGTGGAGGCCCTGAGATTAACTTGCGAACCTCCTTACGCTCTTTACTACAAAAAGAACACCGCAATTCTTCCATGATTTGTACTCCTTGATTTCTACTTCCCTTGGTAGATTCTGTTATCTTTCCATGAAGTGCAATTCAAAAATGGAAAGAAGCAAAACATTTCTTTATGGTTCATGTCGTATTTTCGTCGGTGTCATTATCGGTGCTGTTTTTTGGAAGTGCCTGTAGCAGTTTTTGAATTGCTTCTTCCAAAAGGCCAGTGACTTGGGTAGGCAGTGAATCTTTCAGCGAAGCGATCACTTCAGATAAACGCCGCGCTAACTTTTCTGTCTCTCCGAGTTTCTTTTGATGTTCCTGTTCATTTTCTTCAGGAAAGAGAGTCTTTCGAAACAGGCGGGATATTTTAGGCAGAGGTGCTGTTTCTTCAAGAACCGCTTGACGAACTTCATGAATGGTTTTTTCGTCAGTAAGGCCCTCTTCAAAAGCTTGTTCAGCTCGACGTAAGAAATCGATCGATTGGTAGCTTGGAATGTTTGACTCAAGCCCATCTCGGCGAAGAATATTTGGTGCTGAACGATGTAAGAACGCATACGAGCCTACAAGCTTATCAACAGTGGCTTGCCGCAAATGGAGTTCGCGCTTGTAGTAGTCTTCAAAGCTACTGTATCCCCAAGCCTGATATTGCTTTTGTTCTCTGCAGGAAGAAAGCGATTCTGCAAGTTCAATCCAGCTTGATTTGAAACGTCGGGTTCGGGCAATGATCTCAGCTCGTTCTGGATCCATCGCGTAGCGTTTTTCTGCAGCAGCAAGGACTGCATCCGTTTGGGTTTTGGTGGGGTCAGAGATCGCAGGTTCGCGCATGGTGTGCATGGGTATAGCATAGATTTCACAAAACAGATTCGGCAAATTTGCCTAGGACACAGAATCCATACTATAAACCTAAGGAAACCCCTGGGAAAGATGAAACCAATGAAGAGGTAAAGACCTTTTTCGGGTTGCGGATTTTATGAAAGTGAATAGGTTACCTTGCATGAAAGCTGACCAGCCACAGTCAGAAGTAAAAGTTGCTCTTAGGGAAATGTTTGAGTCCGGCCAGCGTTTGGTGAGCCATCGTATCGAGTTATTTCAACTAGAGCTAAAACTGAAAATGAAACAACAGGTGGCTTCTTTTAGCTTTCTTATGGGAGCCCTGTTGTTTTTGGGAGGTTTTTGGATTGTACTCATGATGGCAGCAGTAGATTTGCTACAGCATAGGATTCCGAGGTGGGGAGCCCTTTTGGGCGTTTCTGCCTTGCATTTGCTGATTGCCCTTCTTTGTCTTATGATAGCAAAAGCGAAAGGCAAACCGGTAACCTCTCAGCCTAAAGTAGAAGCTTTATCACCTATGGAGCAGCAACAGCGTAAGGAGCAGCAACATGGATGATACTTTGGCCAAGCGGGCACAGTTGCAAAAAATGATTCAAGAAGATGAAGAAAACTGGAAACAATCGCTTCATCGGTTGACGAAGGTGGTCAAAAAGAAGACCAGCTTGGGAACTTATGTAGCCAAAAGACCTGGTCGATTCTTTGCAGGTGCTGTTGTAGCAGGAATTGTTTTAGGGATTCTTTTTTATCGACGTTGGGGGAAAAAACGATGACTCGAAATAAATATCAAGATCAGAATGACAATCAAAGAGAGACCCGAGACACCCAAGGGGGAAAAAATAATCAAAGGGGAGACGGCCCAAGGGAAAGAGATGACCAAGAAGGCAGCCCCGAGGATTTTGTTCCAGATGGAATGCATCAGATGAAGGAGCAAATCACCCATACACTTTCTTGGTTAGATGAACAAATTCGGACTGTGGCCAAGAAGCGTCCGGGAACAACCATTTTGGCTACTGTTGCCATTGGATTCGTTCTAGGAAGAATTTTTTCCCGTAGATAGATGGAAGGAGAATCATGAAGAATCGAGCAAGAACAAGAATAAGTGCAGGGGATAAGCAATCGGAAGTTCCTTTTGAGGATTCTATGAATGCTTCCCAGGGAAATGACTCTTCTTCGTTTGAGGGAGGAGAGGGCATCTATGAGCAAGGGAAAGAGCTATGGCAGGAAGCAGGCATTTTTGCTGAAGTCGCCTCTAATACCATACAAGATGTACGCTCTATGCTAAAAGAACGGCTTACGAAAAGCCCCTACAGGACATTAGGAATGGCTTTAGGGGTAGGTTACTTTCTTGCAGGAGGGCTTCCAGGAATGTGGAATTCTCTTCTCTGGTCAACGGTGGGTAGATTTGCGGCGAAAGCCGTTCTGAGGAAAGTGCTTGGTTCTTTGAGCGGGCGGATGGTGCAAGACGACCATTCTAGGCATAATTCCTTTGGGGATGATTCAGAAGAAACAGAATAAATTCTTTTTGATAGGAACATTGTAGAGGAGGAGACGATGAAGTGTTTATATGCATGGAAGAAGTTAAAACAACTAAAACAAGAGCTTAAGGATTTTGAGGCGGATGATTTGCTAAATAAGGTAGGGCTTGAGGTACGGCACAGTACAGCTCACTATATCCCAGCTGCATTGGGAATTTTCTTTTTGGGGGTTGCTGTAGGGGCAGGGGCTGCGCTTTTTTGCACCCCTAAATCAGGGCGTGATCTGCGAAAAGCTCTAAAAAGACGATTTCGGAACACGATGGACCATTATTCCTCGGAAGATCACGAGGATTACGAAGATGAGAACGAGGCCATGGAGCAATCTCCATCCTAATCCTTAGGTGAACAGGTTGTAGAGAGAGGAGGGCGCTCTAGGAGGGGCGGACGCTCTGGAAAAAGTCTTGCGATGAAGCTTCCTACTTGACTATCGTAACAGCTCGGGTACATTAGGATGGCTTGTTACGGCGGCATAGCCAAGTGGTAAGGCAGGAGTCTGCAAAACTCTCATTCCCCGGTTCGAATCCGGGTGCCGCCTTCTTTCTCTCTCAACGTTTCGAACCCGGTTTGATCCAATCCTTGTTCCTGCCTATAGACACCCATTCTATCGATGAAAGCTTTCTGCCAAGCGTTTGTTTTTTCCCTTAGAAACTCTACTAAAAAAGAAAAGAAGGCCCAAAAAGAGTCTTTGTATGATTTCTTAATTCCCGAGAGAGCAGAAAGAAATATCATGAAAAAAATTGACCCAACGCCATAGCAGCAGAAAATGGAAGGCATTGGCGGAGGTTTTCCATGGCGCTCTTAGAATTCGAACAAGCTCAAAGTCCAGCAAAAATAAAAGTCATCGGGGTCGGTGGCGGTGGCGGTAATGCAATCAATACAATGATCACCTATAGACTCGAGGGAGTTGATTTTATCGCGGCAAATACAGATTTGCAGGCGTTAGATAGCAACCAAGCTTCGGTAAAAATTCCCTTGGGGAATAACCTGACCAAGGGTCTAGGGGCTGGGGCCAATCCAGAAATTGGAAGAAACTCTGCTATGGAGGACAGGGAGCGAATCAGCGAGGCCCTGAGAGGCGCCGACATGGTTTTTGTGACCGCTGGGATGGGAGGTGGCACCGGAACGGGGGCCGCTCCTGTAATTGCAGACGTCGCTAGAGAGAGCGGTGCCTTGACCGTAGGTGTAGTGACAAAGCCTTTTGGGTTTGAGGGGAAAAAACGGAAGCGCCAAGCAGAAGAGGGAATTCTTGCCCTCTCCCAATCAGTCGATACGTTGATTACCATCCCCAATGATCGGCTCTTGTCTGTTTCTGGAAAACATACCACGATGATTGACTCGTTCCGAAAGGCGGACGAAGTTCTTTTGAATGCTGTTCAGGGCATCAGCAACTTGATTACGATTCCTGGGTTGATTAACGTAGACTTTGCAGACGTAAAAACAATCATGTCCAGCATGGGACGGGCACTTATGGGGACGGGTCGCGCTAGCGGGGAGAGACGAGCGCTTGAAGCAGCACAGCAGGCAATTAGCTCTCCCTTGCTCGAGGACGTATCCATTACAGGAGCAACCGGAATTTTGATTAATATCACCGGTGGGCCTGACCTGACGCTCTACGAAGTGAACGAAGCATCTTCGCTCATCCAAGAGGCCGCAGATGAAGATGCAAACATTATCTTCGGCTCTGTGATTGATCCATCCTTAGGGGATGAGGTGCGTATCACCGTCATTGCAACGGGGTTTGATGCCCACCAGATGGCTTCGCAGGAGGCGGCTCGCTTTGATCGAAGCCGCCCTACGCAGGTTCAGGTACCTAGTTCGTACGGAAAGCCTGTGTATTCGGGACCTGTTCGCTCGCAGGAACAGTTTATAACTCCTATGCAGGCAAACCGTATCGAGCCGCCACCTGTTCCTGCACTACGGCCAGCCCCGGCGCTAGACAAGGCCGTGTCTCCAACCCCACCTCCAACGCGAGTGTCGAAAGGTGGAATGGGCGGGCTTTTCTCGTTCGAGGAAGAGGCTGCACTCAATCTAGACATTCCTACGTTTCAGCGCCGTTCTCAAAACTAGTCTGCCATTACGACAATGTAATTACTCCACTCTTCCTGATTTGTTTTGGTTGAAAGGAATTTCTAAAGGGAGAGGTCGAGAGAAACAGAATCGTAAAACGAACCCTTGGCGATCTTCTAAACTCGTGATAACGATATACCCCTCAAACGATAGATTTCCTCGGAAAGGAGCTTCTTATGAATCTCAAGCAAGCCGACCCCGACATTGCATCCTTGATCGAACAAGAGAACCAAAGGCAAAAAGAGAAGATTCGTCTGATCCCCTCGGAGAACTACGTTTCTCAAGCCGTATTAGAGGCAACGGGCTCTGTCCTTACAAACAAGTACAGCGAGGGGTATCCGCAAAAACGATATTATGAAGGTCAGCAGTATATCGATCCTATCGAGCAACGCTGCATCCAGCGGGCCAAAGACTTGTTTAGCGTCGAGCATGCGAATGTCCAGCCATATTCAGGTTCTCCGGCGAACTTGGCCGTGTATTTGGCCTTTTGTCAGCCTGGTGATGCAATTGTAGGGATGGGGCTTCCTTTTGGCGGACACTTGACGCATGGGTGGCCAGTGTCGATTTCAGGGAAGTTTTTTCGTTCCTTTGCCTATGGAGTTAGGCGGGATACCGGGCGGGTCGATATGGACCAAGTAAGGGAACTTGCCAAAGAGCACCGGCCGAAGATTTTGTGGTGTGGAGGAAGCGCGATTCCAAGGACAGTGGATTTTCCTGCGTTTGCAGAAATTGCGAAAGAAACCGGGGCTCTTCTGGTGGCAGATATCGCCCATATCGGTGGCTTGGTGGCGGGAGGGGCTCATCCCTCCCCGGTGGGATATGCGCCAGTGATTACGACGACGACACACAAAACCTTGCGGGGCCCCCGTGGTGGGATGATCCTTTGTAATGCAGAACACGCCCAGGCAATCGATCGGGCGATTTTCCCTGGGCTGCAAGGGGGGCCGCACAACCACCAGACAGCAGCGCTTGCGGTCGCTTTGAAGGAAGCTTCGCAGACAAGCTTCTGCGACTATGCACACCAAGTTGTGAAGAACGCAAAGGCCCTGGCGGAAGCGTTGCTATCGTTAGGGTACGAGCTTATTTCTGGAGGGACGGACAATCATCTGATCTTGATAGACCTCACGAACAAGAACATTTCTGGGAAGCAGGCAGCAAAAGCCTTGGATCGAGCAGGAATCGAGACGAACGCCAATACCGTGCCGTTTGATCCACGGAAACCGTTTGATCCCTCGGGGGTACGAATTGGAACCCCTGCAATTACAACGCGGGGAATGAAGGAAAAGCATATGGGACAGGTTGCTGCTTTTATAGATCGAGCCATTTTGGCTGCTCTGCAGGAAGAAGAACACCTCCCGCGGATTTTTGCGGAGGTAAAAGAATTTACTCGCTCATTTCCTATCCCTGGCAACAATAAAGAACAGTCTGTATAGTGGTCGAATTATAATTCTATCTGTATGCTTCCCCTTTTAAGGCGCACCTCCTCCATACCGATACCCAGCCCCATGGACCGTTATAATAATCCTCGGATGTTTTGGGTCTAGTTCGATCCGCTTTCTCAGTTGCGCGATATGTTGATCTACGGTACGGCTGTTGGGAAGGGCATTGATTCCCCAGCACTGATCCAATAAAAGGTTGCGGTCGACTAGCTGATCTTTATGTTGGTAAAAGAGTGTAAGAATTTTTATGTCTCGCAGGCTTAGTTCAATGTCTTGCGTGCCGCGATAACCACGGAGTTGTTTTGGAAAAATAAGAACATCGCCTATAAGAAATGACTCTGGTTGAGACAGGGGGGGTGATTGGTGAAGATATCTTCGAGTAATGGCTCGAATACGAGCCGTAACTTCTCTTACACCGAAGGGCTTGGTGATAAAATCATCAGCACCTAACTCTAGTCCCAGAACTCGATCAATTTCTTCGGATTTCGCGCTAATAAAAAGAATAGGGATCTGAGCATTATGCTTTCGAATTTCTCGACAGACATCATAGCCATTTATTTTTGGCATCATCACATCGAGGCAGAGAAAATCAGGTCGTTCTTGTTGGTAGAGCTTAAGGGCTTCCTGCCCGTCCTGGGCCTTTAGGGACTCGTACCCCTCTGATTGAAAAATTTCACAAAGACCCTCGAGAATATATTTATCATCTTCAGCAACTAAAATTTTCATGAACGGTAACCTCCTTCTCAGAATTTGGGTCTTTCTAGGTGAGGGTTTTTGGAGGGAGGAGATGAGTGTTTACTTGTGGCTGTCTGATCCCTTGGGGAAAGAGGTAACTCTATCTCAAAACAAGCTCCTTGTTCTGAATCCACAAGACGAAGCTCTCCCTGGTGAAGCCGGACGAGTTCTCTTGCAAGAGTGAGACCAATCCCTGTGCCTGAGACTCCCTCTGTTAACGAATCACTCATGCGAAAGAAAGGGCTAAAAATATGTTCTCGGTATTTTGTAGGAATGCCAGGTCCATGGTCAGCAATTTTGATGACGGCAGATGCACCCCGTTGAGATAAAGAGACATGGACCTCTTTTCCAGAGGCAGCATACTTCTCGACGTTGCTAAGCAAGTTGACCAGCACCTGTTTTATCATATCTTTATCTAGGAAGACTTCGGGGAGGAGTTCATACGAGAGATGGGCTTGGATGCCTTTTTTCTTAAACATCGGATCAAACTCATCGAGGGTTTGTTTGATGAGCAAGATGAGCGAACTCCACTCTCTTCTTAGGGATAGCCCTCGGTCTTTTTTTGAGAAGATGAGCACATTTTGAATCAAACGACTCAAGCGCTCACTTTCTTCAGTAATAATACGCAGATGCTGCTTTGCTTTCTCTTCGCGTTCCTCAAGAAGGGGCTCAAGCAGCTCAGCATACATTCGGATATTGGTAAGAGGTGTTTTTAGCTCGTGCGAGACTTGGTTCACAAAATTGACCCGCTGTCTTGCATCTAGCAAAATTCTACTTTGCTCTCGGTGTAAGTATATCGCCAATCCAAGGAGCGTCAACGTTAAGGCCCCTAAAGAAAAAAATAGACTAAGGTTTGTCTTTTGCAAAATTCCCTTGGGGGCAAAATCATTTGCTTGAAAATAAGAAAGCTTCCAGGTGCTAAAGGGATAGGACAGGGAGACGACCATTTTTGCTTTCTCTTGCGCTTGAGGTTTATATTCACCCAGACGATAGATCAGTTCCCCTGATTCGTTTGTAAGGGCCGTGCTTCCCTTTTGAAAATCTGATTGTGGAGGAAGGTGTTCCATAAGATCAGCCATAAGTGCTGAACGATCAAGCTCTACGATAAAAAGGAGGCCTGTAGAGTCCTTGTGCCAATAGATTAGGTCTAATCCCTGCTTCCAAAACGACGCATAAAATCCAGAATCAGACGAGCCTTGCTGGAAAATTGCGCTCTTTTGCGAAGGAGAAGCCAATTTGGACGTGGTCCCAAAGGGTGGTCCATCCTCGACCAAGGGCTTAACCAGGTCTCCAAGAAGGGGTTCCATTCTATCGACGAAGACTGCCTCAGACTGACTTAGGGGCTCATCTTGGGGAGGGTGTATCCTGCTGCGTCCTGTTAGTACCATGATTTGCTGGATAAGGGGTTCTTTTTGCGTTAGCAATCGTAAAGAACCAGCCTTCATTTCAGTTTCTGAGAGACGTCGACTGATCGATTTCCCCAGATCAGAAAGGCGCGCAAGAATGTATTCATCCACACTCTGCAAACGTGCCTGTGCCACTTTTTGCATTTGCTCTGCAAGGCGAGCCTGTTCATCTTTGAAGACGCGGTAGCTTAAAAAGGACAATCCACCTACCGGAAGCAGGACAAGTAGAATGAGTAAAAGCGTACGTTTGCGATAAGAAGGAGTCATCCAGTTTCTTCCTGTTAAATGAATCAACAAAAATATAGTTGAGCTATAGCTGATTTTGAATCGATTGCCATGGAAAAAAGAGAAAGCTTTATGAATATGGGAAAAAATTGCCCCTTAGCTAGAAGCCTCGGGGCAAATCTCGATGCAGGTGAAGTAATAAACCCCGTAAAAGAGAGCGGGTTAATAACTTTGTTGGGTTTTGCTCTTATAGTCCGCTTGGTTTATCGTCTTACGAGCTTCTCCCCATTTTGAGCTACCAAGGTTAGGGGTGATATTGTCAATTTCCTTTGCCCGTTGCTCGAGCTTTGGTGCGGCATACTCAGTGGCTCCTTTACGTACGAAGCTAGCATTTTCCGTAAGTGCTTTCTTCGCACCTTCGATGTCCCCTCTGTCGCGAAGCTGGATCGCCTGTTTGTTATTTTCTACGCTGATCTGTTCTACAGCATCTGCCATGACCGTCTTGTTCATTCGGCTGGTAGCAAGCGCTTTGTCCTTGGTAAAGCTGATGCTGGGTCTTGCTGCAAGCGCGTCTTTTTGGTGAGTCACCATATTGTCATAACTTGCCGAGACGGAGGCGAGTGCAAGGTCGTTGCCTTTTAGAGATCCTGGAATTTCTACTTCGACCATAAAGTACTTTTCCTGTTTTGAGTACAGCTGACGAAGCGAGGCTATGACTTTGTTTCCGTAGATTTGAGCTTCTCGTCCTAGGACTCGAAGGGGTTTGACCCCTTCGGCACATTGAATAGTCACTGTAACATTTTGGGCGACAACGGACAGAACGTCTCCAAATTCACGGTCGAACAGTGCAACCAGCTCTTCAGGATCTTTGACAAAAGCATGATTTCCATCGCTCTTTAAGGCGAGTTCTGTCATCAAATCTTCGTTAAATCCAAGGCCAAGACCAATGGTTGTTACAGAAATTCCCTCTTTGGCCAAAGAGGCTCCTAAATTGCCTAACTCGGAAGGCGAACTCGGTCCGACGTTGGCCTGCCCGTCTGATAGAAGAATGACCCGGTTGACTCGGTTTTTGTCTATGAATTTGCGTAGCTCCTGTGCTCCCTTGCTTACACCTGCAAACAAGGCTGTGCTTC
Source organism: uncultured Myxococcales bacterium (assembly GCA_964537055.1). Taxonomy (GTDB): domain Bacteria; phylum Myxococcota_A; class Polyangia; order Palsa-1104; family JAEUJZ01; genus CAZHYV01. The sequence continues at coordinate 296,757 of CAZHYV010000001.1, forward strand.
CACCGATTTGAATTTGTTCAACTTGGCGAATGATCTTCGATTTATCGGTCACTTTGGTTGCAGGAACCACCACAGTGGCCTCATCATCATAAACCACGACTGAGACAATATCATTGCTATTCAGGTGCTCTACCGCCGTGATCGCTGCTTTTTTTGCATTTTGAAGCCGATCCCCTGACATCGACCCTGACCGGTCAATGACTAAAGAAACGTTAACGGGAGTTCGGGTTGATTTGGGTTCTAACTCAAAACCATCCAGCGCGACTCGGATATAGGCTTTTTGGTTAATTCCTTCAAGCAAATATGGGTGACTGACTTGCACCTGTAACGTGGCTTGTTTGCCAGCAGGGGATAAGGTATCTTTCGGAATGGTGAGTATTTTTGCAGCAACCCCGACTGAAGCGATTAGAATGGTAGTACCAATAAGCAGTACTTCTTTGATAGGGTTTAATCTTTTCATAATGGCTCCTTCCAAATTATCGATAAGTTTTTTTGATTCGACACACTTACCTCTAACATCCTTGTTTAGGCAAAGAGTCAAATGAATGTAAAAGAATTGTAAAAAGATTGTAAAATCTGGTTTCATATGTAGGGATTCTATGAAAAGAGAAATAGGTTTTTCTGCTTGCCACGAGTACAGAAATTGTAGTAGGTAAACAAAACCACGCAGGACCTCTGCAAGGGCGTTTAACTCAGCGGTAGAGTGCAACCTTCACACGGTTGAAGTCGTAGGTTCGATTCCTACAACGCCCATATTTTTCTTCTCGAGAAGTGAGTCTCAGTAATTCCCCTCCTTCAGGGAGCTCCAAGTACTGTAACATCGTGGCCACAAACGCTGCATTGAAAATGAGGCACCCCTATCGCAGCATCGAAACAAGCTGCAGATCGCCCAGATTCTCGCGTGTAAGCTTCGCTTGCTCAAAAGCAAAAAGACCTTTTTGCTGCTAGCAGTTGTTCCTGAGTAGATTCGCTGGTCTCGGGAGCAGCTGTCAGCCCTTCAACGGTTGCACGATTATAGGCAAGCGTCGTGGCGATGAACGCTCATATGCTTGTCGGTCCGTCGTGCCGCAACAATAGTAGGTAAGTACCCCCGTAATGATGACGATTACATCTCCCATTCATTTCAAAGATAGGCAGATTCAGAAAAATTGAAAACGTCAATAGCCCTTACAAGGTAAGAAAATTTTAACAGAATCTTGGTTTGATCTTTTAAAAAGAAACCTCTATTTTATTATGATGAAACTAAGTCATCTTTTTACAATAACTTTGCTTTTTGGTGTTTTCTTTTCAAATCCTTTTAGTACTTTAGCTACAGCCGACATTCCCTCTGCATATGAAGGAGAAGGGGAAGATGCCATTCGCTGTGGAACCCCTGAATGGACCCCGTTTAAAAGTGCATTTTCCTCTTATTGTTCCCAAAAAATTAAGAAAAGTTCTTCAAAAATAAAGATCTGCAAAAAACTCCTCAGAGCCTTTTCAAGCTGCGAAATTCTTGATCGGAATGTACCTAATATCCCGATGCCTCCCCTTTCAAAAAAACAGATTAGTCAGCTTCCGATGTTTGAATATCGAATTTACGGATTTGGGTACGGGTGGGTAGTAAATTTTTCTTTAAAAAATAATCAGTGGCACGTTGATAAAATAGATAGTTTTCTCTTTGAATAATGAACCCGGTAATCCCCTTCTGAACATAATCAAGAAGTACTGGAACTCGCTGTACCTCATCGATGACGATGAGCGCTCCTGTTTTAAGGAAAGAGATTTGCTCCCAAAAGAGACGTGGGGTTTTCTTAAGTTGTAGTTCAATTTCTGGATCGAGAAGGTCAATATACAAATGGACCTGAAGCTCTCGGAGAAGAGAGGTCTTTCCAGTCATGCGAGGTCCGAATAAAAAAGCAGAGGATCGAAGATTGGTTAGCTGAAGAGAACGTTTAAACAGCATGATTATAAATAACAACTAGATGTTATTCGTGTTTTGAACTCTTCTTAGGCATGGGATTTATGGGATGATACGCCCGACTGTTCAATCTCTTCGTCGATAGTTACCGTAGTGCTTATGAACAGCTGTACTGAATTACTTCCCTATTCCAATTTGTTATAAATTTGCTACATAGAATGTATGTCTCTACGAACGCCTTATCCTCCCATCGATCCTTACTTCAGCGGATTTTTGCGAGTTTCTTCGCTCCATGAGCTGTATTATGAAGAATCTGGCAATCCCCAAGGGACCCCGATTCTTTTTTTGCACGGGGGACCTGGGGCAGGGAATCGGCCTAGTCATCGGTGCTTTTTTTGATCCTGTCCAGTATCGAATTATTCTATTTGATCAACGTGGTTCTGGAAAGAGTACGCCTCATGCATCGTTAGAGGAAAACACAACTTGGCACCTGGTTGAAGATATAGAAACCTTACGAAAGCATTTGGGTATCGCGAAGTGGGTTGTTCTTGGGGGCTCCTGGGGAAGTACACTTGCGCTTACCTATGCCATTGCACATTCAGATAGGATTTTGGGGCTGATTCTTCGATCCATTTTTCTCTTTCAGCAGGAGGAGCTTGATTTCACTTATCAACATGGAGCAAATCAATTATTTCCAGAGGCGTGGGAAGATTTTATTCGGTTGATTCCCCCTGAAGAAAGAGGGGACTTGATCAAGGCCTACCATCGTAGGCTAACCTGTGGGAACCCAGAACAGATGCAAGAAGCAGCCATTGCATGGACAAGATGGGAAGCCACATTGACCTGTCTTCTTCCCAATGCTGGTATTATTCAGCGAGCCACCGAGGACCGATTTGCCCTTTCGTTTGCAAGGGCCATTCTCCATTATTTTTATCATCGAGGATTTTTCCCTAGAGAGCACTACTTATTAGAAGAGGTACACCAAATTCGTCATCTCCCAGGGCAGATCATCCATGGGCGCTACGATTTGGTATGTCCGGTGCAATCTGCATGGAAGCTCCATCAGGCCTGGCCTGAATCAAGGCTCACCATTGTTCCTGATGCTGCTCATGGGGCGATGGAAGTAGGAATGATGCATAGCTTGCTCGAAGCAACAGATAGGTTTCGCCAGATTCGCTAGGGCAAAAAATAGACCGAAAGGTAGCAGAAGCTTCGACTCATAGAACGGAAAGGCTTTATGATGTTAAATCCCCATTGTTGCCTAAAATTGTATTTACAAGTCTCATAAGCCCCGCTATTACTAATCTCCTCTATGCAATCTCAGGAAGTAAAAGAAGGAACACTCCCTCGAGTTTTTTGGTTTTTAGTTACCGGAATCTTTATTAACCGAGTTGCTAGCTTTTTTTATTTGCTCTCTTACTATCTTAGTCAACAACACCATTTTTCTACACAAACTGTAGGTCTTGGGATCACGATTTATGGAGTAGGCGCTATCATGGCTGGACCCATAGGAGGTTGGTTGGCTGACCACCTTGGTCGTCGCACAAGCATGATTCTTAGTATGCTTTTAGGTGGTGCGAGTATGCTTCAGTTGAGCTTTGCGAAAGCCCACTGGCATGTATTGCTAGCAACGTTTATGCTGGGGCTATTAGGGGACCTATTCCGTCCTGCCATGAACGCAGCCATTGCTGATCTTGTTCAACCTATCGATAGACCTAGAGCCTATGGATGGTCCTATTGGGCAAATAATCTAGGTTTTGCTATCTCTTCCCTTCTTGGGGGGTACCTTGTGAACATAAGTTACTCTGTCCTCTTTACGGTAGATGCGGGGACATCGATTCTCTTTGCGATCCTTCTGTTTTTCTTTGTGCCCGAGACATACAAAGTAAAAAATTTCACGACGGCAGAACCTGAAACACAGCAGGAAGAGGAAACAATTCAGCTGCAAGAAGGTACAAGCAAAGGTCCTTGGAAAGATTGGGTATTTGTGATGTTTTTGGCGGCACAATTTTTGCTGGAGTTTTTATTACAACAATCGATTGCCAGCTTGGCCGTAGATATGAAAAATCATGGGTTTTCTGCACGGTATTTCGCCTATGTCAATGGAATCAATGCATGCTTTATTGCCCTCATTCAGCCTTTTTTACGAAAGAGAGTACGTTATTTTCGTCGGTCCTTGATCTTTGTCGGGGCTTCCTTGATGTTAGGATTGGGGCTAGGATTATATAGCGTAGTGATGAAGAGTTTTTATTTAGTCATCGCTGCCACCGTGACCTGGACAACAGGAGAAATTCTTATGTTTTCCGTTGTTTCCCCGGTCATCCAAGATTTATCCCCTTCCCATTCTCGCGGACGATATCAGGGTGCGTATCAGTTTGTTGTCGCACTTGCTTCTTTAACAGCTCCTTTGTCTGGTACTTTTATCCTGAGTCACTATCAATCAAAGAACTTATGGTTTGGCTGTATGGGGATCGGACTCGGAGCAGCCTGTCTGCATTTATTCATCGCGCCTGCCCGTAAAAAGAGATTAATCCACCTCTATGGGGAATCTCAAGCTGGTCTTTTAGAAGATGGTATCCACTTTTAAGAATCTAAGGCCTGCGTCAGCCATAAGTTTACGCAAGACCATGAGCGGCTATGAATATCTAAATGCTCAAAATGACCCATCCCAGGAATCTCAACGAATTTGACTACGTCGTTTGCCTTCTGGGCTTTTTCTGCATAGCTGCGTACCATTTCAACGGGAACCGCTTTATCGTTTGAGCCATGCACTAAAAGCTGAGGAACTTCGAGAGGGAGTAGTTCCATCGGCGATGCGACCTTATATCGAGTGGGATTCTCTTGGGGGAAGCCCATCAAGTTTGCTACTGCCCCTTGACCCAGGTTTAATTGATAGGCTTCTGCTAAATCAGTGATAGGTGCTAGGCCACATACTGCAGCAATCCGAACATGCTCCGGTTGAGGAGTACCTTTGAGCATCTGATTTCTTTTGGCTGCCCATAGAGCAAGATGACCCCCAGCGGAGTAACCAATAACCACAACTCGACTTAGGTCGATATCCATTCCTTTTTTGTAGAGTGCAGCTAGATGATCAATGCCATCGGAAACATCCATGAAGGTACCTGGGTAACCCGCTCCCGGAGATCCTAGCCTTCGGTATTCAAGATTCCATACCGCATACCCCCGATTCACAAGATCAGTGGCATGGGGTGCCAATTCGTCGCGTCCGTAGGGCATCCGCCAAAATCCGCCATGAAGCAAGCAAACCACAGGAGGATGTTTTTTGTCTGGTAAGTACAGATCCCCTTGCTGTGCTTTAGCAGGACCATAAGGGATCGTAAAACATGTTCTTATTGAACTCATAAACGTAGCTTCGCTTCAATTTCTTCGGCATTCATCACAAGGGCAAAGCCGCGCCTTAGAACAGAAAGCTCGGCCTCTTGCATCAGGGGGTCGTCTGTCGCTGTGAGATCAGAGACAACAACCGCCTGATAAGAACGTTCATAAGCTTGTCGAGCTGTCATCCCGCAACAATAATTCGTAAGCGTTCCCGTGATGATGACCGTATCTCGCCTCAGGTTCCGTAAAATTGTGTCAAGCGGCGTGTCATAAAACGCCCCATAGGAAGGTTTTCGAATCACAACTTCGTCAGCGCGAGGGGCAAGTTCTGGCCAGACCTCTCCTTGCCTACTGGAATCATCAGGGCGTGCATGGGGCATGTATTTGAGCGTGCGCGGGCGGTCAAGACCTAGGTGCGTTTTATCAAAAATCGTGTAAATAATGGGGATTTTATGATCTCGACATGTAGCAATCAACCGAGAGAGCCTGTCTACCATGCGTGTGGCTGCGGGTACCCATAAGGGCCCTGGTGTCAAAAACTCCGCCTGCATATCAATGACAAGGAGTGCACTGGTTGCAGCTGTTATTTTGAAATCTGCATAGCCATCTCGTTGTTCTTGTCGCGCAGTATTTAGCATTTTCTCTTCTGTCCATTGCATATGCATCTCCTCTTCCTATTCAATAGGAACACATTCGATAAGGATCTCGTCTTCTAGCCATACTTCCAAGACCCCTTGCCAATCCCGCCAAGAATACACCAGGCCTTGTTGTTTGCAGATCAATTCAAGATCTCTCCGCTTCTTTGGAATTGAAATATTGAAATGACTTCCTGCCCCCCTGACCTCACCAACCAGAGAAGAGAATTCTAGAACGCCGTCCCGAGAGGCGATGGTAACCGTTCGAGGGTAGAATTCGACAATTTCAGTTTCCCAATCTTCGTCGTTTAAAAAACAAGCCCAGGCTCCTTCTATCGGATGGAAAGGCCGTGCTACCCCGCTTGTGAGGGCAGCCAAGTGGGAAGCTGCACGTTCTGGGTCGCGCGCATAAATCGAACCATGCAGAATTCTGGACCGAGATTTCATGAGGGATTTTTACCATAGGGTAGAGGTTTTTAGGTACCTATTTTTTAGCTAATAGTCTCTTGAGATACCCTTTGCCATACAATTTTATAAAATCCTTCTGAGGAAGGAACTGTTTGTAGCGTAAGTTGGTTCTCTGCTAACGTTGGAATCCGTCGCTCTTGATTTCCGATACGATCCAGATTTGGAGAAAATTCAATATGGTGCAAAATTTCACCATCCTCGACGGTAAAGTGTCCTGAATACAAAATCAAATCGGTCATACCTTCAGGTTGAGGTTTCTTAGAAATGAGGACTGCCATGGAGCCATCTTCAGCATAGATGAGCTGCCCTGCCACCCAAGAAGCTGTCGGCATGATCGTTCCATTGTGATGAAATGTATGGCTACAAAGTTTCCAACGACCTATGAGCTTCGAGCGACTGATCATGCTTCTATCCTTGATTTGATGAGTATACGTCTTGAGGATGAGTGTTACAAATTTGATTCATCCATAAACATCTCATGCGAAAAGAGAAAGCAATGATTTCTAGTCTCAGAATCCAAATGGTTTGGATCGTGCTCACTGATATTGAAATCATCGACAAACTGCGTTCCAGGTGGGTGCTGTGATTCGAGCGTCCCCTATCACCCAAGATCAAGCGGTCACACTCTTTGCGGGATTTGAATCTTTGCTTGGAAAGTTTGATCCACACCTCGAAAAGCCTTTGTAGCCTGCCTCAGACTGGAAGTAACGTACGTCGCAAGCTGACATCTGCGTGCATAAACGTAAGGATGAACTTACCTTGAAAGGACAAGGAGGAACAACCATGCCTGAAAAAGATAAAAATGATTCTCGGAAACTCTCCACTTTGAAGAGACCTCATTCTCCTTCGAGGAAGCCTGATACCTCCCTAGAAGCAGGTTCTTTTCAAAGAGATTCAACCGAACAGACCAGGAGTCAACCTCTTCAGAACAGAGACCAGGATATATCTGAAGAAGAACCGGGTGTTTTTATGGCTCGACCTACCTTTATTTCTATGGCGGCTCCAGAAGAACCTATCGCAAATTCCTGGTCGGATCCTGCATCGGATCCAGAATTAAGAGCGATGCGTTCGTCTCAGGAAGAACCTCCTCATGCGGTCTCCCTCACCGCAATTGCGGCAGAATCAATGCTGATGGGGATTAGCCCAACTGCGACTGAAGTCCCTGAGCTTCCAGGAGAAGACCACAAGATGCAGGCCGGAGATCCAGATGTAGACCCTCTTAATAACGAGTATACAGGGGATGAGCTTCCTGGGCGCAGTATGCCCACGCCCGATCAAAATAATGTAGATGAGATCGGCCGTGTTTATGGCATCACAGATTTAGATAATGGGGAGCTTATCTCCCCAGAAGATCTATGGGAGAAGCGTGATGCAAAGCGCTGGGAGGCAGAGTCGTAAAAACTTTCTAGAAGCGGGCAGCAGGATTTGCAGGAGCTTGTACAGGATTTTCTTTGGTTCCTAGTGGTGCGTTTGGATTCGTTTTTGTCGTGGGTAGACCATTGGAAGGCTTCGCTCTGCTTGATTGGCCCTGGGTCGGTTCCTTGGCCGAGGCAGCAGCGGCAGCATCCTGTGCAGTTTTGAGGGCATCTTTGCTTGCTGCCAGTTCTTGGTTACAAGTCATAAGATCCTGTTTAGATTTATTTAGATCTTGCGTCAGTGTAGTTATTTGCGCATTCAGGGTTCCGATTTGTTTGTTTAACTCAGCCACCTGGTTTGTAAAAACCTGAATTTGTTCATTATTTGCAGCGGGAGGGGCTGAAGAATTTGTGTTAGGACAACCCGTAAGTGATAAGGTTGCCAAAAGTGCTGCAGGTAGGGTGAGTTTCATAAGATGTGCAATGGTCTTCATGCGGGTTCTCCTTGTTGTAAACAATGTAAAGAAATAATAAGGTTCTTTTTATGCTCGAGCAACCTAAAAGAGAGCCATCAAACGGTCGGCCCATCATTTGTTCCTCCTCGGCTCGAGAATAGGGAGGGGTATCTATCTAAAGAACGAAAGGAAACACTTTTATGAAAAACGCTTACACTTTTCGGATCAACCCGAAGCTTGATCTTGTTTTAGAACGAACTGTGGACGTTCCGCGGGAGCTTGTCTTTGCAGCATGGACAAAGCCAGAGCAAATCAAACAGTGGTTTTCTCCTCTACCATGGACCACGGTCGACTGTGAGATAGATGTTCGTCCTGGAGGCATCTTTCGTACTGTGATGCGTTCCCCTGAAGGACAGGATTTTCCAGGGAGTGGTTGTTTTTTAGAGGTAGTGGAGAATGAAAAACTGGTTTGGACAGATGCCCTTACCGCAGGGTATCGGCCCTCGGCTCAGTCTTTTTTTACAGCGGCTATTCTGCTTGAGGCTCATGGCGCAGAAACGAAATACACCGCGATTGCCATGCATAAAGATGAAGAAACCTGTAAGAGGCATAAAGAGATGGGCTTTCAAAAGGGTTGGTCTCAATGCCTCAATCAGCTCGTTGCCATGGTAAAGAAAATCAAAGCTACCTAGGAAGGTTAATACGGAATTTTCTTGATGTAACTACGGAAAATCGTTACATCTTCTACTTTCAGAGTGGCAAGCGGATGGTTTCTTGGGGACTCATTGCGTCTTTGCTGCTTGAGAAAGAATTTACATAACGAGGCATTTACACGACAAGGATAAAGAGATGACATGTACCTTGAAACATACAAAACGGGTTCTTTGGCTTTTTGCAGTCCTCATCCTGGTAACTTCTTACACTGCGGAAGCAGGAATGGGCGACTTAGCATCGAAGGTTCAAGATGAACTTTACGGACCAACATCGCTTTGCACTTGTGAAGGCGATGAACATACGGCAAAGCCAGCAATGTTTATGGAAAATTCCCTGGATGGCGTTCCCTTCCAGAGGATTGGGTTTGAGGGAGAGGAGGTTTGGAAGGTTCCCTTGCGTCTCAATCAAATCGACTTTCGTAAGGTCTATGTCGTCGCAGTTACGGGAACCTTCCCAAATCCCTGTGGCCATGCCATTTTAAACATTGGTGGTCCTTCAGGTTGGTACATTCATATTGCTGGAGTGTATAGAAAACCTCTTGTGATGAACGAGCAGGGATATCGGCGCTACTTAGCAGAGGCAGGAAAGTCAGAAATCAGAAGGTGGACAGTCTATCTGCAAAATCCAAATGCAGCAAGAGCTGCACTAAATAACCTTTTATATAAAAAATGGCTCTGGGGAGTTTTACCTCACAATTGTGTAAGTTTTATCGAGCAGATCGTAAGAGCAGGAGGTTCAAAAGCAGGTATGTATTCAAACTGCCCCTCCCGCGAAAATTTTACCTAAGAAATTTTTATGCTGCTTTAGGTTTTCCACAGACGATAGGAGCGGCTTCATGAGGAACCCCAAAGGAAGAAGTAGACTCAAGGTTCCCTGGGTCTAAGTGTGTAAACTCCGACGGAACATACTTCACCTCGGCAAAATTTTTCGTTACCAGCTCATCCGCAAGAGTAAGATTCTTTCCCTCTCGATCCCGTTTTTCTCTCCAAATCTCGTTTTGACGATAGTAGGTTTGGCCCATCTTAAGAAACTGATGATGCTTTTCATAAACGTGATAGAAGTAGGGCAGCTTCTGATTGATCCGTATCTCACCCTCAATCAAACGATCGGTAAGCCAGAGCCGTAACTGAAATTGGTAGGGGGTGTGGTTCGCAAATTGGTAATCCCGGTAGTTGTAAAACACGGTGGCACCACTGCCAAAAGGAAGCACGCGGCCTTCGTCAGGGAAAGGATCAAATCCATGGTGATAACGCTCGGTCACCGTAAGCGGGCTATGGATCACCAACCAGTGGATCAGGTTTGCAATTTGGCAGATTCCTCCACCAATTCCAGTACGAGCCTCTCCTCGGGAAAGCTCCATCCCAGGAAGATACCCTTTGCGCTTCGTGGGAAGACCGACCAGGCGGTAGAACGAGAAGGTTTCTCCGGGGTGAATCAGGAGCCCATCAAGATGCTGGATCGCAAGAGAGAGGTTCTTCACTTTGTTGTACTGAAGCTGCATGTCTGCTTCGCCCAGCTTTCGAATCAGCACAGACTGGTGCTTTTTCACGCGGAAAGGCAACTTTTCTTGAGAGAATCTTTGACAGTAGGATTTTTTATCGAAGTACCAGGACACATACCTTTTTATCCTTTTTGCCCAGACAGAGATAAAATAGAAGATTGAATGTTTTTGGCATAAAAGCTTTTTCTGCACGACATTTACCTCCGCATAGATTCCTCAATTTTGGGTGCTATAAGGATGGGCGCTACGTACGAGATCGTGGGCACCGCTTTTGTTGAAAGCACAGGTGCTACCCTCTGCAGAGGATTACCTGCCCGAAACAGCTCGATCCAGCTCTGCGATCTGCACGCCGGTTGCGCCCGTGCTCATCCGATTACGAAACCTTGCGACACTATCCCTGGTATTTTGAATCCAGCTTTGTCGTAAGGCTGCGTTCTTCTCAACCAAGGCTGCCGCGTTTGCTTTGGCTGTGTAGATTAGCAAGACTTCCTTAGCAAAAGGGAGTTCTTCCAAGGTAAGTGTACCATCCACCCGCTCGACAATCCCCGGCAAAGGAGCAGAAATGGACAGCCAGGAAGCCATGTAAGTTTTTCCGTAAGCCTTCATCCCCATAAGCTGAGAGTAGGTAATATCAGAAGTGAGTCCCCGCGTTGTGAAATTCATTAAGGTGGGGTTCGAACGAGAATCTGAGAAAAGAGGGACATAATCTACGGATTTGAGCTGATTTTGGTACTCGGTTTGTCCTTTCACGTCCCAAAATACAGCAGCGCAAGAGCGGGCAGAGAGAGGATTTGCGGCTCGAGGTGTTTTTTCTTGCACCAGTGCGTAAAAAGTAATTTGACCCCAATTATAAGCAGGATCCTTAGCATCAAAAAGAAGGAGTTCTCCTTGTTTCAGAAGATGTCGTTGTTCTTTTGTAAGCTGGTTCCAGTTAGGACCTGCTTCCGCAGAGGAGAGAAAAAGACCGAAGAACAAACTAATTATAGTGCAAAGAATCAATGATTTTTTCATGAGCCACCTTTCAGAAAGCAGTTATCTTGGAAAGCCACTTTGTTTATGCTGCCCTACCTACATCCAAAGTAATGGGTAGGTAGAGCTATGTCAATTCAATACCTGTAGGGGAAAAGAATAGCCGATAGGAAATGCTTCTTCGAGCAAGTAAAACGCCTAACTTCTTTAAATGATTCTTCGATTCTTTAAAAACAAAATAAGGTAGCGTGACAATGCTGTTAAAAAAGATTCCCAAAAGAACCGGTGCATTCTGGCTTGCTTTCTTAAGGAGTTTCAATTAGATACATCTTGTTAACGCAAATATAGTAACAAAAGCGGACATGTCATCTAAAGAAAGCAGCTTGACTACATAAGAGACCTGGGTATGCTTAATAAGCGTTACATTGAATTGAGAAACTAAAGGAGTTTTTTCATGAAGAAATTTATTTTGAAGATGATGTGTGCTGGACTTGGGATGTTTGGTCTTTTAGGAACCTCGGGATGCTTGCTTCGGTCGACAGTTGATAAAGGTGCGAATGAAATCATTGCACGTGCACAACTGCAGTCAGAAGGAGCAGCTAGGCAGCTTACCTATAATCCAACGCAGCTTAAACTATCAGCGATCGCGATTATCGGTGCACAGCAGGTGAAAAATGCTTGCTCTAGCTGGTGGATTCGAGAGAACTGCCGTCCTGTATTAAACGCGATGTGGCCTGTCTTTGTTGAGGCTGGTTTTACTTCTCCTGGCGAAGACATCAGGACCCTTGCTGATTCATACACAAGCCGATTGAGCCGATAAGACGCAGAAGTTGAGGACACCGCTCTTATTTGTCCCTAACATGCCTCCTGCTAACTACTCCATTATTTGACCCCTCTTCTTACGATTCTCACCCCTGGTTTGATTCCTAATGTTCCAAATAGCGATAATAAATTGTACCTGGGTTTAAACTTGGAGTAGAATCTCTGCGTGTATCAGATAACCGTTAAAAACCAGACTTATTTCCGTCAAAAACTCAGTTCCCTTTTTGTCCTAGGATGCCTCACGAGCTTCCTTTTGATTACTGGCTCGGGATGCCGGCCTCCTCAAGAGCTGATTACAGGAACCAAAATTCCTGCAACCCCGGTAAACCTGGCAATTTATAAGCGTATTGATGAGTATGTCCAAGCGATTCAAACGCGAGATATCGGTAAGCTAGTGACGATGGCACATCCGAGCTACGAGAGCAACGGAGGCACCGTCGAAGTAAGCGATGATTATAACCGGACTGGGCTTCGAGAGATCCTTGAGAGACGTCTGCCTCGGGTTCGTTCGATGCAGCTCTCTGTCCGAGTTCTTGAGATTCTTATGAAAGAGGATATTGCCAAAGTTCGGCTGAAATACAGTGTGCATTTCCAGCTTGCAACCGAGCGTGGCGATCGCTGGTACGATGCAAAGAACGACAAAGAGATGGAATTACAAAAAGAGGGAAACCAATGGTATTTCCGCTCGGGCTATTAAGAGGGTTTCTGGATGGCTAGTTTTCTCTTCTCTTCTGAATCAGTGACCGAAGGGCATCCTGATAAAATTTGTGATCAAATCTCAGATGCAGTTCTCGATGAGATTTTGGCGCAAGATCCTCGCAGCCGAGTCGCCTGTGAGGCGCTTACAAAAACCGGATATGTCATGGTTGCTGGAGAAATCACGACGACTGCGCAGGTGGATATTCCCTCGATTGTTCGGCAAACGATTAAAGAGATTGGCTATGACAGCAGCGAGAAAGGCTTCGATTATAAAACCTGCGCTGTGTTAACCTCGCTCGATCGGCAATCTGCTGATATTGCGATGGGCGTCGATGGGCTAGGCGTCTATACTCCAGCAGAACAAGGAGCAGGGGACCAGGGAATGATGTTCGGATATGCTTGTAGCGATACCAGCGAGCTGATGCCATTGCCGATTGCGCTTGCACATCGATTGACCAAGCGTCTCAGCGAGGTGCGAAAACAGGGGATTTTGCCTTTTTTGAGGCCTGATGGAAAGGCCCAGGTCAGTGTGCGTTATGATGACAGAGTCCCGGTGGCAGTCGAGGCCGTGGTCTTGTCCAGCCAGCATGACGAAGATGTTTCGTACCAGCATCTGAAGGAGGCGCTGATGGAGCACGTTATTAAACACGAAATTCCCTCTGCGTTTCTGAAAAACACAAAATATTACATTAATCCCACAGGCCGTTTTGTTACTGGCGGCCCTATGGGGGATTCAGGACTTACGGGACGAAAGATCATCGTAGACACGTATGGTGGTTTTGCGCGACATGGCGGGGGTGCCTTTTCTGGAAAAGACCCTTCGAAGGTCGATAGGTCTGCCTGTTACTATGCAAGGTACATCGCCAAGAATTTGGTGGCGGCAGGGCTGGCAAAAGAGTGTGAGGTGCAGATTGCCTATGCCATTGGAGTCGCCCATCCCGTGTCTATCTACGTTTCCAGCTTTGGGACGGGGAAGGTTCCTGACGCGCAGTTAGAAAAAATTGTAGAGGCCCATTTTGATTGCCGCCCAGGGGCCCTGATTAAAGAGTTGGGTTTGCTACGACCGATTTATCGAAGAACAGCCTCGTACGGGCATTTTGGCCGTAATGAGCCTGAATTCACATGGGAACAAAGGACCAAGGTGCCTGTATTAAAGGAAGCGCTGTAAGCGGTCTAAAAGATGAACCCCCCAGGGATTTCTCCCGATCTTCAATTTTCAAAAGATAGCACCTCTCCTGGAGCAGTACCACCTTTGGTAAAGATCAAACCCGGTGCCGAAAGATTTATAGATTGGCTCAGCTGGGGCAGTCTTCTTTTGGGGGCTTTGATCACTTGTTATGTAGTGCGTTCGTATCTTTTAGGGGATTTTCATAATAGAATCGATTGGCTCCTATTCATTTTTCTTCCGTATATCTCGTTAGGCGGTCTTGCACAAGTCAGTGTTTTCGTGTTTTCTCCTTCTCGGAAGACGATCGCAATCTTTCTTTTGATAGAGGCATTGGCTCTCACCTGCGTAGGTAGCTATGGTTATTATCGGGCTCTTCAGTCTCACGCCCACATTATGGGATTTTTTGTGCTGGTCACAAGAGCATTCCTCATGGCAATCGTGCTTGTTAGCAGCTTTGTTCTATTTGTCACCCTTGCGATCCAAAAAAGAAAGAAAAGTAAATAAACACTTTCTTTTCCTTGCCAGACTGGTTATATAGAAGATACTGCTCGGATGAGTAGTGGTTTAACTAGATCATACCAAGGAGCCTTGTGGGAGACCCCTTACCAGTCGATCAAAAGAACGCTTCAGACGCCCTGTCGCTGTTTCACAAAGCGGTACAAGAGTGGTTTCGCTCCTCCTTTGGAGAAGCAACTGAGCCCCAAAAACAGGGGTGGCCCACGATTGCGAAGGGAGAGTCGACGCTAATCTTAGCTCCGACCGGAACGGGAAAAACACTTACAGCCTTTTTGTGGTGTTTGAACCGGCTGATGTTCGATCCTGTCCCTGAGAAACAAAAGCGGTGTCGGGTCCTTTACATTTCTCCGATCAAAGCACTCGCCGTAGATGTGGAAAGAAACCTAAGGGCCCCTCTCATTGGAATTACCCATGCGGCAGAACGGATGGGGGTTCCGTATCTGCTTCCTGAAATTGCGGTTCGCACAGGAGATACGCCTGCCAAAGAACGCGTGCAGTTTCAGAAGCAACCTTCAGACGTACTCATCACAACGCCGGAATCTTTCTACCTACTTCTAACCTCCAATGCCCGTGAAGTGCTTCGTTCGATTGATACAGTCATTATCGACGAAATTCACGCATTGGTGCCAACGAAGAGAGGCGCCCATCTTGCGCTTTCGTTAGAAAGGCTTGAGCGTTTATGTGGCAAACCGCTTCAGCGCATTGGCCTGTCGGCAACGCAAAGACCTCTTGAGGAAGTTGCTCGGTATTTAGGGGGCGCTGTTCTTAGCATTGAACAGAATCGTAAGGAACCAGAGCTTCTTCCACAGAAAACACAAACCTCTGAACGGGAAAATGCAGATCCTCTCTCCTTCGAAGAAGATCCATCAGTTCCACAAGAACTTGCCCATGAATTTGAGGATGCCTCGAAAAGTTCTTCCTTTCGTCCCGTAAGCATTGTGGCTGTCTCCCAGCGGAAACAGATTGAACTTACAATTGAAGTGCCCGTTGAAGACATGAAAACCTTAGCGCAAGTGGAGGATATTCCTAGTGGTCCAGCTTCTCAGGGTCCAAAGCAACCTTCCATTTGGACGGCCATTTATCCAAAATTGTTTGATTTGATCAGTCAGCACCAGACCACACTCATTTTTGTGAATAGCCGTCGGGCGGCCGAGCGGCTGGCCGCCGCCCTAAACGATTTGGCAGGAGATACCTTGGTTCGTGCGCATCATGGATCCTTAGCATTACCTCAGCGCCGGGAGGTGGAAGATAAACTCAAGATGGGGAAACTTCGTGGGCTGGTTGCAACGTCTTCGCTGGAACTAGGGATTGACATGGGCACGATCGATTTGGTGGTACAAATCGAGGCGCCTCCCTCAGTGGCAAGTGGAATGCAGCGCATTGGCCGTGCGAATCACCAAGTGGGTGCAGTCAGCCGGGGCATTTTTTTTCCTAAATTTCGAGCCGATTTGGTCGCTTGTGCAGCCATGACCAAGGCAATGCACGAGGGACAGATCGAATCCATTCGGTATCCTCGCAACCCGCTTGATGTCCTAGCACAGCAGATCGTTGCCATTATAAGTATGGATACGATGCTTGTAGACGAGCTATTTTTGCTGATAAGACAAGCGGCTCCGTATGTGCATTTAAGTCGCACGGTGTTTGAGACGGTGCTCGATATGTTGAGCGGTCGTTATCCTTCGGATGAATTTGCCGAGCTCCGTCCCCGGCTTACCTGGGACCGGGTCAAGGGGACGCTGCAGGGGCGTCAGGGCGCAAAGAAGATTGCAATTAGCAATGCAGGAACCATCCCCGACAGGGGTCTTTATGGGGTATTTTTGGCAGGGCAGGAGGGCCAGAAAGGGAGTGCTCGGGTTGGCGAGCTGGACGAAGAAATGGTCCATGAGAGCCATGTCGGGGATACCTTTTTGCTAGGCGCAAGTACGTGGCGCATCGAGGAGATCACGCATGATCGCGTGCTGGTGTCTCCGGCACCTGGAGAACCGGGAAAAATGCCCTTCTGGAAGGCAGATATGCCGGGACGTCCCTTGGAATTTGGGGAAACGATCGGGAAATTTGTCCGTGAGATCAGGGTGCTTCCCGAGATGGCAGCTTTGCAAAAGTTACGGACCCAGCATGACTTAGATCAGAATGCGGCCGAGAACTTACTTCGCTACTTGCGTGATCAGGCAGAAGCCACGCAGATTGTTCCGGACGATCAAACCATTCTCATTGAGCGCTACAAAGACGAGCTTGGAGATTTTCGGATTTGCGTGATGTCGCCCTTCGGCAGTCAGATCCATATTCCTTGGTGCATGGCGGTCATTGCAAAAATTCGGAACCAGCTTGACCTTGAAGTGGAGACCATTTGGTCGGACGACGGATTTGTGGTTCGGTTGCCGGATATGGAGACGCCTCCTGATCCTGAGTTATTCCTTCCCGACCCTGAAGAAGTCGAGGAGCTTGTGCTCAGGCAGCTGGGGAGTTCTTCTTTGTTTGCAGCTCGATTTCGAGAAAATGCTGGTCGTGCTCTCCTTTTACCCAAGCGTCGTCCAGGAATTCGTGCACCCCTTTGGCAGCAGCGCAAGCGGGCCGCCGATCTGCTCGCGGTGGCTAGCCGGTATGGCTCGTTTCCCATCCTGCTTGAAACCTACCGTGAGTGCCTTCGGGATATGTTTGATATTCCGTCGCTGGTGAAAACCTTAAAAAAACTGAAGAATCGGACGCTTCGTATCCAGACGGTAGATTCAAAGATTCCTTCTCCCTTTGCAAGTGCACTGCTCTTTTCCTATGTAGCTACTTTTTTGTACGACGGGGATGCTCCCTTGGCGGAGCGTCGAGCACAAGCCTTATCCATTGACCAAAGTCAGCTCAAAGAGCTGCTTGGCGATGTGGATTTGCGTGATGTACTGGAACAGTCGATCATCGACGAGGTCGAGAGTCAGCTCCAAGCCAAAGAAGGGAACCTTCGAGCGAAGAATATTGATGGGGTTCATGATATTCTTTTGCGTCTTGGGGATCTGACGGAGGAAGAGCTTGCCGAGCGCTGTATCTCTGAGGAATTGGCCTCTCTAGCGGTCCGTGAGCTTGTTCGTGTAAAAAGGATCATTGCTATCACAATTAAATCAAGCCCGCGTTATATCGCCATTGAAGATGCAGCTCGGTATCGGGATGCGTTTGGCGTCCCTCTGCCTCCAGGGCTGCCTCAATCTCTCCTCGAATCAGGACCTGACCCTCTTCTCAGTTTAGTGAGACGATTTGCAAGGACGCACGGACCTTTCTCTGTGAGCAGGGTCGCAGAAAGGTTCGGTATTTCCTCAAAGGCCGCCGAAGCCGTGTTAAAGAAACTTCATGCTGCTGGCCGGCTGGTCGAAGGAGAGTTTCGGTCGCTGGCGACTCAAACTGAGTACTGCGAAGAGGAAGTATTGCGCCTTATCCGGAGAAAATCTCTTGCCAAATTACGCAAGCAGATTGAACCAGTCGAGCAGCGGACGTTGGGTCGGTTCTTATCGCACTGGCAAGGGATCCTCCACAAACGTCGGGGTCTGGATGCCGTGTTAGACGCGATTCATTCGCTCCAAGGGGTTGCCTTGCCCATTTCCTTGTGGGAGCAGGAAATTCTACCTGCGCGGGTTCAATCATACCAGCCGGGGGCTCTCGATACACTTCTTTCGGCTGGAGAAATCCTTTGGTGTGGCGTCGAGCCCTTGGGAGAACATGACGGTCGTGTTTCGTTCTTTCTTACAGATGAGTTTCCCCTGTTGTCTCGACTTTCTTTTGCTGGGATGGATCAACCAACTTTCGCCAAGATGGAACCACCAAGCCCCCTCTCTGCCCGGGCTCAGCAAATCCAAACCTTTTTGCAAAACCAAGGCGCCTCGTTCTTTAGTACCATTCACGATGCAGTCGGGGGAGGGTATGCAGGGGATACGTTAGCAGCTTTATGGGAACTTGTTTGGCAGGGGAAAGTGACCAACGATACATTTCAGGTACTACGAGCCCTCACCTATAAAAAGACCCAAGGGTCTCGTTCGTCGCGCCCACTAACTGGTTTTCGTTCGGGGTTGGGCTTTCGTTCCAGGCGAGCTGAGGTTCCTAAAGCGGGTCAAGGCCGCTGGTCACTCCTTTTGCCACAAACCGCTTGTGATGCTTCTCAGGGTGCCCGATTTAGCATGGCCTGGGCTCAGCAACTTCTACAGAGGTACGGGGTTGTTACGAGGGAAGCGACAGGGGCCGAAGAGGTTTATGGTGGATTTAGCTCTCTTTACCCCATCCTAAAAACGCTGGAAGAAAGTGGTAAAATTCGCCGAGGCTGGTTTGTCGCGGGATTGGGCGTCAACCAATTTGCACAACCGGCAGCCGTGGATTTGCTTCGGAGCCTAAGGGAAGAACCCGAGACCCTTGAGGTTGTTTCCTTGGCCGCGGTTGATCCTGCAAATCCCTATGGGACGATGATTCCTTGGCCAAAACTAGAGGATAAGGGGAATGAAACAGCCTTCAGCGGAGCGCAAGCAAAGGATGCTGACACCCAAGCGGCTTCAAGCTCCTCTTCCCGTAACCGATTGTTTGCACGATCTACCTACGCAAGCGTAATTTTGGTCAATGGCACACTGTCTGCCTATCTTCGCAGGCGTAATCCAGAGATTTGGGTGTTCTTGCCCGAAGAAGAGTCGGTCAAAACCAAAGTCGCCCGTGTGCTTGCAAAGAAGCTGGCAGAACTTGCCCAAGCCTCCCACCAGAATCAATTGGGTTATGGGACCTTAATTACTCTCATCAACAATCGGCCTGCGAAAGAACATGAGCTCGCCGGTTCCTTAGAAGAAGAGGGCTTTGTCCATATCGGTCATGGGCTCCAAATGAGGAGGCCCCATCCCCCTCCAAACATCGCAGCTTCAGGCAGGGGTGGGTATTATAATTACCAACGGTTTCAATCGGTGGTAACAGGCGACCAAGGTTCCTCTTCCACCGTTCTTGAAGAAGAAGATTTTGAAAAATCCCCTGAGGACGAAGACCTTCCCAATGATCAGGAATCATCTCTTGAAAATCGATTTTTCTCGCAAGTCCCAAAGCAAGGAGGCATAAATTAACATGCCTGAAGGCGATACCATCTTCCGCACCGCAAGAACTTTGCACAAAGCTTTGGCTGGGAAAGAGGTGACCCATTTCCAGACCGTTCTTCCCAAGCTTGCCAAGGTGGTGGAGGATCGAGGCATTGTGGGAAGGACGATCCTTTCTGCCGAGGCCAAGGGAAAATGGTGTCTCCTCCATTTTTCAGAGGATCTAACTCTACTGACGCACATGCTGATGAGTGGGAGCTTCCACATCTACCGGCAGGGCGAACCTTGGAAAAGGGCCCGGTCCTCGATGAGAATTGTGATTGAGACAAGGGATTTTGTTGCAGTGGCCTTTCAGGTCCCTGTTGCTGAGTTCCATACAGCAGAGAGCTTGAATCGGCACCGAGCCATGACCATCGGTCCTGATCTACTACGGGCTGATTTTGATGCAAATGTAGTTTTTGAAACTCTAAGGAATTACCCTCACGAGCAAATTGCTGAAGCCCTTTTAAACCAGTCGATCCTTGCAGGGATCGGGAATGTGTATAAGTCAGAGGTTTGTTTTTTGACCCGGGTTCATCCTTTTGAACCCATTGGTAATCTTACGGACGAAAAATTGCAGGAAATTATCAAAACCTCTCAACGGCTCTTGCAAACGAATGTTATCGAACCTTCCCAAGAACAGGTGATGACCTACTTCGGTCCTCGTCGGACTACCCACTTTATGAGCTCAAAGGATCGCTTGTGGGTCTACGGACGTTTGCAAGAGCCTTGCCGCCGGTGCCATTCTCCCATCCAAATGAAAAAGCAAGGGATAGGGGCTCGTGTCACCTTCTTTTGTCCACAGTGCCAGCCTCTTAAGGGTGAGAATCGTGGCCCGGCTATATGATGTCCGTTTTGGAAAATTTCCATGCCACTGGAAATTTTCCTTGGATTTTTTCCAGTAGTATGGAAAAATCCTAAGAATGAGGTACCTTTCTAAAACGCTAAGCGAATTTGCGCATGAGAAGATGGTCTGGATCTCAGGTCCCCGTCAAGTAGGGAAGACTACCTTATCTCGAGAATGGCTGAAAGAGAGGTCTGGAGATTACATCTCTTGGGATTTGGTAGATGATCGGGCTCGTATCCTAAAAGTAGGATTTCTCGAAAGCCTTCGGGGAAGCGCTGTGGTTCTTGACGAAATCCATAAGTATCCGAAATGGAAATCTTGGCTAAAGGGAATTTATGATAAACGTCCTTCCGATTTAGAGGTGGTAGTCACAGGAAGTGCTCGCTTGAATGTGTTCCGCCGGGGAGGTGATAGTCTCCTTGGTCGTTATGAGCTGCTCCGGCTCCATCCCTTTTCTATAGGTGAGTTAAGTCATGGTACATTGGTAGAACCGCCCTCTTCCTGGTTAGAAATAGAAACAAAACCGAGCAATGAATTATCCTCTCTATGGCTTCAGCTAGAGCGCAGAGGAGGTTTCCCTGAGCCCTTTACCAAGGATAATAGCCGTCATCATCAGCGCTGGCTTGCGCGAAGGCAAGATCAACTCATTCATGAAGATTTGCGTGAACTCTCGCAGATCCGTTCTCTTGCTTCTGTAGAGCAGCTGGCTTTGCTTCTTCCAGAACGCGTTGGTAGTCCCTTTTCTTTACAATCGGTGAGAGAGATTCTTCAGGTAGCCCATGATACAGCACGCATTTGGTTAGAAAATCTTGAGCGCCTGTATTATTGTTTTCGCATATCACCCTATCATCAAAAATTGACGAGGGTTTTAACCAAAGAACCAAAACTTTATTTATGGGATTGGTCAACCATTTCCGATCCCGAAGCCAGATTCGAAAACATGGTAGCGAGCCATCTTCTTAAGACCGCCCATGCATGGACCGATCTAGGATATGGTCAATATGAGCTGCACTACATTCGAGATGAGGCGAAGCGCGAAGTAGATTTTGTTCTAACAAACCATAAAAAGCCCCAAGTGATGATTGAGTGCAAGCGGAATGATACGCGACTTTCCCAAGGTGCGTTTGAAATAGGAAAGCGATTGCCGGGGGTACCGTATATTCAACTTGTTTCTTCTCCCTTTATCGATCGACGTGAGGGTGCATATCGCATTGTAAGTGCCGATCAGTTCTTGGCAGCCTTAGTCTAGGTGTGACATCAAACCATGAGTTTCTGCTTGACAGAATCCCATTTGGCCGTCAGCATAGGGATGTGTTGAAGTTGAAAATGATTTTCATTTGCGGGGTTCTCTGTTTTTCAAGTATCTTGCATTTCTCTGCGTCTGCAGATACCTCCCAAGTTGATCCCCAAAAAGAAATTCAGCGTATTGCCTCATTGGTTGAGTATGTTGCTGCAGATTATCAGGAGGCGATCAGCAAAGATGGCTCCGTTCTAGATCCAGCAGAATACTCCGAGCAAAAAGAGCTGCTAGAGGCCGCAAGAAATCAGACCAAACAGCTGCAAGCCGATCCTGAAAAGCAAAAAAGTCTGCTTGCGAAAATTGAGCTTTTGCAAAAAGCGGTCCTAGGGAAACGCCCTCCTTCTGAAATTCAAACGCTGGCTCGCGCAGTTCGCGTCTGTTTACAGGAAGAGTTTCAGCTGCGTATGCATCCGTCCGAGCATGTGGATCTTTCTTCGGCACAGCCTCTGTACCAAATGCACTGTGCAAGCTGCCATGGGCTGACGGGTCACGCAGATACGCCCACGGCAGCAGTATTAAAGCCTGCCCCTGTTTCGTTTCATGATACCAAGCGCATGGCAGAAATTTCTCCGGCGCTTGCTTACCATACACTGACCTTTGGCGTAAGTGGAACCGGGATGGCCTCTTTTGATTTCTTATCGCCGAAAGACAGATGGAATCTTGCCTTTTATGTCATCGGACTACGACACGCTTCGGTTCCAGTAGAAAACGTAGCGTCGATTGCACAAAAAGTAGCTCCTTTGGCCAAGATTCAATCTCTTGCGGAGAAAAGCGATGCCGAGCTGATTAAAGAGATCGCAACAATCTCCTCCGAACCAAAAGAACAAAGCATGATCCTGGCCTATCTGCGGAACCAGATCTTTAGCCAGGTCAATGCCACACAATCGCAGAAACATTTCGTCCGATTGGAGCAGACTTTAAACGAGCTTCTCAACGCCGCAACTAATGGTGAAAATAAACACGCATACGATCTTTCTGTATCGGCATACCTCGATGAATTTGAGCCGTACGAAGGCCTCCTTCGGGCCAAAGATGCTGACATTGTGACAAAGCTTGAAGGTCTTTTCCAAGAGCTTCGCACGCTGACCAAGCAAACGCCCATTCCAGTACAAAAAGTACAAGGAACGGTCGACCAGATCCGAAATTTGCTCCTTCAGGCAGAGCACATTCTTGATCAAGGAAGTACACAAAATTCTTCGGGGGAAAAACAACACTCCTTCTGGTCTCTGTTTGCACCTATCTTAGGGATCACGCTACGTGAGGGATTTGAGGTGATGCTGCTTGTTAGTTTTCTTTTGGCCTACCTGAGGAAAAGTGGGCAAGCGAACAGGGCGCCTGTTGTCCATGCCGGGTGGGTGGGTGCGATTGTCGCAGGATTTGCGACCTATATTATCTCGTATATCCTCCTTAAACAAGCCTTCTCCGGTCAAAAACGAGAATTGATCGAGGCCATTTCTACCTTTTTGGCCCTTGCGATCCTTTTACCCTTAACTCATTCGATTCTCGGTGCCAAAGAGGCAAGACACTGGCTCGGCTTTTTAGGAAAAAGACTCGATTCAGTCAAACAACCTACGGGACCCATGGAGGGTTCTCAGACCCAATGGTTCAAAACGATTTCCCTGTTTGCGATTGCCTTTTTTGCCGTATACCGCGAGATGGTAGAAACCATTCTATTTTACCGTCCTTACTTAGAAGAGGGCGGTTGGGCCTCACAAAAGGCGTTAGGGGCAGGTGTCCTTTTGGGAGTATCCATGATCGCTGGAGTGGCTCTGTTTATTAGCTATACCGGAAAACGGCTGAACCCAAGACCCGTGATGCAAGTATCTAGCTTTTTCCTCGGCTTGATTTGTATTTCTATGGCAGGGCAGGGTGTGCATGCACTCCAAGAGGCGGGAATCATCGGATCCTACGATATTATTCTTTTTGGACATAAGCTTCCGGGAGTTTCTTGGTTAGGCATTTATCCTAACTGGCTTAGTGTCTCTCTGCAGCTCATTGTGCTTGCCATTCTCCTACTTCCTCTCCTTTTAAAACGAAGAAAGGACGCTTCCCCAAAGGTGTCTGCCTAGAAAAGCTAGCCCTCGCAAGCATCTGCCTAGAAAAGTGAGGCCCTGGCAGAGATGGTTTGCTACAAACACGTACCCTTTGAGTAGCAGCTTATTCTGAAAGCACTCGCTGGTTGCTGTGCAAATTTTGCCAGTTGTTTTACGCCAACGCTCTTTTTGGAACAAATCTTGTCTTACTTCCACCAGACTGTGGGAACCAAACTAACCAAAGGAGTTCCTATGTCCCCAAAATATTTAACCCCCCTTTCTCGTTTCTTCCTTTTGGTCTGCCTCCTTTTTCACTGTAGGTACCATGCACATGGTTCGACAGAACCAACCCTACGTAAAGCAGACAACCTAAAGGAGATAACCCAAAAAGAGATTGACCCAATAGAACATGCAAATTCTCCAGAAACAGAATATGTAAGTCGCTTAGAAAAGAACGGCTCACTCAAAAGGAATATACCTCCTGAAGGGAAAAATAATAAGAGCTTAGAACCTCAGCAGTCAGAGGAGCATAGCGAGGAAGAGCAAGTACGAAAAGAGCTCGACTTCCTAAACGAGCAAATTAAGAACGTACCTAACGAACAAGAATTGCGCGTGCTCCTCAGCAAGAGAGATGCGTTATCTGCCAAGATAAAATGGATCCATCTCCGTAAAGCTTTAAAGACATTTCTGCCCGAATTGATCGAGCGCAAAGAAAAGCTTGATATGACGGAAGAGATCCTTACCCAGGACCTAGACCCTAAGGAGAAGGAACTGCTCTTGTCTGAGGCAGACCTTCGGAGAGCTGAGGTAGTCTATCAAGAAGCTTTGATTAAGAAACTTCAGGCTGAAATCCATTTAGGTCTATTAGCCTGGCAGCTTGCTGAGACCCAGAGTGAAGAGGTACAAGCTACGGCCAATATAGAACAGAAGGAGGCAACACTAAAGCAGACAAAGCCGGGTGAAAAAGCTGAAAAATTCTCTGATGATGGATCTTTGCCAGCTCAGACGGCTACGAAAGGAAAAAAGCCTCGGGGAAAGCATCCAAAACTCAACAAAGTTCAACTCGAGCAGGATCTGAAAGAAGCTCGTCATCAATTAGAGGAGATACAAAGGGATGTGGCAGAGAAGAAACAGGCGTTTGCAGATGAAGAAGCGGTCCTTCATCAACTTGAGCAACAGGTGCAAACTGAGCGAGCCCAGATGGAAGAAAAAAAAGCCCAGTACGGAAAAAGAAAAAATAATTTTGAGCATCAAGCCCCCCATCTATTTTGGGCCGGTGCTTCCGGTTTTGGAGCCGATGTAGGAATCATATCATGGCCAACACACTTCCTTTCGGAACAAAATGGACTTAACGGTCTATTGACGAGCCTTGGGGCTACTTGGAACCAATTTTTTAAGTACAAAGGTAGATACATCTGCCGACTGGGAGTTTCGTTCTTATTAGGAGGTGACTTTTCTCACAAAAGTTTCTTGCTAGGAGGCATTGGGAATATTGATATCATTTACCCAATTATTGATTGGTTTTCGATCGGGATGAATCTACATGGGGGTTACCTGACTGCGTTAGGAGGTAGCGTGGAAGATACGGTAGGAGGAGCAGTTTCTTTGGGCAATCGAGGATATGGCCTTGCGGGAGCTTCTGCTTTTGCAAGGTTTCATGTTTCGTCCTCAATCGATCTATCGGTCTTTCTTGGAGGGACAGGTTTTCTGGGCCCAGAACGTTCTGGGAGCCTTATGATTGGTGCCCGGATCAACATTGGACTGCCCCGGCTTGAGATTGAAGAACAAAAATCACGCTCGAAACCCGAGCAACCATCTTAGACTTAAGTCTGCTAGAGTCGAAGCTCACTCCTAGGAGACTTAAGCATGTTCTGCTTCAGTAAGTTTCTTGATTAGGAGTTCCTTTGTATTTAGAGAAGGATCTTGTAGTACGCAGTCGAGAAGTTTCTTAAGGCGTTCTCCAACTTGCTTCCCTGGAGGGATTTGTAGAATCTTCATAAGGTCTTCTCCAGTCAGAGCGAGGTCGCTGACCGAAAGAGGTGGATTTTTCTCTAATTCCCTAATGACCTTCTCCTCAAATTCCTCAAACCGCTTTTTTTGTTTAAGCAAAGAGGGCTCGGTGCTTGTCCGACTTTCTTCTTCAGAGCGAAGCAAGGCAAGAAGATCCAATGCCCTTTCTTTAGGCATCTGGCTTAGAAACTTACGGATGTCGTATGGAGTGAAAGAGCCTTCTTTATCAATACGAGGGGATAATAAGATGGTTAAGATACGGTTTCGGTCATAAGCAGATAATCTGAGCCTCAAGGTAATTTCTTCTAAGGTTTGCCGATAGCCGGGTGACTCTTGGAGGGTGGAAAGATATCCTGCGAGAAGTCCAGTCAAGCGCAGGATGGGATTGAAGGGCAGCCTCGAGATAGAGGAATAGATTTCTTCCTTCTTCGAAGGTAAGGTTCTTGGAAATTCGGGAAATATTTCTCCCAAAAGACTACTTTGCTCGAGCAAAAAGAGGCCTTGCTTTGTGTTTTTTCCGCATAGCAGCTTAAGAAGCTCCTCTCGGATCCGTTCCTGGCTGACTTTCCGAAATGTTGTGAGGGTTGATGGAATCGCTCTTAGCGTTGCTTCTTCGATAGAAAAACCAAGCTGCGCAGAAAACCGAATGGCTCGTAAGGGACGAAGTCCATCCTCCAAAAATCGCTTCTTTGGTTCCCCAACTGCGCGAATTAAACGTGCCTGGATATCGTTCTGGCCGCAAAAGGGATCAATGACTTGGTCTAAGCTTGGATCGTAGGCAATTGCATTCATGGTAAAATCCCTACGCTCGAGATCTTGAGTGAGATCCTCTAGGAAGTCAACTTGCTCTGGTCGTCTACCATCGGTATAACCGCTTTCCTTCCGGAATGTAGTCACTTCCACATGTTCTTTTTTTGTCCGGACCTTCCCTTGCTTGGGCGGAAGCAATACGGTAACTGTACCATGCTTTAACCCAGTTGGGACTGTGTCTGCCTGGCCAAAGATACGTATGACCTCTTCTGGCCTTGCTGAAGTAGCGATGTCAAAATCTTGCGCTGCTTCTGTATGATCCGGCAAACGAAGTAAATCGCGAATCGCTCCTCCTACTAAGTAGGCCTGATGCCCTACCTTTCTAAGGCTTGTGCAGACAGCAATCACCTCTTTTGGGATACGGGAGCGTAAGCTTGTAAGCATAGCGGGCAGAATACCTTGTCTTTGGTTTTTCCGAAAGAAATATGCTAAACCATGTTGATGCAAGACAAAGCCCGTTCGCACCTCCCATTTTCTATGGAAGAAGCCTTAGCCTTCTTGAAACAGAAGGATCCAAAGTGGGTCCCCTGGATCGAAAAAATGACCCCTTTCTCTTTTGAATTGAAACCAGCCCTCAGCTTGTTTCAGGCCTTGGCAGAGTCGATCCTCTACCAGCAACTTACGGGCAAGGCAGCCTTGGCCATCATTAATAAATTAAAAAATTACTTCGGCTCGTCTGATTTTCCAACGGCAGAAAACGTCCTTTCTGCTTCCTTAGAAGAGCTTCGAAGTTGCGGAGTCTCTCGACCAAAATCGCTTGCCCTGTTTGATTTGGCCCAAAAAACCTATGTGCTGCCCTCCCTTTCCCAACTTCATGACATGGAGGAGCAGACCGTTATAGATACCTTAACCCAGGTTCGAGGTATTGGACGCTGGACCGTAGAGATGCTTTTGATTTTTCGTCTCGGTCGGCCGGACATTCTGCCTCTAGAAGACTATGGCATCCGAAAAGGGTTTGCCAAGATCTTTGGGAAAAAGCGTTCGTCCGAGAAAAAACAGACCTCCGACAGTTTGCCTCATCCTCGCGAAATTGAACTGCGCGGCAAGCGATGGCGTCCTTACCGTACAGTGGCGAGCCTTCTTTTATGGCGGGCTGTGGACCTATCTGAATGATGTTAGCCCGGTCGCGCTCGAACTTTCGCTTGGTTACACTCTTACATCCTAGAATATCTCTTACGGTCGGTAATATCTGGAATATCTCTTGCAGTCGGTAATATGTTGAGTAGGTTTTGCAATATCTCATGCCCCTGGGAGTCCCTGTAACAGCTAGACCCTTTGGAAGAACTAGGCTATGATAAAGGCACATTTTTATCAGTCTGCATAAGAAGATATGGTAAAGACGCGTATTCCTATTCCTAATAATTGGGGTCTTTTATGAAAACAAAACTTACCATAATTAAGCTTCGTCTTCGAAGGATGTGGCTCCTCCTCCTTATCATTTCCATTGTGTCAACGGTGGGTGCAATCATCATGCAAAAGTACGACCTCTTCGGCGTAGAGGGACAAGAACTAGGGGCCTATGATGGAGGGCTAAGTTTCTGGACAAATAAGGTCGAGCGCTCGAAAAACGTGACCTTGGTGCTGATTGATGAAAAGACGTTCTCTGCCATTGACCGGCAAGAGGTCCATCGAAGTAAATTTGGAACGTGGCCCTACCAAAGAAACATCTGGGCGTATCTGCTTAATTATTTTATGGAATGTGGCGCGCGTGCGGTGGTGTTCGACTTTATTATGACCGAAGAGACCAACGGTGACCCAGATATGCTAAACTCTTTAGCTGAACTGAGAAGTCATCAAATCCCTTTTTATTCAGCCTTTGATTTTGATGTGGAACGGCCCGAGCTTCCCAAAGTAGATGCCAAAAACCGTGTGCTTCATCCTGAAGAGATGCTACAGATCGAGGCCCAGTTAAAACCAATGCAGCCACAAAGCATTGACGACCTTTTTAAAGAGGAGGGGGGCGGCCCTGCCAAGGAAGACGGGGAGAAGGAAGAGGGAAGTGGCAATCCTGCGAAAGAAGACGGGGGTGGCCACCCCGCGAAGGAGCAGACCGAGATAAAAGCCCCACCTCCCTTGTCTCCAGCATGGTTACAGCTTGCGGCCCAATCGCTGGCATTTCCCATCAAGGCCCAGGGGTTTGCCTTGCCCACCTTTCCCGAAAATATTGTCTTTGAGGACGATGGAAAGACGATCAAAAAGACCCGTCCGTTAAACCCATTTCCCCCCATGTCTTCCTTATGGCCCTATGCCCAGTTTGGGATTGCAACAACAGAGTCCTACCTAAAAGGGAATGATGACGGAAAAATGCGCCGAACTGGGTTTGGTGTTTGCGACGGTCAGAATTGTTATGCGACGATATCAGTAGCGATAGCCGCTGGGGTACTAAAGGCCGAGTCCGTCGAACTGACAAGGGAGTTTTTAAAGATAGGTCCAAGGACCCTCCCTATTGATCAAGATGGGACCGCCGGAATTAACTATGGCGGTGCCTACGACGAGCGGTTTAAGACCCTAAGTATGATCTATCCGTTAGAAGATGCGATATGGCGACAAGAGAATCGTGAGAAGATGAAGCTGCCTTTACCTAAATATGGAGCTGACCTCAAAGACAAAATTGTCTTTGTGGCGGTTGCTAAAGGCGATAATCGACCCACGCCCTTTGAAAAAGATCCTCCTGCGGTTGTAAAACATGCAGCAGAGGTTGAAAATCTCATTTCGGGACGCTTTATTACCGATGCTCCTTACTGGGTCTCGGTCATCCTCGCTTTTTTATTAGCATGCCTGTCTATTATGGTAGCTTTGTTTGTTGACTCGCCCCTTCTCGAAATCGGTTGGCCCATCTTGGTGTTCTTTGGATTTTATGTCATCCCTGGATACTTTGCGACCAAGTATCAGATCCATGTGCTTTCTGTAATGCCTGCCCTTGCGGGCTCGTTTGCCAGTGTGCTGGCGAGTTCGTACAAGAACTTCTTTGCGGACAAAGAACGCGAAGAGATGCGCAATCTTTTTAGCCACTATATGGAAAAGGATCTGGTCGAACAGATGGTCGAGGGAGAAAAACTTCCTTCGCTTACCGGCGAGCGAAAACAAATCACCATTGTCTTTTGTGACCTCAAAGATTTCTCGACCATTGCTGAAAATGCAGGGCTGTCGCTAGAAATACAGATGAAGATGCTCAACCTGTATCTCAATCGGATGAGCAAAATTCTGGTGGAGGAGGGGGGGTGTTTGGACAAATACGTAGAAAACGAGATCCGTGCCTTTTTTGGTGCCCCCGTAAGCTTTCCTGATCATGCGCTTCGCGCTTGCCGGGCAGCCCTGCGGATGAAGCAAGAGGGTGAGCAGCTTAAGGAGGAGTTTCAAAAGCAGGGCTGGCCGACATTTTCCCTACGCATTGGACTGAATACCGATGAAGTTCTTGTCGGCAACATGGGAGGGGAACAGCTGATTGATTACACTGCCCTTGGTGAGGGGGTACGACTTGCAGCTTGGCTGAAAGAGGCAACAAGCAGCTATTCCTGCACCATTTTGATAGGGGCAAACACCTATGAGCAAGTGAAAGAACAGATGGAAGTTCGTGAAATGGGGAAGACGCAAGTCTTAGCCAATGCGGAATCGATGATTTATGAATTGGTAAGCCAGTAAGGTTCTCGGCAGTGTTGCTTTTTTAGAGGGATTATACTAAAAAATCATCATGCAGAATGCTGTAGTGCTTGCTGAAGGAAGATACTTTATCTATGGGGTTTTGGGAATGATGGGCTGCTTGTTGATGCTCGACCAAAGAGTCTTTGCCGAGGCCGATTGTGCTTTTGTACAAAAAACGGCCGCAGATTTTGCCGAACTGCAGAAACTGTACGAGAAAACGCCCAAAGTGCTTTCTCTGGAAATTGACAAGCGGATGAAACAGCAAACCAGCTTGCTGGGAGAGCAGAATCCTTATCTTGCCTGTATCTATTTAGCTGCTGACTACTATAAGACGATGCAGAAGGAGAGCCTCGGACTTGCAGTAGCCAAGACCGAGATAGAGCGTACCCTACTGAAAGAGCATTATGGGAAATGTGCTTCGTCTGGCTGTAATCGGGATGAAAAGTTTTTAGGGAACTATAAACTTATTCTGGACCGGACATGTACGGAGATCCAAAGTTCTTGCGAAGAATTTAAGTATGAGCCCGCCATGACCACTCCCCAACCGCTTTTAGAATCATTCGAAAAAGCTTTGCGCGATCAAAAACCTTTGCCGAAACAGAAATTACGCCTAGGCGTTGCGCTGATAGTAGTAGGCTCTTTAGCTATGGTGGCTGGCGCAATTTTTACAATCCATTCAGTCAAACCCATTTTTACAACACCCACCGGATGTCCGTCAGCAGGTTTCGATAATTCATGTGCGTTCTCTCGGCAGGCGAGCATCGGTCTGAGTGTGATCTCTTTCACAGCCGGGGGAGCTGGGATCATCGCCGGAGGACTGATTCTCGGGAAACAGATCTAAATGATTGTCATCTAATCAAATCATTTTGGGCTTAAAATCTATCTTAAAGCATGATTCGTTTAGAAAAACGTGGTAAATCGGAAACCTTTGCTAGAAATTCAGGTTCAACGTCATTGATCCTTCGAGCAACCTGGTAGGGAGAAGAAATGAGAAAATATTTACGCAGTCTTATAGCAAGCGGGGTTCTCATCCTAGGATTGATTTCGGCTGCTTTTGGACAAGCTAAGCCAAGAGCCGGACTCTCAGCCACCGCTCCCACTTTAGAGGGTGCCCCATCAGTAAAAACAAACCAGGAATTGTTAGAAGCGATTCTGCGCCTAGAGACCAAAATACAAACGCTTGAGAAAGAAATAAATTCTTTAAAACGAGACTCAGCAAAAACCCGAAAACTGTTGGAAGTTCAGCAGAATCGAGTTACTAAGTTAATTGTTCATACAGGGATGCCTTTGTAAAAGAAATGAGCTTTTTAAATTCTCTCCTTTCACAAAATAAATCTGTTCTGGGGTTTTTGGTGGTCCCGCTTTTTATGCTACTTACAACTAGCGGAAGCGCGTTTGCTGAACCCGATTGTACCTTTGTACAAAAAACGGCCGCAGATTTTGCCGAACTGCAAAAGCTGTACGAGAAAACGCCCAAAGTGCTTTCTCTGGAAATTGACAAGCGGATGAAACAGCAAACCAGCCTGCTTGGGGAACAGAATCCTTATCTTGCCTGTATTCGGTTGGCTGCGGAATATTATAAAAATCTTAACCCTTCCCATATTCAACCTGCTCCTATCGAAAAGGAAGCCAATCTCTCCTTACTAAAGAGCCAGTATGAAGGGTGTGTGCTTTCCGGATGCAATCGAGATGAGAAGTTTCTTGGAAATTTTAAGTATATTGTTGATAGAACTTGTAGAAAGCTGCAGATCGGTTGCGAAGAATTCCGATTTCAACCCTCTTTTGCTGAAATGCTACCTTCCTCATTCTCTCAAGAAAGAGTTTTATCAAAGCAGGAACGTCATTTAGGAATTGCGCTTATTGTTGTGGGCTCGTTGGCAATGACGGCGGGCACGATATTTGCTCTTCACTCGATAACTCCTATTCTTAGGACACCAGGTGGATGCCCAGCAGGGGGAGCTGATAACGAATGTGCATTAAATCATAATGCAAGTATCGGTCTTAGCATCCTTTCTTTTGGGCTGGGGGGCACAGGGATCGTCGTAGGGGGACTTATATTGAATAAAAAATTCTAACCCTGAAAAATGCAAGAAAATAGTCTTGAGCCTTCTCAATAGATTCGCTATAAGGTTTAGCTTATCACTGTAGCCAACGTAACACGGAGAAGTCATGAGAAGATATATTTACAAAGCTCTAGCAAGCGGGGTTCTGCTTGTAGGGCTGAGTTCAATTGCCTTGGGACAACCCAAGCCACGAACTGTCTATACAAAATCCCCCAAAACTCAGTTTCGTTCCAATGGAAGCCTGAATGCAACAATTCAGTTGCTCGATGCAGGGGTGCAATTAACTTGGACCGGCGTGGATAAAAAGCAACCGCAGCTCCAAGAGGTTCAGTACCAGGGTCAAACTGGCTTTATCTATCTTTCGCAGCTGAGTCCAAAACCTCCAGCCAAGGAGTTCAACCTTTCTGCGAGTGGAACCGTTGAGAGCATGGATACGCAATCCTTTGCCCGTTCTGCTGCAGCGGCCAAAGCGTTTGGCGAGGGGGCATTGACCTATGCAGAAGCAAAAGACCAAGGGGACATCGCAAAACAAATTATTGCTGCCGAAGTTCTTTCAGAACGGATCGATCTGAAAGATCTGAATGCTCATGCGAAGGCAGCAAAACTCACCGAGCACCATGGAGGTGAACAATGAGAAATTCTATATTCCTTTCCTTCGGCGTAATGCTGCTTACTGCCTCTTGTGGGATTCTGTCTGCCGACGTGCCTCTATTTGATAAAGCCAAAGACCCTCAAGGAATCGCTGACCTTGTTTCAAAAGTAGGAGGAGCCGCAAAAGACCAGATTCCTAAGTGTGAAGCGCTAGGGAAAGCTGACATTGCTTTTGAAGAGGAACGATCTCTTGGTGGAGCTGCCATGGTTGCCTATGGATCGAAGTTTGGTGGGTTATCGATCGACCTGCCCCAAGAGTTTAAAACAGAGTCGGCTTCCTCGTTAACAGCAAGAATGAACAACCTTGCGAAGGAAGCAAGAAGAAAAATTACTCTTCCCCAAACAGGCGACAATCGTCTCCATAAGTCGATTGCCACCATTGGATGGCACTTGGCCAAACTCTCTGAACGCGATACCATTCCGTGGACCTTCTGTGTCATTAACAATCCCTCTGTGAATGCTTATTCCTCTCCGGGTGGGTATGTTTGTGTGACAGAAGGCTTGCTAAAAACTGTGAAAAATGAAGCAGAGCTTGCCTGTGTGCTTGCCCATGAGATTGGTCATGTGGTGAAAAAGCATGGACCCCTAGAGTACGGCGAAATTAAGCAGAAGCAGTGTCTTGCCGCATTGGGAGGGCAGCTCGCAAGTGAACTTGTCAAGCCCAACATCAATTTTGGAACCTACTTTGATCTAAACAATGCCTCCAAAGAGCTTGTTCAAAAACTGGTCGATTCCTTCGTAGAGAGGATCGTCTCTGCAGGCTTTGGGAAAGAGGCAGAGTTTGAGGCAGACGCTTATATGGATGAGCTCATTGGGGTTGCAGGGTATAACCACGAATCATGCCAGGCCTTCCTTAGGAATCTGCCGCATGAGGGGGGTGTATTTGCAAACCATCCCTCGCCAGAAGAGCGGATCACAAAGTTACAAGAACTTGCCAACCAAAACAGAGGATCCTTTGGCTATACGGATCAAGGTCAAATTCCTTTCTGGTCGTTCGAGACAGCCCGCTCTAAGGGATAGGTCTCTCATATAAGCCTCCCTTACATCTCTCGCCGAATCTCAAAAGCTCGACTAATCGTAACACCGTCTGCATATTCTAGCTCGCCTCCGATAGGTAATCCAGAGGCAATCCGGGTAATCTTGAGTCCCATCGGTTTTAGAAGGCGCGCCAAATAGACTGCAGTGGCTTCTCCCTCCACATTGGGACTGGTGGCTAAAATGACTTCGCTTACTTCCGGATTTGCCTGAAGCCGCGGAAACAGCTCTCGAATGCGTAGCTGCTCTGGACCCACTCCTTCAAGAGGGGAGAGCACCCCGTGCAGCACATGATAAACGCCTCGAAACCCTCCTGTTCGTTCAATTGCAAATAGATCAGACGAGTAGGCTACCACACAGATTTGATGGGGATCCCGACGAGCATCTTGACAAAAGGTACATGGGTCCTGCTCGGTCAAATGCATACAGACAGAGCAGAGGCGAATCTTTTCCTTTACCTCTAAAAGAGCCTGGCTCAGCTCCTGAACCTGCTTTTGCGGGAGTCTTAAAATATGGAATGCTAATCGAGAAGCTGTTTTTTGGCCAATTCCTGGCAACTTGCCCAGCTCTTCTGTTAATCGTGAAATGGGATCAAGATTCATAAAACACCTTTCTCGCAATGCGGATCAAATTGAGGGCTCTGAAAGAAGGCCGTTATCGGGCAGAAGGCTGTTACAAGAGATGAGGCGGCAATCCTAACCCAGAAGCAGTCTTTCTCATCTCTTCCTCTTCCAGCTGCCGTACCTTTTGAAGACCCTGGTTTATGGCCGCCACAATTAGATCCTGAAGCATCTGAGGATCTTTTGGATCAATGGCTTGGGGGTCGATATGAAGACGAAGCACCTCACGGTTTCCTGCGATGGTCACCGAGACCATACCTCCCCCCGCAGTTGCCTCTACCTTTTTATGTGCCAGCTGGGCTTGGGATTGCAGCAACTCTTCCTGCATTTTTTGTGCCTGCTGCATCAGGGTAGCAAAATCGGGCATATCTTTAGGAAAACGAGGATCATTTGACATCACATTACTCCAATTTCGGTTTATGAAAGGTGATTCCCTCCCCAAACACCTCGCTAATCACAGATCGGGAGGGATGGGTAAGGGCCTCTTGGCTCTGTTGCTGTTTACGTTCTTCGATCTTCTTTTCGTTTAATTCAAGAAGTGATTCTTTTTTCTCAGGAAGGGTATGCTCATCCACTACACGAATTTCGACACTTACCTTTCGATGAGACCATTCTTGAAGATGTTGTTGCAGAAGAGCAGTTTTCGATTTTAGCTGCTCAGCAACAAAAGTATTGGTCACTCCTAACACAAGCGCTTTTCCATCCCAGACAAGAGGGTGAGAAAGAGCAATGGAATGGAGCAGGGGAACTTTATCGATCAACCTCTGCGCTAAAAGCTCCCAAGCGGGCACTTCATCCTGGCCAAAAGAACCGGAGGAGGAGGTTTCAATGGGGGCTTTTTCCTGAGATACAGCTGTTTTTGCAACCTCCTCTTTAAAGGCTGTTGCCTGGAGAGAAGATCCCCTCTGTGCCGAGGGCGTGGTCTCGATGGGGTTCGTGAAGGACGTAGCCCTCTCCTCATCGTAAAGAGGTCGTTTTGACGCAGGACTGGTGATGGCTGGCTTCGAACTAGCGAAAGGGGGCGTGGCTCTCAGTGCAGACCGATCGAGTGTAGCTCGTTCTGTACTTGTTCGCTCTGCGATCGTCCGGCCTGCTGCCCCTCCATCTAGGGGTGCGCTTCGGTCTGCGGAAGAAGAGGGCTTCCCTTGTAATGTGGTTTCTAGTTGCTCTAGCTTCTCGATCATTTGCGACAGAGGAACCAGGGTTTCCCACTCGCAAAGTTCAAGCAAACCTACCTCAAGCATCATTTTGGGGAGCGAGCTGCGAGCCACATCCTCCACAAGCCGTACTGTTTTTTGAAAATAGAACTCGATCGAAGCCCCAGCCTGATTTGCTTGCTTTTTCAGAAGTTCAAGCTCATCTGGGGCTGCGTCCAAAAGGGAAGCCGGTTTTTCCACCAACCTCACCACCAGCAAGTCTCTAAGATACGAGAGAAGCGATTTTGAGAGCTGTACAAGATCGTAACTTCGCTGGTGGGCAAGTTGGATCAACGATAAAATGTTTTCTGGATTTCGGTCAATGATCGCTTGCCCTAGCTGAAAAACCAGACGACGGTCTGCAATCCCAAGTACACTTGATACGACCTCTTGCGTAAGTTTCTCAGGGTGAGAGGCAAGCACCTGATCAAGCAAAGACAAGGAATCCCTTACGGAACCGGCTCCCTCCTGAGCAACCAAAAGCAAAGCCTCAGGTTCAAAAGGAATTTCTTCCTGGGTAAGGATTTTTGATAAATGCTCAACCAGAAGTGAAATCGAGAGCAGTCTGAAATCATAGCGCTGCACCCTTGATAAAATGGTGCTGGGAATTTTATGAGGATCCGTCGTCGCAAAAATGAAAACAGCATGAGGAGGCGGCTCTTCTAAAGTTTTCAAAAGTGCATTGAATGCACTTGTTGAAAGCATATGAACCTCATCCAGAATAAACACTTTCTTTTTCCCCCGTAAGGGTGCGTATCGGATAGACTCTCGAAGCTCACGGATGTCCTCAACCTTATTTTGAGAGGCCGCATCAATCTCCTGAACATCGACAGAGGTTCCTTCCGTAATTTCGATACAGGCCTCACAATGGTTGCAGGGAATAGCCCCCTTTGGTTGGTGGCATGAAAGCACTTTGGCCAAGATGCGTGCAGTGGTTGTTTTTCCTGTCCCTCGGCCTCCGCAGAATAGAAAGGCATGGTGCAGCCTTCCCATCTCAATGGCATGGGTTAGCGTTTTTGTGACTTGCTCTTGCCCAATCACATCGGCAAAAGTTTGCGGTCGATATTTTCGTGCTAAGACAAGATAGGACATGTGTTTGTATAAACTTTTTAGAAAAATGGCTACAGGCGCCCGGTCTACAAACTACCGTTGCTCCGTTCCCAGCCTGGCGGATTCATCTACATTCCGTCGCCCGTAGCCAAACTTATGAAAACTACTTAGGGTGGAATGCTCACAGATGATTCGTAAGCAGGCACCCGATACAATCTTCTTTGGTTCTTGTTGAATAGGCTCTGTGGTAAGAAGCCTATTTAAGAGATATGTACTATAACCATCCTGCAGGAAAAAGAAAGAACTTTCGACTATGGCACTTTTTTATTAATTACCAAACCTTTGCTTTGAGAGATGGACAACTCATTTTAAGAGATATAAGTTACCCGCATGTTAAAGTTCTTAGCCCTGTACTCCTTTCGTAGAACTACCTGTTTCGTCTTCTTCTTTGCAACCGTTCTCTCTCTAAGGAAATTAGAAGCAGCCCAAGGAGACTGGGAATTCCTTGCCAATGAGGATGGTGTAACCATAGAGAAACGAAACCTTGCGACCGATTCTTTGATCGAGGTTCGTGCACGCGGGAAAATACATTCTTCAATCGTTGCTATTCTAAATGTCTTAATTGACAATGAACACTATAGCGATTGGATGAAAAGCTCAAAGCAACCTCAATTGGTCGGTGTAACTCCAGGTGATCCCAATGGGCGAGTTTTCTATAACCGCATCTCTCCATCAGTGCTAATCCAAGACAGAGACTTCTATCTAGCGACTCGCCTAAGCTGCATCAGCCTTCTTAAGCAGGTCCAATTAAATTTTACGACTGATCCCGCTCTTCATTATCCTGAGAAAAAAGGGGTTGTGCGCCTCAATACGATTCGTGGTCATTGGCACTTTTATCCATCTGCCTCGGGAGAGGAAATTATGGCAGAATACCAACTCTATATTGATGCTGGTGGCTCCTTGATCAAAGCGATGAAAAACTATGCGGTAAAGAAAATCGTTTCTCAGTCGTTTATCAATTTTCGGAAACAAGTCTACAAAACAGACAACCGCGATACATCCCAGCTAAGAAAAGAATTTCCTCACCTATTTCCTCGGTGCATTTCTTGACAATCGGTTCTAAGCCCAAGACATTTTCATTGTAGAACGCCAAGAAATGGATTAGGGGTAGGTTTGAAGGATTCTATGCATCAAGCTCTTTTTACTTCTATTCCGGGTTCTGAGTTAGTTTTAGGGATCGATGAAGCAGGACGAGGACCGATTTTGGGGCCTATGGTAATTGCCTGCGTAGGGCTCACCGAAGAAGCAGGCCGCACCCTCACCGAAAAAGGGGTAGTCGATAGCAAACGTTTTGGTGCAGGACCCAAGGCTCATCTAAGGCGGCTGGCCCTGGTTCCTGAAATTCTTAAAGTAGCTTCGCATACAGCTCTAGAGATTATAGATCCCGCGGAAATTGATAAGCGTACCCTTTTAGGGGAATTAAACCAGCTTGAGCAGGAAAAGGCTGCTTTTATGCTTGAGAGAGCTCCAAAGGCTCATCGAATCGTTGCGGATGGAGCCCGTCTTTTTGGTCCCCTCAATCTGAAATATCCTCATTTGCAGGCTGTAAACCAGGCAGAGTCTGCGCATAGCGCTGTAGCTGCCGCTTCTATTTTGGCCAAGGTCAAGCGTGATGAGCTTTGGCATGAGATTGTGAAACGGTACCGTCCTGAGTTTGGAAATTTAGTGGGGCCCGGAGGAGGTTATGCCAACCCTGGAACCAAACGCTTTCTACGAGCCTATTGCAGAAAATATCATCGACTCCCTCCCGAGGGCCGTAGAAGCTGGCCTTGGGATTTTGTCAGTGACCTTCTTGACCCTGCCGAATATCGTATGCTAGTCCGTGAACTTGTGAAAACAAAAACACCGTCTCTCGTCCAGAACGAGTAGGCTTCCTAACCTGATACAATCTTGCTGAAGAATCGAGAAAAGGGAAATGTGTGTTTGACGAGACTGCATAGTTTCTGGTAGTTTTCTAGGCCATGCTGCTCTTCCTCAGATTGGCAAGAACAGTGTCCTTTATTTCTAACAACCGGGAGTCCTATGGCTAAGTATTCTCTCTCTTCACGGCTTCAAAAAACGTACGAATCTCCTGAACCTCCGCTCGGTGCGAAAAGATCGGTCCTTAACAAGATCGTAGGATTTGGCTTTTTGCTGCTTGTAGCGATCTCAGGGGGAACGTTTGCATTTTTCTACGTCCGTGCTTTGCGGAATGAGAAAGCAAACCTTCTGCTTGCTCGTGCGATGGAAACCTACCAAGCAAGTTTGCAAAAAGACAACGAGGTTGCCTCTATTAGTATGAATGTTCAGCGATACAAGACGTCCGAGGAACGCGCCGCTGCCACGTTAAAACTGATAGATGAACTGATTCAAACCTACCCCAAAACCACCATCACAGGAATGGCTAAGATCCTTCAGGCCAATATTCTGTTTGATCTTGGGAAGTTCTCAGAAGCAGCCACGATGTATCAACAGAAATCTCAAGATCCCTCCGTTAAAAGCGACATCAAGCCGTTTCTAAAGGAAGCGTTCTTATTATCAATAGAGTCTCAAAACCGGCGAGAGGAAGCGCTGAAACAGTGGGAATTAGAGCGAAAGACACAACCCGAGTTTTATCAATCTTGGTTTGAATGGAATTATGCTCGTTTATTAGCATCAGATTCCACCACTGTGCCAATACGTCGTGAGATCTATATGAAGCTCGCGAAGCTCGATGATTGGTCGCCTGTGTGGAAGGCTCGGATTCAAAACCAATTGCTAGAGTTAGAATAAAAATGGATAGAAAAGTGATGATGCGAACGTCTTCTCGCGCAGTTTTAGACAAAACGATTTCTTCAAAGAAGTCTTTCACTACCACGGGTGGTTTTTATGGGCTTTTAGGATGCCTCTTTTTGTTCATGCAATGTAAAAGCGGATGGCCCTCGATTCGTGAAAACCAAGAACCAAAGGTTCAGTTGAAAACAGCTTGGACAACTTCCATTGGTTCCAAAATCAGTTATGTATCCGATTATCTTTTTCAAACCTTTGCAGGGGTCGCTATCGGGGAAAACAAAGTGTTTGTTGGATCAACCAAGGGGACTCTGTATGCATTAAATGAAATGACGGGGCAGACCCTATGGAAGCAAACCCTCTCAGGTCCTATTGGTAGCACACCTGTATACCTGCCAGCTGGAACAGCGGGAGCAGGGGGCATTGTTCTTGTAGGAAACGAAGTGGGGGATGTAACCTCTCTAGATGCAGGTACAGGAAAAATTCAATGGACTCATCATACCAAAGCACCGGTCCGTTCCTCACCAGTCTATCATCGCGACCACTTATTTTTTATTTCTTCGGATGGAGTCCTGCATAAACTTCGGGCAAAAGATGGAGAGGAAGTGTGGGTTCACGAAAGGGCCTCCTTAAATGCACTCAACATCCGAACCTCCATGGGATTGATCATAGAGGACGATATCATTTACGCTGGCTTCTTGGATGGTCATGTAGTTGCCTTGAAGGAATCCGATGGTGAAGTTCTTTGGAAACAGCCCCTCGTTAATGAACAACATGAGTTTTACCAGGTCTATACTCCCGTTCTTCGAAATGGGACGCTGTACGTATCTACCTTCGAAGCAGGTATATTTGCGCTTCAGCCTCAGGATGGCTCTATTAAATGGCATTATGATCTAAAGAGATACGCCCGTTCTGGGGCAGGCCCTCTTGCGGTTGATGACGAAGGAAAGCTTGTCTATGTAAGCCTAGGCATTGGCGGAATCTACTGTTTGGATGCAAGCACGGGCATTGTTGTCTGGAGACAATCCATTAAGGATGGGGGAGAGACTTCGGCTCCGGTCATCAAGGACTCCTACCTTCTGGTTGCTTCCTCAGAAAAAGGACTTTACGTAGTAGATCGGAAGCAGGGAAGTTTGAACCAGTATCTCCGCATTACCAACGTGGAAGGTCCTTTGGGTCGTGGTCTTGTGCCCTGGAATGGAATTACAGAGGCTCCTGTCATCAAAGAGCTGTCTTTGAACTCCACATCTTCCCCCTCCGGAAAGACCAACCGTATTTTCTTTATCACAAACCATGAAAAGGTATACGCGGTCGATATGTTCAAAAAATAAACCGCAAAGCTTTTGGATAGAGAGTTCTCTTTTTCTTTATGAGGGATTCTTCTTTTCTAAAGGTTTGCCTGCAGGGGCCTTGCCTACAGGGGGAGCAGAATTTGTTTCCCCCACAATTTGCATATCCAAAGGACTTTTTGCCCTATCCTTGGGTACAACCATCCGTGGTGCTTCCTCGAGAGCCTGTTTTAACTCTGCTGGGCTTACAACCAAAAAATCCACTCGTCGGGTCATATAATAAAAATCTTCATCCGAAATATTTCCTGGAGGTAACTCATCCTCAGGAAGTGGCTTGGTAAACCCGTACCCTATTGAGGCCAGACGATCTTCTGGAATCCCCCGGGAAACAAGATACTTAAGAACCCAAGCAGCTCGACGTCTTGATAGGTCGAGGTTGTAGTTGTAATCAGCATTAAGTTTTCCACCGGCCCCTCTTGGATCAGAATGGCCTTCAATTAAGACTTTATCGTTTGGATTTTCCTTAAGAGCTTTCTTAACTTCAACAGAGGCCTGATCCAGCAAAACAAAAGAAGCTGGGTCAACAGCGAATTCATCCAAAGAGAACTGCAGCCCTGGCAGAAGGATGATTCGATTGCCTTTTCGAAGGGCCAAAGGGCAGCCTGAGAAGTATTTCTCGTCTCTCCGCAATCGAACTTTTGGACAAATGTCCGATAGGAGCGCTTTGACACGCATCCGTTCTTCCATGGTGGGTGGCACGTAGATCATAGATAACCAATAGCGGAATGAGGGAACACCAAACCCACAGTCCATCCCAAAATTAAATCCCGTCGTGATTGTCAGTCCTTGATCGGGCCTATGTCCCCGTACCCCAAACAAAGCTTCAGAGGGAACACATCCTCCTTCCCGTCCAATGGGCGTTGTCAGGGGAACGTTGGCATAAAATCCTGCAATGGTAGAAATGCCCCAATCCTTTTGGAAGATCAGAGGGACTTCCACCCCAGCCTGGGCGGTAAACATGGGGCCTAAACGAGGTTGCTTTGGAATCATCTCAACCGTAGGTCGGAAATATACCCCCAGTGCGGTAGAAAGAAGAATCTTTTTGGTTTTAAACCGATAGTCCATGATCACGGTGGGATTAAATGTGAAAGCTCCATCGCTAGTAAAATCTCTCACCGACCCTGTGGGAAAATTGGTTCGTAACGATAGGGCTAATCCAAAGCCTTCATCTAATTTAGAGCGATGAACCAATGGAAATTTGGTAAATAAACTAAAGTCCCCAATAGATTGTCCACGAATCGTACCTTCTCGGCCAATATCCCTTA
Organism: uncultured Myxococcales bacterium; assembly: GCA_964537055.1. Taxonomy (GTDB): domain Bacteria; phylum Myxococcota_A; class Polyangia; order Palsa-1104; family JAEUJZ01; genus CAZHYV01. The sequence continues at coordinate 339,049 of CAZHYV010000001.1, forward strand.
AATTGTCCGATTGCTGGAAAAAGATAATAGGAAACACAACCCCCACCTCAAACCATTTAGAGATTCCTAGGGCGGCCATTAAATCGAACTGCAACCGATTTTTGACGAGATCAGCCATTTTTTGATCGCTCACAGTATTCACTAAAATCAGAGGGTCGAGAGCAAAGTTGAAGAAAAACCCTGTGGCTACAGAAAGATGATAAACCGCCTCGGTTTGAGGAACAATGACAAGATCTCGGGGGCCGGGGGATGGACGAAAGTTTTGCACGTCGAATGCCGCTCTTCCTTGAGAGCTGGTCATTAGAAATAAAAGAGCCGCTAGGCTCAACCCAGTTAAAATTGAAGAGGGACGTCTCATGGGGCCTCCAAATCTAGGCAACACTTGTTTTACAAAAAATCTATTGGCAGCTTGCTTACAATATCACGAAACTATAGAGGTTCTCAATCAAAATAGGTTGTTTCTATCTATTTTTAGCTGCATATTTTTATCGGGCTGCTAGATTAGAGCCCTATGCCTTTACAAAATTTTCCTCAGAATCAGAATCTTCGCACCAATCGAGATCCTCATGAGCTGCGTCTCATCCAAATCGAGCCGAATTACCTACGTCATCCCAAAGGAAGTGCGCTGATCCGTTTTGGTGATACTTGGGTCCTCTGCACGGTCTCTTTAGAAGAACGCGTTCCTCCCTTTTTGCTCGGGACAGGCCAAGGCTGGGTCACTGCTGAGTATAGCATGTTGCCGGGATCTAGTTCCTCGAGGATTTCTCGAGCTCCCAGCGGCCGTAGCAAAGAGATCGAGCGCTTGATTGGCCGATCCCTACGTGCCGCCGTTGATCGGAAGCTATTGGGCCAGCGGACCTTGACTGTGGACTGTGATGTGATCCAAGCAGATGGGGGAACGCGGACGGCGGCGATTACAGGGGGATTTGTGGCACTGGCCTTAGCCATTCAGAAATGCCTAAGAGAGAAAGTCATTAGCAAAAACCCTCTTTTGCAGATGGTGGCTGCTGTGTCCGTAGGAATGGTTAGAGGAGAGGCTTGCCTAGATCTCGATTACGAAGAAGACAGCCAAGCAGACGTTGATATGAATGTTGTCATGTCAAAAAAGGAAGGAGTCTCAAATTTTATTGAGCTTCAAGGAACTGCAGAGAAGCAATCCTTTGATCAAGAACAACTCTCCAAAATGACAAGCTTAGCTATCCTGGGGATCAACCAACTATTCCAACACCAAGCTGCTGTTTTAGAGAAAGTGGGAGTGGTAGGGTGAAAGGTTCTCAAAAGGCCAGAAGACAAATCCTTGTCCTCGCCACACACAATGAGGGCAAAAAACGAGAATTTCTAGAACTTCTTGGGACACACAATGAGAACTTTACACTAAGGACTTTATCTGACCTTCCAGTTGCGATGGACATAGAGGAAACAGGAAGCACCTTTTATGAGAATGCTCGTCTTAAAGCAACCCTTCTTTCTCAAAGAACGGGACTTTGGACATTAGCAGATGATAGCGGTCTTGAGGTAGAGGCTTTACAAGGGGCCCCCGGGATTTATTCAGCTCGGTATGCGGGCGAACCTAGCTCTGCAGAGAAAAACAACCAAAAGCTCCTTTATGCATTAAAAGATTTGCCCTGGGTTAAGCGCAAGGCACAATTCCGATGTGTTCTCTATCTGTGCACAGGAGGTTCTACCGATCTTTGGACAGATACAGTCTGTAAGGGATTTATCGGTTTTTCTGAAAGAGGAACCCGCGGCTTTGGGTATGATCCGCTCTTTTTGCCATCCGAACAAGAATTTGAGGGGGTTTTGGATGATCCTACACCTTACCTAGGGAAGACCTTTGCAGAGATTCCTCCATCGATCAAAAACCTGATTTCTCACCGATCTAAGGGGGTGCGGGAGTTTTTGGTAAAACTTTTATGTTCTTTTGGCTTTGGCTGAGGAGGCCGTTGGACCTAAAAGATACTTCAATAAACGTTTGGCTCCATGAGAATGAATTCTTTTGCTGTGGAGTAGTTCTGCCAGAGGTTGTCTTAGTTTATTTGGTAGCTCTGCCCTATCGATTTGTAGTTGATCCACTTGCTCCAAGCTAAAATGCTTAGCAATCTCATTCCGATTCAATCCACTTTTGGTTTGTGCCAAAATTTCTAGAATGACTGCTTTTAATGACTCCTTTTGCTCATCATTTAAGCGCGTTCGTTTCCCAGAGAGCTTTTCTTCTGTAACCCCGTTTCGACCATCGTGCTTCTTATGGCCTAAAATAGCAGAGGCAAAATCTACGATACCCATCTGCGACACTTCAGACCATATCTCTTGATGTTGTTTCAATGTAGTGAGGAATTGCTCGACCGTGGTCTTGTTTTGAGGTTGTAATTTATAGAACAAGGACCTTGCTGCTTGCCTCCGGATTTCTTCATTGAGGGTCTGTAATTCTTGTTCATAGAGAGCATCGATTCCTAAAGGGGTCTGGATGGAAGAACCGTGGGAACGTTTTTGTTTGCGCATAAAATAACCTCAATCTTTACGTCTGAAACTATTGCAGATAAACGCTCATATTTGAATCGAAATTTCAGAAAAAAGTCAAGGGGACCCTCTCTATTTCCAAAAAATAAAATCGTCCCTCCTCTCGGGCTCTCGTAACTCGGAACTCTTCAGAAATCGAAATCAAAGAGAGAAAGCATGAAAGAAGCCCGTCTGTTCGTCTGGTAGAGCACAGGCATCGAAGAAATGTTGGTTTTTTGGAAAGAAAACTTTAAGATACACTTGTCGGATCTCGACCAAAGGAAGGTAGGAAGGAAGTGAGCAATTTTATAAGCACCGTCTCGCTTGCAGATTTGGATGCAATACGGCTGCTGCTATTAGGCAACTCAGTGATTGATTGGCATTATTTGTCGTTGACTCAGCCGGAAGAAGTGGACCGGTTTCTCCGGGTGAATGAATTTGATCCGAGGCATCCTGAAGACATTGCCCGTCTAGAGCGGCTTCGGTCGGAAGCAAATGAATACTTAATTCGCCATCTTGACTACCGAATTCCAAGAGAGATTGCAACGGAAGTCCCGGCAAAAGAACTCTTTATTCTCGCTTCAAAGCGAGATCGGTATCAAAGGTATGCCTGTATGATTCTCAAAGTGATGCACGTCATGCATCACTTGGAGGGGCGGGAGATTCTTTTTAAACTTCCCGTTTCGAATGACCAAGTGTTTGGGCTGGTCGAAAACAAGGTGTTACAAGTAGTGGAGGAAATTCGGGCGGCAGGGCATCCGATTATCGAGTTTTCTTGGAGCCGTAAAGAGTATAGCAGTTTGATTACAAAACTGTTGGCCAAGCGTGAATCCATTGCAGCCCATGTGTATGATAAGCTAAGGTTCCGCTTGATTGTGCGAGATCGAACAGATCTAGGACCTCTCCTCAATGAAATGCTTCACCGTCTGATCCCTTTCAATTATGTAATTCCGGGACAAACCGTAAATAGTATCTTGCCTTTTGATGAAGTGGTTTCAGCCTCTCCTTGGGGTGATGCCTATCTAGCCCCTATGCAGAAAGAGAGTGCTCGTTCTGAGCAAACGTTAGGAAGTACGGTCAATACGTTCTCGGGTTCAGGCTACAAGGTGCTCAACTTTATTGCGGACCTGCCTATCCGTGTTGGTGCGGTGCTAGAACAGATGAAATCTCCCTTAGGGGTCTCATCGGGCTTCGATCCACGTGCTGTCATTTTCGTACTGACGGAGTTTCAACTGATCGATTTAGAGACAGAAACGAAGAATGAGCAGGACGAAAACAGCCATCGTGCCTACAAAGAGCGTCAAATCTCTCTGGTGAAGGCTCGGCTGAATCCGGAAAAGTAGGGCCTTGGTTAAGATTGCTACAAGGTTCTTTTTTTCCTCTTTGCCACGATGTACCGCCATACAAATAATCCTGTCAGCCCTACCAGGACAAAAATGAGAATCACCACCTGATGGGCAACAAGAGAGATGAGGATGGTGATCCCTGAAAGAACAAGAGCTATAGGAAGCAGCGCGATTCCCATAAGCAGTCTACCTGCGCTGCCCAAGAAGGGGATAATATCCATAACGACCTGGATAGGACCCAAAATGAGAGTAAGCCCTATCCACATCATAAGGAACCCAACCAGGCGAAGGACCCAGGTCATGATCTTATGTTCTGTCGCTAGCGTAGAAATTGCTTCGTCACGGCTTCCTCGGAAAAGACGATAAAGCGAGGTATCTTCCTTGGTATCATAGTAGGAACGAATTTCATTTCCGGACAGTTGTCCAAACAGGGTATAGGATCCTATCGGGGAAAAGGCAGTATAATAGATACGGATATCTCCGACAAGGGGTGAAGAGAATGTCCCCTCCCCATGGAAGAGGTAGGTTTCCTCTTCCAGAGTATATTCCTCTTCCGAAGCGATGAGCTGCTCTTTTGTTAGAGAGAGAGGCCCCTCTAACGGAAGGGCTGCTTCTTGCGGGGAAAAATCGTAAATACCGATAGAGGCTTTCTTGGCTTTAAACCTAGCTTCTTTCACAGGAAGTGGAGGGTTTTTGTGGCCTTCTGGGTATTCAAACCTCGATGAATCTTTGGGAGATGAGGTCCACTCTTTAACATAATTATATGTCTTTATTGTTTTGGTAGATCCCCCGAGCTGTTTTTCTTCTTTTGTTTCTACTTTTTCTACCCAAGCAAACATTTCTACGTGCCTCTCCAGCGAGAGGTAGGCACCTGGTTTCAAAAATTTGGGATCGCCTACATCTTCTTCCAGCTTGATTAGCCCTGTCGTAGAGACAAATGTTCCCTCAGAGCCTGGCGCAGGTTTCATAGAATCAATAGAGATCGCCTTTTGGGCCAATAAGGAAAGATCGATTCGGCCCTCGTTAACCCATAAAACAGCGAAGGAGCCAAAGAAGAGAGCAATGCCAAAGAAAACTCCTGCCACGGATTTGAAAAGGTTTGAGCCAAAACCAGATTGGGAAGTTGCTACGAATGAGTCTGCCATAAGAACGTTCTAGCAGAGAACGGACGGACAGGGAAGCCTTTGGTCAAAAGAAAGTCTTTGTTAGAGAGGGCCCAGATAAGATCATAGGGGTCGAGATCTCAGTAGTGATAAGAGGCTTATACTATCATCGAATCTTCGCTAGCTCTCGTTTAACGTCTTTTTCTTTTTCTGCCATGCGTTTATCGTACTGCCGCTTGCCTTTACAAAGACCCAAAAGAACTTTGATTTTCCCCTCTTTCAGATACATCTCAAGAGGAATGAGGGTTAGCCCCTCTTGTTGAATGGCCTGTATTAATTTAAGAATTTCTCTTTTATGTAATAAAAGCTTTCGAGGCCGTTCTTGAGGGTGGTTGAACTGGTTCGCCCATGCATACTCTTGGATCTTCATGTGGCTTATGAAAAGCTCTCCATCTTTGGCTATAGCATAGGCATCTACAAGCTGTGCTTTGCCACCACGGATCGATTTTACTTCGGACCCAAAAAGGACAATGCCTGCTTCCCACGTTTGGAGGACAGAGTAATCATGAAAAGCCCGCTTATTCCGAACCAGGGTTTTGTGCTCGGTTGGTTTTGGCTTAGGCTTGGTGGGGTTCATAAAGTGGAGGTATCGTACAAGCTTTTCATGAATTAGAAAAGGAAGATGTTACTTTCCAATGGGTGTCTCTAAAAGCCGCTGCTCAATCGTCTGCCAATTTAGATGCTCAATTACACCAGAGAGATAATCGGGTTTTTTAGTACCATAGTCCATAAAATACGCGTGTTCCCAAGCATCAATAGCAATGAGGGTAGACTGGTTGGGCATGAGACCTACATGATGTTCACTTTGGACAAATACGTTGCGGACTTTACTGTAGTTCCAATCATAGTTTACTAAACACCATCCATGCCCAGAACCCACAATTCCTTTCACATCGGCAAGAAAATTCTCCCAAGATCCAAAAGACTGCTCGGCCGCTTTTTTGAAAGCGGCAGGCACACTCTGACGGGGGGCTCCCAGATTCTGAAAGTACAGTTCGTGGAGAACCGTCCCATTGTAGGCCACAGGCTCTCGTCTGCGTAATTCAGAATATTCGCTAAAGGAATAATTGGCCGTCGTTGGATCGGTTTTTGCAAGTTTTTCCTCGATTTCATTAAGCTTTTTCACGTAACCCTGGTAGAGAGTAAAATGTGCCTTTAGCTGATTCTCGCTGAGGAATTGTTTACAATGCTGAATTAAAGGATCAAAGTTTTTCGCGGTATGTGCCATCGCTGGAGTTTCCTTTGTCTGCTTGGTTGATGTTCTTCTGCAAGTTAAGTTGTCTTGCCTCTTTCGTCAAGCAGCGAAATGATCTTAATATGCACAATCTATGGATCATACATCAGACCCTACATCGCCCAACTCGATCCCTATTGTTCGTCTTACAAAGGAGGGTGCACGCCTTGTCAAATCTGGGAGCCCCTGGCTACGATCTCAGTACATAGAACATCACCCTGAGGAGGGAAGAGACATCGCTTCTCTTTTTGACCCCAAAGGGATCTTTCTAGGAACAGCGCTTTATGCAAAGCAGAGTCGTGTTCCAATTCGACTCTTATCATTTCAGCGCTGTACTCTCGACCGAAGGCTTCTTTCTGTAAGAATGAGGCAGGCCCAAAGCTATCGTGAGAATTTGTTTCGGCAGCCCTCCGTTCATCCGCTTGGTCCTCCTGATTCCTATCGCATGGTTCATAGCGAGGCAGATCAGCTTCCAGGTTTATTCATTGACCGGTATGGAGAGGCAGCGGTGATCCAGACCTCTACAGCTGCAATGGATCTGCGTAAGAGGATGATTGCACAAATTCTGGTAGAGGAGTTTGGGGTAAAGCAAGTTGTTTCTCGGGACGATGGAAGTAATCGAGATTTGGAACACCTACCGAGGATCAAAGAGGTCCTTTTGGGCTCTGAAGATACCGTAGTTACCTATCATGATGCAGGTTCGCTGATGGAGACTGATCTTTTGCGTGACGGAAAAACAGGCGCTTTTTTGGACCAGCAGGAAAATCACGCTTGGTGTTTCACCCAAAGGCTCGTTTCTCAAGGGCCTGCGCTCGATGTCTTTACCTACCATGGGGGGTTTGCGTTAGCCTTAGCTCGTGCAGGGTTTGCTGTGCTAGCAGGCGACGAAAACCCAGAAGCGATTCGTCGAGCCAAGCGAAACGCAAGTCTAAACCAGGTTCCCGTTGATTTTCAAGTAAGAAATGCATTCGATTGGCTGCGGGATCTCGAAAGACAGCGCCAAAAATTTTCGTTTATCGTGGTCGACCCACCTGCTTTAGCAAAGCGAGGAGCTACAAAGCACCCAAAGGCCAGCATGGACGCTGCATTGCGGGCCTACAAAGAGTTAAATCTACGAGCCTTGCGCTGCCTAAGCCCTGCTGGAATCCTTATCGCTTGCAGCTGTTCTGGCAACATTTCTCCTTTGGTGTTTGCTGAGATGCTCTACGAGGCTGCCCAAGATGCAGGGTGCCGGCTTCAGCTGATTGAGCGCAGAAATGCAGCCCATGACCATCCCCCTCTACTTGGGCTGCCAGAGACGGACCATTTGAAGTGTTTCATTGTTAGGATGCTTCCAGTCGATTAGCCTCGAGGGAAATTTCATTTTTGTTGGTAGAAATAAAAACGTCTGGTAAAGCTTATTTAAGGAGACGATATGATTTCTAAGGTAAGCTTGGTGGGCGTCTGCGTACGTGACCAACAGAAAGCGTTACAATTTTATATAGAAAAGCTAGGGTTTAAAGTTCACACCGATGTTCCGATGGGACCAGAAATGCGCTGGATTGAAGTAGCTCCAAAAGAGGGAGGGGTAACCCTCGCCTTATTTACGCCCCCGGGGATGGAGGACCGCATTGGAACTTACACAGGAGTTTGTTTAACTTGTGACGATGTGGTGAAAACGTACCAAGAATTATCTGCAAGAGGCGTAACATTTATCGAGCCACCGACCAAACAATCTTGGGGAATGCATGCCCAATTTGTAGACCAAGATGGAAACAGCTTTGTTTTAGCAAAAGAAGACAAAGCCTAAAACGCTTATGTTTCCTATCAGAAAACAGATATGCCTTCAAGAAGGGCGATGCTTGGTCAAAGATAGTTCTTATGGTCTCCTTTAGAGGCTGTAACAAAGAATATAGGTGGTTTTCCAAGTCCATGATACTAATATTATTGCAATGATTCACACAGAAGATCCAGCATACCCTATGCAGCTACGCGCCTATAGCCGGGCCGGTGAATCAAACTTCATCGAGGGGAACCAAGTAAAACTTTTGCAAGATGGTCCAGCTGTTTATGCCGCATGGCTGAAGGAGATAGATAAGGCAAGCCATAGTATTTTTTTAGAAAATTATATTATCCACTACGACACCATTGGAGGACAATTCGTAGATGCTCTTATCCGCAAAGCCAAGGCAGGGGTACGAGTTTTTGTACAGTACGATTGGCTAGGTACTTTGGGAACCAGTCAGGAAGTATGGCGCCGCCTCGAGCAAGCAGGAGCCATTGTTCGAGCCTTCAACCCGCCGAAACTTACAAACTCATTGATTATCTATCAACGGAATCATAGCAAATTGCTATGTATTGATGGGAAAGTTGGTTTTGTAGGAGGACTTTGTATTGGGGATGCGTGGACAGGGGATAAGGAGCTTGACATTGCTCCCTGGCGAGATACTGCCATTCAAATAGAAGGCCCTGGTGCTCTGGCGCTATGCCATGCATTTAACGCTACTTGGTCTTTATGTGGTGAACCCTTATCCGAGGAAAGTTTTCCTCCCTTCTCTGTAAGAGACTGGGAAGTTGGGGCTTCTGTACAAGTAGTCCGTGGGCTTCCCGGTCTAGCTCGGATCTACCGTTCACTCCAGGCTGCCTTTGCAACGGCTTCGTCTCGGATTTGGATCACAGATGCTTACTTTATTCTCCCTGCGCCTCTTTATGAAGGTTTGGTCACCGCAGCCAGAGATGGAGTCGACGTACGAGTCCTTGTCCCGAGGCATTCGGATTTAGGTTTGGTTTCTTGGGTGAGCCGCTCGGGCTACAGCGGACTTCTCAAGGAAGGAGTGCGTATTTTCGAATGGGAAGGACCTATGCTCCACGCAAAAACCTCCGTAGTCGATAGCAGATGGTCAAGGATAGGCTCCTCAAATATGAATGCGGCTAGCTTCTTTAGCAATTGTGAGCTTGATGTCATTACGGATGATCTCGGATTTGCGAAGCAGATGGAGGAAAGCTTCCTAAGAGATCTCAAAAACGCGAATGAGCTTGTTCTCTCTTCTACCTCTCGCAAAGGACAAAGGATTTTAAAAAACGGCTCTATATCTAAACAAGAAGACCCAGTGGAAATCTTATTAGCCCCAACCCCGGCTGCCAAAATCCGGCGTACCCAAAAGGCCAAGGCTGCAGTTGCCCGAGCCGGCGCCGCTGTTTTGGGGATCGCGTTACGAAGGCCTTTTCAGCAAAGTGCTTGGTCTACTTCGACTGTGGTGGCTCTTGTTCTTCTGGGGTTGGGTATTTTGGGAACAATTAACTCAAGAATTCTTGGAATCCCACTGACACTAGTATGCTTATGGCTTGGGGTAGGATATTGTTTAGAATCAATTGCAAAATGGAGAGAGCGCAAAAGGGCCCCGTATCATGCTCGCCAAACCCGTTTTGCTGGGGAAGAACGAGAAGAACCGGAGGTTACAGGATAAAAAGGCTTTGCTTATCCAAGCAAGAGCATCATCCAGGCAAGTTATCTTAGCTTATAATAAAGCCATCTTGGCTTGTAATAATGGAGGCGCCGGGAATTGAACCCGGGTCCGGACATGCTTCATAGTAGCTCCTACGTGTGTATCTCATCTACTAACCCCCCTGAGGCTGCCAATGAGCAGGCGTCTTCAGGTTCGTTCCACCTTATACGAAAAACCCTACGGTGGGCCTTTGGGCCTTCGTACTGCAAAAGTGTCGCCTATGGTTTGTTTGCAGTAACTTCCAAACCTAGACGGCTATCGGCCGGTTATTAAGCGGCGAGAGCGTACGCGTTTTGATTTGCGTTTATGTTTTCCGAGGGATTTACGAGGCCTCGGGGCTCGACACGCAACCACCTACAAAGTCCATCCCCGTCGAAACCAAATCGCCCCCTATGAAATTATCAATATTTTTAATATGAGTACAAATGTAGGTATTGTCAAGGCGTAGTTGGTCTTATCCCTTATTAAATTCAATGCCAAACTGCTTGGCGTACTCTGCGTTCAGTCGCTGCCAGCCAAATTTCATTGCTTCACCAGCGACAATACGGCCGATCGGCTTCTCACTAAGGAGCCGGTCAAGGACATCAAAACAAATGTGCCACCCCGCTGCGCCCATAGAGATATAGCGGCGGTCGATGCTGTGCCACAGCATAAGGCGTGTGCCACCAGCAAAGGCCTCGAGTTCCCACCGAAGATTGGCACCACCCCAGGTATACTCAAGCACCTCCTGCACGTCTGCTCGCGTCACGATAGTTTCGGAAATATGCGGTGTGGGCGATCCCACGGTAGCAAGCTTCACCACTGCCCCAACCGCTCCCAGGCTCCTATCAGCATTAAAGGGAGCCCACTGTTGCAGATGTGCTGGATCGGTAAGCGCCTGCCAGACTTTTTCGGGTGAGTGGTTTAGTTCTCTCACAAGAAGGAGTGTCCATTGCTCTCCATCCTTCCGTACCTGCGCTCCTTTGGCCGGACCCGGTGTATACTTTTCACGATCGATCATTTCTTCTCCTAGTCTTCCTTTTTGTTCTGGCTTGATCTGTATGGTCGAGATGGCGTTCGAGAGCATCGATGTGAGTAGACCAAAACTGACGAAATGGAGCCAGCCAGACATCGACTTCCTTGAGAGAGTTAGGTTTCAGCCGATAAAGACGGCGCTGGGCGTCCACTGTGCATGCGACAAAACCGGCCTCTCTCAGCACTCGTAGGTGCTTTGACACGGCGGGCTGTGACATGCCTAACTTTTGCTCAATCTCCCCAACCGATTGTTGTGAGGAGACCAGAAGGGTTAGTATCGCACGGCGGTTTGGCTCTGCAATAATCTCGAACACAGATTCCATATCTCGTATATTCCTTATTTTGTATATACATGTCAAGGCATAAAATGACAATGGTAGTGATTTTGTACATTTCAGAAAAAATAGGCAGATGGAGGGATTGGTTTGGAGGAGAGTTTATTTTGGAATACGACAAGCTTATCGAGTACATTCTGCGCTTGTGTGAAAAATTCCCTTTCCTCTGCTCACATTTGGCTAAAAGTAGCGACGGGTAAATGTAAACTTACATTCGAAAAGCCTCTTGAGAGTTCGGCAGGATTTATGGTATTCTTAAACCGCAATTTGATCTAAGTAAGGCGCAAAGCCAAAGGAGAAAGCAATGAAAGCGCGGCACATCCTCCTCATCGCGGGAGCTCTCATCACTGTAGGATCAAGCTGTGAAGACCCAGGAAGTGTTACTTCGCTTCATATCGAAAAAGTGAGCCCTGATGTTGGGAGTACCAAAGGAGGAACTACGCTCACCATTGTAGGCACAGGTTTTAATCCTGGTACCAAGATTAGTATTGGCGGAATTACTACGACCTCTACCTGGATCTCGAATAACGAGCTTAGTGTGCTCTTGCCAGAGCATGAGGGGATCCAAGGATATGTACCCGTTTCAGCCACAAATGCAGATGGAGAATCGGACCTTCAGCAGGAAATGTTCTCATATTACACAACCACTATGGATTTTGATACGCTGAAGACATTTCGATATATTGATCTGACGGGTGAAGATCCGAGAAGTTTATTCACTGTGGATTTTGATCATGACAAAAAGCCAGACATTCTCTATGCAAATAAAGAAGTTAAAAATGTAAGCGCTCCCTCTATCAATGTGATCCTCGCTTCGGGAACAAAAACGACCACCCCTGTTCCCTTTACCCCTTCTCAGGAAGGAACAGTGGTCAAAGATATAAACCAAGACGGAAACCAGGACGTGATCTTTGCAAACCCTACCTCGAACGAGATCGAAGTTCTCTTGGGGAAGGGAGATGGCACCTTCGATGATTTAAAGAAAACTCTTTTGCCCGGAACTTTTCCTGATTTGGGAATTCGTGGAATTGAGGTGGCTGATATCAACAAAGATGGAAAATTCGACGTAATTTTTGCCAACGAAAAGGACAATTCTATCGGTATTCTTTTGGGGCAAGGCGACGGTACATTTGAAACTACGGTCAACAAATTTTCTACAGATTTTGCTCCTAAGTTTGTGCAGGCAGCGGATTTCGATCAGAATGGACAGATGGATGTAGCCATTGCTTCTAGCAAAGGAGTGTCCATCTCAGTCATGCTGAACCGTGGAAATTTTGCATCAGACTTTAACCGAAGCTCGTCTGTTAGTTATGGAAGTATTCTTTCAAAGACGTTCCAGCTTGTAGTGAAAGACTATAACCGTGATGGTCATCCCGATATCTTGGCCTTAATAGGTGGAGCTCCTGGGCAATCCCATGTTCCACAAGTGGTTATGCTCCCTATGAAAGCGGATGGGCAATTCGGCCCCAGCAGCATGCTTATTATGGACCCTATGGATGCGATTCCATCTTCACTTGATGTCGTGGATATGGATGGAGATCAGGTAATGGATCTGGTGGCTATGACCGACCAATCCATTCAGGTTTTTCGTGGAAAGGGGAACGGAGAGCTTGAACGAGCCCGTGAATTCTATAAACGATTGGCTTATGCTGATGTCAGGCTTCTCAAGTTAGCTGATATGAATGCGGACGGGAAGTTAGATTTTGTCATCTCCTACTCCTTAAGCGATGCCTGGACGTTAATCGGACATATCGAGATTATCCACAACGTTTCTAAGTAATAGGTTGGTTTAGGAAAATTCTTTCCACCTCTCTCTACCTCCTCGGCTTGACATCCACGTCTCTCTTCTCCAAAATAGTCTCCATGTTAGAGTATCCTTATGCCTACGATATCGTCGTGGTAGGTGGTGGTCACGCGGGTTGTGAAGCGGCTTTTGCCGCTGCTCGGTTAGGAGCCAAAACCTTGCTTTTGTCTGGAAATATCGACACCATTGGTCATATGTCCTGTAACCCAGCCGTGGGTGGAGTGGGAAAAGGGCACTTGGTGAAAGAGATCGAGGCCCTTGGGGGAATGATGGGCCGTGCTGCAGATGCGACAGGAATCCAGTTTCGCAAGCTCAATACCTCCAAAGGCCCAGCCGTTCGCGCGACCCGAGTTCAGTCTGATAAGCACCGCTACCGGCAGTATATGAGGCTTGCGGTTGAAGATCATCCCCTGGTCGATATTAAGCAGGCAGAAGGACAACAGATTCTTACTGAAGGAGAGGGCGCCCAATGCAAAGTGATAGGCCTTGCCACTTCGCTTCAGCTTTGGTTTCGAACCAAGGCAGTGATTCTAACGACGGGAACCTTTTTGATGGGTCGGCTGCACGTGGGCGAACAACAGTCCGAAGGAGGGCGGATGGGTGAGCCTCCCGCACGTGGGCTTTCTGCCTCTCTTCTTAAATTAGGGTTTACATTAGGCCGTTTAAAGACGGGAACGCCTTGCCGTTTGGATGGCCGCACGATTGATTTTGCCAGCCTGGAAGAACAAAAGGGCGATGTTCCCTTGCCGCGCTTTTGTGAGGATGGGCCACAGCCTCTCTTGCCCCAGCGGTCTTGCTTTTTAACCTACACCACGCAAGAGGCGCATGAGTTTATTTTGGCCAATTTGCACCGCTCTCCTCTCTATGCGGGCAAAATTACAGGCGTAGGTCCTAGATATTGTCCTTCCATTGAAGACAAAGTGGTTCGTTTTTCAGATAAGCCCCGCCATCAGATTTTTTTAGAGCCTGAAGGTGTAGAAACACACGAAGTATATCCTAATGGGATCTCAACTTCTCTCCCTGCTGATGTACAGTGGCAGTTTTTGCAAAAGATTCCAGGCCTAGAGAAGGCAAAGATGCTTCGTTTTGGCTACGCGGTAGAGTACGATTTCTCTGATGCCACCCAGCTTCTGCCTACATTAGAAGCCAAGCATGTAGCGGGTCTCTATCTGGCGGGTCAAATTAATGGCACTTCTGGGTATGAAGAGGCTGCTTCCCAAGGCTTATTGGCCGGGGCCAATGCAGCACTGAAATTACGTCAGAGTGGCGAAGAACTGATTTTAGGTCGAGACCAAGCATACTTAGGAGTGCTGGTCGATGACCTTACAAAACATGGTACCGATGAACCCTATAGAATGCTAACCGCACGGGCAGAATACCGTTTGCTTTTGCGCGAAGACAATGCAGATGAGCGGCTGATGCCTCTAGGAAGAAGGCTGGGGCTTTTAGATGATAATCGTTGGCAGGCGTACTGCCAAAGGCGAGATGTGCTAGCAAAAGAGCTGGAACGGCTCAAAAAGACTAGGATCAGTCCTACTGCTTCCGTGCAGGAGAGGCTCAAGGATTTTGGTAGCTCACCTTTGCATCAGGCCACAACCCTTGCTGAATTATTGTGTCGTCCCGAGCTGTCTTATGTCCAGATCTGTCGACTTACGGATCAAGAGCCTTTGCCTAGTCTACTCGCAGACCGAATTGAGACAACCATTAAATACGCCGGCTATTTAGAACGTGACAAAGAGCAAGCTCAAAAGGTGCATCAGCTGGAGGAGTACCGGTTGCCCATCGATTTAGATTACAAGCATGTTCCTAGCCTTTCAAGAGAGATCCAAGAGAAGTTGATGAAAATTCGTCCGACCTCAGTTGGACAGGCAAGTAAGATTCCTGGGATGACTCCGGCTGCTTTATCTATCCTTATGATTTTATCTAAGGGGCGAAGCGAAGAGGGACGAAAGAAGTTACCTGCGTAGTAGGGATGGCCTAGATTCCCTCTGATTTGGGGTGGTAACTTAGGCTATTTCTCATACCCTAGGGCTGATAATCTAGCGTACCTTTCATGTATCGCGACTGAAGCTTGGGAGGAAGAACTTTGTTTAGGTACGGAGTGTCATTTGCGCGGAGAAATTCTAGCTTGTCTAGGTTGTCAAAGGAGGTTGGAATATTCCCGGAGAGCTGAGTTCCATTAATGAAGAGCGTCTTTAGATTAGAGAGGTTTCCCAGTACTTCAGGCAATGACCCCGTGAGAGAGTTGTTATAAAGGGATAGTGTCTTCAGATTGGCAAGCTGACCTAGCGAGGCGGGGATGCTCCCTTGCAGCAGGTTCGTATTTAAAAAAAGTTCCTGCAACTCATAGAGGCTTCCTAGACTTTCAGGAATCGAGCCAGTAAAAATATTTTGATCTAACAGCAGCCGCTCAAGCCGGGTGAGGCTGCCCACAAATTCTGGAATGGTT
Source organism: uncultured Myxococcales bacterium (assembly GCA_964537055.1). GTDB lineage: Bacteria > Myxococcota_A > Polyangia > Palsa-1104 > JAEUJZ01 > CAZHYV01. The sequence continues at coordinate 354,375 of CAZHYV010000001.1, forward strand.
CCCGAAAGACGATTCGAAGATAAATTTAAAACTTTAATCAGAGTAAGCCTAGAGAATGAGCCAGGGATTGATCCACTTAGGGTATTGCTGCTAAGATTAAGAACTTGAATCTGCATCAAGTTGCCGATGGATGAAGGAAGCGTACCGCTTAAGACATTCCCACTAAGGTTTAATTCCTCGAGTTGCATAAGATCTCCGATCGATTCTGGGATTGCTCCTATAAGAGAGTTACCAGACAATGACAGAACGCGAAGTGTATTTAGTCTTCCTAACGAAGCAGGGATTCTGCCTCGTAGATTAGCACCATCTAAACGCAGTTCAACGACATGGTTGTCTTCGCAGGTTACCCCTTCCCAAGTACAGTAGTTCCCCGAAGGAGAGAGCCAGTTAGTCTGGTGAGACCAATTCTCTCCCTGAGTGCTTTTGTATAGCTCTTCAAGAATGTCCCGACTTTCCATGGGAGATGGGCGAGAGTCACAAGCAGAGAGAAAACTACCTAGGATAGAAGCAGAAAGCATCAAATAAAGCTTGCGATAAGAACGGCGAGACATGAGACCTCCTATAGATAGATAAATAACCTAGGCCATTTTAACATAAGTGATATTAAGAAAACAATGAGCTTATTTTTTGTAAGTGCGCCTTAGGAGAGGCGGATTCTTGGGCAGTCATTTATCATGTTTTTTCTTGTTAGGCTTTCCTTGACGTAATGAAAGAAGCAGCTTATAGATAGTAAACAAATGCTCAGTGTCGATCGGGTGTTTCCCGAATAAAGATTTTATAGATGCAGTGAACCTTATGAAAATGAATCAGAAGGAGATCCTCCTCCAAATGCCAGAAACGTTAGCACCCATTGCTCAAGAACCTGAATCCATTTCTGTAGTAGGTGCAGAAGAGCATAATCTGCAGATTGAACAATTAGATATCCCCAAAAAACGGCTTGTGGTTTTTACTGGGGTTTCGGGTTCAGGGAAGTCATCGCTGGTATTTGATACTTTGTATGCTGAGGGGCAAAGAAGGTATGTTGAGTCCCTCTCTGCTTATGCCCGTCAATTTTTGGGTCAGATGGATAAACCTAAGTATGAATCAATTCGAGGATTGTCTCCTACGATTGCCATTGAGCAAAAAAGCTCATCCTCAAATCCCCGTTCTACTGTAGGAACAGTAACAGAGATCTATGATTATTTAAGGGTACTATTTGCAAGGGCTGGTGAACAGAGGTGTCATCAGTGTGGGCGCAAGGTCGCAGGCCAATCACCAGCAGAAATTGTTGAGCAACTTATGAAGTTGGCACCTACCCAAGAAGGTGAGCAAACGCAGATTACACTGCTTGCACCGATGGTACAAAATCGCAAAGGGATGCATATCGAGGTTTACTCGCAGGCACGACAGCTTGGGTATTCTCGAATTCGAGTGAATGGAGAAATATACCGCATTGAGGACGCCCCGGAGTTATCCAAGAAGCATAAGCACTCGATCGAAATTGTTACAGATCGGGTGGTTTTAAAATTTGGAGAGAAAGAGGCAAGAAAACGCTTGCTTGATTCGGTAGAATCTACGCTAAAAGTAGGAAAAGGAACGATTTTGGTTGCCCCTATTATTCATGGGCAAGCACAAGTAGAGACAATGATTTCTGAGAGTAGGGCATGTCCGGATTGCGAAATTGCTTTCCCCGAATTGACCCCGACCTCGTTCTCTTTCAATTCGCCCTTAGGGATGTGCACGGCATGCACAGGGTTAGGCACGCGGATGGAGATGGACCCTCACCTTCTTATTACCGATCCTTCGTTATCCATTGAAAAGGGCGCAATTGCTCCTTGGACAAGTGCTATGGCACGAGGAGAGGGCTGGGTGTACACCCTCGTAAACACGCTTAGCCAAGAGATGGGAATCGATCTGAAAATCCCTTGGAAGGACTTACCGATAGAACAACAGCATATGGTTCTTTATGGGCTTGGGGAACAGCGCCTGCAAGGGTTGGGAAGGCGGCCCGTGCGGTTTGAAGGGATCCTCAATTTGCTCATGCGAAGGTATGAAAGTACCTCAAGTGATTGGATGCGAACCTACTATGGACGCTACCTTAGAGAAGTTCCATGCAGCACATGCCAGGGGCAGCGTCTTCGGGCTGAATCGAGAGCAGTGGTACTCACTCCAGAAAAAGGGTCTGAGTATACCATCGGGCAAATTTGTCACCTAAGTATTGCCGACGCTGCTTCCCTGTTTCAAAATCTTGAACTACCTGGGTCTAAGGGGATGATTGCCAAGGAACTGCTCAAAGAGATCAATGCTCGTCTTGGGTTTTTGATGAACGTAGGGCTCAATTACCTATCTTTAGATAGAGGCGCTTCTACTTTATCAGGTGGAGAAGCACAACGGATCCGGCTTGCCTCGCAGCTAGGTTCAGAACTATCGGGGGTGATGTACGTGCTAGATGAGCCATCGATCGGTCTGCACCAACGGGATAATCGCCGTCTTATCCAAACTCTGAAGCGATTGCGGGATCAGGGAAATAGCGTGCTTGTCGTAGAGCATGATGCGGAAACCATGATGGAGTCGGATTGGGTGATTGACTTTGGGCCTGGTGCGGGAAAGCATGGTGGAAAAGTGATCTTCTCAGGGACGCCCAAACAGCTGGTCGAAAAAAGCAATTCGCTAACCGGGGACTATCTTTCAGGGCGAAAACAGATCGAAAAACCTAAAGTTCGAAGAAAGCCGCAGGGCTTCTTAACAATTTTAGGAGCGAGAGAACATAACTTAAAGAATATTAACGTCGATATTCCGTTGGGGGTCTTTTGTGCTGTCACGGGCGTGAGTGGGGCAGGAAAATCTTCTCTTATTAACGGGACGCTGTTCCCAGCGCTGATGAATGCACTGCATGATTCTGGAATGCCGGTTGGAGCCCATGACAAAATTGTAGGGCTTCATCAGTTGGACAAAATGATTGCTATTGACCAGCAGCCGATTGGACGGACACCCCGTTCAAACCCCGCTACCTACACAAAGGCGTTTGATCACATCCGTGATTTGTTTTCGAAGCTTCCCGAAAGCCGGGCCTACGGATATGAACCAGGACGGTTTTCTTTCAATGTCAAAGGGGGTAGGTGTGAGGCATGTGAGGGAGATGGTATGAAACGGGTCGAGATGCATTTTCTGGCCGATGTCTTTGTCCCCTGTGAGGTTTGTAAAGGAAAGCGTTATAACGAAGGAACGCTGCGAATTCTTTATAAAGGAAAATCGATAGCAGATGTCCTCGATACCTCTGTCGAGCAGGCGAAGGAACTATTTGCGAATCATCCTGGACTTTCGAACATCCTGCAAACGCTTGATGATGTGGGACTCTCTTACCTTGCCCTGGGGCAGCCTGCACCCACCCTTTCTGGAGGAGAAGCGCAGCGGGTAAAGCTGGCAAAAGAACTTTGCCGGAGAGACACGGGAAGAACACTCTATCTTCTTGATGAGCCGACGACGGGCCTTCACTTTGAGGATGTCAACCGATTGCTGAGTGTTCTGCAGCGGCTCGTTCATGCAGGAAACAGCGTGCTTGTGATCGAGCATAATCTCGATATCATCAAATGCGCAGATTATGTGATTGATCTAGGACCTGAGGGAGGAAAGGGGGGAGGGCAGGTGCTTGCCACGGGGACGCCCGAACAGATTGTAAAGGTAAGAGAATCCCACACAGGGCAATATTTGGCTGAAATGTTAGGGTAAGGTTTTCGAAAAAGAACCAAAGAATTTGGTTGAGCCTTATTGAAGGGTTCTTACCAAACGATCGGTTTCATACCCTTGTTTCTGTAGCCCGGCGATGATCCTCTGAAACGTTTCTTCGTCCATCGTAGGAGTCCGACTTAAAATCCACAGGTAATCTCGGCTGGGATGTCCAACGACTGCGTATTCGTACTCGTTCCCTAATTCGAGAATCCAATAGTCCCCCCAAAAAGGTCGGAAAAAGCTCACCTCTAGTTTCGCATTGGTTGTTTTATCCACCACACGGGCTCGGCCCTTTGCCACAGATTCTTTTCCATTTTTCGAACCCTTGCGACATTGATTCAAAACGTCGATTTCTCCATCCGAGCGGAGTGAGTAATTTGCTGTTGTTCTTGTGCAATCCTTCTGGAAACTTTGGGGAAAATGTGCAATTTCGTACCAAGTTCCTAGATATCGGTTTATCTGCACATAAGCAACCGTTCTTAAGGGGGGAAGTTTAAGACGTTCTGTCGTGGTTGTGTGGCAACGGGCATAAAGAAGTAAGCTCAATAGACTAAGGATCTGAAGTGTACGGTAAGACTTTGCAGGTTTGTTCATAGAGAGGCTCTCCTCGGGTAAAAATTCTGATTTGAAAGAAAGAATGATGTTCCTATCTCATCAAAAGATAAAGAAATTTTTATTCTTATGAAAATGAAAGCTTATGTTGATTCAGGAAAAATTGAGAAAGGGTAACGAGGTAGGAAAAAGCAAAAGATTTATTCTGTAGGACAAGAGAGTTTTAAGATATCTGAAGTTGAGCGGTAATCAATCGTTGCCTTTACATAACTCATAATGTGGGTACAAATTTCTATCGCTGGATTGGGAGAACCCTGTAAGCATGCGGATATATAATCTGCCGGGGGAGCATATTCGTAAGGATCTGTCCACTTACGAGCATTTGGGCAATCCCAGTCTTTTAAATGTAAATTTAGACCTAGGTAATAATTACACCGATACTTATTCCATTCCTTAAAATGGCAATCACGTACCATTTTCCATCGCTTTTCTAATTTTTTCTGGTCGATAGCTGGTTGAGCTATATCTCCGGAAGTTAATTCTGAGGTTGGAGGGCCTAAATCAGTTGTATTTGAAGTTGATACTGATTTTGGCTCTGTTTGTGGAGTCTGATCAGCGATCACTTCTTGAACACAACTATTTAATCCTAAAAAAATTCCTAATAATATATTTAGTGAAAGGGTCTTATAGTTCATAGGCTTTTATCTCTCTATTAATAAAAATAGGAATACACGTTGTGTATAACATGAATAGAGAATAAACGCTACTGGGAACGATGGAGATGAATGTTGAATGTCATTAGGAGGAAGAACCCTTTCGAAAAACAGAGGTACCTGCCACCAAAAGCATGCTACCCAGCAGAACCCAGACCCACAGAAGTGAAGCTGTACGTTCTGGAAGAATGCTGACATTGGAGGATCCTCTCTGCGGGTTCATATTACAGCAGAGTGCACCTCCCTGTGCAGTTACAGTGGTTTTACAATGACCCAGGTCACACTGGTTTGCGGGACTACAGCATTCGTCTCCTTGACAATCTTCGCTTGATTGACAAGCGGCACCGCCACCCCCGCCGCTACTTCCTCCACCATTGCTACTGCCGACCCCTGGTCTTCCTTCGCATTGTCCTGTTGCGGTGTCACAGTATTGGCTACATCCACAGTGCGCATTCGAGCGGCATTGAATACATCGGTTCCCATCACATAGGGTGCCAGTAGGACAGTTGATGGTACAGGTGTTGTCGCAGGTCCCGGTGGTCAGATTACATCGGCCTCCTTGGCCACAGTGCTCATCTTTGAAGCAACCCACGCAGGAGGCAACTTGGGGTCCTCTGCGGCCATCACAGAACGGTTTGTCCGGGGTACAGCCTCTACAGGTTGCCCCACAGCGACGTTCCGATGTACAAGGTGAACATTCGCCGCTTAAACAGTATTGGGTCTCTCCGCAGTCCATATCGGATCGGCATTCCACACAGACCCGTCCGTCCACACAAAAAGGATGATCAGTAGGGCAAGGGTCGCCGTTGGCCCCACACTTTGTATTTGCATTATTTCTAGGGACTACGCTCACGCAGCGATGGTTGACCATATCACAGGTTTCATTCTTACTTGCATCACAATCTAAGATAGAGGTGCATTCCACGCAGCTTGGAGCATCTGCTCTGTCTGTAACAGCGCACTTCATTCCCGACCGGCAACAGGAGCAGGAGTTTCCTGCGCAGGACTTGTCCTCGCTGCAGGTTTTGCAGACCGTTCCCTGGCAGGTCTGCCCTTTGGCACACTGAGAATCTTCAGTGCAGTGACACTGGTGGTCTTTGAGATCGCAGGTTTGTCCAACACGACAATCGCTATTTCTTCGGCAGGCCACACACTGAAATTCCGCACCTACGATATCACACTCCGGAGTGGATCCACTGCAGGGGGTGCACCCCCTGCCACAATGGTTCTTCTCACCACAAGGTTCGCAGATTCCAGCCTCGTTGCAAAACTCTTCTTTCTTACACCCTACTGTAAACTCAGGATTCACGGGGAAGCGAGTACATTGGCCCGAATTACAGCCGATATCTCGTCCTGTGGTGGATTGAAAAATCCATTTTGGATCGAGAAGTGTAAACCCCTGATCCTTAAGAGAAGTGCTTCCCGGGTAGATCATCTGATAAAGGGGATACGTTTGGGTAGGATCGGTGACTCCATCGCTTGGATACCCCCAGTTTTGGTAGGTTTGTAACTGAAACCCAGGGGGTACGGGGGGATCCCCCATCCGAGTCGCAACTTCGAGGGCATTGTTTCCTCCAAAACCAACGTACAGAATTTCGATGGGGTACATGCCTTCTTTAAGGAAAGTCACAGAGTTTGTGACTCTCCACCGTTGCCCGGTTTTTGCCTTGTTGCAAAATTCACAGAAGGCTTTGTTTAGGGTAGGATCTGTACCACAAACCAAAGGGTTTCCACCGCTGCTGCTTGGAGTCGGGGGGGTGACTGATTGGCATGGTTCACCCACCGTACAAGACTCGCACCGATTGCTAGTGACACTGATAACAACATGTTCTCGGCCCTTATCCGAGATGATAAGCGCAGCTCCATCATCAGCGTAAATTCCGAAATAGATAGGAACATTGAGCATTTCTTTCTTAATGTTCAGAAATCCTCGAAATCGCATCGCAAAATTTCGGCTTAGATCGATGCCTGTAACTTCAGGAAATGCTTGTTTTAGGTAGGGGTCGGCGTACTGATTCTTTGCAACATCTCCATCATCAGCGGGATTAAAGTTACGCGTCGGAGAAAGCGTTGGAAAAGGACATCCTTTTGGATTGGGACACAAAAGAACAGAGTTACCCGAAGTGAAATCTCCATTAGGATCGTTGCCATTAAGCGCCTGAGAAAGGTCGAAGAAAAGATTCATCTTTCCTGTCAAAATGGTATCAAACACCCCAGTATTAGGAAAATCTCCCCCCGGAAAATATTTCTTGTCCATAAAGAAATTTACATATTTAGGAAAATCAAGACCTTGGGAGACTCTGCCTGTATTGTAACGGTAGGCCGCAGTACGACCAAAGATAGGTTGCAGGGAGGGAGTCGTAATGTACTCTTCGTTTCCAAAGATCGATCCTGCATCGAAGACATACGTACCTGTTCCGTCTTTAGAAAAATTAAACTTTCCATAGTTGGCTTTTTGTGAAGTGACACAAAACCCATTTCCCTCCTGATCCAAAATGGGAGGAGCGACAGGCTCTCCTGTAATCACCACCGGACTACGTTGGTACGCAAAGGCGCTTTTCCCAATCAATGCAAAAGAGACGCTACTTAGAAGAATAAACAATCGACGAATCACGGAGGCCTCCATTTATTTTGTTTCCTCGGTGCGAGAAGGAGGAACATCAAACTTGTTTGCTTTTTTCAGAAAGCGTCTTCGAACAAGCACAAGTACTAGGATCACTGTACCTAAGAACCATCCAGCCCAAAGAATCTTTTTCCAGAGAGAATCAGGCTGCGTTACCAAATAAGTAGAAGCAGCACTTTGAGAATTTTCTGTGCTACAGTGAAACGATCCCCCTTGCACATGAACACCCATGGGGCAAAATCCCAATCCACATTGATGTGTATCTACCGAGCAACATTCATCTGCCAGGCAATCTGATGAATCCTGACAGCCCCCAACACAAGAATTTGTGGCCAAATCGCAAGACTGTCCGCATCCACATTGGGCGCTAGAGACGCACTGAACACAGCGGTCCCCCTGGCAAACCTGCCCATTGGGACAGCTGATGCTGCAGGAATTTTGACAGAGGTGAGTATTTGGGTCGCAGGTTCCTCCTTTACCACATTGTTCATCCTTAAAACATCCTACGCAGGATGCGGTCTTGCCATCCCCTTGGGAAGAACAGAAAGGCGCATCCTTGGTACAGCTGCGACAAGCAGCACCACATTTTTTATCGGTGGTACAGGCGGCACACCGACCGTTTAAACAATACTCGGCGGAACCACAGTCAGAGTCGGCCCGGCAGACCACACAGACTTGCCCATTAAGGCAGTAGGGGCGGTCATTAGGGCAGGCCTTACAAGCTTCCCCGCAAGCTTTGTCCGTGTTGCACGAAGGTGGTTTCTCAACACAGCGATGATTTACGGTATCGCAGAAGGGTTTGTCCTGTGAATTTGGATTTGAGCTGCAATCTTTATCTAGCTGGCACTCGACGCAGGAAAACAGATCGGGCTTGCTTGCATCAAGTGCTACGCATTTGTTCGCAGTCCCCGAGCAACAGCCGCAGGAATTTCCTCCACAAGAGAGATTGGTATTGCATGGTTCACAGCGGTTATTCTTACATGAGGTGCCACGACCACACTGGTTATCGTTTGTGCAGATGCACTGACCGTTCTGGCAGGTTTTTCCCATACTGCAGTCTGAATTCTGTCCACACTCAGCGCATTGGAGTTTGTTATTTACAGGAAAACAGCCCTTGTTGCCTTTGCAAACTTCACAGGTCTCGCCACAAGCATCTTTCGTTGCACAAGGTTGGCATAGCCCCGCATTGTTGCATTGCGTGCCTGCTTTGCATCCCAAGGTTCCATCTTGAAAACTAGGAAAATGAAACCGAGGATCATTACATTGGCTGATATCCTGGATGCTACATTGTCCATGGATTTGGCAATCAAGGGGTTCGCCTTCTGGCGTTTGAAACAACATGCTTGAGTCGAGAAGCTTAAAGTTTTGGCTTGATAGGGGAATCGAATGCGCATTAAAGTACGTACTTGCCAGGGGCACCCCATACTCAAGCGGAAAGCCCCAGCTGTCGTGGATATCATTAAACGATTCTCCTGCTTCCAAGACCCTGTAGGAAACTTCTAAGGCGGCATTTCCAGTATATTGGACATGAAGAATTTCAATGGGATAAAGTCCAGGTTTTGTAAAGAGTACATGGTTGGTAATCCGCCAACGCATTCCTGTTTTGCTTAGATCGCAGGGTTGACACCAACGAAGATTAGCACAGGTATTGGTGCTCAGATCACACTTCCCAAATCCTAAAGGACCGCAATCGCTGTCAAAGGTACATCTGTTGATGACACAGGTTTTGGCAACAGGGTCACATTTTCCGGAGCCTGCAGGACCGCAATCGCTATCTAGGGTACATTGGTTCGGCCTACAGCTATGGATAGATAAATCACAAGTACCTATCGGGCTACACTCGCTATTTGAAAAACAAACCTTTACGTTTTTGCAGATCTGCTTTTTTGAACCACCCGTTGGATTATCTGATAAACAGGCAGCTCCCTCTTTATCGCAGGGTTCACAACGGTTTCCTGCTGCGCTTGCAATGATATATTGCTTACGGTTTTTGTCATAGATGGACATCGAGAGTGCATCATCGCCATAAAATCCAAACACGACCTGTTTGTTTACCCATTCAGGAGGAACATTTAAAAAGGCACGGAATCGTACGGCTGTGTCTCGGACAATGTCGGTATTTCTAGTTTCTGGATATGTCCTCATCCAATACAAATCTCTGTAGCGGTTCTGCGGCACATTTGCATCTGGATCGAAGTTCTTGCCGTTTGCTCCTAGCTGAACAGGAAAGAATTGGCCTTTGTTCGTGTTCCCAAATTCAACCGTACTAAAATCACCATTTTTGTCGAGTGGGTTTGAATCGATAGAAAAATCCAAAGTTTGTACAAAGTACTGCCCGTTCACAAAAAGCTGACGAGGATACTTCTCGTTTCTGATCGTACTTCCTGCTTGGGCAGGGAAGAAGCCCCCATCAAAAAAGCAGTTAAGAAACCTAGGCATGTACGTACCTTGTTCGGGGACATTTTGGTTGTAGCAGGCCCTAGGGACCGTCGAGGATTCACTACCGAATACGTTGCCGGCATCATACTCACGGTTTCCGTAGCCATCTGCGTTGATAGACAGATACTTGGCCTGCCGAGAACTCCCACAGAACCCTGTTCCTTTTTTATCAGCAATGTAAGGTCCTGCGGGATCTCCCGTGATGACCTGTGGAGGAATCGAATACCCATGAACCCGTAGAGGAATCACAACAAGAAGGCCTGCAAGAAGAAAGCCGTATAAAGAAAGAAGTGTTAAGCGGCGCAAGGATACCTCCAAGCAAGCATCATACCATGATAGCCCATGGGAATAAAAGGGATTTTTTGGGGACGGAAGCGGGGGGCGGGTTAACCGGCGGGATTCGTAAGGCGAAGGCTATAGTGGGGGGGGGAAGGGGCCAGGGTTAGGCTGGGTGGGAGTCTGGGGAGCTCGTGATGCTTGGCAGAGGTAGGACTTGATGGTACAATGATATTATGAAGAAGGTTTATGGAGTGGTTTTTTTATTGTTTGGGGCTTTTGCTTGTAACTCTCCTAAGATAGTTAACGCAACGTCCACAGTATTTTTTCAGCAGGATGGGTCCCTCCTGGTTATTACTCCTTCGGGTCAGGTGAATCGGTGGAATGCTCAAGGGAGCAGCAGTCAAAACGTAGCTACCAAGGCCGATCAGGTCTACTTTACCCAAATCCTCTCCGATCAAAAGCATATCGGCGTGGTTGAAGAAGAACGGAGTCGCCTCATTGATATAGAATTGAAAGAACAAACTCGCACCTTCCCCCGTGGGGGAAAAGATATGAGAGGCCTAACCCTTCTTTCTAACGGACATCTATTGTTAATGAACCGTCAGGGATTTTTAGAAGAGTGGCAGGAGGACAAAAAAGTTCGTGAGCTTACCTTATCCTGGGATCGAGAACAACCTCAAGTAATGCTGGGAGTTTTTTCACCCGATGGACGCCTTCTTGTGACGGTAACCGAAGGAGACAGTGTGGCTCGTGTATGGGACTATAAGACAGGGGCTTTGGTGGTAGCGCTTACTGGGGTGGTGAGCCACAAAGGATCTGTTCAAACCGCAGCTTTTTCTATGGATGGAAAATCTATTCTTACGGGAGGGGTGGATGGGCAAGTATTCCTTTGGGTTTTGGGCGGGCGGGATGCGTATACGCCATTTCCTCTTTTGCTAGGAGCTTTTCCAGGCGTAGCAGTGACAAGCCTTGCACTTGCAGTAGATCAGCGAACCGCTGTGATCGGGGATAGCCAAGGAGCTGTACGCATCCTGAAGGCACAGACGTATGAGTATCGTGGAGGAAAGTACCAACGCTGGGCAATGTGGAAGAGTCTCTATATCCATCAAGGCAATGTAGAATCGGTACACATTTCTTGGGATGGAGCCAGGGTTGCAAGCGTAGGAGGGGATCGTATTGTGCGGGTCCATGAAAATAAGCCTGATGCAGTGACTTCCTGGCCGCTCAATCCAAAGAGAATTGCATTTTCTAGCGATGGCGAGCGTTTTCTTACCGTGAACTCTTCGGATCCTTCTGTAGTTCAAGTTTGGAGCACAGAAGCGCTGAAGCAAAATTTACCGTTGGCATCTAATGCGATTATTACCATTACTGGAAAAACTACTCCTTATTATGTAGCAAAGTTTTCTCCCGACGGTACCAAGATCATGGGGGCAGGAATCCAGTATCCAAATCGGATCGATCCTCGGATCGGGAAGGTGGAGATATGGAGTATCGTCAATCCTCGGATACCTAGCCTCCTTGGGAACGCAGACGATTTTATTAACTCTCCCCAAGGACCAGAGTTCTTTGGAAACCAGTTTTTGGCTACAGGGTTATTTACCTCGGCCAATGGTGGATGTAAGCAGATCACGCTGTGGGATTTATCCTCCTTTGAGGCTCCTTCCAATTTTAAAAAGCTTTATCAATTTCCCTGCGTGACTGATACATCTTCGTTACAGTTTGCTATTTTCTCACCGGATGGAACATTGATGTTTCCCCCCAATCCAGCCCTAAACGAGATTCTTATGTGGGATGTATCTGGGGTTGCAAACAAGGCGATTTCTCTATTGGGAGCATTCCCTAACGAGCGAACTCCGTATGGAATTACGATAGCTCAATTCTCCTCGGACCAAAACCATTTGTACACTGTAACAGGGGCTGGTACGGTCCAAGATTGGGACATCCGGGATAAGAAAAGTCCAACTTTAAGCACGGAGTGGCTGACTACCCAAGAGTCAGCGTCTCTTGTTTCTTCTGATTTGCGAGCCGCCATCTTTTCCTCAGGCGCCGGACGGATGATGCTTGATAGAAAAAAGCAGCACATCACCATATTTGACATGGCTGGGCAAAGACCCTTGTTTCAATTTCTTCCCGACCAAACGGAAGAGGTAAAAGAGGCTGTAATGTCTTTAGATGGACGATACGTCCTTGCTACGGTGATGTTAGACGGAGGTCCTACCCCGGAAACACATTTGTTTTTGTGGCAAGTTCCAACGATGAAAGAACTATTTCAGCTATCTGTGGAATAAAGATCTTTAGGAACACGGTGTAAGAACGCTGTTTTCTTACCTATCCCTTTGTGATATCCTAAGTTTATGAGATTCTCTGTTCTGCTGTTGGGGTTTACCCTTAGTTTGGGATTTGCGTGCGGAAGTGGGGAAGGCCGCGGGAAAAGACAAGTCCTGCTCCTACCTAATCTAGCCATCGTTACCTCGAATGGGCAGGGGCAAATTCATAGATATATTCCTGATGGTTCTCGGTCAAAGCCTTTATTTTCGGCAAAAGAGGATGCACTGATTCAGCCTCTTCCGGATGGGAAGGGATATTTGGTAGTGGAAAGTACTCATGCCACACTAGTGAGTGGAATCGAAGAATTTCCTCCAATGACGCTTCCCTTTGAGGAGCATAAAATCGTAGGGGCGGTTCTTCCAGCGCCAAATATCATCCTCACAATTGATGACAAGGGAACGATAGATATGTGGCAGGCAGAGAAAAAGGTAGAGGGGCGCTCGGTGGCTTTGCAACAACCCCAGGATTCTTTACCAATCGCTAAAGGATCGTTCTCACAGGATGGAATGTACGTCCTGACGCATTATCAGGGCGATAGTAACCCTTCTGTGTGGGAGACAAAGACGGGGAAACTTCGCTACACGCTTTCAGAATTTAGCGATGAAATCTCTTCATTTACCTTTTCTCGCGATGGGAAATCGTGGTTGATCGGGTCCCTGGGGGGACAAGTGCTGTGGGGCCAGAATTTAGGAATTTACGTGCGCATAGGAGAACCTTTGAGAGAACAGAATCAGGGTGCCCATAGTGTTGCGATTTCTCCCTCGGGCAACTCCATCGCAACAGGGGATGGTGAAGGAAACGTTCGGATCTATACGCTTTACCCCAACGCAAGGTATGCTGAAGGAAAGCTTCAGCAAAACATCAAAGCACACGAGGGGAAGGTGACGTCCGTATCCTTCTCCGATGACGGAAATTCACTCGTTTCAACTGGTGACGACAAAATGGTTCGCGTCTACTCACTTCAGTTTGGCACCTCTACTGATCTTGATTTGCGAGCCACCCTTCCTGCTGAGCGGATCTTGAAAAAGGGTTCACTTTCGAAAGAAGGGACGTGGCTTGTAACAACCGCCATGGATCAAACCATCCGAATTTTTTCTGAACGGGCGGTTGTTCCAAACCCGGCAAGCGAATTCGGGCAGGAGGTCGCAAATGAAGGGTTAGGGGCGGTTGCTTTTTTTAATAACGATCGTTATGTGATAAGCGGCCATGGGAGTGGCAAACTACGAATTTGGGAGGCTTTTCCCCTTGGAGGTCAAACCCCTGTCAAAAAGCCAACTCTCCAAAATACGTTGATCGGCCACGTGGGAAAGGTTAATTCGCTTACGACATCTCCTGATGGGAATATCATCCTTACCGCAAGCGATGATCAGACGGCCAAACTTTGGCAAACGGTTCCTCCCTATGGGCAACTAAGCACCTTGAGTGGGCATACGAGTGCCGTAACTTCGGCAATCTTTTCTGCGGATGGGGCTTGGGTCGTCACGACAAGCAGCGACCGGACGGCCAAACTTTGGAATGTGCTGGACCCCAAAAATCCTCAGCTGCTCGCCAGCATCAGTGGGCATCGATCCCAGGTCAATGCAGCGGCTTTTTCTCCAAATAAACAAACGTTGGTAACCGGAGGCGAGGATGGTCTTGTGAATGTATGGGATCTTTCCGACCTTACTAAGCCCACGTTGCGGGTCTCGTTTAGAGCACATATGAAGGAGAAAACAGTCTTTGCAGTTCGGTCAGTAGCCATCTCAAAGGATGGTACTTTTCTTCTCACTGGGGGCGCAGAGGGACAGACAAAGATATTCGATCTGGAGACCCAAAGGTACCTTGCAAACCCAACTGGAAACTCGTACAGCGCAGATGCAATCCTGTTGCCTTCGGTTGGAGGTAGGTATGCGGTCATCCAGGGAGATATTTTATTCTTTCGCCAATTTCCCTTTTATGCAAAGACGGCAGAATTTTCGATCGAATAAGGGATGGACGCATCATGACCGATCCAATGAGAGATGGATGCCCTATAGAGGGATTGCCGACATATTAGTACTGGTGTTGATGCAAAGTACAAGTTGTAGGTGAGCAACCGATTGATGCACAACCGATCGATGCACCTTGTGGACTAGGTGCATCTAAGGAACAGGACCTTTATCTCGGGAAGAAAGTGATGGAATGATCATGAAAATCGCTAAGCCCCTCCTTTTTCTCTTCACTTTTCTGTTCATTGGAAGCCAGTTGTTAACTTGTGGAACCGATGAGCAACCTCCGGCTTCGCAAGCCTGTCCCGCGGGGTTTTATACCACCGTTTTGGATCCTTCTCATCCTTGCTCTTACCAATGTAATAAAACTTCTGAAGAAGATGAGCCCGATGCCAATTTTCAGGATAGTAACTGTGATGGGATCGATGGAACCATTGCCAAGGCTATCTTTGTCGATGGAACTTTGGGTCTAAACACAAATGATGGCTCGATTCATTCTCCCTTAAAGACGATTCGTGCCGCCATCCAAGAGGCCCAGTTTCAAGGAAAGACGGAGGTTTATATTTCTGAAGGAACTTATCAGGAAACTCTTGAAGTACAAAGTGGAGTTTCTGTCTATGGCATGTATTCTCGCATCCGAGGTTGGAGCCGTGCTTCAACCAACGTTGTTCACGTAGAGACAGACCCCTTTTCTAGTAAGACACCAATCGCCGTATTGGCCCTTGGAATTCAGCAAAAGACCATTCTTGCTGATCTGTCGATCCAGGCCTATGATGCCAGCCCGGGTATTTTCGGACAATCCACCTACGGCGTGTTTTGCATCGGCTGTAACGGACTTGAGCTACGGCGCCTTGAGATCCAGGCTGGACAGGGAGGGATAGGGTTTCCAGGAATTGATCGGCAACCAGGTCAAATGGGAACTGCAGGGGGTGGCGGTATCATTGGGAATATGGGTTCCACCGGTCCATGTACTTCTCTCCCAGACAAACCTCCTCCAAGCTCTTTCTTTGGGGGAGGAGGTGTGGGAGGAACCTCAGCCATTGGTTCATATGGGGGAGATGGAGGCCATGGCGGCGTGTTTGGGGTTGACGGCGATCGGGGCCAACCCGGTCAAAATGGGGTAGGGGGTGCTTTAGGAGGGAGAGGTGGCCCCACTGCCTTGGTAGAATCTACTCAGAAAGCAGCTCCTGGTGAGAAAGGACAAGCGGGCAAAGATGGGACAAACGGTCCTTTAGGAGAGGGAGGAAAAGCAAACCTTGGAAGAATCACTCTCTCCGGTTCCTGGATGAGTGATCCTGGAAAAGATGGCACAGACGGGACCAACGGGTATGGCGGTGGTGGAGGCGGTGGTGGAGGTGCAGTTGAGATTAAGACAGGGGTTCTCAGCCGACGCTATGTCGCTGGTCCAGGGGGTGGCGGCGGCGGTGGTGGCGGTCAAGCAGGAGAAGGGGGCACAGGTGGTGGCGGTGGTGGTGGCTCGTTCGGGGTGTATGCGGTCAATTCAGAGGGACTTATCATCAAGGATAGCACCATCCAAAGTCAGAATGGGGGATCTGGG
>CAZHYV010000002.1:0-292454 GCA_964537055.1 uncultured Myxococcales bacterium
AACCGCCCGGTGATCAAACTCCGCTAAATTTTGTCCAGCCCAGGGGCGCACTCCACTACAGACGTTCCCGTTTCAGCAATTCAGTTATTAGACTTTCTACCAAAGCACCCAGTAATTACTCTAAAGCGGGCGAAAGAGTTCCTTCGGGTCTCTTTGCTACCGCCATAAAAGCGGTTCACACCTTGAACCGTTTAGGAATTCTACCAGAGTTAACCGGAAAAAACGAAACCAGATTTTTGCCTATCATACTTATTTAGACGAGCTGGGTAAGGACACCGAACCCTTACCCGAGGGTGAAGTCATCAGCCGCAATTTCTAGCCTGTCTTCTCTGGGATAGCGTCCAGTAGGCAAACTTCTTGGAGAGACGAACAAGTTTAACGCTGGGCTATCCCTAAGCCAGATTTCCTTGGGCTCCATTGATTGAGTTGAAGACTATATTGCACTATAACTATCTCTATCAATATTAATTGCTAAATGTAGTATCCTTTACATTGATTCTATTATTTGTAGATACTTTTAATACGACTAACTTGGCAGAACCAGCTACAAATTGACTCAAATCTTCTTTGGGAAGCATAATGGTATAAACAAATAAACCACTACCCTTGCCAAGTACCTGGAACCGGGTAAGAGCATATTTAGGACTACCTACTATACCATCAGAGTGAGTCTGCTCAAAACTAATAGCTAGATCATTAAGTTGATTCATTGCTGCTCCAACATTCTGTGCCAATGCAGGATCACGAAATCGAATTTGCAGTTGGAATGCTGGAGAGGACAGAGCTATCGGTTGTTCATTAAGGATTACAATATCTCCTCTATCGCATCCTAGGCTCGTAGGCTGTACTTCACATAGTTGTACTTTGTACCAATCTTGATCACATCCAAATTGTGTGAAGACCAACAAAGATAACCCAAGAACAAAGAATGTTCCTCTAAAAACTTTTAACATAAGGCTTTGCAGATTTTTCATAAGTTTCTCCATAGCAGAAGATTAATTAATAAGAACCTACATGTAGCACATTTAAGCCTCTTTGTAAAGAGTGGAATTAAAATTTTCATTAAGCGTTTAATCCCGCAAAGAGAGGTTCCAGCATCCACGTAAAAAGAAGTACAAAGCTTGATGAAGCATAGCTGCTGCAGAGGCGGTCATGGCCAAAACCATGGTGGTACGACGAGCCAACCGATCGGCCATGAACCCGCCCAAAAGCCCTGCCATAAGAGCTCTCATTCTATAGGATGAAGTGGCTAAGCCAGCCTATTTGTCAGAGAAACCCAAGCCTTTCGTAAGATCGTAGGCCAAAAAGGTGCACAGAAAACTTCCCAATTTATTGATAAAGATTGGTGTGACAAAAAACCAAAACACTCGTGGAAATTTACGCGTTGTTGGAAGGCTCTCCATCCCATGTGAAAGGACGTTACAAATCTATAAGATACAAAACATCTAAAATTTCTCGTAATAAAGTACTTGGAAAACAAGAAACTTGAGTACTATTTTGTCAATGAACCAATATTATAGAGAAATTACCCCAAGGTTGCTGCAACTGGCTTCTCAATTTCCGGCTTTGATTCTTACAGGGGCACGGCAAACTGGGAAAACAACATTACTAAAACAGATATTTCCAAAACATCAGTATGCTTCACTCGATTTGCCCAGCCTGGCCGAACAAGCAGAGAAAGAACCTGAAGCATTTTTAAAGAAATTCCCACCTCCTGTGCTTATCGATGAGGCTCAATATGCCCCTGGTTTATTTCGACATCTGAAAGTAGCAATCGATAACAATCGTGAATTGCGTGGTCAGTTTATCTTAGCAGGTTCGCAAAAGTTTAATTTGATGCGTGAAATTGCAGATAGCCTTGCAGGCCGGTGCGTAAGGCTAGAGCTTGAAGGGTTATCGGTAAATGAAATTTTTTCTAAAGCGTCGAAACCAATTTTATATAGAGAAATAATTCAGCTTCTTGTTCGCGGTAGCTTACCAGAATTATGGAAATACCAGAACATCGATGCAACCGAGTATTATCGTTCTTATTTGGCAACTTATTTAGAACGAGATGTGCGGCAACTTTTACATGTGAGTAGCCTTAGAGACTTTGAAAGATTTTTACGAATTTGTGCGACAAGAAGCGGGCAGCTTTTGAATAAAAGCGTTTGATTAAAAGTCCAAAACTTTACTTTTGTGAAGTAGGATTGTTGTGTGTACTCCTTGGATTGACAGAACCAGCACTAGAAACTTCTTCGACTGTTGGAAATCTGTTTGAAACGCTTGTCTATGCGGAATTTAGGAAACATATAAAGAACCAATCCTCTGTTTCTAGCGTATGGTTTTATCGGGATCAGCAGGGTAGAGAAATTGATTTTCTTTATTTGCACCAAGGGCAGTTGCATTTTTATGAGTGCAAATGGACAGAAGTTCCTAGCAGCCAAGATGCAAGATCGATGAATACAATTTACGAAGAGATAAAACAAAAGCACGATCCATCGATACAAGTAGGCACAAAAAATATTGTTTGTCGAACACCGCATGCATTTCCACTCGGTGATGAAACAAAAGCAGTACCGGTACAAGAACTTTTTTTAGACGACTTAGCTGCTTGCCAGATTATCACACGTTAAGGAATGATCCGGGCTTGCATCGCTACCGCTTTGGTGGTAGGTCTTTGAATATGAAAAAGCGAATTCAATCTTATGGTTTTCTCTTCTGCATGAGCACACTGCTTCTGCATTGTGCGTCTACCATTCAGAGCATTGCTCCATCACCCCCTACTCCGGTGGAAGCCGCCCTAGCCAGAGGGGGCGCCCCGGTGGATTCAGCGCCAGCTGCGATTGCAATCAGCCTATCACAGCCTTCTCTGATTCAAGCACCCCCAAGCGAAAAGCCTGTTTATAAACGTGGGTGGTTTTGGGCTGCAGTAAGTAGCGTCATCGTGGGGACGGGGGTCGGAATTGGACTTGGAGCCTACTACGGGACCCATCAATCAGTTCCGCTTTGGAATGGTGGCATATTAATAGGCCGGTAAGCCGCTGCCTATGCGAACCTTTTTAGGAGGAGATTTGATAAGAATGATGTCGATGCATCGAGCCCTTTTTATCTCATAATGGTTAGGTTTTAAAAAAAGTGCAATCATTTCGCAACATATTTGTACCGGTTACAAGTATCGCTTTCTTAGTAATTGGTGATTGCATCGGAAGGCAAAACCAGATATGACAATAAAAAATGTCGTCTCAAGAATTTAAATCTATTACCTCAAAGAACAGGCACTTTGTACTCTATCGGTGGTGCAGCTTACAGCTCATGGCAACAAGCATCATGCTATGTAGCATGTTATTTGCATTGTCTAGCTTCGCGGTAGGTCCAAACCGTACAACAGCAGCTTCAAAACAAAATGGAAAGCTACCTTCCCCGTCGAATCAGGCCGCAGTCCCTCTTGAAAGTTCGTCTCCTCCTGAGACGGTCCCCTTTGTTGTGCCTTTATCAGATTCGGCCTCCTCTACAAAAGAGGTAGCTTCTCCCGAGGAAATCAAACCCTCCTTAGCGAAGATGGGAGGGATCTGCTCTTTCTGTGCAAAGCCGCGAGGTTCGCTAGGAGCGGCTACCATTGATGTAGCCTCTGGATACCCACTGTGGCTTTCTCTCCGTGCAATGTTCTCACTTTTTTCAGCCTCGCCGGCATTTGACCGATTTGGATTCACTGCAGGTCTCGGTCTACGAACCGGGCTGCAGGAAGTATTTGTTGATATCATCTTACTCACTCATATTTATACCAATCAACGATTCTCGATCGCTGGTCAGATCGTAGGTTCGCTAGGAGGATTGATCGATCCAAACCCTTATTTAGAAAATCAGAAGACCCGTTTCCAGGGAGGTCTCACCGCAGGGCTCATCGCGACGCTCAAGTTTGAGCCACGGGTGTTTCTTTCTCTGCATGCGGCGTTTGAGTACAAAGGAGTGCAAGGGGTCCTCGTAGGCTACAGTCAGCCTTCAGATCCATCACAAACGGTCATCTACGAACGAAGTCCTAGCGTAGTGGGATTCTTGCTCGAGCCTATTGTTGAGATCAATGTTCATAAATACATCAACGTATTTGCCAAAGGAGGGTATACCTTCCGCTTTCCGACACAAGATTATGACTTTTCGATGCCCCATGTATTCCTTTCAAACTGGCATGTCGTAGCGGGGGTAACTATAAAACTGGGCACAGAAAGCAAAGGTTAATGTAGAATCCATATGAACCGCCGGTTTTGGGTAAAACGATTCCATAGAAGCTTTGATAAAGTATTTTAATAAGGATATGAAGACATGAGGCGATTTGATAGGAAGCAAACTCTTTTTTGGTTAGGAAGTGCTTTCTTTTGCACATTCCTATGTTGTGGGACGGGCGAGCTACCGCCGATCCAAAGGATTGGGCAATCAGAGTTTACAAGACTGCCCGGCTTGTGCAACCAGTCTGCTTATGGACCAGCGGTCTTTTCGAAGGATGGAAGATTTGTCGCAGTCCAATGCAGTCCATGGAACGATCAGCCCTTCATCGTAGAGCTCTGGGAGGCGGCAGGTACAGAACAACCCGCTCCCTTGGCTAGAATCCAAGACGAGCAGAATCATGGATTCGTATACTCGTTTGCATTCCATCCGTACAGCAGCGAGGTCCTATTAGGTACCACGCGAGGTCCGATCATACGTAAGCTCTCTAACGATGCTTCCAATCCCTTCAAAGAAATCCAAGGGATCGAGTCTATAGAAACACCGGCGGTGACCTACTCTTCAGATGGGTCAAAGGTGGCCCTGTTTCAAAAGAGTACGATATTTATTATTGATCGAGTACAAAAGAAAATCCTGGCTCGTTATACAGGACAAAATCTACCCATCCGAGAACTTGTCTTTTCTCCGGATGAAAAGAAATTATTTGCTCTCCCCAGCTATTCATCATCGATGGATGACAGGGCTCTTTCTATCTTCACGCTAGAAGCAGGAAGGAAAGAGATCCGTTTGCCTGCTTCTCAGCAGAAACCTGACGCGCTGAAATTTGTAAAATATAACGATGGGTACCTGGCTACATTAATTATGATAGGCGGACCTATTAAAATCGATGTGCTTTATGAGCGATCCGAAATAGAAACAGAGGTACTAAGAACGAATGTATACCTTATCTCGTCCCAAAATAATCTAAACGCAAGCCCCGCACAAATTGCCTACTCCCCTGATGGGAAATATTTTACCATCAGCCAAAGTAGATTTTTCGCGCCTGAGGGCTCGGGCCTTCCTTCCAAGCCTAGCATTTATCTCTCAAAGTTTTTTTGGGGAGCCACAGAGGATATTGAGCGGCTAAAAGATTTTACCCAAAGATTGCCCGTCCAAGCCTATGCCAATGCATCAGAAACTTCATTTCTAGGTGTCTCATTCACACCCGATGGAAGACAGCTGCTTGCAATCACAGAAGCAGGAATCTATCGGTGGGATCTTGTTCGTGAGTAGTAGTTTGCTCAAAGGGAGTTGTTCCTTTTATCTCATTAGATTATTTAGCTCTTTACGATACTCGTTCATAGAACAGTGGTAATTATTTTTACCAGTTTCCCTTCCGGTTTGTGCTTTCCCTCATTTCCTGATAAAGATGGAGAATGCTCGACACTCTCCTCATCCAACAAAAGGCTCGTTTTAAGAATCGCCACATCATGGCTTTGTCGTTATGCTTGCTTACAGCATGCTTCTTTAGGACAAATCAGGCACTTTCTAAACCTACACAAGAGCCCGCCCCCTCGCAATTAGATCCAAGGCCTATTTCACCCCCAAGTTCTGTGTTACCCCCTGCCCAGGAGCAATCTTTAGGAGACGATTGGTTTTATCCGGTAAGGCCTGGAACAATCATCAAAATCTTTACGGATTTGGAAGTTCCTTCTGATGCTAATCAGCCGAATGTCAAACAATCGGTTGACAGTGAAATCGAGCCGCTGCGCTGGAAAATCGTGGATGGCATCCTGCTGAGGCAGGGGAACTCGTTGCGATGGATGATTATTTTGGTCCTCCCGACGGAAGGAAGTGTGCTCGTGTTTTTAGCTCCAGAGAAGGAAGGGTATCGTGTCGTAGGAACCTATGCAAACAGCTTCGGTGGACTTGGCTCTGAGATGAAAATTGTGGCGACGACACCCTTCACCCTAGATGAGAACAAATCCCGCCTAAAGCCGGACGAAGCTCACCTAATGTTGGTTGAAGTTCGGGAGACCTATCGAGGATCGTGTGCAGATGCGACATGCAAGCGGAGAATTCCTCCACTTCCCGTGACCTCTTGGGTCACCCTTGGGCTAAGCTCCCAAGGAATTTGGCTTGCCGCGGATAGAAACTTGATGGGGGAACCTGACCAAGTTTATTTAAAAAGGGTAAATGGAACGACCTGGCTCATCACGTGTACAGCCAAAGAGAAGCGTAAAACTCACGGAAAACGTGGGAACAGTTATGCCTTGGATAAGGTATCCCTACGATTTCATAGGCAGCACAACCCGAAGCTTTCTTGCCCTCTCTAGCCTCTTTCCTGGCCAGCGATAATTTTCTTCTCTCCATCCCTAACTCTTTGAAAACAGATATATTTTGATCAAATTCAATTTGTGCGTATGATTCATGAGATGGAAGGCACACTTATGAAGCATCAGAGGCGTATTCTTCAGATTTTTATCTTTTTTCTGGCTTTGCCAAGCATCGTCCATGCGGCAGATTGGAAATTTCAGTCGATCGATACGTTTGATGAGGCCAATAATCTCGCCGATTATGGATTAAATGATCACTTGAGGGAACGAAGCCTGTTTTTATATCCTCTCACACCCCCAGTTGTTTGGTCCCGTCGAGCAGGCACCTGGTATGATAAACCCTTCCTCCGAGAATGGTTCGCCCAAGTCAACCACCCTGTTCATCCAGGGACGCTAAGCTTCCATAACGAAATCAACGCCGTCTGCCAAAATGTTCAAATTGACCCGGGTACTTCCGGTGTGTATCGCATCAAGGCAAAAGTGTCTCCGATTGTGGGAGACTCCGCAGGCAGCGCGAGTGCCAACTGGGCATCAATTATGCTGGATGCGTCTCCTACAAAACGAGGATGGGTGACAGAAACAAGCATTGGCTTTAGCATCCGTTCGAACGGAAACTTTCAAATTTATCAACCTGGATTTGGGATAATTTATTCTGATAATGCTCCCTTTCGTGACACATACAACATCGTCCTAGAAATTGAACCCGGAAGAATTCGAGGAACAGTAAATGATATGCCTTTTGAGTCTGACCTTCCAAACTCGATCCCGATGAGTGCCTATCTTTACCTAGGGGCATATCTAGAAACAGGGCAAGTTTCTACCTTTGATGACGTAATAATACAGACTCGTTCTGGGCTAGGAAGGAACCATCTAAAAAAATACGGATACTACTGGACCGAGGGATTTTTAGACGGCAAAGATCATCTTCCTGAAGTAAGTGACTACACCAATTTTAATTTTATTCAACCAGGACCGCCGCTAGCACCCCCGTTAAGTAAACTTTCTCTCTGTGTTCCTAAAAAATGTGTCCTTCAAGTTCGTTGGGAATTTTGGTCTGCGGGTCCTTTATCCCCAGACTGGAAAAAGAATTGGGCAAATACTTTCGAGGAGATTAAGAAAAATAAAGACAAAATCGCAGCGCTTTACATTACAGATGAACCTTTTGCGAATGGGGTTTTGTGGGGTGATTATGTTCTTGTTCAATCACAAGTACGAAGCGATCTAAACGCCGCAGGGATGGGAGCCATTCCGATTATTGCGGCATTTTCTGCTCCAGAAATTACCAATACGTTGCCAACAAAGATCGAT
Organism: uncultured Myxococcales bacterium; assembly: GCA_964537055.1. Classification (GTDB taxonomy): domain Bacteria; phylum Myxococcota_A; class Polyangia; order Palsa-1104; family JAEUJZ01; genus CAZHYV01. Next base: position 7,824 of record CAZHYV010000002.1, read on the forward strand.
GTACCAAGGATCGACGCACTAAACCTAAACTGGGCTGGTTTTGATCATTACCCATCGCTTGCTAATTTTGGAGAAATACGATCTTTGTTTGCAGCACTCCAGCGAAGGGCTCCAGGCCGATCGTATTTTTTGGTGCCACAAACCTCCACCAAATTAGGCACAACCACGGATGCGGAAACCGCTGCAATAAACTGGGCCTACTACCATTTTGCGCTTCAGGAGCCCTCGATTGTAGCACTGATGAATTTTGGGTTATGGACTGATACGCAACCTGCAGAGCTCAAATACACTCTGCAGGTACAGAAGCTGATTGGAACTACAATCTTAGAACCATAGCGATATGTTCTGCGCTTTTTCTCTAAGCTTTCAAGACATCTTCCGTATTCTTACGCAGCTTTCTCGTGAATACGTTTCTGTGCTTCTTTTAATGCCACTCGGATTTGCCTCTCTTCCCCCTCCTGAAAGGGGACCCCTTCCTGTTTTGCCTGATTTAACCGCTCGCGAATGCTCTTAAGCTGCTCGGCTGAGTGAATATGCGAGAGACGTGCCACCCAATCTACCTTCTGTACCCCCTCTTCCTGTACAGGTAGCCCTTCCTGCTTATCTATTTCTGCTTGCTTAGGCATTCCTTCTTTTGGCAGCATTCCTTCCACCGTGAGCATTCCTTCCCCCTTGGATGAGGACAAACCCACCCACGCTCGCAAGAGGTTGGCCAGCTCTGCCCCTGGTTTGGGAAAGACCCGATCCGTCAGCGAAGGACACCTAGTCTTTGCAATAAACAATTCATGCTCGGGCGTGAATTCTCCAATAATATCGAATTCGTACTCAAGGCCTTCTCTTTGGATGGGGGCAAGCCCTATCTTTCGAGGCACTGACTTGCCGCGGGCATCCTGCTCTATCACATATTCCATCTTGGTGCGGAGGGTCACAATCAGGTGCATAGGCACCCGAAGAAGCTTATCCACAAGACGGTTATGCTCAGGGGTGATTTCCCGCCAAGCTGCAAACGAGTTTGCCATTCCACCGCGGGCCTGGCGTTTTGCGGCCAAATCGACAAGCTCAAGCACACCACCCTTTCCTGCCCAGGCATGGGACAGCGAGTCCACCACTAGGAATTCAATGCCCGCCTGCTCAGCTGCTTCAATGGCCTGAATGTAGTCGCTAGGACTAAAATGCTCAAGCTCTACCGAGAAGAAGGGACGACGGAATGAGTTTGCGTAACGCCTTGCGCTTTTGGCTTCGGTATCAATGATACCCACTTTGTCGCAGCCAAATTCCGTTGCTAGTTTTAAAGCGGTATAGGTTTTACCACTGCCCGCAGGGCCCCAAAGTCCCATGCGAAGATAAAATTGGGTAGGTTCACAAATCTCAAACTTCATTGGAAGCTCCTTTTTTGATAATTTTTTTGGTAAAATTAGTTAATTTCCCCAGGAAAATCATTTCATTACTATGCTACCAGGGATAAAATAGCCTTTGGTTTTTCTTCTTCTATCTTTTTGGAAACGAGCATGCTGTATACAGAAGCAACCACTCCTGATTTTCCTAAGGTATGAAGGGTTGTTTCTGCTTCAAGCAGTTCCCTGGTTCTGTTTGCTTCAAGCGCATGTAAGAGAGCAGTGACTGCCTCTATGGTTGTCATCATCTCGCTGATACATTGAGCAATCTGAACATTACTCTCCGCTTCAATAAGAGAGACAAGCGCTTGTCTAGCAATCTGCGCACGCGAAGGATCCGCTTTAGAGAGAGCATTTTGTAAAGCTCGTAACCAAGGTAGGCTCTCTAAACTACGGCCCTTCTGTATAAGGAAGCTCTGATATCGAAGAATTTCCTCTTCTAACAGGCGAGTTGCCATTTGACTTGACTTAAACAAATGTACAGGTATTCTTTCCACATACACATCGTAATAACGTTACTTATATGTGTCAATTTAAATTTGTACGAAATGTAGTTTTTTTGCTTCACATTTTCTTTGGATTTTTTAGTAAAAACGAAACGTTTTGATGGGTGATACCAAGCTCTGCAGCAATGGCTCGTAAGCTTTGGCCTTGGCCATAAAATGCTAATGCCTGTTCTCGGTATTTACTATAGCGGGCCCTAGGTTTTTTGTGCTGATTTTGATGATGAGGATGATTCTTGCTGTTGCCTCTGCCACGTATAAGCCCCTTTGCCTTTGCTATATCACTTACACTCGAGCTTGGAATGTTTGTATAAAGCGTAATTTCTCGATAAGGCAAACCCTCTTTTAGAAGAACAACCACTTCGTCAATTGCTTCTTTTGTATAGCGCCGTTTTTTAGGCATACTCTTTGCTAGCTGCGTTGTGCCAAAAAAGAAGGAAGCCGGCGGAAGGGTTTCTGGGTGTAAACTAATTTCTGGATTGGCCGTAGTTTTCGGATGGATACTCGCTCCTGATTTCTGTCCCTTCCGACCTAGATTCGCCTGCCCGCCTATCTTGCGGATCGTTGCCATCGCCGCTCCGGTTTTTTCTCGGATTACTCGGTAGGTCATACCTCTTTTTAGCAAAGATAGAATTCTTTTGGATTTAAGATCTTTCATAAGAGAATTCGATTGGTTGCAATATTAATTATCGCATTACTAAAATAACTCTGTAAAATTTCTCCTCAGTTTTCTACAAAAATGATGAGAATCGCGACAATTTTTGTCGCGATTCCAAGTATTGTGACAAAGCGTGTCACAATACTTTTAAGAATACGCCTACAAGGTAGTACTTGCTATACCATCACCTACGATTCTATCGAGACCGGCGGGTGCCAAAACAGCACGTAGACATATTGACCATTGCCATCGACCCCCACCTGTTCGGCATCAAACTCTTTGGGTGCTTTGTCATAGAGAAACTTTGCTGCAGACGAGTTAAAGTACCCAGGGAGTCGTACTCGATGTTTTACAACGTCATCCCACGTCGGATCGAGAGTATAATCAGTATGAGTCAACATGATGCCGCTCCTCTCTAGTACTTATTAGAGGCCTCCGCTTGTCTCCCTGCGTCAAACCGCTAGGCCTTGAAAAGATCCTGGTTTTAGAGAATTTAGTATTGTCCCATTGCACATTCTTAAGGAAATGGTAGCGTTTGTATCGTGTCAAACAAAATTGGGGTCGTCATCCTGAGTGGATTTTTAGGGAGCGGCAAAACAACACTTCTTCGGCAGCTGGTTCATAATGAGGAAATTGGACCTCAGATTGCTGTTCTGATTAATGAATTTGGCGAGATTGGCCTGGACCAAGAGTTAGTGAAGAAAGAACAAACTACCGCTTCCTTGCATATCAAACAGCTGAGTTCGGGGTGTATCTGCTGTACCGTCTCAGGTAGTTTATTTGATGCCCTGCAGGAGCTTCGGGAAAGGATGCATCCGCAAACACCAGAGCGGATTCTTATCGAAACCAGCGGGATTTCAAGGGCCTCTGAGCTAAGCTATGCGATCAACGCCCTTAGCGCAGAGACGCCCTTTTACACAGATTCCGTCGTCACCATGGTAGATGCAAAATATGCAAAGCGTGCCTACCAGGAGCAGCCAGAGATTTTCTTAGATCAAGTTCGGAGCGCTGACCTGATCCTGCTTAATAAACAGGACCTTGTTCCAGGAGGTTTGGAAAAAAACCGACTTGAGACCTGGCTTCGCCCCCTGGCGCCACGAGCTTCTTTTCTATGGACCACCCAAGCAAAAATCTCGCTTCCTCTTTTGTTAGGACTGAAGTCTATACGCATTTCTAAAGAGCCAACCCTTCTACACCCTCATAATCTTTCTCAGGATCGGTTTGTTCATGATTTAAATCAAATCACTCTTCCCCTTCCTAAACCCATTGCCGAATCTCTTTTAGAAGAATGGCTCCTCTCTTTGGCAGATAGAGTCTTTAGGATCAAGGGCATCGTTGATCTTATCGATTCTTCTGGACATATCCGAACGACCGTTGTTCAAGCTGTTGGAGACATGATCACCTTCGAGGAAGCCTCCTTCGATGCACCAAAAGAGAAACGTTACCTTGTTTTCATTGGTGCTGCTTTACAAGCAGGTGATGTAGCCCTCCCCTCTTTGTGAACCCTATTTAACTCCGTAGGTCTTGAAATTGTAGAATATGGTTTTGTTTTTCCTCAAAACGTGTTTACGTTTCTTAACCATGGGGACCAGTAAATGTTTACTTTTTCTCTCTATCTTTGTTGGATCTCTGTTCCAGCTCCTTTTGCCAAGCAGAGGTGTGGTTTTTGCCGAAAAACCATTAGAATCTCTATCTCATTTGCCCTCTTGTAAAAGCTCCGAGGTTCGTCACCTCCCCAAAAATGATTTATGGATGTCCTGTATTCAAACAAGCCATGGACTTCGTAGGATCCCCCTAGTACAATTACAGCACGCATATCTTGATCCTGAAACTGATGGTTCCTCCATCGCTGCAAACGATACCGAAGGCGCTATAAGCAAAACGTCTTCTCCCAAAGGAGGACGTGCCTTCGCACTACTTCCAAACCGGCCTCTTCGGGCTCCCTACTATGTACTTCTCCATCTGCACGGCTATAACCACCAAACGGTAAATGGATCACCTCTTCCCACGCCCCGAGTCGAATATGACCAATTTGCAAAACAGATCTCGCAAAGCGGACATGCGCAAGATGTAGTGGCCTTATTTCCCCAAGCGGATCCAGATATTAACTTCTTTCAAACTCCTCCAAACTCCGAGTTCCAAATTTTAGAATTTCTCAAGGAAGTTTCTCTTCGAGTCAAGCTCAAACCACCTGCCCAAAAACAGCCTTTGATCCTGATTGCTCATAGTGCAGGGGGAAGATTTTTGAACGAAGTGTTACCCTCCCTGGCGCATGCTTCCGTAAAAATCGTTGCTTTCCTCGAAGCGATTAATGGCCCAAACGAGCTCTCACAACTCCAAAATTATTTGCAGGCACAAATCCAAACCTCCCTAGAGCGCTTACAACATGAGTCCAATCCTACAGAATGGAAAAAGTATGTAGCTTCGCTACCTCGGTATTATTTCTACTATTCTGCTGCCTCTGCTTACTATGGAAAGCTTTACAAGCAACTGCAGCTATTTTTAGACAAGGAGTTTGCTCGCGAGGAGAAAAGGCTAACCCGCAAGCAGGCGAGACTTCTTCAGTTACTTCGGGGTCGCTATCACATGAATGAGGTTCCGAAAGAAATTCCTCATAGTGATCTTATGCGTTCTGGAATGATTCGTAGACTTCTCCAGACACTACCAAGCCTTCACAGAACCTAAAACGCTATAAATAGGCTGTTAGAATACCACTGAAGAAAAAGAGAAGCCAGGAGAGAGGACGTCTACATCGCTTGGGGATTCGTTGATTCCGTCGCGTAGATATACTTCCACAATCCCGCAGGGTTGGCAGGGGGAGACTGCTCGGCAAATGTTACTGCTTCCTGGACATCGCTTTTAATCTGCTCGTCGAGCGCATCAATTTCAGCCTCTTTGTACACTTTCAAAAGCTGCTCACGCGCGATTAAAATTCCATCTTTTTTACGCCATTCCTCTACTTCTTCTTTGGTCCGATACGTACCAGGATCGGAAATAGAATGTCCTCGGTAGCGATAAGTGATAATTTCTACCAAAGTCGGCATTTTTTCTTTCCGTGCACGTGCAACAGCCTGCTCAATTCGTTCCTTCACAAGCAGAACATCATTCCCGTAAAAGCGGTCCCGAGCAATTCCGTAACCGCTGGCTCGCTCTGTCAAATCGGTAACGGCTACGGTACGACTAAGCGGAGTTCCCATAGCATACTGGTTGTTTTCAATGACAAAGACAACCGGAAGCTTCCACAGGCCCGCTAAACTTAATGCTTCATGAAATGCTCCTTGAGGAACGGCACCATCCCCTAAAAAGCACACGGTGACCTCATCGGTATTTCGATATTTTGAAGCAAACGCAGTCCCTGTCGCTAATGGGACCTGTCCTCCTACGATACCGTAACCTCCCATAAATCGGTTTTTCTCATCGAACAAATGCATCGAGCCACCGTAGCCACGGCTGATTCCTGTATCCTTACCCAAAAGCTCAGCAAGTACAGCTTTACATACATCCATACTAACGCCTGCTTTTGCCATACAGTGTCCATGTTCACGGTAACTGGAAAATACATAATCTTCGGGACGCAAGGCTGCAACAACCCCCACACAAGCGGGCTCTTGCCCAATGCAAAGATGGAGGAATCCTCCCATTTTGCCCTGAGAGTATGCTTTTGCCAGGGCTTCCTCGACCCTTCGGATGGTAAGCATCTGTCGATAGAGCTCTTTGAGCAAAGTCGCTTGTTTCGCAAGCTGATTCGGAGAATTCAAAGATTTCTTTTTCGGAGGCTTGTCTGCGGAATTCGCAGGCTTGTTTCCCGAAGAGGGTTCTTTCAAGGACACCTTCGTTTGGGCTTTTGTGAGAGACCCAGAGGATCGTTTGGTCGACTTCATAGCAGGCACTATACTAAAATTCAAGGGAGTTGGGAATGAAAGTTATAGATTTCTTGCGACGCCTCTTGAATTCGCAAGAAAATGGCTCATCGAGCAACTCGTTACGTCTCGTTGAGCTAGGGGCCTAGGTGAGTAGCTTTTTATTATTTTCTGTCGATCCTCCATCATCAATCTCTACAAAAAGACCATAGAGAATACCGATCGCAGGAGCTAACACAATGCCCGAATTTAAAGTAACAGACGTATTGGTGTATTCAGGAAGCTGAAACAGATGCATGCTAGGAACAAATGCGTGGGCCAACGCATAAAGGCCTACCCCCAAAATGGCTCCGATGCTTACCCGCAGGATAGGAATCCAAGCTGTCTCGGTTTTCCAAAAAGGGCGCCCACAGATAAGCCCCACAAGGGCGCCCACAACGGCACAACCCACGTAGGCTAAAATTGACGCTAACGATTCACTGTACCCTCCCACAAACAGAAGACCTACCCCCACAGCGCCACCAACGATAAGACCTTTTAAAAATCCAAACAATGCGCGTGTCATAAGAAATGTCCTTAAAAAATAGTTCTCCTACATTATAGCCATTTTTGGAAAAGAAGCTAGACTTCACAAAAGAAACGAAGAAAACCGTCGGTAGATAAGAAGTCTTTATAACGATCTTGGCCTGGATGGTCCTTTATGAATAGGACCTTCATTCTCTACGTTAACGAGTTTCACTACAATCTCGAGCACGACCAAAAGTTTCGTTTAGAAATCTCGTCTCTCTATCCACACGTTCTGCACACACTGCACATCGTTCTGCGTCTTCAGGACTGTATAACTTTTTCACACATATGTCTTTACAGGCGTCATCTCCTAGGGGTGACTTCTCATTCAGAGCTTGTTGAAATCTTATGGTATTTGTACACTTTCTACTACGAAAGTTAAAAACGCATGCTGGATTTTTTGAATCATTGCTATCCTCACACCGTGCTGCTGCTTCATCACGAATCCCTGAATGAGAAGGGAATTGTTCTGTAGAGGAAAAACCATCTCTGCCATTCAAAGAAAAGTTTTCATTTCTGCATTGAATCATAAGTAGAAAAGAGCCCATCAAAAGAACAAAACCTCCTGTCCTTGCTTGGGCCAACTGTCTTTCACAACTTCTATCTTCTTTTATTCCGTGTTTTTTCATATCTCTCCATGAATGTTTGATAAAGTTTCCGCTGTTTTGTGATGTTTCATATCGAAACTTTAAATTCTCATAAATAGTTTTTTAAAAGAGTTTTTATTGTTATTGTTTCTTATCGACGGAATCCAATCTTGTCGAGCGATTACTAGGATAGTCTATTCTTGAAGCTTATGAAAAGAAGGGACCCGTATGCCACCTTTACCACGAGACCCACGCTGACATTCCTGAGGGCGTTTCCTTTTTCTCCGGACCTACGTAGGAAAGCCGTTTGATTTCCTCTTGGAATCGAGACATCTCTTCTTTGGGGACAGAGGATTCCCTGGGGGAGGATCCAACCAGAGGATTAAGCACCTTCTTCTCCCCCATAATTGAAACTCGTACATTGGCAGGTTTGCCTGGGACGTTTAGATCAACATAGCCAATAATCTGGCCCGGCGATACTGTCTGGCCTGCTCGGATGCCGTGGGCCATCAAGTTCAAATTTAAGTAACGGATTTCGAGGTTTGGCTGCATAATCATCCATTTGCATCCAAGCTCTTTCGGGCATGTCTGAAGTTTGCCCCTAGCCATTGCACGGACTGGCGTTTTCGCAGGGCCTGGATAATAGGCAAATGATTCTTCTTTTAGCTTTTGCGGACGCCATTCGGGTTGGATAGCTTTAAACTCAACGTTCTCTGGAAACTGTTGTGGCAAGAGAAGTGGCGAACGTAACCATGCACGAGTTACACTCTTTCCTTGCTCATTGAAATACCCTGTCTCCTTCGGAGTTACTGAGAATCGTACTGCTGACAAAGGCGAGCCATTTTTGCTTTGGTATTTCGCTAATAAGATCGCTCCGTATCGCAAAAACACATTTCCTTGGTACACCTTTTCTACCACCACTTGAAATGTATCCAAAGGGCGATATTGTGTCTGCAGATCTCGCTCGTACATAAAAAGCTCGACCAGCATCTGTGCAAGAACACTCTTCTCTCCGGGAGGCAGGGCATCTGCCAAGGAGCCCTCGTCTGAGACGGTTCCTTCGATCTTTTCCGCCCTTTTTCGGAATTCGCCCGGAATCTCTGTTGTTACAAAAAAAGAATCTGGAGATTTCGCACGGGTGATCCGTACTGCAATCGATGCTCTTGGATGGTAATCTAGGCCAATCCATTGATCCGTTTTATCATAATAAAGAACGACCATCTGCTTAAATAGCTCATCTTCCTCTTCATAAACATTTAGCAATTCTATAAGTTCTTCTCTCCTCGTTTTTGGGATTCGGATGCCTCCGATCACCTGTTTTAGACTCACCTTCTCTGAAAGCATCACTTCTTGAAGGCGGGTATAAGGGATCGAGGCAGGCTCTGCTCGAACGGTTGGTCTAGGCTGGGGGGTGGGAATAGGCATCCCTGGCACCCCGTAGACGGCTTGCTCTTTTCGATGTTCATCTCGCGCTTGAATAAGCGAAGGAACCGAGGTTCCGGGCCGGAGGTAGAAAATATAAAGGTTGATTAAAAAAAGTACTGTTAGACATAAGACCCATTTCATCCCTCCCTGAAAGGTTCCAAAAGAGAGCCCACGTCTACGTGTTCTTCTAGAAGAACCTTTTAGGAAGTGTTCTAGGATCGCTGCCAAGGTAGAGTTTTGTTTTGAAGAAGTCCGACGTCTCATGGTAAATCAGCGTAAAAATTAACATAGGTCTTTCGGAGAGGAAATTTTTCGCTCAAAAAAACGAATTTTTATTAATTGCCGCCAAGATTTTGTATATTAATAAGACTTATGGCCCACTCTGATCCTTATTCGGCAAGACGTATCCTTGACACCCCGATTGGTTCGTTCACGTACTACCGGATCGATGTGCTCAAAACACAGGGAATTGCTCCCCATCTCGATCGTCTTCCTTTTTCAATTCAAATCTTACTCGAATCCTTGCTCCGAAATTTTGATGGATTTGCGATTACTGAGCAGGACATTCGCCGTCTGGCCCAGTGGAGCGCCCAGGGGCCGAACCCTGGAGAGATTCCCTTTAAACCAGCACGGGTGATCCTTCAAGATTTTACAGGGGTCCCTCTTCTGGTTGACCTAGCTGCCATGCGTGCTGCCGTTAAAAAGGTTGGTGGTGATCCTCGAAAGATCAATCCACTCGTGCCTGTGGATTTGGTGATCGATCACTCGGTACAGGTGGACTACTACGGAACCTCCGATGCCCTTCTCCATAACGCCAAAGTAGAATTTCGAAGAAACAAAGAGCGCTACGAATTTCTAAGATGGGGCCAGAATGCCGTCGATAATTTTAATGTGGTCCCTCCTTCTACGGGGATTGTGCATCAGGTAAACCTGGAATATTTAGCACCGGGCGTTGTGATTGGAAGTAGAAAGGGTTCTGCAACCCTCCCTCCAGAAAAACTTGTTTACCCCGACACCCTAGTAGGTACAGATTCTCACACGACGATGATCAATGGGCTTGGCGTGCTTGGATGGGGCGTAGGTGGGATCGAGGCAGAAGCGGTTATGCTGGGACAACCTTTGTTTATGCTTACGCCTCAGGTAGTTGGGTTCAAACTCTTTGGGGCACTTCCTGAAGGGGTCACGGCTACTGATCTGACGCTGACGATCACCCAGATCTTACGAAAGAGAGGGGTGGTTGATAAATTCGTCGAGTTCTGCGGTTCGGGTCTTTCTACCCTTTCCTTGGCGGACAGAGCCACCATCGCTAATATGGCCCCCGAATATGGAGCAACCTTAAGCTTCTTCCCTGTCGACGACCTTACGATTGATTACTTGCGAAGAACAGGTCGGCCCAAAGAGCGGGTAGATCTGTGCGAGCGGTACTATAAGGAGCAGGGTCTTTTCCGTACAGATACAACCCCCGATCCCTTGTTTACCGAAGTGATCGAACTAGACTTAGCCACCGTAGAGCCAAGCCTTGCCGGACCCAAGCGGCCTCAAGATCGTATCCCTCTCAGCCAGATGAAGCCTTCGTTCCGAAGTGCCCTCCGTGCTCCGCTGAAGGATCGGGGCTTTGCCCTCGCGGAATCTGACGAAGCTCGGACTGCCCAGGTGAAACTAAACCCTCCAGCACCCCCAGTGACACTTCAGCAGGGTGCTGTGGTGATTGCTGCGATCACAAGCTGTACCAACACGTCAAACCCATCCGTCATGCTGGCAGCAGGGCTCTTGGCCAAAAAAGCTGTTGAGGCAGGTCTTAAGGTTCCATCGTATGTAAAAACAAGCCTAGCCCCCGGGAGTAAGGTGGTCACCGAGTACCTTGTTGCCTCAGGATTGCTCCCCTATCTAGAGCAGCTTGGGTTTTACCTTGTTGGCTATGGCTGTACCACCTGTATTGGAAACAGTGGCCCCTTGCTTGATCCGATTGAAACTGCAATTACTCAAGAGAACCTGGTGGTCTCGGCAGTACTTTCAGGGAATCGAAACTTTGAGGGCAGGATTCATCCCTTGGTACGGGCCAATTATCTTGCCTCCCCTCCCCTGGTCGTTGCTTATGCTCTTGCAGGAACGGTCGATATCGAGCTCCAAAAAGAGCCCATCGGCCTAGGGAAGGATCAGAAGCCTGTTTATTTGCGGGAGGTTTGGCCAAGCCAAGAAGAAATTGAATCCGTGATGCAGTCCTGTATCTCACCGGAGATGTTTAGTAAAACCTATGCAGCAGTGTACCAGGGAAGTGAAGAGTGGAACTCAATCACAGGGGTTTCTGGCGACCTGTATCACTTCCACCCTGAATCGACGTATATTCAAGAGCCTCCCTTCTTCCAAGAACTTGCCCTTACTCCCCCGAAGGTAAGTTCGATTCAAAGGGCCCGTGTGTTATGTTTGCTTGGGGACTCCATTACGACGGATCATATCTCTCCCGCAGGAAACATCTCTGCAGACAGCCCTGCAGGTCTCTACCTGCGTGAACACGGAGTGCAGAAGGCTGACTTTAATTCGTATGGAGCCAGGCGAGGTAATGATCGGGTCATGGTACGAGGTACGTTTGCCAACGTACGCCTGAAAAACCTGCTGATTCCTGGGGTAGAAGGAGGAATCACTACTCATCTTCCCACCCTCGAACAAATGAGCATTTTTGATGCGGCAAAGCGCTATAAAACGGAAGGAGTGCCTCTGATTGTCATTGCTGGCAAAGAGTACGGTTCAGGATCTTCCCGGGATTGGGCAGCTAAGGGAACGCTGCTTCTTGGGGTACGAGCCGTGCTCGCAGAAAGCTTTGAACGGATCCACCGCTCCAACTTGGTGGGCATGGGAATTTTGCCACTCGTCTTCAAACCTGGAGAAACGGCCGAAAGTTTGGGTCTTATCGGACGTGAGCGTTACTCAATTGAGATTCCAGAGGACCTATCACCCAAACAAGAACTCTCTATTTTGGTCGAACGTGAGGGTGGTTCTTCGATAACATTCCAGGCCATTTCTCGGCTCGATTCACCCATTGAAGTACGCTATTACCAAAATGGGGGAATTCTTCATGCGGTTCTGCGGGAGCTTCTGAAGAAGTAGCAGTACTGTGGGAGCTCTTAAAAGAGTAGCAGAAATCACCGCTGCTTTTGCTCCTCGCGGAATTCGTGGAGATGAGGGGTTACCACGAACTTTTTTATAAAGGTTCTGGAAACAACTCTTCTTCCCGAGACAAGAGCCACTCTGCTCGCCTCTTTGCAATGGTATTGGCTAACCGATTCTTCGCCCACCCTGGCTCGTCGCCATCAATTTTTGTACTTTTCACTTGGTTCAGAATCTGAACAAATTCTTCATGAAGTTGGCGCTGGAAGGCCTGAATTTCTTTTTCTTCTTGGGCAATCATTTCTGGGGTCTTGTTCGGGTCGCTTTTTCTTACAGTTGCATCCCCACTATACTCTTTCACAAGGATATTTTCTGCATAGGATACCAATGTGGTGAGCAGATAGCCGTGGTTTAACGCAAGAGCCCGGTCTTTATGCTGCTTTGCTTGCTGGAAAGACCAATCCTTGGGTGCACCTTGTGGCTTATCGTAAGGATTGCCAGGGAAAGAAAGGTAAAAGGCATGGATGGCACCCTCATCATAATCCTCATGAAGCTCAAGCGCTCGTTTCATCATTTGGTCTACTATCTTCACGTCTCCTACATATTGAGGATCGTTGATTGAATTGCCAATGGCGAGCGCCCATGAAGCCGCACACCAGTATAGGTAGGGGACGTCCTCTTTTTTCATCTCGTCTAGTGTTTTTTTCCAAGCCGTACTATCACCGGACAGGAGCGTCTTTTTACTCCCCCTGTGCCCCAACTCTAACCCGTCTAACGCATATCCACGTGCTTTTAAGTAGTAGAAGTCCTTTGCCCGTTTCCCTTCTGCTTGTCCTTGGGTTATATCTTTCTCTCCAAGCCGATCTGCCTCTTGCTGGATGAACGCATAGCCATACTGCGTATACCCACTTGCTAGGGCCAATCGGATAGGCCTGTGCTTAGGAAGAGCCTCTGCTAACGATTCCATCGTGATCAAACCAAAGGGCGCTCCCGTTTTTACAAACTCAGGGTCACCCTGCTTCCCCAAACCCCCGCCTACCCCGGATACAGCATCGGCGGCTCCTTTAAGCGCCATATTTTGGATAGAACAAGAAGCAAAGAAGGAGCAGGTAATGGAAAGAGCAAGAACAAGAAAAGGTTGAACCAATCGCATGCGGCTAAGCTTATCGTCAAATCCTCTCTGCTGCAAAAATAACACAAAAAAGAAACTATTTTTTCTCTGTAACTTAGATTCTAAGAAACACCAAGAGAGTAACCCCCGAGGTCATTTTCTTTCAACTTCTTTGCATCAATCTTCAAAAAGAAAGATTGCTGGCGCTTTTTCATCTTTCTATTATGATAAAGTCATGAAGCTTTATTCTCGAATATGGATCAGCATTGCGCTTTTAGGCTTGCTGGGCAAAGCTCACGCCCAGCCTGCTTCAGAAACGTCTCTTCCCGATGCAGCGGAAAGTGCCTGCTTGTCTGATTCGGCTTTTCAGACAGCGCTGGCAGAAGCACAAACACTATCGCCAGCTGAGCCACGATTAAGTGAGTCTGATCTTCTTATCCAAGCATGGTTTCCCGTGCAGAAACAACGGTGCGAGTTAGAGGCACAGCTTCGATTTCTGAAAGCATTTGAAGCCCTTGCGAGCCATGCTATCAGCTGTTACTCCCCCTCCTCTCCCCACCGAGTCGAGCGTTGTCGTTTGCTCCTCCAAATGGCAAACAAATTTATTTTTCAACTTCCCAGGCAAACCGTGGAACAAGATCGCTCTCAAGTTGCTTCTCTGTTTAATCAAACTGTTTCCAATCTAAGCGTTAAAGCGGAAGAAGTGAAGGCGCAGTTAGCCCGTAAGAAAAAGGGAGGAAAGATTGGGACGAAACAAGCAGAAACTGAATTTATTTCACTTTTTGCTACGTTACAAACCCTTCAAGAGACTTGGGTGTCTACCATTCATCGCAATATGCAGCTCCAGCTTCCCTTTATCGAGATCCCCTTGCCTGTAGAACACGTAGTCAATCTGATCTCAGCATCTCGAGCATTGCGTGAGAAAAACTATAAAATGGCCCAAACAAAGGTAGGAGAGGTCATCACCTGGATACAGAACCAATCGACGTCTTCCCAGGAGGCTTCTCTGCCGAACCCAGAGTTCACAACATACAATATTTCTGTGCCTACCCAACCCTTGCCGGCAAACCAGTTGATCAATTTAGCAGACGCCCATATCAACCTTCAGGCGGCAAATTGGGATATTGCTCAAAAAAGGCTTGCATCGGTTCTCAAATGGATACGCCAACACTCAGCACCAAAAGCACCAAAGCCTTCCCAGGGAACACCGCCAGGGTACCCACCGCAAGGACAAGTTCCAGGGCAGCCTCGGCCCGGGTATCCGGCACCACCTCGGAATCCACAGGGGCAGCCAAACCCCTATCCACAACCAGGGTACCCGCCACCAGGATATCCCCAGTCAGGCTACCCACCTCCGTACTATCCACCGCCTGGGTATGGACAGCCTGGATATCCCTACCAACAGCCTCCCTATCGTCCTGTGATGGGTCCGGAATACGTTCCACAGCCGCAGGGTTATCCACAGCCAGGGTATCCGTACCCACCTCAACCGGGGTATATTCCACAGCCTGGGTATCCAGCCCAACCTCAACCGGGCCCGGCCCCCCTACCCCAGCCGCCACCTCGCTCTTAAGGGACCATCTGCACAAGAAAGCCTACGGCTAATCTGGAGAAAGCCGTAAATACCCTACAGTATCATCATTAAGCGGCCCATGGATACTTTCACATCCAGCATCAGTATGTTTTTGGCGTAATTCTGCGCGATGCTCTTTGCTCCAGCATCTTCGATACTCTTGAAAAAATTTGAGACACTCATGGGTGAGCGATACCTGGCGGTAAATTATAGGAGCTTGCTGTATGATTGTATGAAGGGTTTTCTGAACGGAAGCCTTAGCTTGGCCCTCCATTCCTTCACCATTGTTTCCATACGCCCCAGATCGAGATTCGCCCGCTTCGATGTTTCCTCCTAAATCTTCCTGGGATTCTTGAACTGATTCCTCTCCTATCCCTCCACCACAAGCTAAAAAGTGGGTGGCGACTCCCATAAACATTAGAATGAATCTTAAATTCTTGCACTGTACTTTCACAATTCCTCTCCACTCATTAAAAGTAAGTTTAGATTTGTATAAATCTTACTTTGCGCAATGTCAACGATATTGAAATTCATTTTCAAAATTAGCTGAATTATCGATAAGTAAGCTACACAATTCTGAAGGATGTGCGAACGAGAATGATGTTAACTTATTAGAACGTTTATGTAGAATTAAAGGAGTAGGCAGGGTAACCGAGAGACTTCACGGTAGAACTAATTTGCAGGTTGAGTAAACGCAGTAACGCGGCTTGCTTCAAGATCGGCAGCAAAGGCTGGTAGGTGGTTGCTGGCAACACCCCATTTGCTCTTCTTCCAAGCGCTTTGATAGGCCAGCCAAAGACTCATCGCATCTGCTACGAATCGAGCTTCAACTGGTTTTTGCTTTGCCAGCTCTTTCTCTTCAGCAAAATCTGTTGCGGCGTTGTATAGTTTCATTTCCCCATCACCTCCTACAAGGATTTTGTAATCACCCAGCCTCATGGTATGATTCTGTTCATACTTCGAAGAGATGGCAGGACGGGGATATCCACTTGAAGCTCCTTGGGCAAGCGCAATCAGCGATTCTCCTTGTACGTCTTTGGGTGTTTCAATCCCCAACGCATCTGTAATAGTGGGTAACATATCAACAAGCTCAACTCCCTCATGAACTACCTTGCCACCTGGAAATAAAGGTGGGTAGTAGATCCAAAGAGGGACATGAATTAACTCAGGGTGCAAAGATTGGCTATGTCCGATTTTTCCATGGTCCCAAAATTCTTCGCCATGATCGCTGGTAAATACAATCATTGTATCGTTTTCATGACCAGTGGCTTTGAGAAGTTTTAATAATTCCCCAAACTGTTGATCCGTATAAGAGATATCGCTGTCGTACAAAGCGATGATACGTGCCTTGTCTCGATCACTCACCGGCATGTTACCAGCCACTACCTGATCAAGCTGTGGGTCCATTAGGCCTTTGACAAAAGGTCCTGTATATCCGGGACGATCATACTTCGAAATCCAGGGTTCGTGCGCCCGCCAAGAAACATGGGCGTCGATGCTACCGATATAGAAAAAGAAGGGCTTTGTTTTTCCCTCCCCCTTTTGTAAAAATTCCCGAACATTTCCAATCAGATCTTCTGCTTTCAGCCCTCCTCCTTCATGAATATGGTTTTTAAGGATATCCCAACCATCTCCAAAACCCCACCTTTTAGTAATATAACCATTTGCAATTCTGCCAATAGTAAAGAGACCAGCGGGTTTTACAGCTTCAGGCAGAATGATCCATTTGTTTGAAAGAATGGCTTTGTCCGCAATAAAGTTGTGTTGCTTTGGATAAAGACCGGTAAATAAAGAGGCATGGCTTACCCGAGACTCGTTACCTTGGGTATACATAACAGCAAACCTTGTCGCTTTTTTACTAAATTCATCCAGTACTGGAGTCTCTACACGAGATTTTGGATTCCAAAGCTTAAATTTATCGGCCCGTGTATCATCGCTTAACCAAAAGATAATATTTTTAGGTTTGCTTGGATACTTCACGACCACTGAAGGGCCAGGCGCTACCATTTGCACCTGAGACAGAATCATTTGCTTACAAGAACCTTGCGCGTGCAGCCCAAGCCTTCTTACCTGGGTTGTACCAACATGATTATTTCCCGCAATCGATAGAGGCTGCTCAGTCCCATCAAGAGGAAGATCAATCGTTCGCTCGTGGTCCTTTCCTTCTGCTAGTGACACACGCAGAGTGCACCCATTCCCCTGTCCACGAGCTACTAGGGAGCGTTCTCCTGTATCTACATAATAATAAAGCGCACCCTGTCCTGGGATGACTAAGTTATTCCCTTGCGCCACGGATGAAGAACGAATAACATCAGAAATTGCAGCAAGAAAATCTTTCGAGTCGCCCACTTTTTGCCCGCCAATCTGGATCCATTCCACAGCCGCAGCTGCTGAAATAGGTTTGCCTGCATCACCTACGTTAAACTCTCCCTTTTGCGCAAACTCTAAGCGCAAAGCATTTTCGCCTTCTTTGAGACTTGCTGCCGGCAGTTCGATATCTACAATCTGCCATCCACTAGTGAGGGAGATTGCCTTTGTGCTTTTGTCTCCTGCATACACCTTTACTGAGGAAGGTTTAGGCACTTTCAGTCGCATAGACATTAATAAATTCTGCGATTGTTTCTTCGTTAGAGGAACTGTTAATTTAGAGACGGTACCTGCCAAGGAAACCTTTGTATTGTCTACTTTATAGCCAATACGCCATGTTGGCTGGGGTCGCCCAAATTGGATGTACTTCACAAATCCTGGAGATCCACCTAATAGAAGAAGTCCTCCGTGGTGCTCGATGTGAGCTAATAACCGGTTGTTGTAAAAATCAAAAACTGGATGATGGTTTGAGTCTGCAGATGAAATCTTTGCGCAGATGATAAATCCTACTAGGGCCAGGAACTTTCCCCATCGCAGAGAGAACGGCTTTATAAAAGAATGAGTCTGAAGATAAGTACGCATACTAGGTTACTACAATAAAAGTTTAGAAATTTAAAATATTTTCTGTGGTGGCTGGCTTCTTGTGTGCAATTTTTGCTTATACCCAACTACGTTTTGGTTGAGGGAGTTGGTGTCTTCGGCTTCTTCTCGGATAATATTTCGACCGCCACAATTTGACCTTTGTTCGTGCTAAAAGCGAGGTATTTTCCGTCCCAAGAAAATCTTGCCCGTTCAACCCGCCCAGAAATCCCTTTAAACGCATAAATGAGCATTCCTGTTCTAAAATCCCGGAGCTGTACTTGATTTAGCTCGGACGGGCACTTACTTTCGATACAACTATCGATCAGCACGACGTAGTGGCCTTCTGGATCAATTTCAGCTCTCCGAGAAATGGTATAATTTTTCCCTTGGACTACCCTATTAAAAGAGTTTAATGCTCTTTGGATCGGTGAAGAAAAAGAAAACGTCCTCTCGACCTTGGCAGTTTTTGCCATCACTAGATAGGCACCCTCTCCTGAGAAGATCATCAATCTTTCTCCAGAGGGCTGAAGCCGAAAACCGAAGAAAGAAGAGTTCCAAAGCTTCTTCCCTGGGAGGCAATTGTTTTTGCACGCCGCTAAAAGTTCAACGACTTCAAGCTCATTTCCAGTATGCCGTCCTGAGATAGCCAGATATCTTCCGTCTCGAGAAAAAGAACATCCCAAGAATTGGTGAAAATCCTCCAGATTGTAGACTTGACGCTCCCAGCCGTTCTTTTGGTCAAACGCTGCAACTTTTATTTCAAGCGTAGTACCACTTCCAGCACCTTTGTACGCATACTTCATCCCATCTTCTGTAGAGCACTGCTCATAAACACCTTCTGGCCGGCTTTTCAACCATTCCGGAAGATTGGTTAATAGACTAGGGGGAGAAAACCCATAGTAGGCATCTGCATTTTTGTAAAGGAGTACCGTAGAATTTTTAGATCGAAACCAATCTAGAAAGGGAGCAGGTCCTTTTGCTTCTAAAGATAGTGGTTTCTCATAAACAAATCTGATAGAAATTGTCTCATTGGCTGGCAGCTGAGGCTCTTCTCCAAGTGCATATAGCTCTGTTACAATGATACAAAAGAAGAGAATCGTGCAAAACCATTTCATGGTGAAAGAGGCTACTCTACTCAAGAAAAGGATTCAAATTTATTATGGAAGGGGTGGCTCCATAGAGAGTATAAAGACTTTAATAGTTGGGTAGGTGATACCTTAAAGTAAGAAAGCTGTAAGATTTTTCATAGAGAGATTGCATATAAGAAAATTCTTATGTATATTAGTTTGCTGTATTTTTTCTAAGAGGAATCTCCTAGAAAATTACAAAATATGAACCTCGGTTACATGAAGAATCATGTAACCTTTTTGCGGTCTTATCCGCTGGAGATAAAGCCATTCGATACGAAGCTCGTTCTGCACCCACTGATCAATTTCGTGTAAACCAAAGAATCCGTATTCCTCGCGTTCGTGTTATTGGTAGCGATGGGGTTCAGCTAGGAGTCCTTGACACTGCTGAAGCCTTGCGTATTGCCAAAGACCAAGGATTCGATCTCGTTGAAGTTTCCCCAAAGGCAGTCCCTCCTGTCTGCAAAATTATGGACTATGGGAAATTTAAGTACGAACTTTCTAAAAAAGAGCGCGAAGAGCGCGCAAAGAGAACGGTCATCGAAATTAAAGAGATCAAATTTCGACCAAAAACAGATGATCACGATTTCTCTTTCAAAGTGAAACATATTCGTGAATTCTTGAGCGAAGGGAACAAGGTCCGTCTGTTAGTTCAGTTTCGCGGTCGAGAAATTATGCATCCTGATGTAGGTCAAGCGATGCTAAAGAGAGTGATCGAGGCGTGTTTGGATTTGTGCGTCATCGAGCAATCTCCGGCCATGGAAGGAAAGAAAATGAACGCTCTGCTTGCACCCAAACCAGGCTTAGCAAAAAGTCAACCTCCAAAACCCGCGAATGTAACGACATCCCTTTCATCTCTGCTTCCAGAGTAAGCGGTAACCCCAAAAAAGGTCGGCAATTTTTTCACACTCTTTTTATAGGTTCACAATTGCCTTGCCTTTCGTAGGAGATTACGTCATAACCCAACTGTGCTTTCCTATGAGGGGTTGAACCCTCCGCAAAAAGAAGCTGTGCTTCATCCTGGCGGCCCTCTTTTGATCCTAGCTGGAGCAGGCTCGGGAAAAACGCGTGTAATTACCTACCGATTGGCCGAACTTTTAAGGCGTGGAGTCCCGCCCTATCGAATTCTTGCAGTAACCTTTACCAACAAGGCAGCAGGCGAGATGCGCGAACGGATCGAGCGGCTCGTCCCTGGCTCAACGCAAGGACTTTGGGTTGGAACGTTCCATTCCTTATTTAGCCGGCTGTTGAGATTTTTAGCTCCTATTATTGGTATTCCTAAGGATTTTACGATTTTTGATGATCAGGACCAAAAAACCCTTGTGACCCAAATTTTAAAGGAAATGGGGCTCTCAGATCATGTTTCTGCTCGAGCCATTTTGAGTGGCATTGATCAGGCAAAGAATCGAGGGTTAGGACCTGATGAGTATAAGGGGAGAGACTATTTCACCGACCTCATTGCACGCATTTATCCTATTTACCAAGAGAGACTTACGCAGGCGAAGGCTTTAGATTTTGGCGATCTTTTATTACTTCCTCTTAAGTTTATTAAACATAACGAGCATTTCCGTTTAGATTTAGCCAATCGCTTCGACTATGTACTTGTGGATGAATTTCAGGACGTGAATCTTGTCCAGTACCAATTAGTCAGACATTTAGCATGGCGTTCGAGACAAATTCTGGTTGTAGGGGATGATGATCAAGCCATTTATGGCTGGCGCGGAGCCGATGTACAAAATTTGCTCGCTTTTGAGGAGGATTGGCGTGATGCCAAGGTCGTCAAGCTCGAACAGAACTATCGGTCCACTTCAATCATCTTGAAGGCAGCCAATGCGGTCATTTCTCGAAATCGAGACCGTTTTGGGAAGAACCTTTTTACTGAACAAAAAGGGGGCGATCTGATTGAGGCTTATGAAGCTTGGGATGAGCGGAGAGAGGCCACTTACGTGGTCAGGACTCTGAAGGAGCTTGTTGACAACGGATTTTCCATTACAGATTGTGCTATTTTTTATCGTACGAATGCCCAGTCTAGGGTCATTGAAGAGGCGCTTCGAAATGAAGGTCTGCCGTATACAGTGATTGGAGGCATGCGGTTTTATGAACGTGCCGAGGTTCGAGACATTCTCGCCTATTTACGAGTTGTCCACCACCCAGAGGACGAAATTGCTCTAAGACGGATCATTAATGTGCCCACCCGAGGAATTGGAGAGGCTACCTTAGAGACAGTCACCTTGTATGCGAGAGAACATAAGATCAGTTTGTGGGATGGCCTTTGCGGGATCATCCAATCGCCTGATCTTTTGGGATCAGGGCCTCGGAAAAAGTTAGAAGCCTTTCAAAAGCTTATTCTCAGCCTTCAGAATACTTACAAAGTCAATGGCCTCTCTGCTCTCTCCGACGCTATTATTGAACAAACAGGTTATCTGGAACGCCTTTCCTTGGACCGAAGCCCTGAATCAGAATCACGGCGGGAGAACGTTATGGAATTTCTCTCCTCTATTCGCGAAGCCCATGCCGAAGCGGCATTCAAAGGAGAGGAACTTTCGCTAGGAGACTATTTAGATCAAATTGCGCTGGTTTCTGCTGTAGATGGCAACAGCAAAGGCGTTTCCTTGATGACGATGCATGCGGCCAAAGGGCTTGAGTTCCGTGCTGTATTTATTACAGGTCTTGAAGAAGGACTTTTCCCTTCTTTGCGGAACCGTGAAGAACATTCTGCCATTTCGGAACCTCTCGAGGAAGAGAGGCGACTCGCTTATGTGGCGATCACCAGAGCCAAAGAGAGACTTTTTCTTTCGTATGCAAAACAACGGAGGTTGTATGGTCAGCTGCCCAAACTAAATGAACCTAGCCGCTTCTTACAAGACATTCCTGTAGAATGTCTGAAGGAGATTGCCACAGAACACCCCCAATATCCTTACGCTACCTCGTTTGGGGCAGGATGGTCCTACCACCATGAGCAGGAGCAGGACCAGGAGCTGGAGGAGCCCTTCTCGTCATGGGAGGAAGACTTCAACACTACTCAAAGGAAACGAGAGCCCCTATGGAAAAGGCAGAAGTATAGTTTGCAAATGCGACCCCGACAAGCTGCAGAGTCTTCTTCAGATGGATACGGAGGCAAACCACCTCAAGCTTACTCCTATTTTTCAAATAGCGCCGAGCACGGGTCGCTAGACCCTGTAGTTGAGTATGACGATGCTTCGAATGCTCGAGGTACATTTCGACTAGGACAGATCGTCGAGCATGCACAGTTTGGGCGAGGAGCAATTAGGGCCTTTTCAGGGATAGGCCCCGGATTAAAGCTGGTAGTGGCTTTCGATAGCGTAGGGCCCAAAACAGTCATGGCCCGATTCATCTCAAAAATCTCGTCATCGCATTAGCGTAAATGATTGAAGCAACTACATTAGCAACGTTTTCCGACAGGAACATAGCTTGTCTCACCAATTTTCATCCCTCAAAAAATAATCCTTGCGTTTAGATCTGCTTAGTCATAACCTGATTACTTGTTCAGGTAAAAACTATGATCATTCCCATCCATCGTTTGAAACAGGGTCGTGGTGCTAACACAAATCCGGATAACCGGTTTGAGTCTTTAACTTATCGTGAAGTATCCGATGGTTGGGATCTTCCTGTTTCCGAAGAGGACTTCTCTCCCCTACAAACGACCCTTCATATTGATAAGAGTCGAACCATTGTCAATTATAACGATTCTCCCGACATTCCTTTTGATCGCTCCATTAATCCCTATCGAGGATGCGAACATGGCTGTAGCTACTGCTACGCAAGGCCCAGCCATGCCTATTTGGGATTTTCTCCAGGACTTGATTTTGAAACGCAGCTTCTTTATAAGCCTGATGCTCCTGAGCTTTTGGCGAAAGAGCTAAGTCACCCAAGCTATCAATGTCAAAGCATCACCCTAGGTTCAAATACAGACCCCTATCAGCCCACTGAACGAAAACTAGGCTTAACTCGAAGGATCCTTGAGGTACTCTCCAGATACCAGCATCCAGTTCATATTATTACTCGCTCTGATCTAATTGTGCGAGATCTTGATATCCTACGTGAGATGGCAAAAAAGAATCTGGTGGCCGTCTATGTGTCCGTTACCACATTGGATCAGAACCTGGCAAGAGATATGGAGCCGCGAGCAGTCACCCCAAAACGAAGATTATTTACTTTGACCCAACTTGCCACTGCTGGAATTCCTACTACTGTGATGACCAGTCCCATGATCCCAGGACTGAACGACCATGAGTTAGAGACCATCATGCAAGCAGCAAAGGTAGCTGGAGCAAGCCGCGCCTATTACACACTTGTCAGGCTGGCGTACGAACTTAAAGAATTATTCACCGATTGGCTTCAACGGCATAGACCCGACCGGGCCGAACGAGTCCTCAACCTCCTTCGGGAATGTTATGGGGGGAAACTGTATGATGCCAAGGTCAATCGTATGCGCGGTAGTGGAACCTATGCTGAGCTATTACAGCAGCGCTACGAAAAGGCGCACAAGCGCTTGGGGTTTCTCACCCGGGGCGTGCATCTAGATACAAAATTGTTTATCAAGCATGTGCCAAAAAAACCTCAGTTATCTCTCTGGGAATAGATTTGTAAAACACCAAGCTTTGGTGGAAAGGAGCTTCCATGAAGACCCCGCTTTACGAATGGATTGAATCGATCCTACAAATAAAAACCGGTGTGATCGCGGTGGAAGGTATTTCTGCTGTGGCAGATCGAAGCCATGACGCCTTTCCGCTTGTTCCTACTGATGAAAGTGAAGCACAAGATTCCTTCGAGGAGGAACCTCTTTGGATTCACCAGACTTTGGCAGTCATCGGATGATCTTCAGATATATTTTGCTAGAACACTGCCTAGGGGGTGGTCTCTTGATTGAGACTGCATCTTATTTTGGGCAGGTTGAAGTATCTTTTATTTCCCCTTGCGCGCAACCAAAATTGCTAGTAAAACAAACTTATGTCAACTTCCATTTTTCAACGTACAGCTTCATTTTTGGTTATCGCAACTATTTTTGCTTCTTGCCATTCTCAAACCAAAGAGCAGGCTCCTCGTTCTCCGAGCGTCACTGTTTTTGATTCCCTTGGGACGATGGTACCTGACCCTCGAGAGAGGTGTGTTGCGATTGTTAACGAACAACGGTGCCTAAATCCCGTTTTTAAAGGAGTCTGTTTTTATGATGTCATTGCTAAACGATGTTTTCGCACAGAGGAATACAGAAATGATGTAGACGCCATTCTGCGAAGCGTTCGGCCAAGTCCGGATCAACCTCCACGGACTAGTGACCCCTATGAATCATTATATAGTAAGTATGGCAAGGGGGATGAGCATCACAAACATCCGAATATATGTGAAGGCTTTGTAGATGGTGATCCCGATCCGCAGAAAGTGGACGTCTGTCTAAGGGAGAATGGCTATTCACCTGATGGAAAGCCTCTCCAGTCTTCCCAAGCAGGTACCACTCCTACTCCATCAACGCTAGAACCTACGAGTTCGACCCCAGAACCTACCCCTACCCAATAGTCCCACCCGAGATTCTTTCATTGGTAAAGGTGGTTCTTTTTGATATAGGCGAGGACCTCTTTTGAAACAAGTCCCTCAGGCAAAATCCCCTGCTGAAGCAAGTCTCGGATCAACGTGGAACTCACATCGGGCAGCTTGATTGGAAACCTTCTCTTCGACGTTACTCCTTCCCGACCTAGAAGGATAAATGATACCAACTTCTTTAGTTCCTCGATCCCGTGCCACTTATCTTGGGTCGCCAAGGTATCTTCCCCTACCATCAATGAGAATTGATAGTCTGGATGTCGATCTTTCAAAGTTTTTACCGTTTTTAATGTGTAGCTTATCCCTGAAAGTTCCGCCTCGATTGGGCTTACCTTCACCCGAGGATAAAGAAGTGACGTCGAAAGAAGGCACATTTGATAGCGATGCTCAAATGCCAAGCTTATCTTGCCAAAGGCATGCTGATAACAAGGCACCATCCATACTTCGTCAATAGGTTGCGTCGCAAGAACATAAAGACAAGCCATTTGATGGGACAAATGAGGAGGATCGAAGCTTCCTCCATACAAAGCAACACGCATTCTGCGATTATGCCGTTTGCCCCTTTTTTGCACTAGCAAAAAATAATTTCTGGTTTGTGCGTTTGAAGTTTGCAAGACACCCTAGGGTTTTGCTACATTATGTCCCCATGTTAGAACAAATCCGGAAGAACTCCCGTTCTCTTGTGACTTCCATCCTGTTTGCTGTACTCATCGCTGCATTTGTGCTGAGCGTAAATAATTCTCGATTCCGCTGTGGCAGCGTTAACTCTGAGGACAGAAGCTCAGCTGTGAGCGTTTATGGAAACGAAATCCATATAAGCGAGTATCTTTTTATGTACGAAGTTTCACCTGGAAAGCGGCTTCTCGCCTTCCTGCCAAATCAAGAGAATCGGGTTCGAGGACAAGCTATGGATGCTTTGATCGAGCGCGAACTTTTGGCGCATGCGGCTGAAAAGATGGGTTTCACCGTTTCTGAAATCGAAGTGGCAGATATGATCACAGAAGACCGGGCGCTTATCGGAGGAATTCGTTTCCCCCTAAAACCAGGGCCTGAGGAAAAAAATCAGGAAGGAATTGGATTTGTAAATGGAAAACTTGACTACAGCCGTCTCGAACGTATTTTGAAAAACATCGGGCTCACAGTCAAGCAATTTTTTGATATGCAAGCCCGGGAATTGTTAGCACAAAAGCTACGGCAGTTTATGCAAACAAGCACCAAAGTCTCTCCTGAGGAAGTCAAACAAGCATTTGCCCAAAAGAACACCAAGCTCAAGCTTGAGTATGTTCGCTTCTCTCCCTATGATTTTACCGATACAATTCTCCCTAAAGATGATGTTCTTGCCTCGTATGCACAGGCCCACGAAGCGGAGCTGAAAAAGACTTATGAAGACCGAAAAGGAATGTATCAAAAACAGGAGCGCCAGATTCGTCTTTACAGAATCTCGATTCCGCTTGCGAAGGATGCTAAGGAAGAGGAAGTGAAGGAGACTCAGCACATTCTTGATGAGGCTCTTTCAAAAATCAGACAAGGGACTCCTTTTACCGAGGTTGCTAAAAGCATTCCGCAAAACCAGCAGGGCCGAGGTGGAAACATGGGTTGGGTCAAACAGGGGAGCTCGGGTTTAGCCAAAGAAGTAGAAGAAGAAGTATTTAAACAAACAGGCTTAGAGCAGCTGTCGGCCTTTGTGGGTCCCCTTCGTACAGAAACCACCATGGAACTTATCCAAAGGGGTGGAGTTCGTGAGGGAGAGATCTCTTTTGAGCAGGCAAAGCTCGAGCTTGCGGAAGAAAAGTACCGCCAAGAAACTGCAAACGCCCTCATGAAACAATCTGCCCAAACGGCGTTTGCGGAAGCGCAAGCCGGGAAGAAGCTTGCCGATCTCTACCCGAAACTTGATCCTGAAACGAAGCGAGATCCAAACAAACCTTCTGTTCACGTAGAGGAAACCGAGTTTTTCGAAAAGCAAGGTGAAGAAATTCAAGGAATTGGCTCCTCAAAAGAGCTTGCAAAAATTCTATTTTCCAAAAAAGTCGGAGATGTTGTAGGCCCAACGGAGGTTCGGGGTTCTCAGGTCGTTATCGTGGTCAAAGAGAAAAAAGAGCCTGACTGGAAGGAATTTGAAGCACAGAAGGAAACCTTGACAGGTACCCTTCGGCAGGAAAAGGCCGCCCAAACCATAGCACGATTCTCTTTAGAGGCATGCAAAGAAGCAGACGGATCTGGTAACATCTCTGTCAACCCTGCCTTGTTCAAGCAAGAGGCTCCGCCGACGCCCTCCCAAGGAAGCAATCCCGACCTAGAGAACTTCCTAAGCCAGGGGACCTACAAGCCTTGCCAACCGATGAAGAACGCCTTCCCCTTTTCTCTCTAAACGAAGGGGACCTCCACCACCATGAAAGTGCTTCAGGCTGATTTTGTAAAAAGTGCAGCACGTCCCTCTGATTGGCCCAAAGAGGAGGCTGTAGAGATTGCTTTCTGCGGCAGGTCCAACGTGGGTAAATCTTCTTTGCTTAACACGATTCTTGGCCGCAAAGGGATGGCTCGTGTTTCGAGGACGCCTGGACGAACAAGGCTCCTTAATTTTTTTCATATCGAAGTGACTCAGGATACAAACCCTTCCTTAGTTAGGGCCATATCCATGTCAAAAAATCCTACGCCCTCTCGATCGGATGCCGGATCGAGACTACCGGGAGCCACAGCTACCTCAAAGAAGCCTTCGTCGACTTTAGAATTCACGTTGGTCGATCTCCCTGGCTTTGGGTATGCGCAAGTCTCTAAAACCGAACGGTTTACTTGGCGGCCTCTGATCGAATCGTATCTTACAGGGAGAACATCGCTGCAGGCAGTAATTCTCTTGTTTGACAGCCGTCGAGTTGCTACGATGAAGGAAGACCCTCTCCAGCTTGCAGAGGAAGAAGATCTTTTCTTTTACCTTAGGTCCCTGGGGAAACAAGTTTTGCCTGTCGTCACCAAAGCAGATAAGCTTTCGAAACACGAACGCAAGCCTGCGCTGGCAGAGCTTCGGAAGCGCCTTGGAACAAAGCCGCTTCTTTTTTCGGCACAAACCCAAGAGGGGATTACCGAGCTAAAACAGCATCTTCTGAATCTTCTTTCTCCTAACGTCTTGCCTACCGATGACAAGCGATTAGCATGAGACCCTACAAGATCGAGCCCATTTTCCTCGGTGCCGAGGAAGGCATGTTGGAGCAAATCCTTCAAATCGAGGCCTTGTCTTTTCCTAAGCCCTTGGGGCGAGCCTCGCTGCTTAGCGATCTTGCTTCTACCGATACTTTTATTGATGGACTTTTTCTGCTTCTTCCTCAGGAGAATACCTTCGTCCAACCTAAAGTCGTTGGGTACAGCATCCTCCGTAAATTTTACGATGAAATGCACATGATGCAGATTGCAATCCACCCAGAGGTTCGCAGGCTGGGCTATGGCAAGCTTCTTCTTGAGCATAGTTTGCACCGTGGCAGAGCAGAAAACTGTAAGCGGTTTCTGCTCGAGGTACGCGTTAGCAATCAACCGGCAATCGCCCTGTACAAACGCTACAGATTTAGGATTATTGCCACAAGGCGCGCTTACTACCAAGACAACAACGAGGATGCCTTTGTTATGGAGAGGGAATTAGAACAAGAAGAGGAAACCACACAGGCATAGAAAGCGGTATACGCACGGAAAGCGGCACCAATACCGGATCATACATAGGCAAACAAAATTGGTTAAAAGCGATATTGAACACCCAGGGGAAATGACCAGAGGCTGCGAGCGTAGTCTCTTACATATGCCTCAACCCTAAAAGAAATCGAAACTCCTTTTGATATTGGAAATAAAACCCCTGTGCTTAAAACAAAATAAAACTCATCCTTAGAGGATTCTCGAAAAAATGAGCTTCCTGGATTCGGAAAAATATGATTGTAGAGAAGATTGAATTGGAACGTCCAGGCAACCCGCCTTTGGGATCGAAAGAAGGTTTGGAATTCAAAACCCGCTCGAACGTCAAGCATAGACCCTACTTCCTCCTCAAAAAAGAAATGTTTTGAGGAGAGCTGAAGATGGAGCCTTAAATCGATGCAAGTTTTGGAAGAGATGCCTTGACAGGCATCAACGGCATAAAAACCAACGCCTGCAGCAGCATGTAGCATAGGCAAAACAATTGCTTGGTTTTCCGGCTCTCCCTCTTTAGGAGGTCTTGGGTCAAGAGCAGCATGGAATCCAGGCCCTACCTCTAAAGTTACAGCCCACTTCGAACGAAGATCCTTCGCAGGAGCTTCAGGTACGCTTTTCTGAGGAAGCGGGTCCTGCACCTTTTGCTCTTGGGCCTTCGCAGAAGAGGAGGCCAGTACAATGGATACCATCCATACAAACAAAAAATTTTGGTTCTTTTTCTTCATTCCGTGATTCCCTTGCTTGATCTCCTACCAAACAAGAATCTCTCTGTCTACAAGAAACCATTTCCTTTCCCACCCTTGATTTTGGAACCTCATCAAGAAGATATCCGCCCGAAATTGGAGCAGATTTTTGTCTATACAGAAAGAATTTGCTAGTTTTCTTCCCCATCTATGCAAACCAAACCCTTGTTTGTCTGTGCTGTTTTGTTACAAATCTTTGTCCTTGGCTCTTTAGGAAGTGCTAAGTCTTTCGCCCTTACTGAAGCTCTCGCCCCTGCTGAGTCTCTGAGCTCTGCTTTACCTATCAGCCGCGCTGAACCTCGTGTTACCGAACCTCAGATCGATCTTATCTTTGCTTCTGATCTCCGCGGCGACTTTGCTGCGCAGAACTGTAATCAAGACACCCCTTCCCAAAACGCTGGACTCGTTCATTTAGCACGGACTATCACCAAAGCCAAAGAGAACAGCCCGCAATCAGTCGTCATTGGAGGGGGAGGTTTGCTTGGCCCTCGAGGGAGCGCCCGCTTTCTGACCGCCAGCCAAAGTGGTAGTGAAAAAGCGGCTCTCCTCCTAAACCAGGCTGGGATCGAAGTGATCAGTCTGGGAGTCTCAGAGCTTGCCATCGCCAAAGAGACCCTTCTTTCTTATTTGAATACATGGGGCAGGCTTGGAGCATCTCCGGTTCTCAGCAATGTGGAGTGTAAGCCAAACAACACATCCTTATGTCAAGCGACCCAGCGTTCTGTAATTCTTGTAAGGGGGGATCTAAAAATAGGTCTTTTATCGACAATTCCCGAAGACACGTCCGAGCGCGTAGGCCCCGGACATTTGCATGATGCAAAGGTACTCCCGTCGACTCATGTTGGAAAAGAAGCAAAAGCCCTGCGCACCCAGGTCGATCTCCTGGTACTTAATGTAGATACAAGCAGCAAATGGAACTTGTGGGACGTCATCAAGCTTGTACGCTCTTTCGAAGCCCAAGGAACCCATCTCGATGTCGTTCACTTGACCAAACTGGATGAGGATCATGGAGGCGTCACTTCAGTCGTTCTCGATCAAGGAACGATTTTGGTGGGCAGTCCCTCCCAGGGCCAGGGGGTTACCAAAGTATCTCTTGTTCCTACTGCTGGAAATAGCTTTCCTGGGAAGGAAAAATCCTCCTCAGCCTCCCAATACAAAGCTCTTGCCGAATTTGTCACCGAGCCAGGGCTAGAAAATGAAGCGCTCGCCAAATCGATAGGACAGATTCAGCAGGAGATGTGCAAGACTTTCAATGCTTCCGTGGCAGCCCTCCCAAGCGCAGGGCTGGATCGTGCAAAATTCACCCAAATGGTACTCGATGCCATGCGCGAACACGCCAAGGCAGAAGTAGCTCTTATCAATACCGGTGCCATTTCTGAGCAGGGACTTCCTTTCACTGTAGCCAGCATGGAGGCCCTCGGAAATGTTCTGCCGTTTAAAGCAAGGGTGGTCCGTGCGTCGGTACTAGGCCAAGACCTCATCGATGCTTTAAAGAAGTATCTCGCCTCCGTGCCGCAACAGAAACTTCGAAGCGCAGGACTCTCTCTGAAAGGGGAGGATCTTTTAGTCAATGGCAGAGCGGTCAGCCCAGGCGCTCGATACCGGGTAGTCACCATCGATTTCCTCCTCGCAGGAGGAAACGGGCTTCTCCCCGACAAGCTTTTGCAGGACCCCAAAGTGATCGCAGACGATCTCCAAAAGCTGGTACTAGCTTATTTAGAAAAGCGAAAAACCCCTGATCAGATCATTAGGCCGCTTACGCTCGAGGACCGGCCGCTTTGGACCGTAGCGTTTGATCTAGGGGCAGATCTACAGAACGTGACGGTCAACAACCCAAATAATCTCTACGATCGGCCTCAGCTATCCCGAGATCCTAGCATCGCATTTAAGCTGGATGGAAGCCTACGGATTGAGATGGATCATCCAAAACACCTGTTTCAATGGATGGCCCGGGGTCAGTACGGACAGTCATGGCTTTATGCAAGGGATCTTGCCACCGACCCGAACAGCGCCAGAAACTGGGTAGGGCAAGAAACGGCGGACTTGATCAACACCCAAGCGCTCTATAGTTTTCGAGGACTCAGCCTTCTTCATCCTCGGCTCCCCACTCCCTATGCCTCGCTTGGGCTAGAATCCGAATTTACCCGTCCTGACAATCGCACTTATACCCACCTTGAACTCAGTGCAGCGGCTGGTTTTCGGATGTCTCTTCCTGGACAAATTTCAGCAAACGCTGGGGTCGGGATTCGTAGCGAGCTTCTGGCCGATAGGAATTCACCCTTGGACCTTGAACGGAATCTCGCCAAAGCTCGGTTCCTCTTTACTACCACGCTAGAGATGCAAAAACGTCCGCTTTGGCCAAAATGGGGGAATGCGTTGTTAGGGGAATTTTTGCTCAGTTATCACTTTACGGATCCGTCAGCCCTCAAAACCCACGAATTCCGCATAGCAGGCAAGCTTTATATTGCGTTAAAGCGTCCTCTCTATTTCACCATTGGTTCAGATTTTTATTTATTTCGCATGAGGGACAATGACCCAGGGTATTCGTGGGACTTGCTCGTTGGTCTCAAGGTGCTGTTTGATACCCGAACGCAGATGTTTTAACCCAGAAGCAATCGAATGCCGCTGCTCAGCGATCAGAAAAGGAGGGAGATGGTAGGAGGAACGAGACCCCCTCCCTCATGAGGAAAGAGAAGAAAGGATGCGTCGAAGCTCGCTTGGGTTGGTTACGGGTGGAAGACACCGATGCCCCTGGCAAACGTAGGCCGTAGTTTCTCCAGAAAGAGAAGATTTCTCTTCTAGCATTGGTAAAAAGAAAGGAGATTTTTCCCTGACTCCGTTAGAAACACTCTCCGCAACATTTGGGCGATCGAAGACAAACCAAAAGATCTCAGGCACATAGAGGGTGGCCGAAATTTGGATAAAGTCTTCTACATCTTGTTTCTTCACGCCAGGAGCAATTCCCACAAGGGTAAGACCTCCCCTCTGCAAAGAGAGCCCATGACAAAATGTTGGGTAACCTAAAGGATTTTGTAGATACCTCTTGGATTGAGCCAGAAGGGCCTCTGCCCTCTTTCGATAAGCCTCCCCCTGGCCTCCAGTTGCTAGTAGCTCAGCAAAACGCAGTAGCTGTAGGCAGGCAATGCCTGTTCCTGCAGGAAGTGCCCCATCATGTTCCTGGATCAAAGGAATGCTGAAAGGCAGAGTCTTCTCCTTTTCAGAAACCATCACAAATTGCCGGAACTCAGGATGATAAAATTTGTCGATCGTCTCATCTAAAAGTGCTTGGCTATGTTCTAAATAAACCCGATCTCCTCGACCGGCAGCAAGATGGTAATACCCTTCGGATAAGAAAATATAATCGTCCAACGTTGCAGGTACATTCTTCGCCCCGTCTTGATAGTTACGAAGAAGACCCTGTTTGCTTTTCTCGAAAAAGTACTCTGCCAGTTGTTCGGCCAGTTTGAAATAGTGCGAAGATTGAAACGCTTTTGCTGCAGTGGCAAGGCCTGATAATAAGAGTCCATTCCACGAGGTCAAGATCTTCCGATCGGTGGCGGGAGGTACCCGCTTTTTCCGAGCCCCCAAAAGTTTTTGCTTGGCACTTTTTAAAAGGAGCATCTCCCGTTCATCCTTGGGGTGATCGATTTCTCGAAGAACATTCGCCCCCGCAAGTCCAAAACTTGCTGCATGAGGCCAGTTCCCTTGTTCTGTGACATCATAGC
Organism: uncultured Myxococcales bacterium; assembly: GCA_964537055.1. Taxonomy (GTDB): domain Bacteria; phylum Myxococcota_A; class Polyangia; order Palsa-1104; family JAEUJZ01; genus CAZHYV01. Next base: position 40,379 of record CAZHYV010000002.1, read on the forward strand.
AGCGACAAAAAACCTCGGTCTCCTCGTTCGTACATAAGGCTTTTATCTCATTCCGCGTCCAAACATAGTATTTTCCCTCCACCCCCTCGCTGTCTGCATCAACAGAAGCGAAGTACCCTCCCTGAGGATGCCTCATCTCCTCCAATAACCACCCAATGGTCGTTGAAACCCTGCTTTCAAACTGGGTCGCCAGCCCATGTTTTCCCATCGCAGAAGCGACCAAGAATCCCTCGCTGTACAATTTGAGCAAGAGCGCATTATCGTACAGCATCTTCTCGAAATGAGGGATGTGCCAAACCTCATCTGTTGAGTAGCGGCAAAATCCACCTCCCAGGTGATCATAAATGCCTCCTTTGGCCATCTGCTCTAGTGTTAAAAGTACAGCGTCTGCATAGGCTGGCTCCTTGTGAAAAAAGGACGCACTGAGTAGAAATTGAGCTACAGGAACATTCGGGAATTTTGGCGCTCCTTGTAAACCCCCATAAGTACGATCCATGTTTTGCAAAATCAGTTTTGGCGCCCGTGACAAAAAGCCATCCTTTGACGAGCCACCCCCTGCCCCTTGCAAAGAGTCCCTCTGGTCGTTCAAAGAAGTACCCAGCCGAGGGGCAACCCGATCCATCACCCTGGCTCCGTAATCAACCACCTTTTCTGGCTCTTTCTGAAAGATTTTGGCTACGGCGTGCAGCACTTGAGCGAACGCAGGCAGACCATAGCGCTCCTCTTTGGGGAAATAAGTTCCCCCGTAAAAGGGGATACCCTCTGGCGTCAGAAACATACTGAGTGGCCAACCTCCCGCTTGGCCACTCATGGTTTGGTAGGCCCGCTGGTACAAGGAATCAACCTCCGGGTACTCTTCCCGATCGACTTTAATACTAAGGAAGTGCTTGTTGACAATGTTTGCCGTTTCTTCATCCTCAAATGACTCATGAGCCATCACATGGCACCAGTGACATGCTGAGTAGCCAATCGATAAAAAAATCGGTTTCTGTTCAGCCTGAGCTTTTGCAAAAGCCTCATTCCCATAAGGATACCAATCTACTGGGTTCTCTGCGTGCTGCTGTAAATAAAGGCTTGTCTCTTGAACCAGGTGGTTTTTCTTCATGAAGAATGAATATGCACGATTCGGCAAAACACAAGAATAGATAAATGTGTTTTACCAAGCTACGTTGCTACTTGATTTTTATCAGCTCTACATCAAATACCAACATCCCGGCAGGGGCTCCGGGTTGGATCGGCTTGTCCCCATAAGCAAGCTTGGCAGGAATCCAGAACCTCGTTTTCTCTCCCTCCACCATCAGCTGGACCGCTTCGCTCCAACCTGGAATTACTGCATTCAAAAGAAACTCGGTTGTCTGTCCCCTCATAACAGAGCTATCGAACATCTTTCCTTCTGTGGTCCAGCCCGTGTAATGGACTTCTACATGATCGGTAGCTTTGGGATGAACCTTCCCCTTGCCCACCTGGAGTACCTTGTAGGAAAGTCCTGAGCTTGTCGTTTTTGCATCCTTAGGGGGAGCTTTGACATCCTTGGGCACTTCTGGTGCTTTGGTGATACTCAAAAGCTCTACATCAAACACCAACATCCCAGCTGGTGCCCCTGGACGAGTCGGCTTGTCCCCATAAGCAAGCTTGGCAGGGATCCAAAACCTGCGTTTTTCTCCCACGACCATCAGTTGGACCCCTTCGGTCCAACCTGGAATCACTGCATTCAAAGGAAACTTTGTTGGCACGCCCCGTTTCACGGAACTATCAAACAATTTTCCGTCGGTGGTCCAGCCTGTATAATGGACCTCCACCGTATCCTGCGCCCGCGGATGCTCGCTTCCCGATCCTTTTTTCAGCACCCTGGATGCAAGCCCCGAACTTGTCCATTGAGCATCCTTTGGAGCAGCTGCAACATCAGAAGGAGCTGCTAATGAAGACGGCTGCGCAGAGGAAGGCTTCGCCAAATCTGACGGTTTGGCAGGGGTGACTGCATAGACATTGGTTGCAAAGAAAAGGCTGAAACTGAGGAGACCAAAGAAGAGTGTATATGTTCGCATAGATGTATGCTACGAAGCTTGTGTGAAAAACGCAATTTTCTAAAAATGGACATCTCCCCTAAAGAGGGTAACAAATTCGTTTTTCATGCTTAGCACCCTACTAAGCTCTTGCACGACTCCTCAAGGGAGCCTTTTAAAATTTTTTAGCAACTCAAGAATATTCTTTACTTTTCCTTGTGCCATGTTAAGACTCCCTCCATCGTTTCTCAAAAGGGATTTCTCAGGAGGATTCATGTTCCGAAAGTATAGTTTATTTGCAAGCTTATTCTTTGGCTTTCATTGGTTTGCTCTTTCTGTATATGGAGATGTCAAAGCAACGCCAATGCGGGTTGATTTTATTGCTACTCCTAAAATAGTAGTTTTGAACCAGACGGTCATTCTTGAAAATACAGGAGATGCCCTCTATCGTGTTGCCAGTGTCCTTACCACAGACCCCTCGTTTGAGATTGATGGCCCCAATCAGATCAATCGGGATTTACCCAAAAAGAAAAATATCCCCATCAAGATGAAGTTTACACCCCAAGCAGATGGGCCTATTCAAGCAGACCTTCTTGTCAACGTGATTGAAGATCCAGAAGGGCCTAATAGAAAGCTGATCGTTCTTCCGATTCCTCTTTTGGGGTATAAAGGCGACACGATCGTTTCCATCTCTCCAGAAGAATTAAAATTTCAGCCAACAGATTATACCGGAGGGGAAGTTTCTAATTCTAAATCCCTTGAACTGAAGAATCTTACCCCCTTTCCGGTGACCTATTCCCTAAAAGAAGATACCATCTTTGGGATTGAGGGCATCCTCAAAACCTCGGCAGGAATCACCGGTACTATTTTAGGAGAAGAGACAAAAACACTCCAGATCTATGTAAATTATCGTGCTTTTGAACAGATCTATAAACAAAATGGGAAGATCGATGTGACCGATCGTATGCAAATATGGATGAACCAAACCTATGTAACTCAAATAGGGCTTAGTGCAAATCTCTATCAACCCGCTAAAGAAGGAGGTACATCAAACCAGGACAACGTACCTCCGGGAGCTAGCTCAGGGAATCCTTCAGAGATGGACAAAAACGTCGCTAGAATGAGCGGCGGTGGTTTTGGGTGCCAGATTTCCTCAGGTGCAAGTGATGGCTCCTCGGTCATTTTATCTATTCTTGCTCTTCTCCTTATCGGAGCATTCTCTTTAGGGAAAGCGGCCTACTCCCCTTCTCATTAACCCTCCACGATCCTGTTCCCCATAGCAGCATTTTTAGACCCTCTTTAAAACGGTCGGTCTTATCCATCCTACAAATTTCGTAATTTTCTCTTGTGGTTTTTACCGTGTCGTGATTTCTTTCGATCCAAACATAGGAGGAATATCATGAGATTACGTTCTTTTTTTCTACTAGGATCCGTTTTGTCTTTGTTTCTAACCCAAATTTCTCAGGCAGCAATCACTACGCCAAATGTTGTAGGATTCTACCAATCCGAGGGGGATTCTAACCTGACCCGAGAGATCGTACTCAAAAATGAAGATGCGACCCCATATACAGTTCTGCTTGTCTCCGTCTCTTCAAGTGCATACAAAGTTGACAAAGTTGAAGGAAGTTTGGGCGCTAAACAATTTCTTAAAGCCACCGTTTCGTTCAATCCCTTCTCAGACAAAGTTTATAACGATTCTCTCATTGTTAATCTTAAAGAAGCATCCGGCAAGTTCACTACCATTGAAGTGCCGCTTTTAGGCTACAAGGGAGCCAACCTTGTTTCTCTCTCAGAAAGCAAGCTCGTGTTTACTACTCAGAACCTCATGGATACACAACGAACAGTAGCTAAGACGGTAGAGATTAAAAATCCTACGCCCTTTACCATGAGTGTACAACCACTGCTTGTAGATTCCATATTTGCTATCGAGGGAGAACCTACTGGTTCTGAAATCCAAATTCCTGCAAAACAATCAAAGATTCTTAAAATTTACGCCAAGCAGGATATGTTTAACCGCAAGGCAAAAGAAAATATCGAGGAAGCGCTTGAGATCCTTTTCGCTGACCAGGCTCTTCCATCCTCTTTAGCAGGACAGCTGACCTTAAGTGCTTCCCTACGCACGACTTCTTCTCCTTCCAACCAAGATGGAAAGACCGATGAGCCAACTGGGACAGAACAGGGTGTACCCATGATTGCCGGTGGGGGTCTAAACTGCTCGTTTACCCAAATTCCTATGGCAACCTCCGGATCCTTGATCTTCGGGGGAATGTTAGGTCTATCTGTGGGGCTAAGCCTTCTTCTTGCAAGAAGAGCTCGACGGCGCTAGTACAGCACAAAGATACTCTGCCTCCCAACTCCAATTCCCTGCCTCCCTATCCTGTTCTCCTTTATACACCTGTAACCCTTACACCGCAGGAAGCACAATCGCCTGCTCACCCAGCGCGCGCTGTGCATCTGCGGTGTAGTTTCCTACACAATCCCTAATAAAGAAGGGAGGCTCGATCACAAGATCGCCTCGCCCTCCTTTCACCGAAAGAACAAGGGCTCGTTGTGCAGGCTGGCCAGGCTTAGGATGGACAAGCCTGAGCCGCGTTGGTCTTAGACCCACAGACCATAGCTCATTTAACACCTCTGAGAGCCGTGTTGATGGATAGACCAGAGCAAACTGACCCCGAAAACTCATCAATCTTCGAGAGACCTCAACCAGGCGGGTAAGTGGAAGGGTCACCTCATGGCGGGCCAGCGCCTCTTCAGTATTGGGGTTAATGCCTCCAGTGCCTAACCGATAATAGGGTGGACAGGAGACAACCAGCTGGAAGGGGGCTTCGGTAAGATTCTTTTGGACGCCCTTATCTAAAATATCTCCCTCAATCACAAGCGCCTGTTTATCAGCACAGTTATGATTTACATTTTTACGACACAACTGTGCCAATCGGGGCTGCAGCTCAACAAGCGTCACCTTACACAAAGGGGAAGATCTGCCTAAAAGAAGCCCAACAATCCCAACGCCGGCACCAATGTCTAGGATGGAACCTACTGATAAGAAAGGGCTTACAAAATCAGCTAATAGCAGAGGATCTACGCTAAATCGATACCCAATCTTAGGTTGAAAGAGGGTTAGCTTGCCACGTAAAATTTCGTCCTGGGTTAGGTCTTTTGAATCAAGAGAGAGAGAATCGATCATATTCACAAAAGCTCCTAGCAGCTTCTGGCACGGGAAAATTTCGCATAGAACCCATCGAAATTAAAGTGATTTTCTAAACTTTCTTAATCCTTTGGCGAAGCCACATATAAAATCGCATACTCCAGGGCTCCGTAGTTGCGCGAACATACTTGTTTCATTTGGGCAATCCGTTCTAGCTGGGTTCTTGCACGGCTTGTTTTTACCACAAATTCTTCTTTTATCTCCTCGGTAATCCGCGGGAGGCGCGCCACCACAACCCCAAGGCTCTTTCCCGCATGAAGCTCGTCCGGCGGTGGAAAGATTGTTTCTTCCACCTGTTTGCCAGCAGCATTCTTTTTAAGTACAAGCTCCTGGGGTGGCCAAAGTAGTTCTCCCTGATCTCCTAACAGGTAGACAATCCCTTTCAAATCTTTTTTCCCCGCTGTCCCGCCCTCGATCCAAACGACAAGCGGTTTCTTTCTTGGCAAGGGCTGCTTTCGATTGAGATCAATAAACCAAAGCTTTCGAGGCTTTTTGAGATCGGGCGTCTCCCCTTGGGCATACACACCGATCGCAAACCGTTCTCGAACTGAATGCCGAAAGACTAGGAAAAGCCCCAAGGAGGCCGCTACCGTCACTAAAATTAGGATAAGAAAAAAGCTTCTTCCTCGAACTCGCATAGGACCCATCATTTGGAAATCTTTGCAGAACGTCCCTGAGAAAGCAAGGGCTTCGCGTGAAAAGAATCGTGGCAACAAATTTTTGGTTTTTGTCCCAATATGCTATTTTTCTCCTGTATGGCATCTTCTCAAAAAATCCGTGTCGCCGTCTTGTATGGGGGCCGCTCAGGTGAGCATCAAATTGCTCTACAATCTGCAGCCTCCGTCATAAAATATTTGGACGCTAACCAATTCGAGATTATCCCCATTGGCATCGATCCAAAAGGGCGATGGCATCTAAGCGACCTTTCTTTGATAGAATGGCCGGCTCGCGCTTTGCCTGTCTTTGAAGATGCTCCTCAAGTACTTTTGCCTCCAAACCCTAGCCCTGATGCGCAAGGGACGATGCTTGTCTCGTACCACAATCAGATCGCGGGTCACAACCAAGTCGCTTCTTCTCAAAATGCGACCCTGCCTTCCACCCTTACCACCATCGATGTGGTCTTCCCGGTGATGCATGGCCCCTTGTGCGAAGATGGAACCATCCAAGGCTTGCTTGAGCTTGCAGACATCCCCTATGTAGGTTGCGATGTCCTCTCTTCCGCACTGGCCATGGATAAGGATATGGCAAAACGGTTGTTTGAGGCAGCGGGAATCCCAACCGTCCCTTATATCGCCCTGAAAAAAGCAGCGTATTCAAAACAGATGGAAGGCCTAAAGCAGCAGATTCAACAAACCCTAGGGTTTCCCTGTTTCGTGAAACCGGCAAATTTAGGATCGAGCGTTGGGGTGACTAAAATTACAGCAGCCTCCCATTTGGACAAAGCTTTAGAAGAAGCTTTTCGTTACGATGAGAAGGTATTGATTGAAAAAGCGATCGATGCTCGAGAGATAGAAATCGCCCTCCTTGAGAACGAAGTCCCTGGCGAGAAGGCCCATGCTAGCGTGATTGGAGAGATTGTTCCTCACCATGATTTTTATTCCTACGAAGCGAAATATGTAGATCCAAAGGGTGCGTCCTTGGTCATTCCTGCAGAGATCTCAGAAGAGCAGCAGCGACAGGTAACTACCATGGCCCAGGCAGCCTTTGATACATTAGAGTGCGAAGGAATGGCGCGAGTTGATTTCTTTTTAGACCGCAAAAGCGGCTTGCTTTATCTCAATGAAATGAACACCATCCCAGGATTTACCTCGATAAGCATGTATCCTAAACTCTGGGAAGCATCCGGGCTGCCCTATCAGGAGCTACTCACTCGTCTTATCAAACTAGCACTTTTACGCCACAAACGAAGACAAACGCTGGTGCGAGAATTTCACCATTCCTAGCTTCCCTTGGCTTTTTCCTGGGGAACTCCTAAAACCCATCTCATTGACGTATGAAATTCATAATAAATTAGAACTGAACGCTTTCTCCACAGCCACAGGCACCCTTGGCATTGGGATTGTTAAATTTAAACCCATACCCCATCATGCTTGTCACAAAGTCTAGCTCCATCCCTTTAAGATAAAGATAGCTCTTTGGGTCGATAAAGAGATCAATACCTTCTGCAACGGTAAAAACCCGATCTGTGGGCTTTGCAGGCTGATCGGCCCACTCGAATAGATAGGAGAACCCTGTACAACCTCCACCCCGAATACCTATCCGTAATCCAAGGCCAGGCTTTCCTTCGTTTCGTCGTTTCTCCAAAAGCTTTCTGATTTCTTTTACTGCAGAGGAGGTAATCTTAATACCATCGATCTGCTGTTCCTGATTTACCGAGGCTGAGGTCTTCGGATGTGCATGTGCTAACATATCTGTTTTGATTCCGTAAATTGTACGTTTGCCACCTTTTCTGGAGAATGCAAGCCAGCAATCAGGAGAGGTGGCTCCCCTGTATGGCCATGGAGACGGCAACTTCCACATTCATCGGAAGTCCTTTCCGGCTCACAAACTTGACAAGACTTTAAGTAGGTTAATCCAAGCGTAAGGTCCTTCTCTAGATCATCCAACTTACGTTTCTGCTCCTTGACTTCATCAAGTCTTTTTTTCAGCATACCCTCAAGGCGGTGCATCGTATTTTTGGCAATCCGCTCCTTCGAAATTTCCTGCAGAAATTCTTTAATTTGGGTCAACGAAAGTTCTGCTTCTTGCAACCGATTGATCCATCTTACTCTTTCAACGGCACCAGGATCGTAAAGCCGGAAGCCTCCCTTGGTCCGATACCTAGGAACCAAAAGCCCCATCTCTTCATACAGATGCAGAGCCCGGACTGTCTTTTGACAACGTTCTGCAAGCTGCCCAATTCGTAAAAGCGATGAAGAAACTCTATGATTTTTTGTCTCCTGCTCCAAGAGATGTCTCCTTAGGTGTAGTCCTCTGGTCAAGTACAGGAAGTATGGGACGAAGAGAGGCATCTGTCAACAGAAACCTCACCCTTACGTAAGGGTGAGGTTTTAGCGGATGATTCTACACCAGAATCTGCTCTGGTTTCTTTGGCTTCCAAAAGAGAATCCTTCTCCACTGAAAGACAACCAAACAAATCCCTACCAGAATAAGAACTGAAGAGAGCACAGCTCTCCATGAGAGGGTCTCGTTATAAATAAACCATGCTAAAGACATTCCAAATACAGGCACCAACATCGAGAAGGGAGCCACCACGCTAGCAGGATATCTGTTTAGCAACATCCCCCAAATGGTGTAACTTATTAAGGTCGAGCCATAGGAAATATAGATAAGTGCTAACACTCCGCGGACCTCAATATGAGAGAAGAGGTTAGGGTACAAGTGTCTTTCAAAGAGGAACGAAAGCAGCAGTAGAGGAACCGGCGTAATTAAGCTTACCCAAATCATCATATGAAGTGCATTTTTAGCACCCGAACGTTTCATGAAGAAGTTGGATGCCATCCACCCAAAAGAACCAATGATCACCAAAAGCAACCCCATGCTTTGTCCGGGCTGCTGACTTTTGCTTAACGCAATCCCTACCATCCCAAAGCTTGCGATGAGAATACCCACCCACTGGATGGGCCGTAGTGATTCCTTAAAAACAAGGGTGCCCACAAGTGCCGTAAAGATGACTTGGATTTGCTGAAGCAGCGACGCTAATCCCGCAGGCGCACCCATCTTAAGACCTACGAACAGACACCCAAACTGGAGTGAAAGCCCAAGTCCCGATCCTATGATAAAAGACCAACCGGCCGGTCTAGGAATAAAAAAGACAAAAGGGAATGCAGAGAAGACGAAGCGAAGCGCCGCAAATAAGAACGGTGGGAAGACAGTAACCCCCATTTTGACAGCAAGAAAACTTCCACCCCAAATGGCTGCCATCCATAGAGCAAGAAGTATATGGGAAAATGCGATCGCTGGCTTATTTTGCACAAGAACACTTTCACTAAAAGTTGTTCTCTGGATATAAGATGTTCCTCGAGAAAATGCAATGTAAAACAGGTTTAGACTTATGTTCTCCTAAGGTCGAGTTTGTACATTTTTCGAACGAGAATAAGTAGATGGGACGAAATGACTACAAAATGATTTTTAAATCTCTTAGCAGGGAGGTTTTTTCGATGAGATACAGAATTTCTTCTGGAGCATTCGCCTCAAAAGTAAAGGTATAGGCAATGTAATCGCCCCTTTTGCTTTGTCTTGACTCTACAGCAGGATCTAGGTAATCAAACTGCGTCTGAATCTCTTGGACTGCTGATAAGAAGTCAGGCGTATGGAGCCCAATGAATTTGTGAGTGTAAATATGCGGGTAGACCTCGTTGTTTAAGAGTTCACGAAGATTGGTAAGCATCTCTTATCTTTAATCAGGATTTTCAAGAAAAACAAGCACTGGTTTTTTCCATCGAGGAGAAACGGTGAGGAAAGGAACCAAATCTATTATCTACGTCTTCTGAAAATGATCGTGTATAGAAAAAGTTCTTCCTCAAATTCTCAAAAATTTGTCTTTTTTCTACCTTTTTCATAGGTTGATTGTAAAAATTCTGCCAAACGAAGGAGGACCTATGTCTCGTGTTGTACACTTTGAAATTGCAATGAATCACCCTGAAAAAACGAGCAAGTTTTACCAAGATGTCTTTGGTTGGAATATCCAAAAGTGGGATGGTCCCATGGAGTACTGGATGGCCCAGACCGGTGATGAGAAGAAGCCTGGGATCAACGGAGGTTTCATGCGTCCGATGAGCCCAGGAAATTTGGGAACCATTAATACAATCGACGTAAGCTCTGTTGATCAAACGATCACATCTGTAGAATCTAAGGGTGGCACACTTGTCATGCCAAAAACAGAGGTGCCCGGGGTTGGGTATATGGCCTATTGCCAAGACCCAGAAGGAAACATCTTTGGTATTATGGAATTTCATAAATCTTACCAACCTCCAAAGTAAACGTTTCCGTTTTTGCGCCTATGGGTGCCTGCGCTCTTTACTCTTCTTGCCGATTGATCGCTTTTGGGGCCTTGATGTCTTTTCCAAAAATCATTAGCATGAAAAGGGTAAGTAGGTACGGGATTGCGTGAATGAGTGCTTGGGGGACCTGGAATGACCTTAAAGCAAGGGTGGTTTGCAGACGGATCTCTACAACCTCGGCACAGCCGAAAAGAAGACAAGCAAGCAAGGTAGGAACCGGGCGCCATCGACCAAAAATAAGTGCGGCCAAGGCCAGGTAGCCTCGACCAGCGCTCATATTCCGGATATATCCGCTGCTGCCAAGCGATAGGTAAACTCCTCCCAAGGAAGCGATAGCCGAGCCTAGCAAGATTGCCTTTAACCGAATAGAATTTACCGAAACGCCTTGAATTGTAAGAGCAACTGGGTTCTCACCAGCCGCCTGGAGCCGCAATCCAAATCGAGTAAAACGAAATAAGATCGTTGTCCCTAAGGCAAGGATAACTACTCCCAAAGCAAAGGGCCCCTGGTGAGAAAGACGAAAGGCTAGTGGTAGGGTCGGTGTTTGGCCCGTCGTTCCAAACCAATATTTGCACAGCAGCGGTAGTAATCCGGCAATCAGAAGATTAAGCGCCATTCCTAAAATCACTTGCTCTGCTCTCGCTTTCAGCGCCAAAAATGACAAAAGCACTCCTAGGATGAGACAGACTCCTAGCGCACCCCCAATACTAACCCACATAGCAAACGCTGGGGACATGACCCCTGCTTGCTCGAATCCTGCCATCAAAGCCGCAGCCGTAAAACTGCTAATAAGCAGGTATCCCTCGAGCGCTATGTTGGCAACCCCTGATTTTTCACAAAAAAGTGCCCCATAGGCAACAAAGATAAGTGGCAGGGATAGGCGTAGTAACGACTCGAACAAGTGGACCCCTTGCATAAGCATTATGGTTTCGCCTCCTTCGGAAAGTCTCTTTCTACTCCAGCAGAAGGGGTCCTTCGCCAGGCAGTCCGTATACGCTCACTCCATCGAGCAGTGAGACGGATCCAAGCATCTCCACTAATCACAAACAGGAGAATGAGCGCCTGAATCATAAACGTAACTTCTTTCGTAATATGAACCGTATCTCGTTCGAACCCAAAACTTGCCTTTTGAAAAATGGCCAGCAGGATGGCTGCAATAACAACGCCACCTGGGTGATTTTTTCCTAAAAGGGCAACGACAATACCGGTAAAACCATACCCTGGAGAAAAACCATATTTAAACTTATGCGTGTATCCCATAACCTCATTCATAGCCACGAGTCCTGCCAGGCCTCCACTTAAGTACATCGCCTGACGAATTCTTTTGCCCACAGGAACTAAAGAGCACACCGCTGTTCCCTGAGCCTCTCCCACCAAACGGAATTCAAAACCAAGTCGGGTCGATTTTAAAAAGAACCAGCAGATTCCCGCCAAAACAAGGGCAATCACAAACGAAGTATTGAGAGGAGATGACGGGAACAAAAAATCCCATTTTATCAGATGATAAGAGGTGCCTATGAGAGATGATTCAGACAGAGGACTTTCCTTCGCATGTAAGGGTCCTTGCAGTGCCCATTCACAAACGGCATACGCCAAAAAGTTTAAAAGAATCGTAACAATAATTTCATGATTTCCACGTTTTGTTTTTAAAATCCCTGCAATTCCTCCCCAGAAAGCCCCTCCTACAAAAGCAGCAACAATGCCAAGCGGAATGGCAAGGCCCCAAGGAAGTTTAGGAAACCCGATTGCCAGTGCCGTAAGAGCCAGTGACCCCATGTAGAGCTGACCCTCTGCACCCAGGTTAACCAACCCCACACGAAGGGATACAGAAAGCGCAAGTCCGGTAAAAATCATTGGTGTTGCAAGATAGAGGATAGTTCCTACATCTGATAGGCTCCGGAAGGCATGAAACCAGAGGATTCGCAGGATCAACCAAGGACTCTCGCCCAGCAGGAACGCAAACAAGAGACACCCTAAAAGACCAACCAGGATCGCAAGAAGAGAGATACGGATCGCTGTTCCTCCTTTGCGAAGGGTTAAGGCTCCTATGCTCATATTCCTCCTCTCATAAAGCAGGCTCTCCTAGAGAAAAGTCCTGGCTTTCTGTCATGGCGGCACCTATTTTTGATAGGTCATAGAGAGGGCCATCAAATTCTCCGACGATTATTCCTTGAGAAAGCACTAAAATTCTATCACTTAAGGCACAAAGCTCCGCTAAGTCTGAGGAGATAAGCAGGATCCCCGAACCCTGTTGCTTTTGAAAAAGAAGTTGCTTATGAATAAATTCTGTCGAACTAACGTCTATCCCCCGAGTGGGCTGATTGGCGATAAGCAATTTGGGACTTTTTCCTAAGATTTCTCTCGCAAGGATAAGCTTTTGCTGGTTTCCACCACTCAAAGACGAAACCGGTTGTTCTAGAGAAGAAAAATGGACCTGATACTGATGCAGCCACGATAACGCTTGATGCAATAGTTTCTTTCTATGAAGAATCCCGAATGGGAAGAAGTGATGCTCAAGTCCAATTGCACAGTTCTCCAAAACGCTGCCATTGGCCCATAGCGCTTCTTGATGCCGATCTTCGGGAACAAAACCAAAATTTGCCTTCATTCGCCGTTTGCTTACATTTTTAGGCAAAGGCTGATTCTGATAGAGAATGGTTCCAGTAGATGGAACAATTCCAAGAAGTACCTGAGACAGCGCACTCTGTCCGTTTCCTTCAATCCCTGCTATGCCTAAAATTTCATTCTCTCTCAAGATGAAGGTCACTCCGTTAAGAGATCCTTGCTTTAGGCCAGGCGTCTTTACATGGGATAGTTCTAAAAGAGGCTTTCCCCTCTCAACCGTTGGTTTAATGATCGGTTGAATTTCTTTACCCACCATTGCCTGAACCAAGAGGTTTGGACCAAATGAAGGTTCTAACTGAGTCATTAAGACAGGTTCATCCCAGTTCTTGTTTAGACTTATAGGACTAGGCTCATCTCTGTCTTTCTCCGGATTCTTCAAAGCGGTCTTAGGTTCTAGCCGAGAAATAACTGCACGTAGGGTAACGCGGCCCCGCCTTAGAACTGTAACCTCATCGCAGATAGCAAAAATCTCTGGAACCTTGTGCGTCGTAAGTAAAATCGTTTTCCCTTGTACCTTCATTTCCTCTAGTAGGTGAAAGAACAGGGAAATTTCGGAAGGAGCCAAAACAGCTGTTGGCTCGTCCAGTAATAGAACTTCTGCTTCTCTATAAAGCAATCTCAAAATTTCTAGTCTTTGTTTAAACCCAACCGGCAACTCAACAGCCATTCTGCTCCAGGGCAGTTTCATCGTGGAGCCGGCAAGTTGAGTTAATTTCTGCAAGGCAGCGGCACGATCTAAAAGGCCATAGTGCGTAGGTTCCTTCCCGAGAAGGATGTTATCCAATACAGATAAGGAATCTACCAAAGCAAAGTGCTGTTGCACCATCCCTACTTTAGAAGAGATAGCCTCTTTAGGAGAACGAAAAGAAACCTTCTTTTCAAAAAGGTAAATACCTGACTCTGCGTCAGGAAAGGAATCTGGCTCTAGCATTCCAAACAAGAGCTTCATCAAGGTAGACTTCCCTGCCCCATTTTCCCCTACCAAAGCATGAATAGTTCCCCGCCTTACCTTGAAAGAAATTCCATCATTGGCTCGGTAAGAACCAAACGTTTTGGAAAGATTTTTTATCCTAAGTGCGACCTCAGAATTCATATTATTTTGGCAAAGGAACGGAAATAGATTTATCTAAGATCCTCTCTCGGATCTCCTCCAGTTTCTTTTGATCCTCTTTTGTAATGAGAGAGCGGTTGTACTCGTCAACGGAATAATCAAGACCCCCGTTTTTTAGATCGAGCACTCGGATTCCTCCATGAAGACGTCCCTCTTTTGCTTCTTTAATGGTTTCATATACCGCTTTATCTACTCTTTTCACCATACTAGTAAGGATCAAACCGGGCTTGATCCCGTTCTGATTGCTATCAACCCCAATTGCATAAACTTTCTTCCCAGTGTTATGACTCTTTTCAAAAGCTGACACTTCTTCAACCGCATCCAAGACACCTAGTCCGGATTTTCCAGCCGCTGCGAAGATAATATCTGCACCCTGCTCTATTTGGGCTAAGGCCAGTTCTTTCCCTTTTCCTGGATTTTCCCAAGCAGTGCCGTCAATCCCTACAAAGCTTTTAATAATCCGGATTTGTGAATTCGCCCGATTTGCGCCTGTTTCATAACCTAGACTAAATTTTCGAATGGTGGGGATATCCATTCCACCAATAAATCCAATGGTTTTCGAGCGTGACTTTAAGCCAGCCAGATAGCCAACCAGATAGCTACCCTCCTGCTCAGCAAACACCAAGCTTGTTACATTCGGCAGCGAAACTTCGGCATCTATGATAGCGAATGGAATTTTAGGATACAGAGGCGCAACCTTTTTCAAAGCATCCACCTCAGCTGCACTGACTGCAATGATAAGATCACAGGCAGGATGATTTACGCTTGGTTGTGCTAGGGAGTTCATCGCATTTTCAAAAGAATCATCATTATTCGTAATGAGGATCAGCTCAATACCAAGCTCTTTCTGTGCGCGGGTAGCACCTTCAACTGCCGAAGCATTAAAGCTTCTATCATCTTTTCCAGAACGGTTTAACAAAACCCCCACCCTAAAACGATGAGCCTCTAACTGCTCGTTTTTCTTTCTGCATCCAGAAAGCAAAATCACGAGCACAGCTACTCCATAACACCAGCGAGTATACCGGGTAAACATGGGCGCCTCCTACCTAGCGATCAATATCTCGAAGCTTATATCGAAGCTCTACCCCTTGCAACAGGAACCTCGATTTTTCTAGGAAGTGTGAACTGTAAGAAGGTTAGCCCTAACCCTCTTACCCTCACCTCCATTTCCCTATTTAAGAGGAGCTGTAGGTTCATTTTTCGTTTGAATTTCATACTTTACAAAAATCAAGCACCCATGCTAAAGTAAGCAACGTGGTCTTCTATTTCCTTTTGTCAAAACCACTATAGGAGGTTCGATGCGTCTCATTAAAGAACTTAGCGTAGTTTTAGCTTTAACCGTTTCTGCCCCAATGATCATGGGCTGCGGAAACAACAATCAACAGCCACCTGTTCAACAGCCACCCGTTCAGCAACCACCCGTTCAGCAGCCCCCGGTTCAACCACAGCCTGCTGAAGTGATGCTGATTTCTCCCGGCGTCGTTGAAACCACAGGTGCTATTCTTACCTTAACTCATGCAGGCGGAGGCATTTCTGCAAACTCCACAGTGACCTTTGGTAACCTACAAGTTGCTCCTGGTCAGGTATATGCGGACGGAAGTCAATACCGTGTTGCAGTACCAAGCCTTCAGTCTTTAAACGTACGTCCAGGAAGCAGCATCACTTTGACGTTAACCAACCACGACTCGGGCAAAGTTCTTACAGCAATGTTAAAGTTTAAGGCTGCCACGGTTGCGTTTGGTGATAATAAGGTTGTTCCTTCTGCTCCAGACAAGCTTGGTTCTGTAGCCCTTGCTTATCCAAAGGCTTTATTGCTAGCAGATATGACTGGGGATGGCCGTGCTGATTTAATTACAGCCAATAAAGGTGACAATAGCATCAGTATTCTACGATCCGATGCTACCACACCAAACTTCACCGTCAGCAACATCGATGGTGTGACTTCTCCCAAAGCAATTGCTGTAGGAGATTTCAACCTGGATGGTAAAATGGATCTAGTGGCTGGTAATTCGACAGCTGAAGGTGGTCGTATCGTTCTAGGCAGTGGTAACGGTGGAGTACTTACCTCGAAGAACCTTGGTATGGTTACAACTGCAAACGAGCGTTCTTTGGCCGTCGCTGACTTTAACATGGACGGAAAAGCAGATATCGCTGCTGTAGGTGTTGGTGGATCGACCACTCCTCCTTCGGCACCCAGCACCACCGATCCGCTATTGTTGGTGATGTATGGAACAGGAAACGTATCAGGTGACTTTGCAACCACCACGGCCCTTCAGCTTCAGGATGCGACGTTCCCTGTACAAGCTCTGTCCCTAAGCAACTTGAACGGCGATAACAAACCAGACCTAGCACTAGTGAGCGCACAAAATGTTCGCTTATTGGTGAACCAAGGCAATCCTGGGGATACAACGACAAGCTTCGCCGCTCTAGGAACAGACTTAGGGCTTGAGGAATCAACTGCCACTTCAGTGAATGCGATCGCTTCCGCAGATATTACCGGAGATGGGCTCACGGATATCATTGCATCTATCCACAACACGACCAGCGAGGCACTCTCGGCTGTTATCTCTGATAGTACTTCCCAGCCATTTAGGAAGAAACTCATTGCTAGCAGCGTCACAGACAGAGGGGACTCAGTTGCAACGGGCGATGTGAACGGGGACGGATTGCTTGATCTCGTAGTTGCCAATAGTGCTAAGGACCAAGTGAGCATCTTCTTAGGAAAACCAAGTGGAACGCCCTACAATCCAAGCACCATTGGTGATAACACCAACTTGAACAAGCTTTACAACCGTGATGCCGTGTTCCAAACAACCCCCATCGTAGTTCCAGTTGGAGACAACCCACAAAGCGTTGTGGTATGCGACTTCAACGGCGACGGGCTTGCCGACATTGCCACCCTAAACAGGGATGGCAAGAATATCACCCTCCTTACCAACACCTCCAACTAGTATAACCTCGTAACATCCTCAGCATGACCAAGGGGGAAGGGCCTCATCGCTCTTCCCCCTTCTCTTTTAGAGGCCTTGTGTCTAAGTTAGAAGCCTCATAATTAGACTAAGGATTTTTTGTCTAGCAAATTTCTTTTATTCTTCTTCGTCTATAATGACAGGCACAGAAAATTGGGCGATATTCTGCCCTTTCTCGTCCTTCGCCTGCCAGATTAAAGTTGCCTGGGTCCCTGGCGCAAGGTCTTTAGGTTTCTCAAAATAGATAAATCCAGAAGCTTGTTGTTTTGGCGCCAGATTCATTGCTGGTAGCGCACGCCGCTCCATAATTTGTTCCAAGGAGAGAGAGGGTTCTACGTAGGCACCTCCCTCATAATAAGTAACATAATCATTAGAAGGCCAACCACTACCATAGAAGAAGGGCGCATAGATCCCCCATGCCACATAAGGTCCCGGGTAAGGCCATCCCCACCCTGCCCATCGAGCATACCCTGCTCCCCAACCATAGTAGTACGAACGGTATCCTAAGGGACGTCCGTAAAAATACCCTGGTCCTCCCCATGCCCCACGCCAAGGACGACCCCACCCTCCCCATGAATGGTAAGCAGGTCCTCCATAGAATTGGCGCCTTGGACCACCATAGTAGGATCCTCTTCCGCCCCCACCAAAAGCAGGCGCTGGTCGGAATCCACCTCCGAACCCACCCCCAGCAGGCGGGGCTACACGCACCGTACGGGTCTGGATTAATTCTACGCCAGGGAAAGGCGAATGTTTTTCTTGAGTATCAGCTAAGTAATAATCGCTAACAATGTCCTGATTTGGATCAGTTTTAGCATCTGATTTGGATGCATTGTCGGAGATGCTCTCTCTGGGCGGTAAGGAATTCTCCTTTTTGTTTTGTTCGGCTGACTTGGGCCGATCCTGGGTTGTCTTAGGCTGGTCCTGGATTGACCCTGGCTGACCCTGAGTCGCCTGAGTCGATGGCTCTGACCCTTTGTTTGCCTCTTCTGATATAGTATCAGGCTCCAGATCTTCTGGATTAGCTTTTGGTGGTGGAGGAAGCGGAGGAGGATTCGCTTGAAAAGGAGGAGCGTACACCGGCGGATAACTAATTCCTTTAGAAGGGAGCAAAAGCGCAAATGATGTTCCAGGATCTAATCGTATCGTATTTTCACTATTATTTTCAACACGAACAAAAACAGGCAGGACCTCTTCTAGAATTTCGTCAGGCAACGCTTCAGAAGAGCTGGGGTATACACGAAGAACCACTCCGCTTGAGCTTCTTTGTTCACTCACAGGGCCCGGAGGCTGAACAAACAATAAAGGAGAACCACATCCAAAAAAGACATTAGCGCTTAAAAAGAATAATGACAATTGAGAGAAGGGTTTCAGGTTAAAATTAGGGAAAGCAGGCTTCTTCATAACAACCTCCATGGTAGTCCAACACTGAATCTTAAGTTCGTTAGAAGCACGTGTAAAATAATTTACTGTAAAAATTCTGCAAAAAAATAACAGAACATGAATTCATGTATTCTCATGTGGGTAACAAAACAGATCTGCAAATTTTTCGTCGAAGAACAAAAATCAATCACGGAAAACCACTTATTTGTGGGAAAAAGTCGCATAAAAATAGGGCTTGCCCAGAAACGCGCGATCGCTAATCTGGGATCTCATGCGATCCAAATTTTGTTTTGTATCTACTTTAATACTTCTCGCTAGGCTTTCTCTGGATGCAAGCGCTCTTTCGCGTGAAGAATTGCAAGTAACAAATTCGAACGATCGTATTCTTTCTCAAGAGCAGAAAGATGTCAAAAAAATCGCATCCCTTTCTTTAAAAGAAGATCCAAAAGGCCGAAAATCTATTCGGGGCTTCTCTTTGGAGGTACCTGAATCTGAAGAACTCAAACAATTACGTTTATTCGAACAACGAGTGCTCGAGCAAGAACAAGAGCTGCAGGGCACATCAAAACAGAATCTGAAGCAAATTTCTTTCGAAAATCCGTCTGTAGATCGCAGCCTTCTTAGGAAAATGCTTCAGATTAAGAATTTACCTCCAGGTTATGTCCGCTTTGAAGATCGAATTATTAAATACATCGATTTTTATCAAAATGACCCCAAAGGTCGAAACATTCTTTCTTGTTGGTTGAAACGTCAGGGCAAATATCGCCCTATGATTGAAACGGTGCTTAAGCAGCATAAGCTTCCGGAATTTCTTTTATATGTAGCAATGATTGAGAGCGGATACAATCCTCACGACCGTTCGAACAAAGGGGCAGTTGGGCTTTGGCAGTTTATGCCAGAAGGTGCTAGAATCTATGGTTTGAGGGTGGATTATTGGGTAGACGAAAGGAAAGACCCGAAGAAATCTACCGAAGCAGTGGCCCGCTACTTCGAAGACCTTCACAAACGTTTCGGAAGCTGGCATTTAGCCTTGGCAGCGTTTAATGCCGGGTATGGGGCTATCTTACGTTCTGTGCAAAAGTACAACACGAATGATTATTGGAAGCTTGCCCTTTACGAAAACGGTATGCCCCAGGAGACTCGTCTTTATGTGCCTAAAGCAATTGCCACTGCTGTTGTTGGAGAAAATTTAGATTTATTTGGGTACCCCGAACTGAAACAGGATGCTTCTCTTGAGTTCGATGAGATTGAGCTTCACCAGTCCTTGAGTCTAACGAGAATTGCCAAAGCTCTTCACATTTCTGAAGAAGAACTTCGGTCTTTGAATCCTCATCTCCGAAGACACCGGGTCCCTCCACTTATCAAAGGAGAATCCTTCACTTTATACATCCCTCCTACCAAAGCAAATAAGGTTCGATTGGCCGAGCAGCTTGAAAAGGAAGAAGAGTATTTACAAACGTATGTAGTCCCCTTTGGGAAAAGGCCGGAAGATATTGCTACCGAATTTGGCATTTCAAGAAGCACATTATGGCAACTCAATGAGATCGAGGACCGGTCAGAAGTTCGGGCAGGCCTTACCCTCTTTCTCCCTGGTAAATATAAACCCACCACGGTTAAATCCACAAACAAAGAAGAACTATCTGTTGTTGCTGTCCCTGATAAGGATTTTGTTGTCCCTGGAAGAAAGCAAGTCTTCTATCGAGTGATCTATGGAGATACCGCTTCAGGCATTGCTCAGTTTTTCAAAGTTAAATTAAATGATCTGGCTCTTTGGAATAATCTAGATCTTGATGCTACTCTGGCTACAAATATGATCTTATCTGTTTGGGTAAAACCTGATTTTGATACAAAAGGCTCTGTTCTCGTCGACCCAAGTAAAGTACTTTTGGTGACCGTGGGTAGTGAAGAGTTCTTGGATGCCACAGAGGCTCTCCGAGGAAGAAAGCGCATTCTTCACTCTTATCAAGAGGGTGAAACCCTGGATTCTATTGCAAAGCAGTATCACCTTACTGTAGCAGATATAGAGAGAATCAACCGCATCAGCCGTCAGACTCCCTTAAAATCTGGACAATCGATTGTCGTTTATAAAAAGCTTAGCCCTGAGGAGCAGAAGCAGGCAATTACTCAAATCCTAAGTACCCACTTAAAAGAACAGGCACAGGTAGCTCAGAATGAATCAACCTCTGATGAATCAGTCTCTCTTCATCCCTCCGAGGAAAAGATTTCCCAGATTAAGCTCGAGGCCTCGCCATCTACAAAAGAAGCTGCGTCAGCAGAAAATGCTGCTATTAAAGAATCTCAGTCAAGTGGGATCGCATACGAATTAGAGGGTCCCCTACAGGACAAACCGGATCAAGAAAAGCAGGGATAAGGCAAAAAATAGAGCCTTTCGGAAGTAAAGAATCCAAAGCCGAATTACAAAATTTGGTACCTGAAAAAGGGTGGTTTCGGTTATTTTTAGAGAGCAGCCTCAAGTTCCGATCGTAATCTCGATCTTTCTAGGAACTTTGTAAGGGGCAAGGAAGCGGGCGCAGTGGTCTAAAAGTTCTTCCTCTTCACAAGCTTCTTTGCATCTAGCCTCAGCGGTTAAAAGAAAAGTTTGATCAGTATCTAATTTAGTTTTTACTTCGACTTCACGAACTTTGGGATGGGTTTGTAAGCAGTGCGTAATTTCGTGCAGGACGACTCGTTTCTCACCAATTTTCACTCTATCGTCCTCTCGACCACTTAATACCAAAGCTCCAGATTCTGTAAAGTAACCTAAATCTCCTGTAGGGAGGTAACTGTCGACCAAAAGCGACTGAAATGGTCCATTGGAAGGCAAATTGGAAGAGGCACTTCTTAGGCCAAGGGATGAGTGTGAACAGGTCTTGGAACGTACAAAGATAAGAGAACTGCCTTCGCGAGCTGAAGGTCGCAAGTCAACCTCTACCCCAGGCACTGGAATTCCTACAGTCTCTGGGTGGTTTCCTTCACGATCGATAGCGATAACCCCTGCTTCCACACTGCGGTAAAGGGAGTGGATTTTTGGCCCAAAGCGCTCTGTAAAAAGGGCTGCGATGGTCGGATCTAGGTAAGATTCGCTAGATAAGAATCGAGGCCGACGGGTCCCAATCTTTGGTGGAATCGTCACCATTTTTGTGAGGGAGCCATAGATTCTTGGGACAGCGGGGAAGATGGTTATCTCCTGCTCCCGAAGCAGCCTAAGAATACGGGCTGGTGCTGTTTCTTCTTCAAGGAAAAATGTGGCACCATAGCGAAGAGCTGGTAAAAAACTGCACTCAAACCCATATGAGCTGTATAAAGGCAGTAATCCCAAAAGGTGATCTTTCGGAGTAAGTTCGATGGCTTCTTTGAATGATTCACAGTGAGCCACCAGG
Organism: uncultured Myxococcales bacterium; assembly: GCA_964537055.1. Classification (GTDB taxonomy): domain Bacteria; phylum Myxococcota_A; class Polyangia; order Palsa-1104; family JAEUJZ01; genus CAZHYV01. Next base: position 62,055 of record CAZHYV010000002.1, read on the forward strand.
TTTTCTTCTGTACGCGGAATTGCTCGAGGGCTACCCTCTTCATCACTTGATAGAAACGTGATAGGAATAAGGTCCTGGGTCAGCCTGTCCCTGCGGTAGAGAGCGCAGGTAATCAAGGTCCCCTGTAGACGCTTACGAACCTCTGGTTCAATGGTTGAGGACTGTTTCAAATCGGTAGCTGTTTTATGAGTCTGAAGGCGAGGTGGATTAATGGCTAATGATGGAGATGGATCCGTCCCTCCTCGCGGTCGAGTAATAAGTGCTCTTAAGGGAACGGTCTCTAAAAATTGCTGGAGTTCTCTAACCCCAGTCGTTGGATCTATCGGTAAGGTATTTGCTTGTAATTTTGAGAGAGCCAATGTAAAAATAATAAATTCTGGAACATTTCCAAGCATCAGACCTACGAAATGGCCCTTCTGAATTCCGATTGTTTTTAGCTCCATGGCTCTTCGTTCAACACGCTCGAGAAGCCCCCGCCAGGATAAATAGGTATCCCGATAAATGACCGCTTTTGTATTACCACAGCGTTCTGCGTTTTCGGTAAGCCATTGGTAAAATAACATGTTCTTCGCAACCTTTTGTAATAATAACAACTGCTATAAAGCAGACAGATGCCTTACCCTTCCCATCAAGCGACGTCTCTAGGGCGGCTTTGAGGTGAGTTTATCGTAAACTTATTTTCGAAGCAAGAGGAGAACTTGAAGCGCTGTTGATTGCGTAGGCAGATTATTTGGAGCTTTCTTTACGAGATGGACGCTCAAACGGCTTTACGTGCGAATACAACCATGCAATTGAGCGCCCTAACAGCTTCTCACGATAGTCTTTGTCTTTAGCTCGATTTTGGTGTTTTAAGAGCGCATCCACGAGTTTTTCTTTACTGCCCCATTGCTTTTCTACTGCTTTTCCTAAATGGTGCAATTTGAGGAGTTTTTGGTTTGAAGCCTTTAAGAGCATTTTTTCTAAAGCATCTTTTTCTTGGTCCTCAGGTCGGTCAAACAGCTTTGTTGAAAATTTCATCAACTCGCGGACCAGTTTTTCTTTGGATTCAAATTGTTCTTTGACCAGTAAAAAAGGCGATTTTTTCATCGTACGTTCCTATCTATCTTTTTCTATTTTTAACCTCTTCCCTACAGGGTAAAAGGTAGGTTATATGGATTTGCTTAATCCCATAAGACGGGTGATTAAATCATCAGTTTGAGCTTGTGAAACTATAACATTCATTGTCATTGTCTCATTTTTCGCTTCTATTTTAATAAGGCTCAAAAAGCCTGTAAAGCCCAGCATCTGAACTTGAGGATTCTTCTTTATCTCTTCTAACTTCTGATTTAAGCTCTCAACCCCTTTTTTCACTTCGTCCGCATTGGCAGCATCTATCTGTAGATTCATTTGTGCATTCTCCTTAAGCACCAAGGAGAACGTTAAATTCTTCATGGAGACTGGAGTCCCTAGAGCTCTTTCGAGTACGGTCTTAAATTTTACACTTTGTTCAGCAGATATCGCCCACGCAGCCCACATTGACGCATCTTTTCCAGAAGCCCTCTCGACCAAAGTAACAAACGCCTGGTTGGTTTTGACAGAATTTGCTTTTTTATCGCGCACTAGCAGCGCTTGTTCAACTCTACTTTTTTTCCCAAACAGAACTAGTTCTTTCCCCGTTGGGAGGACAAATGCAATCTTTTTGCTTGGAATTTCATGAATGGTATATCCGTTAAACGTTGAGGAAGTCCGCTCGAGCCCTTTTTCTTTATAAGCATCAATACAAGCCAGAACATCTTTTTCTGTCATCTTGCCGCGAACAATTCCTAATGCCTCACTGGAATCCTTTTCGATGCTAGATGGGAGAGCTAGCGTCAAAGTCCCCACCTGTTGCTCTGGGTTTACCCCACATTTTTTAATAAAATCTTGATAGGTTTTTAGGGTGTTGGGATCCTGTTGCTGCAACTCTTTTGCCTTCGAGGCCAAGTGGGATTGGTTCATTTTTTGCATATCCACTGCAAAAACGATCGTCGTATCAGCAGGCATCAGTTCAAGGTCTTCTCTCTGCTCCTGCTGCGCTCCTCCTTTACAAGACTTTGTACAACTTGCCAACGTTGCTACGGCAGCGAACGTCAGAACAAAATTCTTTGTTTTATTAAACCAAGGCTTTGCCGCAAAACGGATGGATAGACTCATGATCACCTCAACAAAAAGTAGTCTTTTTATAAAGGAGTGCTGATTGATTGTCAAGGAACGGTTATGCCTCGCCAGGGCTAACGGACCAAAAAAGAGCTTGAACCATCAAATGGAGCCCAGAGATGCCCTTTCTTACGTTTACTCAATAACTTGTCTTTAAGGAAGCAAGATACCCGTCGTAGCCGACACAAAATAACCAATATCATTACTCTGGGTGCCATAATCCACAAACGTTTGGTATCGGAAATCTCCCTGCAGATACCACTCTAGGGTCGAAGACGTCTGTTCTTCTAGACGAACCCGCAGCCGCGCGCGGACGTCCACCCAAGGTTCAAGCAGCATCTTCCCAAAATCTCTGGGGGCCGCCGATGTTCCATTGCCACTTTGGCCTACAGAAGTTTGCAAACCTCCATGAATAATAAACTCCCCCTTCACTCTCTTTTTACCGATCTGCAACTGAACACTGGGTACGACCCCAAAAAGGGCCATGCCCTCAAATGGAGGGATGGAGGTAAAATGCCCTACATACTTTACTCCCAAAATATCCATCCTGAACCCAACCTCCCAAAATCCCAATCGGAACTCACGAAATGTTCCAAACCATACTTCACCAATTTGTGCCGTCAGGTTGGCGGTTGTATCCAAAAACTTAGGGTTCCGCTGAAATCCAAGCACGCCGACTCCAAGATGAAGCCAAGGCTTTATCACGAGACTGATTCCTCGCAATTTAGCATCTACATACGGGACATACGAAGACATACGCGAGTCTGCATTAAACGCAAACCGAAGCGAGCTGGTGAATATTTGAGGGCGATATTTCTGACAAAAGGTACCTGCATGGCAGCGTAAATTCACTGATAGGTCGAAAAGCCCTGCGTAGTCGGGCTGAATCTGCGTACCATGAAGAAATCCTCCTAGGCCAACGTTCCCATGGATACTCCAAGGCAGAAGCTCTTGGGAAAAAACGTAGCGAGACGAATGGAATATAACGAAAAGGGATAACGCGAAACCCATTCGTGACATAGATCGCATTTACAACTCCCTTTTCTCTCGTACTAGCAAAAAGGAGATACTGGCTGACCCTCCGCTCGTACCTTCGTGACAGAGCGCGACAAGGTCAGGACTTCCGTCTTGATTAAAATCTTCTGTGGCGAAGCGAGGGGATTTACAAAGCCCCGAGAGAAATGGCATCTTGACTTCTGTTCTTGCATCAATCCAGGAACTGCCGAACGATATACTCAATAAAATTTCGCCCGAATATTGAGTATCAAAAGAAACCATATCTAAATAGCCGTCCTGGTTTACATCTAGAACAAGGGGCAGATCTTTTACCCAATCCACCAAGATTGGAGCAGAGAATGTGCCATCCCCTTGCCCCAGTAGGAAGAGAAGCTTACGTTCTGAGTCTTGCAAAGCAATGAGATCAGGCAGGCCATCCCAATTCATATCTTTGGAAAAGAAAAACTCCTTACCAGAGAGAAACGGCAAATTTATAAAACGAGGTTCTTTGGCAAAGGTACCATCCCCAAGGCCCTTATAAATCTCGAGTCCCTTGATTTCGTTCACAACGAGGTCAGCAACACGATCTCGATCTGTATCTATCAAGAAGCGAGAGTTGCTAAAAAGTAACAATTGCTGCTCCTTATAAGTAAAGGTTCGATCTCTCCCTGTTAAGGCAATCACAACTTTTCCAGACCCATAGCTGGTGAACCCAACGAAATCCAGAGTACCGTTATGATCGAGATCCACCATGGGTTCAAAAGAATAAGTGAGTGTTTTCAATACGATCGGAGACAAAAAGGCTCCATCGCCTTTCCCCCACAATAGGACTTTCTCCCCCCTATCACACAGAATCAACAAATCAAGATGACGATCCCCATCTATATCTACCGCGCGAATTGAAGAGTATCCACTACAACTTGTCAAAGCAAAGGGTGTCTTTGCCTGGAAGGAAGACTGGCCCTGATTCAGAACAATCCCTATCTTCTCGCTAGATAAGAGAGCCAGATCGGGCCGCTTGTCTTCATTGAAATCTCCGGTAGTCATCATCCAAGGATCAAAATCCGAAGAGATGGGTAGAGATGATTCTACAAAAGTGACAGATTGGAGATGGCTTGGCATAATTAATCCTTCAATTTCTAAAAAATGCCCGCCTTCTAAGAAACTCCCGGCATAATGATTTTGGAACTCTTCCATGTTTGTTTCTTGCAGGGACGGAGGTAAAGCCAGAATCCCGCTTAGTGCGGCAAACATCTCAGAGACTACGAGTTTTAATTCTTCGATGCTTAGCGCGCTTGCATGGTATCTTGGGACCAATCCGTTTCCTTGAAGAAGGCCCCAACTTAAAGCAAGCTGCCAGCTAAAAGCACCGTCCATCCCCTTGTCACATTGTCCCCAAAGAGATTTGCAGGTTATAGGATGACCAATCGACTGATGGCGTGCTTCATGAAAGAGCAGCACAAGAGGAATAGCGCGCCTCGACAAGGAATCGCAAATATATATCGTTGAAGGATAGTTAGCATCGTACCAAGCGTAGGGCGAGCTCGAACATCCGGATTTTATCGCGTGAGCTGAATTTAAAATATAATTTGTAACGAGCTGGTTAAGATTTTTCTGATCCTCCTTGAGGAAAGTATCAACAAAATCGTACATTTGCGCCTCTTCTAAGGTCGCAAGACCAAACATCTTTTTATCTTTTGGAAAAGCCAGGGGAGCATTGAGTCCCATATGAATGGCTTTCACCAAAGCTTCTAGACCTTCTTCATGGCCCGCAAATGAAGCAACATCGATGTTACTTTGATTCAGAATTGCCTCTCGACAGGCCGGGGTCAATTCACTTTCCCCGGGTTGACATCCATGCGCCATAAAAAGGCTATAATAGTCTGTGTTTTGACAGGCCAAGAGAAAAATTCCGGTCAAAGGAAGGAGCATAGCCAAACGTCGTGTCATCTCCATACATTCTACTATATCATCCCACGAGTGCAAGTATGCGGACCCTTGAAACGTAGTCTAGAGGTCTCGCATGAAAAATTCAAACGAGAGCAAGAATGTTCCTCCCCTCCATGGACCTATGCAACCTGTAGCTAGGCGTTCACTCCATGGCATTTCTTGTATTTTTTCCCAGAGCCACAGGGACAAGGGTCATTCCTCCCTACTTTCGGAGCATCGCGGTGAACTGGCGTAGTCCCTCTTTGTTGAGCAGAAGCGTCTGATGAAGAAGGTTCATCGCCCCCAGACGTTGAGCTGCCCACGTGCTGAGCAACCATAGGTCGTTCTTTATGTTTAAGCTCGGGCATAGGAGAAGCTGCCTGTGAGGAGATTCCCTGGGAAGGTCTTTGCTCAATCTGAACCCAGTACAGCTTTTTAAGCCCATTGAAAAGGAGCCGATCCATCATTTCTTGGAAGAGAGCAAACCCCTCCCGCTTGTACTCCTGCTTAGGGTCCTTTTGACCATAGCCACGGAGACCAATCCCCTCACGAAGATGATCCATGGTTTTCAGGTGAGCGATCCATTGGGTATCGATCTCTTCTAACAAAAAATGTCTTGCCAAATAAAGAAAATATAAGCCTAGCTCTACCTCACGAGCTTTTGTATAGGTCTCTACCTGTTCCCAGATCTTTTCTGCAATCTCTTGAGTATCCGAAGAAAGATGATTCAAAGAGATTTCGACATGAAACTGCTCTCGTACAGCCTGAGAGAGTCCTTCGAGGTCCCACTCTTCGGATGGTTTCCCATCAGGGCAGTAGGTAGCTACCAGGCTCCCTACCACCTGCTCAGCCATGTCAAGAATACGTTCTCGTTGCTGAATTAATGAGATGGCAGTTTCATTGCAGGCCAGTGCTAACATCTTCGCTTTATCCTGGTGGACGGAACGAAAATCAATGGCAGCCCCAAACTGACGATAAATCTCATGGGTCAGCGCTTCTGGACCAGGGACTTGTTTTGGTGTTTCCTCGGAAGAAGCTTGAACAGAGGCCGGATGGGTCGCCGTATCATAGGCGTCGATCAAGGGTATAAACGCGGTCTTTAGTCTCTCTGCTAGGGTTTTCTGATCAAGCTCTCCTGACTTTGCGGGAACAAGGCCCTCTTTCATCCCTTTTGCATCGGACTCACGGATGTACCGTCCTTCGAGAATTTGTCTTCGCAAATGGTAAATCGCTTTGCGCTGCTGATTCATAACATCGTCGTACTCAAGCAGGTGCTTTCTCCCATCGAAGTGGTGGGCTTCTACCTTCCTCTGCGCATTCTCAATCGCCCTCGTAATCATTCCTGCCTCAATCGGAACGTCCTCCTCCATTCCTAAACGGTCCATCATGCTTGAAAGTCTGCCTGCCCCAAAAATACGGAGCAGGTCATCTTCTAAGGAGAGATAGAATCGGCTGGAGCCAGGATCACCTTGACGTCCTGCTCGACCTCGAAGCTGGTTGTCAATCCGTCTAGACTCGTGGCGTTCGGTACCGATAATATGTAGGCCGCCAAGAGCACGAACTTTTTCTTTTTCCTGCTCGGTGATGGTTTTAAATTGAAGGAGCGCTTGTTTATACTCTGGGGTTGTCTCGTCACAAGCTCCAGGGCGGCATGCCGCCTCTTCTCCATACACCTCTGCCCGGGCCATAAACTCTGGGTTTCCCCCAAGAAGAATGTCCGTCCCACGTCCTGCCATGTTGGTAGCGATGGTAATGGCACCTTGCCGGCCCGCTTGAGCAACGACGGCAGCTTCGCGAGCATGCTGCTTTGCATTAAGCACTGTGTGCGGAATGCCTTTCCTTTTAAGCATGACGGAGAGAACCTCACTTTTTTCAACGCTCACGGTACCTACAAGAACAGGCTGCCCTCGCCTGTAAGCATCCTCAACCTCTTTAATCACTGCTCGAAATTTGCCAGCTTCGTTCTTGTAAACCAAATCTGGGAGGTCTCTGCGGACCATAGCACGATGGGTAGGAATGCTTACAACATCCAGTTTGTAAATCTTATGAAATTCCTCTGCTTCTGTATCTGCAGTCCCTGTCATCCCTCCCAGCTTTTTATAAAGCCGGAATAAGTTCTGGAATGAGATTGTGGCAAGGGTTTGGGTTTCTTCCTCGATCTTCACATTCTCTTTGGCCTCAACTGCTTGGTGGAGACCATCAGACCAGCGGCGTCCTGGCATCAACCTGCCAGTAAATTCATCAATGATGACAACCTGTCCTTGCTCATTGACCACATAATTTACATCACGTTTATAGAGGGTATGCGCACGAAGGGCTTGTTGGAGGTGATGATTATAATCTAGATTGTTTGCATCGTACAGATTGCCGATCCCTAACTTCTGTTCAACCTTCTCAATTCCTACGTCGGTAAGTGCCACCGAGTGATGTTTTTCGTCCACTGTGTAATCCACATCTTTTCGCAGGGATGGTATGACTCGATTGACCTGGTAATAGAGTGCTGCCGACTGTTCGGCCGGTCCACTGATAATGAGTGGTGTTCTAGCCTCGTCGATAAGAATAGAGTCTACTTCGTCGACGATAGCGTAGTGTAAATTACGTTGCACATAACGTTCAATTGAGTTTTTCATGTTATCGCGGAGATAATCAAATCCAAACTCGTTGTTGGTACCGTAGGTAATATGGGCTCGGTAAGCTTTCTGTTTTTCTGCATCTGACTGACCTGCAATCACTACCCCAATGTCCATTCCTAAAAACCGGTAGACACGACCCATCCACTCAGCATCCCGAGTCGCGAGGTAATCATTCACTGTTACCAGATGGGCCCCTTTCCTCTCAAGAGCATTCAAATAGAGAGGCGACGTGGCGACAAGCGTCTTTCCCTCTCCGGTTTTCATCTCAGAAATTGCACCTCGATGAAGAACCATCCCCCCTAGCAGCTGAACATCGTAGTGGCGCATGCCCAGCACACGGCGACTGGCCTCTCTTACCGTGGCGAAGGCCTCGGGAAGAATCTGATCGAGTGGCTCTCCCCGGTCCAAGCGCTGATAAAACACACCTGTTATTCCCTGAAGCTCGGCATCGGATTTCTTTTGCCAGGCTGGCTCTAGCTCGTTCACTTTGGCAACAAGGGGAAGAAGTCTTTTGATTTCTCGTTCGTGGCTAGTACCGAATATTTTTTTGATGAGCGTGCTAATCATGATTGTTCCTAAATGGGACCTGGGCTGCTACGACATGCTAGGAGCCACAAAATTTTATTTTGAACAATATAAGATATGCGATTTTGTAGCAATAATGCAAGCGACTCATTGCATTTGGAAAATTTTCTTTAGTAATAAAGTTTGCACTCAGATCTTCGGTTGATAAAGTAGAGGCATGGGAACACGATTTAGAAGATGTCTTATTATTAAACAACCCTGCTAGGAGTTTTTATGGAACAACTTCGTACTCATCTTCGCACCTCTTACATCGTTATGATGCTACTCATGATTCCTTTTACTTTTGGAATCGCTACCCTATTTATGTGGATCACTTCTCGGAAATGGCCAAAGCTGATTGATTCAGAAGGGATGACGTTACGGAGCGGCAAGCGGCTTTTATGGACAGAGCTTACCAAGATTCAGCCCGTAACTGTGGTGAATCGCGCTGGTGTTCGTATTACCGGACGGCTAGACTTGTACTTTGATAAATTTGTTGTTCCCATAGTAACGCATTCTCTGAAAGAAGGCGATACGGTCCTTGAGTTTACAAGCAAGATCCTCAAGGTTCCACTTGCCAGCGGATAGGTTTCTTCTCACAATGGAGGGTCCTCGTGCGACAAAAAACGTCGCTGCGGAAAGCGAAAAAAGGCGCTGTGGCGGAAGATGCTACAGCGATGAAGGGCTCGCTACCGAGAGGTTATTTCCTCGATGCGGAGGGAGCTTGGATCCGACATGGTTGATTGAGCCTCTGTGCGAACTACGGGAAGGATTTTTGCAGATCCAGCATTGCTGTTTTGAGTCTGAGTTTCACGCTTCTTCTCGCGAAGTCTCTTCAATCCACCTGCTAGAATTTCTGCAATTAATGTACGGTAATCCATCCCCGCAGCCTTTGCGATTAAAACAAGATCGGAATAATCAGGAGTTAAGCCAGGTAAGGGATTAATCTCAAGTACATAAATTTCTCCTTGGGGATTCATCCGCAGATCAACCCGGCCCACATCGCGGCAATCTAAGGCTTGGAACGTTTCTCGAGCTGCACGTTCTAGCGCCTTTAACTCGGTCTGCGTCAGACGAGCTGGGCATTCGTAGTAGACATGCTTTTCCCATTCCTGTTTGATCTCGTAGTCGTACACGGGTCTACGCAAGCCCTGATCTTTAAAGCAAATTTCCATCGGGGGTAATACCCGAGGACGACGATCTCCTAAAAGACCGACGGTAAACTCACGGCCCAGAATATATTCTTCCACCAGGGCTGGTTGCCTATATTTTTCCACCAGCTCCCGAACGGCCTGTCTTAGCGAAGCTTCATCATCGACGACCCCTTTTTGCGCAATGCCCTTGCTTGAACCCTCGGCAATTGGCTTTACGATGAGGGGAAACTTGAGCGCGGGAGATAATCGCTCGCGACCCGTGCTCATGACCTGGAACTCGGGGGTTTTGATGCCGTGCTGTTTTAAAATACGCTTGGTGAGTGATTTGTCCAAGGCAAGCGCCAGTGTGGCCGAGTCGCTGCCTGTGTAGGGGATCCCACAGAGCTCACATAGCGCTGGAACCTGCGCTTCACGGTTCCGCCCAGATAATCCTTCGGCAATGTTAAAGATGAGGTCTACTTTTGCCTCGAGGAGTTTGGAAGGAAGCTCTCCATTGGCCTCTAAGAGGACAATCTCGTGACCTAGCTGCTCAAGCGCGAGCCGGATGCTCTCGATGGTCTCGGGAGCGTCATACTCTGCCTCGGCATCACTTAAAGTCTTGTCGGCACGCTTTATATTGTAGGTAAACCCGATTCTAATTTTTTCTGCCTTCGGCTTCGGCTTGGCGGCGGGCAGAAGTTTTAATCTCACAGCAGCACAGGCCAAAATTGCGAGAATTGTTTGTTCGTAGTTTAATCCCTCTCGCTGCGTTGCTGCAAAAAGCGATGTGTCTGCCTGAAGCGATGGCAGTGCATTCACTTCAAGAAAATAAATACGTCCATCTTCGGCAAGCCTAAAGTCAATGGTTGCTACGTCCCGCAGCCCAAGCGCTCTGACCACTGTTTTACTTAAAGAACGCAACCGAGCATTCACATCTCTCGGAATATCGGCTGGGCAGCGTCTTTGAATCTTGGGAGGAGTTTCATTTTTGAGCCGGTAGTCTAAAAGAGGGTACCGAGACCGAACCAGCGGATCGATAATTTGCTCTACCGGCAAAAGAACCCCCTCTATCTCTGAGGAGCCAACGCCTGCAATATAAGGCACTGTAATATCGACCCCAGGAATAAACTCTTCGACCAAAACGCCTTGAGGATACTGCTCTAGCAGCTTCAGAAGCATACTTCTTAACGTCTTTGTATCTTTGACAATCGACTCCGGCACAATTCCCTTCGAAGAACCTTCATAATTTGGTTTGAGAATGGCAGGGAAGGATACCGGGAAAAACGTTTCCCCTCGCTGAATTTCAGGAAGATCGCGCGCTGTATAAAGCATGCCTCGAGGAGACTCTACACCGAAGCTCGATAGTACAAGCTTTGTTAAATGCTTATCTAATGTAAGGGTCAGCGTATAAGCATCAGCTCCTGTGTAGGGATAGCCCAATTCCTCGAAAAGAGCCGGATAAAACGCTTCCCGAGCCCGCCCACGTCGTCCTTCAGCAATGTTAAAGATAATCTCCGGAGAGAATGCTTCTAATCGAGCAGCAAGATGGGATGCTGGACCCGTCACTTCGATTGGATCAACGTCATGACCCTCTTTCCTAAGAGCTTGGACCACAGCGGCAACAGTTTCGGGAGGATCAAATTCAGCTTCTTCTTCGGAATCTGTCAAACGCAAGTTGTAGGTGAAAGCGATCTTCATAGATAGATCAGGATGCCGGGATCCAAAAAGAAGAGCAAGAACCAATCGTACAAAAACAAAAATTAAATCAAACCTCCTCGCAGAGAACAATCTTATGAAAGAACCAAATTTTGGAAAAAGAAAGCCCCGTAGGTGCTCTGGGAGAACAACTTATAAATCTTAAAAATCACGGGATTTTGACTTTCAATCATAAATTTTTAAAATAACCGGAAGACTTCGCCTTTTTTCTATAAAGATGACCGATGACAAAGATTTCTCCTTCGTTCACCCAAAAACCAAAAGCATCGCTTGTATTGCTTTATTCTGGAATCCCAGAATCACCGGAGCGAGGACGGCACTATGCTCTTGAGAAGCATGAAATCATCATTGGCAGCGGTGATGAGACAGACATCCAGCTGTCTGCCCATGCGACAGCACGTAGGCACGCACAGCTTCTCCACGAAGAGGGGCAATGGTGGCTAACCAATCTCACAAACACAAATAGTGTACTAGTAAACGGGATCCCTGTTGGGGTTCATATGTTTCAGTACGATGGACAAGTCTTTCAGATTGGGGAGACAATTTTAAAATTCTTATCAGGCCAGGGACATGAATCAGATTGCTTTACCGAGATTTACAAACGCGAAATCACTGATTTTCTGACACACGTCTACAACAAAGCCTTTTTTCATACGAGCCTTGATCGAGAAATTATTCGTGCCTCTCGATATCGGCGTTCGATGTCTATGGTCCTTATCGATCTGGATGAATTTGGGAAGGTAAACAAAAATTTTGGTCAACTGGTTGGGGATGCCGTTTTAAAGGAGGCCGCTACCCGAATGCAGCAGTGCGTGCGAAGCACCGATATTTTGGGTCGAGTGGGTGGAGAAGAATTTGCTGTGATCCTACCAGAAACCTCCTTAGAACAGGCACGCGACTTAGCCGAGCGTCTTCGCCTAAAGCTTGGAGAATCCCCTTGTGTCATCGATGGAAACGAGCTCACCGTCACACTCTCTGCAGGAGTTGCCACGCTGGAACCAGGCATGACGGCCAATGAACTCTTTCAGAAAACCAACTACTTCTTAAAATCAGCTAAACAAAACGGACGGAATCAAGTCGATGGATAACCCTTTTACCCAAGTTCCATTCTTGCTTGGAATTGCTTCCTGTTTTGCTGGGATGCTTAAAGAAATTGTAGCAATTTTCATTAATTCTCCTTGCTCCTTTGCAAGAAACATGATCTTTTGTCGGCCATGGAATTGTATAAACTAAAGAGCCATGCCAAACCAGCTCCTGCTCTTTCGTTTCATTCTGAAGCAGGCCGATCTGCAAAGACCCAGGATTCCCATGCCCAAGAGCGAGAGCATGAGTCTATTTTGTATACAAAATATTTTGACACCAATTATTGGGTGGCTCCGGATTGCCATCTTCTTGAACTTCGCAAGGAAATGAATGTCCATTTAAATGGGTTTGGTGGTGATATTGCAGAACCGTGGTTTACTTTGGATTCCGAGGGAGCTGAACGTTGGATCGAGATTTCTAACAGCAAATTCTATAGCCCTCTCCAAACGTTAGATTTCAATTTCATCGCGGATGTAGTATACCATCACTGGAAAAGACACCAATTCCAATCCAAGCATATCCACGTGATGGGACTAGGCTGTGGTCAAGCGCATCATGAAATTCGGCTTGTCCACCGAATGCTGGATCGTATTCCTGATGCCCATATCAGTCTTTATCTTTTAGATTTAAGTCCTCTTCTTTTGAACGAAGCCTTTCACGCGGCCAAAGAAGCCTTCTTGCATAGACCCAATGTCTCCCTCACTCTGCTTCAAGGAAATTTTGACAGATTGAGTTCCTACCGCCCCATTATTGACATGGCTCAAGAATGCAACGAACTTGTGCTACTTCCCATGTTTGGGTTTAGCTTTGGCAGCTCACAAAACGACCGTCTGTTTGTTCGGAATGCCTTGCGAACCTTCCGAAGAAATACCCTTTTCTTAGTTGATATTCTTTTGGCAGCCGCACCCGCTGACGATCTGGAACAGATTAAAAAGCAAGACTTGCTTTTGAATGAATATTCTTACTTCCACACCGAGGAAGAAATTGAGTTCCTAATCGGGCCCCTACGAAGACACAGAAAACACCTTCACAAGGTAAATCTCTATCGGGATGTCGATTATAGCACTTGTAGTGATGGAAGCTATGCTATCGAAATGAGAGCCATCGTTGACGATGAGAGCCAATTTACCGTCATGCGAATGCGCAAATACGAACCGATTAAGCTTGCGAATATGTTCTTAAAAGAGGGATGGGCTCCTGTCCAAGCCTTCCCGTATGGATTTGAGCATGATGCCCGCATGTTGTACATGTTATCCAAAGCATAAATTATAAGAATTGTAAGGGGATTCCCCTGAGAAAAAGAGAAAGGAATTTTTAGGAGGATGGATCTTAAGGAGCTGGCTGGCTTGCCTTCCGAGCCTTCTCGCTAGGATCAGTTTCTCGGCATTCATGATTACGAAGTTTTTTGTATAAAGTGTCGCGTTCTTCCTTAAGCTTTTTGTGCCGCTGTTGGTTTTGAAAAATTGCACCTTCTTCCTCGGCAACTAATGTCTCAATCATCGAAGAAGCGACAATTCCATCATTGGCCTTTAGCAGGAACTCTAGTCTATTCTTTTCATTCTCATGTAACGCTGAAGATGCTAGTAGTCCTGCCTCTTCTGCATTCAGCTCATTGATTTTTCGACTCATACTTCCACAATCAGCTCCTACTACTTCAGCAACCCAATCCTTAGCACTCTCTAGCTGGCCGCATCTAGAAAATAACCCTATAAGAAGTATCTTGAAAAAGAACTTTTTTCTTTCTATGCTCATACGAGGCTTTTCTATCATAGATATAAAACAGAAGGAACCATTCTTCTCATCTTACTTTTTCGTGGGAGACCGGGTAATGACTGCTTCCCCCGTCTTTTGGATGGTAACCACTACTTTTTCTATCTCCTTCGAGGGAATCCTTCTGGAGTACATTGTCACTACGAGCTCATTGTCCTTACGGCTTACTTGAGGGCTTAGATCCGTTTCAAGCGCCAACAATCCGTCAAATTGCGCATAGTGAACCAACCGAACCATCATGTCATTGGGGATTTTCTTTACATCTCTCCAACCAAGCTTTCTTATCAGCTCCGCCAGGCCCTGTTTGCCATGAATCCCATAGGTAACCCCCTCCTTATCTTTTAGGATTCGGCAGACCCCTGTTCCAGGATAGGCGCCCACCACAGATGTGGTGATTACCGTCAACCCTAGGGGTTTAAACCACGCTTCTTCGCTCACAAGAATGTCCTGTTGCTTCTGGTCTGGCTGAGGATCTAAGGACTCTTTGCATAAAGGTTTTACTGGCTCTGCAACGAGTTCTCCATAAGAGGGAAATGCCTTCATCCACAAAAATGAGATTGCCATGAAAAAAATTGCCTTATGCCTTGAAAATAATGGAAGCCTCATAGAATCCTCCTATGTTTAAAGGTCCTTGAAATCTATTGCCAAGGAATGTACTAAGCAAAACGAGGATGATTATGAGGGTTCCTTCTAGAAAGATCCAGAAACTCTTTAGGGGCCAGGTGGCATGAAAAGGATGGACACGACTTCATAACTATAACCTCGCGTCTCAGGATCTTGATGCTTAAAGATGACGTAGCGGAGGATACCAAACGTATCCAGTGCTTCTCCAATCGGTAATCGAAAGTAGGATGCCCAAATATCCACAGGGTAGCCGCTATAGATGCCGGCTTCTCTCTCTTCACGGTTTAGGTTGTACGTATATTCCACATCTGCAAAACTGCCTAGATTTCCGGAAGTTCCGGTAGTTCCATCTTTTAAAATCCTACTAACGATCATATACTTTTCTGCTTCTCGATCGGTTGCTTGGAGTCGAACATAGCCAGATGCAGTTTCAATCCGAAGGTCAGCATCTACGGATATTTTAAAATTGCCAGTGACAAAATCTGCGGGCTTGGTGGTACCATAATCAGGAGCAGGAATCGCAGAAGCGCGCACTGGATACGCTACGGCGACAGCATATCCGACTTGGTTTAAGGCACCGACTTCCTGAGGCTTATCTGAATAGACAAACTCAATGAGGAAATCGTCACCAAACCCCTCAGAAACCAACCGGAAGTTAGCATAAAAATCTGGGGCTCCCACGGCATTAGGACCTTCATAAAAATAGACAGGGGCTACCGGAGGAACAAGGTAGGCATTTGGAAGAGGAAGGGGTTCTTTCATTCGAAAGGTTTTCCGCACCTCACCTTTGGCATCGGTCATAACAACTTCCGACAGGAGCAGATGACAGTTGGCATCATTCCATACCACCGTAAGTTCCTCGTAGGGGAGCTTCTCAGCAAAGGCACCGACCCGAGCGCTGAAGTGGCTTTGGTCCTTCCTATCTTTGCAGTTCTGATAAAGTCCGTTTAAGTAGATAATGCCAAGATCGTGGATGGGGCTTTGCAAGAAGCCCTTGGGTACGGTTACAACCTTCCAAGGTTTCACGACCCTGTCAGGACCGCATGAACCTAAAAAAAGGGTAGTTCCTACAAGAAGGATCGATACCATAAATCGATTGAAGAACCGATACAACGCTGGATTGAACCACATGACCGTTCTTCCTTTCTGAGGCCTGCCAAGGATCGGTAGAAATGGTATCCTCTTAGTTATATTGTACCCTACTTTTCCCAGGAATCACCATATTCCTTTGCGAGGAGTACTATCTTTGCAATTTACCTGAAAATTCTCATATTAAGACAGCCGAGTTTATTCAACGTTGCTGCAGAAAGGCCGACGTTGCACACCAGGGCTGGTGTGGCGTTTTTTAGCGTTGGTTGTTTTTTGAGGATAAAAGCAAGCCGATCAACCAAATCACCGAAATTATGGCAGAGATTGCCCCCAGCCAAAGAGATGTCTGCCCCAAAGAGAGCTTCCATACATCTAAACAAAGCCCCGTAAGTTGAACGGAACCAGAAAACCCTAAGATCTGAAGCGCGTTCTCAATGGCAAAAAATCTGCCCCACATCGAACTTTTCGATTCCTTTTGAATGAGCGTGGTGCTAACCACCCATAGCACACTCCCCGTAATGCTATGCCACAGGCATGCCACAGCCACGAAGAAAAGATTGGGAGCCATCCAAAGGAGAAAAAACAAAGGAATTCTCGCAGCATAAACGCAGAAGATCATCCATAAAATCTTTCCCTGCATTTTTAAGAAAGATGCTGCACATAAGCTTCCTACAATGGCACCAATCCCTATTGCTGCATAGAGAAGGCCAACGGAAATAGAGCCTTCTTGTCCGAAAATATAGATTCGCTGACCATAAATTCCAGCCATCATCCAGATGCCACCACCGGTAATGGTAAATCCGGCTTTTACCAGGAGAAGGGCAAACAGCCTTTTCTTCTCGCGCAATGCAGAAAGAATCTCTCTTATGACCTTAGGACGCGATTGCTTGAGGGAGACAGCTTCTCCTCCGCTTTCTGATGTCTCTTTTCTCAAATCTTCCAACAAAGGAACACAAACCCGAGAGAGGATGAAGGCTGAACTCAAAAATGTTCCTGCGTCTAAAATAAATGCAACCTCGGGACGAACCAGTGTAGCTAAAACTCCACCAAGCGCTGTTCCTAGGGTAAAGAGGATCGACCAGGTTACGCTGGATAAAGCATTGGCAGTCACTCTTTCTTCCTCGCGGGTCAAGGAAGGAATCAGTGCAGAGCGGGCAGGCTCAAAAAAGGCAGCACCTGTAAATTGAAGAGCTGCAAGTACGTAAGCAAGCCAGAGGCGGCTACTCTGGTTTACAAGCAAAAATCCAAGAACGACCAATGCCCGCAGTACATCCATGACCATCATAATATGTTTGCGGTTCCAAAGGTCAGCCACATATCCTGAGATCGGCGTCCATACGACAAAAGGAAGCGTCTGTAGAATGAGGACCAGACCAATGGATTGTGCTTTCGTCGAGTAGCGAGCAACAAGCTGCAAAAGAGCTACCAAATTCAACCAGTCCCCAAGCTCACTAACCACTTGGGCGAGCCAAATTCTTCGAAACTGTTTGTTCCGTTTAAGAAGAGTATAATAGCTGAGGTCGGTAGTGGTCTCCATAAGGAATGTCCCAAAAAATGAAAATGCAAAGGACGCCAAGAATCTGATTCATGGAACCTCCTTGCATAGGTTTTGTTTGTTGGGGGAAAAAGATTGTAGATACTTTTTCAAAAAAAGATAGGAAAAACACAAAGGAAAGAGCGTTCCCCTAAAAGGATGTGGTTACGCAGCGACTACACTGCGTAACCACATCCTCAGGATCTTACGAGCACGGCCTCTCTACTGGGGACTTACATTCGTCGATCGAGGTCTTGGTAGAAAATGACCAATGACTCCTCCCTCTCCCACGACATACATATGATCGTTTCCATCTTTTTCTGGTGCCAACGTAATTGCGTTGACAAGCAGGGGAGCTACGGAGACCTGCTTCCATTCTCCTGCATCGAACATTTTTGTAAATAGACGCCCTCCATTACTTCCATCAAGCGTAATCAACTGGAAGACACCATTCCTTACGTTCGGAGAGCGCTGTCCAAGCTGATATCGAACCGTGCTTCCTGCAAGCTGTAAAGATTTGCTCTCTTTAATTCCTCCCAAAGAAACTTGTTCCCACCCCTTCGCTGTTCGATGTAGTACATCCTGATCGGTCAAGGCGTACAAATCCTCATCGATCTTTCCATGAATCGCGTTGATTGAGCGGGTGGTTAGGCCCAGCGCCTCTTTAGCACAAGACGTCATTTGCAGATTGCATCGAATGAGGAAGCCATTCTCTCCAGCTATAAAGATACTATCATTAACGGTCCGTCTGATCGCAAAGAGTTTGGTTTTGGCCACCTCAGGAACTTGCCCTTCAACCCACTGAGAGGTCAGGCGCCAAGAATCATTTGTTTTTTCTGCGATTAAACCCCTCTCCCCAACCGCGTAGACTTGCTGCTCACCAACCCAAACCCCATACCATGCACCCTTGGTAAGAGCGGCTCCTTCGTATTTCCATCCGGCTTCTGTCCGGTGGAGGATCGTCCCCTCAGAACCCACAGCATACACCTCTTTAGAGGCCACTTTATCATCGTTGATGAGCCCACCCACGGCGTAAAGGTCAGAGTCGATCCTTTGTCCAACGTAAGCTTCTCCTTCTCTCCACCGATAGGAGGAACCTTGGGTCGTTCTTTCTA
Source organism: uncultured Myxococcales bacterium (assembly GCA_964537055.1). Lineage (GTDB taxonomy): Bacteria > Myxococcota_A > Polyangia > Palsa-1104 > JAEUJZ01 > CAZHYV01. The sequence continues at coordinate 80,416 of CAZHYV010000002.1, forward strand.
AGATTGTGCCTCCCAATCCTACTGCATACACCTCTTCAGGATTCCGTGCCCAGACGCTTCTTAGGGAAGCGTCCCGCCGAATTCCCTCAGACAGAGTCTCCCAACCGGTTTTGACTTTCCTCAGAAGAACGCTCTGCTCTCCTCCAACATACACCTGTAGGGTTCCCATCTGTTCTACCGTCCAGAGAGCATTCAATGCTTGAGGCAGCCCTGTATCCCAAGCTTCCCAATTGGTCCCATTAAAGTGAATCACAGCACCGCTTGTTCCACAGACCACTACGTGTGCACCAGCTCCTGAGATAGCTTTCCATTTAATAGTAGAATTTCTCCTGCCGTTGACAAACAATGGAAGATTTTCTTCCTTCTTCCAGATCCCTCCCTGTTTATGAAGAATGGCATCCTCAGAAACGGCCCATACCTCATCCCTTTCACTATTTTGGATCCAAAGGGACTGGATATCTTTGGAAGTCACAGTTTGAGGATCTAACAACCAAACTCCATTTTGACTTCGTTTCACGATGTGGCCGTTATTCCCCCCCACATAGGCAATCCCTCCCAGTTCATGGGCGGCATAAAATACCTCTAACCCTGGGGTGAGCTGAGAACCTAGCACCTCGACATCGACCCGGAACATTCCTGTGTCTACGGATGATACACGAAACAGGGCGGCATCTCGAATGGGGCTTTCGTGAGAACCAACCACCCAAAATTCATCATTTCCAGGACGAGGAGTGATACTTTGGTACGAGAGTTCGTAGGGCAATTTTTGCATTTTGGTTGCCTGGTAATTACGAATCCACCGTAATTCCTTCTGCCCTGTTTCTGTCTCGACTTCAGTCAAGCGAGCAATCTCTCCATTGCGAGAAACAGCAGCTACAAGCTTTTTGCCTGGCAGCACTGCAACACCCTGAAAATTTGTCCCAGGAAGTTGTTCAACCTGTACATGGAAGATACCATCGACCGTTCTTCTTGATAGAACTCCGCCATCGCCTACCATGAAGAGCGAGTCTGCCCCTGAAACATTACCCGTCACACCACTTATAGACCGAAGATGCTGCCCCGAGGGAATAGGATTTTCTATCGTAAACACCCCTAGATCAGAATAGGTACCCGAGGGGATCTCAGGATTCTTAATCCAGGTATCTCTAGGAAATTCATTCCAAGGAGAACTTGAAGAATCTGGAGCTGATCGAATCTGTCCGATATCAACTGGATGGCTGGTTGGCTTACAGCTCATGACTGTAGCCGATAAAACAACTCCTACACTTAATTTTAAGTAAGAACGCATAATAACCCTTCAAAAGAAACGCAAAAAGCCAAATCTGTTCAGGGACTTGGCGACAATGTAGATAAACAACCCATCTACACCTTCATTATCCTACAGTATTTACATAATTTCTCGTCGGAAGTAAACGGGTTTTGTTGTATTTTTTTGAGGCCTGGAATCTTCTGAGTTTTTTCGTGAACTTACATAAATCCTAAGAGAAGATTGATTCTCATAGTGTCTTTTAAATAGAGAACGATCAAAATTGATTTTGAAAAAAGAAGCGATCAGGCGTTTTCGTTACGGAGTGATCTCCCAATACTCCTTCATAAGTTCCTTCACCCAAGTGGGTTGTTTAAGAGAACCCCTTGGGCCGAACTCTTGAAAATAGGGTTTGATATCTAATATCGGTGTACCATCGATAGCATCTAGCCCGCTGACCTCCATGGTGAGCCCTTGGATCCGTTGAATTTGGCAGCAGGCTAGCCCAATTCTATTGGGACGGGTTCCCCCTCGCTGTGCAAATACGCCTACCCTAGGCAGATCCGCACGACCCCGAGGGTGCCTGGTGCCGGTAAAAGCCTCGTTGGGGTCTAAGGAATGCAGCAAAAAAATCACCTCAATATGTGAGAAGCCATCAAGCCCTTGTAGTGCTTCCCCAGTAAATCTTGTTTCATCAAGGACAATCGAAGTAGTTTCTACGTCCCAGTGGTCATCTTTTCGTTCTTTGCGGGAAGAACTTACAAATCCAACAGGGATCATCAAGACAGGATCAAGCTTAGCGGTCTTATTCATCATTTTGCCTCTTTAGGGATGAAGCGGTTACCTTACTCTTAGCTCCTTCTTAAGACAACCTTCTTATAGAATCATCGGTTGCATCGTGATACATCAGCCCGTATACTTAGCCGAATGACGGCACCTAATAAACAATCTCTTCCTTCTTCTCTTTACAGCCCTCATCCAAGCCTTGCGATGGAAGAGGCCATTGTGAAGAACCTAAAAACCAAAACTGGCAAAACCATTGAAGAATGGGTCGACCTCATTCAGAAGTCGGGCCCTTCGTCCGAGCAAGAACGTCGGACCTGGTTAAAGTCCAATTATCAGCTCACCACCAATTATGCCTGGTACATTGCCGAATGCGCATCGAAGAGAAGAGGCAGAGAAGCATACCATCCCGAAGCCTATGTCAAAGCCATGTTTGCTGGCAAAAAAGCTCCTCTCTTTCCTTTATATGAGCAATTGCTCATGTTTGGGTTTGCATTAGGTAGCGACGTAAAAGCTTGCCCTTGCAAGACGATCGTACCCCTGTACCGTAAGCACGTATTTGCCCAGCTGAAGCCATCGACCCAAAAGCGTCTTGATCTAGGGCTTGCACTGAAAACAACTAAGCCAGAAGGACGCCTTATCAGCACTGGTGGTCTTGAAAAAGGAGATCGAATCACCCACCGGATCCCCATTACCTCGATGACAGAGATTGACGACGAGGTAGAGCAATGGTTTAAGGCCGCCTACGAGATGAACCCGTAGCCGCGAAGGTAAAGTTTCTCTTTTTGCTGGAGTATTCTGATTTTGCCATAGTGATTTTCTAAAGATTGTCCTTTGGGGTTTATTCACATCGCTCATCGCTGTTTCAGGGTAAAAAAGGTAGAAATGTGGTTGTACACCTCCAATCGTATGCTAGAGTGAATTTATATACACAAGAGGCCCTTTCATGAAACAATGTTATACAAGATTAATTTTATTAGGCATACTGTCCATTGCTGCTTGCAACAATAAGCCTTGTCATAATCTAATATTACAAGATAACCCCTCTTGTTATGAAGTAAAAGTAACCTGTCGTGGACTCGGTGAATCTGACGCAAGAATCCAATCGGGCCAACCTGGTTTTGTCAGCCTCTCGATCACGCCTATAAAAGACTCTTCTTTGGACATTTCAGCTCTACTTTACAAACCAGTTCTTATTACTCTAGAGCGGCCTGATGGAACCCAAATATTTTTACCAAGGAATTCATGGGTGATCTCTGAGCGCTCTAAAACAATCAAGGTTTCTCTTGACCCACAACATCTTGGAACAAAACCGGGGAGTATCCGTTTTCGAGTAGAAGCGGGCTTATACGAAGGCATTTCAGAAGCTTACGAATGCCGCATCTGGGAAGCACCTACCTTTGGGGCTGGAACGGATACAGTCTCTTATCCTATGAGCAAACAAGTCGGCACAGCTAAAGCACCGGCGGAAGAACCCCTCTCTTTGCAGATAGGCACGTTTCAAGGAAGGCCGGGCCTCTTTGTTACCGAACGAATTGGATTCCCTCGAGATGGATTGTGGACAGAACATTACATTTGGGATGCAGGAAAGCTCAGCTCGAATGAAAGAGAGCCTTGGAAGAAGCTGCGTGAATCCAGTGCGGGTGTCACAAATTATGATGATCTTTACGCGATCACCAGCAATAACCATGTTTTTTATGCTGCTAGAGAGAATAAAATGATCGCAAATACCCCGGAAGGTAAGAGAGCGGCCGAATTCGCTGTAAAATGTATCCCACCTGCAAATACATTTTGCTTAACAGGCAATCCTATCTCGCTTGCAGCAAGTGATATCAATGATACCATCCTGCTCTCCGAGCCTACAGCAATCCATGCTTATGGGTTTAACGGAGTACAGTTTTTTTACCTAAGTCGATTTGAGGGAATACCTCAAAAGCACTTGGAAATCGCGATGCAAAGTAAGCACGGGGATGCAATCGATGAGACGAAAGCATTCGACGCTGCAGTATGGAACTCAACCGGCCAGTTAATGCTCTTCACTATCAAAAATGGGATCTTAGATATACATCCTCTATCTTTGGAAACCTCTGCATTTTTACAAAACGAACTAAAAGGACAATCGTTAGAAGCCTTTGGATTCGGCGATATAGACAGAGATGGTCTTCAAGACTTAGTCATTCTAGGCTCTTTTGATGAAGAGATACAATGGGCTCCCCAACTTACCTCTCCAGAAGGTCGTTCTTTCTTTGGCAAATTGCGGTCTACGGGTATTCGGCAAACACCCGGGGCTGTTACCTCTTTACGCGTTGGTGACATCAATGGCGATGGTAAGGCTGATATTGCGCTTTTAAAAAGCAAAGCGATTTCCGTTTATTTACAATAATTCTATTCTCGGCCCCATCTGCACCCGCCTTTTGGTCTGCTCTCCTTTATGCAATGTGTACGAAACCGCGGATGTTGGAGCTGAGGGAATCGAACCCCTAGCCTCCAGTGAAGAATCTCGTAGAAGTTGTTGTATAAATTTCCCGGAAACATCTGTGCCCTGTCATAACTCTTATTGTACCCCAACAGAGGTTTGTGACTCTGCCTTGTCAATGATTTGGGTACTGCTTCTGATCATGTCTTCTAAAGAAGCCTTTAACCTTGGGAAGCTTTTTGCAAAGCCTACTAGCAAAATATAAACCATCCGATCCTTTCCAGAAACCAAGTAGTAGAGCATTGAGATTCGACTTCCCTTACGAGAAATCACCTCGCCAAATACACGGATTGCTTTCCTCCCGGATAAAATCGTGAAACCTTTTTCTTTCAGGCTCCATCGCGCGCCAGGCATTGTTCTTCTGGCATTGAGTTCTTGTGAGGCAGTAAGAAGATGAAGCAAGCCTTCATTTAGATCTCGGAGGATTGGGTATTTTATGGGTACAGTTTGGAAGGAAGCAACCAGGCTCTTTGCGGGCACGACGAATACAATACCTGAATCTGGAAATGAACGGACTTCATTAACCATTTCGATTACATAAGACCGAAACGGTTCTTGCAATTGCTTTAGATTTTCTTCAGTTTTCTCAGGGAAAACCTCGATCCATTCTTGAGGCAGGTTGATTTGGACGTGTGTTTCAGCTTGAACCTTGTACGGAGAGAAAAGGGCTCCACCAAAAGCGAGCAGGAATGGCAATAGAAGTCTATTTAGGGTACGCATTATCGATAAGGGTTGGAGCTGAGGGGAATCGAACCCCTGGCCTCCAGGGTGCGATCCTGGCGCTCTACCAACTGAGCTACAGCCCCGATGAGTGAGTTTCTTTTAGCAAAGAACCTACGCTGCTGGCAAGCAAAACATGCTTTCTCTTACGAGAGAGGGATTCTTGTCCGATTCTAAGATACGGCACTTTGATGACAAAATCTATCAAAGAGCCAGTTTTAATGCGAGATAGACTCCCTCTATCAAGAGCATGAACGCTCCCATCAAGGACACCGCGATGAACAAAGACATAGGAGCAATTCGTAGATAGCTCTGACTTGGAATGTAGGGGTGGTGATACACCAACACCTCGTCAGGCAAAGCATCCACTCGTGTCTGCATTCGTTTTGGGCTAGGCCCTAAGGACAGCTCAACCGAGTAAAAATGGGTCCCTGTATGTTTCTTTCCTTGCACCACGTACTCGTAAGCAATATCCGCTTCATAAGTTCTTCCCGGAAAAAAGGGGAACGACGCTCGTTTCACACCCCGTTTGAACAAACGCCCCTTCACTTGAGGCCACGATCTTTGCTTGTTAATTTTTACTACAACCACAATCGACAGAATCGTGACTATGGAGGTAAGAGCTAAAAATAGAATTAAAAGGATTATCGAGAGCGTCATAGGAAGATAATATGTCATCTTTACCGTAGATTAAATAGCCTTTCTACGAAGGTAGTAGCTTGCCTTTACTGCTTCTCGAGGAGCTCGCAAAACAACGCCTTTGACTTTCCTTTTAGCTTGGATCGAAGATTTGGTCTTCCCATAACAGGCTTAGAAAATCTCGCCAATGCAGGCAAAGAACCCCATCTTTTTCGTGCTTTACTGAGTCTTGAGAAACTAAGAAAAATCTCTTGAATACTTTTCTATATACAGCCAATGTTCAAATGCTCGCCCATACAGATCAGATTGACGAGGAAGGTTTTGAACGTCCATCAAAGCATGACATGCACCCGTATCAAAAAAATAAAATTTGGCGCTCTACCAACTGAGCTACAGCCCCTTTAAGGGCAATCAGCTATAGCAAATAGAGAATATAGCTCAAAATTCTCCTTCATTCACACCTTAGGTAGCTTACGGTTTCAACTCCTTCACACATTTTTCACGCTTAGGTAGACTGGTATCAAATAATTTTATTTGCTAATGGACGTCTTGAATTCTATAGCTAGGGTGATTCGCTTTTACTTAGGAGAAAAAACCCATGAAGAACTACACAACGATCTTAATATCCGCGCTCGCCCTGCTTGTGGGAGGCGTCTGCTTTGCCAGCCATCATCCCGCTCAAGGGCGTTCCTCTCTTGGTAATACGTCGGTGGCTACGATCAGGCCTGCAACCACCTGCATTGATCCTGATCCTCAGTATGAAAGCCTCAAGGTTCTTTACGATGCGAATTCAGGTTGGGATAAAGCATATGCGGACACGTGGTTCCAAAATTGTGATCCTTGTTCAGGGTGGCACGGCATTCGGTGTAGTGGGTATGATATTGTTCGTTTAACCATTGATGATAAAGCAGTAACAACCATTCCCGTAGATGCATTTAAGAACCTTAATGAGCTGCTTTATCTCGACATAAAGAATACAAAAGTCTCGACGATTCCTACCGGATCGCTTGATACCCTGCAAAAATTAGAGCACCTGGATCTTACAGGAAACAAATTGGATACTGTTTCCGTTCATGTTTTTGATAAGCTATCTTCTCTATATTTTCTGGATCTAAACACCAACAACATCGCAGCGTTTGATGACGATTTTTCAAAGAACTTGAGAAACCTGAGGATCCTCGATCTTTCTAAGAACCCATTCACCGAGCTACCTGACAATTTTCTATCAAACCTGAAATCGCTAAAAACGATCATCCTCTCCGAGACAGGGCTTAAGCAGCTCTCTTACAATTTCTTCATCAACCAAATAGGATCGGTGGATTATATCGATATTAGCTATAACGCTTCTTTAGACTGGACCCTCCCCCACTATTTCTGTGGAACATCCATTCGGATCTGGTGGAATGACAGTCTCATTAAGCCGGGAATTTGTCCGTCTCCTATACCGCCTTTGTTTCCTTAGACGAGGCGCAGTAAATCGCGGCCAACCGTTTTTTCGAGGAGAAAATCCCTGGAAAGGCCAATTTATAATAAATCTAGACCCTCTTATTTCTCGAGCAGTTCGCAGAACGACTCTACCTCTTCGGGTTTTCCAAGAAGAAGAAGCCCGTCGTCAGACTGAAGTTTTGTACTCCCACGAGGCACAATGACATCCCCTTGCCTTCGAATGAGCACGACAAACACATTGGTGGAGTGGCTGATATCAACCAAGGACTGCCCCAAAAGCAGCGACTTTTTGGGGATGGTCACCTCGATAAGCTCGCTTTTGATAGGGTTGTCCGTATGATAAGGAGGCGCGTAGCGATATTTGGGCTTGAGCTGTTTCGAGACCTTGAGAAATCGTGCCAACAAGGGGATGGTGGTTCCCTGGAGCAATACCGAGGTAAGCACAACGAAAAACACCAAATGGAAAATCAGCCGTGCTTTATGATGGCCCGCAAGGACTGGGTAGATCGCTAAAACAATGGGCACAGCGCCTCGTAGCCCAGTCCACGCAATGATGGCTTTCTCACGGAAATTAAACTCGCTGCGAATCAGGCACAAGTATACCGCAAGGGGCCTTGCCACAAACACCAAAAAGAGAGAAAGCGCAAGACCCCCTACCGCAACCGCCCCAAAATCTCGAGGGAATACAAAAAGGCCCAAAATTAGGAACATGACAATTTGCATCAGCCAGGCGATGCCATCATGAAAAAGAACGAGCGTCTTTTTCCTGAGAAAGTTCGAATTTCCAAGAACAATCCCAGCAATATAGACGCCCAAAAACCCATTCCCTCCAATCAAATGCAATCCTCCATAAAGCAGAAGGACAAAGGCGATGGTCAGTACGGGATACAAACCTTCAAACTCTAAATCGAGTCGATTGATAAGACCGCGCAAGCAACGCCCCCCCAAGTAGCCAAAACATGCGCCCAGGATCATCTGTAGCAAAAACGAAGGGACTAGTGAAAACATCGATTTGCCTGGCGTTTGGATGAGAGACAAAATGCCTACGGTCAAAAAGACAGCCATGGGGTCATTGCTTCCTGACTCTAGCTCAATCAGAGGCTTAACATGACCCGTCAGGTGGATGTTTCTCCCACGGAGCAGACTAAATACGGCGGCAGCGTCTGTCGAAGAAATGGTGGCCCCCAACAGAAGCCCTTCCAACCAGGAGAATCGCAAAAACCGAACCGCAAACAAACCCACCAGGGCTGTGGTGACTAAGACGCCAAGAGTGGCCAGCAAAACCCCACGTCCTAAAATCGGCCGGATCTCCTTCCACGACGTATCCATTCCTCCCGAAAATAGGATGAAGCAAAGAGCCAACGCTCCCATCGATTGGGCCAGACTCGAGTTATCAAAATAAATTCCTCCGATTCCGTCGGACCCTGCTAGCATGCCAATGCCTAAAAACACAAGCAGCGAGGGAACCCCCAAGCGGTTCGTAATTTTGCTTAGCAAAATGCTAAGAAGTAGTAAGGTCGCTGCAGCGACAAGCCAGATTTCTTTCACAACCTTATCATAACAATTCTTCTTGGAAAACCGAAGAGAAAGCGTACAATTCCAACTTGCTAGGTGCCCCCTCACTTTAGGAAATAGCCCTTTACGCGAAGCAGAAGATTCATTACTCTAACAAGATGAGTCCTACTTCTCGGACGAAAGTGCTTGGTGTCATAGGATGGCCGATTGACCACAGCCTCTCTCCTTTGATGCAAAATGCTGCCTTGGCTGCGCTGAAAAAGGATGCTGTTTACTGTGCCTTCCCCGTAGCGAAAGATCGACTGCGTGAGGCAATTTTGGGGGCATCTTCATTAGGGTTTTTAGGACTTAATCTCACCATTCCTCATAAACAACAAGCGCTTACCTGGTGTAGGCCCGATGCCATCTCTTTGCGAGCGCGAGCAGTCAATACATTACGGTTTGTTTCCAGCACCACCATTTTAGGAACAAACACAGACATCGATGGCTTCGCTTATCTCTGCGCAGAAGAAAACATCCGTCTGGGAGAAGACACCCGGGCGATCATCTTAGGTTCTGGAGGAGCCGCAAGGGCGATCATGGTTGTCTTGGCAGACGCGCAAACCCCGTTTCGGATCTTTGCAAGGAAACCTCAATCGTTATGGCTTGATGGAGTCAAACAACCCGTTCAGCCTTTGACCCGTATGAATTTGAAGGATGTACTTCCCTCTTGTGATGTGCTCATCGATTGCACTCCGAGGGGACTTTTGCAGGGGGAACCAAACCTTCCCTTGCAGCAACAATTTGCCTCACATTATCCCGAGCTCGACCTTGCGCTCCTTCCCTCTCATGCCCATGTTGTGGATTTGGCCGTAAAATCTTCTACCCTCCTTACACAAATGGCATCCTTGCATGGTCTGAAGGCACACGCAGGTCATAAAATGCTTGTGGGACAGGGGAAAAAGGCACTAGAGTTTTGGTTCCAAGAAAACATCGATAATTCTATCTTAACTATCATGGAAACAGCGATTCTCCCATAGGGGGTGCTGCGGAGAAACCAGCGGATGAAAAACCTCTGAACTTCAAAACCTTAGGAAAAGAGGGGACGAGGCCGAATGTTGCTATCCCTCGAGAATTTCAGCCTCTTTCTTTCCAACGATCTCATCTACTTTTAGAATGGATTTATCGACCACCGTTTGGATTTTCTTAAATCCTTGCTCCATTGCGTCTTCAGGTAAGGTCCCGTCTTTCTTTGCCTTCTCTAGCACTTCTCGAGCATCCCGGCGGCTATTTCGAATGGCAATCTTTGCCTCTTCTCCCAGCTTTTTGACATTTTTGGATAGCTCTTTTCTTCTCTCTTGCGTAAGCGCTGGCACGGCCAGACGGATGACTTCTGAATCCGTCACTGGATTCATCCCAAGACCTGCATCACGGATTGCTTTTTCAATGACGGGAAGCAGACGTTTTTCCCACGGCTTGACCACAAGAAGTCTTGCGTCAGCAACATTGACTGCAGATACTTGGGTAAGCGGGGTGGGTGTACCGTAATAATCAACTCGAATATGTTCAAGCATGCTAACATTGGCCCGACCTGTCCGGACTTTGGTCAGTTCACGGTTGAGCGATTCAAATGCTTTTTCAATATGTTGGTCTAGGTCCTTGAGCGTCTGTTGTTCTATCATGTCATTGATTCCTTTGTTTGCCTTCAGCCGCTTTGTAATACGTTCTTGAGCGCCTGTACAGATTTATCCCTCAATCAGAGTACCAATCATGTCACCTTGGATAACCCGGCAGATATTTTCAGGAGGATGTAAATCAAAAACGACCAGAGGAAGCTGATTGTCCCGACAAAGTGCGATCGCAGTTGAATCCATGACCTTTAGATCCTGCTTAAGCACGTCTAGATAGGTCAGGGTGGTAAACCGTTTCGCATCTGCATGTTTCTTCGGATCTTTGTTATAAACCCCGTCGACATTCGTCGCTTTTAGCAGCACATCGGCATGCACTTCCATCGCCCGAAGCGCAGCAGCTGTATCCGTTGTAAAGAAGGGATTGCCCGTCCCAGCTGCAAAAATAACGACCCTTCCCTTCTCTAGGTGCCTCATGGCCCTTCTGCGAATGTATGTTTCGCAGAGCTGCTGAATCGGAATTGCTGATAGTACTCTTGTCGTCAGCCCCAACCGCTCAAGCGCATCCTGCATGGCCAGCGCATTGATGACAGTACCCATCATGCCCATATAATCTGCCGAGGCCCTGTCCATCCCATACTTTGTAGAAGCGGCCACCCCTCGAAAAATGTTCCCGCCGCCAATCACCAGAGCAATCTCTACCTGCATTGCGTGAATATGGCGAATTTGCTCTGCAATGGCATGGAGGGTATTTGGGTCAATCCCATACTGCCCCTCCCCCATTAACGCTTCTCCAGAGAGTTTTAGCAGGACCCTGCGGTACTTTGGTTTTGTTGGATTTGTAGAGATCTCAGAGGTTTGATTTTTCATGAGGATGAATGATCACAGAATGGAAAGCTACTTGTTTGCTTGGCTTAGCTGGGCTGATACTTCTTGGGCAAAGTCTTCCGTTTTTTTCTGCAATCCCTCGCCAAGTGCATACCGGGTGAATCTACGAATGGTAATTTTTTCTCCAGTCTTTGAAGAAAGCTCAAACATCAGGGTTCGGATGTCTTTGTCTGGATCTTTCACAAACTCTTGGTCGAGAAGACAGATGTCTTTCTTCCACTTTGCCACTTGCCCATCGACAATCTTATCAATGACAGCCTGAGGCTTTCCCGAGCCTGCAGCCTTTTCTACATAAATCGACCTCTCTTTGGCAATGAGATCCGCAGGAATTTCTTCGTCTGAAACATACATTGGGTATGGGTCCCGCCCCGCAATATGCATCGCGACATCTTTACAGAACGCTTGAAAATCTTCTGTTCGTGCCACAAAGTCAGTCTGACAGTTGACTTCTAGAAGAACGCCAAGACGGCTTCCTGGATGAATGTATGCGTAAATAGCGCCCTCTGTTGCCACCCGGCTTAGGCCTTGAGAGGCTTTGGTAATTCCTTTTTTCCGAAGCCATTCTGCGGCCTTTTCTAAATCGCCAGCTGTCTCTTCTAGGGCCTTTTTACAATCTGCCATTCCTGCGAGAGTGCGGTCACGTAATTCTTTGACCATACTGGGTGTTACTTGACTCATGGGTTTACTCCTTCTCTTGTACCTTCTTGATCTAGGTTTTCCTTCGTACTCCCCTATCTGCTTAGAGGTTTATCTTCGAAAGGATCCTCCTACGATTCATCTTCATCTTCGTTTGCCCCTCTGCGGGTTGAAGAACGTTCTTCGACTTCCTTCGATACTGTTACCGAGGTAGGGGTGGCCGTGGCAGCAGCAGAGCGACTATTTCCTCGTCGTCGTGCTGTCTCCACTCTTGGTCCTGGACCCTGGTTTGCGCTGTAGGCTTGTTTTTGCTCTCCCTGGGTCTCTTCTGTATAGGAAGCGGCCTTTGTCTTTTGGAGACGTGTTCCGGCGATACAAGCATCTGCCACTTTCCCTAAAATGACCTGCACTGAACGAAGTGCATCGTCATTTCCAGGAACGAGGTAGTCAATCAGATCTGGATCTGCGTTCGTATCTGCAATCGCGATGACAGGAATTCGCAGCTTCCTCGCTTCGATGATAGCCAAATGCTCCTTCTTCGCGTCAATGACAAACAATGCTCCGGGAAGGCGCGTCATGGTTTTAATTCCTCCCAGCGCTTTCTCAAGCTTTTCCTGCTCTCTTTGCCACATGAGGACTTCTTTTTTGTTCATTTGCTCAAACGTACCATCGGCAGCCATCTTCTCGATATCGCGCAAACGCTCGATCGAAGCCTTCACAGTCTTAAAGTTGGTCAGCGTTCCTCCAAGCCATCGATTGTTCACATAGAACATTCCAGCCCGAGCTGCTTCTTGCTGAACCAGCTCTTGGCACTGTTTCTTGGTACCAACAAAAAGAACAGACTCTCCCTTAGCAACCAAGTTCAAAATAAACTGGTACGCCTTCTGGAAAAGACGAACGGTCTGCTGAAGGTCAATAATGTGGATTCCGTTCCTGGCTCCAAAGATGAACGATTTCATTTTGGGATTCCACCGATTGGTCTGATGCCCAAAATGAACCCCAGCTTCTAACATGCTTCGAATCGAGAGAGGAGGCTCACTGCTCGCTCTCATCGCTTCTTGCATGGTGGTATCCATCGCATTTTGTAAAGTGACAGAGGTATTGTCTGTTTCATTGGAAGCGGGGGTTTGTTCTGTTTGCTGGTCTTGCATGGTTCTCCTTCTCGTTGTTCCTCTGCTCTAGGGCGGCAACCGTCATTCATCAAAGAATGAGCTATCGGTTGCCATCGTGCGTTTCACTCTCTATTCCAGAGAGCACGACCGCACCAAATCTAGGCGTGTGTATTTTGGTTAGCGGATTGATTACCATAAATCGCAAGAGAGAGCAAGAACTTCGGAGAGAGGTCTTCTTTTCGTAGAACCATTCGCAGATTTTTACGGCTCAATCCTAACATTTTGGGTAGCAATCAATACCAAGGCCCCAGTGTCTGCCTCGGTGATCGTGTGTATGATTAAAGCTTCGCCTGTCGCAAACATCTTCAGCTTTTCAGAAGGAATACTAGTTTTAACTACACGGACATCGCGGTATTTCTCTATGATTCCCTTGCTAACAGGAACTTCTTTCTCTCCTTGTTTGATAGAAACATCTACATGATTCGTAACCTCTATGAAAGGAAGGTATGTTGTCGTCTCCAACTTTACACTTTCGCTTTGTTTTAGCGTGAGTAAGCCTTCAATATGAACGGTATCCCCTTTTGAAACACAGCTTGTTTGCAGAAGAAGAACGGTACCTAGCAAGATTTTTCCAAAAAGTAAACTAAGATAAGTTGATTTCATAGGCACGATGTACCATGTGTTTTGCAAGGTGGCCATGAATTTTTCGTATCCCAGTTATTTTCATTTAATAAAACAGCGCTTTGTTTAGAAGATGAGGAAACTGAATTTTTCCAAAATTCGTGGGCGGGTCTGATGCGAGCTCCCTGAGAAGACCGTGGTTTATAAAACTCATGCACGAGCTGGAGGCAATCTACCTGGGGGAAATATTTCTGGAAATAGTATAAAAGTGACGGAGAAAAGTGATCGTCTTTCCACTTTACTTCGATTAGATGTTGGGGTACACCCTCGACCAGCGTCAGAAAATCAACTTCGCGTTTTTCTTTATCACGCAAATAACAGAGCGATGTCCGATCCTCCTTCGTATCCTCAAGGAACTGGAGCTCTCGCAGAAGTCCGCAGGCCACTGCATTCTCTAAAACAACTCCCGGATCAGTCGCCACTTCGGCAACTGCGCCGCAATCATAAAAGTAATACTTCGTTTCCTTCAGCAGACTTCGACTAGTATATCGTTAGAAATAAATTGCCAACTCATTTGACCATTCCGCACCAAACTGCATTTTGGTCAAGACTAATCTGCAGTTCACGTCAGATTAGCCAGCCGTCGTCTGAGAACCTGCTATTAATTCCGCAGCAAGCACTGTGTTGTGCAGAAGCATCGTAATGGTCATGGGCCCCACCCCACCAGGCACAGGTGTAATGACGCCGGCACGTTTTTGGGCCTGGGCAAAATCCACGTCTCCGGCAAGAGTCCCGTCTTTCAGTCTTGTTGTGCCCACATCAATCACTGTTGCTCCCGGCTGAATCCAGTCGCCTTTGATGGCGTGTGGTTGTCCCATCGCTGCGACGACAACGTCTGCTCGCGAAACAATCCCCTGTAAATCTTTTGTCCGAGAGTGGCATAAGGTAACCGTAGCATCTTGGGCTAGCAGCAATGCCGCCATCGGTTTACCGACAAGGTTTGATCTTCCAAGCACCACAGCGTTTGCCCCCCGTAAGTTTGTGCCTGCTTCTTGCAAAAGATGCATCACCCCAAGCGGCGTACAAGGAACAAACTGGGGCCGCCCCTGCCAAAGGAGACCGGCATTTTTGGCAAGGAGGCCATCCACATCTTTGTGCGGATCTAGTTGATCTAAAATGAGTTGCGTCTCTAACCCTTTTGGCAAAGGAAGTTGAAGCAGGATTCCATGGACCCTTGAATCTTGATTTAATGCTTGAATGAGATGAATTAATATCTCTGTAGAGGTTTGAGCAGACAACCGGTGGTCGAATGTAGCAATCCCCGCCTCTGCGCATGCCTTCGTCTTATTACGCACGTAGATATGAGAAGCCGGATCTTCCCCCACAAGCACGACTGCCAACCCAGGATGAATGCCTCTTTGTTTGAGGGAATCTACCTTTTCCTTGATTTCTCCTCGAAGTTTTTGCGCGATGGCCTTCCCGTCTAAGATACGTGCGTTCATAGAATCGGATTGTAATACAGATCCACAAGCTGTTCTAAAAGATTTGTGTCCTAAAGAGATAGCCTCAAATTTCTACTCGTCGGATAAAGTTAGCATGGGATGGGGTTAGATGGACAGGATTAGGAGGGAAGGACATCTGATGTAGGCTTAAGAAGAATGTTGGGAGTAGGCGTCGAGCCTACCAAAACGATCCTGCTGTGCTTTGCAGGATCAAACTTAACCCATATTTCGTTTCCAGGCTGAAACTTAAGAACAGAGGTTTCTTGAAGGACAGAACGCAGGCTCCCCAAAAAAGTTGGATCCCCCTCTGGCTGTACCTCGACTTCAAGCTCCACGACCGGATGGACGCCTGCGACAAAGGTCCCTAGGCTTTTAAACGAAATCACTTTGGCCTTGGCCAGCGTTCCGATGCGGAACATTTCATCAATTTCTTCGTTCCGCTGAGAAAGCCAGTTCTCAAATTCTTCCTGGTTTTTCCAAAAAGACAGGGCTCGTTGGTTTCCCGCCATAGGATCTAAGGTAACAATGTTACGAACCACTTCGTTGGTCTTGCTCGACCGAATTCGTCCTACCTTCACAGGCATTACATCTCCAGGTTGGTAAGAACCCGCTTGATACTGAGAAGAAGTCAGGGTCAAGCCCTCTTGGAACGGAGTCTCTCCTTCTATAAACACATTGAGCCGTAAATCAAACGTCACCGAAGAGGTGTCGTCGTCCATAGCGAGGTTTACCCCTAGGATCATCGCTCTGGCTGAGATTCCGTCTCTAGCAACGCTTTGTTCTACCTCTTTTGCGTGGATCAAACTGTAAATAAGAGAGAGGATAAGAAATAGTCCAATAATGCCAGACGCCAAAAGACCGATTGCCCAGCTGAGTGAGATCAGATGATAATAATACAGGATTCCTATCGACGCTACAGTGAGAAGCAAGGACAGCCACAGAATCTTATCCTGGGTAGCGCGAGATTGTTTTTGAAGCGTGGGGGTCATAGAATCACACCATACACGATCGACCCTCAAAGATCTAATGCATAAAAGCCCTTGAGGAGGGGCGTCTTTCCGTGCGAAGGTTGGCCTTGTCTACACCTAACGAGCTTTCTCCTCTAATAGCTTCTGAATCCACAAGTTCGTGAGTTTTTCTTGAAGCGTATTTTGACGTAATCTCGTTGAAAGATGAGCAAAATCCACCTGCTCGATCGGTTGGTCTTGGTTCACACAGGAAAACACATACCGTTCCTGCTGTGTCACTGGATCGACCTGTTTCTGTAGACACTGGGCGCAGATTTCTTTCATCATACACAGCATCGGAGAATTAATACTTGCAACCCCCTTTTGTTGTTTCTTTAGATAGGGCCGCAAACTTCCCTTCCTCGCCTGCTGTACTGCTGCCATCATACGGTCCGAACCAATGACAATCATTCGATCAACCTCTTCAAGTTGAAACTTTTCTCCTCCGAGCTTCTTCTCTGCATAAGCCTCGAGCGCCTGGACAAGATTTCCGACAAACATGAGATCCTGAGGGCGTCTTCTAAGAGATCCTTCTCTCGCAGGAGCTACGTCGCATGCCCAAATCACTTGGTCAGCGTAAGCCTCGATTTCGTCCTGCTTGTAGATGTCTTCTGATTTTCGATAGCCTGCAAAATAGAGTATTCGGCAGCCGTTTTGTTTGAGGGCCTTGGCGATAGAAAATAAAACTGCGTTGCCCAATCCTCCCCCTACGAGGCATACCGTTTCACTCTCTGGAATTTCTGTCGGAGTTCCCGTAGGACCCATGACCACGATAGGCTCTCCGGGTTTCAAAAACTGGCATAGCTGGGATGAGGCCCCCATTTCAAGGACAATCAGCGAGAGAATGCCTTTCTCTGGGTTGGCGATGGCTCCCGTAAGCGCCAAACCTTCCATTAGCATTTTTGTACCATTGATGCTCGGTGCATAGGCCTCGAAATTTTGTAGACGGTAAAATTGTCCCGGTTGAAATTTCCTCGCTGCCTGCGGTGCTGATACAACCAGTTCAACAATGGTGGGCGTGAGTCGCTTCACCTCGATTACCTTCGCTGTAAACTCCGCGTCCCAGCGTCTTTGCATCTTTCTGAACGAAGGCAGTGCTACCTCTTCCCCGCTGGGTTTTCCATCGGTGTGGAGATGACTTTTGTTTTGTGGCGATACTGAGGCCTCCTTACCAGTCACATTACCATCCGCACTACCCTCTCCCCTAGCAGGCTGCGGAGAACCCTCCTGCTGGTGCAGACGCTCCCGCTTTTGCAATAACGACGCCACCTGCAAAAATCCATGCTTGGCAGAGGCCATTGCTTTTACGACCGAGCCTGCATAATGGGGATGGTTGTCGCCGTAAAAACTCACCGTCTTGCCTTGATGATGGTACGAAGTAAAGACTCCTAGGGGATCAGGTATCAGCGATACACTCCCATCGGATAAAATTTCCGCGTTGTGGGGCCTAAAATACCCATTCTTTGCAAGCTCGAAGCTGCCTGAGTACTCACGTTCATACATCGTGTTGGGCTTAGTCCCGATCGCCACGAACACGGTTTTTGCAGGAATCTCGACATGATCCCCATCAACCCAATGTCCCTCAACAAAAGATTGTTTGACGAATTTCATCGATCGAAGGGCTTGGTATTCATCCACCTCTGCTTGAAGGGGTTGCAGACATTCTAGATATTGCACTCCCTCCTCTAGACTTTTCTCTACCTCCTCAGGGTTGAGACGATAAGCAGGGGAGTCCAAAAGCCGCTTTCGATAGACGATGGTGACTCCGCCAAACAACTTGAGCAGGGGAATGAAATTAGGGGGCCTTTGCTCACATTTTGCCTGCTCACGTTCGTTACGAATGGCCAGTCCGTGTTGGAGTTGTTCCCAAAGGATCTCTTTTTCTTCCTGGGCAAGATGTTTTCCAAGCACATCGACGAATTTTGCAAAGAGAGATGCTCTCCACATGGTTTCCCATTTCGCAGAAATTGGCCCCTTTACAGAAATACTTCCTTCGATGGGTCCAACCAGCTGCTCACAGCGCTCTAATATTTTTTCTGCTTGCACCACATAATACGCTAGCAGCTCTGTGGCTGTGTCGATGGCGGTAAGTCCACCTCCAATCACGAGGGCAGGCAGCCTCACCTGAAGGTTGGCCAAAGAGTCTTTCTGATAGGCGCCCTGGAGCTGTAAGCTCATCAAAAAGTCTGAAGCTTGCCGAATTCCTCGGCAAAGCATGTTTTTTCCTGATAAAAGGGAAGGTCTACCAGCACCTGCAGCCAAGGCCACATGGTCAAATCCCATCTGCCACGCATCCTCCAGCGTAAGGCCCCCCCCAAATCGTATCCCCCCGTAGAACTTAATATGAGGATTCCGAGAGAGTGTTAGATACATCAACGTGAGGAAATTCTTATCAAAGCGTACCGTAATGCCGTACTCAGAGACACCCCCAAACCCCAAAATGGGCCGTTCCGAAAGCTGCTTGGTGATGTGCTCATAATATTTCACCGGTGTGGGAGGTTTTCCTTCGGCAACATTCCCCACATAGGCTTCTGGAAGCGGCTCTAGCTTGAGTCCATCAATCCCGATCACCCCAAACCCTTCCCGGCTCAAGTGATGAGCCAGCGTATACCCCGCCGGCCCAAGCCCCACCACAAGGATCATTTTGCCATTGTAGGGCAAGGGATAAGGGCGCTCTACGTTGAGGGGATTGAACCGCGTTAACAATCCGTAGATTTCCACCCCAAATGGCATGGATAGCACATCGGTAAGCACACCTGTCTCAATTTGAGGGATGTTCACAGGCGTTTGCTTTTGGTAAATGCACGCCTTCATACAATCGTTGCAGATCCGATGTCCCGTTCCTGGACACATCGGATTGTCGATACACACAAGCGCCAAGGCTGCGATCGGGTCTCCCTGCCGCTTCATGAGGTTCATCTCAGAGATTTTTTCATCTAGCGGACAACCCTCCAGTTTGATTCCAAGCGGGTTCGTCTTAACATCGCCTGACTTTTCGCGCAATCCATGGCTACATGAGTCTTTGTCCCGCTGGTGGCAGTACAAGCAGTAGTCCACCTCGGCCATGACCTCGTCAAAGGGCATCCGTGGATCTGTTAGATCAAAACCATCGCGGGGGCGCATTTTTTTGTCTTCGCCAAGCAAAAGCTCGAGTCCCGCTTGGGTCCGCTTTTGCAGAGGCACCAAATTTTGGTAATTAATGTTTGCGGGAAACTTCAGCGAAAGCCAACCATGCTTTGTTTGTAACTCGTCCCGATGGAGCAAGAGAAGGTCTGCCAGCAAATCAATCTCGGCACGCACCTGCTTTAACGCGAGATCGTCTGCTGGTCGTGAAAGTAGAGCTCGCTCTTGATCCAAAAGGTGAAGGGCCACTTGAGAAACCGCTCGTTCATTGTGAAGCGCGTCGCAGCCATACCTATCCAGTAGGATCCGTCCCTCCTCTAGGATGTGAGAGACATTCACTGGAACTGCACGCCTCATCATTCTTCTTTTGATAAACTCATCCTTGAATCGGAAAAGCTCAAGATCCCTTGCCGTTTGCCGGGCGATCGCATCTGCAGCGGCCTGCACTTCCTTACCAAACAGACGGACAATAAATCGCGACACCCAAGGAGCAACCTCGCACAGGAGTTTAGAGACTTCTACTTTACCAAACTGTCCACGGGTCGATAGATCTCTGTAGCGTTGGTAGCTCGCATAAAGGCCGGCGTCTCCTTCCCGAAACTCTGCTAACCACACCTCATAGAGGCGCTTAAGCCCTTCTGCTGTGTGAAGATCAGCATAGGTAAAGGGAGCGATGCCTAGGTGAAATCCTGTGTTCATGGAGGGTTATCATACTATGATAGATTTAAATAAATCTGTAGAACTTTATCGAGGAATACTGAACAATAAGGTCGGGAAAGCGAGGGATCAATCAAACGGCAGATACATGCTTTAAGATGATAAGCTGATTCTTCGCTGCAAACAGCCTCATTTGAGTCTACATCTTGTTACTTAAGATCTCTTTACTTCTTGTTTTCCTCAGCGTTATATTCATCCTCCGCGTTTGCTTGTTCACTCGAGTAATTCCTAGAGATTGACATAAGTTTAGAAGCAGAAAGCTCTTTTACCTCTCGCGCCAGTTTATTATAATCTACCTTCATACAATAACGATGAGGTTGTGCATTTTCCTCTTCGTATAACCGAGAGTTTAAACCAGCTAATTCTGTCAATTCTTCGTTAGTAAGAGTTTTAAATTCTTCTCTTTCTTTCCGGTTTATTTCTGCAATTCTTATATTTAATTTCGAAATTTTCTGAGCTTGTTCGTCATAGAAGTCTCTGTAGAGCATCTCTTTAAGAAACATCTCCTCTCGATCTTTCTTCTCAAAATAGGAAGCAACCTCCGCATCTGACATCGACAAAATGGCGCTATCATATTTAAGCATACTTCTTGCGACATTATCGGCTATCTCTTTCTCAAAATCCTGACACTGCCGTTTTTGATTTTCCTCTGTCGTTCTTGAAGTAAGAAATTCCTCTTTTGCACAAAAAGAAAACATCGTAAATCCTAAACAACCAATTACTGTCAAAATTCTTGTATATTTATTTTCTGTAAACATTTTTTCTCCAAAATAAGCACTTCCACTCTAAACGAAGTTTAAACCTTTTATTTACCTTTTTATATATACCACACTTCTTACATTTCTGCACCTATATTTTCTTAGCACTTCTACTTCCCAGAATAGACTCACCTTTTCCTCCCAAGCCTGCGATGATTCGCATCTTCCATGTTCCTCACCAACCTGCTATGCTTCGCACCTCCCATGATCCCGCTGCAGCACGAACATTTTTTCTTCTCCAAGGACTGTGTCATCCAAGCAGGTGCAGGCACAGGGAAAACCCACACGCTTGTAACCCAATATCTGCACCTTTGCAGCGGACTGAGCGCGCACAAAAGGCCTCTGCTCCCTGCCGAAATTCTCGTTCTCACCTTTACCGAAAAAGCAGCTTTCGAGCTGCACGATCGCCTTCGCACGAGACTCAAACGCCTTTTCCATACATCCCTCGATCTGAACTACGAAGAGCAGCTTGAACAAATCGAGCCAGAATTGTATGCCACCGCCAAAGCCCATTCCCTCCCCTTGCCCTCAAACAAGGTGTGGGGCAATGTTCTTTCTCAGCTAGAATTTTTCCCGCCTTCTACTTTCCACGGTTATTCGGCGAACTTGCTTCGTCGATATGCAAGGCATCTTGCATTGGATCCAGAATTTCAGCTTCTTTCTGAGTCTGAAGCATTCACGCTGCAAACAAAACAGGTGCGAAGCATCTTGCTTTCTTTGTTAGAACAGGACTTAACCAGTGCCAATTCTTACCAAGAACAGTCACCCTTCAAAATCACCAAACAAGACGCAGAACATCTGATTTTGCAGTACGGCCTTGAAAGTCTATCCGAACAAGGGGCTCTTCCTGAGCTTGTGGCCAAAGTGATTCAGAAGAGTCGAGAGGAGGGGCTTCCTTTGCAAGAGATTTCGGACGCCTATCTGCCCCGACATTGTTCTTCGGCGTGGAGAGAAATTTATAAGCAAGCAGCCCAAGCCATCTCCTCCTTTTTTGCACTTCCGTCTCACCTGGGTAAGACGAGCTCTCTCCTGGTCGAGGGATGGACCGAAACCTACGCCTCCCTGTGGCAATTTTTTTCTGCAGCTCTAGACTCGATACATTCACGCCCTGAGTCTCACGAACAATTTCCTACCTGGGCGCATTTTTTATCCGTGGGCCTTTTGCCTACGTTAAAAGCTTTTTGCGCCGAACTGGGCCAACTTCGGGCGAAGCAGGAAGAATCGTCGCGGGCCCTCCTTGCATCGGTGAAATCGCAATTCCAACAAGTCCTAGAAGAGACCGAAGCCCTGCTTATCACTGACCAGGCTGCCCCCTTAGCACAAGCTCTTGAGAAATTATGTGAGGCCGCCTCAGAAGCCTATACTCAGGCCAAAGCATACATTCATTCTCTCGATTTTATCGATCTCTTACAAAAGACCTGTACGCTTCTTCAAGACCACCCTTACCTACGGAAACAGATCCAGGCAGGGACCCATGTAATTTTGGTCGATGAATTTCAAGACACAAATCCACTTCAGGCCAAAATCTTATCGTTGTTGACTTGGGATGTTCTTCCCACCAACTCCCCACAAACGCTCGCTGGAAGAATTACGATTGTTGGGGACCGAAAACAGTCGATCTATCAATTCCGTGGGGCCAATGTGTCGATGTTCCAATCATTCTGCCAAGAAATTCTTTCGCGGGGCGGGATTGAGGTGACCCTCACCACCTCCAGGCGGTCCCTCCCCAACCTGATTCATTTTAGCAACGCTTTGTTTGCAAAAATATTTCGGGAGGAGGAATGGAACCACGATCGGGATGCTTTGCTGCTATTTCGAGAAGAAAATACTCCGCCAAATTCAAAAGGACCGCTTTCTCCAGAGCTTCTCTCGATTGAGTCTGCTCCTGAAGAGCTTTCTCCCATCGAAACCGAGGCCCTTGGCGTAGCAAAACGGATCCAGCTTCTTCTTGCCGAAGGGCATGCTGCCCATGAAATTGCCATTTTGCTAAGGCGGTTCACTCACGTTGATATTTATACAGAGGCACTCTCGCAAGCAGGCATCCAGACCCAGGTTGTCAATGGACGAGGATTCTATCAAAGTTCTGAGATTTGGGATCTCAGCTCAGCGCTTCTTTTTATTGCCGATCCTACCAACAAACTTGCGCTGCTCTCGTTATTGCGATCGCCTCTTTGGGGAATGCGCGATAGCACGATCTATTCCCTGCACCGACAAGATCGCTTGTCGATCGCTGGCCTGTTGTCTCTGTCAGAAAATGACCTTCCCGATCCTACTATCGATGGTGAGCTCACCCATTTATTAGACATGGCAAATCTTCTCTCTGATCTGGTCTCTCTGGGTGAATTGCTAGGACCCTCTACCTGTTTAAAGCGGCTGTATGAAAGGAGTGGCTATCGTGAAATTCTTAGAGGCCTGCCCCGATCCAAACAGCGCCTTGCCAACGTTGAGCAGCTCATTCAAACGGCCCAAGACTTTGAATACCAGGGAGGACTCCTGACTGAATTTGCCCATGAGCTCGACAAGAAGATTCAGGATCCCGCTCTAAAGAGCGATCCACCAGCACCCATCCTTGGCGAGAACCAAAATGCCGTTCACCTGATGACGATCCACCAAGCCAAAGGCCTTGATTTTCCTGTCGTGGTCATCGCTGGATGCAGTGGAACCGATCCCGTGGATGCTCCAGCGATCTCGTACCATGCCAATTTCGGAATCGGACTTACGCTTCGCGCAGAGGGAGACCGAGCGCCCACCCTTCCCTATCGAAGGATCTCTCGTTTGCTAAAACAGGAGCAGCAGGCAGAATCGTTGCGCTTATTTTATGTCGCCGTCACTCGTGCAAAAGATAAGGTGATCTTTTCGGGAGAAGGACGCACACGGGCAAAGACTTGGAGGAGTTACCTTGAAGACTTCCTCCTGTCATCCGAGGGCCATTTGCTAAAAAAGTACCCTCTCCTCCTTTCCTCTGATATACCCTTAGAAACACGAGAGAGGAGAGCCTCTTAAGATCAAAGGAACTGTATGTTTCATATGAATACAACCGTCTCCCAAAGCAAACCCGAACTATACAAGCACCTTACCGAGCAGCTTGTGTCTCTTCTTGGTGGAGAGCAAGACTTTATTGCCAATGCTGCCAATCTTTCTTCGCTGCTTTACCATAGCCTCCCAGAGGTCAATTGGGTGGGATTTTATTTGTACAAGCAGGGAGAACTTGTCCTAGGCCCCTTTCAGGGAAAGCCTGCGTGTATTCGGATTCCTTTAGGGAAAGGCGTTTGTGGGGCCGCAGCAGAGCAACAAAAAACGCTCATTGTGCCAGATGTTCACCAATTTCCGGGCCACATTGCTTGTGATTCTGCTTCCAATGCAGAAATTGTTGTCCCCTTGCTCTACCAAAATAGGTTGATAGGTGTGCTTGATCTGGATAGCCCCAGCGTCGGAAGATTTGATACAGAAGACCAGAGAGGATTAGAAAATCTCATTGCACATTTTTTGCACACCAGTGCCGTCCCTGCTGAATTCTCTTGAGCCTAATAAAAAAAATTAGTAGATTGCCTGCCTGGGTATAAGTCCCATATTTTTTAACCTTAAGGAGTGAAAAAAATGAAAAAAATCGCATATGCTCTTGTGTTAACACTCGGCTTCGTTGCCGCTTGTAAGAAAGACACCAAAAAAGATGAACAAGCCCAAGCAGCTACAATGACTGCTGAAAAGAAAGCAAAAGCTCTTGCTGACCTAGGTTGTGTCTGCAAGCCACCTGCGCCTGCTACAACCACCACAACCAAACCAGCAGCAGCGGCTACGACGACAACAACCGCTGCAGCTCCAGCTCAGCCCCTTCTTGACTGCGCTCCAGACAGCGTGGGTCTTGAACCTAAAGTGGTGCAATGTGATGCAAGCTACAGCGGAGACGCAGCAAAGTGCAAAGATGGCAATGCAACAGACACCTACCGTCTTGATCAATGCAAAGCTACTTACGCAACTCCGGTAGCTGCTCCTGCAGGCGCTCCTCCTGCATAAGCAATTGCTTTCGCAGTCGTTCGATCATGAAAAAGAGGGTGGAGGTCTCCATCCTCTTTTTTTATGTGCAGTTTTTGTCGTAACGAAGTATCCGCTATGCCGGAGCATCCTCAAAGTTACCTGCTCGCATGGATATGAGAGTGACGTATTTAAGTCAAAGTCAAAACGGAAACAGAACCCATCCTCTTACTGCTCGTTTTTTACCGCAGCTTGGAGTTCTGTAATGATCTCCTTCATAATCTGCCTTGCGTATCCCATTTGGCTCTCTGGCAGCGAGACCGCTCCTACTACGGGATGGCCACCTCCTCCGTACCGAGCACAAATGTCTGCGATATTTACCGTTCTTCTTGAAGAGTACCACGGATTTGAACCTACACTAATTTTGATGCGACCTGGAGATTTAGAGATGCCTACCACATAATGGCAGGTAGGATAAAGGTAGTAGGGAATAAATTTATTTGGGGCCCGCATCTTTTGATTGGTGATGTCGTAAACCACCACTTCTTTTTCCTCATAGATGTGGCTTTTCATAAGAAATAGGTTTTGCTCATGGTCGCGCAAAAGTGGAACCAACGCCTGCTGAATATAATCGCTGCCTACGATCTGTTCCAAACTGCGCGTCTGCAAGTCTTGGATAAATCGAGTTTTTAGGTCCAACCGATGGTTTGCTTCAACCCAGGTCATCAATTTTAAGGCTGGCTCTTTCAACTCAACTGCCATTTTAGGACTTTCAAACTGAGCACCGTCGACAATATCCGTCCAATAGATCAAATCCTCATAAGGCTTTGTATCAAAGCCGTAAACCTCCTTACATTTTTCCGATAGAAACTTGCTGCAGGATCTCGCAGCGGGGTCGTAGAAATGTTGTGGATGCATAACCTCATAAAAATGGGCCTCATCTTCCTTGGTTAAAAAGGCACTGCGATGATGGTCAAACCACCAATTGAGCCTTGGGCTAGGAGAGTACCTAAAATCTACACAGGCATGCTCCCATTCTGCTTCTGTACGGAACGTCCCTCCGGCAAACACATCTCCAGGTCCGTGGTTCACCCCGACATACTCAAAGTTTGTATTTTTGTTAATGCAGCTTTTGTAAAAAGCGGTAAATAGCGCAGCCGAGACAGCACCATCAAGACAGTTATCATGGTACAAAACACGTATTGACATCGCTTACGTTCATACCGCAATTCTCGCCGAAAAACCAATGTTTCTTGGCAAAAATTTAGAATCTCGCTTGCCAGGACATAAATACTCCGTTTGGCAAAGGTGCTATCGAAATTCCTGTGGCGATGTTTGATACTTTTACTTGTTTTCCGGGGAGAGCGATCATCAGAACACCCGCGGTAGCCATGGCCACACCCAGAACCGTCACCCCTATCCCTATGTCACGTGTAGCAAAGACCTGCTCGCTCTCTAAGGCGGGAGGGACGGGAGGTGCGGTTTGCTTGCCGTCGAGATACAGGAGCCTTCCGCCAAAGCCAATTGGAATCGCCGAAAGCCCTAGGAGGATGCTTCCTGTAATGATGCGCCATTTTGGTCTAGGCTCACGGTAGAAGACATCTGACAATTGGCTTTTTTGGATACTCGGACTCGGAGCGGACGGTTTTGGAGGAGAGACAGACGATTTTTTGAGGCTGGTGGCATGCTCCTGGGGTGTCCCCTCCTTAGTAGATGCAGCTGATACCCAACGAGTCGGTAAAACTCCAATGGCAGCGATCAAGCAAAAACAAACAAAGCTTCGAAATCCCTGGTTTTTATAAAACTGAATTCGATTTCTCATAGCATCTTCTCGTCTTGAATCCTAATAATTAGCTATCAATACAGCTAAGCAATTTCTCTGTACAGTAAATTCACCACCCAACCTTCTAAATAGAGCAGTTGTGGACAATGAGCCCCTTTGGGCCAATCTTATACATCCTCTCGCATTCCTGCGATCATCCCACCTCCAATCACTTCATCTCCCTTATAGAATACAGCTGCCTGCCCAGGAGCCACTCCAAATTCTGGACTATCAAACGTAATCAGCACTCGTTGATCCTTATGCACTTCTATCCGTGCGGGTTTTGGTTTATGCCGATGCCGGATCTGCACATGGGCAGAGAACGAGGTTCCTTTCCTGGCTTCGGTATCTAAAAAACAAACCTCTTCCACCCAAGTAGATGGATTGGCCAAATCCTCTTTGGAACCCACCTTCACTCTCTTCCGAAGCGCATCGATCTGAACAACGTACTGTTTTTCTCCTAGTCCAACGCCAATGCCTCGCCTTTGTCCTACGGTAAAATGGTGGACCCCTGGGTGCATACCCACCACATTCCCCTGCGTGTTGATAATCTCTCCCTCTGTCTCCGCTTCGCCTGTCTTTCTTTTGACAAACGCCGCCTGGTTGCCATCGGGCACAAAGCAAATTTCTTGTGACTCAGGCTTTTCTGCAGTGATAAGCCCTAACCTTTTTGCATGCTCACGGACTTCCTCTTTGGTAAGATGCCCTAAGGGGAACCTTATGTAGGGCAGCGACTCGCGGGGCATACCAAATAAGAAATAAGATTGGTCTTTTTTCTCATCGATACCTCGAAGCAGACGGATCCGGCCCGTTGTCTGTTCTTTCTCTAAGCGAGCAAAATGTCCCGTGCACAGGGCGGATGCTCCTAGCGATTTAGCTCGTCGCAAAAGAGGCGTGAATTTAATGTGCTGGTTACATCGCACACAGGGATTCGGCGTCCGACCCTCTTTGTACGTTTTGACAAAGTCATCAATGACGGTTTTTTCAAATTCCTCCTCGTAGTTTACTATGTAAAAGGGAATATTGAGGTAGGCACAAACGGCACGTGCATCCTCAAGGTCTTTTGGTCCACAGCATCGTCCTCCAGAAGAGGCTTGGGTGCCCTTGGCATTGTAAAGCCGCATCGAAATACCTACAACACGATATCCTGCCTCAACCAAAAGTCCTGCGCACACTGAGCTATCCACGCCGCCCGACAGCGCAACAACCACCAGAGAATCTTTAGGGAGGTCTAAATCTAAAACCATGGGCGTATCATGCCTTAACTTCCCTCTCTTTGCAAGGGGAGACCCTTAGAAGAGCTACCCGTTTGTTCAGAGAGATTGAAATTTTTCTCAAAGCCATCGACTCTGCGATTCAGGTAGGCTATTGATTCTATCCTTATGAAACTTGTTGTTTCTTCATCCCCGCTAGGCCCCGTCCAAGTAGAGTCTCTCCATTCCGATGGTACAGGTGTGTGCTATTTACCTCCCAAACAGGGAGGACTGCACCCGCAGAAAGTGTACGTCCATGGATTACTCCCAAGCGAGCAGGCCCTCATCCAGGTTGAGCACCAAAGCCCCCATACTGGCGATCTGTTTGCAACGACCCTTGAACGATTAAATACTGCCAAGGAGCGCGTAGCTCCTGTCTGTGCTGGCTATGGCATGTGTGGAGGCTGCGTTCTGCAACATCTTCAGTATGAGGCACAGCTTTCGCTAAAAACCTCTTGGGTGAAGCAAGAATTCGAGAAGGCTGGGATCCAAGTAGAATCGATCTTACAGGATTGTGTACCTGCCCCTTTTAAAGGTTTGTATGGGCGGAGGCAGATGAAGCTTGTTGCGACTTATCAAGGAGGACGGCTGGTCCTAGGTTCATACCAGCCCCGTTCCCATCAAGTCCTTGACATGCAAGGATGCAAACTTGTCGACCCGGAGCTGTCTCTTTTGGCAAGCACCACTGCCTCTCTTTTAGAAAAGGCAGGCATCTCTACCTACCATGAGTCTACACGCAAAGGTGATCTTCGCTACGTGATTCTTCGTGCTTCTGGAGCAGGATCACTGCAGCTTCTTTTTGTCTTTGCCCACCTCCCTAGCAAGCAGGACCTCATGCCTGTGGTTGAGCACCTCGCAAAGAGACATCCTCAGCTTACCAGCGTCGTCTATCATAAAAACGAAGAGCCTGGGAATGCTCTGTTTTCTCGAGGAAGCCCTACGGAGGTCTTGTTGGGAAAGCCTTACCTGTGGGAACCCATTGGCTCGATCAAAGCACGCATTTCCGCAACCTCATTTGTCCAGGCAAACTATCAGGTGGCAATTCAGATGTACCAGTGCATCGTAAACGCACTTTGTCCTCGCCCCGGTGATGTGCTTTTAGATCTTTACTGTGGTGTGGGGGGAATTGGGTTCAGCGCTTTTCAAAAAGAGCCTACCCTTACATGGATGGGGATTGAAGAGAATCCATCAGCGGTTGAAGATGCAAAGGCAAGTTTGCACAAGAATCAAATTGATCCAAAATCAGCTCAATTTCTCTGCGGCGATGTAGAAAAAATAGAACGTTTTCTGCTTCAGGACCTACAGAATGATCCCTATCAAAAGAAAACTTCCATCTCGCTGGTAACGTTAAACCCGCCTCGGAAAGGAACATCCCCCTCGGTCGTAAGAACCCTGACTCAGCTCTCTCCAAGAACGATTGTCTATATGAGTTGTAACCCCACTACGCTTGTACGTGACCTTGCGCTTTTTCAAGAGAATGCGTATCAGCTCACTCAGGTGGTACCCTTTGACCTGCACCCTCATACGACCCACACTGAAGTCGTCGCTGTCTTAAAAAAGGGGGGTTGATTGGATGACGCTGGTGGTTAGATAGAGGTTGAGCTGCTACCAAACGTGAGGAGTTTTTGCACCTTCATCGCAAGCATAGGATTGCCTTCCACCTTCAGCTTCCCTTGGAGGAAAAGCTGCATTGCCAACTGAGGATGTTTCAGAAGTTCGGCAAAGTCTTCGTGCGACAAAATAATTGTGCACTCTGCATTAGCTTGGTGTCCCTTTGTCACCTTGGGCGAAGATAAAGTAAGATCAACACTCCACTCTCCTCCCCCCTCCCCAGTGAGGCGAAATGCGTAGATGCCACCAAGCTCTTTGGCTTTTTCCTGGTAACGAGTAAGAACTTGGGGAAGGAAGGATTCGAATAATTCTGTAGCAGTGGTGGGTAGGTTCATAAATATCCTTTGTGGAAAGTAGACTTACTGAGAGGAGAAGGAAAGGAGCGAAAAGGCAGAGGGGCTAGTCCCTCCGCCTTTCGCACGTTTGGGTTGCCGTATCTACCTGGCGCGTCTTCCTCTTGCCTTTTTTGGAATGACAACGTTTTGCTCAGGAATGGTACACCTTTCGTTGGGATCAGTTACCTTTCCATCCTCTTCGGTAATTGTAAATTCTACACGACGGTTAAGCTGACGTGCTTTATCCGTTTTCGCGGCATCAAGAGGACATGTGAGCCCAAATCCGACGAAATTGAGCCGAGCTGGATCAATATAGTAGTTAGGACGAACAGCGATGCGCTTTCCTCTCTTTGCCCCATACGCAGGGGTAAAGGTAGCGTACCCCCGCTTGCTTGCGTAAGGTTCTGTGCCTGGAATTTCACCGGTCAAATACCTAACCACTTGCGCTGCACGGCGTCTTGATAGATCAATGTTGTACTCAGGGCCACCTTTAATGTCGGTATGCCCATCGACACGAACACGAATTCCAAGACGAGCAAGCATTGCCTCAAGAATGACGTTAATCACCGGATAACTTTGCCCTTTGATGGTATCCTTATTAAAGTCGAAGAAGATCTTCTGACCCTTAGGCAGAGCAAGCTGTGTCCTCGGTGGTGGCACTGGCTTAGGCTCTGGTTTTGGTGGCACTGGTTTTGGCTCAGGCTTTGACGGTGCTGGCTTAGGCTCTGGCATAGGTGCCGGAGCTGGCACTGGAGGAGGTGGCACTGGTTGCGGTGGTGTCTCCTTTTTGGACCATGCGTAAGATAAACCTAGGTACACACGCCCATCAGGAATACCATAACCTGGGTTTAGCCCGGGGCCTCCTCCGACGAAGAAAGTCCAGTCTTTGTAGGCGCCTTTAAATCCAACACTGAGTTCGGCCGGACTATTGCGCAAACTTTGGAAGGGATAGTGGGCTAGTCCAAAAACTTCGCTGAAGAAATAGAATCCTCCGTCAGGCTTATCTACAAGCTTGAGCTGAAGTCCTACTCCATAAGTAATACCATGTCCTGTTCGAACCCCTTGAAACTGGCTGTAGAGCCTCTGCGTGGAAGAGAACAATCCTCCAAAGTTTAATGCGAGCGTAACCCGTTTGTACGTTAAGTTTCCCGCCAACCGCAGGGCAAAGGTAGGGAGGGTAGAGCTCATAAAGCTGCTCACGTTTCCGGTAGGGATTGTTAAATCTCCAACCAAAGCAAGCCCAAAATTCAGATTCCTTTGACCCCAAAGGCTTGTATCCAACAAAACTCCTTTTAGATTCAAACGTAAATCTTCTGGTCCCGTGGTAGCGATTGGGCCAGGGGGAGCAGAATTTGCCGGAACATCCTCTCGTTTCACCATTTCTCCCATTTGATACAGAGTGACAGGGAGCGAGAGTGCTATTTGAAAACGCTTCATGAAAGAAAAGGCGATTGAAAAATCACCTGTCAATCGATGCTTAACGATATCTGGAAGTACTTCTGTGATTCCACCGATTCGAACCACTTCATGCTTTCCGTTTAATGTAAACTGAAGGGGTCTATAAGCATAGTGGAGAAACAGTTGAGGAACAATCTCTAACCGAGGCCTTTCTTTAGAAGCATAGGGAGAGAAAGGCCCTACCTGTCCAAGATCAACAGTTACAATTTTTCCAGAACCTGGGGCAGGATGAAAACGATTGATATCAAAAGTATCGTTATCTTCTCCTAAAGCGGGCTTCGTTAGCAAAAATGAAGCCATTGTTCCAATAAAAAGTCCTGTGATGATCCAGGGATATCTTTGTTTTTTTGGGGGGGATAATTTTGCAAAAGGCCAAATCGTTGTCATTTGAGTATTTACCTAGAGTAAGAATCAAAATATTTTCGGCTGCATTCGCTCTTCTGTCAAGGATAATCAAAAAAAAGACAACGGCTGAGAAAATTTAAGGATCGCTGGTGACGCAGTCTAGATGCTAACTTACTTCAGGGTAAAGAGTCGTAAACGTATCCAAACGTCTCACCTTTACCGAGCAGCAACCGATTGGGAAGCTACCATTTTAGGAACAAGGTAGTACAGTCGCCCTTGCTGGTTAATCACATCTGCATTACGTTTCGCCTCAAGACCTTCCCCCCAAAATAGATCGACACGCCCTCCTCCACGAATGGCTCCTCCCGTATCTTGATCTAAAACAAATCGACTGAGGGGTTCCCACTCAGAGGGTTTTAAGTCTTCATGCCCAGCAAATTTTGGTTTTTTCGCAATCAGGAATGCAAGAGCCCCCTTCGGAAAAAGACGAGCATCGGTTGCAATGGTTCTTCCCGGAGTTGCAGAAAGACCCATCGCTGTGTTTGCCCCATTCTGGTTTGGCTCAAAAAATACATAGCTCGGGTTCTGATTGAGAAAGGCCTGCATATGTTTCGAACTAAGCCCACGAAGATATTGTTCTATTGTCTTCCCAGTTTGACTAGCTCGCATCTGTAAGTCTTTACTATATCCTCGGTAGGGATGGCCATTTTGATCCCTGGCTCGGAATCTTACCGTTTTGTCACCATCAATGATTACCGTTCCTGAACCTTCAATTTGTAAAAAATAAGCATCTAGTGGGTCTACCCAGCAGAGCTCAAGATGCCGTTTCTTTAAGGCCCCCTTTTCATCGATTTGCTTGCGGCTATAGTAGGGCACAAGAACCCACCGCTTTTTCGTCTTTACATAGCGCCCCCTTGCCAAATACGCCCCTTTCAGGATTGATCTTTTCTCTTTACAGAAGTGCCCTTTCGACCCCTTCTTTTTGTCTAAGCAATTTTTCTCGGGACGGTAGCTTATTTTCACTCGCGCATGGACCAAATCAGAGGGTCGAGCATAAATGGCTTGTGAAAACTTTTTGGTCTTTTTTGAAGATCCAGGAATGACGGGCTCATAATAGGCGGTCACCTTGGCTTCACTCCAATCACCTTGCGGAGGACCATAAACCTCGTAGAAATCAAACTCTTCTTGAATGGCTGCAAGAAAATCTCTTTTCGTGGTCGACTGTTTCCCTATCTCTAAGAAGCGGTGGAGTCCAAGAATATAATCTGCCTTAGAGAGGATACGGTCGCCAAATATGAATTTCTCATGACGTCGTGATTTTTCTAAAAAAGCGATCTGTCTCTCGATGGCATCGAGCAGAGGAGGCAGAGGGAGGTCATCATCGAGAGTTGTAATCACTTCCAAAGAGGAAACAAGCCTCATCGCTTGAGAGGGACCTTGTGGCAGCGCCGCCCTTAGTGAGCCAGGCTGCCCCTTAGGTTCAGACTCTATAGAAAGCGCTGGGTCAGCTTCTGGATCAAATGTTGATTTAGGAGCACCGCTCTGAAGACTAGTTTCGAGATCCTCAGCAGAGGTATTTGGTTCAGGATTTCCAAGAGGATCGAGAGCAGGTTGAACCGATGTAAGAGATTCTTCTCCATCGGGAGATAAATTCTCAAAGTGCTGTCCGCCTTTAGAAGCCACGTCCGGTTTTCTTTCAGGGCTGGATGTACATGCGCTACCGAAGAGCACCACGAAAAGAAAGCACAACCACCATAAGGATGGCTTCTTTGATGGAAAGGATAGATAGGCCCACATATCCTGAACCATAGATCAGGTCGATGGAACAGACAAGGTTTTTCAAAGCATGGGCTACGTTGTTGTGCAGTTTTAGGCATTATAATTTATTTTGAAGGATTCGCTTTAGACTGGGCTGTCTCCACCTTGGGAACCAAATAATACAGAATTCCCCACTGTTTCGTGACATCTGCCTTCTTTTTTGCTTCCGTGCCAGTCCCAAAGAACAAGTCTACCCGTCCCCCACCAAGAATTTTTCCACCCGTGTCTTGATCAAGCACAAAACGGGAAATAACCGGAACGTTTTTTTTGGGCTCCTGGGAGGGAGGATAGGTTTCAGAAGAACTGACCAAGAACCCAAGGGCGCCTTTGGGAAAATACCGAGCATCCGTCGCAATGGTCCTTCCGCCCGTTGCGATTACACCAAGGGTCGTGTTGCTATGATTTTCGCTCTTTCGAAAAAATACATAGCTAGGGTTTTCATTCAAAAACGCTCTCATCTCTTTTGAAGACAAGCTCCGTAGGTATTGCTCGGTGGT
The DNA here is from genome assembly GCA_964537055.1 of uncultured Myxococcales bacterium. GTDB lineage: Bacteria > Myxococcota_A > Polyangia > Palsa-1104 > JAEUJZ01 > CAZHYV01. The sequence continues at coordinate 114,323 of CAZHYV010000002.1, forward strand.
CATGCTTCGGTGATGTGCTTTGCGCACTAGTTCTTGACTGTATCCGATAAATTTATGTCCGTTTTTGTCCGCAGCAGTGAGGTGAAGCGAAGTCCCATCACCCATTTCAACAAATCCGGATCCCTCCGTATGAAGACTGTACGCGTCGATGGGATCTACGTAACAAATCACTAGCTCTTTGCTAGGAAGGACGTCCTTGGTATCAATCTCTTCACGGGTGTAATAGGGAATAAATTTTTTGTCGACAACCCGTCCTCGGAGCTTTCGTTCCATCTTATACTTCGGGTCGAACAAGGAAAGATCTAACGTAATTAGGTCATCGGGACGACCAAACAGAGGTTGGGAGTGATGCTTCGTCGGTTTCAGCGAACCTTTTACCACAGGCTCGTAATAGCCTGTGATCAGGGTTTGTCCCCAGTCCTTTTGTCCGAAAACTTCGTAAAATTCGAATTCCGCCTTCAGCTTTTCAAAGAACACCCCTCGATCCTCTGGGGCCTTTACCTTCTCTGCCAGCTCTATAAAATGCCTAAGTCCTTGGAGATACTCTTTTTTATCAAGGATCCGAGGACCAAACACCCAGGTTTCATGGCCAGGCTGGTGTTCAAGAAAGTCAACCTGTTCCCGTAAAGACACGACCAAATTATCTAACGGCAGATCATCAGCAAGCACAGGTGGAACCTGCACCAACCTCATTGCCTCGCTTCGGTCTTTGGGAAGCCGCTCTGGGGGTGCAGGAGGCGGTGGTAAAGGCGGTGGCAAAAAGATGATCTGCGGGGTACACGAGTCCTGTCGATGGCAGGAGAGGAAGAAGCTTATCGTGAGGGAGAAGAGAAGGAGGATATTCTTGCGAACCCGATTCATACAGGAACCATACTAAAGATTCATCGGATTCGCAAAGAGAAGGACGTTTAATCTACCACGACATTAGACCACTTAGGATCGAACCCTTCTGCGGGCGAAGTTGCAGAATTTTCTGCGGAGGGAGCTGCAGAAGCTGGCGGGCCAATGAACATTTGGGGAGGAGAGCCGCTTGTCCCTGGACCGTCTGAATCCATCGCTTGGTCATGTGTCATAGGAGCAGCATAGGCTGCTACCGTCGGGCCTTCCTGCATTTCAACTTGCCTTTGTGGTTCATCATCCCAGATTTTCTTTAAATCACTAACAGAGGTTTGAACCGAAGATGGTTCTGGTTCCGAGACTGTATGCCCTGGGTAGAAGGGAATCGCTCCCCACTGCACAGGAGCTTGGCCTGGGATCACAACTGCTGGGCCTGGGCCAGCTGGAACTTCATCCTGAGGAACTTGCTCTGGGCTAGAAGCAGGCTGTTGTTCAACTGGAGCTGCTTGGGGCGCATAAGGTGGTTCCTGGGGCTGCATGTAGGGTGCAGGTTCCATCACGGGGATCGAATCATCATATGCAGGTTCCTGTACATACGTAAGTCCCTGACCTGGAGCTAGCGGCACCCCATCTGGGTCCCTCTGAACCATTGGAACTTGGACTTGCGGCTGTGCAGGTACTACATAACCTGGTTGTACATACATAGGTTGTGAATACCCAGGCTGTACATACATCGGTTGCTGTGGGTAGTAGGCTTGCGGTGCCTGCTGGTACACAGGCTGTTGTGGAACCGCCTGCGGAGCTCCGTAAATCTGAGCACCCAGCTGTCCGTACTGTCCATAAGCAACTACCGGCCTTGGCTGCTGCACTGGCGGACGGGCTTGCGCAATCGCAGGACCAAACAACGGTTGTGGTTTCTTGTTAGGAATTTCCACCGTTAAACCAAGGATCGCTCGTACCGTAGGAGTACCTACTGCTTGAATCGAAGGGATACCAGCACCAATTGCAGCATTTACAGTTAGCACTTTTGCAAAACCCCAATGAAATCCTGCAAGTACTTCTAAGCTATTGTAACCAGACTCAAACGGATGCATCATATTTGTTTGAAACATCATTTCTAGACCGATGTATCGTCGTTTCAGTGCGTTGGTATAACCAAGCGCAGCACCGATTTGGATCTGCCCTGCCATGGTATTGTCGGCTGCATCAATGCTTCCCGCAGCAGGTCCTGCAGCTAGCTGGGCAGACGGCCTATAATAGAACCCTGTAGTGAGCGACCACAAAAATCCGTGGCCTTGCCTTCCCATAACACCACCGAAAATAAATTTGGGAAGAATCCTAAATTGAGCATCGCCTGCCTGCTCAGGATTCGACATCCAGTTTCTTAGCGGCAGCCATGCATCAAGGCCCAAGCTGACCGAACCCCAGTTTAGGTAAGGATCATATTTAGATAGCCGAATGAGCAATCCAATTCGAGGGTCATTTACCCCGATCGAACCGGTATTAATTCCTAACCCTGTTGTATCTCCACTATCCAAGAAGGATACAGGTAAGGCCAAGTTCAAATTGACGTATCTTGACATGGACCAAGCGATTCCCAAGTGTCCGACAAGCATATGCTCAATCGCAGCTCGAGGATTTTGGCTATGACGCAATACCCAGGGCTGGAATGCATAATCAAGGTTATACCCAATCGCAAAATGCTTTACATTCTTATACCAAGGGTGAGAGACCATAAAGGACATTTCACCTGGGGCTGTCGCCTCAAACCGATTCAGCTGAAATCCTTTTAGATCTTCAGCTTGAGCAGCCAGTGGAGCCACAGAAAGCCCAATGAGAGTAAACAAAGCAAGCTTTACATATCGAAATGATTTCAAAAATGAATATGGAAATGTACGCATACTTATTCTATAGCATTGCTTTGTAAGTTTGTCACGCAAGAATCGTACAAGGTAGTCAAATGAAGGTGTTTTTTCTGGTTTCCTTGAGAATAATTGGGCCATAAATTCTCCTGACAATTACATCAAAAAGGGGGAAACTTCATCAAACTCTTAACTTCATCTCTACCATGGTTTTTTAGAAGTACCAGTGTTTTTTCTACCTTTTCTTACATCCGCGCATTTTGTCTTTCTTTTCTTGAAATACTTTACAATGCGGTTTTGGACGCCTACAGTGTCTGCGCGATGGTAAATGTTCTTATCGTATTAGGAGTCTCCCTGCTGGCCTGCCTTGTCCTTCTTCGGGTAGGTTTGCCGGGCTTTGGCAAAAAATCCGTGGGTGTTTTTCTTATTTTAGCTGTTTTCATCTTCTTAGCGCGTCTTCCCAGACTTCTTGACTCCCCTTTGCGCGAGACAATTCTTACCCCCACCTATTATTGGTTGGTTTTATTACCTAGCACCGGCTTACTAATAAGCTTATTCTTACTCTTAGGAAGCTCACCCCTTTGGTTTTTTCTTGGCATGCTGTCAAAACGAAAGAGTCCCCCATCCGCTCCGAAGGCTCAACCAGCCGATGAGAATCATGTCTCTCGCAGACAAGTTCTTAAGACGCTTGCCTGGAGCGCGCCTGCAGTTGCCCTAGCAACGGCTTCCTACGGAACCTTTTTCGAAGCACAAACTTTACGAATCCGCCGGCTTAAGCTCTTTGTCCAGAATTTGCCTACCTCGTTGGAGGGGTTACGTATCGGCCACATTACCGATTCTCATATTTCTCACGATTTTACGTTGATACGGCAGATGGAGACAGCATGTGAACGATTGTCTCAGGAAAACCTGGATCTTCTAGTGACAACTGGTGATTTGTGTGACCATGCGCCTCAATTCGAAACTGTCACTCGGCTTTTAGCCCAAATCCATACAAGGCTAGGTCATTATGCTTGTCTAGGGAACCACGAGATCCACGTAGGTCTTCCTGAGGTACGAAAGGCCCATGAAAGGGCAGATCTGCATCTTCTTGAGAACCATCATGTTCAGCTAGGCGATTTGCGAATTGCCGGGGTCAATTACCCCTTTGAAGGGAAACTCAGGCCTCGCATGGAGGCCTCCCCCAAGGTGACGGAAGAATTCCTTACCCAAGCGTTGGGCGAGGAAGTCAAACAGCCCTTCACCCTCCTTCTTTCTCATCACCCTCATGTCATCCGACAAGCGAAGCAGCGGTCTGTTGATCTCATCTTGGCAGGCCACCTTCACGGGGGGCAGATTGGCCTAGGGCCACGATCTCTGATCGAACCTATCTATGGATATACGCATGGTCTTTATGAGACAACCAACGATGGAGAGAGCCACAGTCACCAAACCAAGCTGTTTGTTTCTAACGGCTTAGGGCATTGGCTGCCTTTTCGGTTCAATTGTCCTCCAGAAGCAGTGGTGATTGAACTTACCGGAAGAGAAGGAACGCTAGCTTAGGCATAGGAAAACGTGCTACCTCTTCAAAAACCGCCAAGACCTTCTAAGAGGATGAGAATCAGTAGCAACAGGTTGTGGCAAAGTCTATGAAAGGGGAGCAACTAACCTAAGGGTATGACGGGTAGAATTGAGATTGAAAATTAGGCTTTCGCAGTTTTAGACTCTGGCCTTCGCATATTAGGAGAAGGCTTTTTATGCATTTTGCCAAATTCAAGCTCACAATCCTCATCATCTTCAGAACATTCGTCTTTTGGAGTACTACCCTTGGCATCGCCCGTATCTGCTTTGGTGTCCCCGATACCACAATTGGCAAATGTCAGCATTGATATTAAACCAAGAGAAGCTAATAACTTCATGTGACTCTCCTTCAGAGTTTTTATACTATATTAAATTCTAAATTTAGTGATATTCGCAGACTACGTCAAGAATCAAGATCTGATTTTATGAAAATTCTTAATCATTTTAGCTTTCTACCATTACTTTTTCCTGACTAGCAACCAGGCCCTCTCCTGGGTTCCTTTTCAAATACAGCCTGCTCAGCCCTACCAGGTTGATCGGATTAACAAGTGTATGGTTTTACGATCTTCCGCTACGCTGGCGTGCCAGAATGCGGATCGGGGTCCCTTCAAACCCAAAGGTGTCGCGGATCTGATTCTGCAGATACCGTTCATAGGAAAAATGCATCCCCTGCGGATGGTTCACTGAGATCACAAAGGTAGGCGGTTTGGTCTGTGCCTGGGTAATGTAGTAAAGTCGAATCGGGTGACCTTGGTACAAGGGGGGTGGATGCCTTTCGACAATCCCTTCGAAAAAGCGGTTGAGGGCACCCGTGGACACACGTCGGATAAAGGAAGCGTAGACGCGCCTTGATTCGGTCAGAAGCTTCATAATCCCATGTCGGTTATGGGCCGAACAAAAAACCTCTTTTGCCCAAGGCACAAAGTGTAAAATTCTTTCTCGTTCTTGCTGAATGCGTTTCTTTTGGGAGGAATCGATGAGATCCTGCTTGTTAAAAACAATCATCAGCGCCTTACCAGCCTCTTGAACAAGCCCTGCAATTTTTGCATCTTGTTCGCCGATCCCACTTTTGGCATCAATCACCAAAAGAACGACATCTGCCCGGTTCACAGCTTTTTCTGCCATGGCAACGGCAATCTTTTCCATCGGCTCGTGGACACGGGCTCGTCTTCGGATTCCTGCCGTATCAATCAGCAGATAACGCTGTCCTTGGTGCTCGATCAGGGTATCCACGGGATCGCGCGTGGTACCAGGCTGATCATGGACGATCATCCGTTCTTCCCCAATTAGCTGGTTGATAAGAGAGGATTTTCCAGCATTGGGCCGGCCCACCAGAGCGATGCGGATAATGTCATCTTGAATAGGGTGATCCTGTGCACCCTGCTCATCATTTTCATCTATTGAGCTCGACAGCCCTGGAGATTGGTGTTCTTGGTCAGATACCCCAGAAGATTCACCTTCAGGCACAAGCGCAGAGGCACCGTTTTTTCGCCTCGATGATTGAAGAGAATCCCTCTTCTTAAGCACTTGGTCGCCGTCCTCCGTCTGGTTTGAAGCATTGGAAGATTTTGGCAAACTCGAAACAATGGCCTCAAGCAGATCGGGCAGGCCTCTTCCGTGAGAGGCAGAAATTCCAAAGACATGCTGGGCACCCAAAGAGTATCCTTCGGCGACACCGGGCTCATCTTTGTAACCGTCCACTTTATTTGCAACATAGAGGATCGGTTTTTTTGTTTGGCGCAGGCGGACAGCAATATCTCGATCGTCAGGGAGAAGCCCATCTTTTGCATCGATGACAAACAGCAGCAAATCCGCTTCGTCGATGGCCAGCATGCTTTGTCTTACAATTTGTGTCGTCACTACTTTGGGATCATCCGAAGATAAATCTAATCCTCCTGTGTCCACCACACGGAATGTCACCCCATGGTAGTCACTCTCGCCATACCGGCGGTCTCTGGTGACGCCAGGCTCGTCATTCACGATGGCATGATGGCCTCCACAGAGTCGGTTGAACAAGGTTGATTTTCCCACGTTCGGACGACCTACAATGGCAATCGTAGGCAGCTCCGATGAGACACTTCGGGATTTTTGGGGAAGTGGATTCACAGCTGCGGATCCTACCGTCGGATTCTCTTTCTTCAGAAGAGTTTTTCCAGGTTTATTTGTTGGGCTTTTAGACATATCCCATCTCTCTTAATCCTTGTTGTTTCTGGCTCCAATTCTCGTCGACCCGAACGAACAGGTAAAGCTGCACTCCACAACCAAGGAGCTCTTTGATTTCGGCGCGAGCCGCAGTTCCAATGTCTTTAATCATCTGTCCTCTCTGCCCGACAAGGATCCGTTTTTGCGCTTGTTTCTCCACGTGGATGGTTGCGTCGATGCGTACACCAACGCGCATCCCCTGTTTTGGCCCCTCTTCAGCGATGTTCTCGGCCCACTGATCCACAGTAACGGCCACTGCGTATGGAATCTCTTCGTGGGTTGCTAAAAAGATTTGTTCTCGGATTTTTTCAGCACAAAGGTAGCGTTCGGTCCTGTCGGTCAGTGTATCTTTTGAAAATAGCGCTTGGCCTTGGGGAAGAAGCTCTCCCAGATTGGTAAGGAGCCGATCCACGCCCTCGCCGGTTTGTGCAGAAATGGGGACCATGGATTGAAATGGGAACAATGCTTGCCAGGCCTCCATCGCGGGTAATAGTTGCGATTTATCGCCGAGAAGATCGACTTTATTGATCGCAAGAAGGACAGGTTTATTTTTTGGAAGCTGGGACGCAATGTAAAGATCGCTTGGGTCAATCAGTCCTGCTTTTCTCGAGTCCTCCTTCCGTAAAGATTGCACATCGGTCATCAGCACAACAACATCAACCTCGGCCAGCGCGTGCTGCGACTGTTCGTGCATATACTGATTCAAGAGAGTTCGCCCTTTGCCAGAGGTTCTGTGGAGCCCCGGGGTATCGATAAAAGCAAATTGAGTTGATGCGATCGTAGTAACTCCTAAAAGCCGATCTCGGGTGGTCTGAGGCTTGGGCGAAGCAATGGCGAGCTTTTCTCCCAAGATTTGGTTTAGCAGAGTCGATTTCCCCACATTGGGTCTTCCCACAATCCCAACAAACCCAGCTTTTGTAATGGCAGGTTCTTCACCTTTGAAGGGTGAATCCTCCCTGGATTCATCCTGTCTCGCTATAAGATGAGCCCATGGTTCGCTCTGTGTTATTTGCTTCATGGCAGATGTTCATACCACGGATCCTTGGAGAGAACAACGCAAGAACTGAAATTCACGCTTCGGCGGTTGCTTTCTTTCGTTCTACTAAAACCCCAGAGAGTGCTCTTACCATACTATCGGTCAGCCCTCTTTCCTCTTCAGGCAATAACGCAAGCGATTCTGCCAACTGCTCAAGCGTTTTTTCTAAAAGCTCTTTTACGGCGCCAGACCACAGGCCTTTTTCTTCTTCCTCGTTCAAGCTACGTTCCTTGATCCGAATCTTAAGCATCTCATCCACTTTTTTATAAATGGCAGGACGAAGTTTTGCAGGGTGAGAGACCGGGCTTAGGCCTTCCTGCCTTAGAGGGATCAAATCCTCTTTCTTGAGAGGTACCAGCGAAGGGGGGCGCCCCAAGATAAAATTTGCGATCATGGTGCCCAAAATATCTGTGAAGTGTACTTCACCTACAAGCTGGTAGCACGAAGACAGGGTTTGTATGAGTGTTTCTGTACGAAGCCCAAGACCTACCGTCAGAAACTGACCTAACCCACCGATCTCTTCTAGGGCCGTCGCCGTCTTCTGAATATCGGCCAGTGTCTGGAATGGTCTTGGCGACATCATCTTTGGCGTATCAAGACCCCCATGATACATGAGCCTTCGTGGGTGTTGGAATAAGCAATCTATCACGTCGGCGTAGGGCGCAGGCAGAAGGGATGCTTTGTCCGTCTTTGGTACAAGAGTTGTTAGGCTCTTCTTCGTAAGAATTTGTGCTAATCTCAGCAAGCGGTGAATCAGGCTATACCCTACTTGGAAAAGGCGCTTTAGCGATATTGTACGTAGGGCTTCAGCTCCCATTTGGATAAACTCTTGCCGTTTTTGGGAGGAGGCCGCTAAATTGTTTTCTTCGTTTTTGCTCTGCTCTTGCGCCTTTTCCGCAAGGGGCTGAGGTTTTAGAGAAACATACTCAATTCCTAAAGACAAACAGCCCAGTGTATATTCAATGACAGGTTTTACCGCCTGCGGATCAGTAATGTCCACGGCTTCAGCAGACAAAGCACGATTCAGCAGAAACAGAAGGTGGGGAAATAGCACTTTTTGCTCTTTTGCCGATAATGCCCGCAGGGAATGACTTAGCAAAAGCTTCTCAGTATGGACCCCATCAATCCAGTCTTGGGGCAAAAATGCTTGGGTTTGCGCCTCTGCCCATACCTCGGCAAAATTGGGTCCGGTGCCTTCTCCTATTTTCACTGTGGCTGGATCAATCAGCTGATACATCTGAAGCGCCTCGTACATCTCCACGTAACCCATGTCTGACATACGAGCCGAGTGGAACCGGTATGCCGCTTCCTCGGACTCAGGTCCGACGTCCCATTTCACTCCCATCATCACTCGGCGGCCTAAATTCGGATCCTTCATGTACAGTGCCTCAAGCAGCCGACCAATTGTAGCGACATTCTGCTTGGAGATAATGTCTACCAAGTAAAACTGGTCTGGGGTCGTGTAAAATTGTCCTTCGGGGTCCTCGGGAGCCTCTTCTGCGGAAAGCTCGTATACCCGGATTTCATGCCGCAGCCATGTGACGAGAAACTCATGATCAAGCACTTCGACTACCTGCCCTATCTTAGCTGGACCCACCTCTAACAATGCTTCCAGCCAGGGAATCATCCTATCAGGAGCGACATGATCCTTCTGCCACGCCTCTAGATCGAAGCAAGCTTGGATTTGTTCGGGAGAGCAGTGACGCAAAAGCTCGACCGAATCCTGCAGGCCGATTCTCTTTAGCAAAAAGTACATCTCCTGTTCAGGAATTTTCGGGAGATAAGTAACAAGGTCGTTCCTCTCAAGAAGCTGGTTAAGAAGCTCCATGGAGGTGGTTCCTTGAGGTGATAAGATAGACACAGGCTTACGGCTCATGGCGAAACGCAGCATACTGGATCGGCTGTAGAAAATCAATGGATCTTCAGCTCTGCTTTATGCTCACGAGTTAGGAGTTATCCTCATTGGAAAACACCCGAGCAAAAATTTCATCGATATGCCGAAGATGATGCGACAGCTCAAAACAGCTGGATAGTTCCTTTGGCGAAAGGTGTTTCTGAATGTCTGGGTCTTTCGATAGCAAATCCTGAAACTTCTTATCCGGCTCTGATAGAGCAAGAAGTGCATTTCTTTGCACAATCTCATACGCAGCTTGTCTGGAGAGGCCCTTGGTAATGAGGGCCAGCATGACCTTCTCGGAGCAGTAAAGCCCCGAAGTTCTGTCTAGGTTTTGCTTCATTCGCTCGGGTTTCACCACAAGATTTTCGATGAGATGAGCTGCACGGTGAACCATAAAATCAGCCAACATGGGGATATCCGGAGCAATGATTCTTTCGACCGAGGAATGGGAGATGTCCCTCTCATGCCAAAGCGCAACATTTTCCACAGAAGCAAAGGCTTGTGAGCGTAAAAGCCGGGCAAGTCCACATAAATTCTCTGATAAAACAGGGTTTTTCTTATGCGGCATGGCAGAGGAACCTTTTTGCTTGGTGCCAAACGCTTCTTCGGCCTCTCCCACCTCGGTCCGCTGCCAGTGTCTGATGGTGAGAGCCATTCGCTCGATGGCCGCACCTAGGAGGGCCATCGCTAAAAAGAGCTCGGCATGACGATCGCGCGGCAGCACTTGTGTCGATACAGGTTCTGGAGAAAGTCCTAATGTGGAAAGAGCCTGTAATTCGACAGATGGGGACAAAAGACCACTTCCATAAACGCCAACCACACCCGAAATCTTCCCTACCGATATAGTTGCGAGGGCCTGTTCGATCCGCTTTTTAGCCCGTCTGACTTCTGTATAAAAACTGGCAAAGACGACACCCAGCGCAATGGGCTCGGCATGAATTCCATGCGAACGGCCCATGAGAGGCGTATGCCGATAAAGTTCAGCCTTCTTTTGCAAGCTAGGCAAAAGTTTTCCATCAATACCTTTAAGGATTTCCTCCGTGGCCTCTTTTAAAAGAAGAGCCAGCGATGTGTCGAGCACGTCCGACGAGGTCATACCTAGATGCAAAAATCGAGCTTTCTCTCCAAGCTGCTCTTCCACGTAAGTTAAGAAGGCGACCACATCGTGCTGGGTTTGTGATTCTATCTCTGCCAGCCGCCCCAGGTCCCATGTTAAAGCTGCACTCGCTTTGCGAAGGGCCGCCGCAGTTCCTTTGGGAACGTAGCTCCCCGGAACTTGTTCCATGGCTTCGCAGGCTGCAAGCTCAATGCGTAGCCATGTGTCAAATCGCTTCTCATCGCTAAAGATTTGCCGCAGCTGCAGCCGGGAATACCGAGGAATCATTCTCGCCTTATACCAAGAGATGGAAAGAAACTCAATCTTCTTAGGGAACCCTTGCCCTAGGAGGGCAGATTTTCAAAATGAATCTGATCTAAGAGAACATTACCATAATAATCTGGACAATAGACACAGAGATAGGGCTTTTCGGAATTCCCTGATGATAATTTAGGATGGCAAATCAGCAGTCCTCCATCCAGAATTGAAGAGGCCTGTTCTTCTTTCGAACCGACGCAATCTTTAGGGAGTTTGCAGGAAGTCTGGGCTGTATAGCATTTCGGTTTTTCTGAAACAACAATGAGCTTTTGCTCGGGAGTTGTTTTACAGCTTAGGAGATTCATAGAAACGAGCAGACCAAAGAGAAGATTTTTTTTCATTTTCTCTTAATAAGAGATCTCTTATCTCAAAGACAAGCTTTTTAGGAACCTACCTCTATTTTGGAAAAGAGAGAAACGTGTGAGAGAAAATCAGATGAGAACTACTCAGCCAAAGCAACCACTGTGACTTTGATGCTGCCGGTCACACCCTGCTCCAGCTTACATTCGACGGTATGCTCACCCAGGGTACGGATGGGCTCGGGTAAGTGGATCCTCTTTCGATCAAGCGTCACTCCCTGCTTCGAAAGTGCCTGCTCGATATCACGGCTGCTAACGGAACCAAAGAGCTTCTCACCCACACCGACCTGACGGGCAATCTCAATTTTGACCGTAGTGAGTTTCCCAGCCAACACCTGCGCAGCTTCACGCGATCTTGCGTTCTGTGCGGCAATTTGTCTTTTGTGAAACTCAATTTGTTTCTTGTTGCCTTCAGTCGCAAGAACCGCAAGGCCTCTTGGGAGAAGATAATTTCGACCATAGCCATCTTTGACGGTAACAACATCTCCACTATTTCCTAAATTTTTTACTTGCTCACGTAGAATCACTTGCATGGTGTTACCTCCTATCTTCCCGTCATGGTAAAGGGCATAAGTGCAATAATCCGGGCTCGCTTTACCGCCAGAGATATCTTGCGCTGATGTTTTGCACAGTTTCCGGAAAGCCGGCGTGGGGTGATCTTTCCACGCTCAGTGACAAAATACTTCAGGGTCTGCGGATCTTTGTAATCGATCAGTATGTTTTTATCTGCACAAAATCGGCAGAGCTTCTTCCGAGCAAACGCCTGTTTTCCACGTCCGGTACCTTTTCCATCACCTTTGGGAGAATTAAGATCGGGTTCTAGGTTGATATCAGTTTGATCCGTACGCATCGCTGCTCTCCTCTGAATGTCCAAGTGCAAGTTCTTCTAGTTCTGGATCGAATTCATCCATCAGCTTGCTGTTCCGGTTAAACCTAGAAAGACCTGGTCTTGTGGCCAGCTCTTCTTCATCTGGAACTGTAGTTGCTGCCCGATGGTACGTCTCCTCGTCCACGGCAGGACGAGCTTTTGGATCCACGTCTTCGCCAACTTTTACAGTTGAATAGCGAATGGTCTGATCAAGCAATCGGATGGTTCTTTCAATCTCTTCAACCAACCCTTGGGTTCCTAAGTACTGCCAGTACAGATAGATCCCTTTGAGTTGCTTTTGAATTTCATAGGCAAGCTTTCGCTTACCCCAGTTTTCAAGAGCAAGCACCCTGCCGCCCCTAGATTCAATCGCACTCCGGATCTTTGAATTCACCGTGGTGATCTGGTCCGAATTGCTGTCTGCCTTTAAAATAATGATGGTTTCATATTCCCGTTCTGTCCCGGGTTCATCTCGCATTGATTTCATTCCTGTTTCCTCCTGGCTAATGAACATCAAGCCCTCGACCTTACATCGAGAGCGAGGAATTGAAGCTTTTCTTCATCCCAGTTTTCTCGCCGCTTCGTTGCCGAGAAAACCTACTGCGGCAAAATCCTTCTCTTTAAGGTCACCCTTGAATTCTTAAAGACTTCCGCTAGAAAAGAGGAGCCGTCCAGAGCGCCATTGTTTCGAACGGCTCTCTCTATGGAACGGCCGTCCGATTGTAGCGGTTCATTGCTACGGCTACTCCCTCATCTACGATCGTTTGCACTGCGTCTGCCGCAAAATCAAGCAGGGAGACTACCTGGTTTTGCTGGCTTTTGTCAAATGGACTCAGCACATAATTTGAAACTTGCTCTTTGTCTCCGAAGGAGGGACGGCCGATTCCCACCCGGACCCGAATAAAACGGGCCCCTATCTGGTCAATGATTGACCGAAGACCGTTGTGTCCCCCTGCACCCCCATCCTGCTTCAGCTTAAGCTGGCCAAATGGAAGATCGAGCTCATCATGAATAACAATAATCTCCTCGGGGAGAATCTTATAGAAGCGGGCAACCTGATTTACTGCCCTCCCCGATAGATTCATGTATTCCATCGGCTTCACCGATAATAAGGAAGGCTCTTCCTTCCGCAGGAATGCTACTTCTCCACCAAACATGGAAGAACACTTAGGACTTCCGTAACGAGTCCGCAGAACATCAACAGCCATAAATCCCACGTTATGACGATGAGTTTTGTAGGCATTCCCAGGATTTCCTAGTCCAACGATCAGCCACATGAAGGGAAAATTCTGCCTCCCATCGAGACGCGCGAAGCCGCCTCAGGCGATAAAGCAGTCCTCATAATGAAGGAGAGGTGATTACTTTCCTTTAGCTGCGGGTTTCGCGGCCGCGGGCTTGGCAGCTGCAGCTTTTGCATCCTTCGCCTCAGGAGCCTTCTTTGCATCTGCAGGGGCGGCACCCTCCACGGGAGCTTGGGCTGTTTCAGCCTTTTCTTCCCTTGGTGCTGTAATAACGCAAAGGGTGGTATCCAAAGACAGTGCAGGCGTAAGTCCTTCGGCAAGTTTGAGATCAGAAATGTGGATAGATTGTCCCATCCCTAAACTAGACACATCAATTTCGATATTTGCGGGGATCTTGTCAGGCACTGCAAGCAGCGGAAGCGTTCTGTGCTCGAGATGCAAGTACCCTCCTGCAACAACACCTGCAGGCTTTCCGGTATAGATAATCGGAACAACAACACGCACAGCTTTTCCTAGGTCTACCCTTAAGAAATCAGCATGAATAAGCTCACTCCTGATCGCATCCTGCTGAGTCTCTTTGAGAAGAACAGCTATTTCTTTAGGAGCAGACGAAGACCCAACAATCTTCATTTTTAGTAGGGTGTTCATTCCTTTGATAGGATCAAGCGCCTTTTGTAACGCTTTTGGCTCGAGAGCAATCGAGATCGGCTCATTGCCCGGTCCATAGCAAATTCCAGGAATCTGTCCTTGATTTCTCAATTTTCGAACAGCACTTTTCCCTTTATCGGTGCGCAACTGAACAGTAAGGTGACCAACTTCCATAGTAACGAAATCCTTTAACGATAAGTCAAGTACCTTTCCCACAACTTCGCTCTCTTGTCAAGGGCACACCGAGGATTCCGTCGAATTTTTGGAAGAACTTCTCGTTTTGTTTGAGCTGTGGTAGGTTCTTTTGATGTTGAAATCTGAAGCAACCGTTATTTTAAAAAAAGGTCGGGCTCAACCCGTTTGGCAGAAACATCCCTGGATCTACGCAGGAGCGATTGCGAAAACGGAAGGTGCATTAGAACCAGGTTCACTCGTTTCTGTGTATGATCATGACTTTCGTCTCATCGGCCGTGGATTTTATAATCCTAAATCCCAGATTGCCGTCCGCATGGCCACCTATAAAGAAGAACCTCTAGACCCAGCTCATCCAGAGGATCGATCAGAGCGTGCCATTGCTGTGATGATTGCCCGCAGGATCAAACAAGCAGCTCATGTTAGAAGGCAACTTCAGTTACCAAGCGAAGATACTAACGCATTCCGTCTGATCCACTCCGAAGGCGATCGTCTCCCTGGGATTACGGTCGATCTATATGCAGAAATGGCGGTTGTTCAATTTACCACCCTCTCTATGAAAAAGCGAGAGCAAACGGTCTACGAAGCATTAAAATCCTTACCCGAACCTATCCGTCCTCGTTCCATCGTTGAGGTTTCTGTACCAAGATTCGCACAATTGGAAGGATTTACGGCCATCACAAGGCTTGTTGACTCATCCTCTCCTTCCCTAACCTCTGTCATTTGCAAAGAGGCTGGCTTATTGTTTGAGGTTGAGCCACTCTCTGCTCAAAAAACAGGTATGTTTTTAGACCAGCGCGAAAATAGGCTTAGCTTAGGTAAGATCTCAAAAGGGCTTCGCTTTTTGGATGTGTATAGTTATATGGGCGGATTTGCCCTACAAGCGCTTCGTCAAGGGGCATCCTCGGCCACCTGTGTTGATAGCTCGGAACGGGCTTTGCAAAAGGTAGAATTTCACGCCAAGCAAAATCACCTACCCCTTCCAGAAATAGTAGAACAGGATGCATTCCGATTTTTAGAAACAGTTGCCCCCTATAACTTTGATATAGTCGTTGTGGATCCACCAAAATTTGCAAGCGCACAAAAAGATGTAGCCGCGGCCTTAAAAGGATACCGTCGTTTGAATGCACTCGCGATGAATGCTGTAGCCAAAGGGGGTCTTTTGGCCAGCTGCTCCTGCTCACAGCTGATTGATATGCAAAGCTTTGAGCGAATGCTAGCTGCTGCCTCTGTCGACGCAGGCAGGCATGTTTCGATGCTAGAGTTTCGCTTCCAAGGCCCGGATCATCCAGTCCCTCCAGGATTTCCGGAAGGGAACTATTTAAAGTTTGTCCTGATGTCGGTAGAATGAGGGATTTTCATGGAGATTCACGTCGACTGTAGTGGGGTTGTAAAGCATGGGGAAAAGACCACCTTTACCTTAGATGATTTCAAGCAGGCTGCGATCGAAAATAATATGGTTCCACTTTCTGCCTTATTCCCCCTCCTTTGGCAGAAACACACTCTTCTACAAAAGCATCTTGCTCTGTCACAAATCGAACAAAATTTATGCATTCTTTCCGCGATGGAACGAGCGAATACCCATTTCTTCAAGGGTCATTTGGCCTTCTCCTCTCTAAGAGAAATATTTTCGGTCTTCCTCGCGGTCGATTTGCCTCCAAACTATCTTAAGAGATCAGCAGACGCCTTTTCTCAAACAGAAAGTAGTACCTTGCCCTTGCTAGTTTCAAAAATTAGCGAACTAGCATCTTGCTACCAAGAATATCGACGACTCTTATCCAAGAGAGCAGGAACCGATAAATTCTTCGATCAATCTATCTTCTCCCATAATACCCTTTCGGCAGAGTCCTTTTCTCATGTTTTCCAGGGATATTCGATTGTTGCGCATCATCTACTTATCGCTCAGCACAATCTTTCTTGTTCTGCCTTTGCAGCCTTATCTTTACTCAAAACGCTTTCTACGCTTCTTAACTCCCCCTATGTGGGGATTGTTCTGCCAGAGGTCAGCAAGGAGCCCCAACTCGAGCAGGCGCTGACACCATTTATATCTCTTCTTCACTCGTTCCACGATTCCAATTTCGAAGAAGAATTCGTTCCTCTTGCTGCTGTCCCGTCAGAAGATGTGTTTCCTCTTTCATTCGTCCGTGGAAAAACTAGATTATTCGTCCCTCGCTCTTCTTTAGAAGAGGCTATATTCATCGCTGATCGAATTGAGCATCTTGTCAAAAACAACATTCCTCTTCATAACATTGCCGTGGCCAGCACCTCTCCGATACGGACCTACCGAATTGCACAAGAGTTGTTGCAGCGAGGCATCCCCTCTACCTCCTTGTACCAGCAGGGTCAGCAGAATCCTCTTTTTTCTGCTCCTTTCCCGTTTCGACTTCTTTGTAAACTTTACGCTCTTTCCAAAGAAGAGCTTATGCTTCCCGAATCTCAGATTTTGCTTCGAACCTCGCTGCTCAATTCTGACCCTTCTATCGTTCAGGGGAATCTTCTTCTATCACCTGAAAAAGGTCCTTTCCAAGAGCATTTACAGGGATTCCTCCTCTTATGGCAAGGAATGATGGAACAGATAGGTAACCAAAACGTCTCCCTCCCAAAAATCCATCTTCTGCTAAAGCACACTTTTGACCAAGCTGCTTGGCTTAAGCTCCGACAAGTTTATAACCGACGTGAGTTTATCATCGTACTACAAAAATTGCTCCTTGCACCCCTGTCATGGGAGTCTGCTGAGGTCAAGCCTCCCTCGGAGTCCCCCCTTTCCACACTCTCTTTGGGACATCCAACTCTTCTAAGCACTCGATCTTATTCACACCTTTTTTGCGCTGGTATGATCCGGGGCGAAATCCCCCACAGCAGCGGGGAAGATGCATTTTTTTCTGACGAAGATCGTATTTCTTTAAATCAAAGGCTAGGTAAGCCGTATCTTCCGCTCAGGCGACTCTCGTTACGACAAATTCCTCTTGATTTTGCGACTTTATTTGCAAAAAGTGAAGAGGTCTATTTATCCATCCCACAACTAGATAGCCAAAATCGTCCTGCGGCTCCATGTTCTTATTTTGAGGATCTTTTTCCGTATATTGAACGGATAGAACCAAAGAATCCAGAGGCAAGTGCCCCACAAAATATAGACCAGATAAGCACACAACATTCTCTCATAGAAAAGACGGGAGAGGATAAAAAAGAGCCGGTCAGATCAACTCTCCATTTCTTACAGCATCGATTTCAAATGGAAGCTTCCCGAGAAGCCTGGTTGGACCTCTGCACAAAAAGGAAAGTGCCTTGGGCTTTGTTTACAGCTTCAAGAGGGCTTATCATGAACTATCTTGGGCATCTTTCTTCTTCTGAAGAGCAAATTCTTTCTGAATTTAGCCGTTTTGGAAGTACGAAGAATCCTATGTCTGTATCTGCCTTTGAATTATACGCTCGGTGTCCTTTCCGATTTTACGTAGAGCAAGTCTTGCATATAGAGACCCCCGAGACAGCCTCTGAAGATATCGATGTCAAAACCCTCGGGCAAATTTATCATCAAGTTCTACAAAAAGCTTATCAACGTCAACAGCCGAATCTGCCTCTTCAAGGGAATCAGGATGAGCTCGATGCCCTACAATTTTCTATTGACGAGGTTCTTTTGTCCGAAGAAGGACTTCATCAAGCAACTCATCCGGGTCTCCTCTCTATCCATAGCCGCCGGCTTTACGAAGATCTATCACGGTTTTTGCGCAAAGAAGCCATCTCTGGAAAGACTTCCTCTGACCCTGAGCCCTTGGTACCTTCTCACTTCGAAGTTCCCTTTCTTTTTGATTTAGGGCGATTGGTAAGCCCTCCGGAGAAGCCACCGCTTTCCTTTTTGATACGCGGGAAAATTGATCGTATCGATGTTGGTCAAAACAAGGCACTTATTTTAGACTACAAGCTCGGCAGGATTGAAGCGTATGAATCGATTCTAAGAGAGCAGATTGGCAAAACATCGTTCCAGCTCCCTATCTACGTACTTGCGCTTAAGCACGACCCCACACTTCAAGCAGACTTTCAAGAGAAAACAATTTCGGCCCAGTATTATTCCATCAAACAAGGAGTTCGCTCTTCCAGAAAGGTTGATAGCACTACATTAAATCTTCCTTCTGTATTTTCTCAAATTGATCATCTACGCCGAGGGCACTTCGAGATTCTCCCTAAAACTTGTGTAGGGTGTGGCCTAAAAACGGCTTGTCGGATTCCCAAGCCGCTGGAGTAGCGAAAAAACATACCTTATCCTACCAATTTTTCTCATTTTTCCTGTTTTTCTTGGCTAAAGTTTTTTCTGTGATACGTTGCGCACAAATGTTCATTGTAGGAGACTTTATGAAAAAATTGTTCTTTCCCATCCCTGTGCTGCTGATCCTGTTCTGTATCACCTGCTCTAACTCTCCCCAGAAACCAATGATTACCGGGATTGATCAAGCGTTTGGCCCTACCTCTGTAACAGACCCCAAGTTTCGTCCCAAAATTACCTTACTCGGGTCGGGGTTTCATCCTACGCAAACGCAGGTTCTTGTGGGGGATCATGTGGCAGAGGGCGTTAGCGTGAATATGGATGCTCCGGCTGGCACGAAAGTCCAATTTGTGCTTCCAGAAAATCCAAAAAATCCAGGACCCGTTTCCATTAAGGTCGTTAATTTAGAGACGGGAGAATTTGATATCAAAGAAAATTTCTTTACCTATTACCTTGGGGTTGTAGAGTTTTCGAAGGAAGAAAGTCCTCTCTCGATCAGTGGGACGCCTTCTAGCTTCACCGTTGGCGACTTTGATAACGATGCTAAGCATACGTTAGATCTTGCCGTTGTGTTTTCCGAAAGTATGAATAATAAAATCGATTTCTTATGGGGAAATGGCAGTGGAGGGTTTACAAAAAATTCCATGATTCAATTCTCTTACGGGAACGATGCTCATCCTCATATTGCGGCTGCTGACTTTGACAAAGATGGTCGTCCAGATCTTGTGACAATGGATGCAACTGGAAATAAACTATATATTCTGCCTCAATCGATGGGTGGATTCCAATCAGCCCTCACATTAGATGTGGGTCCAAGTCCAAATTTTGTTATTACTGAGGATTTCAATGGCGATGGATATATCGATGTAGCAACCGCAAATAAGGACATGAGCAATCAAGCCAGAATGAGTGTGCTTATGAATGACTATCCAAAGCTAAAAATGCTTGCGTTTTTGCCAGCCATTCAGCTTCCTCTCCCGGATGACCCTCAGTTTCTATTAAGCGCTGATTTGAATCAGGATGCAAGACCTGATCTGATCGCGCTGACTTCTACAAATCCTGCAATGTACGTACTCAAGAATACCACGGTGACTTCGTCTGTAACTTTCGACAAAGCAGGACAAAAGCTATTGTTAGAATCTAGCTTTGTTCCTCAAGCTGGGGTTACAGGTCCGCTTCTCAATCAGAAACATCCCGACGTGATGCTTGTGGGCACGCATGCCACAGAAAGGTTTGTCAGCATCTTCAAAAACCAAGGGAATACTTCTGATATCCAACTCACTAAATTAGGAACGAAATTTCCTACTTCAGGGCAGCCTTCAGACATACCTGCTTCAACTAGTTTTGTTGATCTAGATAAAGATGGCTACGCTGATTTGGTTGTCCATACGAAAGACCAAATCAGTATTCTACTAAATCGAGGCCGAGAGGGCCATGGGGTTGATTTCTATCCCCCTGTTAATATTTCTGCATCCTTTCCGATTACATCCACTGTTGTGTCTGATTTCACTGCTGATGGACAATCAGACATTATAGGCATTAGTAAGGATGGAAAGAAAATCGTCCTTTTCAAAAACACTTCTCGATAGAGTGTTCCATGTCGGAAATCGACCTCTTTTGACCACTCCTCTTTACTGTTCCTACTCCACCTACGTTGTATTCGAACCCTCCCAATTTTTTATAAACCCTTTAATCACCTCATTAAATGGTTTTTGTTTCCTATGTAGCAGAATTCATTCATTCGCATGCATTGCATGTATTTCACCCTAAAGTATTACTTATTTTCTCTCATAAGGCAAATTAACTGTCCTTCTTAGATCAGGCATGGTATAGTCTTATCTGCCGTTTTATATGTCGATAGCAGGATACCTATGAAAGGATTCCAATTAGAAAAAATCACAAAAGAATGTCCAATGGCGCTTTGTTTCGACATAATAGTGAACGAGAATCATTTTATAAACATAAATAGAAACGCTCATTGTTTTCAAGATCCTTACATATCTGATTTCAACATAAGTAAGTCTTCCTTTTCTTTAATGTTATCTCTTTTCTTATCCAAACAAGGAGAACACTATGAAGTGGTTTAAATTACTCGGATTTTCAGGGTTACTAACTTTTTGTCATTTCCTCCAAGCATGCACCGACCCTTCGTCTTCAAACGAACAACAGATTTTAGACGATCCCTCAACTCCATCTCCGACGATCGAAACCATTACCCCTGCCCAAGCACCAAGCACAGGGGGAATTATGGTTCAAATTAAGGGTTCAGGGTTTACAACAGATACAAAGGTGAGCTTTAATAATGCATCTCCGACAACAATAAATCGGATTTCAGATACAGAACTTCAGGTGATGGCTCCAAAAATGGAAGGCACCCTAGGGGATGTAGATGTGACTGTAGGAAACCCAACAAAAACGGGTGGGATAAAATCCAATACGGCAAAACACCTATTTTCTTACTTCTTGTCGGATATGAAGCTTAGCTCAGCCATCTCCCTTCCTCAAATTGATGTTAACGCCCTTACCTTTCCTATCGATATGGACCTTGATGGGAAATTCGAAATTTTTACCGCCACCCTAAAAGACTCAGCAACCGCTTTGGAACTGTACGCTTTTGATCAAACGGGGAAAAAGTTACTCGCCTCTAGCGTTGATGCTATCTCTGGTACGGTTACTGCGATTTTCGCCGCTGACTTAAATGGAGATCAGAAACCAGAGCTCGTCGTTGGTACAAAAGCAGGCGAAATCCTTGTTTATTTAAACGATGGGGCAGGCAAATTCACAAAACTTTCTCCTTTTGGAGCTATGTTCCCTATCAAATTCTTTGCCTCTGGAGACTTTAACCTGGACGGTTATCAAGATATTGCTGTTCTGGCAGGAAACTATGCGGGAACGCTTATCAGCGATGGAAGAGGTCGATTCAAACTATCGCCCTTTGGATTTGCTGGCTCAGATCTTACTTCAATGACAGTGCTTGATGCCAATAAAGACGGCTACTTAGACCTCATCGTGGTAACAAACAAGAAAGCGTATATGTTACGCTCGAACAAAGACAAAGAAACCACCTTCCAGATTCCCACCATTTTTGACCTTTTGGACAATGTTAAAACGTTTTCCGCTCAAGATTTTAATGCAGACAAAGAGCTTGACATTGTCTCGTTAACTGAAGCCAACGGAAAAGTCTTCTTGAATCTCCTTATCAGCGAGGGAAGGAAATGGTTGGTGAAGGAGCTGATCGAGCTTACCTTAGGAGAGGACACCGTGTTTTTGAGGGATCTCAATGGTGACCAAATTATCGATATCGTTGCTACAGGTGATACAGGAACGGTGAGCATTCTGCTGGGTAAGGGCGACGATAAATACGATCCACCCATTTCCATCGAGGGAACCCCTGGTAGTCGTGTTTTAGGGATGAGCGATGTGAACGCAGACAAAAAGCTCGATTTCTTTATGATCTCCAAAGAAAATCTACAGCCCGGTTATAGTCTTCTTCTGAATACATCCCTGTAAATGATTCTCCCGGTCAGCCCCTCCCTTATCCCTCTAAAAAATTCTTTCATTTAGCAGGGCTTCCGCAAGATGAGCCCGATGCTCCCGTTTACAAGATAGCGCAGTGACTTCCGCAGCGCGGGCCTGTTCGACGGAAAGGTTCTGCCGAAGCCGTGCAGACTCGTACAAGTAGATTGCTGAAAGCTCAGCAACCGCCCTTTCTCGATCATCATTGACCACAAGGTAATGGTACGATTCATAATGAGCCAGTTCTTCTTGCGCCTTCGAAAGACGCTGGCTTATCCGCTCAGGCGATTCTGTTCCCCGAGCCCGAAGCCTAGTTGCAAGTATCTCCATAGATGGGGGAAGGATGTAGATCAGCCTGGCTTCCATCGGAAACTGTGCACATAAACTCTCGGCACCTTGATAATCTATATCAAACAGAACATCTTTCCCTAGCTCCAGGGCAATCCTTACAGATTCTACCGTAGTCCCGTACCGGTTGCCGTGAATAAAGGCCCATTCGGCAAAGGCGTTTTTTTGCACCATCTCTTCAAAGGCAGATGAGTCGACAAACACATAATCAATGCCGTCCTTTTCAAAAGGACGAGGCTTTCGGGTGGTATAGGAAACAGAAAAGTAGAGCTGTGGAAATGAATTTTGCAAGGAACGACATAGAGTCGTCTTACCAGCCCCGGAAGGCGAAGAAATGATCAACAAAAAACCACGGTGGTTGGTCATTAAAGGGTTTCTCCGAAGCCAAAGGATGTTTTTTGAAAAAAAGGGTACGTGGAGCAAAAAGGGCTACATGGTTTTAAGTAAGCAATCTTAAGAAGGCCGATGATAGATCTAAATGTAGAATCAACAGGTTGCAAATTCATTTCAGTATTTTACACAGGCTGATAAGAAGAGCCAGGAAATTTTACCACCCGGTTCTTCCAGGAATTTGTTAAATGAGCAGGTGTTCGTTTTATCCAGAGAATCAGGGGCTCCCTCAAAAAGGGAGGTGTATCCCCATTTTTATACTGGAAAATCTGCCATCATTATTTGTTTGGGTTGGAAAATCCAGAGTGAACGTTTTCAGAGCCCCCTTCGGAGGCTTGAGAGCGATTATTCTCAGACCCTCCGGCTATATTCTTAGGCCCTTGCCGTAAAGAGATCTTTCTAGGTTTTGCATCTGGACGTTTTGGGATGCTCATCTCCAATACTCCATCTTTCATCGATGCTGCCATACGATCTACATCTGCTGTTTCTGGCAAGGTAAAAGAGCGTTGGAAGCTCCCCTGTGATCGTTCACTAATAAAGTAATTCTCGTCTTCATCTCGATCCTCCACTTCTCTTTTCCCTGAAATGGTAAGACGATTCCCCGTTAATGAAATATCGATTTCTTCCTCCCTAAATCCAGGGAGATCTGCACGAAAGATATAACGATCTTTTGTTTCTTTTACATCAAATTTTGGAACATATATGTCCAGATTGCTCTGTCTTTCATTTGGAAACGATAACCACCGGGGACCAAACCTCATAAATTGATCTATCATATCAAATGGATCATCCCAGGGACTAAGGAATGAGGAGATAGCTCTTGAACGTTCTCGTAAAGGTGCTTTTGTTAAGTTTGCCATATGATTTCCTCCTTTTTAATAGAGTTCTTAGTGAAGATAAGAATCCCGTCTTAAAAAGCAAGGAGCGGATAAGAAGTCATCTGGGTCTGCAGATAGGTTGCTTCTCCGTCTGTTTTAGTTTTTTGGTCGAATTCCTGGGGAAAAATCAGCCACTCTGGAAAGCGAGATTTTGTCGGCCAGACTAGTGTATCGCGTAGTAGCATCATGGTCTTGGATTGCCTTTAAAATGACACGTCTACTTCCCAAAATAACAACCAGGTTTTTTCCACGTGTTACCGCAGTGTAAAGCAAGTTCCGCTTCAGCAGAGGGAAATGCTGAAGAAACAAAGGAAGAATCACTGCTGGATACTCACTCCCCTGGCTTTTGTGGACGCTGATTGCGTAAGCCAATTCTAGCTGTTCCAATTGCTCTTGCTTATAAGGAATAAGACGCTCATCAAACCGCACCCATAGTTGCTGCTCAGAGGAATGGACTCTGGTCACGATACCTGTATCTCCGTTCCACACATCCCGTTCATAGTCATTCTTAATCTGCATCACCTTATCCCCCGCAAAAAATTTAGTATCCCCTCGGACAAGGCTTTCTGAAGCACTTGCAGCCTGTGGATTTAATATCTCTTGCAAACTTTGATTTAACGATTCTGTCCCAATTTCACCCCGATGCATAGGCGTAAGCACTTGAATTTGCTCGATAGGATTTAACCCAAACCGCCTTGGGATGCGTTCCGTGCATAATTTCAGAACGAGCTCTTGTCCTTTTTTAGGATCCTCGACATCCAAAATATAAAAATCTCCATATTTTTCGTCATTGTTTGAACAATTTGGAAATTGCCCTTTTAAAATCTGATGTGCATTTTGGATAATCAGGGAACCCTCTGCTTGACGGAAGACCTCCACAAGACGGGCAACCGGGATCTTCCCCGAGCGGATGATGTCTTCAAGGACTTTACCTGGTCCTACGGATGGCAGCTGGTCTACATCTCCTACAAAAACGAGCATCGCTCCTAAGGGAACTGCCTGAAGCAGTGCTTGGCAAAGCTGTACATCCATCATCGATGCTTCATCACAAACGATCAGATCCGCGTCTAATGTCACTTTTGATTGAGGAAATTTTTCTTGAGGATTCCAGGCGAGAGCTCGATGAATAGTTGAGGCTTCACGACCCGTCGTCTCTGTAAGCCGTTTTGAAGCCCTCCCCGTAGGTGCAAGAAGCAAGACTCGTCTGCCTTGTTTCTCAAAGAGGCGGACAAGCGTACGGACTAGTGTGGTCTTCCCCGTGCCAGGTCCTCCAGTAATGATGGAAATCGGAGATGCAAGCACTTGACTCAATGCATTGAGCTGGCTTTGAGAAAGTGTATGGTCTTTAGGAAGCTCTGATATCTTAGAAATAAAGGATCTTTTTTCCTGACAGAGCTCTGTTAGCCGTCTAGCAATGCCTATTTCTGCCTGGAAGAGAGGGGGGCGAAAGATTCGCTCGTCTTCAATAATAATTTCTCCTTGGTCCTGCAGTGAAAGCAGTTTCTGTCCAAGGGCACAAAGCACTTCTTCTTTCTGAACGGCAGTGAATGCTTCTTGAATCTGTTGCTGGCGAGAGGCCGGCGGTGTTCTAACATCCTGTTCTTTCAGTGACTCGCCAGGCCGTCTAGCTTGGAAACATACAAGTTCTAATGTTCTCTCTAAAAGCTTCTCTTTCGGAAGATAGCAGTGGCCTGCATCGCTCGCTCGTTCTAAGCAATAAAGAATGGCAGCTTCTAACCTTAGGGGAGAGAGAAGAGAGATGCCCATATTTTTTGCCATCTGATCAGCGATCTGGAAGCCAATCCCGGGGACTTCTTTTGCCAGACGATACGGATTTTCGTGCACTTTTGAGATAGCCAAAGCACCATAAATCTTCCGGATGCGGCTTGCATACGCAGCGGAGATGCCATACCCCTGCAAGAAGACCATAATCTCTCGTTCCTCCCGACGATTCTTGGCATCACTTGCCGCCTGAATGGCACGACGTTTCCCAATCCCCTTAAGTTGGGCGACACGCCAAGTTTCATTCTCAAGAATTTCTAATGTCTTGAGTCCAAAGGTTACGACAAGCCGCCTAGCTGATTCAGGGCCAAAACCTCTTAACGTAGTCAGGTATCGCTCGATCCCTAAAAGAGTCACGGGCAATTTTGCGAATGCTTGGACGACCCGAAAGCGCTTTCCATGCTGCGCATGTACTTCCCAGGTGCCAGAAACCTGTAAAGTTTCCCCGATTTTTGCATGAGCCAAAGCGCCAACGGCAATCACTGGTTGAGAGGCAAGCGGTACCTCAAGTCGTAATATTGCAAATTCTTTATTTGCGGCGACAAACAAAACACTTTGAACCACGCCTTCAAACGTGTTCAAGTCCTTGTCCGATGGTGGAGCAAAAGAACTGGACAGAGCAGAAGAACCACCAGGCTGAGACAGAGACAAAGTATCTTGCATGACGATAAATAGGACTATAGCTTATTCTTATTTTTGTGCAGAAAAAATCTGTTCGGGTTCCGTAGGAGTGTGCAAATTTTGCTCAAATTTTTTCTATTTGCTGGACCTTGAACGAAAGGAGTATGATTCCATCAAAAGACATTTTATCTCTGGATACATGCTAATGACCACTCCCTATTCAAAAAAAGCCAATAATCTTTCCGAATCCACGTTTGAAGAATGGATAAACCTTCCCGAGGAACTTCATGCCGAACTTATCGATGGAAAACTCATTTACGAATCCATGCCTAACCTAGAGCATGGGCGAAGTCGCGGACGGCTCTTTTCCTTCTTGTCCCCGCTTTATGACCACTCAAAAAGCTTGCAAAATAAGCCAGGCGGTTGGTGGCTATAGATAGATGCGGATATTACATTTGGACCCCATGGATTGCGCCCTGATCTATCCGGCTGGCGAAGAGATAAATATGCTAGCCTTCCTAAAACAACCAAAGGAACTATCACTGCAATTCCAGACTGGGTGGCCGAAGTCCTTTCTCCGACTACCCAAAGCCGTGATTGGAAAGACAAGCGCCGTATTTACCATCAATTTCAGGTGCCGTACTACTGGCTCATCGATTGGTCCAGCCAGACCGTAACCAACTTGACCTGGACTGACGCTGATTATGTGGTTAGCGGTGTCTTCGGTAAGGGCGATGTTATCAAAGCTGTTCCCTTTGAGCAAGCGCAGTTTTCTGTCGAAGAATTGTTTGATTTAGAGTAGTGTACAAACAAAATCAATTGTACTATACTCGCGTTGTGTTTTTGTCCAAGTCAGTAGGTGATCGCTGGTCATTCCTTACCAGAGAGTGACGAGAGGAAAGTCCGGGCTTTGCAGGGCAAGGTGCCGGCTAACGGCCGGTCAAGGTAACTTGCAGGAAAGTGCCACAGAAAAGATACCGCTGAAGGGCATGCCTTTCAGTAAGGGTGAAATGGTGCGGCAAGAGCGCACCGGGCCCTTGGTAACAAGGGTCGCAGGGTAAACCCCACCTAAAGCAAGACGAAATCGGAAGCAAGGGCGTATGCCTTTCAAAGTGACCCGCTTTGCAGCTTCCAGGTACGTCGCTTGAGCACAAGAGCAATCTTGCGCCTAGATGAATGATCACCACCGCTTTAAGGCGGAACAGAACCCGGCTTATCGCTGGCTTGGGCAAAAACACTTTTTGCTTGGATCGATCGGTATGCTAGCAGAGCTCTCTAATCTTCCGTATAAATAAGCCTTTTTCAATCATTTAAATTTATTAACAAAAATGGCAGATTTTCAATTTATTCATTGCGTTGAGTAAATTTGCTCAGCATATTGAGTAAATTGTAATGACCGACTATAAACGCCCCCAATTTAACACGATATCAAGCAGGCTTCATGAACCCAGGCAATTCATCCAGATACTTTGTGGACCAAGACAGGTAGGAAAAACAACCCTTGCTCGCCAGTTGGCCGCAGATTTCAGGTATATAACGCTGCTCTGCTTACTTCATTGCTAGGAATAGGGTTTGTGCAAGCACAAAAGATCCAGAACTTTGGGGTCGACTGACAGAAAATGCAATTGGGAGTCACTTGCTTAACCAAACGGTTGGCACCGGCATTGAAGTGTCCTACTTTCGTGAAGGACAAAAAGAGGTTGACTTTGTGCTGCACCAAGGAAAAACCACGGTAGCGATTGAGGTAAAGAGCAGCCATAGGAAGACATCACTCCCAGGATTAAAAGCATTTTCTAAGGCTTACCCAAACGCTCATCAAGTCTTAGTAGGAGAACATGGGATATCTATCGAGAATTTTTTACGAACAAATATTGTGACTTGGATGAGATTATTTGCGTAAAAATATAGATAAGCTCTATATCATAGGCCCCTGAGCTAAAACGCAGCCTAATTGGTCTAACCTCTTACGACAGTACCCTCTAAAAGAGCCTACGGCAATACCACCTGAAAAGTAACTTCCACTCGATCGCCTAGCTTGACATTCGCTTCTTTTCTCACTTTTGCTTTGAGCGCAATCATATAACCACCCTGACCTGGCATAAGCGCCGTTGACCAAGAAATCGTTCTAATGGTCGCAACGATGGGAATAAATCCGTAGCGCCCCTTAGTAAATCGCGATTGGATCTCTTCCATGTACTGCGCAGGCACCCTAACCCAATGCCATCCCCCCAATCCGTCGCAGATCTTCACTTCATCTTTAAAAGAATAGAGTCTATTCTCTAGGTTACTGCTCTTTTTTGCCATAGATCCTCTTTGGATAGTTTTTCATCGAAATGCTTGAGCTTTTTAGCTCTCGTATCCCATCTTTGGCAATCCACCGTGCGGATTTAGTACCTAGCGCAAGGATCTGCTCCGCTACCTCAAGAGCTTCTTTGCGGAGGTCCGAATTTCGTTTCCCGATTTGTCTTAGGGCCCAATTAATTCCTTTCATCACGTAAGTCCTCGGATCGTTTGCATGATGAATCAAGAGAGGGAAAAACTGCTGAAACGTCTCATTGTCAGCCTCCCTGTGGGTGAAAGCATGCGAAACCATGAGAACAAATCCAGCTCTTTTTTGAAATTCTGCCTCACGCTCGGTCCATTCAAACGCCTTTTTGACCGCATATCTACTCTTTCCCAAGAAGCCCATGCAGTACGTATCGCAGATTTCCCAGTTTTCAAAAGACGAGACCCACTTTTCCATGAGATCTTCAGTGATATGCTTCTGGTCAAAAAGCATTCGGCACAACAAACGAGCTTCATAGACTTCTGTGTCGAAAAGCGCAAGGGCTAACGCATCACTTTTACCAATTCGTTTTGCAAGGGTTTGGAGATCTTTTAAAAAGATTCCGTAAGAAGGTTCAGCTTTGATGGCAAACCCTTCTTTGATTTTCTTCACCTGGTGGCTACCAAGCTGCTTAAGCATTGTAAGAATGGCGGAAATGTCCATGAGAACCCTTCAAGAGATAATCGGTCAAAAAGACTAGACCAAAAGGCAGACGAGCCGAGTCAACTCAGCCCTCACCGAATTTATTTCACGGCGATAAAAATATCAACCTCGGCCTGGTTAGGATTTTGGGCCTTTTCGCCATACACTTCGAAATCTGCCGTATATTTTCGATCGAGGCTTGAGTTCCAAATTTCATTCCATGCCTGATAGATCACGCCGTCGATGAGACTGCCTTTTGCGGTAAATTTAGCATACGAGCCCCCTGGTATTGTCTTTGTAACCATTCCCTGTGGGACGTTTTCAAGATTGGGTACTCTACAGCCCAGAATTGCCGTATATGGCCGAGTATAGTCTTTTTCGTAATCGGAATAGACACAGTAAATGGTAGGATCCACTTTATTTAGAATCTTATCGCTGAGACCTTCTTGCAAGAATTTTTCCCAAAGAGTACTTAGGTCTTCAAAGGCTTGATTGCCTTCATTTGTTGTTCTGACACTAATGCCGACGATATGAAAAGGTTCAACTGTCGTTGAGACTGAAGATTTTTTTGCCTGGGTCATATTGAAATCTTAGTCTCATAGTATATAAAAGCAAGTATTATTTTTTTAGTTTATCATTGCATTTTTATAAAGTACTTACTAAATTGGAAGTATGCTTGCAAATATCACCGAAGATCAAAACGAGTACAGAATTGGCAAAAAAACATACTCATGTCCCATTATCCTTTCCTTAGAAACAATCTCGGGAAAATGGAAAGGGGTGATTCTTTGGTTCCTTTTACAAGAAAAAGTTTTACGATTTAGTGAGCTCAAGGCAAAAATCCTTTCTGCCACAAAAATTACAGATAAAATGCTGATTCAATGCCTAAAAGAACTTGAGGCAGATGGGATTATTTCCCGAAAGGTTTATAAAGTCATTCCTCCCAAAGTTGAGTATTCTCTCACCAGCCAAGGACAAAAGCTGCAATCCATCTTTCGCGAGCTTGTCTCCTTTGGACTGTCTTACGAAAAAAAGAACAAAAAAAGATAAAGGCCGTCCCTCTTAAGAAAGGTTATGATTCTTTTTTATAATTCCGCCTTGTTTTTTTCTTTTCCCTTATTAAGGTAATGCTTATTATTTATGTCTTTGATCTGCCAAAGCATATTCTACCGACAGGAGGAAACATGAAAAGATTACCGTCTGTAAAAATTTCAGCTTTCTTATTACTGGTCATCTGCGCCTTCTTTACAGATGGCAAGCATCTTTTGCCAACACAGCCAACAGCCGAAGCACAACTTGTGATTACTCAACCCTTTAAAGGAAGCCGTCGCGATATTGAGATCAACGTGCGCCTTAGCTCCTACTATGGATATGGTTGGTACACAGACGCATTCTGCGGGGGTAGGTACTGTGGCTACTACGGTAATTATGGCATTGGCCCGGGTTTTCAGATGATCTTCCCAATTTTGAAAAACGGATTTATCCCCTCTTTAAACAACGCCTTCTATCTGGGGTTCTTTACAGACTTTCAATTCCATCCGGATGGTGCTGGTCGGTTTTCATCAGAGTATGGTTTTTTCTCCATCCCTGTAGGCATTTTTGCGCAGTGGCGTTTTTACCTGCTTGAAAAATTATCTCTCTTTGTAAATGTCGGCGGAGGAGTTTGGCCCTGGATTTTTAGCAGTAACAACGTCTACTATCACGATACAATCATTCGCGGATTCCCCTTATTTGAGATTGGTGCAAACTTTCATTTTGCAAAACATGTTGGTCTCAACGTCACGCTTGGATACCCGGCTGCAAGGGTGGGACTTAATATCGCCTTCTAAGAGCATGACTACATTTTCCACCCTACCTATGCTCAAGCAAGCCCCTATGAAGAGATCCCGTCCATTCCTGCTTCTCATCACTTTCCTCGCCTGTCTCTCTGGTTGTGCCCAATCTCTCAGAGTCTCGTCTGGTCCTGTCCCGTCGAAGAAAGAATTGAAGAATGGGCTAACACCACAAGAGCGGAGTGAATGCATGCAACGTCAGGCCGAGTTTCACAAATACTATGTCGAACACACACGAACACCTTTGCTAAATCACTGGAAAAGGCATCGATGCGCTTCTCTTCTCAAAGAATCAGGGAATGATCTTCCCTATGATTGTTTCCCAAAAAATCCTGCGTATACTCTTCTTGAAGACGATGATGGCAACGATCAATACCCACAAGTTTGTCTGAACAAACTAAAGCAAGAAGTCTATCGTATGAGGTCTACGACGAAATCCAGCACTCCTGGGTTTACCGATGCAAAGCAGGAACAAATTATCTCCTGTAGTGATTTGATCGATCGCCTTCTTGAGAACTCTTGGGAAAACTCTTATGAGACCTCATGTCAATACTATCACAACGAGAAGAAAAGGGGGGTTAGTGAGGCTGTACTCAAAGAGACAGAGCCTACGTTGATTGAAGAAGATGAAAGTTCCTCATTTGAATCAACTTGATCTAAGCTCGTTTCCTCCATCGTAGGTTGCAGAAATATTTCTACCCAATTGGTGAGCAAAATGTCATCCCGGCGATCAAAAACGGTCTCCGTTGAATTACCCTTTACTATCGAGGCAAGGTGGTGTAGATAACTCCTATAAGGATTAGGCATGGTGGAACAAACAGCAAATCAAGAATCTCGATGTATTGTCGTTGGTGGGGGTCTTGCGGGACTGATGACTGTAATTCGAATCGCAGAACTCGGATTACCCGTCGACGTATTTTCTGTCATTCCCTGCCGAAGATCCCACTCGGTTTGTGCCCAGGGTGGGATTAACGGTGCTGTTAATACAAAGGGAGAAGGAGATTCACCCGAGATTCACTTTAAAGATTCTGTCAAGGGAGGCGATTTTCTTGCAGACCAGCCTGCCCTTAAGGGAATGTGCGATGCGGCTCCCTCGATTATTTATTTGATGGATCGGATGGGGGTGCCCTTTACCCGCACCCCCGAAGGATTGATTGATTTTCGTCGGTTTGGCGGGACCCTACACCACCGAACTGCATTTGCCGGGGCAACCACAGGGCAACAACTTTTGTACGCGCTTGATGAACAAGTGCGAAGGTACGAGGTTTTAGGCCTAGTCCGAAGGTTTGAGCACCACGAGTTTGTATCACTGGTAAAGGATGACACGGGTCGCTGCCGCGGCATCGTCGCCATGGATCTTCGCCGGATGAAGCTGGAAGCCTTCCCGGCAAGAGCCGTTGCCTTGGCCACCGGGGGCCCGGGCCTTATTTTTGGGAAAACCACAAATTCGATGATTAACACAGGCTCGGCGGCAGCCATCGCCTACCAGCAGGGTGCCAAATACGGGAACGGTGAGTTCATCCAAGTACACCCTACCGCTATCCCTGGTTCAGACAAACTGCGCCTAATGAGCGAGTCCCTTCGAGGAGAAGGAGGTCGTGTCTGGGTGCCCAAGGACCGGAACGACAAACGCGCAGGACAGGACATCCCCGAGCAAGACCGGTTTTACTTTTTAGAAGAGAAATATCCCATTTATAAAAACCTTGTTCCCAGGGACATCGCCAGTCGAGAAATCTTCGACATTTGCGTAAACCAGCATATGGGCATCGGTGGTGAACGTTTCGTTTACTTAGATTTGACTCATCTCCCCAGCGAGCGTCATAACAAGCTAGCTGGTGTGCTAGAAATCTATGAGAAATTCATTGGTCAGGATCCACGCAAAGTTCCTATGAAAGTGTTCCCTGCGGTTCACTATTCCATGGGTGGATTGTGGGTAGATATTGATCACCGGACCAATATTCCAGGCCTGTTTGCCGTGGGAGAAGTGGATTTTGCCTACCATGGAGCCAACCGTCTTGGCGCAAATTCCTTGGTCAGCTGTATCTATAGTGGCATGGTGGCAGGCCCTGCCATGGTCAGAGAGGCAAACAAGGATGATGCCAAACGTCCACTTTCCTCTTCTGTATTAGAACAGGAGCGTAACCGCCTTGAGGAAGAGTTTTCAACACTTCGTGCAATGAACGGCACCGAGAACCCCTACCAGCTCTGGTTCGAACTGGGGGAGGTCATGACGGAGAATGCTACAGTGGTAAGAGATAATAAAAAATTGGCATTGACCGATCAAAAAATCGTCGAGCTTATGGATCGCTGGCAGCACTCTAACGTTCTTGATCAAAGCACGCAGGCAAACCAACCTGTAATGTTTTTGAGACAGCTCTGGAACATGTTTGTGCTGGCAAGGGTGATTGTAGGGGGGGCATTACGTCGGGATGAATCTCGGGGTGCCCACTACAAGCCTGAGTTTCCAAACCGGGATGACGAACATTATCTCAAACACACGATTGCAGAACACGACCCAGGTTCTGCCCAGGCCGAGCCTCGCTTTAGCTTTAGTCCCGTTGATATTTCGCTCATGCAGCCTGTTTTACGGGATTATTCCAAAGCACCTGATTATGCTCCAAAACTGGGAAAGATATAAGCAATCGTACGAGAGATCGCTGCAATCTTTTGGAAAAGCTAATTGGAACAATCTTACCAGCTCTTGATCCAACAGGCCTTTTCATCTTGTTTTTTGCGCTACATTATCCTACATAATGTAATAGGTTTTCTATTTAGGAGTATTCTTATGAAAGCGAACCAAAGGAAATTTACTGCTTCCTCTTTACTCTGGTTTTCAATTGTTTTTCTTGCTTGCGCGGAGAACCCGCCTAAGCCTGATTCCTCTGTACCAAAAACCCCGCCCGTAGCTTCGGCGCCTGTTATCCAAGGTCAGAAAAACTGTTTCGGGGTCGCGAAATGTTATGCTACGTTTTGTTCGGACAAACCCGGACAAACGCTTGGCGTGGATTATGAAGGAAGCTGTAAGGGGCAAATCACCGGACGATGGATCTACTATATGGAGTATGACTTTTGTGAGCAACATATACGAACTGTCAACAATCCTTTGGATTGCAATGGGGAACCGAAGGAGAAGCCCAAATTCGATCCAAACAAGGACGAGGTCCCAGTTCCACTCCCACCCTCGTCTTAATTTTCCCTCCTAGCAACAATCTGGGTGAGCTGCAAAAAGTGGTCTACAGATAGAAGATTTTTAAATACAAAACTCATTTTTTGGTTACAATTCAACTTAGCGTGAATAGGTTTTACAAACCGAGGAAGCGACGTGACTTATGAACAAACAAACTGTTGAAATCAAAATCCTCCGTCAAGATGGTCCTGATGCTTCGTCGTACTGGGAACACTATGAGGTCCCTTTGGTGCCCTATATGAATGTGCTTTCCTGTCTTCAGGAAATCCGAAAACATCCGGTTACCAAACAGGGAAAACACGTTGCCCCTATCGTATGGGAAGCAAGTTGCCTAGAAGAGGTATGTGGGGCTTGTACCATGCTAGTGAACGGAAAGGTTCGCCAGGCCTGCAGCGCTATGGTCGAGCGATTGCCACAGCCTATCGAACTTCGTCCCATGACCAAGTATCCAGTGGTTCGGGATTTGCAGGTAGACCGCTCGCGCATCTTCGAAGACTTCAAGCAAGTGCATGCATGGATTGATATCGATGGTACTCATGACCTAGGACCCGGTCCTAAATACTCACCTGAGACGGCTGAGCTAAGATACGCACTCTCAAGGTGCATGGCCTGTGGTTGCTGCATGGAGGTCTGCCCAAACTATGGCAACCAATCACCTTTTATCGGAGCTGCCCCTATTAACCAAGCGCGTCTATTTAACCTCCACCCTAGTGGGGAGATGCACAAAGACGATCGGCTTGATGCCCTGATGGAAGAAGGAGGTATTCAAGACTGCGGGAACGCCCAAAATTGTGTCAAAGCCTGTCCGCAGCATATTCCTTTGACCAATTCACTTGTAGACATGATGCGCGCCACAACCAAGCGGGCCTTCTCTAATATCTTCCGTAAGTAGATCAGAAGATTTCTTAAAATTTTTCTTTCTTTTCTTTTTTGTATACACTCCCAAACAAGTTAAGAAAGGAACACCTATGCGATTCTCCACAAGAACTATATCAACCCTGCCTTTCATTGCAAAAGCTTTTGTCCTGGCAATGCTCTTGCAAGGCGTTGCTCTGTCCAAAGTACACGCAGACCAGATTCCTATGCCCGTGGCATCAGAGGCTCTCCGGGTGAAACCATACTACTCTTCCCCAGAAAGCTTTGCCGTGTCCTCTACATTGATCGAAGGAAACAAAGAGGTCGTTCTGATTGATGCACAATTCACGCTAAGCGAGGGAAAGAAGGTTGCAGATCTGATTGCTGCTTCGAAAAAGAAGTTAGTCGCTATTTTTATTACGCACGCACATCCAGATCATAGTTGGGGGGTAGAGAAAATTCTCGAACGGTTTCCGGATGCCCCCGTGTATAGCACCCAAACAATTATCGATGAGCTTACCACCCTAAACCCCAAAAAGCTTGCGGTGTGGAAACCCATGCTAGGGAAAGCGATTACTGATGCTCCTCGAATGCCAAAGCCCTACAAACAAAGCTTTTTCCAACTTGAGGATCATCCCATTGAAATCATTTCCCTGAAAGCGGCTGATTCAAAAAACGCAATTGCTTTTTGGGTCCCTTCTGCCAAAACTCTCGTAGCAGGGGATGCTGTTTTCGATGATGCACATGTATGGCTCGCAGACGCCGATGCCAAACACCGAAAGACCTGGCTGGCTTCTCTCGATAAGCTTAAGGCACTGAATCCCGAGAAAGTGATCCCAGGACATCGCGGTCCTCATGCCACCGAGAATACAGAAGCGATTCTTAAGACGGCTGAGTACATTAAGGATTTTGACAAGACGCTTGCTGAAGCCACTTCTCCTGACGATGTCATGCTGCTCATGAACGCAAAACATCAAACGTTAGGGCTGCCGATGATTTTACAGTACTCGGCAC
Organism: uncultured Myxococcales bacterium; assembly: GCA_964537055.1. Classification (GTDB taxonomy): domain Bacteria; phylum Myxococcota_A; class Polyangia; order Palsa-1104; family JAEUJZ01; genus CAZHYV01. The sequence goes on from CAZHYV010000002.1 coordinate 150,088, forward strand.
AGGCTTGGGGAAAGAAGCCCAAATACATCGGGAAAACCATCCGCGTGTCTAATCCACATGGAGACATCTTCGACGTAACCTTTGATGATGCGAATAAACTTCACTGGATTGCGGTAGAAGGACCTATGAAAGGGAAACAAGGGCAAAGCGACTTTCATGCCCATGAAGCCTCCCCTAATGTTTGGTACTTAAATTGGGTAGAAAAAGATGGAACTGTCATGAGTCAGCTTATCGATTGGAATAAGAAGACGGTGTTTGCATTTGCCGCAAATCCAGGACTAGCGAAGAAAGAAAAGGTGGCTTCCCCGATGGAGATGTATCAAAAAAGCCGTTTTGAAGAACTGAAGCCTGTAGCAGGAACAAAGTGATCAAGATGGAAAACCTGCGACACTCAACAGATTTGTTTGATTAGGGCCTTTGAGGACTTGCTATATAGGTCAAAGAACTACCCACACGGCTTTGGAGGGGTAATGGCAAAGTCGTGTCCAACATTTTATTTTCAGACACATCAAATATTTTTAACTTTTCGAGCTTTTCATAAGGCGTTGGAACTTTTTCAGAAATCTTGTTGAACGAAAGATTTAGATCGGTCAACTCGTGAATCAGTCCAATTTCTACAGGAAACTGCTCCAACTTGTTATCCTTCAAATTCAAAATCTGTAACCCAACAAGCTTTCCGATTTCACTAGGGATTTCCTTCAATTGATTAGAAAATAATTCCAAGATATATACGTCTTTTAATTGACCAATCGTTTTTGGAAGCTTTTCCAGGTTTGTTGAATAGATACGAAGTACCTGTAAGCGCTCAAGCTGCCCTATCTCCTCAGGAACGGAGGTAAGTTTATTTCCAATCAACCCTAATGCAATTAACTTCTTCAATTTTCCAATAGAAGTAGGGAGCTCCTCGAGATCACTAAAAGAAATATAAAGGACCTCAAGGTTTGTTAAATAGCCAATCTCGCTTGGAAGCTTTTTTCCAAGATAGGAGTAGTACATATTCGTTAAATCGCCTTTGCTAAGATGAATTTTTGTAACAAAGCCATTCGCATTGCAGGTAACACCTATCCAACCTTTTTCAAGCTCGGTCGGGCAGTGAGGAGAGTAGAGGCGTTTCTGCTCAGGCAGGTTGGTCTCTTTAAAAATAGCCTGCATGGCCACACGTTCTAGTTCTAAAGCAGAAGGACCTGGAGGATCTTCTTTCACGGGTGGAGCCGTTGGTATCGGCTCCATCATTTTGCTCGACTGCCCGTCTTGGGCTTCTCGCTGCGTACAGGCTAAAAATGTGTTGAAGCAGAATACTATGCAAAGGCTAAAATAGATGGGGTTGGATGATTGGTATCTCTTTCTCATAACAGATTGTCTAGTCCATGTCCTAAAGAAAATCAATCAAGATGTAGGTCTTATTGGTACAAGATGCGCTTAGATATAGATATTACTTAGTTACCGACACCGAGAAGGCAGCTCGTTCGATCCATTCGTCCACGATATTTCCCTTCCCAGGGTCATGCGCTCCCACTTTCAGAGCCGTCTTTACGAATGTATCTTTTGCTGACTGCTTCTTCCCTTGCAAAAGCTGCGCTTGTCCTAGCGTAAGCATTGCTTGCCAAGCAAACTGCTTATCTGGCAACCCTAAGGATAGGGCTGTCTCTAACTCTGAGGCAGCTTGCTCGTAGGCACGGCCCTGGAAGAGCCTGAGCCCCAGTAAATAGTGGCACAGACCAAAGCCTGGAGATTTGGAACACGCCTGAGCAAGCAGAAAGATCTCTTTTGCCTCTGTGCGCTCGATAGGCAAACCGTTTTTATCATAATGAGCACCAAGAAGAACATCCAGCAAAGCAGGCCCAATCTCACCATTCTGTAGCAGAATTAGCTTCGTCTGAATGAGCCTAGCTTGATTCTCAGCCGCAATCAGCAATAATGCCTGTTCATAATGTACTTTCGCCTCTATAAAATTCCCTTGGAAAGCGGCTAGATCGCCCAATCGTTGGTACGCCTGCATCCTCTGAGAACGAGAACCAAGCACCGCCAATATTGCTCTGGCCTCCTTCTCAGCCTCTGGATAGCGCCCCAGTGCCCAAGCAAGTTCCATCTTCTCAACCCGATACTGGACATCCATTGGCATAGACCTGCAAAGGCCCTCTAATACCAAAAGGGCACCTGCTTCATCTCCCTGCTCCCATAAAGTGAAGATTTGTTTTTGCTGTAATGCGACTTCATGAGCGCACTTTTTTTGAAACAGGGAAGGCTGGCGAAGCTGCTCTTCTTCTTTCTCCACGGCAAGGTCTTCCAAAGGTTGGCTATCGACAAATTGTTCCCAATCTTTTTTTAACGCTTCGAATGGCTGTCTGTATACTTCAGCAAATAACGCCAGCGTTCCCCCATGAGTGTATATTCGAAACAGGCGTTCTGGTCCAAATCGCTCGAGGAGGTAAAGACAAAACGACCCTGCGGCGACATAAGCTTGTGTTGAAGGTAGGGTCCAAAAAGATAACCCGAAGATGTTTTTTAGATCTGGTTGGATTCCTAATCGCCTCATCAATTTCACTTGTTGGTGAATGCTAAGCTGACCCGATGGAGATTGTAAAGCCGCAGCTACACCTTCGATCATGCCAGGTTGAGGAATACCGTATCGCGATGAAACTCGTAATATTCCACCTCCAAAGGTTCCCGCAAAAATATGCGCAAGTTCGTGTTTAAGCACAGGATGAGGCCAAGGTTGCTTATGAATGTATACTTCCCTTCGCCAAGGCTTGGCAATATAGGTATCGGCTGCACCAATCAAGCGTTCTTTATCTGCCTTTTTTGAGAAAACATAGACCACGATTTTTGGTGGCCCTCCGGCATGTTCATGAGCACTTACTCCAAGGAGGCGCAAAATCCATGGTGTTCTCCACAGAGGTTCACTTTGGGTTTGTCTCCGAAGCTGTGTATAACGAAACTCGAGGTCCTCTACGAATGTCTCGATTTCTTTCGGAGTAAATCCCTCTGGCCTATAGCGAAGAATGAAATGATCACTTTCCTTGGCCTTCTCTAAGTAAGATTCTACAGAAGATACATCCGTATAAATTCCTAGCCTACCTCCCATACAAAATAGAAGAGTTGGGATCAATGCACTAACAAGCAACCCTGCTCCCCAAGAGGAGACAAACTTTTTTCCAGGCGATGTATTGTTTCCTCGAGACCATGTGATTTTGAAATGATGCTTGTCAAGAAAGAGAGCACTGCCCAGAATCAATAGCCATGCCCAGGATAGATGTAGAACTCGCGCCCAGAAGAAGGCAGCGTTGATTTCTATGGCTTCATCATAGATAGAGCCTGGGAAGTACCCAAAAAAGGGATCGTACAGATAAATGGCGGGAGAAGTAACCACCCTCAAGAGAGAATGGATACTCAAAAGAAAGAGCCCCGCGTATCCTATCACAAGGCCCCTCAGCAAAGTCGATGTCATAAGACCTACGAACACCCCTAAAATACAGGAGATGACCGATGATAATACGGGCATCATAATAAAAAAGCCTAGCCCCGACGTGATGCTACAGTTTGAAATACGAAGTCCGTTGAGAAATAAAATACATTCCGCCAGAAGAAGGCCCACCAGCACAAGGACCCAAGCTTGCCCGATACAAGAAAATATGATCGAAAGTGACCCCCGATGTAAGGCTAGCGACTCCCGATGCAAAGCCGAGGCCTTTTTCCGATCATGGTGCACACTGGCCACTCCTTGCCACACCCCCACAAAAGATGAAACAACGGCAAGCACCAGCGCCGACTCGTACCCTGGCATATTAAAAAGCGGCAGAGCGCACAGAATGAGAGCGATGATAATCAGGCTACTTCCTCCTAAAAGTCTACCGAAAATAGAGTGGCTCACAACTCCTTGGGGCGTGCTCATATGCCGAAGTCAACCACGATTCTATCTCGGGTTCAACTTTCTCCGCTTCCCAACATTCTACTGTGCAAAATATATACATCTCTTCCTTTATCTCCGTCTCTTCCATTACTCCATTCTAGGTCCCCTCCATCGAAGCCGTCCTAGCTAACCTTTTGAAACCAAGGAGCTTCCTTAAGGTCTCTCTGCCCGTAAAGATGAACACGATCCCTTTTGCTGCTTACATGGCCGCCCTGCGTCTCCAACTTCCCTCCATTGACAGATCTCTCCGATTTCAGCGAAAATAAATACACCTATCTCCTAAGGATCGCTATGCCCCCATCATCTCGTCAAAAACAGCTTCAGAGTCTCCTGAATGCTTCTAGACCCGCGCTACTCCGGCGGGCCACAAATATGTTACGCCAATCCTCTGGTGCAGAGGATGCTACGCAGGATGCAATGGTGGCAGCACTGTCCCATTTGGACGCTTTTCGAGGAGATGCCAAATTAGGAACCTGGCTTTATCGCGTTGGGACCAATGCGGTACTGATGACCCTTCGTCACGATCGCCGGATGCTGGAACGAACCAAACGGGCGGCCGAGCAGGCCACCGATGATGTTGGCTGGCTACACGGGAGCCGTTTTGCTTTGCCACCTACACTCATCCAAGGAGAAGAAGAGAGTGAACTTCTCCATGAAGCCGTCGATCATTTGCCCGACCGCTACCGAAAGGTGGTCATCTTGTGTGACTTCAACGAACGTCCTCTCGAGGAGGTAGCAAAAATGCTTGGTCTGACCGTGGGAGGCGTGCGTACCCGAAGGCTCCGAGCCCACCGTATGCTGAAAGAGGCGCTTCTGCATAGCCTAAAGTAGCTAGTCGATTCATCTTTGCATACGGAGGCTTCTCCTTCTCGCAGAAAATGGATCCGCTTCCCATGCAGCGAGATGGATGTATCACCTAGCCAATCTTCCCAAATCTTGATAAAATCAAAAGTCCATGTCTTCTTACGATTACGACTTTTTGGTGGTAGGCTCAGGTTTTGGTGGCTCGGTCTCCGCCTTACGCCTTGTCGAGAAGGGCTATAAGACCGCCATCATTGAAATGGGTAAACGCTGGCAGGCCCATGAATTTCCCAAAAGCAATTGGAATGTTCGAAAATACCTTTGGATGCCAAAGTTAGGATGCTACGGGATCCAGCGTCTAAGCTTGCTCAATGATATTTTTGTGCTCAGCGGCGTGGGGGTGGGCGGTGGAAGCTTGGTGTATGCGAACACGCTGCTTGTTCCCCCGTCGCTGGTCTGGGAAGATCCTCTCTGGGCGCATCTGTACCCCTGGCCGGAACGCATGCCTGCTCATTATGAGACAGCCAAACGTATGCTAGGCGTTGTAGAAAATCCCCGCCTCTTCCGTAGCGACGAACTTTTGCGAAAGTATAGTGCTAGCCTTGGACAAGAGCATACCTTCTCAAGAGCCCAGGTGGGGGTCTTTTTTGGACCTCATGGCACCCAGGAAGAAGAGGGACAAACCTTCCCCGACCCCTACTTCGGCGGGCAGGGGCCAGAGCGTACCGCCTGTACCCACTGTGGAGGTTGCATGGTTGGCTGCCGATTCCATGCAAAAAATTCCCTCGATCAAAATTACCTTTATCTTGCAGAAAAACAAGGTCTGGCCGTGATTCCAGAGACAAAAGTAATGATGATTGAGGCACTTCCTCAAGAGGGCTTTACACTCCATGTAAAGACGACGACCCAATCCCTGAGGAAAATTTTCCAGAACCATCAGCGAACAATCACAGCCCGGCAGGTGGTTTTGTCCGCGGGTGTACTTGGGACCGTCCCTCTTCTCCTTTTCTCCAAAGAACAGGGAGCGCTACCTAAGCTATCCTCCCAGCTAGGAAATTACGTGCGCAGCAATAGTGAGGCCATCTTAGGAGCGACCCAGTATACTTCTCGCGAAGACTACTCACGTGGAATCGCGATTGGCTCGGGCTTTCAGCTTAATGACACCACCCATATTGAGGTTTGTCGTTACGCTAAAGGTTCTGATGCCCTAGGGCTTTTAGGTGCCGTCTTAACCGATGGAGGCAGCGGTCTTCCCCGACCGCTCAAATGGCTTCTCAATTGCATCCGCCATCCTATTGCAGCATTACGCTCACTTTGGCCCCGAGGGTGGGCTCAAAGAACACTGATTCTTTTGGTGATGCAGACGTTAAAAAACCATATGAAGATGAAACTGAAACGACCCTGGTATTGGCCGTTTGCAAAGGTATTAACGACCGAGAATAGCAACAAGCTCCCCACCTACATCCCCGAGGCAAACCAGGCGGCAAGAGCATTATCAAAGTCGATCGGCGGCGTCCCTCAAAGTGCCATCCACGAGGTCCTTCTGAATACTCCGACGACGGCCCATATCCTGGGAGGTTGCCCTATGGGAAAAACCATTGAAGATGGAGTCATCGACTATGCAGGCCGTGTCTTTGGTTATCCAGGTCTTTACATTATCGACGGATCGATGATTGGGGCTAACCTTGGTGTCAACCCAAGTCTCACCATTACTGCACTGGCTGAGCACGCGATGAGCCATATTCCTAAAAAACAGCCCTAACCAAGAAAAAACATCCACCCAAACTACGTCCCAAAAGAAACCATCGGCTTAGAGCCAACGTCAAAGTCGCTTTGTCAGCCTTCGTCCCTTTTACCTTTTTCCAAATAGGATATGTGGCTGACTTTCTCCCAAGGCGGCACTGCTAATCTCGATAAATTGGGCCTTGCGCTGAAGCTCCTTAATCGTTTGTGCCCCACAATAGGTCAAACCTGACCGGATTCCTCCCATCATGTCTGCAATAATCGCAGCCACTGGTCCTTTGGCAGGCACCTCCGCCGATACACCTTCAGCGGTTTTCCAATCCGCCATTGAACCCATAAAGTCTTCCTGTGCTTCTTTCGAAGCCATTCCTCGGAACATCTTCACAAACCTGGACGGTTCTTTGGGGTTGGCAGATGAAACCTCTTTCTTCTCTCCAGGCGTTTCGTCTGTACCAGCAAGCATGCCGCCCAGCATCACGCAAGTAGCCCCTGCAGCCAGCGCTTTGACGGCATCCCCTGGTGTTCGGATTCCACCATCGGCAATCAGCGGCCTGTCGACCTTGCGGCAATCAAGAATTGCGGTCAACTGGGGAACGCCAAATCCGGTTTTGATACGGGTAGTGCAAGCCGAGCCAGGGCCAATACCTACCTTAATCACGTCGGCGCCTGCGGCCGCTAGGTAATCGGCACCTGCATAGGTTGCGATGTTCCCAGCGATGATACAAATATTGCTACCGTACTTCTCACGTAACTTTCGTATGGTTTGGTTCACCATTTTGCTATGACCATGTGCCACATCCACACAAACAATCTGTGCACCTGCATCACATAAGGCCACGGCCCTGTCCATACCATCCTCTGAAACTCCAATGCTAATGCCGACAGGTCCCAGCGGTCGTATCTCTTGAAACGCCTTCACGTTCTCTTCGATGCTCATAAAGCGGTGGAGAATCCCAAGTCCCCCCAGCTCTGCCATCGCCTTTGCCATCGTCGTTCCCGTAATCGTGTCCATATTTGCACTGAGAATTGGAATTTTTAGAGAAATCGAGCCAAACGAAACCTCGGTATTTACAGTTTTTCTCGACTGAATTCCATTGTATCCAGGGACCAAGAGCACATCGTCGAACGTAATTCCTTTTAGCATCATGGAAAAACTATACCTGAGGTATCCCTATTTTCAAAGCAGAAGTCTTTATTTCTTGAAAGCACTTTTCAAAAAAAGGATGACAAAAAGGCAGAGTCCCAAATTTTTATTGGGATTAGCATGAAAATACTTGTTTTTTTGCATTCCTAAAGCCATATTCCTTCCCATGAAATTGACCTCGATTTTAACTCTCATTTCTGCCATCGTTCTCTCCCTAGGATGTACCCCTAAGGAAAACATCGTTCGGGAAACTAGTGTACCTCAAGATCAAGAAGCCATTGTAACATCCAGGGACATTCTGTCTTCAGAGAATGAACTGAAACGAGAAATTGACGAGTACTTAGAAATCCATGCCGATGAGATCTCCTCCCTCCTATCACGGTATAAACTTGGTGCTCTGTGCGATGATAGCGATCGCTCAAATTTGGAAGATTGTATTACTACATTTACGAAACTAGCCGAAAAAGCTGAGAAACTATCTACCAAGTTCTATTCGGAAATTGAAAAAGCAGTGAAGAGAGGTGAAATTAGTACGGCATCCTGTAGTATAGGAGCCTGCGAGCCTCCCTTAAAGGAACCCTATGAGACCAAATACAGAGATGCTTCCAGCCTGCAACAACTAGCAAACATCGCCAAAAAAGCAGTCCAGTACTACCAATCGTTCGGAGCCTCCTCCAAAAAATAGTAGATTTCCGAATCCCTCTGGTACATGAACCCTCTGTCAATGTGCTTCTTTCTCAATATTTTTCTTAGCAGCCTCAGCAACCTGGGGTACCTGATCAATTAAAAGATTGCGGATAATGAACGAGGGTATGCCCTTCACCTGTAACTCTAACGTATAAGTGACCAGGGTATGCTGAGAATCTAGATAATGGAGGTTCCAGTTCCCTTTGTTTTTGGCAAGATATTTCGAGGGAGAATCCCAGGAAGCGGTAAAATCAGAAAGTCCTTCGTGATGGGTAATAAGAACCTCAAAATCGAATGAATCATACGAGGTGTAATGGGCCGTCCCGACAAATCGTATTTGATCTCCTCCCTGGGGAATTCCTTTTGCAGAGCGAAGGTAGGGAAAGAGCTTATCGAACCGGTTATAATCTGTGATCATTCCTTTCACAGACCTCATCGGTTTATCAACGACGAAAGCACACTTGACCGCTTTTCCTCCATCAGGGAGACTCTCATAACCACAACGGACTCCTTCTGAAGACCGTGTGGGCTCTGGCAACGCGGGACTCCAATTTCCGTGAATAATTGCCCATACCAGTGCAGAAGTCATTCCTAAAAAAAGTAAGCCCGGGATCCACAAACGCCGTTTTGATTTTGGTTGAAGCAGCTGCATGATGTTTCCCTTCGTCTATAGGTAAAGGTATAGGAGCAGAATACCGAGCATGATGAATGTACCAAAAAGGGATCCCAAAAAGGCGCGTAGAGTCAACCTTCGAAGCTGCCATCGTGCACGAACTCGCTCATCCGGTGGAAGATTCTGGATTGAGATAAGAACCACCAGAGAACCAACCAATTGGACAACGGGGAAGGCAAAAATAAGGGCCACCAGGCCCATAAATAGGAAACCAACCCCCATCGTGATAAGCGATACGATGCCCATCGTTTTCCAATACCGGTTTTGAATATCAACTGAAGGAATCCGGCTCATTGGGGCCCCTCTCTGATCCTGAATAATATCTGGGCCTACGGTAAGCGCGCCTGCAAGCCCTCCCAGGCTGTGGAGACAACAGCAACAGCAACAACAACAGCCGCAGCCAGCACATAGCAATGCGCCCTCTGTACGAATCTGACGCTCTGGGGGATGGGCGAATAATTCTACATGTTCTGGAGCTGCTCCAGAGCCCTTGCTAGAGCCTGGAGAAGAAGTAGGCATCATACGGGCTATTGTATGCGAATTTTCTAGAATGACAACATCTTCTTTCTCCCTCGGAGATTTCCAAAAATATGATTACCCTATGCCAAAGAGTCCCGCGTACAGCACGACATCTGTTCTTGAAAGAGCAAGCATCTTGCCCACCTCATGTTCAAACACCCCTCCCAAAGGAACCGTTACAGCATTCAGGCTCTCGGACAAAAGACATAAGTTCTGCATGAGATGACCCGCTTCCAGCAAAAGGTACCGGGGGGCCCGAAAGGCGTATTTTGTGCGGACTCGCCTTAGGTCTCCAACGATCAACCACAAAAGCCGACCCCCCTGAATGAGGGAGAGAGAGGGAACCCTGCTTTGCCAATCCTCCCTTTGTGCATTTGGTTGAAGCTGTCGTAGTTTATGCTGATGACGCTCATAGAAGTACGTTCCCGCTGGCAACCAGGGGACCTTCTTGCTTAAGAAATCAGGAAATACGACCAGATAGAGGTGCAACGAGGCAAGCCCTCCGGCAGAGGGAGTCGGCCCCCGCCCGTCTATATCCTGCATTCCATGGCCAAACCACAAAAGCCGGCTCAGCTGTAACGATGATGGAAGCCCCGTGGGGACCTGCCCTGGCGAACGCCTTTTGCTCAACGTTTGCTCGACTGAACCAAACAGCCGAGGCCGGACCTTGGGTAATGGCCACTCGGGGTAGCCAGGATAGACTCTTGGCACAAACGGATTTTTCGAAGAATCATACCCCGCCATCGTCTTTGTAAGCAAAGAAAGATTGGCACGGTGAAGTTCTGTCTGTAAAAGGAACGGGTCTACGGTATCTTGATTCATGGCCTTCCCTCATTTAGGCAACATACCACAAGGGCCTAACCCAAACCAATGAGAACCTCATTGCGTCCTTGGAATCGGAATCGCTTCCCTGAACCTAGATTGTTTCGAAAATCTTTGGAAAAGCTTGCAGCCCTCGCTCTTTTGGTTACACTGGGCCTATGTCACTGATCGATAAACCCGAGCGGGCCCGTCAGCTTGCCCGTGCCATCGCTACAGATTTTATCGTGCACCATGAAAAAGAAATTCGAGAAGGCATCTCGAATGACAACTTTTTTGAAGCTTTGCACAAACTTTTAGAGGAAGGACGAGAGCGGTTTTTAAAGAGGATAGATCCTTCCTTAGGAACATCTATTTATGACGAAGCCATTGTAGATGTCGTTATCAAATCCCAGGGCGAGGTGCCCTCCCCTCTTTGGTAGTATGCATTCTTAGCGGTAGTGTGCATTCTCAGTTATGGTACGCGAAAAAGCAATCCTTCAGACCCTCGGTGGATATGTCTCAAACAAACCCTCAATTCGGCCTCTTACCAGCCTCTCCCTACGAATTTCTTGTCCCGAAAGAGGCTGAAGGAACACGGCTAGATGTTTTTCTCTCTTTACAGAATCTTCCCTTCTCTCGTTCTCAAATGCAACGCAGGATTGACGAAGGTGAGGTGACACTGGATGGAGGGAAGGCCAAGCCAGGACATAAACTGAAGCCAGGACAAAAAATCATATTTACCCCCGCTCCCATAAGAAGCACCGAAGACCTTCCCGAGAACCTCCCTCTCTCCATTCTCTACGAAGATGCGCATTTGATCGTAGTCAACAAGTCTGCGGGGATGGTGGTTCATCCGGCCCCAGGCCATGAAACGGGGACGCTGGTCAACGCGCTTCTCTTTCACTGTGGCCCCCTCCCGTATCCAACCTATCCTGTCCTATCTAGCGAGGAGCTAGCCGAAGACGATATGGAGGAAACCGTAGAAGCGTCCCAATCCACATTGGCCATTGGCGGCGAGCATCGACCAGGCATTGTTCATCGTCTAGACCAGGGAACCTCGGGCATTTTGGTGTGTGCGAAAGACGAGCTGACGCTCAGAGGATTACAGGCACAGTTTCAGATGCATACAATCAAGCGCGAATATATCGCCTTGGTCGAGGGCGTGCTCCCCGAGCAGGGTACATTTCGGACCCGTTATGGAAGACACCCTCACGATCGGAAACGCTTTACCGCCCGCTTTGGAGGCAAACATGCTGTTACCCATTACCGTGTTCTCGAAAGATTTCCAGGCGCAACCCTGGCCCTCGTCCGGCTAGAGACGGGACGTACTCACCAGATCCGTGTTCATTTTAGCGAGGCGGGCCACCCTCTTTTAGGGGATCCTCTTTATAACACACATACCAAAAAAGGGCGTCCTGCCAGGCTGAACGAGCATCACCAGACCCTAGGTCATCAGGCTCTTCATGCCCAGCTCCTAGGATTTGTTCATCCGAAAACCCAACATCCTCTTGAATTTTCAGCACCGCCCCCTGAAGACTTCCTTGCCGTCCTCACTTCTTTGCGGCAGGATCAGCGGTAATTCCACGATCTATTTGCAAACTCAAGAGGCGACCCTATGAATGTAGCCAATAAACGAATTCTTCGATCTCGCCTGCTAGAAAAGGCAGGGGTGCGGCATGGGTTTACTACGAGATTAAAAGGAACTTCTTTGGGCCCCTATGCATCATTGAATCTTCATCGACGTGTGGGCGATCAACCCAATCACGTAGAACAAAACCTTGCTCTGGTTGCCAAAGAAGCAGGGTTTTCCCTATCGTCTCTATGTGAAGTATTTCAAATTCACGGAAATCGGGTGGTATCTCTCTCATCCGCGCAGCAGGATGTACAAGAGGCAGATGGAATGGTGACAAAAGAGTCTCTGGTTCTTGCCATTAAAATTGCCGATTGCGTCCCCATCCTTCTTGCTGATAGACAAGGACGCGTCGCTGCACTTCATGCAGGATGGAGAGGTACCGTCAAAGATATTGTAGGAGCGGGGGTTTCTTCTCTTCTAGCGTTTGGGGCTAGCCCCAAAGAACTTTTTGCGGCTCTTGGACCTTCGATTGGCCCCTGTTGTTTTTTTGTTACCCAAGAGGTGGCAATTCCCTTTCAGGACCTTGTCCCGGAATCCGTCTTTCAGGACAACGCCTCTACCTATCGGGTCGATCTTTGGAAAGCAAACCGGGTTTTGCTGGAGCGCGCGGGGATTCCAAGGGACCACATTGACGAAAACCCGCCCTGCACCTCTTGTTATTCCGAGTATTTCTTTTCTCACCGTCGCGACCAAGGATCCAGCGGTCGTCATCTTGCATTCATTCAGGGCGGCATGGGGATAAGAAACAATGAACCAGGATAAATCCAAAACCGAGCTTGCATCTCTGGCTGCTAGCTTTTGTTCAGCATTTGGCTTACGACATCCTTCCAAGATTCGAATCGGTGCACTTTAGGAAGTACATCAATAAACCTTTCGACCTCTAGGGGCGAGGGCTGAAACAAGTAAAGATGGGAAACCGAGGTCAGATAGCTTAATACTTCAAGTCGGTCGTCGATAAAATGGGTAATCTGTAGCCGCTCGCAAATACGGGCTTTGTCCTTCCGGGTCTCACAAAAATAGACATGCCCCCGCAAAATGCCCGTTTGCTCATAAAAATGATGCTGACTCAGCCACCGAAGCGTTTTGAGTCTTCTTCCCCCCGAAGATTTGGAAATAAGATATACATTCTGAGGGCCAAATTTTTCTAAAACCAACGCTTGGATGCTATGGAGTGCACTCTCAATCGGGGGAATGTAGACATCTTGCAAAACCATCCTGTGTCTCGGCTGGTTTTGCCGAGGGATGATAACCCCGTTAATATCAATGCCAAGACGATCCTCCGTGCCCATAGCACGGCATTGTAACGAAAAAGTAGCATTTTTGCTACTGGTTGTTTGAGAAGAAGCGGAAGGATAAAAATGGGGGGAGATTGGAAATGGGAGGATTTCCTCTTTTTACGAGATTGACTCAGGGGCAACAGCGAGGATTGGTTCTTGTGTAGAAGGCAACTGATACGAAATGCTGAGGGTCTCCCCTTGTAAATCGATCCAAGCCTTTCCCCCATTCTGTAGTTCACCAAACAGAATAGATTCTGCCAAAGGCTTTTTGATCTGGTCTTGTATCAAACGAGCCATGGGTCTGGCACCATAGGACGGATCGTACCCCTTTTGGGCAAGCCAATCCTTGGCCGCTTTCGAGACAAGCAGTTCTACTTTTTTCAGCATCAGTTGGGCATTAAGCTCAACTAGGAATTTCTCAACCACCTGCAAAATGACCGAAGCGCTGAGCGGAGCGAACGAAATCCAAGCATCAAGCCGATTGCGGAATTCAGGGCTAAAGGTACGCTCGATCGCCCCTTTGTCCAAGGCTTTTTCTGTCTTTGCCCCAAACCCAATTTGGTTTGACAAAAGCTCTCTCGCGCCTGCGTTGCTCGTGAGGATCAGGATGATGTTCCGAAAGTCCGCTTTTCTTCCATTATTGTCTGTGAGGGTTGCGTGATCCATCACTTGAAGCAGCAGGTTAAATACATCGGGGTGTGCTTTCTCAATTTCATCCAGCACCAAGACCGCATGCGGAGTCTTTCGAATGGCATCCGTTAACAAGCCACCCTGATCAAATCCTACGTAGCCCGGAGGTGCACCAATCAGTCGAGACACCGTATGCTTCTCCATGTATTCGCTCATATCAAACCGCAGGAAGGAAAGCCCTAAGGCCTGTGCCAGCTGTTTGGCAAGCTCAGTTTTTCCAACCCCCGTAGGCCCTGAAAACAGAAAGCTTCCAATCGGCTTCTCGGGATGTCCAAGCCCCGCTCGTGATAGTTTGATCGCAGCAGCGAGATGTTCGATCGCAGCATCTTGGCCATAGATTCGCTTTTTTAATTCTTTTTCAAGCTCTTTTAATTGAAGTTTATCCTGCACAGTGACCCGATGGACAGGGACACGCGACATCTTCGCGACCACACGCTCGACATCTACAGGTCTTACGGTCCGGTGCTTCCGCTGACCCGTGTTTAGCATCCTCATCGCTGAGCCAGCTTCATCGATCACGTCAATGGCTTTATCAGGGAGATATCGATCGCTGATATATTTCGCAGATAACTCAGAAGCGGCTCGCAAAGCGGCATCGGTATATTTGACCTGGTGGTGTTCCTCATAGCGAGCTTTGAGGCCCTTCAAAATTTGGTACGTCTCTTCAATCGTACTTTCGCCTACTTCAATTTTTTGGAAACGCCTAGCCAGGGCTCGATCTTTTTCAAAAATGTTTTTGTATTCAGCATAAGTCGTTGAGCCAATACAACGAAGCTCTCCTGAGGCAAGCATGGGTTTTAGCAGATTGCTTGCATCCAGCGATCCTCCGCTGACAGCACCCGCGCCCACAATGGTATGGATCTCATCAATAAATAAAATAGAATGGGGGACTTTCCGTAAAGCCGCCAAAATCCCTTTCAGCCGTTGCTCGAATTCTCCTCGAAACTTTGTCCCAGCCAAAACAGAGCCCATTTCTAAAGAATAGATGACCGCATTTTGGAGAACAGGAGGCACCTGTTTCTGGTGAATTCTGAGAGCCAGCCCCTCCGCAATCGCGGTTTTCCCTACGCCGGCCTCCCCCACATAAAGGGGGTTGTTCTTCCTTCTCCGGCATAAAATTTGGACAGTTCGCTCAAGCTCTTCCTTACGGCCCACAAGGGGATCAATCTTCCCTCGTTTTGCTTGTTCAACCAGATTGACTGTAAACTTTTCAAGGAATCCCGATTGCTGCCGAGGAGAAGCTTCCTCAACCTCTGAAGAAGGCTCGGATTTTCCTTCGATTTCATCGGGGTTCTCAATCTCATCCTCATGATGCTCTGTAGATAAAGATGTGTTTTTTTCAATCCCATGGGAGAGATAATTGAGTACATCGATCCGAGTCAAGCCCTGTTTCTCGAGAAGATAGACCGCGTACGAATCCCGTTCTTGGAGCAGGGCCACAAAAATAGCACCGCTGTCAATCTCTGTACGGCCCGCATTTTGCACATGAAGCCCTGCCCGCTGCCATACTCGTTGAAAGGCCACCGTCTGTTCAGGATCTCGCTCAAGCCCCTCCGAAAGCGTTTCGAGACGATCCTCGAAGAACTGCTCTAACTCTTTCTGCAGAAGCAAAACGTCGATGGCGCACGCATGGAGGAGCTTGCGTCCCTCCTCTTCTTGAGAGAATACATAAAGAAAATGTTCGAGGCATAGGTATTCGTGCCTACGTCTACGAGCTTCTTGAAAAGCGGCCAAAAACTTTTCCTGCAATTCTTTGGTAATCATCCTAATACCTCAGGTTCCTGGTTAGATTGCCACTTCGGGTTGACACGCCTCTGTCCTCTTGAAAATCTATATTTATTCTTGTTCTACCGTACACTGCAGCGGATATTCATATTGCTTGGCTAAAGTCATCACTTTATTTGCTTTGGTCTCGGCGATCTCATATGGATAAATTCCGGCAATACCCATTCCCCGCTCATGCACATGAAGCATGATTTGAATGGCTTCTGCTTCTGATTTATGGAAAACCGACTGTAGCATGAGGATAACAAATTCTTGCGAGGTATAGTCGTCATTATGAAGGAGCACCTTATAGAGCGAAGGCACCTTCGTCTTTGTACGTGACGCCAGGATGACGCCATACTCATGTTCTTGCTCAAGCTTTTCCATTGCTCTGTGTCCTTTGAACTAGCTTAGATTCCTATCTTAAGAACTATCAACATTTTGGTGATAGATAAGGGTACCCCACAAAGGCAGGCTCCGTCAAGGTGCACATTGGTAAAAGAACCATGCTCTACACTTATCTAACGGTGGTAAGGCTCGTTCCTCAAGATGGAAACTGCGCGGTAAAGCTGCTCAACTACGACAACCCGAGCGATCTGGTAGGGGAAGGTCATCTTGGATAAAGAAATTTTCATACGAATACTCTCTCTCAAAGAGGGAGGAAATCCATCCGGCCCGCCGATCAAGAGACAGAGCCCCGGGGCTGAGGACAATTGTGCTTCTTTGAGCTTCGCAGCAAGCTGGGGCGAACTGAGAAGTTCCCCTTGTTCATCAAACATCCAAACAAGGTACCTGGGAGGAAGCTGCTTTTCTATCTGGGCGGCTTCCCGCACTTCCACCACATCCAAACGGAAATGGGGCTTCAGTCGCTTTATGTATTCGTCGCAGGCAAGCTTTGCCCAAGGTTCACGCAGTTTTCCCACCGTTACAAGGAGGAGGTTCATACGCTACCGATTTCTTCTTGAGGAAGAGATGACCTCGCGAGGCTTAGACCTTTGTCGAGTAGGCGGATTCTTCCAATTGGCAGGGGCTTCCACGGTGGGAAGCCTTCCTTCTGTGGTGAGCATCCATTTTAGCGAGATCGTCATTTTTGGCGCCTCCTGACAGGTCTTTGGTGAAGCTTCAGGGGCCGAATTTTTCTCCAAATTGAACTGAGAGGTCAATTCAAAAAACGTCGGCAAATTTAGCTCCTTAGAGACCAGAAGTCGGCCTTTGTAATCACCAACACCAGGAATGCCGAGCGAAGGAAGGGCAGGAAAGGGTTTGTCCGTCTTTGAAAGAAGAATCTCCCACCCAAACGGCGGCTCAGAGGCAGCCTTGACCTCTTTCACCACCAAAAAAGGCGCTTGCATTACGAAAAGCTCTTTGGCTCCGTCTTGCACCCGAAATAGCTTTTCAATCTCTCCATCCTCGGCAGGTCGTCGGATAAAGGGAGTATCACTCATTTTCCGATAGTAGATGCCATCTTTTTGGATGGCCTCTCCTCCTTGCATCGTTTTTTTCTTAGGATAGTCACTTCTGTAGGTTAGGTGCCAGTTCTGTTTTCCGTCTGAACGCAAAATAACTTCATTATCAAAAACCCGATACTCCTTTGGAATGCAGGAAGGATCGATTTCAAGACGCATTTTTGTTTTCACTTCAAAGGGAACCTTTACGATCGAAAGAAGTTGCTCAAAACTAGGAAAAAGCTCTGCCGCATCGTCTCCCGTTTGTATGGATTCCCAATTCATCTGGATGGTAGGAGGGATTTTTGGATCTGCAGCAAATCCTAGAGAAATAAACCCAAAGAAACTTATGAAACCTACGGTGAGTATGGTTTGAAGTCGAAGATATGAAGTCATAGCTAACTCTTTAAAGACTTTCCAAGATAGCAGGTACCTTGGTTCATGACAATAGAAGGAACACCTAATCGGTAGTGTTCTTCTATTACCTACTACTTTTACATATGGCCCCAGCATGAACCTAGAGGTAGTTGACTCAGCGATCCCCTTCCTTTAAAGTGCCTCTTAAGGATAGATCTTTCGCTTATTTATAAGCAAACAAGGAGAAAATGCTTTGTCCGAATGGAGCTTACAAATTCTACAATCCCCCTTTGGGTATCTCTTCTCTTTCATCTGGGGCGCGCTGTTTGGCAGCTTTGCGAATGTGTGTATCTACAGAATTCCTCGGGCAAAATCGATCGTTTTTCCTGGCTCGTCCTGCACAGCGTGTCAAAAGGCAATTCCAGCCTATGATAACATCCCTCTGCTTGGATTCTTGATCTTACGAGGACGCTGTCGGTTTTGTAAAACCCTCATTTCTTCTCGTTATCCTCTTATCGAACTTTTGATGATCGTACTAAGTCTCATTCTTTACAGAAGATTCATATTTAATGCAGATGGTTCTGTTATCTTTCGTTTGGTTTGTTACTTAACTTCCTTTTTCTTTGTACTTACTCTGTTAATTCTATCAGCGATTGATTGGGAGCTGAAGATTCTGCCTAATAAAATCACCTATCCAGCCATAGTTGTCTTTTTTGGGTTGGGCCGCATTGTTCAGTGGGTTTCTCTTTGGAACGCCGTTTTGAGCATGATTGGTGGCTATTTGCTGATTCGTATTCTCTCTGATGGGTATTACTACCTTACC
Source organism: uncultured Myxococcales bacterium (assembly GCA_964537055.1). GTDB lineage: Bacteria > Myxococcota_A > Polyangia > Palsa-1104 > JAEUJZ01 > CAZHYV01. The sequence continues at coordinate 168,355 of CAZHYV010000002.1, forward strand.
AAACGAGAGGGACTAGGCTACGGCGATGGAAAACTTTTGGCGATTGTTGGAGGCCTGCTTGGATATCAATGTTTAATTAGCACAGTTCTCTTTGGATCCATCTTAGGAATTTTGGCAGGCATTCCTGTATTACTGTGGCAGCGACGTCACCAGACAAGCGATACTGCCCATCTTCAGACAAGCGATACCCCTCGCTTACGGCATATGTCTCTGCCGTTTGGCCCATTTCTTTCAATGGGCGCCTTCATCGCACTGTTGTTATTTGCAGGACGAGATGTAAGTGATGTCTTATTCCGGCTAGGAAGCAAATGGTTCCTCGAATAGAAATGACCTTTGCATAATTGGTTGTTTGCATCTCCCTTAGTAATGGGAGAGACTTTCCCCATCAGATGGTGCTAAGAAAAGAAAGGCGTTAGGGATCCTTTCTAAAAACCTTTGTACGAATTTTTGTCATCATTTCTTTCACTTCTTCTACACCAAAGAGATGGCATAGACCTCCATAGAACAGCACACTTGCCAAAACGCATACAGCCAAAAATACAAGGTCTGTCCAGAATCGAATGCGGGTCTGATAAAACCAGAGGTACACAGAAGAAATTCCTTTCAGCAATCCCGCCAAAAAACCGGCAGAAAGGGTCATTTTGAAGAAGCTCTGCCCAAATTCTTGCTGCCACAGCCCTCCATAGAACCGTTGGAACATAATCAGAACAAATAAAAGATTAAACCACGCAGAAAGCACAACGCCTACGACAAGAATTGAGTATCCATAAACTCGATAGAACAAAGCACTAATCACCACATGAACGGACATTGCCAAAAAGGCCCCAAGCATCGGAATCCGACTGCGGCCCAGCGCATAAAACGCAGGAACCACTACCTTGAGGGCGCCATACGCCAAAAGCCCCAGGCTGTAAAGACGAAGGACATGGGCGGTAGCAATAGTATCAGCGGAGGAAAACCGGCCGTGCTGAAACAAAAGCCGAATCAGAGGCTCGGAGAGAAGCCAAAGCCCCACGCAAACGGGGAGAGTAAGAAGAATCACCATGCGTAGACCCTTGCGCAGTATGACACGGATGCCTTCATAGGCCTGTGCATCCTTCTCAAAACTACTTTGGGTATATCTGGCCAAGGCCACAGTACCAATACTCACCCCAAACAGACCCACAAATACTTGGATAAGACGGAACGCCATGATCAGCCAAACAGTAGCGCGATCCGTTCTTGAAACAAAACTTGTATTGATATACACACTCATCTGAACGGGCAAAACTCCAATCAAGATGGGTACAAAATTTCTCAGGATTGTACGCAGCCCTGGATCACGAAAGCGAGGGTCCAGGCTTGGTCGAAATCTGTAACCTTGCCGAATCAAACTGGGTACCTGGACCAACAACTGAAAGACCGCACCTAAAAGGGTTCCTACTGACCAAAGGATAGCGATGCGTTTCAGGTTTGAGGTTTTGGACACAATAAGATAAAACCCCATTGCGATTGCAGCAAGATTAAAAAAAACTGATGAGAGTGCCGGCCATAAAAATCGACGTTCTGCATTGAGCATAGCCATCATCACAGCAGCTATCGAGATAAAAAGCAGAAATGGCATCAAGATCTGAGTGAGCTGCACGGCAAGGGCGTACTTCGCAGGGTTCTCCATAAATCCAGGTCCCCAAAAGCGGACCAGGGCAGGGGAAAAAATGATCCCTGCCACGACTAAAATGCTGACTACAGCCAAAAGCAACGTCAGTACCAGGTTCGCTAGCCGATAGGCCTCGTTCCGGCCCTGCTCCCTTAGTCTTTTCGCAAACACAGGTTGAAATGCTACCGACAACCCCCCTTCGGCAAACAAATCACGAAGCAAATTAGGCAGACGAAACGCCAAATTAAAAGCATCTCCATAAAAACCCGTGCCTAACAGAGCAGCCGAGAGTTGGTCCCGAAGGAGCCCAAAGATCCTTGACAACAGGGTAGCAGCAGAAATAAGAAAGGTCGCCCCTATGATACTTTTGTTAGCCTCAGGTGGGGCTGGCTCGGTTTTGTGCTCCTGCAGAATATCTACAGGGGTGGCTTGGTGGCCTTCATTCGCTTGATAGCTCTCATTCGGATGAGAAACGTCCGTTTGCTTAGAAGCATCCGTTTGTACAGCCTTTGGCATGGTGACCTATGCTATCGTAAATTTGAGATAGGAAGAAAATTTTTCGGCAGAAATCAACCATAGGTGGAAATTCCAATTTGCTTGCAGTTGTAACAAGCCAATGCTAAGAAGCTTTATACTATTTTTCTAAGAAATTTTATTTAAGGATTCATGCGTCGATTTGTTAAAAAACTTGGATTTCTGCTCTTCTTTGGTTCTTTCATCGATTGTTTTTCTGTATTTATTCGACCGATCTCTAAAATTCCAGTTTCTATGTCAGTTCCGCAAGAAGGAACTCCTTGCGTAAAGACGCTCAGCTTCTCGAAAGATGGGTCCCTCTTGGCGATGAATGTTCATGCTCTCGCTCAAGATGGTAGAACTTTGGCCAGCGAAATCCAGATCTGGAATGTGAACGAACAAACGTTGCTTAGTTCTGTAGCCAAGCAAACCACAGAGCATTTCTTCTACCTGTTTTGGAATGAGGCGGGGAATCTTATCGCCGTTGATGAACGCACCGGAACTGTGAAGTTCTGGAATGCAACCTCTGGGCAACTTATCCAAGCCCTTTCCATCGGAACAAATTTCAATTTGATTCAACCGCCCATTCTTTCTAAGGATTTTTCTGTATTAGCCCTCTTGGCCCAGCAGGGGAATCCTTCAGCAACCGTGATCACATTGGTGGACGTAAGTACACAAGTGATCAAAAAACAGATGAAACCGCTTCGCCATCCGTGGATGCGTATTTTCCTATCAGAGCAGGGAGAACTTGTGGGGGCTCTTGATTCAACAAATCTTCTTGAGGTTTTCGAAAGCAAGAACGACAGCCTGACTACGTATGCCAGCTTGGACTTTAAAAAATTGGCAATCGGACAAGACCCCCAGGTCCTATCAATGTTTAGTCAACGCAATAAGGTCTATTACTTCCTGGTAAAAAGCTCTTCGGGGGATTCCACGATTTTTCAGCTTTTTCAAGCAGATACGAAAACCTTAGTGTACCAAAACCAGGTTTCAAGTTCAGCTTCATCCACTTATTCGATTTCTCCCGACGGGAGTCGTGTTGTACTCCTTTCTAACATGGATGAGAAAAATCAAGACCTCTTCCATCAGGCTACAGTCCTAGATGCAACGACAGGTGTTTTGACCACAACCTCGGCGGATGATTTCTTATTTGGCCAAACCCTTCCCTATCCCGCGTCAGATCGAGTCTTTATCGTTCGTCGTAAAAAGACAGATTCTGGTTCGACCACTCTCCCAGAGATTTGGGAAAGCTCTCTCGGTGGCCCAAAGACAGCCCTTGAGATGAACAATTGCAACTTTACAGATGCGATCTTTAGTGCGGATGGAAATAAAATAGCAGTCCCGATAGGGAAACAAGAGGAATCGAACAAAGAGGTCTGGATTTACTTCTCCCGGGGCATCTAAAAAGATTTGAGGCTACTCATGATAAAAAGAAGCGCACGCAAAAGATTGATATTCCTGCTCATCATTCTCCTAGGCCTTTGGGCAAAGCAATCCGAGGCAAGAACGTACCGCCCCCCCGGAGTAACGATACCCCCGCGCCCGCAAGAGTCGGGCCTGCAGGAATCGATTCCTCAAGAACCAGGTTCGAAGGATGCTCAATTTACGCCTACTTCAGGAGACTTATCCGCATCGCCCGAAACAACACCCCAAAGTCCGGGAAGCCAAACCTCAGCACCTCAAACCCAAGGGCTTCCCGGCGGAGCTCAACCGACTCTTTCTTCTCCTTGGCTACGGAGTGGGAATGCAAAGCAAAGGTTGAGTATAGGCATTGAGCTGGGCGGGGGACTTGATCTTCCCATGGCACCAATGCAGGGTTTTTTCGAAGGAAATCTCTCCTTAGGACTGTATTTCTACGACAATTGTGCATCCAAAGGAAAAACGCCCTGCCTAAGATTTTATGCTCTCCTTCCTCAGATAGGGTCAGGGTACTACTTTAACAGTCAGTTTCCTTTTATTCAGGCCTCGGTGGGACTCGGGATGGAAATAGGAGTGAAGCCTTGGTTTGCCTGGTTTTTTCAAAGCGGCATCGGGGGTAAATTCTCATTTATGGGTCCATTTAATGATCAGCAGGCAAGAGGCGTTGATGGTTTCTCAGTACGCGAGCCTGCTGACGCCCAGATGCTTTACGGCTTTTTTCAGACAGGCGCTTCATTTCAATTATCGGCAGCCAAAGGAATTAGCCTCCAAGTTTCCGCAAAAATCGCAAATGGGCCTTCCATGTTTGGATTTTGGCAGGATGTGCTCGACCTAGGATTTTTCCTAGGACTTCGCTTTCGCCTTGGGTCATAAGCAGATATTGCAAGCGACTAGACCCATGCCACAAAAAGCCGACTTGCTCCATCATTAAGGAACTCTCATGAGATATTTTCTAGCTCCAAAACGTTTCTTCCTCCTCTTAGTAGCTCTTTTGATTCAGTGCCGTACTGAACCGCCCCCAATCCTGCCTGTTTTTCGACTCTCCCTCTCCGTGGACCATCCTCAAGGAGAACGATATCAGGTAGAATCGTTTCGTTTCTCACCGGATGGCATGTATCTTGCGGTCAACCTTTATGGCTCCACAAAGGATGGAAATGTAGTTACAAACGAAATCCAAATTTGGGATGTGAACGAGCAACGGCTTATCAGCAAAGCGGCAAAGCTCCCTACAGAAAATTTTTCTCAAGTCTTTTGGAACCGAGAGAGTAACGGATTTCTTGCCCTAGAGAAAACAGCGGGCGTCGTAAAGTTTTGGAAGCTGGACGGAACCCTGGATACGACGTTATCATTCAATGGTTCTTTTGAATTGCAGCAGACCCCAAAAGCTTCGGAGGACTCTTCATTGCTTGTTTTCTCAGCAAATCAAACGGTAAATCAGAATAAAAGTGTGTTGATTCATGCAATCGATACGCAAAAGCGGCAAGTGCTCTTTTCGAAGGATTTACGGTCCGATATAAACATTAAACTATTTGCTACAAGAAATGGTCAGTGGATAGGGTTTTCCTCGAAGAATAGCAGCCTAACTACCCTAAATGTATGGGAGACAACGGATTTGGTTTCTAACCCCAATGTTCTTCCTCGGTGGGAATTTTATTTTCCATCCTCTAAAGAGGTCCTGGTACTCATAAATGGCCATGATTCTTCGGCTCCTCAGGTTATGGTCAGTAGCTATATAGGCATTTTTAATTTGCAAACAATTCAAGCAGATACAAATGCGGTTGTGCAGAATATAAGCTTTCCTATCACTCCTCCTTACCTAGTTCAAGTTTCTGCTCAAGACAGACAGGTAGTTATATTGTCTGATCCTGACCAAATAGATCGTGACCTTTTTCAGCGCATTACGATATGGGACTCAGAGACCAACGCTCTCATTACCAAAGTTGTCAATCCAGAGGCCGAATTTCTATTCTCTGCAGCTGGCTCTATCCCAAATCCAGAGCGGACTTTCCTGGTTCGTAAGAAATATTACCACGAACGAGGGACATATTCGGTCCTCCCCCAAATTTGGGATTCATCCTTAAATCCCTTGGTCAGTCTGGTTGGCAAGGAACCGGTTACCTCCACAATGATCTTTAGTACGGATGGAACCAAAGCGGCTGCTCAGGCAATCTACGAGGATAATGCAGAAATTTATGTCTATTACCTGAAGGGAATCTAAGCCAGAGTAACGAAGAGAATCTATTTCCACCCATTTTTCCTAGCGCTCCGTTAGCATTTTCGCTAAATTTTTCTTTATTTTACGCTAGCTTTTTCTAGAGAAATTGTGCAAAACAGGTGCAGGTATGTCGACTCAATTATCTGCTGATCTGGCGTCTTTAAAAATTAATCGAGAGAAACCTTCAGGAAGAGGTAAAAGTGTTGTCTACGTTCTTCTAGGAATTTTGGTGATCGCTGGTCTTTCCGTTTCCGGGGTGCTGGCATGGCCCTACATGATGGCAAAAGTATTTAAAACCGAGGTAGAATTTAGCGAAGTGATGTTGGTTTCTCCCATTCAAGCTTCGGTAGGTCTTACCGCGACGGGTTACGTCATTCCCCAGACTATCTCCAAAGTAGGCTCAAAGATTCAAGGCCGGATTCAAAAAATTCTCGTAAAACAGGGGGATCATGTCAAGGCCGGAGATGCCTTGCTTATGCTCGATGAGAGCGAGCAGAAAAGCGCCATTCTTGCAGGAAAGGCACGCCTCTTTGCAGCTCGGGCGCGTATCCAGACGGCAAGAGCAAACCTGAAGGAAACCAAGCTTCAACTTCAGCGGGCGGAGCAACTTCTAAAACAGGGAGCAGAAGCACAGGCCCGGGTGGAAGATTTGGCAGCCCACGCCTCTTCGCTTGCATCAGCAGTTCAGGCTGCGATCTCAGAGGCCAAAGCAGCAGAGTCTGATTTAGAAACCTTACAAATCAACCTCGGTCTCCTCAGAATTCACGCTCCTATCTCGGGAACTGTAGTGACCAAGCCCCCTGAGATGGGTGAAGTGGTTACACCGCAGGCCCCTTTGCTTGAACTCGTGGATTTTTCTAGTTTGGTGGTTGAAACCGATATTCCCGAGGCACGCTTAGACAAAATCAAAGTGGATATGCCCTGCGAGATCGTCCTTGACGCGTTTCCTCAGAAGAGATTTCGTGGCCGCATGCTCGAGATTGTTCCGAAGCTCAACCGGGCAAAAGCAGCGGCGATTGTGAAGGTTCGTTTTCAAGACCCGCCGGATGGTGTACTTCCCGAGATGGCGGCTCGCGTTAGTTTCTTGACGAACGAACTTGACCAAAAGATGATGACGCAGAAGCCAAAAACCATCGTCCCTAAGAACACGTTGACGACACGTCAAGGACAGAAGGTCGTCTTTGTTGTGCATGAGGACCAAGTTAAAATGGTGAACATCATCCTAGGAGAACAAACTGGGGATGGCTATGAACTCAAGGAAGGACCTAGTCCCGGAACCAAATTGGTCAAAAACCCGCCAAATACATTAGCCGACGGACAGAAAATTAAGGAAAAGGCACAAGATTAACCTTTACACAGGCAATTTTTGCCCAACTCCCTTATTTCTCATGAAAATTGTTGAAATTTCTTTCGTATCTCGCTACGAAAGGCATTAAGGAGCTTTCGTAGAACTATTATGATCATCACCCAGCCGATTGTACGACTCAACCAGATTAGAAAAACATACCTCCGAGGGAAAGAGCCTATTCATGTGCTCGAAAATCTAAATCTTGAGATTCCCCAAGGATCGTTTGAGGCATTTATGGGTCCTTCTGGTTCGGGGAAATCCACCCTCCTTAACCTGATCGCAGGGCTTGATAAACCAAGTGCTGGCAGCATTTCTGTGGACGGAATCGAGCTTACAAAGCTCAATGAAGGCGAACTTGCCAAATTTCGAGCGAATACGCTTGGTTTTATTTTCCAAACCTACAACTTGCTCCCTGTCTTAACCGCCCAGGAAAACGTAGAGCTTCCCCTCATTTTAACGAAGGTTCCAGCCAACGAAAGGAAAACCCGGGCGCAAACAGCGCTTCGCATCGTGGGCCTAGAAGAGCGGATGCACCACTACCCCCGTCAGCTATCCGGTGGACAAGAGCAACGCGTCGCCATTGCAAGAGCCATAGTAAATGATCCCAAGCTGATTGTGGCCGACGAACCTACAGGCGATCTGGATCGACAAAGCGCAGATGAAATTTTAAATCTCCTCGAAGCCCTCAATAAGCAGTTTGGTAAAACCATTGTGATGGTCACTCACGATCCTGCAGCAGCAGAACGAGCCACCATCACAAGGCGACTGAACAAAGGAATCTTGGTATGAACCTATTTCTTCTTTCTCTACGCAATGTTTGGAGGAACCGGCTACGGGCTGTTTTGACCGTACTAGGCATTGCGGTTACGCTGCTTGCTTTTGTGCTGATCCGAACGGTCCTGACCGCCTGGAATGTTGGGGCTGAGCATGCAGCCAAAGACCGTATTGCAACCCGAAACAAAATCACGATTATAGTCCCTCTTCCAAAGCACTATATTCAAACCATCCGCGAGGTTCCTGGAATCAAAGAGGCCACGTTTATGAACTGGTTCGGCGCAAAGGATCCGAAGCATGAAAAGGAATTCTTTGGCTCCATGGCCGTAGACACAAAAAGCTTCTTGTCGGTGTATGACGAAATTATTGTCTCTGCCGACCAAAAACAGGCTTGGCTTGAAAACCGTAAAGGTGCACTCGTTGGGGATGTGCTTGCAAAGAAGGTAGGATGGAAGGTTGGAGATACAATTATTCTAACGGGGACCATTTACCCCGGAGATTGGCAGTTTCAAATTGCAGGAATTTATACAACCTCTCGAAAATCGATGGATCGATCTTCTTTCTTTTTTCATTGGGATTATCTTAATGAGTCTCTCGAAGAGCGGAACAAAAACCAAATTGGTTGGGTAGTCAGCCGCGTTAACGACCCCAGCAAAGGGGCGGATATCAGCAAAACCATTGATCGTATTTTCGAAGAAAAAGAGATGCAAACGCTCACCATGAGCGAGCGGGCAATGAACCTTTCATTTATAGGGATGCTCTCAGCAGTCCTAACAGCGCTCAAGATCGTTTCCGTGGTCATCCTGCTCATTATGGCCCTCATTTTGGGGAACACGATGGCAATGAGTTCACGAGAGAGGACGAAAGAATACGGAACGCTCCGAGCGATTGGTTTTTTGCCTCAGCACATCGCCATGTCTGTATTGTTTGAGTCCATTTTGATCGGAGTCATTGGCGGGGCCATCAGTCTTTTAATCTCCTACCCTCTCATCAACCAAGGCATGGGCCGGTTTATTGAAGAGAATATGGGTGGATTTTTCCCCTACTTCCGTATCGAAACTTCGACAATGATCTTGGCGATTCTTCTGTCTGTAGCTCTTAGCATTGTCGCCGGACTTATCCCCGCGTATCGCGCCTCAAAGCTCAACGTCATCGCAGCCTTACGAAAGGTAGGATAATCCTATGGTCCCAATCGCTTATAATGTCCGCAGTTTGTTCTTCCGAAAGGCGACCACCCTTGCCGCTCTGTTTGGCGTAGCCTTGGTTGTATTTGTACTTTCGGTCGCACTCATGCTCTCTAATGGTCTCCGTAAAACCCTCGGCACCTCAGGTCAGGCAGACCGAGCGATCGTGCTCAGAAAAGGCAGCGATGCCGAAATGCCGAGCAGTATTGATGCCCCCGCTCTCTCCTTAATCCTTGCAGCCCCCGGAGTAAAGATGAATGCTGATGCTACAGCCATGGGAGTAGGTGAAGTGGTCGTCGTGATCACGATGGACAAAGCAGGACAAGAGGGAATCTCAAACGTCCAGATCCGAGGTACCACGGAGCAGGGAATCAAATTCCGTCCCGAGATTAAACTTATTGAAGGGAGGCTGTTTCAGCCAGGTTCGGATGAAGTTATTATAGGTAAGCGCCTTCGGGGTCGGTTTGTCGGTCTTGACGTAGGCCAATCGTTCGATTTGCGAAAGAACCGTCCTGTGAAAGTTGTAGGCGTGTTTGAATCGGATGGGTCCTCGTATGAGTCTGAAGTGTTAGGCGATCTAGATACAGTACGTTCCTCCTTTGGGAGACAAGGTCTTTTTTCCTCGGTACGGGTACAGCTTGAATCTGCCAGCAAATTTGATGCATTTCAAGCAACCATCTCTCAAGATAAACGGCTAGGGTTAGAGGCAATGCGCGAGGACGAATACTATAAGAAGCAGTCTGAGGGCACTTCTATTTTTATCAATGCTCTTGGCATTAGCATTTCCGCCATCTTCTCCATTGCAGCGATCATTGGTGCAATGATTACCATGTACGCCTCGATAGCAAGTCGTGGACGAGAAATTGGCACATTGCGAGCACTTGGGTTTTCTCGGCTTAGCATCTTAGTCTCTTTCCTTTTCGAAACACTGCTTTTGGCTTTAGGCGGGGGTCTATTTGGGATTGCTGCTGCATCTCTGCTTGGCTTCGTTAAATTCTCGATGATGAACTTTGCCAGCTTTTCCGAGATCGTGTTTACGTTTACCCCTACAGCCAAAACCTTAATCACGGCTCTCATTTTTGCAGGAGGCGTCGGGATGATTGCTGGATTTTTGCCTGCTGTGCGTGCAGCAAGAACGCCCCCTTTAAAAGCAATGCGAGAATAAGCCAAACTATTTCCTCTCTCAAAGTCATTCTCTCCCTTCCTACCTCCCCTTTTCAACTATTTCCAAAGGTCGGCTCAGTTACGAGAAATTCGAATGAGAGCAAAGCTACACTTTCTCTAAAGCTGATGCTACTATCCTAATGATGAACCCATTACACTCTTTCCTCAGATCCTTTTTCTCTCAGTTTTCTTTACAGATTTTCTTTTTAGGAATCGTTCCTTTCGGGGTATGTGCTAAAGAGAACCGTGCATCTCGTAAGTTCTATAGCGTAAATGAACGTATTCTTCAGTACGAAGCAGACGTAAAAAAGCGTCTCCTCAAAGCATTTCAAACAGCAAACGTCAGCTATCCCCCCAAAGCCGTGGTGCTTAGTTACTCAAAGCAAGAACAAATGCTATCCCTCTATGCTGAAGGTGATGATCAACCGCTGACCTTCATCAAATCCTACCCTGTGCTTGCAGCCAGCGGAGAAAAAGGTCCTAAATTGAGGGAAGGAGACCTGCAAGTTCCCGAGGGAATCTACCGTATCGAAGCGTTAAATCCTAACAGCCTCTACCATTTGTCCCTACGGGTCAACTACCCCAACGCTTTTGACCTAGCCCACGCAAAACAAGAGGGAAGAACAAGACTAGGGGGAGATATCATGATCCATGGGAAAGATGTATCGATTGGTTGTATCGCCATTGGAGACCTAGGCATTGAAGAACTATTTATCTTGGCTGCAAAATCCAACTACTCCTCTTGGAAAGTGGTCCTAAGTCCTTGTCCCCTGCAAGATAGCGCCTGCTGGAAACAGCTTCCTAAAAACCCCTCTTGGCTCCCAGAACTTTATTCAAGAATTAAACAGGAACTGGCGCTGCTTCCGCTAGCAAAGTCTCCCCATGGGAAAAAATAGCTCTGCTGGGAAGCAGCCCTCAGGGTGCTTTTACTCTCGGACCAGTGCCCCTAAAGGGCGAGGTACCACATCCTCTATGGCTTTCTTGGAGACTGCTGGGGGCGAATGATGATCTCGGTCGGACATGAGGTTTTGGGAAATGCCAGCACGAACCGAACCGCCTGGGCCACATCCTCAGGCTGAATCATCTTGCTTCGGATCAGCTCAGGCTCATCATCCACCATCTCTGTCGCGACGTACCCTGGACAGATCGTGCACACCTTAATCTTCTTTTCCCGCACATCTTCAAAGAGGGCAGAGGAAAATCCAACCAACCCAAATTTTGATGCGCAGTAGGACGCATGCCCTGAAGAAGCCATCTTCCCGGAGATAGAAGCAATATTGATAATGCTTCCAGACTCATGACGACCTAAATAAGGGAGCGCATATTTACATAATCCCATCACCGCCCGAAGATTTACATCCAAGGTAAATTCCCAAGCACTCAGATCTGCTTCCTCAATCGATTTGTGGTCTAAAAAGACCCCTGCGTTGTTGATGAGCGAATGAAGTCCTCCAAGACGCCTCCACGTCTGCTCAATAACCCACTTCCATGTTTCTGGTTGCTCCAAATGGCAAGCTAAGGAGATCACCTTTACCCCTTGCTCGCTGCATTCTTGTTCAACCTCCTTCAGCGCCGATTCTGTCCTAGCCACAAGCGCGAGATGCATTCCCTCGCGGGCAAGCACATTGGCAATGGCTCGACCAATTCCCCGACTGGCTCCAGTGATAAGGGCAACTTGATTTTTTAACATGGATAGGCTCCTTTTCAATCGATAGAAATTCTGCAGGGCGAGTCAACCACCGATTTAGCAAAATGTATCTCTTCTCTGGAAGATGGATGTCTATCCTGACTATGTATGATCTGTCAAGGTATTGAAATATAAATATTTTCTTCGGTTGGTTTAGGGTAGCAAAGGGATGCTATACGATAGATATTCACATGCCTTGAGAGATTGTCACCATCAGCCTCCCCAGGCAATTTGGCCAGTTAATTTAGCTTATCTACCTGCGCCCAATTTCATTGGTTCTGAAGCTCACTCCCACCCCACTCTACGACCACAAAGCCTTTGCGCTCGAAGGGTGAAAGTTGCTGAGGAGTCACTGGGAAGGGTACGTCTACCCTCTGGAATACCATAAACACACGCAGCAATGAATCTGGCTTGGGCGTGATCGTAAGGGAGGCGGTGTCTGTGTACGCCTTTCCAACAAACTGGATAAAATTATAAGGGTTACGTTCCATGTAGGGAAGCCAGTATACAATAAACTCGTTCGCTTCTCTGTCCGTAAGACCAAGCTCTGCGAGTGTCTTCTGCAGGAAGGACACCGTTTCGGACCCTGGTACCATAAATCCATAAGAGCGATCGATGCTAATCGGTTTGTCCGCAAACCCTTCCCAGAAGAGATAACCGTACTCTCGACGATCAGCCAGGTTGAAAAGCACCCCCTCTGGTGAAGCGAGAACCCGCCACCCATGGAGAGCAGGATCATACGTAGGATAATGGGACACAAGCCTTCCCTGATAATCAAGCTGAACAAGGACCTCTTGCGCTTTGGGAGGGTACAAATAAATGACGGGCTTCCTTGGAGCTTGCATCCCTATGGGGTTGGGATCTTCATTCCCATTTGAGGCTGGTGTCACAAAGGTACATGCTTCCACTTTGCCTTGGTATTTCTTAAGAAGAGCAGCCGTACTTTGTAAAAATGCTTCCTTAGACGATTCTTTGGTTTGAAGAGCAGAACAAGGGGATTTACAGCTTAACGTAACTCCTAATAGCGGTTCGATTCCTTGCTTATGAAACGCAATCAGGGCTTGTTTGTGTTTCTTCGGTGATGGGAAACTTACCTGGCAGTAGCTTTGTAAAGAGAGTCGGTTGTCTGCAGAGGACAACTGCTTTAATAAAAGAATGGAACCTACCAAAATGACAGCGTGAAGCAACCCGTAGAACGTCCTCATCGATATCTCCTCAAACCATTGGAATCTGGCGTTGACTCAAGTCTATCCTATTGGCTCTTTAGACTCGCGTCAAATATCTAAGTACGTCCTAACCTACATCAGATGCTGGAGAAATTTAGGATAAATCATCTACCGTGAACGGACTGGTTTTTTCTTTGCCTCTTTTTTGAAAGAAGAGGCAAAAGATTTCTTTTTCTTAAAGTCCCCAGCAAAGGAAGAACCCTTTTTTATAGATGGTTTCTTACGAGGAAAGAAGGGAACATCTTCTTTGGAAACGTACTCCCCTGAAAACCCCTTCCCTTTAGGTTTAGAATCCTCAAACGAATTCTCATCGCGATGAAGGCCTTGTTTTTCTTTAGAAGGTCTCCCCCTCTCTTTATAAAAAGCACCCCCTCCAAAAGCAGAGTCCCTTCTTTCTTTGACTTCCCCTCTGCCTGCTGGCCTCTTCTCAGATCTTTTGCTGCGTCGCTCACTGCCATGTCCAGAGGATGGATCTTTTAGAAAGTCTGAAGCCTTGGGCCACAGTTCATCAGATTCATCCTTCTTCGAGCCAGCAAAGGACAACCTTCCTTTTGGCTGCTCTTCACCTCGCTTTGTTCCCGATGTGGGAGAGGAAGACGTGAGCAAAGAGATGGCGGCAGCGGCAAGCCGCACTGGGTCCTCTCCCTGCTGCTCAACAAATCGACCCACAAAATGGAGAGCATCGGCCAAATCGCCCTGGAGCTGTTCAACAAGTCGCTGCTGGAAACGCTCGTTCCGCTTGCTTACCACCATTTTTTGCGTAGGAACGGAAATCATCTCGATGGGCTTCTTGGTAAATCGCTCGATTTGTGCAAGCATGCCCCGTTCTCGGGGTGTGACAAAGAGGATCGAGATCCCAGACTTTCCTGCCCTTCCCGTACGCCCAATTCGATGCGTATACACCTCTCCATCGTTGGGCATATCGTAGTTAATGACGTGACTGATGTGCTGTACGTCCAAACCTCGCGCAGCTACGTCGGTTGCGACTACAATCTCGGACTGTTTTGATTGCAGACGTCTTAGCACTTTCTGTCTTTCAGCCTGGGAAAGGTCGCTATGAAGAGCCTCTGCCCTGTATCCCCTTGCTAGTAGTTTCTCGGCAAGCTCCGACGCGCCTACCTTGGTACGGGTAAAAATGAGCACCGCCTCAATGGCCTCGACTTCTAACAGCCGCGTTACCGCTTCAAGCTTTTGGTAGTCTTGGACTACCAGACATTTCTGATCAATCGTCGAGACCGTCGCTGTTTTTTGCTCTATCTTTACATGAACAGGATTTTGCAAATACCGTTGTGCCATTGTCTTAATGGCAGGCGGAAAGGTTGCTGAAAACAGGGCAATCTGCCTATCTTCGGCGGGGGCTTGCTCCAAGATCCAGTTAACGTCGTCGAAGAAGCCCATTTTTAGCATCTCATCCGCTTCATCAAGGACCAGGTATTTTGCATGCTCTAGCGAGAGCGTTCCCCGTTTTAGGTGATCGATCACCCGTCCCGGGGTTCCCACAACCACCTGCACCCCTGCCTTTAAATGATCGAGCTGCTGCTTCATTGAGGCCCCGCCGTATATAGGAAGAATTTTTAACCGGCCCAGATCCTTTGCATAAGAATGGATGGCCTCGGCAACCTGCAGGGCAAGCTCACGGGTGGGGAGAAGCACCAGTGCCTGAACAACTTCTTTCTTAAGGTCGATCTTTTGCAACAGCGGAAGGCTAAAGGCTGCCGTTTTACCTGTACCAGTTTGAGCCTGCCCCATGACATCTCTTCCCTCAAGCAACGGAGGAATGGAACGGTTCTGGATGGGTGTTGGGCTCTCGTAGCCTAACTTTGTGATGGCTCGTAGGATGGCAGGAGTCAGCCCGAGCTCTTCGAAGGTATGTACGCTGGATTCCTTGGTGGCTGGGGGTGTTTCTGTATCTGTAGTGTGAGGGTGTTTCTTTGTTGACATGGGTTCTCCAAATACGCTGTTCCCATCGATTTCTTAGGCAGCGGACTTTGATAAACTCGTCTCCCAATCAACACGGATGCAGCGAAAAAAGGTACTATTCCACACCGAGGTAAGAAATGCAAGCTTGATTAGGTATGCATCGAGCAACATCTCGTGAGACATTAAGCTCCTAAGCGAGTACTATTTTTACAAAACATTAGATTCCGCACAAAGTTAGCTTTTTCTTGCGCTTTCTTCCTTTTGTACTATACCGAAGGATAGGAGTTAGATGATATGAAAAATATTCTTACGTTTGTTTTACTAACAGGGGTTGCTCTTTCTCAAATCTCTTGTAAAAAGGGAGAGGCCTTTGATTGGCTTGAGCCTGCACCTGTTTCTTGCCAGGATGTGACGGGACCTGTAGAAATTCGTATTCAACGTGCAAACTTAACCCAAGGCAAAGATGGGTTTATTGAATTTGCTCTTTTTAATATGTGTTCACACTCTCAGCTTGAACATGTTCAGTTTCAGCAAGGCTCTACCATCATTGATATAAAACCAGCTGTGCAAGAGAACAAAAACCAACTTCCTCTTTACATAGTAACTTTGGGAGCAGGCACTCTAACTGGGTTTAACCTTGACCTTCCTATCGCGATGATTGTCTTTACCACCTCTGATTCAGATTCTCCTAGAATGGGCCAACTTCAATTTAGCGCCAAGAGCTAAACAATCTTTTGACACAGTATTTCCTTAAAGAGAGCGGAGAAAATTCCGCTCTCTGATACTCACGAAATTCTTATATCTCTCTTATTATTCCATATCCTCGATCTGGGAAAGTGCCTGGGAAAGCTCCCCTTTAGCATGGTAATTTTGTGCCTTCTCAGCAACAAGGATTCCGTGCCGGTATACTTGTTTTGCCTCTTCGATACGGGCCATTTCTACAAGCAAGTTCCCGTGCATCAGATACTGAGGAACATAGGCTGGAAATTCAGCAGCTAACTGCGTAAATGCTTGATTTGCTTCAGAAAAAAGACCTAGGCGTTTATATTCCATTGCAAGGCCATATTGGGAAAAAGGGTCCTTTGGATTGGTGGCAATAATGGTTCTGATTTCATCGATTCTCGAAGACATAATAAGCCCCTTGTCATCCCTTTAGCTACCTCCCTCGTAGGAGTTAGCCGTTCAACCCGTTCCTTGGATTCCTTACCCCACTTAAATCTCTCCACCCGACTCTGTTTTCTCACCTTTTGGGAGAATGGTTTTCCAAACGAGGCTAATCAAAAGCCCCATCACAATTGCACTCCCAGCGACGACCCATTCCATTTTACCAACGCCCGCTAAAAACGCTGTGCATCCCACAATCGCAATGATCGGAATGACCGGGCCAAAAGGGATTACAAAACCGCCAGGCTCTTTCATCTGCGATTTTCTTCGAAGAATAAGCACAGCAACGCACGTTGATAGGTACTGAATCACCACAGCAATGTTCGAGAGATCGGCCAGCTGAGCAAACCCACCAAACTGGACAAAAAACAGTGTCAGTCCCGTTAGTACAATGGTAGCAGCCACAAGCGTCCCCCGTTTGGGCGAGCGCGCATAAAGCACTTTGGGCAAAAATCCATCTTGAGCAAAAGACTCTAAGTAGCGTGGACCCACGAGTGCACTTGCCGAGCAGTACCCAATCGCCGAGATCAAAAATGCTAATTCCATCAGCCGTTTTCCCACAGGCCCGGCAAAGGTTCTCGCCGCATCCACAAGAGCATTTGACGAGGACTGCAAGCTATCAGCTGTTCCCCCAGCAACGGTCTGAACGAGAATATAAAGGAGCATCACAAACAAAACACTAAGTCCAAGGGCCCACGGAATGGTACGCCGTGGATTTCGGACTTCACCAGCAGGCACTGAAACATATTCGACGCCGGTCATGGCAAACAGTGCGGTAAACGAGGCCGCCAAAATGCCGGTGGATTCATACTGATTTGTATCTGGGTCAAGAGCAGGCATGGGAGCCATCAGCAGCTTTCCCCACTTGATGAAAAAGATACCCACCCCAATAAACAGGAGAAGACTTACAATTTTCACTGCGCTAATCAGCGAACTGGTCTTTGCTCCAAACTGGACCCCAAGAATGTTAATCCCCCCAAAGAGGACCACCATAAATCCTCCAATAAAGGTTGCTAACATTTTTGGATCCGTTTTTAGAGAAAACGTTTGAACGATAGGCTGCATGATCCAATCGGTGCGGACAAGCTGCTCACCAAAGCCTTTGGCGACCGCAGCATACCCCAAAATCACACTCAGCAGAATGACCCAGCCCACCGCGAAGCCGATGTACGGACCAAACGCCTCGTAAGCATACCGATACGGCCCTCCCGATCGCTCTGTACGAGCAGCAGCCTCGGCAAAACAGAGCGCTACAAGCGAGCAGATCACTCCGGTTAGCAGCCATGCCAAAGGAGCTTTTCCGCCAGCCTGCCGCCAAACTTTTGCCGTGAGAAGAAAAATCCCAGATCCAATAATGCCGTTGACACCTAAGCCAAGACAATCGAGCAGCGTCAATTGCCTTTTCGGAGAAAGAGCCTGCGCCTGTTCCATAGGGCGTGAGCATACCAAATTCTTTCTGAGATTCACGCAGAAAATGAAAGAAAATATCTTCTTTCGCTTTTAGAGGGATAGGGTCGCTCGTTTTCTAAGAGATTTAGTGCTGGATAGAGGAAAGGGTTAAAAACCAAGCAGGTTGAACCGGAACCCGGCCCTGAGAAAAAAGTGAGGGCCGTGCGGTTTGTTACGGAAATCATCCATATTAGGCATACGAACCGAATCAAACCCGGTCACGTGGTACCCGATCACAGCGCTCGCAAAAAAGCTGAAAACCTGTTTTGTGATGGGAAGTTCCAAAACCGCTTCTGCTTCGCCTGTAAACCCAAATTTTGAGATTTGGTCCACGTTGATCGGAATCTGAGGACTCAGCCCAAGGCCAAATACAATTCCACCCAAAATGTTTAAATGCAAAACCACCCCTGAATTATTGATGGGCCGAAAATGAAACCCACCAACCAGCTGACCCAAAGTTCCGCTAAATTTCCCTCCCTCATTCAGATTCAAATACTGATCGAATCGAAGCTGGGTTGTAAAGATAAGTACATCAAGGCCCGCTCGTCCACCGACATGGAATCCCATATTATATGCAGTGTGCTGACTTCGGTAAAGTTCTTCTCCCTGGTAGTTTGAGCCTTCAGGAAGTCCGATCACTCCCGAAGCTACCATCCCAGGATAAGCATCCAAGTACAGATTTAAAATTTTTGCTTCAGCTTTAGGGCTGAATGCAAAAATGGATAGTACAAAAAATCCAAAAAGAGTAGGAAGAAGAAAGCGTGAAAATAGAAGAGATTTGGTTTTCATGCCATAGAGTCTAAAAAGGGTATCTTGGAATGTAAAGAGAATTTAGTCTACAGAAGGAACAAAAGTTGGGTAATGATTTGTTTTTATTTAAGATTCTTAGTTCTTTCTTTGGCAATGTTTGTAGGCGAGCTTGAATCATAAAGTACCAAATTTCGAAGGATAAGTACTATATTATCCTACCAACGCGCACACAAAGGAAATAGCCATGAATATAAAAGCCCTACTGACCCGCAATATCATCCTAGAGAATAAGCGGGTTCTCCTTAGACCTTTATCGATGATGGATTTAGAATCCCTCCTCCCGATCGCGCTAGAGTCCGAACTTTGGAAGGTAGGCATGACAGAGATCAGGGACCGTCAAGACCTAGAGCATTATATCGAACAAGCGCTTTCTGATAGGACAAAAGGCCTGTCCTATCCTTTCGTAATCGTTGATAAAGACTCAAATCAAATCGCAGGTTCGACTCGGTATTCTGAGATTACCCCCCAATTTAAACGCCTAGAGATTGGATGGACCTGGTTATCCAAAAATACCCGAGGCTCAGGCCTAAACAAAGCCTGCAAATATGAGTTACTCCGGTTTGCATTCGAGGAGCTTCTTATGAATCGAGTCGAGATTAAGACGGATGCACTGAATTTACGATCACGCGCCGCCATCAAAAAACTGGGCGCCACCGAAGAAGGAATCTTACGATCCCATATGATTACCCATTCAGGAAGAGTGCGAGATACAGTCATGCACAGCATTCTCTCATCAGAATGGCCTCGCATCCAGCAAGAAGTCTTCGGAGAGTATCTCTAAGCAAAATTTCTCCTCAGAACATGACTAAATTCGACCCACACCGAAAAAAGTCATGACTTTTTTCGAGTTCGGTCTAAAACGGTCTTATTCTATCGAGAACAATCCTTCCTTATGCCAAGCAGATGCTTACAGAATGGAATAAAATGCTCTTTGTGAGTAGACCTAGGCAGGTAGGAAAAACGACCCTGGCTCATCAGCTGGGAAATCAGTTTGCTCACATGAGCCTGCCACGAAGGGCCAGCCCTCTTTGCTCTTTCTTATCGAATGTAAAACCACCGATACGAATCTATCAACGCATCTGCTTTATTTTCAGCAGCTTCTCGCTGTTCCCTTAATCAAGGAACACAGCAACTTGTGATTTCTGCAGAAAGGTAACCTCTCCTGTTTATATAGGCCCTCTACGTATTACGTGATCCCTATACATGGATATGAATTTTTGCAAAATCGGTTGCTTGCATCATTGATTGTCCTATATGAATATCTCATGAATCAGACCAAATGGCGCCTTCTTCTTTGCCTCTACGCTTTTGCTCTGTCCTCCCTTCTCTTCCACAAAAGAAGCTTCGGCTTCTTTGATATCGAACATTTTCATATAGCTCCAGGAACTGGAAAAATCATCACAACAGACCTTGGCAGCATCGGACCACACCTTGAGTTAACTTCCCAACTCTTCTTGAATTATACTTACCAACCCCTCCGATCAATTGAGGGTCAGTTCGGTCCTCATGTGGATCACCGTCTCTCCATGGACCTTTCTCTGTCTTTCGCCATGTTTAAAAGGTTCCAGATCGCTCTTTCCCTGCCGATCACCTGGTTCCAGGCTGGTCAAATTTCTGGATCACAAGAGCTTGCAGCCATAGGGCCTGGGGATGCTCGACTCCATCTAAAAGGAATCTTTTTTGAGAACGAAAGTTCAAGGTTCTACGAGCGTAGTAAAATAGGTTTTGGTCTGGGTCTCGTTGGAATCTTAAGTCTCCCTACAGGAGATTCGTTCAATTTTTTAAGCACCCAATCCGCGATTCCTCTTATCGTAATTAGCAACGGTACCGATACTTTTCCTGTGATTGGGATTGGACGGGGCTTGCCAACTTTTCAACTGAAACTCGCTGCCCACCTTCAGTACAAATTTTTCCGAGCAGCGCTGAATTTTGGAGGATTTTTCGCCTTCCCAGATATTGGATACGGGAGCACGTCCTACATGGGCCACGGCTTTGTCTACAATCTAGGCGGAGAGTTTGCGATCGCAGAAACCCGCACATGGAATCTTTCCCTGCTCGCAGAAGTGTTCGGTCTTTCGCGAGAACCCTTTGAAGCATCCAGTAGCCCGATCGAAGGAATTCTTGCAAGCAAACTATCGTTCCAAAAATGGACTCTATTTTTAGGAATGGGGGCAGGATTTTCTTATCGAGGATATGGGACGCCTGCAGCAAGAGTTTTTGCCGGATTTTCGTATGCATTCATTATTCCTAAAAAGTCTTCTTCTCAGCGACCTGATCCCATTCCGTTCCAAAAAACAAATTCCTACATTACTCTAACGCCCCAAATGATTGAACTTCGCCAAAAGACATTTCTCGAATTTGATAATGACAAAATTCGACCCACGGATTATCCCATCCTCGATGAGATTGCGTCATTATTACAATCGAGACCAGACATCAAAAAGGTTCTTATCGCTGGCCATACGGACGATCAGGGTGCAGGGTCTTATAACTTAGACCTTTCGAAACGAAGAGCCAAATCTGTGAAGGAATATTTGGTTGGCAAAGGGGTCTCTTCCGATCGGCTGCTCACCGAAGGATTTGGAGAAACCTGCCCTCTGATTCCTAACGATACCGATGATCAGCGTTCACAAAACCGCCGTGTTGATTTTGTTATTCTTGAACAGGCAGGACAGGTATCGATTCCCTATCCGTGCCTTACCAAGCGAAACTAAGATGATCCCTAGGAGATTTGGTCAGCATTCTCCTTTACTATACTCTTCTTCTCGCTGTTCCCCGCTTGCCTTCCCTTGAAACTCAAGCTACAGTTTTAGCCCTGTGCTTGTTCATTTTCGTTTGTCCGATCTAAACCCCCAGCAGAGAGAAGCCGTCATAACTACCGAGGGTCCGCTCCTAATTTTGGCCGGCGCCGGATCGGGGAAAACCCGTGTCATTACTTACCGAATTGCCCATCTTCTCTCACAAGGGGTACCTGCCTCTCAGATCTTGGCTGTAAGTTTTACCAACAAGGCGGCCGACGAAATGAAAGAGCGTGTAGAACGCCTGGTGGGTTCGCGGCTGGCACGCTCGCTGATTCTGTCAACCTTTCATTCGCTGGGACTCCTCATTCTCAAAGCGGAAAAAGAGGCGCTTGGGTTTCCTAAAGGGTTTACCATCTACGACACAGCCGATCAGCTTGGGGTGATTCGAGATATCTTAAAAGATGCGCAGGTTGCTGACAGACGCATTGACCCCAAAGCCGTCCTATCGAGGATCAGTCGCCTGAAAAATGCAGGTACTAGCCCAGAAGAATTTCTTAAGCAGCTTCATCTTTTGAAGTACGTTTCTGAATACGATGGATTTGCTGCTGAGATTTATCCTCGGTATCAAGCCAAGATGCGTGCTTTTCATGCGCTCGATTTTGATGACCTTTTGGTAGAGACCCTCCGTTTATTTCGAGAGAATGAAGCGATCTGCAAACGTTGGCAAAACCGATTTCAGTATGTCATGGTCGACGAGTACCAGGACACAAACCGATGCCAATTCGAATTTTTACAGCTTCTCTGCAAGACTCATCAGAATCTGGCAGTCGTCGGAGATGATGACCAATCGATCTATGGATTCCGCGGGGCCTACAGCGAAAACATCCTTAACTTTGGTAAAGAGTATCAGCAAGCGAAGATCATTACGCTTGAGGAAAATTATCGCTCGACCCAGGTGATTTTGGATGCTGCCAATGCCGTTATTGCGAAAAACCAAAATCGACATCCCAAAAAGCTGTGGTCGCAGAAAAAAGAAGGAGAT
Organism: uncultured Myxococcales bacterium; assembly: GCA_964537055.1. GTDB lineage: Bacteria > Myxococcota_A > Polyangia > Palsa-1104 > JAEUJZ01 > CAZHYV01. The sequence continues at coordinate 190,647 of CAZHYV010000002.1, forward strand.
AAGATTCAGCTGGTGGTGTGTCCCGATGCAGAATCCGAAGCTCAGTTTGTGGCAAGCGAGATTGAGTTGCTCAAAGCTCACCACAAAAAGGACCTCCGCGATATTGCGATTCTGTACCGCTCGAATGTGCAAGCACGACTTCTCGAAGAAGAATTGCGCCAAGCCCGGATCCAGTATCGCATGATTGGAGGCCAGGCTTTCTTTGACCGTAAAGAGATAAAAGATGCCATCGCCTACCTAAAAACACTTCTCTATCCTCGGGATGAAATTTCGTTACGGCGGATCATCAACTATCCTGCCCGAGGCATTGGCCCAAACACCATCTCCATTCTGGAAGAACTTCACAAGCAGCTTCTAAAAAAGAACTCCAAAGCAGCCCTATGGGACGTTCTCTCCCTTCTAAAGCAAGGAGAATTCCCCGATTCCCTTCCTAAGCCAGGCCGGGCTGCAGTCATAGCATTTTTCGAGTTGATGGAGAAATACCACCTTCAGCTTCGGCAAAGCCATGACTACGCTAGCCATGCCAAACTTCTTTTTGTCGAAGCTGGCATCCACGACGACCTTCTTCGGAGTGGACCTACCGCAGCAGCGGCAACTCGTCGCTTGAAAAATCTCGATGGTTTTGTCGAGTCGCTACGTCGATTCCAAAGCCGCGAAGAGGCAACAGGTCCCGATACCTTATCAAACTACCTTCACCGTCTCAGCCTACAAAGCCAAGATGATGATAGCGACTCGTCGACTGATGATATTCTTACGCTTTCTACACTTCATGGCGCCAAAGGCCTCGAGTACCAAGTTGTCTTTTTAGTCGGAGTAGAGGAAGAACTTCTCCCTCACAAGAGAATCCTGAATCCCACAGAAATAGATATGAGTGAGGTTTCGGGTGCAACAGATATTACGGAAGAGCGGCGATTGTTTTATGTTGGGATCACCCGAGCCCGCCAGCAGCTGTATCTGACCCGAGCCGAACTTCGTGGGAATCGCAACGCTCCCCGTATTCCCAGCCGTTTTCTGGATGAGCTTCCCAAAGATTCATTTCAGATTCGAGATATAGCATCCTCCGGCACAGGCATGAGCCACGAAGAAGAACAGGCTCTCATCCGGGAACAGATTGCCAAGCTGCTCAAAATGACGGCGTAAGTGTGTTGTGTGCGAGAAAGTTTTAGCGCTTGGCCAGCCTAAGTTGGCTCGTGAGCTCGCTCTTTATAAGTAGGGCCTCGTCTAAGGTTTTTGCTCCTATACGATGCTCCCCTGCCACAGGTCTTTGAGAAATTCCTCCACTGGAAAAATTTGTACACCTTCTCCGGTCTTTCGCAATTTTGGCTCCAAAGACACCATGATAAGCTGTGGCACGTCGGGATGTTCTTTCTTTAGCTCAAATAGCCCCTTACAATCTGCCATCTGGATGGACGCTTTTGCCTTTACTTCGATCGCCGCTTGAATTTTTCCGCCGTCGTGCACAATAAAATCCACCTCGGTCCCCGTCGATAAACGGAAATACGCTAGATCAAAGAAGCGCTCTTTATATTCTGAATACGTTCTTAGCTCATGGAACATCCAATTTTCCAAAGCTTTACCATAAACTTCTGTTTTTGGCCGAAGTTCGCCTCGGTGAGCAAGCTCATTCACTATACCTACATTCGCAAAATAGAACTTAGGAGTTTGAATGACCCGGCGCTTAGGCCTATACGTATATGCAGGCAAGCATGCACCGAGCATTGTATCGACCAAGATTTGATAATATTCTTTGGCCGTGGGAACCGAAACGCCGCAGTCTCGTGCCACCGTTGTAAATTGGAGCATTTCGGTATCTGCCAAAGCAGCAGTTCGCAGAAAATCCGAGAAAGCAGGCAAATTCCTCACCAAACCTTCCGCCGCGACCTCTTCTGCCAAATAGTCTTGAATATAGGAAACCATCATTCGCCGTAACGACTTTGCTAGATAGTGACGTGGAAGATTGCCGTGGTTGAGCGCAATCCCCAGATCGAACTCCTGGCCCAATTCTTTAGAGACCAGGCCATGCATCTCATACCTCAATGCCCATCCGCCAAGCAAATTGGCATGACCCCGACGTAGCTTTCTAGCGCTTGAGCCACAGAGGACAAAAATGGCTCCTTGATTTTCTATCAGCCAATGCACCTCATCCAAAAGCATAGGCAACTTTTGGATTTCGTCTATTACAACCAACGGGGTATTTTTGTAGGCACCTCCGAGATACTCTTCCCTAAGTAAACTTGGTCTTTGTAAATAACGGAGATACTGATCTGTCTGTAACAGATCAATGATTTCTGCCTCTGGGTACATCTTTTTTAGCCAGAAGCTTTTGCCGATCTGCCTACGACCCCACAGGAAAAAGCTTTCTTTAGGATGCTTTGGTAGCGTGAGCGCTCTTCGAAACATGCTGCTACTATATCATGTTTATTTAAAGTGGTACTTTATTTTATCATGTTTATTTAAAGTGATACTTTAGGATTTCGCACTCAAAAATTGCACCTTTTGCATCTAACTCCCTTGCGTTCGCACAATCTTGCAGGGCGTATACTTTACGAATTTACCTATATTCTTTGGCCGCTTCGAGAAGGGCAACGAACCCCCATGTTTCAGATCCATCTCGCCGTAAAAGCAGACATACCACGTCCCTCGTTATGGAAACGCCTTTTTAGGAAAAAGAAAGAGGTTGGCTGTTTGCTTGAGGGAGGGGGACAAAGAAGCCTAGAGGTAACGCGAGAGCAACAGGACGAAGAATTTGTTTATCAGGGAAATATTATAGGTGAGATTCCAGACGCGCTTCACTACTATATGGGAGATGAGGATTTTGTAGAGAAGAATATGAAGCGTAAGTAAACGATACGTTTTCTACTCAACATTTACAGTATCGCCACTCACTGTAACTTTTGGGTCCGGATTCTCTTTATCTTCACCAGCATGAACTCTTTCTTTAAGAATAGGATAATTCTCGTGCTGCCTGCTCCCACTGATCACGTTTAGCTCAGTGAACAATCGATCTGAGGTTCCATAGAATGATTGGCATTGAAATTTCCAAACACCTGTTAATAATTTCCCATCCTTGCACTGCTCTTCTGGAGCAAGATGTCTGGCGACATGCTCCTCGCTACAAGAAACATTTACCGTTTCTGGTTCAGGAATGGTGCCCGAACTAGAAAATTTCTCATCCCGATGCATGGCCCAGCACTCTCCAAATTGTGTGCAGACCCTTCCGCATTTGAGATCGACAATCTTCTGCAATTCCCCCCGAAGCTCTTGCTTTAATTCCCGAATGCGCTCATCACCCAGATAAGTTAACAAGTTTAGGATCTTTTTATCCTCTACTCCTTCTGCTTCCTTGAGCTTGCGCAGCTGTTCTACAAGATCATGATTTGCACTTTGAAGGGAGCCAGAATTTCTCTGCTGAGGTGTAGAGGCACAGGACAGAAACAATACGATGGCGGAAAGGATATAAGTTTTCACGGTTTTACTCCTAAGCGGTTACGTAAGATTTGTAAGCAAACGAATTCATCCTCTCCTAGAAACCACACTAGATAAATTTTGGCAAGGGGGGAAAAAGACACAGTTGGATTTGGCTCGCGCTCTGCCGAAGGACACGTCAAATCGTTTCTTATGTCCTCGGAACCAGAGAGGAACAAGAGGCTTGGCACTTGCGAGAAGGGATTCCTTCTGCCTATGAATCTCGTCGTACCGGGAGCGATGCCTATGCTCCTTACCAAACCGTCTTTGATACAGACAAGCCCCCCTCGTTTCTGAAAAAGCAAGGGCAGGCCAACTCTGTCGAACGGTTCAACAACACGCTTAGGCAATGCCTTGCCAGGTTGACGCGAAAGACGGATCTTTTTCCAAATCAGAGACGATGAACCATGCCGCTCTCTCCTTGTTTTTATATGCTTACAACCTAAACCTAGATAGCAGTTGATTTTTACCACTACCGTTTTTCGTTACTCCTATAATCTGTCCATTTATTTTGGCACAGTGTACCTATAGCAGAATTTTCCTAGTTTAGCTAACGGAAAGAAACCTTTGGTTCCCAAAATCAATCCGACTGAACTTTACTTTGCAAAACCCACCCTTGCACATTTCACCCAGATTCGCTATAACGGAAAAGCGAGGTAACCCATGTTTTCGATGACACGCCCCTTTGGATTTGCTGGCGAACGCAAAGCTGTTTCTCTGCTCATACTGGCCTTTTATATGGCTTTCTTCGGATTGATCGCACTTGTCGCTTCGCAGAATGAAGAACCTGAATGGGCGCGCTGCTTCTTGGCACTTCTTGCCTGCTATGGGCTTGGGTTTTTCGCTTTGGCTTCGGGTTGGTTTTGGGCACGCTGGTTTGCGATTGGTCTTGGCTACTCAGGCTTAACGACAGCGATCTGGGGCATGATTAGCCTGAAGCAGATTGAACCTGTGATGCTCTTTTACGGCCTAACCCATGGGATTGTAGCTCTCTTTTTACAGGGTGAGCGACTGATTGCCCAGTACGATTCCAAACCAGAATGGAGACAGCAGTTAGGTCTTGATGAAGAAGCGGTATACCGGGTCCGTAAAATGGTGACGCGATTTGCCAGCGGACTTCCCACGCTCATTATGTTTGCCTTAGCTCCTCGAGGAAATATGTTAGGCTTTCAAGGCACGCCTCTTTGGAAATGGGCGCTCTTAGGAATTGCTGTCGCAGGTTTATTCATTGCTTTAAGAGGACGTACGCTAGGGCTTGTTCTATTATTAGGAAGTACCTTCGCTTTCCTAATGAGCGCAATGAATGATTCGTTGCTCGCTCTCCATCATCCAAAACTCATTCTTAATCACCCTCTTCTAGGGCATCGTATTTACCTTCTTGGCCAGCTTCATGCGTCTTTGGTATTCGTCATCGTTCCTGCAATCGCTTTAGGTGCCTGTCTAATACCTTTTGTAAAACCGATTCTCACCTTCCTGAAAAAATCTCATCTTCTCAAACGTATCGATGGAAGATAGGTCGTCTTTCTCTATCGATGTTCCGGGCGCAAAGCTTCATGTAGAAACGCTCGGCCCCTCGCAAGCCCGCCCCATTCTGATGCTTCATGGAGGACCAGGAGCAGATTCACGGTACCTCCGTCCTCAGTGCGATCAGCTTGCCCAACTATTGTACCAAAATCGGCCGGTCCAGCTTCTTTACTATGACCAACGAGGTGCTGAAAGATCGCCGATTGATCCCAGTTACACAAATACCCCTGGTTACCAAATTCACGTTGAGGATATTGAGCAAATTCGTCTCCACCTCGGCCTTCCCAAACTTACCCTTTGTGGATACTCGTGGGGGGGACTATTGTCCCTTCTTTATAGCCTGCGCTACCCTGATCATGTCGGACGGATGATCCTCATCTCGCCCGCGCCTACCCATACAAAAGCGCGTGAGCTGATGCAGCAGAATCTTCGCATCGCTGCTTCCCGGGCAGACGTCCAAGCCTTCCGGCAAGCAGTGATCGAGCTAGAGCCAACCCTTTCCCCCGAAGAAAAACGCCAATATCAGTTTGCTCTTGCCGTTTCCGGTTACTTCGTCAACCCTAAGTTTGCCTTAGAGATGACTCCGTTCCGGGTCATTCAGCGTATCGAGCAAGCCATCTGGCAAAGTCTAGGATCGTATGATTTTCGCACAGAGCTCCCTACGCTTCGCAGCATCCCAACCTTACTCCTTCATGGGCGGCAGGATGTCATCCCTCTCTCCTCTGCACAAGAAACCGCTTCTCTCATAGATGCCAAGCTTGTCGTATTAGAACAGTGCGGTCATGTACCCTACATTGAAGCAAAGACCATATTATGGCAAGAGATTGCACAGTTTCTTAGGTAGGAAATTATCCTCTTGATCTACGAGGAGGAGATACAATAAAAAGGAGTAGAATGAAAAAAGACTTAATTATCAAACTTCATGGTGAATTTGAAACATGTGCTCATAAGGAAGAGGGAATCGAATACTGGCTTGCCCGAGATCTTCAACGTTTGCTTGGATACGATCGTTGGGAAAACTTTCTTAATGCAATCGATAGAGCCAGAACCGCATGTATAAATTCAAAACAAAACATAGACGACCATTTTCGTGACGTCACGAAAATGGTTACTCTTGGTTCTGGTGCTCCTCGCGAGATTTCAGATATCAAACTGACCCGATACGCCTGCTATCTAATTGCTCAAAATGGAGATCCTCGTAAACCAGAGATTGCATTTGCGCAAACCTATTTTGCCATCCAAACCAGAAAACAAGAGCATATCGAGCAAAGAATCGCTGAATGGGAACGGTTGCAAGCTCGAGAAAAGTTGACTCTCTCCGAAAAAGAGCTTTCTCGTATGATCTATGAACGAGGCATTGATGAAAAAGGATTCGGACGCATTCGCAGCAAAGGAGATACCGCTCTATTTGGCAACTATACCACCCAGGACATGAAAGATAAAATGGGTGTTCCTTCAAATCGAGCGCTCGCGGATTTTCTACCTACAATTACAATCAAAGCCAAAGATTTTGCAAATGAAGTGACCAATGTTCAAGTCGTAAATCAGGACCTACGTTCAGAAGAAGAGGTGACCAAAGAACACGTGAAAAACAACCTCGATGTTCGGAAGCTTCTCACAGATCGAAATATTATCCCTGAGCAGCTTCCTGCTGCAGAAGATGTCAAAAAAGTAAAACGACGTTTAAAATCTGAAGCCAGGAACCTGCCGAAACAAGATCCTTCTCTGCAAACATCTATAAATAAAGAATAGCCAGCAGCATCTTCCTTCCTGTTCCCTATTATGATGTCTTACCGCAAGGCTGCATTTGTGTACGGCCTGCTTCTAACACAAACCGTTTTTTCTGGCAGAGACTGCTTGGCAAGGTACCAACCAAATCGGGATTGTCTCTTATATCGAGCTCTTCTAATTGAGGCACCTGTTTCCAAACAGCTTCGGCAATCGATTTTAACCGGTTTTGGCTAAGTGCTAGGGTCCGGAGCTGCTTTACTCCGGAAAGATGCTTCTCTGTGATCGACTCCAGTAGATTTGTTCGAAGATCTAACATAATCAGTTGCGATAGAGACGAAAATACCCCTTGCGGTAAACCGAGGAGGTGATTCGCAGACAAATCTAAGATTTGGAGCTTGGGCGTCGAGGAAAAGAATTCCTCAGGGATAGCTTCAAGCTGGTTTCTCCCCAGGCGCAGTACCTCAAGCTGAAGAAGACCTGAAAGCAACTGTGCCGGAAGCTCCTCAAGAAGATTCTCGCTAAGATCTAGCTTTTCTAGCATCCCCAGGGTTACAAAGGTATCAGGCTTGAGGTGCTCGATGCGATTCGCCCGCAGGTCCAACCGTTCAAGCCGCAGGAGCGATGCGAATACCTCCCTTGAGAGGCTTCTAATCAAATTCTTCCTAAGATTTAATTCTGTTAGAAAGGGAAGTTCATCAAAACTTCCGTCGGCAATTTTCTCTAATTCGTTGTAAGACAAATTGAGACCACGTAGTTGAGGCAGCCCCAACAAAGTATCCTTGGGCAATGTCTTCAGCTGGTTATGGCTTATATCAATCCACACAAGTTGGGGTGCATCCACAAAGGCCTGGGGAAGCAGGCTCTCGATGCGATTGTAACTGAGATCCAGCCTTCTTATTTCTGGAATAGCACTAAGGATTCCCCGTGGAAGACGTGTGATGTGGTTCCCGTTCAGGTCAAGCTGTCGAAGCTGGGCGATCCCCAAAAGCATCTCCTGAGAAATCTCAGCAAGTTGATTATTAGACAGGACCAAAAGCTCTAGCTGAGGCACATGCTTAAAACTAGATTTCGTAATCTTTTCCAGCCCATTGCCAGAAAGGTCAAGGATCTTAAGCTGGGGCAGATTGGCAAACATGGACGGAATGATACTAAGAAAACGGTTTGACCGCAGATTGAGCTGCTGAAGCCGATTCAGGCCGGTAAAGGTGCTTTCGACAAACCCTTTCAGCCGGTTTTCTTCTAAATGTAACGATACTAGTTGAGTGAGACTGCCAAAGACACCTCGTGGCAAAGATTCTATCTGATTCTGCCGCAGATTGAGTATGCGGAGGCGAGAGAGCCTCATAAACACCCCCCCTGTCAAGCTTGCGAGTTTATTTGCCTGTAGATCCAAAGTTTCAAGCTGGGTCATATCACTGAAAACCCCTGAAGCCAAGGAAGAGAGCTGATTAAACCCCAGGTACAGCTGTTGCAGCTGAACAAGACCTGCAAATAAAGTGACGGGCAGCTCAACAAGTTGGTTGTCCCGCAAGTCCAAAACCCGTAGATAAGCCAGCCCTAAAAAGACATTAGGCGGCAGACTGTGGATCCGGTTGCCCGATAAATCTAGGCGAATCACCTTAGCCTGGTCTCCGTCGCAAGAAACACCCTTCCACAAGCAGATATTTGGTTCGCGAAGCCAAGTGGATTTATAGGATTCTGTCCAAGCAGAATGAGATCGATAGAGACGCACCAGCGTTTGACACTGAGGTTGCAAAGGCCCCTCGGGGCATGAGAAATCTTGGTGTTCGGCCTGACTTTGTGAGACAGGCAAGAGCCAAAGAAGTACACCGAAGAAGAGGAGAGAGGATTGCGGCAAGAGTCTCATACGCACACAAGCCTACATCAAATAGGCCGGTTTGCAAAATTTAGGATCCCTCTTCTACCTAGGAAACGCTCTAAGTAACGCGAGTTCGATGATCGTCATGTCTGGTTGTTATAAGAAGACTTTTGTCTCCCTTTCTCTTTCCAAAAGCAGATTAGAAAATATACCACAGCAACCACGATGGTCCCACCAATAAGAGCTGCTGGAGTAATAAACAAGAGGAGGACAGAAAGGTCCGAAGGAGAAAACGAGCGGTAGTAACCATAGCATCCTATGAGTGTTATTACAGTCGACATCCCCATGAAAAAACCGGTATGCTTTTTTTCGCTGAAGGAACAACAGATGATCCTATTTTTGCTTCCAGCAAAAGTATAAGATAGGGAAGAAGGAGGTACCAAAGCCAAACAAGATTTTCCTTTGAAAGCCCTGCAGAGAGCTTGGGAACAACCCAAAAGGAAATGATTATCATTCCCAAAAGCAGGCTGCTAAACCCTAACCACTTCATAGATTCCTCTTTTTCTAGCTTTCCAACTCACGTTGTTTAGGGTGTTTCAATCGAAATAATCTGATACTCGCTTGGCTTGCAAGCCCAAAATTTCTTTCCCAGTTGTTTCTGGTATTGGATCATGACCTTGACTTGGGTTTTCGAGGCTTTTTCAAGCTTCTCTACCAAATCTGCTCGAGAAGTTTCTACCCAAAAAGGAATCATCCCTCCAGTATCTGTTGCTTCCCCGATATGGAATTCTCCCTGCCAATATTTGCAAAGGGGTCTCTCTACCATTCTAATATTGTGAAGCGTTGCCGTCTGCTTCATGGTTTCAACCCCTAACCACCAAGGACGAGCAAAAATAAAGAGGCCTCCCCCGACAAGAAGCAGGGCTGCACCAATCCAGAGTATTCTTTTTAACATCCGAGGCACATCTACCAAGATATGAGATTTAACAAAAGAATTCAACAAATCATCTTTACTTTACGTGCGGAAGGTTGCCTAATTTACCTTTTTTAAGACTTCAGGATCGGTCGTGTAGCCAAAATAATGGTTGCAGCGGCTACAACGGTACTCTACCCGCAAAGGTTTTGGGGTTGCTCCAAGTACAAGCAGAAACCAACCAAAGGCTCCAAACACAGGAGAGGGAACCACCAAAGGGGCAAAGCGATCCGTTCCACATCGACAAAGCTGCTCTTCCATACCTTTTACCTATCATGATCTGTAAGAAAATGCCAACCGCTAAGCCAATGGGATAAAAGAATGTCTCCATTCAAAGAAAATTGGTCCGAGTTATGAAAAACTTAGGCCAATTTTTCTTTTTCGGTTAGAATGAATAGGTCATGGAACGTCCCTGGGTGCTTACTCACATTTCCGATTTTCATGCCTCTACCTTTGGCGAAACCTTTCATGATCGCGCACATTTTACAAAAAGAAGTCAGCAACCTCTTATTTTCTCAGAAAAAACTCATGACATCCTAGGAGAGCTCAATGGCTTCCGGGTGTTAACAGAGAAATCTGGAAAGCCTAAAGAAAAAGGAAAAGAAAAGCTCATCCTGATTGATTCTCAAGGGTATGAATATACAATTCCTGTTCCTGCAAAGAGTCCAAAAAAAGGGACCCAACCTGCAATCTCCCATGCACTTGACTATGCATCGATGTTATATCAGCGCTCCTTTAAAAGACTGGCTCAAGAGCTACCTAACGACGACAAGCTTCAATCGATGCTTTCTCTGACCCCGACCAACACAAATTTGCGGTTGATTCGATCAGCCCGTGCTGTGATCGCAACCAATCCTGACCTTATCTTAATGACAGGGGATCTTACGGATAATGGAGAGGGGTATGAAATTATTGAAACTATTTTTGAGCCCTGGAAAAAAACTGGACGTCTTCTTGCAGTTCCCGGAAATCATGATCTCTACCTCTTCCCATTTGGCGGTGGTGTTGTTCGTCCTCGTCCAACGCATGAGAGCAAGCGCAAGGATTGGCAGGCCTTTGCAAAAAGGCTTGGCCTCAACCTCGATCCAACCGGAGCCTGGGTGAAAGAGTTCCCAGAGTGTAGAGCTATTTTTGTAGGTTTTGACTCTTGCGCCATGGGGCAGAGCCGATTTATGTTACACAGTGGAGCGATTGGACAAGGGCAGCTAAAATTTCTCAGAAGCGTCGCACGCACACCGGAATGGAAGAACGCTTCTCATCGCATCGTAGCAATGCATCATCATCTGGTTCCTCTCCCTCTTGGGGTGGGGCGCAGTGCTCCCACAGAGATCGGAATGAGGCTTGAGGATGCCCCTGAAGTCGCCGAAGTTCTAAATGAGGTGGGTGCAACCTTTGTCATGCATGGTCACCGCCATTTAAGCGAAGCTCGGCAACCTGCAAATTGTAATTTTCAGCTTCTCTCTGCACCATCGCTTACGTTAGGTTGTCGCAGCGGTGATGTTCCTTCATACTGGCGTATCGAATTAGACGAAGAATATGCACGTTGGCAGCGCATCCGCCTCTCTCTGCCGGCAGTTGATCCAGCTTTGGATGACCCAAACTTAGTAGAGGTATAAATCATAAACATTCACCCCAGGAGTCACGATGAAAGCGGCCCAAAATTTTAGATATTATCTTAAAGCGATTTGGATTCTAGGAATGTTAGCACTCTTTTGTACGGGGTCTGTATTTGCAGAGCCTGCATTTCCTATTCTTACAGCCCCTCCTCGGCCTCCCTCGCCGCCTGCGAAAAATCCGCATCCACCGATCTCTAGACAGGACAAAGCCCGGGTCGCCTTTGCTCAGAAAGCCGTAGAAATCCTTTTAAAGAAGAAGCTCCCTCAAGGCTTGAAATTCCAAGGAGTAGAAGAGTCCCTCCCCTTCCAAAGCAAAGATCTTGCCTGTCTCAAGAAGCGTGCCTGTTACGAAAAGGATATCCCTTTTGTGAATGAGCTGTCTCTCATGATGCAGACACAGGGAAATGTAGTAGCAATCAAGCATCCCCACATCATTCCATGGTCTTTGCAAAGGTTTTTAGAAAACAAGCTTCAAAATCGCACCTCGGAAAACGAAGCGATCGTATCGAACCCAGGTCCCATCGCAGACCAAGCACCCCAAGAAGAATTGATCCTTCCCAGGAAGCCCACCATGGAGGGACCCCGCCTCTTAGCGGATGAATATATGGTGCATATGTATGTCCAGTTTAAGAATACGGACTCTCGCTGGCACCATCTCGATATTATTCTTTCAGAGGATGAAGAAGGCCATGTGTTCTTAAGGCATTTTTATACAACGCCCATGCTCTATCCTAAGATGCACATGCCTACAGGCATTGTCTGCTGAGCACTCGCCGAACGGTTGCTTCCTTACGATACCTTCTTTACTCTTTACGACCTTCAGGTAGGTTTTTAAACCGAGTTTGATTATGGACAAACTCTAGCCGAACAAGCCCTGTAGGACCGCTCCGCTGTTTTCCAATAATCAGCTCAGCGATCCCTTTATCCTTGGTCTCCTTGTTATAGACTTCATCTCGATAAATAAAACAGATCAAATCCGCATCCTGTTCAAGAGCGCCAGACTCTCGCAGGTCCGAAGCAACGGGGCGCTTATCTGCCCTTGATTCCACCGAGCGGTTCAGCTGAGACAGGGCAACCACGGGAACCGAAAGTTCTTTAGCAAGCCCCTTAAGACCACGAGAAATTTCGCTGATCTCTCGTTCGCGGTTAGAATCTTTCCCTTGGCTTCGACCTTGAATGAGTTGCAAATAATCTACAACGATAATGCCCATCTGAGAGATACCCTGCTTAAAAATATTGGGGTCACTTCGCCAACGACGGCATTTCGCCCGGATCTCCATGAGAGTAGGAGAACCGCTATCATCAATCCAAATGGGCGCCTCAGAAATAAGCCCTGCATATTTCGTAAGGTCTATCCACTCTTTGCCTGTCAAAATCCCCCGTCTGAGTTTCTGTGAATCGAGGTGAGCTTCTCCACAAAGCATACGCTCAACCAAAGATTCTTTGGACATTTCTAAAGAAAAAATGAGAGAAGGAATTTTATGTTTAATAGCCGCATTCTGGATACAGTTTAAGGCAAAGGCGGTCTTTCCCATCGAGGGACGTGCTGCAATAATTACTAGCTCGCCCGGTTGGAAGCCTGCTGTCAGCTCGTCGAATCGCTCATACCCTGTCGGGATTCCAGTGACAGCCTCTTTTTGACTCGTCCGATTCTCTACAAGACGGATGGTCGTATGAATCACTTTGCGAATCGCTTCATAACCTTGGCGATTTGATCGGTTGGCAATATCGAAAATAATTTGTTGTGCTTCATCCACGTATTCATTAACGTCGGGATAGTCTGTGTATCCCTTCTCAACAACCTGCGTTGCGCCCTCAATCAACCTCCGAGCGATCGCCTTTTCCTTAACAATTTGTGCCCAGTAGGTAATATTCTCGACCGTCGCAATTCTGGTTGCCAGATCGGCCAAGTAGGCCTCCCCGTTATAAGCTTTTAGCTTACCCATCGTATTGTTCTGTCGCATTCTCTCGGAAACAGTAATAATATCGATAGGCTGAGAGATTTGATCTAGCTCGATCATTGCCTCAAAAATTGCTTTGAGCGGGTCATGGTAGAAATCAGTAGCATCCACACACTCAACGACCTGGCTGAACGTACGACCGTTAAATAAAATTCCGCCAATGACCGATTCTTCTGCTTCTTGGTTATGGGGAAGAACCCGTCTGGAAGAGAGTTGAGGTTTTATAGAGGATGTATCAGGGCTAAAAGCAACCACGGCGTGCACTTTAGCGCAGGGAACAAAATTTTCAAAGAAGAGAATGATTCCTAGACGGAGGCTCGTGCTTTAGGTCTATAATTCCGTAATCCCAAACACGAGATCATTAGCAAAAACCCCGCCGCGATTGCTGCAGCGATCTCAAAGGGGGCGGTAGGCTGGGTTGGGTTCACGGCGCATCCAGCAATAGCCATCCCGTTCTGTCCACCAGAAACGCCTGGAATACATGCATCACCAATCCAATATCCTTGGGTTCTTTCTTGGTTAGGGTTAAAAATGGTAGGGCAGTTATCACAAGCATCTCCCAGACCATCCATATCTCTGTCCGCCTGATCGGGGTTATATACACTGCTACAATTATCGCAGGAATCTCCAAGCCCATCCTGATCCTGGTCTTTGGCTAACATCGGACCACATTTTGCAGGCTCTCCGGGCTTCTGAGGGTCAGCCTCATAATCATCACAAGGACGATAGATCGTTTGGTCGCCAAAGCGATCGCACCCATAAATTCCACGCTCTCTGTCTACGCACATCCCTTCTTGCTCAGTAGCAATTCCATTACAATTTTTGTCTGCCAACGGTGCATCCGCGTTGGCTGTACGGAATACAATCATACCTATTCCTATAATGAGGGTCTTTGTCAGTTTGTAGTTAGCCATTGATAGAAAAGAACGCATGCCAGGATTTTATGTTATTGCTCATAAGAAATCAACATAAGATATAAGGAAAAGAGCAATACACAAAGACAAATTCTTTTGTTGTTGAGAACATAAGACTTCTCTTTCTTCCTTTTATTTATAAAGGGAACAGATATCCTACATTGTCATTGTCATCGTCATCCTCAAGTATCTCGACTTCTGGTGTCCTATCAAATCAGGTCTAAATCAGGTTCCTTTGCTTCCTAAGATTAGGTCTTTGCCCCAAAGAAAACCTACATATGCAACTATGTCATACTAAAATTATATACCTAATTTCATCAAATATTTTATGTTTTTTTCTTAGAGTTTTAACTATAATACGGTGAACTTGTTTCTATATATTGTAAGCGAATCCGCTTCCACATAGTTAACCATGAGGATGAACATGAAGATGAACATGCTGTTAGAGAAAAAACATTTACGCTATCTTATCTGCACGACCCTAGCGATATCGGTTCTATTCTTTGGCTCCTTCCCATCCGAGGGTGCTTTAACAAAACGGTATCAAACAAACACAACAGGGGATTTTATGCAGATCGGTAACTCCTCAACTTTTGATTGTCGCTCAGGAGTGCCCCTTCCTGTCATTGGCACAATCATCGATTTGGCAAATTGTACCCTCAACGTATTAGGGAAGCGGCTCTTTTGGAAAGTCGATCCTCTTTTGGGCACAGCTGAAGCAAATCTTGGTGTCCTTTCCACGCAGTCCAGTAGTTCTGCTGTGTTGGCTTTACCTTCGGGAGCAACAGTCTTATACGCTCGCCTCTATTGGGCCGGACAAAAAAACGTGCTTAACCTTCTAGGAATTCCCCTGACTCCAACCGATTTTGGTGTGAAGTTTTCATTTGGAAATCAATCCTCGGGAACCCTTGTTTCTGTTGATCTTTCACCTCAATCTTCCGACTTACGCTCCATTGAGAAGCCTGCTGGCCTCTTTGATCTTTATAAGAAAGTGACGTATCAAGGTAGCGTGAATGTCACCACCTGGGTGCAAAACCGCGGGTCGGGCACGTATACTGTTTATGGAATCCCGTCGTTAGAACTGCCACTGATTAGCGATGCTGGCGCATTTACGGCATGGAGTTTGGTCGTATTTTATACTTTGCCTGGAGAACCTGTCCGAAGCCTGACACTTGTTGATGGATTTGATCGGATTTCTTCAACGCAGCCAAGCTCTACAAGTGTTAATGGTTTCCTTATCCCTTCTATGGGAATTAGCGGAAAACTAGGCATTGTCGCTTACGGAGGAGATTTCCAGAAGACCGGAGACTCCCTGGCTTGTAATGGGACGAACCTTACAAACGTCCTAAATCCAAGTGATAATATTTTCAACTCCACCCATTCTGACTTTGGAAGTGCCGTCAGTAGGGTGGGTGATCTTCCCCAAACAACAGGACAACCTGGAAGCCTCAATGGTCTAGACCTAGATGTTATTGATATCTCAAGTAGATTAACTGCCGGAGATACCCAAATCTCTCTGGAGGCAAAGTCTACAAATGCAGCTGAGGAACCCTATTTAGGAGCTTTTGTTCTTTCATTGCCTACAGCACAGCCTTCTTTATCAGGCACTGTCAAAACCTATGTAAACACGACCCGAACCGGAGGAATCAATAAACGAGGCGATGAAATCACCTATTCAATCATGGTTCCTAATACAGGCACTGTTGATGCAAATCAGGTAATTTTGACCGATCCTCTTCCTTCAAAGGTTTCCTATAAGCCAGGGTCTCTCTCGATTACTTCAGGGATGACCACGACTGCAATGACCGATAGCCTTGATTCCGATCAGGCAGAGTACGACGCTGCCACTCATCGCATCATCGCCCGATTAGGAACCGGAGCAACAGGGACCCCTACTTTATCTGGGGGAACCATTGCTGCAGGCAGCTCGATCACAGTCCGCTTTACCGTAGTTATCAAGCAAGACGCCGCTGGGAAAGTTTCGAACCAAGCCACAGTAACCACCAAAGAGTCAGTGGCAGCCCCTGTGATTAGTGCCACATCTGGGAATGGGACTTCTCTCAATGCACCAACCAGCTTTTTGGTTTCGGTCGAGTGTCAAACCAACCAGAACTGCCCTCTCGAAGCCCCTATCTGTGATACTTCAACAAGCCCCTACCAGTGTATATCTGAGTGTCAAAATGATGCACAATGCCAGCTCATTACAGGAGGCCCTATGGTCTGTCGAAGTACTCCCGATGGATCTACGAAACAATGCGCACCAACAGCCAATTTGGCTCTTACAGTAGTCTCGACAGATAAAAGTGCAAGAAATGAAATTACGTACACCGTTGCTGTGGTTAACCAGGGTCCAGCCACAAGTCCGGGGGCAACGTTTACTTACGAAATTCCTGAAAACACGACGGTCCTTTCTGTAAATGGCCTGGATGATTTTGATTGCTCGATTCAAGAGGCCCTGGTTTTTTGTAGCAGCAAACACGAACTGCCTAAAGATAGCTCCCTTTTACTTAAACTGATAGTTGCCAGCAAAACAAACGCTTCAGGAATCCCCTTCCGTGCAACCATCAGCCCTTCAGGAATTTATGACCCCGATCTCTCAAATAATGCCGTTGAGCTTTTCACCGAACTCGATCACTACCAAATTTCTGGCGGTGGATGGAGTTGTTCGATCGGCAATGTTTCCGAAGAATCTCGAGCCCACTCTTTTGGAGGGGTAGCCGCAATGTTTTCCATGACTCTGGTGAGCCTCTGGATCTTCGGGCTACGGAGATACAAAGACATCCAACCATAAGCTAGCTTTCTTCCGGAGCGACTGGAAGAATCTTCATGGCTCTGCCTTCTGTAAAATCCTCCTGTAAAACCCTCTATTTCTTCTTTGTTTCCCGTCGATAAGTTGTGCTATTATAGATAAACCCTCTATGCGCATACTTCCAAAAAAGCTCTCCCTGCTTTTGCTGCTTACTATTTGCTTTGCGCATATCCGTTTCGGTTGGACAGCGCCGAGCCTGCTACGGATTCCTCTTTTTACTTATCCCTCTACAAGCAGCGAAATGGGCAGCCTCACCTATGCAGTTCTTCCACGAGCCAATAGCATTCTGGCCGATTCTATCACCTTAGCCTATCCCTCTTTCCACCAATCTGGGTGGTTACGAGCTTTAGAGTGGTCAGTGACGCTAAGCTGGGAGATTCCATGGATGGTCTTTCATCATGAGCTCGGTCACTATCGGGTGGGAGAATTCTTAGGCTGGAACCCAGAAATCAGTCCGATTCTCTGGCATAGTGGGTTTACTCGGGTCTCTGCACCTTACCAAGTAACCCCGACGGTCGAGCTGCTCTCTGAATTTGCGACAAGCGGGGTCAACCAACTACAACTTAATGCCACCCATCTTTTTGTAGAATGGGCAAAAGAAGGGGTCTATTCGTACCAAGAAGCCCTTGCTCTCCTTCTTGCAAAGACCAACATAGCCCTTTATACTGTTACCTCTGCCATAAAAAGTCGCGAATCTCGCAGCTCCGATGATCTAAGAAATTACTATTATGACTTAAAAAAATTGGGAATCCCTGTCAAGATGGATAGTCTAGTAGCCCTCACCACACTACCCCTTTTGGGGTCTGCTAGTCTTTGGGTTTCCCTGTTGGCTCAATACGAATTTTTGGCGACGGGCAAACGAAGGATTCAGCTTCCTCTCCTTTCTCTGGGAAAGCTCTCCATCGCTCCACCTGATTTTCATACATTGCTTACGTCAAAGGGCCCCCTGGTCGGAGGGAATCTCTTCTTCCTTGTGAAGGGTATACCTCCACTGGAACTTCAAATCGACATACGACCTCTGCAGACCGCGTTTTCTGTAGGCTTTCGCGCCCACTCTGTAGCTCTATGGGATTCTTGGATTCAGGTGAGCCCCCTTTTACGTCTATCTTACTATCGGAACCAAAAACCTGGATTTATGTTAGGAGCTGATATGTATATTTATCCAGGCACCAAACGCATCGCCATCATTGCGGGGATCTTTTATCAAAGTTATGACTTATTTGCGGAACCTATGGGATTACAAGAGGGTTTGAATCTAAGTCTTTCCTTTGGAATATCGATAGATGGTCTTCATCGAAAGAAATAAAGGAAAAAGAATTACTTCGAAGGATTAATAGAAGAAACGTTTCTTCCTAGAAAGACCAACTTCCCCCAGTAAGAGCGTTCTTTGGTGCATAAAATATCGTGGTTTTGCCCGATAATTGTCCTGCGGCAACTTTTCTTCCGTCCGGAGAGAAGGCCACGGAGGTTACTGGGTTTAGCTTCGTTTTCTCTTTTGTATTGAGATCCCAAGAATCTATCTCTTTTCCTGTTCTGGTATTCCAGGCTTTTACCATCCCAGACTGACTGCCCGCAAGAACTTGCATCCCGCCCGAGGAAACTGCAATAGAGGTAATCTCACCCATATCCCCTAAAAAAGTACGTAGCTCTGCCCCTGTTTGTATGTTCCAAAGTCTTACAGTTCCGTCCTTGCTTGCAGTAACGACCTCCGAGTCAGATACAAAGGCCACAGAGGTAATTCCTTCGGTGTGTCCTATAAAGATATGGAGCCGATTTCCTAACCTTGCATCCCATAGGATCGCTGTTTTATCTAGACTCCCCGTTAAAATCTGGGCGCCATCTGGAGAAAACCCTACAGCGGTAATTTCATCGGCATGTCCTGTAAAGGTGCGTTCAACATTGCCCAGCCTTGCATTCCAAAGTTTTGCCGTACGATCTGAACTACCAGTGAGTACCTTCTGGTTATCGGGAGAAAATTGCACTGAAGTTACTTTTTCAGTGTGACCAGTGAACGTAACCTGTTTTGTGCTTTGAAGATTACCGGTATTTCTTATACCCCATAGTGTGGCGGTCTTATCACCGCTTCCAAGCAAAACTTGACTACCGTCGTAAGAATAGGCAACCGAAGTTACTCCCAGAAGATGAGCTCGCATCCCTTGCGTCCTTTCCCAAAGGTAGATGTTTCCCTCAGATTCTAAATCCCAACTGCTCGCATGTCCGTCAAATGTGCCCGTTAATATACGGTCTCCACTTGGAGAAAACTGTACTGCACTTACAGGCCGCACATGTTCTCCAAGTAAAATTTTATTTCTTTCGCCGGTGCTGGCATCCCAGAGAATGCACCCATCTAGATAGGATCTGGTTATAATTTGCTTTCCATCAGGAGAGTAGCCAATTCCAAGGTTATGAAAACTCAACGTGGTAAATGAATGAATTAAGGCGGAGCTGTTCCTGTCCCAAACTTTAACTTCTCTCCAACCATCGGATGCCAAGATGGCTTTACCATCAGGAGAAAATGTCGCTGACTGAACACCACTGGCTAACTCCCCAACATTTCTTTCAAGATTTCCTGTATATCTGTCCCAAAGTTTTACCGTTTTATCCTCGCTTGCTGTAAGAACTTTCTGATCATCCGGAGAAAATCTTGCTACCATTGTTCCACCGGTATGTCCATGATAAGAAGTTATAAAATTACCAGTTGCAGCATCCCAAAGGGAAGCGTACGGACTTTCAAAGTTCGTCCGCAGAACAAGAAGATGATCGCCATCTTTGGAAAATTCTACACTTCTCACTAAGTTACCTACCCTGATTCGAAGAATCTCGCGACCCGTCTCTACTTCCCAAGTCTTGACAATTCCCGAAGCACTGCCCGTAACGGCACGCTGGCCATCCGACGAAAATGCCACTGAATTAATTCCTAAAGGCACTTCTCCAGGGAGAATCTGAAGCTCTTTCCCTGTTTCGACATCCCAAATCCTTGCCGTCCCATCCGTATTGCTTGCAGTTAGAATCTTCTTGCCATCTGCTGAAAATGTTACTGCTGGGATATACCCTTCATGCCCTAGAAAAGAACGCAACCATATCCCTGTTTCAACATCCCAAAGATGAACCTGCCCCTCGTACCCACCTGTCAGAAGCTGCTTTCCATCAGGAGAAAATACTGCCGATGCGATCTTAGGACCATCATCTTGCAAGCCATTGTCTTCAGAAATAACCCTTGGCTCTTTAGGAGAGCGGCAAGAAAGAAAACTAAACAATATCCCGATGAAGAGTGTTTGATACATGTTTGGGTTTTTATAGATTGCGGAATAAAGGTTTCCCATAACACGAACCTAACATGTACCAAAACAATGTCAATGAACGAAACGCTCTACCTTGCGGGCTGTAAAAATTTTGTACAAATTACAAAACTTCTCGTCGGTAATATCTAACCTTCTTGCGCAAAAAAAGAGAATCATTTAAGGTGACCTTTGTCATTAATTTGGGAGAATTTTATAATGAAAAAAGGTCTGGGAGGACTCCTGCTGATTGGTTTCTTGATTGTAACGAATACAGCGGCCAGTGCCGCTAAAAGAAAATCCTTGCACTCTCAGATCCCTAAGGGTCAAGCCGTCTGCAGGCCTGAGATCAAAGGACCCTCTCTGCAAGAGCAATCCCTGGGGTTTGTGCTGAAGACAACCTGCTCTCAGATGTCCTCTTTAATCATGATCGAAGGGACCGTGGAGCATCCACCCGCAGAGCCTTTCGTGAATGAACAGAACACCTGTACGCATGCCAAGGAGTGCATATTACAGCTCAATGTTCCTATGGAAGCAGGGGCACAGTACAGAGTTACTAACAAAAGCACCATCCTTGGAAGTCAAAGCGCCACTGGCTCTTCCTCGGTTACATTTTCTGTGCCCTCCGATGGAAAATTAGAGCTCCCTTCAGAAATAGAACCCATTCCTCCTAAAAAGATCCCATCTAAAAAACCTAAGAAACCTCGAACAAAACCTTCATCCTCGCGCAAGTAAAAGAAGCACGATCCTTTCCTTGACAGAACAGCGCTAGAATGATACTTGCTTCTTAAGACTTTCTCTATGCACTCTTCTCAACTTGCTTCAATGATAGCCCAAGCGGCAGAAGAAAAGACCCCGCCGATCATTGATTTTGATGGTACGGTGGTGTTGCAGTTTCTCCTGTTTTTGGCAATGTATTTTGTACTGAAATACCTGGTATTCCTTCCTTACCTTCGTCTAAGAGAAAAACGTTTTTTGGCCACTCAGGGAAACCAACAGGAAGCAGAACACATTCTTACAGAAGCAAGACTTTTCGAAAGCCAGTACAATCAGACGCTAGCGCACGTTAGAAATGAAGTTGAAGCTGAGCGTACTCGCCTTTACCTAAAGAGACAAAATGAATCACAGACCTATCTCCATCAAGCACAAAATGAAATGCAGACGCGAATAGAGAATGCAAATCTTCAAATCGTGAAGCAGGCAGAGGAAGCCAGGCAGAAGTTAAAGGTGGAGGTTGACAGCCTGGGACAAGCGATTGCCACTAAAATTCTAGGAAGGGAGATTCCTGAATGAAAAAGACTCTTCTTCCCTTAATCATCTCCTTCTTGTTAGGCCTTCTGTTTGGCCCTGCTCCTTTGTACGCTGCTCACGAAACGGTCCATACAGAACCCTCACATGCAGTCCAACCTGAACATGGTCACGGCCATGGTCCAGTCATCGAAAACTGGTGGAGCTGGAAGAACCGAGAAGAAACGCCTCCTTTTGGCTTTGCTCTTATTAATTTTGCTATATTTTTAATTATTCTTCACCAAACCGCAGGGAAGCAGCTAAGGCTCTTTTTAAGAAACCGTCACGAAGAGATGCGCACAAAAATGGAAGAAGCTCAGCGAGAGAAAAATCTCGCACAGGCCTCTCTGGTTGCCTATAAAACCCAACTCACCGAGCTTCCCACAAAAAGACAAGAGCTCTTTGCCCAGATGCAGAAAGAGGCTCAGGCCGAAGAACAGCGGCTACGAGATTTGACCAAACGGCAGGTCGAGCGTCTTCAGAAAGATGCAAATCTCACGATTCTCCAAGTAACCAAAAACGCGATCTTTCAATTAAAACAGGCCTCTGCTGAAGCCGCCGTTGATTTAGCAAAAAACCTCATTCGGCGATCCATCAAGCCAGCGGACGAACAAAAGCTCATGCATACACCTCTTGTTCAGCTAGAGAGAGCCGCTCAAAAAGGAGAGTTTGGCGCAGTGTCACAAGGGGGTCAAATATGATCGTTGGTTCACTCGCTCGCCGCTACGCAAAAGCTATTCTTTCTGTAGGGATCGAACATAGAAACTATGAGAAGTTAAGCGCGGAACTGGACAAATTAGTGCAGCTCTACCAGGATCATCAAGAACTTCGGAGTGTTCTCGAAAATGCAATTTTTCCGATAGCCCAACGCCGAGGTATGTTGACGACAGTCATGGCAAAATTGGGAGTCTCTAAGGCCATTGAGCATTTGGTCCTTTTGCTGCTAGAGCGAGGGAAAATCTCTTATCTCCCCAGCATTGCAAAAGAACTACGCGTGCTGGTAGATAAACAAGCAGGGCGCATCCGCGGAAAGATTACGTCAGTCATTCCGTTAGATTTATCGACAGAATTACGATTTCAAACAGCTTTAGAGAGAACAACAGGAAGAAAGGTTGTTTTAGAGAAGGTCCAAGACCCAAGTTTAATCGGAGGGTTTGTTTTACAACTGGGAGATGTGGTTTACGATGGCAGCGTGACCGCACAACTCAACCAGCTTCGAAAACAGCTCTCCTTTGACATATCGCTTTCGTCTGAATAAGGAGTTACTATGGAGATCAGGGCAGATGAGATCTCACAGATCATTCGCTCACAAATAGAAAAGTACGACCAAAAAATCTCGGTTGTTGAAACAGGCACGGTCCTTACCGCGGGTGATGGAATCGCTCGCGTCTATGGTCTATCTGGAGCCATGGCTGGAGAGATTCTTGAGTTTCCACATGGCGTACAAGGGCTTGTTTTGAACCTAGAAGAAGACAATGTGGGATGCGCCCTGCTTGGGCAGTATGAGCACATTCGCGAGGGAGACCCAGTAAAGCGTACCGGTCGTATCGCCTCGGTTCCAGTCGGACCCGCCCTGCTTGGGCGCGTTGTCAATGCGCTGGGTGAGCCGATCGATGGGAAGGGTCCTATTGAGGCGACAGAAACGCGAAAAGTCGAAATTAAAGCCCCAGGTATCATTAGTCGTAAATCCGTCCATGAACCTTTACAGACTGGTATTAAAGCCATCGATTCCATGATCCCCATTGGCCGTGGCCAGCGTGAGCTTATTATTGGAGATAGGCAGACAGGGAAGACTGCGATTGCTATCGATACCATCCTAAATCAAAAGGGGCAGAATGTTTTCTGTATTTACGTGGCGATCGGTCAAAAGCAATCCACGGTTGCCTCGGTGGTCGATAAGCTAACCCAGGCAGGAGCGATGGAATACTCCATGGTTGTGGTCGCTGGAGCGAGCGAGCCGGCACCATTACAGTTTCTGGCACCTTACTCGGGTGTCACCATGGGTGAATATTTCCGTGATCATGGACAACACGCCCTGATTGTGTACGATGACCTTTCAAAACAAGCAGTTGCGTACCGTCAGCTTTCTCTCTTGTTACGCAGACCTCCAGGTCGAGAGGCTTATCCAGGCGATGTCTTTTACTTACACAGCCGTCTTTTAGAGCGAGCCGCAAAGATGTCGGATGAGGCTGGGGCAGGCTCTCTCACGGCTCTCCCCATTATTGAAACACAGGCAGGCGACGTCGCTGCGTATATTCCTACGAACGTTATCTCGATTACTGATGGCCAAATCTACCTTGAAGGTGACCTGTTTTACTCAGGCGTTCGTCCAGCAGTCAACGTAGGTATTTCGGTCAGCCGTGTTGGCGGGGCTGCTCAAGTATTTGCTATGAAGAAAATTGCCGGCACTCTGCGCCTCACTATGGCCCAGTACCGAGAGTTGGCTGCGTTTGCCCAGTTTGCTTCCGATCTAGACAAAGCCTCTCAAGATGCCCTCAACCGAGGGAGCCGGATGGTCGAGCTTCTGAAACAGGGCCAGTACCAGCCTTTGTCTGTGGAGAAACAAGTCCTCATCATCTTTGCAGGAACATCAGGGTATTTAGATGATGTGCCCGTCAATGAAGTGAGAAGATTCGAACAACAACTTTACCGGTTTATCGAACTACGCCACCCTGACGCATTTGAGCAGATGGCAGTCCGATGCCAACGGAAAAATGATTACGACGAGCTTACCAAGCAGATGCGCGCTCTTTTAGACGAGTTTAAAGCAGAGTTTATGGCGTCGCTGGTTTCTCAATCCAAAGATCTGCAGGTAGCCTAACCTATGGCGTCGCTCAAAGTCATCCGCAAACGCATTAGCTCGGTGAAGAATACTCAAAAAATCACCAAAGCGATGAAGATGGTGGCCGCTGCCAAACTAAGGCGGGCTCAGGATCAGATTCAAGCGTTTCGACCCTATTCACAAGGCCTTCACCAAGTTGTTTTTGACTTAATTGAGCATCTCGATACGAGCATCCTTGATGGAAGTTCAGAAGAGCAGAAGACCTCCGGTAAGGACCCTCAGGTTTCCTTGCTAAATAAGCTTCGTTGGTTCTTCAAGCAAACAGACGAGAACCGTGTTCGTATTTTGATGCTAACCTCAGATCGAGGCCTTGCAGGCGCCTTCAACGGAAACATTTTCAGGAGAATGGAACAGTTTCTGGTAGAAAAAAGCGGCTGCACCATTGAGGTAGAAGTGATCGGTAGAAAAGGACGTGACTATACTCAACGTAGGACCCGAGAGATTCGGTCTTCCCTTCAAGGCAGAAACTTGTGGACCCAGGCAACCTTAACCAAAGAGTATCTGGGACTGGACGCCAGAAGCGCAAGCCGCTATGCAAAAGAGATCGCAGCTTCCTTAAAAGAAGCGAGAGAAAGCGGTATCGACGCTGTCTATGTGCTCTACAACCAGTTCCATAGCGCTGCCCGCCAATCAGTCGTTCTGAAGAGGTTATTGCCCTTTTCTCCGAAGACAGAATCTGAGAGCACCGAAAAGATAGCCTCTTTACGATTGGTCGATTTTGTCTATGAACCGAGCAAGGAGGAGGTGTTTACACACCTTTTGCCCCTTTATTTTGAGACAGAGATCCACAAAATCTTACTCGAAAGCATTGCCTCAGAATTTGGAGCCCGTATGAGCGCCATGGACAATGCCTCGCGAAATGCCAAAGAAATGATTTCGGGCCTCACTCTCCAGATGAACCGGGTACGCCAAGCAGCCATTACGAAAGAGCTCATGGAAATCATTGGTGGTGCTGAAGCACTAAAGTAACTCCAGCGAGTGATAGTTTTTCTCGCCAAAAACCAAAAAAGTTTGTATAACGCTTTGAAAAAGGTACGCGTATGAACCCTACAGATCATATGGGCAAAATTACACAGGTCATTGGACCCGTTATTGACGTTGAATTCCAAGGACCTCTGCCCGAAATTAATACGGCTCTTAAATTAACCAATCCAGCGATTAGTGACCAACCTGAGAACCTCACAGTTGAAGTTGCACAACATTTAGGCGAGCACACGGTTCGCTGTATTGCTATGGACTCAACTGATGGATTAACCCGCGGTGTTCCTGTGCGCAATACAGGAGACTCGATCCAAATGCCTGTAGGTCCAGAGGTGCTAGGAAGAATCCTCAACGTTATTGGCGATCCCGTCGATGAGCAAGGACCTGTAAAAGCGAAAGCGTTTTTACCGATCCACCGAACTCCGCCTACATTTGTTGATCAGAGCGTCAAAATTGAGATCCTAGAGACTGGCATCAAAGTCATCGACCTTTTGGCCCCTTACCGACGAGGTGGAAAGATTGGTTTATTTGGAGGCGCCGGTGTTGGCAAGACCGTGCTTCTGATGGAGCTTATCAATAATATTGCCAAAAAGAAGGGTGGTTTCTCCGTATTCGCCGGTGTTGGCGAAAGAACCCGAGAAGGGAACGACCTCTATCATGAAATGATTGAATCTGGCGTCATTAACAAAAATGATCTCACCCAGAGCAAAGTCGCCCTAATCTACGGACAGATGAACGAACCCCCCGGAGCACGAGCGCGGGTGGCCCTTTCAGGATTAACCATTGCAGAATATTTCCGAGACGTAGAAGGGCGGGACGTGCTGTTCTTCATTGATAACATTTTCCGCTTTACCCAGGCTGGTTCTGAGGTTTCCGCGCTTCTTGGTCGAATCCCCAGCGCCGTAGGTTATCAACCCACCCTTTCTACAGAAATGGGACGGCTCCAAGAACGGATTACATCCACCAACAAGGGCTCGATCACCTCGGTCCAGGCCATCTACGTGCCTGCAGACGATTTAACCGATCCAGCACCAGCGACCACATTTGCCCACTTAGATGCAACAACCGTGTTAAGCCGTGCTATTTCAGAGCTTGGCATTTACCCAGCTGTGGATCCTTTAGATTCCACGTCGACCATTTTGCAACCCCACGTGGTCGATCCAGAACATTACAGCTGTGCCCGAGATGTACAGAAACTTCTCCAAAGGTACAAAGAACTGCAAGACATTATCGCTATCTTAGGGATGGACGAACTCTCTGAAGAAGACAAGCTTGTGGTCGCTCGTGCCCGTAAGGTCCAGCGGTTCTTCAGTCAGCCGTTCCATGTCGCCGAACAGTTTACCGGAATTCCAGGCAAACTGGTTCCCCTCGAAGAAACGATCCGAAGCTTCCAGGGTATTCTACGAGGTGAATACGACCACATTTCGGAACAATCCTTCCTCATGGCTGGGGGTATTGACGAAGTGGTAGCCCGACATAAGGCACAGTCCTAGGGAGAAAACCGATGCTAACCATGAAGGTAGTCACCCCCAAAGGTGTTACATTCGAACGGCAAGTGAGCGAAATCCAAGCACCTGGGATCAACGGTGAATTCGGAATTTTGCAGGGACACATTCCATTTATCAGCGCAATTCAGCCTGGCGAAATAAAGTGGAAAGCCCATGGGGCGGATGGAAAGATTGCCGTAGATGCAGGTTATGCCGAAATCTCTGCAAGTGGCGAAGTGTTGATTCTTGTTCAAAAGGCAACTCCTCTTTAGGGTAACTTTTCTATATTTTCCGGACGAGACGCGCCGTACCCGGTCAAGATAAGACGACGCTTTTGAAAGGAGTTGTCCTATGTCATTCGGAATTAGCCTCAACAACCTCAACACGGAACTACCTCTAAGAAATTTCCCGCAATCCAAGCCACCAGCTTCACTACTGCTTCTTGTTAAAACAGGCCTTTTTGCCGTCTGCAAACTTCCTGCG
Source organism: uncultured Myxococcales bacterium (assembly GCA_964537055.1). Taxonomy (GTDB): domain Bacteria; phylum Myxococcota_A; class Polyangia; order Palsa-1104; family JAEUJZ01; genus CAZHYV01. The sequence goes on from CAZHYV010000002.1 coordinate 217,817, forward strand.
ACTTCACAAATTCCGACCTGGGTATCGCCTTCCCCATTTTTCTCAATCACAAAAACCTCGGAAGAGTTATCGATTGTTTGTCCAGAGTCCTCAATGAAAGAATCTTCCATTCCCGAAAGCTTCTCTGTAGAGAAATCTTTCGTTCTGATTCAGGTAGTAGGCCCTCTCGATTTCACATGGGTTGGCATTTTAGCTTCGCTGACGGGGGTCCTTGCAGAGAAGCAAATTAGCCTTTTTGCCCTATCTACTTACGACACCGATTATCTTTTGGTCAAACAAAACAACCTCAACGTCTCCGTGGCAGCACTAGAAGAAGCAGGACATCGGATCTCTTTTGAGTCCTCTGACTCTTTGGAATCCGTTTCTGTAGAAACTATAGAAAATTGATACAAAAAGGGCCCACCAAAAGAAAGAGACTTGCCATCCTCAAAAAAGCACTTTATCGTTGTAGATGGGTGGAGAAAGGTCAAATCAACCTAATAACGATCCTCTCCCCCGAGAAAACTTATCCATTGCTATCTAAGAAAGAAAAACGATCGAATGACAATTAAGCTGTTTGTTGGAAACCTGCCCTACTCGATTACCGAAGAACAACTCAAAGAAGCCTTTGCTCAGTCGGGCCGCAATGTTCATAGCGTGAGAATCGCTCTTGACAGAGAAACCCAAAGGCCCAGAGGGTTTGCCTTTATAGAAATGGCAACCGATCAGGATGCAGACAGTGCCATCAAAGAATTGCACAACCAAATGCTCCAAGGACGCACGATTTTTGTAGAGAAGGCCCAAGAACGTGCCCCAGGAGGTCCAAGACCTCATAGCTCCTCTAGACCTCCCCGAGAGCACTCTGGTCCTCCAAGAGGCCCCTCATCAGGACCTCCCTCTTATGGAAACACCGCAAGGCCCTATTCCAACCAACCTTCTCAAGAACGACCCTGGTCTCCTCGACCTCCACGCCCCAACTTTCAAGCAGCTCATTTTGAGGAGCCTAAAATAGGTGGCCGGCGTCATAAAACCAAGCCCGATAAAAAAGGGAAAGAAAAGAAAAGCTCAGGAAGACCCGAAGAACGCGAGCGTGGAAAATGGCGCTGGGACGGAAACGACGATTATTAGGCCGGCGGTTGTTAGATCTACAGTGATCATTCGTCCTACTGCTTGAGCCTTCTTATCAAAGCCTACCTTTTTGTGCTTGGTGCCTCATTCCCTTGCTCTGCGTTCTGTACTCGACCCCTCCTCTTTTCGCTTGGTGATCTGTGCAAGTACTTTCTGGACCCATACAGCAAAACCAATGGCGCTGGGGTTTTTCGGATTGACCCACCTTGCTTCTGTGTAGAGACCCGACAATCGACATCGCGGCTTCTCGCCCCCTCCCCTTAGGAGATAAGGAGAAAACTTCATATGCCTGTGTGTGAGCGTTTGTTCAAAGCCAGGGAACGAGACAACGTTTTCTAACAGTAATGATAGATCGAGATCCAACATCTCTCTTCCAAGCCGAAGAAGTGCATCCTGATCGGACTCACCCGTTTTTGCAATAAGCGGTGGCTCGAACAGACCACCCCACAACCCCACCTCATGACGGCGAACCAACAGGAGCTCTTCTCCCACCATGAGCAGCAACACGACATTCTCAACAAACGGAAGCACCCGCTCTTTTTTCTTTGGTGGATACTTATTGGGGTTGCCTCTTTGCCAAGCTTGACACACCTCCCGAACTGGGCAGACCAAGCAGGTCGGACTCTGAGGCAAACATACCGTGGCCCCTAGCTCCATGAGCGCCTGGTTGAAATCGCCGGGGTTGTTTTTCCCCATCTCCGGAAGAGGGAGGAGCTCTTTGGCAAGGCGCCAATACTTCTTTTGGGTAGCCGTCAATTCGACAGGCTCATCGATGGCAAATAACCGTGACAACACGCGGATTACGTTCCCATCGACAAGGGGTGCTGGCTCCCCAAACGCAATCGAAAGGATTGCCCCTGCTGTGTATGGCCCAATCCCAGGAAGGCTTTGCACCTGTTCGGCCTCGCTTGGGAACTTGCCTCCATACGTGCTCGCGATCTCACGAGCAGCTTTGTGCAGATTTCGTGCCCGGGTGTAGTAACCAAGCCCACTCCAAATTCCAAGAACCTCTTCTAAAGGAGCCTGCGCCAATACATTTGCTGTTGGGAACTTCTCCAAGAACCTTCGATAATAATCTTTTACCGTTTCCACGCGGGTCTGCTGGAGCATAATCTCGGAAATCCATATGGAATAAGGATCGGTTGTTCTTCTCCAGGGCAAATCTCGGTGGCCACGTCGATACCAAGCTAGCAACGACTTTTGAATGCGTGACTTTTCTTCTCCCAAGACATGCTCTTCATCGAGTAAAACCGTGTCTGTCTTTGTGGCTTTTTGATTTTTAGGAATTTTCCTCACGCGGGGCACCAATTTCCTTCGCAGCCTACTAAGATTTATGCCATAACGCAAGTAGCTACCAGCGAGTTATGATACGGAAACTGAAACTTATTTTAGAATACTGTGGGTCCAGCTTTGTGGGCTTTCAATCGCAGACATCGGGCTCCTCTATCCAAGAAACGCTCGAGGCTGCCCTTGGGAACCTTACCCAAGAATCCATCTTGGTACGGGCAGCAGGAAGAACGGATGCCGGTGTTCATGCACAAGGCCAGGTCGTTTCTTTTGTGACGCAGTCAAACCTTCCTCTGCATGCGTTTGTACATGGGACCAATGCCTATCTTCCAAAGACGATTGCCGTGCTTCATGCAGAGGAAGTGCCAAATTCTTTTGATGCTCGTCATAGCGCCAGCGGCAAATGGTATCGGTATCAGATTTGGAATGCAAAACCACGCTCGGCGTTACGGTACCAAACACACTTTCACGTGAGAAGCCCTCTTGCGCTAGAGCAGATGCAAGAGGCTGCGCATAGGCTTGTCGGAACCCATGATTTTAGGGCATTTCGAGCCGCGGATTGTGAACGAAAAACAACAGTTCGTACAATGAAGAAAGTGCAGATTTCCTCCTGCCAAGTCGAACAGGGTACCGAATTCTTGATTGATGTAGAGGGAACCGCGTTCTTAAAGAATATGGTTCGGATCATGGCGGGCACTTTAGTACAGGTGGGTTTAGGAAAAATGACGGTAGACCATATTAATACCCTTCTGCGGGATGGCGACCGGACCCTAGCCGGCCCTACGGCACCCAGCCACGGACTTTATCTATGCCGGGTTGATTATCACAAGCGAACAGGGAAGTAAGGGCGTATGTAAGAGAAATAAGCTCATCCTTCTACAGAGGAGAGCTCATAAGCCCTTTCTGCAGTCACTCGATTTTAAGCAATCACTCGGTTTCGTCCGTTCTCTTTTGCCTGAGATAATCGATCCTCGGCGAGCTGCAAGAGCTGGTGAAGACTCATCACCTCTGCAGCAGTGGCGGTGCCTCCAGAAAGCGTGATTGGAATCGTTTGACCAAGAAAGTGCACCGGTTGTGATTGCACCCTCATTCGAAGGATATCGGCGATACTAGACACACGCTCCCGAGAGATACCCGGCAGCAGAATCAAAAATTCTTCGCCTGAGTACCTTCCTACTAGCTCATGCTTTCTTAGCCCAAGCTCAAGCCTTCGGGCGACTGTCTTTAGAACTTCGTCGCCCCCATGATAGCCATAGGCAAGATTAATCTCAGCGAAGTGATCCAGGTTAAACAGAACCAAAGAGAAAACTTCTTTGGGATCTCGGCTTAATCGAGACATCTCCCGTTCGATCTGTTCGATCATAGATTTTCGGTTTTGAATGCGGGTGAGCTGATCGAGACGCACCCTGGCCTCCATTTCTTGGTACACTCGAAACCGCAGTCCTGTTTCTAGAAGAAATTCGAAGACGCTCGCCCCTATCTGTAGAATATCTCCATCTTTGAGAAATCCCTGTTGGCAAGGCCGCTGATTTAAATAAATTGCGTCATCTTCTTCAATATGACGGAATCTCCAATTTTCTCCAGGGTCACGCCACACACGTACATGGGAGGGCTTGTGGAAGGCACTTGGCCAAAGAGGGATATCCGATAGAGGATCGGTACCCACCACAAGACCCCTCTCTGGAATAAGAAATCTCCGTCCCACTTGATTTGATTCTAAAGCTCCTGGATCGAGCAGCAGAAGATACGCTCGCACAGATTCAGGAGAGTTTGCTCCGATAAAAGAGTTCTTCTCCAAAAGATTTTCTCCCAACAGCAAATAAGGGTCTTTCCTTATTCCTTCGAATGAAGGAGACGCATTAACTTATCTCATCCATCAGTTCCGAGCAAATATAACTTTTTATTTCTTTGACTTAGCTGGCTGCCAACCAACCGGAACTGGGATAAGGAAGCGCAACCGGATTATCAAGAAAAGGGCGTCCGATCGTGCTGCAGAAGATGAGGATGGAGCAACCCTTACTGAGATACGATAAAGAATTCAGTTCTTCGGTTTTGGTCTCTCCCGATTGCCTTTTTATTATCGGCAACTGGCCTGGTATCACCAAATCCCTCTGATGTTAGGCGCGATTCTTCAATCCCGTGCTGGACTAAATAATCTTTCACGGAGGCTGCTCGTTTTCTTGAAAGCTCCATATTTTTATGGGGCTTTCCTTTATTATCGGTATGTCCCTCAATCCGAAGTTGAATCGTTGGTCTAGCCTTTAAGACTGCCACGACATCATCCAAAATTGGGAAAGATACCCTTTTGATCTCGTATCGATTGGTCGCGAATAAAATCTTTTGTAGGATTTCAATCTTTTCGCTAGTGACACGAATTCGTTTGCTTTCAGGAAGAGGTCTTGGCTCTTCAGGGCAACCCTGGTTTTCTTTGGGTCCTGCTTTCTCAGGGCACCGATCTTCTTCATCAAACAGACCATCGTTATCACGATCCTTCCGTTCGGCTGTAGGGCACCCTTTCCTATTAGGATCAGGATTCGGTCCCATGGGGACCTTAACGCATTGGTCCTCTGCATCTACCACACCATCTGCATCTTGGTCAGAGGGTTGTGGCTCTTTTATTGGACAACCTTGGTTGGATCTAGGTCCTGCTTCATCAGGACAAAGATCTTCACTATCAGGAATTCCATCTAGGTCCCGATCGGCAGGTTTCTTTTTCTCTGTACGAATAGGAGAATAAGAAAGGCGTAATAAGACTCTCCCATCGGGGGTTCCTACCCCTCGAAGGAAGCCCAAACCTCCTCCGACGCTAAGCTGAACTTGTTTTGCGATGTTATAATTAATACCTAGCAAAAGGTCGATGCTGCTGGAATCGTTCTTAAAGGCTGTTCTTGAAGCCGTATCTAAATCGTTTCCAAGAACCGTATGAAATAAGAGCTCTGGACCAATACTAAATCCTTTTTCAAGATCCGCATAAGCAATGGTTGCCCCGAGTTGAAATTGGGACGACCGAAAGTTACCAAAACTGACCCGGTCTTCCGTATCTCCGATAAAGCCATCGGGTCGATACTGGTAACCCACTAAGAATGACCAAAGTACGTGATGACTTAGACCGCCAAGAATTGCTTTGACCCGGAACCGCCACCCACTTTCTCCTACCTGAGGTGCAAACGTGTTGGTGTAACTATTAATAGGAAACCACAAATCTGCTCCCAAATGCATCGAGATAGGTTCCTTGTAAGGTTGTCCAAACAAACGAATGGTAGCTCCCAAGCGAGGATCTCCTACCGCGACTCCATCGCTAGGATTAATTGCATACGATGGAACCTCGGAGGCTCTTCCCCCCTCGTAAAATAGAATCGGCAATGAGAAATGAAGCAGCACTCGGTCTGCAAAGGAACCGGCTAGGTCAACGTGCCCCAAAAACTGGTGGTTAATCATACCTGGTGGAGAATAGGTATTTTGTGTGCTATTCCAAATTGTAAGGATGTTGTGCGCATACTCGAATGTAATCCCTCCAGAAAAATAGCGCATTGAGCTGTACCAGGGGTGGTCTACAAGAACAGACCACTCGCCCGAGGGTGTAGGCTCGTACATGTTAACCTGGAACCCTCGAACGTCTGCTCTTACAGGAGCGGCCCTAAAAAGAGCGACACCAAAAATTAAAAAGATCGATTGAAGTAGAACTGGGAGTCTTAGCTTTATTAGCGGTTTCATCTATTTCCGCTTACAATAAAGTCAAGCAGGTTTCAAGATGAAAGTATGCCTGTATGCTTTTTTTAGAAAACTTCTTCCTATTACGGATGCTTTTGTGAATCATCATGGCGAAAAACTTCAATAATTCGCTGAAATAAGTTGGGTTCTTTTTGCGTAATTAGCTGCTCTAATTCGTTAGCATCTAACCATAGTCCCCCACAATGGTAGCACTTGTCGATAGTAACCTCTTTTAGTTTTGTTTCCTTTAAATCAAAACCACACTTCGGGCACTTCATATAATGAAGTTCTTGTTGCTTAGTACGCTCTTCCTTCTGTATTTTCTTTGCCTGCTCAAGTGCCTCGAGCTTTTTACGGGCGATCTCTTCTCGTAAGAAATATTCATCTTCAGCATTGGATGGTTTGTCTAGACTCATAAAACCCCTCTTTACTTTCGGTGCTTTGTTTATATGTTTTTTTCAGAGAAATGAGAAAAAATTATACATCTTTTCCCCTTTCTTTTTTATTTTTCCTCATTTCTTTACTTCTCTTTTTTACTCTTTTACATTGTGTCAAGTTGGAGGAAATAGGTATGAGACGTTTTATCGGAAAATTTTTTGCATGGATTGGAGGACTTGTAGTCGTTGGAGGGTTGCTAAGTATAGGACTCTTAATTTACCTTGCCCAGTCGAAACCGAAAATTCCTACAAAAGTAATCTTAGAACTCGATCTCGAATCTGGATTGGTTGAAAATTTACCAGAAGATCCTATTTCAAAAATGATGAATGCCGAGAAGGCGGATCTACGTACCCTCCTAACAACCCTACAAATCGCCGAAAATGATCCCAGGGTTGTTGGCCTTATCGCAAAAGTAGGATCTGGGCCCTTGGGGATGGCACATATCCAAGAGCTTCGAGACGCCATTATCCATTTTCGCTCAAAAAATAAATTTGCCGTAGCCTTTGCAGAGACATTTGGAGAATTTGGTCCAGGAACCGGAGGGTATTATTTAGCTACGGCGTTTGATACGATTTGGTTACAACCTTCCGGAGACGTTGGGTTTTCGGGAATAATGCTAAGCAGTCCCTTTATTCGAGGAACGCTGGATAAGCTTGGAGTCTTTCCCCAGATGGATCACCGAAAAGAGTATAAAAATGCCATGAATATCTTTACTGAGAAAAAATTTACCGCTCCTCACAAAGAGTCGCTTACAAGTATTGCTACAAGTTGGCTCACACAGGTTACTCATGGAATTGCCGATGGAAGAGGGCTTCCATTAACTCAAGTTCATGCTCTAGTTCATGAGGGCCCCTTTTCCAGCAAAGAGGCACTTGATTTCAAATTAGTTGATCATCTCGGATACCGAGACGATTGCTACAGCAGTGTAAAGCAGAGGGCTGGCGGACAGGCTGAATTCCTCTACTCTTGGGCTTATGCGCAAAGGCTTCCTGAGCCTTCAAAAAAGAAAAATACCAAAACCTTGGCGCTCATCTATGGCCTGGGACAGGTAGGACGTGGAAAAAGTCAAACAAGCCCATTCAGCGGCAGTAGCAAGATGGGATCAGACACAATCGCTGCGGCCTTTCGGGCAGCAGTGCGGGACCCGAATGTAAAAGCGATTGTTTTTCGAGTGGACAGCCCTGGGGGCTCTTACTCTGCTTCAGATACAATTTGGAAGGAAGTTTTACTTGCAAAGAAAGCAGGAAAGCCTGTGATCGTATCCATGGGAAATGTCGCAGCTTCAGGGGGTTACTTTGTCGCGATGGCAGCGGATAAAATTGTTGCAGAGCCAGGAACACTTACAGGCTCTATTGGTGTGGTAGGTGGCAAAATGATCCCTACCAAATTGCTAAACGATCTTGGTATTACCTTTGATGAAGTTCATATCGGACGAAATGCAAAGATGTGGTCCCCTCTCGATCGATATAATGAAACAGAGTGGAAAAAATTTCAAGCGTGGCTAGACCGTGCGTATGAAGACTTTACTAGTAAAGTTGCTGAGGGTCGTAAGCTTCCTAAGGAGAAGGCGCTTGAACTGGCAAAGGGCCGCGTTTGGACGGGTGAAGAGGCCAAGGAAAAAGGTCTTATCGATGAAGTTGGAGGATTGACGACTGCGATCAACCTCGCTAAAAATCTGACTGGTATGAAAGATGAAGAGCTGGCTGTTGAGGTTTTCCCAAGACCTAAAGGTCCGCTAGAGACTTTTGCAGAGAAACTTTCGGGACAAGAGCCTCAAAATAGCGACCGAGATCCAGCTCAGGCAGCAATAATTCAAGCAATAAAGTCTTTGCAGCCGGTCATTCGCACAGCAGAAAAGACAGGGATTTTCCACCAAGAAATCCTTGAAGCTGAAGGCATTCCAGAAGGGATCTAGCTTCTCTTTTATGCTAGTCTTGTGACAAAAATGTTGCCCATCCTTGGTAGATCTTCGTCTGGAACCTTATCGGGTATTAGTTGCTTTTTTGCCTTATTTCAGCTTTAATAGAGATGAAAACTTTTTATTCTCTTCTGACAGAGGCTATTTCCTATGAACTCTTCTTCTGTAGTTCTTCCTCAATCCAAAGCTCGATCTCAATCCAAGGTCCGCTCTCTTTTACTACTGAGCCCCTTTCTCTTTTCGTTCTATCTTCTACCCGCGGAAGCCGACGAGAAACCTAGGGTAGATTCTTACCCGATACCATCGTCTTACTCAGAGGGTGGTTCTTTAGACAGGAAAGAGACAAGCAACGACCCGAATTGTACTGAAACCGACCTAAAGATCGCCATTACTCCTCAGAGCGCACAAGCAAAGTGGCAAGAACCCTTTGAATATCAGGTTACTATCACGAACCAGGGTCTTTGCGCTATCGATAGTGCAACTGTTTCTACAAGGCTTGTTTCACCCTCAATCCCTAACCTATTTTGGATTTGTAACCCCGTAGCTTCCTGTGGGAGTACGTTTGGTTCAAACGATATTCATTCCACGATCACCCTAGACCCAAACGCAAGCGTCACTTTTTCGATTACTGTGCCGCCCCGTTCTTTGCAACCTGGGGAGCCTTTCCTTTATCAAGCAGAGGTAACTCCTCGCTCGTCGTTTACTGATGTAGATCTCACAAATAACACCGCCTCCTTAGAAGCATTGGTCGAAGAAACCCCGATCCCTCAGGATAACATCATAACACCAACCCTAAAACATAGTCTTACCGGTGGTGGAATGAGCTGCAGCGTTGCGGAAGGAACGATAAGCTCAGGTGGGGGAAGTCTGCTCCAAGTTTTTCTGATGGCAGGACTACTCGTAGTTGGCAAGATTGTGCGAGGATTGCGCCGCTCTCTTCCCTAAAGAAAACATCAAAAAACTTAGCTTGTAGCTTAGATCTTTCTTTCGACTATCATCTTAGCAACCCTCTCATGTCATGTTTACTTATTTCCCTTGGTCCAAAATCATTCCTGCGATAAGGTACGATTTATTGTGAAGGACTTAATTACCTCTGATTTTGACTTTGAGCTTCCCGAACATCTCATTGCACAATTCCCAGCCAAAGAACGGGATGAATCTCGATTATTCCTTATTGGTGAAGATGATCGCTCTCACCATCGTTTTACTGAGCTTCCAGATTTGCTAGAAACATTCATTGGCAAAGGAGCACTGCTCGTTTTCAATAATACCCAGGTCATCAAGGCAAGACTTTATGGTTGGAAGGCTTCCCCAGCTACTGCATTCTCTTCAGTTTCTCCTTCTCGCGGTGGCAAGGTAGAGCTTTTGCTTTGTGATCAGGTCTCTCAGTATCAGGACCCTGATGGCGTCTGGAAAGAGATTTGGCAGTGCTTAGCCCGCACAAGCAAGCCTTTGCGTGAGGGAACAGAAGTCCTTTTACAGGGAGAAATGCCCCCAAAAGCATATATTCATCGAAGCGAGGGAAACGGAAAATATCAAATTGTGTTTCAGGGAGAGGAAGAAGGAGGATTATTGGCCTCAATCTCCCGATTTGGGCATCTCCCTCTCCCCCCCTACATCAAGCGCACCAAGCCTCTCTCCCATACCAATCGTAATTCTTCTCAAAACTCACATTCTGCCCAAAATCATACAAATGACAAAAGGGATGAAGATTTGCCTGCACTTTCCGCCGATGAAGATCGCTATCAGACAGTTTATGCCAAAAAACCTGGTGCCGTGGCGGCACCCACAGCAGGCCTCCACTTTACTCCCAAGCTTCTAGCCAAACTTGCTGAGAGAGGATTTCCCTCGGCCTTTGTTACCCTGCACGTAGGTCCAGGCACGTTTGCTCCAATAAAAACAGAGCACATCAGCGAACACCTTATGCATGAGGAGCGGTACGAGATTCCAGAAGAAACTGTAGAAGCAATTGCCAAGGCAAAAGGGCAAGGCCGCAAAGTCTTGGCCGTAGGCACCACTGTCGTTCGGACGCTTGAAGCTGCTACTTTGCCCGGTGAACAAATTCCCCAAAAGGGTCCTGGAAGAACTCGTATTTTTATTTATCCGCCCTACTCGTTTCGCTGTACGGATGCGCTGCTAACAAACTTCCATCTGCCTAAATCAACCCTGCTGATGCTGGTTTCTGCGTTTGCTGGGAGGCAGCGGATTTTATCTGCGTACCAAGAAGCCATCGCTCATCAATATCGATTTTTTAGTTATGGGGATGCCATGCTTCTTCCTAAGCCGATGCCTGATGCAGCAAACCCTGCTGAGCTGGCGAAGGCCGCTTCGTTGATGCACCCTATGCAGGATGGGGACCCGGGAAAATCTGATTCATTGAAACAATCGATGAAAGAGGCAACCTATGAAAGCTGAGTTAGGCCACCCCAAGCATCGGAAAGAATCTCATCGTCTGGAGCAACCATGAATCTGTTTACCCCCCTAGGACAATCAAGCAAGGCACGTGCTGGCATTGTAACTCTCCCCCATGGCGAGGTACCTACCCCGATTTTCATGCCCGTTGGGACCGTTGGTAGCGTCAAGGCGATGTCTGTTCCTGAACTACTGTCGTTGGGAAGTAAAATCATCCTGGGCAACACCTACCATCTATGGCTCCGTCCGGGGCTGGAAGTGATCAAAGCACACGGAGATTTGCACCGATTTACCACTTGGCCCAGGCCCATCTTGACGGATTCTGGAGGTTTCCAAGTCTTCAGCTTGACCAGCCTTAACAAAATTACTGAGGAAGGGGTCCAGTTCCGTTCTCATATCGATGGGTCCTTACGTCACCTGACTCCAGAACTTTCGATGGAGATTCAAGCCACGCTGGGCAGCGACATTGCCATGGCATTTGACCAATGTCCTCCTGGGCTTAGCGAATCTCCTCAAATTGAGGCAGCCATGCGAAGGACAACAGCCTGGGCCAAGCGTTGTCTTGCCGTCCCCGCGCCTTGGCTTCATGATGGGATGCAGACCCTGGGACAGCAAAAGCGCTTTGGAATTATCCAGGGCGGTACCTTCTTGAACCTAAGGCGGCAGCATCTTGAAGAGATTTGTGCACTTCCGTTTGATGGATTTGCACTGGGAGGATTCTCTGTGGGCGAGCCGATTCCTCTCATGTACGAGCTTTTACATCAGTTAGCTGCTGAGATGCCAAGCGACCGGCCCAGGTACCTTATGGGTGTAGGAACACCACAGGATCTGCTGGTAGCCATCGGTGCTGGCATTGACATGTTTGATTGCGTCATGCCAACGCGAAATGCGCGAAATGGACAATTGTTTACCTCACGGGGCAGGATCACCATCCGGAATGCTCAGTACCGTCTTGACCAGGGCCCCTTGGACGCAGAGTGTTCATGCGAGACATGCACCCGCTATACCCGCTCTTACCTCCGCCACCTTTTTATTAGCAAAGAGATCCTTTACAGCCGATTGGCAACCTTGCACAACCTTACGTATTACCTGCACCTGGTTACGCAAGCACGTGAAGCCATCTTAGAAGATCGTTATGAGGCTTTCATGAGAAATCAGTTTCTTTTATGGGAGCAGGAGGGAGCAAAATCCTCTGCCATCTAGGAGGTATCTTTAAGAAAAGCTCTTCCGCATTCTAAAACAGGATGCATTCAAGAATTCGGTCACTGCGTCAGGGCCAGACCGATCTTTTCCTTGCTTCCAGCCGAACGTGGGACCATATTAAAAAGATGCCTTCGATTCAGATTTATAGTGCTTCCTATTGTAGCTATTGCGATGCTGCGAAAGATTTCTTTCGTCAAAAGAATATTCCTTTTGAGGAAATTGATGTCACCAAAGATCCAGCAAAACGAGCTTGGCTCTGGGAGATCACTGGCCGGTCGACCGTACCTCAGATCTTTATTGCGGGTACTTCGATTGGCGGGTATACGGATTTGATAGAGCTTGATAGGACAGGCAAATTAGCGCATCTCTTACAACCAAGCGGCTAGGAAAAATCCCATGAATCGCAGAAATGAATGCTCGCAGAAGAGCGCTGCCCTACTGCTATGCTTCCACTACCAGGGGACTGAGAAAGACTAGATCTCTTTTAGAAGCTCATTCCTCTTTGTCGTGTACTCTTGCTCGTCGATAAGGCCCGCTTCTTTCAGCGCTTTCAGCTTTTTGAGACGCTCTTCTAGCGAAGGTCCGGCCGATTGGGCAGACGATTGATTTTGCTGCATCATATTGTTTGCCATGGCCATACCTACCCCAAGCCCCGCCCCTGCCAAAACCGGGTTATTGCCATTCCCGTTGCCTTCTCCTGAAGCCATCATGGCCTTCCCCATGGCCAATTGTTGGTAGTTCTGAAGCCCGCCTGCCATTCGGATCTGCGCTGCATCTTTGTACAAGGATTTGAGCGTCTGTTCGTCCTCTTCTTTGATCGAAATGACAAAGTTCCCCATGCGAGCAATCTGGATTCCGTAGGTCTCGACCAGCGGCTGTACGGCGACCAGGGTTTGCTCTTCGATTTTTTTGTTTAGGGCGCCACTTGTGACATTGAGCAGTGGTAGCTGATCATGCACGAGGAGCGATGAAATTTTATCGCGGATGGTCTTCAGCAGTTGCTGACGAAACCATCCGGTAAATTCATCATCTGTCGCAAACGAGCGAAGGCCAAAGAATTGGATCAGCTTGATGGGATCCGTCACTTGGATGGTGTAATCACCAAAAACCATCGTCTGAATAGCAAGACCCGACTTAGGATCTTCTACATCCCCGATACGACCGCCAAACTTAAATCCGGCCATTTCCCGCATGGTAATAAACCAGACTTGTGCTTGGTAGACATTTCCACCAGTCACTTTATCGATGAGGCTGTTCAAAAAAAGAATATTGTCGGTCGCTAGTGTATGCCTTCCAGGACCGACCTGCCCCACAAATTGACCGTCCTTAAAGAAGACAGCCACCTCATCGGCGCCTACTGTGAGCTGTGCCTTGTTGGGGATGGTAGGATCTGGATGTTTATACACCATAAGGCCCTTTTTGTCGTCAGGCCGTGCGATTGCAATTTCTCCGATACTATTCTTTACAAAATTGAAAATTCCCATGAATTTCTCCTTGTGATAGATGGATTATACTCTGATTTTAGCGCTTTGCAATCAATCCCGGTAACTCTTGTCGCTCACACAGGCTCTCGAGAGAAGTGCATCCTCGATGCAAACGTACCTACCGTGGATGATTTTGTCTGCTTAGCAAGAGTTACCGAAATCGACGAGGAAACTCTCGCTTGCGGATCATGCCAATCGCACGTTGATACGAACATGGCTCAGATCTACTTCCATCCCAAGAAGCCTGTCTTTTTAACATCTTTTTCTTGACATCTAAAAGAAGGCACACAAAAGTCGATTGCCATGCAGCAAGAGAAAAACTTGTTCGTCCCCATGTTTAGCCTAGCAGATCAGAAAGCGGATGTGCGATTTGATACGTGGCTGGATCCTAATTTCGACCCAGCCATTGTAATGTCTGATTTGTATAAGCAGATCAATGGTGGGTACCGTTACATTGACTAAACAGGTTTGATATTCTCAAGGATGGACGCTCAAATAAAGGGAAGAATAAAAAGAGGGAGCCTCTCAAGACACAAAAAAACTGAGCTTAGATCCACTTCTCCGTTGGTATTACTTCGTAGAGCTTTGTGGCAAAAAAAGAGGGAGCTTTTTCTTCTTCTCTGTATGCTCGACAATCCCTACGATCGATAATCCAGCAGCACTGATCGCAACGGTCCCCAGACTGATCCATACGCCAGATTTAAAATCATGTACAACCTTGCCACAAGACTGATTATACCGAGGGCCACAATCTGATCCTAAATCGATGGTGGAAAGATCGGTTCCCCAATTGATTCCTATGATGACTGCAGAAGCAATGACACTCAAAGCAAGGTTGGCCCCCAAAACTCCGTAGGCGGCTTTCATAGAAGCTGACCGGCCTTGGGAGAAGGGGTATCCGCTATACCCAGGAGACAAGCCCGAATATCCAGGAGGCAAGCCAGCCGGAAACGATGTTGATGTGTAGATCTGGCCGAAATTAGGATGGGGTGATAAGGGAGGAGAAGGCGTGGCAATAGATGGGCTAGACGAAGGTGTCAATTTTGCTTTTGTGCTTGCGATGGCTTGGGTTAGCACTTCTTTTAGGCATGCCGAACTCCAAGCTCCAGGGCAGGAAGCGTACTGGATGTCTTCAACTTTAGGCAGAACTGGAGGCAAAGTTTCGTTGTTTCCATCGAACCAAAATACTTGGCTCACAAAATGAGGAAGGGATGGTGGAGGAGAAACAAATACAGAAACAATCAAAAACGGACGAGCTTGTTCGCCCTTCCAGTGCACTTTCTTCAAGCTCTCAATGGCTCGCTCTTTCAAATGAGAATCTACTAGATCTAAGAAGTTTCCCAGGACCAAAGGCCGCCGATTTAACAATTGTCCTGTGGCTTGGCAAATGAGCGGTTGTGCCTCCTGTGAAGATACTTGGGAATTGCCAGAAAGCTCACGAAACGTCTTCCATAAAGAATCATCACTCATCCCTTTATATTCTTTAGAGTGGTATAAAGCGACAAAAACCCCGGCAAACGGATCCATGGGCTGTGACAATAAAGTGCAAGGTGCTCCAGATTGGGGAGAGGTCTCTCTTTCTTGCGCCCCTACATTATCTAGATTTAATAACAACAGAGAAAAACAAAAAACAATTGGGGTTGCTATGGGAGTAAACCGAATATTTTTTGGGGTCATGTTTTTTCCTAAATACAAATCCCGCTATAAAAAAGCAATCTATCATAAACTCTTTCCTATAGCTCGAGCTATAGGAAGCTGACAACTTTATGACAGAATCTAAAGCTGTATTCGAGCAGTAGTTTTCCCAAATGGACCAGCTTCCGCCTTACCAACGTTCACCCACTTTTCCCTCCACCTGCTTCAGAAATATTGCTTATGAGCGAGATAGATAGTTGCAATTTTTTAAAAAGCGTAGCAGGATTCACCCCATGGAACGAAAAACGATTCGTGTTGTTGCCGCAGTTGCCCAGGAAGATGGGTGCTATCTGATCACACAACGCCGGAAAACGGCGGTTCTTCCTCTATTTTGGGAATTTCCTGGAGGAAAGGTGGAAGGCCAAGAACAAGACGAAGATGCGCTTCGTCGCGAACTGAGAGAGCGGCTTGGCGCTGAGTTTACCATTGGCAAAAAACTAGCAGAGCAGGAGCATTCCTATAAAGAGGGAACCAAAATTACGATGGCTCTTTATGAGGCGACGTTAGGAAAGAACCAAACGCTCTCTGCCAAGCGTGTGGAAGATTTCCGTTGGGTCCCTGCAACAGAATTAGGATTCTATGAATTCCCCGGTGCAGACCAACAGGTAATCGCGCTTTTGGACCTGCCTAAGTAACCGCATCTTCTTCTGGTCTTATGCGGCCCCTTCTTCTCATTGTCCTAGATGGTTTTGGCGAACGGGCAGAGCGCACGGCAAATGCGATACGCTTGGCCAAAACCCCTACGCTTGATCACCTGTATCAAACCTACCCTTCAACTTTGCTTTCCGCCTCGGGGCTTTCCGTGGGACTACCTGAGGGTCAGATGGGTAATTCTGAGGTGGGTCATATGACGTTAGGGGCAGGCAGAGTCATGTATCAGGATCTTCCCCGAATTTCAAAAGCCATTGAAGATGGAAGTTTTTTTCATAATGAAGTGCTTCTTCGTACGATGGAGCATGTAAAAAAACATCAATCTACACTGCACATCATCGGGCTTACCTCAGAGGGAGGGGTTCATTCTCATATCGATCATGGTCTTGCTATCGCTAGATTATGCAAAATTCAAGGGATCTCTAGAGTCGCCTGGCATGCGATTTTGGATGGACGAGATACCCCTCCTATCTCTGCACTGCCTTCTTTAGAGCGGGTCGAAAACGAACTTTCGAACCTAGGCATTGGACACATTGCAAGCCTGGTAGGACGGTTTTATGCAATGGATCGAGACCAAAGGTGGGAGCGCACTAAAATGGCGTACGACCTTTTGGTGCATGGTCAAGGCAGGCGATTTCCTCGAGCAAACGGAATGAGAGCAGCCCTCCAGTCTGCATACGCTCAGCAGGAAACTGACGAATTTGTAAAGCCTATCGTTCTTTTCGATGAAAAAGAAGAAGTCATTAGCATCCGCCCCATGGATGCAGTGGTATTTTTTAATTTTCGTGCAGATCGCGCTCGTCAGCTGATTCTTTCGCTGACTGATCCTACCTTTCATTCGTTCGATCGGTCTGTGTTTCAAAAGCCTCTCTATGTTGTGTGCATGACCCAGTACGACCAAACGTTTCAGCTTCCCGTCTTATTCCCCTCGCAAGTTTTGCACAACCACCTGGGAGAGTATTTCTCGAAACTGGGGATACGCCAGTTTCGCATTGCAGAGACAGAAAAATATGCACACGTTACGTTCTTCTTTAACGGGGGTAGGGAAGCCCCTTATCCGGGTGAGACTCGCCAGGTCATTCCTTCACGTCGCGATGTTGCTACGTACGACCAAGCGCCGGAGATGAGCGCCCTTGACATCACCTCGTCTTTAGCAACTGCAATGCGCACCCTTTCTTCGATGCATGCAAATTCAGCAATACACACAGAGGGGTACGGCTTTTTCTTGGTGAACTTTGCTAATCCTGACATGGTAGGTCATACGGGTAGCCTAGAGGCAACTATCCGTGCAGTCGAAGTCATCGATGGTTGCTTGCACCAGTTGATCCAAGAAGCCCAGCTGCATGATATGGCTGTCATCATCACCGCTGATCACGGAAACTGCGAACAGATGTGGGACGAAGGTACAGGGCAGCTTCATACTGCACACACCACCAATCCGGTTCCTTTTCTGTTGGTAGATTCACACCATCAGCACGCAAGACTGCGATCCGAAGGTGGGCTTAGCGATGTGGCTCCGACGATTTTGGAAATTATGGGGTTGCCCGTTCCTAAAGAGATGACTGGGCGCTCGCTATTCGTTCAATCTCTTGCATAACTCCCAGCCATGAGCTCAACCTAGCTCACTGGCCTGAAAGCGCGGCGGTATAGGCCGCCTGCCCCTTGAAATACTCGAGCTGTGAGTCCACCAACCGAAGTTCAGCCTCGGCCGTAAATTGTTCTCTTAGATTCACAAAGACCAAATTACTGTCTCCCATCCTAAACTTCTTCCACTCCCCTTCTTGGGTTTGTTTTGCAACGCTGACTTCCTCCTGATTGAGTTCGATCCTCTTCTGAGCAATGCGAAGAATGGATTGGGCGGAAAGCACTTCGGCCTTAATTTGATCCTTCATCAAACGCAGCTGGGCTTCTGACCGCACCATTCCCGCATCCGCAGCCTGAAACTTTCCCTTGGCATACCGATTGAGCAGGGGCAGTTCGATCTTGAGCCCAACCTCTAGCACAAAGGGAGCCCTCACCAGATCCCCCGGCCCTAAATCTTGGCTGATCCCCGTGTACAAAGAGAAAAGGGGCATCATTTGATTCTTTGCCCAGGCTCGTTCAATTTGAAATTGCTCTTTCTGGAACTGGAGTCGTTTTAGCTCTGGCCTGGTTGCAAATGCGGAAACAAGGTCTTTCTCAAGGTCCTGTTTCAAGGGCGGACCTGGAGCCGGAAACTCCTTTGGGAGCAGCGAGGCATCCGCCAGGATTGGATTGCCCTGCTCGTCCCGTAGATACAGCGAAAGCTCAATCTGGGCTTGTTCTAGCTGACGCTCGGACGCAGCGACAAATCCCTGCCTTTGCAGCACCAAACGCTCGTTATCAATCTGTTCAATCTTTGAAAGATCCCCCTCTTCAACACGGCGCCTTAGCCATTGGTTTCGCTTCTCGGCAAGGTCAAGAAGCTCCTTTGCAATCCGCAGCCGCTGCCCTGCAGAAACCCAATCCCAGTACCGGTTGCTTGCCAGCCGGGTGGATTCAATGCGTTGCTGATCCAGAGAAGCTTTTGCCATGGAAGTACCGACCTCAGCTTTTTTCATATCAGCGCGGCGCCTATCAATAGGACCGTTTCGCCAAAGGGGAACCTCAACACCTGCAAAGACCTCTCCATACTGGTTGGTCTCTAGCTTCCCCTCATACACAGGAAACGTCCCTAGCCCAAGTCGATAACCCCCAAAAAACTGAGCGCCCCAAAAAGGGGTGGGTTGTGTATATCGAGCCTCAAATCGACCGTTTTGGTAGTACCCTAACGCTGCCCCCTCTGCCTGAAACCTGACTTGCGGGTCAAACGCCCCTTTGGCCGCGAGTACTTCGGCTTTTGCCATCTGCTGTTCTTGCTGTGCCACCTGAATCAAAGGGTAGTGTTTTTCTACCGAATCTACCACCTGCTTTAGCGAAAGAGATGCTTCTTGTAACTTGGTATGAGCCGATATGGATGTCTCAGGTAGCTTTGGGGAAGATGGCTCGAGCGATGGCATCGTTGATGAAAACGGAGCGGCCCAGGAAAAGCGGTTCCACCCACTCCACAAAAGCATTTGCGCAGAGAACCAAATCAGCGTGCGCAGGAGATGTCCTCTCAAGCCTAAAGTCATAAAGTTACTCCTGACTCTTTGGAGATTGTGGCTTGCCGGGAGGCAAAATCGTAGGAGGAAATCCATTGAGCTGCCTCCAAAGTTCAAAGCCTAACGAGACCTGATTTAACAAAACCCATCCGTTGACCCGAACTCCTTGGCGGAGATATCGAGACTCTGGCCAAGGATCTTTCGGATCGGGCAATACCACAACACGAAAGCGGCCATTTCCATCATCAGTTGCATCTACCAAGGCAACGATGCCGCCAAACGTGCCTACCGCTGCCGAGGGCCAACCTACAAATTGGATGGCGGGCCAACCCTCAAACTGCAGCCTAACGGAACGGCCTATCGAGATTAAAGGAATATCGTTTCCATCCACCCAGATTTCGGCGGCCTTTTCCACAGTATCGGGCACAAACAGGGCTAGGGGTTTGCCGTTTTTGACCACCTCAGCTCCCACGTTGACGAGGATTCGAAAGATGGTGCCATCTTTAGGAGCCTTGATCACTTGGGACTTTTGTCTTGAGACCCGGACTGCAAGCCGAGCAAGCTCAGCCTGCACTAGTTGAATCTCGCCTTCGACATTGGCCAAGGATGACTTTGCATCCTCCAAAAGAGCGCTTGTCTCTTGCTCGATACGAATTCGATCGATCCGGAAGGCCTCATGCTCGCTCTCTGCGGCAATCAACGAGGCCTCTGAACGCTTGAGCTCGGCAAAAGCTCGTGCATAATCTAGCTCGGCCAGTTCTTGGGTTCGGCTCGAAGACAATCCCTCTTCCTGCAAGTTCCGGTGCCGCTTTCGATTTTTTCGGGCAGTTGAAAGGCCCGCCTTCATTGCCTCAAGCGCTTGTTTTGCCATCCTGACCCGCTGCCCCGCCATATGGGTTCTTGCCTCTGCGGAAGACATCGCGGCCGCTTTTGATTTCTCTAAGGCAACGATTCTTTCTGCCAAGGCCCGTTTTCTCTTGCTGACAGCACCCAGACGCTCCTCCATAGACGCTTGTTCCTGCTGAAGATGTTCTACCAGATGAGGATCGATGTCGCTAAGCTCGGCAATCACTTGACCCTGCTTCACAAAACTTCCCTCCTGCACAAACCAACGGACGACCCGTCCTTCGATAGGTGCTTCCAGCTGCTGCTGCCGCTCGAAAGGAACGTAGGCAACTACCCTGCCAACCCCAGGAATATTTTGCTGCCACGGGACCAACACAAGACAGATCGCACTGGCAAAAAGAAGACCCAACATCAATAGCGATAGCCACCTTGCTGACTTGGGAGAGCGAACCCTTGTCCAAAGAGGTTCTGCTTTGGAAGATTCGACCTCTGGCTCTCTTACCTTCGTCATAGCAAGCCTCCTTCCTCTGTTAGAGGCTTGATTTGCCCTTGCTCGAGCTCGTAGACTTGATCACAAAAACGACAAAGCTGCGGATCGGTCGTCAAAAGAAGAAGCGTCCACCCATGGGCAGGGTCAAACAGTACGTGCTGCCAAGCTGAGGATCCTGCTTCAAAAGGACTTAAGAATGCGCCCTGAATAACGAGCAGCTTGGGCCGGTGAACAAGCATGCGAGCGATCATCAGCTTTCTCGAATCCAAAAAGGACAACGGAGCGCCATGGGGAAGTAGCGTGGTAAACATTCCTTCCTTAAGAGATTCTATGCTTTGAGACAAATTCGCT
Source organism: uncultured Myxococcales bacterium (assembly GCA_964537055.1). Taxonomy (GTDB): domain Bacteria; phylum Myxococcota_A; class Polyangia; order Palsa-1104; family JAEUJZ01; genus CAZHYV01. Next base: position 238,511 of record CAZHYV010000002.1, read on the forward strand.
TTGATGATCGCCTGCCTAATCTCATCCGTGCTGACCTCTGGGTTTCCAAGATGCACATTCTCGGCCACTGTACCCGCAAAAATCTCGTTCCCCTTCAGCCAGGAAACATGCGAACGCAACGACACCAAATTCCATTCCTGGATCGGAATCCCATCGAGGATCACACTTCCAAAAGCAGGAGATGCAATCCCAAAGAGAAGCTCGGCAAGGGTCGAAAGCTCGGCTTGTGTCTTCCCAAGAATGGCCACCCGACCCCCTGCGGGAATTTCTAACGTAACCCCCGAAGAAGGTCCTAGCGATGCAGAAAACCCCAGGTGTTTGAAAAGCACCTTAAGGCCTACACTTTCTCTTACGATAGATTCTCCCTGATCAGGTTGCTCTTTGATATCAATCAGCTCATACACTTTTTCTAAAGAAGCTCTGAGATCATAGTAGTCCTCTAAGTGTTTTCCAAACTTCGCAATGCCACTCACGACCGTACTTAGAATAAGTTCCGCCGCCACCAGCTGACCCAGGGTAAGCTGCCTCTTGATGACCAAGGAACCGCCAATCCCAAGCAGCATGGCACTGGTCACCGCCTGTAACCATAAGGAGCCAAGAATTTGTCGGAACACGATTTTAAAGTGCGATTTACGATGCTGAAGGTACTCTAGCAGCAACGACTGAATCTTTAGAGAGGCAAACCGAATGCCTTGCGCTGAGCGAAATACGGTCGGATGCCTCGCTAGTTCCTGAATCCAGGCGCCGACGCGGTACTTTGCAGAAGATTCAAGAAGGCTTGTTTCCAGAGCCCCTTTTCCAAGAAAATAAATAATGATCACCAAAAAACAAATCAACGCCAGATCGAATACCAAAAGAATCGGATGGTATGTGGCAAGGACCAACATTCCGATGCCTGTTTGGAGAGCGATAGAGACTCCCTCCAGGAGCAGGCTTGAGAGCGTTTTTTGCAAGGTGACAATGTCAAAAAACTGATTTGCCTTCTCGGGACCATAAGTGTGCCGGAATGCATCAAAGGAAGAAACAGAAAACTTCTGCGCAATTTGAACGGCATTTCGAACAAACAAACGCTGCTGCAAAATTTCAATTACATAGGTTTGGATGGCACGCAAAATGCCTGACAGAAGAAGGCCTACAAACACCAAGCTTGTTAAGATCACAATCGGCTGCAGCAAGGTCCCAAACGCAATTGTATTGACAACCGCCTGTGTTCCTACGGGTGCAGCCAAAGAAAGCAGGCCGATCAACATTGCGTAGATGACAACCATCCACAAATCACGGCGCTCCTCCACAAAAAACCGCCCCAGCGTGCTTAGTTTGGCTCCAAGCACGCTCTCCACTTTGGGAGACATTGGTTGCGGGGGATTGACATGGTCCACGCCCACATCGTACCAAAAAGATCTTTTGTTCTGCAAGCGTATTGTCTTTGGGAAGCTATAATTGCGATTGTAATCAGCTTGCGCGGATCAGAGAAACAACAAAGGCATGTTTATAACAACGACTATTGTTGCTTCGAGGAAGCAGAACTTCTTGGACAGGGTAGAGCCACTTTGGGGGTTTATTCTGATGAAGTTTCACTACTAATTTTGACGCGATCCCCGCAAGGTCCAGCATCATCATAATCGGTAATTTCCAAAGCTCGGCGTTTGGCTTCATCTTCGATCTCAGGGGGATAGCGATGCTCGACAACAAGCAGAGCCCGTCCAGACATCGACTTCTCCCTCCGGAGACCAAATTTAAGGTTTTCAGTACAAAAGTTTCCCCGTTCGCTGCAAACTTGCTCAGCAAAGCCCTCTACGATCTCGGAAAATCTAGGAATTTCACCGCAAACGATTTTACCATCATCGGGGTCATTTAGGACTTCACAATGGCTGACTTTTCCTGGCTTTGAGGGTTTTATGCACCTACCGTACAGCTCGGCTTGAGTAAGAGGTCTCTCAGGCTCAGGTTGCGGAAGGGACTTTGCAGCCTCCATTACCTCTTGGGGCACAAGTTTTTGTAGATCGCGGGGGTCCCTCGTTAGCGAGGAATGAACGCAGGACCCAGAAAAAAGGCCTAGGCCGATAGTGACATAGGTAAAAACTTTTACAATAGGAGAGGTCATCGATTGATTGTCCATATAATTTACTTTCATCAAAGTGTTTTATTTTCTTATAGCAACAGCTTCGCCCTTTTGTTACAGAAAAAGCTTAGGCCTCTCTGGGTGTAGCTTCTGCAAGATGTGGGCTCTCCGTTTCCGGAAGCCGCCTTAACACTGCTGCGAAAAAACCATCCGGACTTTTTTCGTGAGTTGGAATTAGCTTGAGAAAGGTGCCATCACCTACCTGCTTTGCCCGCGAAAGGCCCCAGATTTCCTTTACGGGCATGAGGGCAAAGTCAGGATGCCTCTGGAGAAACGTCTCTACCGTTTGCTCATTCTCTTCGCGTAGCAAGGTACAGGTACTATAGATGAGTCGCCCGCCAGGTCGTACAAACGGGGCGGATTTTTCTAAAATTGCAAGCTGCGTCTTTTTGAGCTCCTCCACATCTTTCGGCTGGATGGCCCAGCGAGATTCAGGATTCCTTCGAATTACGCCTGTCCCTGAGCAGGGAACGTCGCACAAAACCCGATGGGCCAAGATCTGGGAGGTCGTACTTAAGGATCTGGGCAGATTCGACCATAGATGCACCTGGGTATTGCTCATCCCTGCACGACGAAGCCGCTTCTTTAACTCGTCTAACTTCTTCTCGTCCACATCAAAAGCATAGATGCGACCCTTATTTTCCATCAGTGCCCCTAAGGCAAGGGTCTTTCCTCCAGCGCCTGCACAGGCATCGATGACAACCCCTCCCGGAGGTGGAGCAACTAATTCTGCGATCAGCTGGCTACCCTCGTCCTGTAGTTCAAACAGACCCTCTTGGAACAAAGGGAGACTGTACATATTGATTCGCGTATCGAGAAGAAGGCCCAAGGGAGAAAGGGTCGTCTTTTGGCCATCGATTCCTAACGCATGCAACTTATGTAAAAGATTCTCTCGGTTAGTTTTCAAAGCATTTGCTCGAATGGTCAGAGGTGCGCGTTGATTCTGGGCACAAAGAATCTCAACTCCACTCTTTATACCGTACTGGGATGTTATTGCTTTTGCCAGCCAGTTCGGGTAGGAAAGTGCCGCACCGATCGCATCTACTTTCAAGGGCACAGCCAAGGCAGTTCTATTGATTATCGGTTCTGCCGTGGTCACCTCACTTTGGATGACCAGTTCCTTCATGGCCCCTCCCTCCTTTTCTTCCCTTACAACTTCAAACTCTTGCTGGAGGCGCTTTTGATTCAGCTGCATTTGTTCAAGAGAGAGGTCGTGCTTGCGTAGGACGGAATTAAATGAAGAAAGTGACAGAGGTGATCTGGCTTCTTGCACTTCTTCTGGAAACTCGAATTCTTGGCCTTGGGTGCTTTCATCAAAGATCCATGCGAGCACGAATTGGGAAGAGTTGGGGTGCTTTACCCCTAAGATGGCAGTCAGCCTTCGCAGTTTGCGAATGATTTCATAGAGCGCATCTACCAAAAACCGTCGCTGCGATGAACCAAAGCGTGGCTCGCGCAGCACCTTGGTAATGGTCCCTGCCGCAGAACGCCACCCTTGTGTCTTTGATAGGACAAGAATTTGGTCAACGTACTCAACAAGCTGTTGCCACAGATACCTATCTGTAAGTACATCCTTCGGCAAAATCATGAGCGATGTCCATAGTACAGCAGGGGGCTGTTCTCACTATTGTAAGACCCGCTGTGACCACTATGCATTATCAAAAGCGGGGTTTGCTTTCTTCTTCCTTTTGACAGGAGGCTTTGCTGCAGCAGGGCTTGCTGCACCCGGTGTAGCACCTGGGCTCACGCCAGGCCCCGGAGGTGTAGCCCCACCAGGTGGGGGAGGCACAGCACCGGGCGGAGGAACCGATCCGGGAGGAGCATCTGGGGCAGCAGGTATTTTTACTGGAATAGGTGCCGGCGGCTTTGCTGCAGCTGCAGCGGCCTCTGCCTCAACCAGCTTTATCCTTGCCTTGCCATCCTTTTCGTAGATCTCAACGTCTTTCTTTGGAGGCTCCTTCTTTGCTTGTAGTTCGAAGATATAACCAATGCTTAGACCCACAGTATGGCCTGGTGCATTGTCGGTGAGTCCGAGAGTGTAGTGAAGCATTGCACTCAGCTTGTTTGGGGCTACGTACTGTGCACCAAGGGTCCATGTGACTGGGTGCTGGGTAGGAAGATTAGTAAAGGTAACACCCCCCACAAATTCGGTGGTAACGTAGGTCCCCGCTGCAACTTTTGCTGAGGCTCCAAGGCCCCAGATCAGATGATATCCTAACCCTGTGCCAGGCTTACCCCCACTTACCCGGTCTTGTCCAGCAAAGATCCCACCAATATTGGCCGTAACGAAAAATCGATCATCGAAGTGGGGGGTCTCTAAAATAAGACGAACAAATCCACTCAATTTTCCATCAGGACCCGCAGTAACATAAGCATTGTTTAAATTGTTGGCATAAGAATATGCCATATCGGCCGAGAGACTGATCTTTGGAAGGTACTTGAACTTCGCAGGAAGAGGGAGGTTGAACTTCACCCCAAAACGGATATCTCCATTCCCTAGATCCAGCCCATCGTTATAGATAACACCTGGCAACGAGATTCGCAGATCGACCAATTTTTTGATGGAAACGTTTCCCATAAGAATTACGCCAAGCCGATGTGTCAGGTGAGGTTCAGGCTGAAGTATATCCGGGCCCTTATCCTGCAAGTCAATTGTACCAAAGGGGTGGTACGAGTAAAAAGCCTTTGCATACGCATTAAATCCGTAGTCCGCTACGGTTGCGTGCTCTAGCAAGAATCCGTCCTTCCAACTATGGGTGTTTAGTTGCATATAAGGAAGGGTCAACCGTGGGTCCGCGGCTTGGGCTCGATGAACGATCCCGAGGAGAGTCATGGCAAAGAATAGGATGAAAAAAAGCTTTTTGTTGTTCTGCAAAGCCCTCATTGAGAGCCTCCTTTTTAAATATCTAAGTTTTTAACCGTTAATGCGTGTTGTTCAATAAATTCTCTTCTGGGTTCCACAGCTTCGCCCATAAGCATACTAAAGATGCGTTCCGCCTCGCTAAGATCGTCGGCATGTACCTCAAGCAGCGTACGCTTTTTTGGATCCATGGTCGTCTCCCAAAGTTGGTCTGCTGTCATCTCCCCAAGCCCTTTGTACCTTTGGATCTGTAGTCCTTTTCTCCCCGAAACCTCAAGCTTCTCTCCAAGGTCCTCGATTTGAGCGAGGGGCTGTCTTGATTCTCCCTCTACCAAGGTAAAGGGCCCTTGCCCATATTTCCCTAATTTCTCATAGATCCTTGAAAGTTCTTCTACCTCAGGAGAATCGAGTAATTGGTAATTGATCAGAGTCTCTTTTCCTCCCTGGTAGGCTGGATAAAAGACCTGGTATCCTCCTCGCTGCCGATCCTCTTGCAATGTTGGCTTCATCGTAGCAAGGTCTTTGGAAAATGTCTGCAAATATGTGTGGACTCGCCCTACCCCTTCTTCCAACTCTTTCTTATTTTGAAGATAGGATTTTTTTATCTTCCCGGCCTTCATCCAGGCGTTAACAATCCGAGAATCGACCCGTTTTTCTACCGCTTCCAATGCTTTTTTATACCGAAGCGAAAGCTTGGCCCATTCTTTTAGCTCTTCGCCCTGGATCCAGGCAACCCCGGGAATCTCAAGAACTGCATTTTCTAAAGCGACCCTTAGAAGGAAATCCTCCAGCGCCTGTTCATTTTTTAGGTATTCCTCTTTTTTCCCTTTCTTCACTCGGTAAAGAGGAGGCTGGGCAATGTAAATATAATGTTTGTTTAGGGAACCATCGACCAGTTCGCGGTACTGTCGGAAGAAGAACGTTAGCAGTAGCGTTCGTATGTGGCTACCGTCCACGTCGGCGTCTGTCATAATGACAATTCGATGGTACCTAAGTTTCGTATGATCCTTCTGATCACCCACCCCACAACCCAGGGCCGAGATCAGGGTTGCAATTTCCGCCGAGGATAGCATTTTATCTAGCCTGGCTTTTTCGACGTTTAGGATCTTTCCTTTTAGCGGCAGAATCGCCTGAACTCGCCGATCGCGTCCTTGCTTTGCCGATCCTCCGGCCGAATCTCCCTCGACTAGGAAAAGCTCGCATAACGAAGGATCGCGCTCTTGGCAGTCCGCCAGTTTCCCCTGCAGGAACATAGAATCCATGACGCCTTTACGCTGTACCATTTCTCGGGCGCGTTTTGCGGCTTCTCGGGCTTTGGCAGCTAGCACCCCTTTGGCAATAATACCTCTTGCTTCTTTAGGATGTTCCTCCAAGTAAATCGCTAATTTATCGCCAACAATTGAGTTGACTGCACCTGCAGCATCCGAGGAAACCAGCCGATCCTTGGTTTGGTTGCTAAACTTAGGATCTGGGTGTTTGATCGAGATAATGGCCGTAAGCCCTTCTTGTAGATCAGCGCCAGATAGCCCCTGCTTTAATTCTTTGAGGAGATTGTTCTGGTTTGCGTAGGTATTGATTGTTCTCGTCAGTGCCTGACGAAACCCAGTAAGGTGGGCCCCTCCATCACGATTTCGAATGTTGTTGGTAAAGCAAAGCACATTCTCTGAGTACCCATCGTTCCACTCGATCGCCACCTCGACATGGATTTCAGCATCGGGAATATCTGAGGTCGGTTGACCACCAGAGAGAAACACGGGAGGCTCTATCACGCGCTGCTTTCCTTCATTGAGATCGTGAACGAACGATGAAATTCCCCCTGCCGAAAAAAACTCTTTCTTCTCGTCCGTTCTTTCGTCATGGAGAATAATTTTTAAGCCTGAGTTTAGATAGGCTAGCTCTCGAAGACGTTGAGACAACGTAGCAAAGGAGTACTCTAGGGTCGCAAAAATCTCGGCATCCGGCTTAAAGGTCACCGACGTCCCAGTCTTCTCGCTTACCCCTGTTTCTAAAAGACCCGTTTCTGGCTTACCTCGACGGTATTCCTGATAAAACACTTTACCATTGCGCCGAATCTCTAGCTTTAACCACTCAGATACAGCATTGACTGCGGAGACCCCTACCCCATGAAGACCTCCTGAAACTTTATAGGTCTTCTTGTCAAATTTTCCACCTGCATGGAGCACCGTCATAATTACTTCAGGTGTAGGGCGGTGTTCGGTTGGATGCATATCCGTCGGCATTCCACGGCCATCATCAACGACGGTAATGGAATTGTCATAGTGAATACGGACTTCGATGTTCTTGCAGTACCCAGCAAGCGCTTCATCGACAGAGTTATCAACGACTTCGTAAACAAGGTGATGAAGCCCCGTTCCATCATCAGTGTCCCCAATGTACATACCTGGTCGTTTTCTTACAGCTTCAAGCCCCTTGAGGACCTGTATGCTTTCGCCAGTGTAAGACTCATCAGAGCTTTTCTTTGGTATTTCTTTTTCATCTAATGAGGATCGAGAAGCCGCTTCATTCATCAACGTAGGTTATAGCATATCTACAGACAATGTAAACCCTAACGCCACCTTTTTAAAAGAACCTCATTGTTTATCCAGGTTCTCAAGAATTCAAAGGCAAATCTTCCCTTCTTGAATTGAAATATTTTTACGGTCTCGTCCGAAAGGAACATGTTCTTGATTGGTGGTGGTAATAAAAATTTGGCTTTCGATTTCCTGCAAAAAAGAAAATAACTGCTGCGTTCGAATTTCATCGAGCTCGCTGCTCACATCATCCAAAAGAAGAATCGGGGCAAATCCCCTAGATTCACAAAAGTACTGAATTTCTGCGATCTTTAATGCCAAAACAAATGCCCTTGTTTGCCCCTGCGAGGCATAGGTAGCAACCAAACGGCTGCCAAAGAAACATCCGATATCGTCTGAATGAGGCCCGCTGTGGGTATACCCCTTGTCTAGATCGCGTGTACGATCCTGCAAAAGACGATCCCACAAAGCCTCGGAAATATTCTTTTTGGAAGTATTCTCTTTTGAAGAATCAGAGGCATACGAACTCTCGTAGACCAAACGAGCTGGTTCTCCAAGCTGTGTAATTTTTTCAAATGCTTCACGAAGCTTTTTGGATAGCTCACCTAGGTAAGAGATACGACGCTTATAGATCGTCGCACCCATTTGCGCAAGCTGTTCATCATATACGGGGAGTAATTCAGGATCTCTCCCTCGAAGTACAGCATTCCGCTGTTTTAGCACCCGCTCGTAAAGCTGAGCTTCTTTCAAGTAGCTTGGATATAGGTTGAAGATCGCCCGATCCAAGAATTTTCGTCGACCTGAAGGCGCGCCTTTGGCAAGACGAAGGTCCTCGGGTGTAAACAAAATGGCATGGGCCCTTTCCAAATAATCGAACGTTTTGCTTATCTTCTCGTTTACTTTGGTGATTTTTTGGGCAGGTCTGTCTTTGATAAGCTCTACCTCAAGAATGTGGGATACCCCTTGGTGCTCGATCTCTCCAAGCACTTTGCTTCTTGTCTGTTCGAACTGAATAAGCTCTTCAATTCGGTGGGTGCGAAATGACTTCAACGTCGATAAAAGATAAAGAGACTCAAGAAGGTTTGTTTTTCCTTGGCCATTCTGACCAAAAAACACATTGCACCTAGGATGGGGCTCAAAGGTAATATCAGTAAGATTTCTGAAGGAATCAGCAGACAGATGTAGAAACTTCAAACCCTACTCCTCAAGGGAAACCTTTTCTCTAAATTCGCATGGGCATAATGACCCCAAGGTAATGATTCCCTGGGCGATCGGATTCATCTGCAGGCCGAAGCAACCCTGGGTCCAATTCCCCGTTTAGCTCAAACCGCACTTCTTCGGTGTCCATTTCCGTAAGGACATCGATCAGGTACTTTCCATTAAATCCGATCTGAAGATTGCTTCCAGAATACTTAATAGGCACCTCTTCTTGTCCATGTCCTAACTCGGGATTCTCTGCTTCAATTTTTAGGGTATCTGGCAAAAAGGCAAGCTTGATCCCCCATGTTTTGTCAGAGGCCATCAGGGAAACCCGTTTTAACGAATCCAGAAATTGACCACGCTTTATAATGGCAGAGCGTTGGTGGGATTTTGGGATGACCTGCGCATAGGGTGGAAATTGTGCCTCTTGTAGCTTTACGGTGAGAATCATGTGGCCCATTTTTAGGAAAAGATGGCCCATCATAATGCCAATTTCCACAGATTCTTTTGCATCTTCCAAGGCGCGTTTGATCTCAATCAGCCCTTTGCGAGGAATCAAAACACCTGGCTCTAATTTGAGGCCTCTTGTAAAAATCCGCTCGCATTTTGATAAACGATGTCCATCGGTTGATACCATTTTTGCGATCGCGTCCTCGTTTCCAGTGCACTCAAACAGGATCCCGTTTAGATGGTATCTGGTCTCATCGGTAGAGACAGAAAAAAACGTTTTCTCGATAAGATCTTTTAACGTCGCCGAATCAACGGAGGAAAATTTTACTTTCTGCGCATCAGGAAGTTTTGGGAAATCTTGGTTGGACAGTCCTACCAATTTATAAGAAATCTTTCCTGCTTGAATCTGAATGTAGTTGTTCTCGATTTGCTTTAGGTTGATCCGATCACTGGGGATGGATTTAACTAAATCGTATAAGTGTTTTGCAGAGCAAGTTACGCTTCCTTCTTTGAGGACTTGGCAAGGAATTTCTGAGGTGATGGTCATATTCAAATCAGTAGCAGCCAAGACAAGTTGGTTGGTTCCTTCCGTTCGTAAAAGAACGTTGGCCAAAATGGGCATGGTTGCTTTTTTGTCTGCAATTCCTTGGGCAAAGTACAAAGATTTTAAAAGGTGGGATTTTTCAACGGTAAATTCCATAGAAGCTCCTTTTTAGGCTGGCATCATACATTGTTCACAGTCCTACGTATATGAAGTTTTTATACTTCTTTATACTCGTATTCTAGATCGGGGCTGTGAAATGGTGAAAAACTCTACTAACTATTCGAAATATCTCAATTTTGGTTGTGGAAAAAACCAAGAATAGATGTGAATAAACAGCTCATTTATTCACAGATGTTGAAAAATAAAATAAAGTCACCTTCTATTCATAGAGAAAACCACAAATTTATTCACAGGTGAAAGTGGAAGAGTGGTATCTAATAAACGAAAGGCGTTCCTGTGAGGTATCGAAACATTTTTAAAGGACTTGCACGATGGTTATGGGTAGGAATCTTTGGATTAATAAGTAACCTATATGCCGAAGGGGAAGGAGGTTCTGTAGAGAGGACTCTTCTTACAAGCCACCAAAGGCTCTTTTCGATTTATAGAGACCAGATTTTTTTTACCGCATCGGCACAATTTCCTAACGCCTATGGGCAAGGAGGGGCATTTCCTATCGACTCCACCCAAACAAATGCTCTGTACGATAGTGTCAGTATCGGAGTATCTATTCCCATGGGGCGAAGGTTATCCTTTGTGACCGATCTGCAGTGTCTTCGCGTCTCAATTGCCGCAAGACGAGACTTCGTTATTCCTGTGGGATTCCGACTTAAGTTTTAGGGTACGTTGAGGGCGCCTATATTGAGGCAACCTTTCTGGTTCGTTCGGTTATTGCAGTTGGCGCTCAAGGTCGAGTAGGGTTTGTCTTAGCGTTGGATCTGCTTTTAGGAGCGACTCTACTTTCCGGCACGCAGCCAGCACCGTGGTGTGGTCTTTTCCTCCAAATGACTGAGCCACCTCAGGATAGCTTATTTTGCAGAGCTTCCTGGTAAGATACATAGCGATCTGCCTCGGCCGAGCAATAGATTGTTGTCTTTTTGAACTCCGAAGGTCATCCTCGCTAATTTTGAAGAAAGAGGAAACTTTTCTCTGGATCAATTCTACAGAAGTTTTTCCAAAAGATTGCGATAGAAAATTCTTTAACGTTTCCTGAACAAAATCGATGGAGATTTTTTTATTCTGTAGCGAGGCAAAGGCAGCAACCCGAATCAGAAGCCCTTCAAGCTCACGGATGTTAGATCGAATGTTCGACGCTAAAAAATAAGCTACTTCTTGGGGCAGGTCGATCCCGTCATACTCTGCCTTTTTCACCAAAATGGCCATTCGCGTTTCCAATTCAGGGGGTTGAATATCGGCAATCAGCCCCCATTGGAAACGTGATCGGATTCTTTCCTCTAAATCAGGAATCTGATGGGGGTACTTATCTGCGGTCACTACGATCTGTTTGCCCATTTCGAAAAGAGCATTAAAGGTATGAAAAAATTCATCCTGGGTTCTCTCTTTTCCTCCTAGGTATTGGATATCATCCATCAAAAGTACATCAGGCGTCTGTCGATATTTTACGCGGAACTCTTCAATCCGATTGTTACGAACAAGGTTAATGTACTCATTCATAAATGTTTCGGTCTTAATGTAGACAATTTTCCAATGAGGATGCGACTGAAGAATCTGATGTCCGATTGCGTGCAGCAAGTGGGTTTTTCCAAGACCCACCCCTCCATATAAAAACAATGGATTGTATTTGCCTCCTGGAGTTTGAGCCACGGCACGACTTGCGGCTTCTGCCAACTGGTTGGAAGGACCTACGATAAATGTGTCAAACTGATACCGAGAGAGAAGTCCGGGTTTTTCTTGAACAACCTGCAAAGAAGACTCTTGCTTGGGAGAGTGGCTTGTCTGCTGATTTTCAGATTCTGCGAGGGTTTCTTGAGAAGGCCAAGAAGTGTTCTCATCGATTAACCAAACAAATTCAAACCGTTTCTGTGTCTGTTTGAAAATCTCTTCCGAAACTACGCCGATGTAGTGATTCTCAAACCAATCTTTAATAAATCGGTTTGGTACAGCAAGGGTGATCCGATCTTCGTGCGCTCCAAGACAAACAATGGGGCGAAACCATAAATCAAAATTTTGGGCAGTCAGTTTCTCCTGGATGTGGGAAATAGCCTGGTTCCATATTTCCTGATCCGAAGAGATAGGGACTTCGGTACCAGGCAGATCTATTTTATTCACAGGTTTATTCACACCTGTGGATAAATGGATCTGTCCCTCATGGCGGCTCTGGGCCATTTGCTCTGAAACCAACATATCTGCGAGGCTTCTGACCTAACAAAGGCATGGCCGATCATGCAAGCAGAAAAAACAACTTTCGAGGCTAATATTTTATAAATCGACCAATTTTTCTGATCGAGAAAATCATTGGTACATCTGTTCAGATTTCTACAAAAAATAGAAAAAAGGGGAAAGATTTTCGACCGATAATAATTTTTTTGAAAAATACAAATTTTTGGCCGGTCTAGAACTACAAAGACAGCGATCAGACTTGGTTTCATTCTAAATGCTAAAAATCGTCCCCTTTGTTTTTTTGACGAAAGTAGCCCTCTAGCTTGTTGTAAAGAGATCGCCTACTGATTCCAAGAAGCTCGGAAGTTACATGTTTGTTCTTCTGGTGGGCCTCTAGGGTTTTCCAAATAATTTCGCGCTCGGCCTTTTCCAAGGACCATCCTAAAGGGATGGGGATAATCTTTCCGCCAGATACAGAATGATAAATGCGGTAGGGAAGAAGTTCCGGGTCTAAAACCGGCCCCTTTGAGAATAGAACAGCCTGTTCAATCACCTGCCGTAGCTCTTTAATATTCCCAGGCCAGGAGTATTGTTCTAAAAGTTTTCGAGTTTCCGAGGGAATGATCCCCAAAAGTTTTCGATGGTAAATCGAAAAATGAGACAAGAAATCGTAGGCCAAAGGTGTGATATCCTCGGGTCGTTCTCGCAAAGGCGGAAGGTGAATTCGGAGAGGATTGATCCTTTCGATGAACTCGAAATGTGGGGATTTCGTCTTCTGCTGTCCGGGGAGTGTATGATAGGTAGCGAAAATCATACGTACGTTGGAGCTTCGGAAATGCTTGAACGCCAACGTTGTTTGTTTAGGCTCGGCCAACCGCAAAAACCGTAGAAGCGATCTTTCGTCTAGATGGAAGAGTTCATCCAAAAAGAGAGTTCCTCCCAAAGCCATCCCAATCTTTCCTCGGAAAGGTCCCTCAAAACGGGTGTTTCTCTCATCATTGCCAAACAGATCATAGATCAAACGGTCTTTGGCAATGGTTTTTGTGCGAAATGATAAGAATGGTCCATTCTGCCGTTTCGATTGATTGTGGATCGCCCGTGCGATGAGTTCTTTCCCAGTACCCTGCTCGCCTTGAATCATCACTGCCGTATCTACAGAGGCAATCATACGAATATGATCAAGAATCTCTTTCATACTCGTCGATCGTGTTCGAATCCCTTCCCAGAGAATCCCTTGATTTTTATCCAAAGAAAGCAGCCGGCTGTTTGGATCGGCTCCCCCTTTTTTCAACAGATCGTGCACCCGTTTTCGTAGCACGTAGGGAGCAACAGGCTTTGAGAGACAAGGAATCGTACTTAGCTCTAGAACATCTGCAGGTGCCTGGAGAGGGGCTGGGCCAATGAGTAGGACGACAATACACTGGGGACAAGCATCTTTTAGAAGTAAGATAAAATCTAAGGCAGATCTTCCAGGTAAAAATGCATCGATCAGAACGAGGTGGTAGGTCTTATGAATAAATGCTTGTAGTGCCTCTTCGGCCGAACCGATGGTTTCAACAGCATAGCCATCCTGCCGGAGGTATCCCGCCATTTCTCCTGCTATACTGGGATCATCATCAATAATGAGAATGCTCGGAGAAAAAGATTTAATAAGAAAATGAGGATGAGAATGTCTTATTCCTTCACCCATATGATCAAAATTCTCCGTGAAATTGCGGTTTCTATCCATGAACCGTTTCGATGTAGCATTTTCACTGGCTTAGAAACAAGATAAGCACACCATCATACACCCATGCGGGCCAAAAGTGTGCAATTATTGCACGGTCTTACATGATCGTACATGAAGGGAAAGGTCAGAAAATCAGGTCTGCCTTTTGATTGGAAAGCCCTCTCTTTGATATCTAGGAAGAGTATGAAGCTGTAAATACTTCACAATGAGGTAAAGAACCTTAGAAGGTGGAGATAGGTCAGAGCCATAAAGGAAAAGAGATGCCAGAAAGATGGAGGAAGGGGCGTTATGCAGACAGGTTGATTAGCTCGGCTTCTGAGAAGAAAAAAGAAATTTCAAGTTTGGCATTGTCGAGAGAATCGCTACCATGGACCGCGTTTTTCTCAATATCAGTTCCATGTTTATGGCGGATCGTTCCTGCAGCCGCTTTTTTGCTGTCGGTTGCTCCCATAATCTCTCGGTTCTTCAGGACAGCATTCTCCCCTTCTAAGATCATGACAACGACAGGACCAGACGACATAAATTCAACAAGCCCAGCAAAAAAAGGCCTCTCTTTATGGACTTGATAGAATCCCTGGGCCAATGCAGGCGTGAGTCGAAGCATTTTCATCGCCACAATCCTAAGTCCAGCGTCCGTCAAGTGTTGAATAATATCGCCCATTTTGTTGGGAACGACATCAGGTTTAATGATCGATATCGTACGTTCTTTTGCCATAAGGTTTTGTTCTCCTGCGCGGAATACTACAACCAGAACGCCTTCCTTCGCAAGAAATTCGATTCGGGTAGAAATGGATTCTCATTCATGCTATAGCTACCACAAGGCAGTTTATCCGGATGTATGTATGAAACTTCAACACGAAGCCAAAAAAACATATGGACCTAGGCCAAGGTTTTTCCTTGTCTGGGCATTGCTATTGGCGTTAGGGTTTCATACGGCCTTGGTTTTTCTCGCGAGGCTTCTTCCTCATCCTGAAACCCCAAAGCCAAAGCAAATCATCACGGTGGATGTTATTCGTAAACCGACCCCTCCGAATGTACCCGTCACAAATCCACCCATTTCCAAACCACCGGTTTCACCGCCAGTCCGTGTGCCACCGATTCCAAAACCACCCCGCCCTCAGCCTTTGCGAAAGAATCCGCCTCCGTTGCCTAAAGATCCTTGGTCAATGAGGCCTCCGCGGACTTCTTCGTCAGATGCTCCAAAAAACCCGGCCCCCCCCCCTCCAGGAACCCCTAGAGTGCCTGAAGGCCCTTTAAGCCCAGGGCCAAAGGTTCCTGCCTTTGTTCTGAACCCACCCGGGTTTTCTCCCTATACAGGATTGCCCCCCCTGGGCACGCCGATCAAACCTAACCCTTCTTCGGGGCCTCCGGGCATTCCGGGAGTTCCTGGGTCTGAACCAGAACCTGCTGAGTATCCGCTTCGGCCCGCTCGGGGTGGGGGGTTTGTTTATGAAGGGAAGACCTATAGTGCCCAGATCCTTCGGGACGGTCGCGTCACTTTTGAGAACAAAGGTCCTATCGGGTTTGATAAAAGTAGAATGGCGATCACCTTTGATGTGGGAGATATGATTTCTCGAGGCCTAGGCAATGATCCCTACGCTTCCTCAAAACGTCGATTTTTGGAAAAGACCGAAGCTCTACGGAAAGAGCTACACAAAAAAGCGCTCCTTGAGAGAGAGGCCCAAGAAAGAGCAAAAATGGTCGGACAACTGAACCGCATTTGGAACAGCGAAAAACCACTCACGAGTCGCCATCGGGCCATTTTTGAACTGTGGATGGATCGCGGGGATGAACCACCCCCCTCAATTTCAGCGGGCGCTCGAGAGGAGATCGAAGCCTTTGTTAGGTCGGAGTTGCCTAAAGGGAGTGAAAATGAAATCACCGCCCAGGAACTGGCCGAGTATAACCAGGAGCTGGCTTCCCAAGGTTTTCGGGTACGATTTCATCCCTATTAGGCGAGAACTTACACCAGGTACGAACCGACTTCATCTGCGAAAAGAATCCCGGTTGGACTTAGTTTGATTCGATCGCTCTCTACAAGGACCCAACCTTTCTTCTGCAGAAGCTCGATCGTATCCTGATACATGTGGACGGGATCAAAGCTATGTTGCGAAGCGTAGAGGATCCGAGAAACCCCCTCCATTTGACGCAGTCCCAACCAAAGTGCTTCTTTGGCAAGTGCTTCTTTGGAGCGGTGCTCGTACAAAGACAACATTTGCTTCTCATGAAACTGTTCTATCGAAAGCAAAGATGCATCCTCGGTGTTTTTTTCATCGTACAAATTTAAGTACGTTTCCGTGCTCTTTACGTTTGCAAAGCGCTCGCCAGCTCCATTTGGAAGCTGCCGAAATGAATGTGCAGAGACGCCAAGGCCCATATATTCCCCGAAATTCCAGTAGATTCGATTGTGCACCGAGCGAAAATCTTGGGAGGATTGAAGCGCATAGTTTGAGATCTCATATTGTAGGTACCCCGATTGTTGCATAAACTCCTGTACATATTCATACATGAGGGCCTGCTCTTCTTTGGGCATCTCACGCACTTTCCCTTTTCGCACAAGCGCGTTGAGAGAGGTATTTTGCTCAACCGTAAGTTGATAAATCGAGATATGAGTGGGACGAAGATGCACAAATTCCCTAATATCGAACGTAAGCTCCTCCAACGTCTGCTGAGGAAGACCAATCATAAGATCGAGAGAAATATTGCGGAATCCGGCCTGCTGTGCTCTTTGGACAGCCTTTTTTGCATCGGTTGCCGTATGTAATCGACCCAATTTTTGTAAAGAATGATCGCTAAAGGATTGAATTCCCATTGAGATTCGGTTAATGCCCGCTTGGATCCATTCTAAGAGCAGATCATCGGAAGAGTGTAAAAAATCAAATGGATCACATTCAATGGTAATTTCTAAAGCAGACTGCTCTTTCGGAAAAAGAAACCGGAGATCACTAATCACCTTCCGTATGTATTCAGGATGCCACAGCGAAGGGGTTCCTCCGCCCAAATAGATCGAAGACAACGGTCGATTCGCAAAAAGAGGTGCCTTTAGAAGAAGCTCTCGTTTCACCGCTTCGTAATACCGTTCGTGCGGGATTTCTTTTCTGACAGAAATGGCAAAATCACAATAAGGACAACGCTTGCGGCAGAAAGGAAAGTGAAGATAGATACCAAACATAACCTAAGCCGCTGATCGAACTCGACTGGGAAGACAAGCGTTCTCTTTTTCGTGTGGATGCGTGGTCTCTTTTCCACAAGCTTGCTCAATAGCTTCGGCGATTTCTTTTGCGTGGGCCAAAATGACATCATGATCAGGGCCTTCAAGCATGATCCGCGCTTCATTCTCAGTACCTGAATATCGTACAAGAACGCGCCCCTCGTTGCCTAGCTTTGTGGTTGCTGCATCCATTAAATGTGTCACCTTTGGCAAAGTAGAGAGGGGTGGCTTGCTACTTACTTTCACATTGACCAACACTTGCGGGTACAGCTTTAGAATCTGAGTAAGATCGGTAAGAGCTTTTCCTTGCTCGATCATTTCGGCCAAAATCTGAAGCGCGGCAATCATTCCATCGCCCGTCGTCATGTGGTCTAAAAAAACAATGTGGCCCGACTGTTCTCCTCCTAAGTTGTAGCCTGCATTCCTCATTTCTTCTACCACATAACGGTCTCCTACCTTGGTCCTAACCAGTGTGCCCCCTAGGGAGGTAAGGGCCCGCTCTAATCCAAGGTTTGACATTACCGTCGCCACAAGGGTGTTTTTTTTCAGTTTTCCAAGACGCAATAAACGCTGCGCACAAAGGGCCAAAATCGTATCTCCGTGGACAAGCTGGCCCCGATGATCCACAAATACAATGCGGTCTGCATCTCCGTCTAAAGCAATACCCACATCCGCCCCCTTTTCGCGAACAGCCTGGGCTAGATTCTGCGGATAGAGTGCGCCACATTGGTCATTAATATTTTTCCCGTTGGGTGTATTGGCTAGTGTATACACAGTGGCACCAAGCTCTTGAAGGACCATGGGGGCCACCTTGTAGCCAGCACCGTTGGCACAATCGACGACGATCTTAAGCCCGTCCAGGGAGAGATTCGAGGGAAAGGAAGATTTTAAGAATACAATGTAGCGACCTCGTGCATCTTCGATGCGCATCGCTTTCCCGACATCCGCGGCCGAGGGACGATTTTGGTCAAGCTCACCTCCAGCCATAAGCTGTTCGATTTGCGCTTCAACGGCGTCGGGTAGTTTAAAGCCATCGGCGGCGAAAATCTTAATGCCATTGTCCTGGTAAGGGTTGTGACTGGCCGAGATCACAACCCCTGCATCCAATCGCATGGACGACGTTAAAAATGCAATTCCTGGCGTGGGTAGCGGCCCGCATAGCCATACGTCGGCCCCCATCGAACATAGCCCTGAGGCCAGCGCTTGCTCGAAGAGATACCCTGAAAGACGAGTATCTTTCCCAATTACCACCTTTCCCCTGTGCCCAGGACGGCAAAAAACGTACGCGATGGCTCGGCCAAGACGCATGGCGGTTTCAGGAGTCATTGGCTCTACGTTCGTTAACCCTCGAATTCCGTCCGTACCAAAAAGATGTCGAATTGGTGATTTCATAATTCGCACTTGTCCTAAATAAAAAATGAGAATAACGTAAACTAACAAGAACCCCAAATTCTTTACTTTAACGTACTAGGATCTCTTATGGTTCCACAATTCTTTTCACAAATGCCCCTGCCCTTGCAGTTGCTTCACGCGATCTTGGGTAAGACATCCATCGGGCAGAGCGGTTCGGTGTTCCTGGGAACAACGTCTTTGCTCTGGATGGTGGCCCTACTTCTGTTAGGTCTGTTTCTCCTTTGGATGTTCCGAAATCCTCGTTCAGAGGTAAGCGCTCTAAATTTCGGAAAGGACCGGCTAAAGTCCTCGCAAAAGTATGTGTCAAAGGTCACATTTACAGAGGTGGCTGGCTATCAGGAGGCCAAGGAAGAATTAAAGGAGGTCATCGGTTGGCTGAGACCATCAAAGCCCTTTCGGAATATCTTAGGTAGGATTCCCCATGGAATTTTACTGATGGGTCCCCCGGGAACGGGAAAAACGCTGCTTGCCAAAGCCGTTGCTGGAGAAGCCCAGGTCCCATTTTTTTCACTAAGTGGGGCTGAATTTGTCGAAATGTATGTTGGATTAGGAGCCGCCCGAGTTCGGGATTTGTTCTCCCAAGCCCGAGAGAAAGCGCCGTGTATTGTCTTTATTGATGAGCTGGATGCCATCGGGAGAGTCCGTAGCCCAAGAGAAAATAAGAATCCTCATGAAGAGCGAGAACAAACGTTAAATCAGCTTTTGGTGGAGATGGATGGATTCCGTTCCGAAGAAATGGTTGTTGTGATTGCTGCGACCAATCGACCTGAGGTTTTGGATCCAGCTCTTTTGCGCGCAGGAAGGTTTGACCGCCAGCTTGTGGTAGATTACCCCATCCTTGTCGACAGAGTGGATATCTTAAAGGCGCATGCTGCGAAGTTGCCGTTAGGAGAAGATATTTCTTTCGAGGAGATCGCCTATGCTACGTCGGGATTCTCAGGGGCTGACCTAGCACAGCTAGTGAACGAAGCAAGCATCCTGGCATTCCGCCGAGGGAGTGAACAAGTATCTCAGGAAGATCTCCAGCGAGCGCTCAAACAGGTACTTCTAGGGAAAGAGCATCATTCGAAAAAGCTCTCCCCGCAAGAAAAACGGAGCGCTGCCTACTACGAATGCGGCCAGATGCTTGTTCGTATGCTTCTTTCCTCTTCCTCAGAACCATCATCTGTTCGGAGGAGCGTTAGTATTATTCCCAGGTTCCGGTCGGGCCTCGATCTAAAATTGCGTTCCCTGCCAGATCCAGAGCGAGGAGAGGAGGCTAGATTTACTAGCATTGAAAGCGTACGAGAGCAGATCATCATTCTTCTTGGAGGACGAGCCGCGGAACAAGAATGGACAGGATCGATCTCGGGTCGTTCGCGAGACGCGTTAAGACGAGCTACCCAGCTTGCGCGCAAATTGATTATCGAATTTGGAATTTCTGCAAGTTTAGGCCTCCAAGCCTTTCGGGCTGGCTCTTTGGCCTTCTTAGATGAGCACGACGAAAGTATGCTGCCCCTTAGCGAGCATATCCGTCAAGAAATTGACAATGAGACCAAGTGTCTTCTTGAGGATCTGTATGCACAGGCCTGCTCACTGATTCGTCCGTATAAGAACCAAGCGGATCAAGCCGTTTCTGAGCTTATAGTCAAAGAGACCCTAGAAGAAGCTCAATTTCGTCAGATCTTTTCTCTACATAGAGGGCAAATCGCTCACATAGGTTCCAAGGTAGCGATCTCTGTACCGTAAAGCCTGAAAACCCCCTTGACAACCTACATAGTTTTGGTGTTTACTGTTCATGTAATTATACTATTTATTCATATCATGGAGGGTTCATGGCCGGGTCCGATAAACGTAAACAAAGCCTCTACTTCCCAGAGGAAATGTTGCGTGAAATTCAAGAAGAAGCCACAAGACAAGATAGATCTTTATCTTGGATTGTACAAAAAGCATGGAAGATTGCACGGAAGGAAATTGTTAGATACCCATCTGTAAACGAACTCACAGGTCCTGATGAGGATGATGAGCGCGGTGCAGAAGAGGAGTAGAGTTTAAAAGCCGAACGAGTCAAAGAACCAAGAGCAAATACAAGGTTGCCCTATGCTAATAAAAAACCGAAGCGGCTTTGTGATTGCTGATGACGGAACTCCCATCTATTACGAAACCTTTGGAAAACCTCACCCTGCTCGTACTCTGATCTTTTGTGATGGTATAGGATGTGATGGTTACATCTGGAAATACCTTTACCAGGTGCTCAAAGAAGACTACCGCTTGATCCACCTTCACTACCGTGGGCATGGAAAGACCCCTGCTCCAAAACAAAAATCTCATATCACGATTGCCCATTTGGCCGATGATGTGGCTGCGGTACTGGATGCTTGTGAAGTCAAAGAGGCAATCCTGTTTGGACACTCCATGGGGGTGCAAGTGGGATTAGAGACCTACCGGCGGCACCCTCGAAGGGTTATTGGCCTGGGGTTACTCTGTGGAAGTTACCGTGATCTGGTCCGGATGTTTAAAGGGCAGAGCACGCTGGAAGAATTTTTGCCCTGGATCAGGAAAATTGTTGAGCTTGCTCCAAGGGCTAGCAATTTTCTTTGGAGAAAGATACTCCCTTCCATGCTGGCATACAAGTTGGCGATGAAGGTAGAGGTGAATGGAAGGTTGGTTCATCAAGAAGACTTTTTCCCTTACCTTGAGGGGATGGCTCGTATCGACGTTCGTTTGTTCTTTGATATGTTAGAGGCTGCTGGAAAGTATTCTGCCGAGGATATGCTTGGCAGTATCAAAGTGCCAGTCCTTATTTTAGCAGGCCGACTTGATTCCTTTACGCCCGTCTCTCTATCCCAAGAGATGCACAAGCGCATTTTAGGTTCAGATTTTTATATCATTGAAGAGGGATCGCACACTGCTCCGATAGAGCGCTCTCTTGAAGTGACAAGTAAAGTGAACGAATTTCTTTTAAAGCAATTCTAACCCGTTCTTCGTCTCATTTGCCCCTCGTCTCACCTGAGGTCCATCGTTACGAAAATCTTCCCCCTTTTCCCCCATCCTAGGTATAGTACGTATCATTCATGGAAACGAAAAAAGAGGATACGCTGCCTCCGATAAACGCGCATATTCAGGAGATCTTGTCTGGGATCTTGCCCGAGCCTGGGGTGTATCTTATGAAAGACCACCAGGGCCGGGTTATCTATGTAGGAAAGGCACAAAATTTAAGACACAGGGTGCGGTCCTATTTTAATCGTTCCGGAGATGAACGGAGGTTTGTCTCTCTGCTTGATCGCTTGGTCGCACAAATTGAGACGATTATCACGAACAATGAAAAAGAGGCACTTCTTCTAGAAAACAACCTGATAAAAAAATATAAACCTAGGTTTAATGTTAAACTGGTCGATGACAAAAACTATTTAGTCTTGCGGTTGGATCCGAAGGCAAAGTATCCCCGTCTTGAGGTTGTACGGAAGATCCAGCGGGATGGGGCTCGGTATTTCGGGCCCTACCATTCTGCCGGCTCTTGCAGGCAAACCCTGAAGGTAGTAAATCGTCATTTCAAGCTAAGAACCTGCACTGACCAGGTGATGGCCCATCGGTCAAGACCTTGTTTGCAATACCAGATTAAGCGGTGTGATGCGCCCTGTGTCTACCCTATCTCTGAGGAAAAATATCACGAGCAAGTGAATGATGTAACCTTGTTTTTGGAAGGGAAGGACGCTGAGCTGATCAACCGCCTGAGAGAGAGGATGAAGGAATCGGCTCGAGAGATGGCCTTTGAAACAGCCGCTTCGCTACGAGATCAAATTCAAGCCCTAGAAAAAACTTTGGAAGAGCAGAGAGTGATCTCTACAGAGTTTATAGACCAGGATATCTTTGGGCTATACCGGAAGGCAGACGAGTTAACCATCGCTGTTTTGCATGTTAGGCAGGGGAAGTTGATAGGGCATCGGACCTATTTCTTTCAGGACCAAGAATTTCCTGATGAAGAAGCGATTTCTTCATTTATCGGCCTTTACTACGATTTTGGCAACGTTGTGCCTGATGAGGTGCTTTTGCCTTTGCAGATTGAAGACCGGGCTGCCAAAGAAGAGTGGTTGCGAGAACAAGGTTCTCAAAAGCCAGGACGGCACCGCAAGGTCGTGCTTCTTTCTCCACAACGTGGGGATAAAATAAAATTGGTAGAACTTGCGAACAAAAATGCGGCCGCAGCTTATCAGAGCAAACGTCATCGACACGACGATATCGAGGAATCCCTTGGGAAACTACAAAAGCGACTCGGGCTGAAGCGCATCCCAAGGCGGATTGAGTGTTACGATATCTCTCACCTGCAGGGCACTTATACCGTTGCTTCGCGGGTTGTTTTTGTAGATGGCGAGCCAGCAAAAAGCGAATATCGAACCTATAAAATCAAAACGAGCAAAAATGATGACTTTGCCTCAATGTATGAGGTGATGGCTCGTCGTTTCCGACGGGCAAAGGGCATCCTAGAGCAAGCAGAGAGTGCCCAAGAAGACTCTACAGCCGATGCGTGGGCCCTTCCAGATTTGATCGTCATCGATGGAGGCAAAGGGCAGCTGGCCAGTGCTTGGGCAGCTGCCAAAGACATGGGAATGGATCTTTCGACGATGGATATGATTGGTCTGGCCAAAGAGAGAGAGGATGAAAGCGGCACGACCCAACCAGATCGGGTCTTTTTACCGCGCGTCAAAGATCCTATCAAACTGCGGACCAACACCGTAGAGATGTTTGTTCTTTCACAAATCCGTGATGAAGCGCACCGATTCGCTGTTACGTTTCATAAGAACCAACGGTCGAAGCAATCCATCCGATCAAAATTGAGTGACATCCCTGGCATTGGACCTAGGCGGCAGAAGGAGCTTTTGAAAAAGTTTGGCAGTATCAAAAGAATCCAGGCTGCCAAGATAGAAGAGCTCGCCACCGTAAATGGGATGAATATGGTGGCCGCCAAAGCGGTGCTTGATTCGCTAGGCAGCCCTCCAGCAGGGATGGAGCAGATTGATGTACAAGCACAGAAGCTTGCGCAAGAACGAGATTTTGTGCAAAAGCAAAGGGGCGAGGATTCTCCGCAAGAGATGTTGGACGTAGCAGAAGAACAAGCTCAATCTGAATGGGTAGCCGAGAATGCTGCTGAAGAAGAGCTGGAGCAGTTAGAGGATGCGTCGAAATTTTGCGAAGATGGAGAAATTGGAGTAAAGTAACCAAGGTTAACTCACAGAAGTGTAAGTTACGGAAGTACGTGTTGGGAAACAAGGAGGTTCTATGAAAAGGTTGATTTTATTTGCACTGCTTGCGGTTTCTATTCTAGGTGGCTCTTCCATGGCTTTGGCACAAGACTATGGGGATGGGGCGGTAGAGTTTGTTCCACCTCCGGACGTATCGGTGACGATTCCTCTTCCACGTCCTTGGCGTCCCGTATACCGGCGGTGTCCTCGGGGTTCTGTTTTTATCCCAGGGCAGTGGAGCTGGAATGGAGCTTCCTGGGATTGGCTTGAGGGGAGTTGCCAACTTGTCCAGGTAGGACGTGTCTATGTAGCTCCGCGCTATGTAACCCGTCGGGGCGTGGTGATCTACCGTCCAGGTCACTGGATGCCGGTTCCTCGCCGTGGGTATGGATATGGCCCTCGTGGACACCATAGGTATCACAGATAAGATTAGACATTCTAGACAAGACCCATCTTTTTCGATGAGGTAGAGAAGAGACCTTCTATGTTACGCATCTTTACCAGAAGCCTAGCGTTCGTTTTGGGCCTCTTTTCTTTAGCGAATTTTCTTCACACCTCCTCAAGTCCTGGTTTAAATCCAAACCTTCTCTGGATCGATCTTCGATTTTTGACTCGGCTTGCGCAAAGCATACTTTTGCTAGGCAGCGGTATTAGCTTCTTAGGAGTCTTTTTCTTTCTTACGAAATACAGAAGGGGCTCGGTTCTTTTTTGTATCGCTCCGATGCTTTTGTGGATCGGCGCTGTGCACAACACCATCCAGTACTATGCCTTGTGTAGAAATCACGAAATCTACCATGCCCCACTCCTTCCCTTTTCTCTCTTCGTTGCCTTGGGTCTTTTGCTAATCCTCGTTGGTGTTCTTGCCTATGCTTTGCCTAAGAAGATTCATTTAAAGCAGCAGTTCGCTTCGCAACCCAATTCTCGTTGGGTGATGCGAGTTCTTCTAGGGATAAGCTTTGTGGCTCTAGGAATGGTAGGGGTTCCCGTGCTGCAAATGCTGACATTAGGAAGGACGGATTTTAGGCGGCCTGCAGATGTCGTGGTCGTGTTTGGCGCTCACACTTATGCAGATGGGCGCCTTTCCATGACCCTGCAAAATCGAGTCCGAACCGCCTGTGAGCTTTATCGTTTAGGCTATGTACAGAGGTTAATTTTTTCAGGCGGACCGGGTGAGGGACGGATCCATGAGACGGAGGCCATGCGAGACTTTGCCATCAAGCTTGGGGTGTCCTCTGACGATATTCTTTTAGATCGAGGAGGAATCAATACGCAAGCTACGGTGCAGAATACGATAGAGATATTTCGGCAAAAGAACCTCCAAAGGATTTTGGTCGTCAGCGACTTTTCTCATGTTGTGAGAATTAAGCTTACGTACGCATTCGCAGGACAAACTGTCTACACCGTTCCTGCACAGGGGTGGCGGCCTAAGTCGCTGATCTTATTCCAGATGGGTCGTGAAGTCGCAGCTCTTTGGCTCTACTACATACGAGGGCTGACCTCTTCCTCGTGAGAATATGGGAAGAGGTACTTCGGGAATAAGGCTAACAGTTTTTATGTTAGCGGCCTTGTCCGCATGGTTTCTGTTGCCATCCAGAAGTCAGCTTGCTAAGCAGAAAGATATGGAACCAAGATTAAATATAATCACCCTGGGGGTAAGTGATGTAAAGCGATCCATCCGTTTTTATCAACACGGGTTGGGTTTCCCCCTTTCCTCTGCAAGTATGGATGATGTTGCATTCTTTTCGGTGGGCGGGGTTGTGCTTGCCCTTTATCCAAAGGCAGCTCTGGCTGAGGATGCTCAGTTGCCATTGCGTGTGAGCGAAGGTTTCGGGGGTATGACCCTTGCCCATAATGTGAGAACGAGGGAAGAGGTGGATCGGATTCTAGAAGAGGTAGTTTCTGCAGGGGCAACTCTGCTCAAGCCTGCACAGGATGTCTTTTGGGGAGGACGCTCCGGCTACTTTGCTGATCCTGATGGGTATCCGTGGGAAGTGGCTTGGAACCCACATTTTCCCCTAGATGCAGAAGGAAAAATTAAGTTGCCCAAATAAGGCTGGATGCCCTACTCTGCCAGCATTGTTGGCTGGCTGTATGGCCTACTTCCCGCCAGCGTCGACTTTGCGGATGACTTCGTTGGTGAGGTCGTTCTCGCTTTGTTCAGGCCAGAGAACGGCATCTTTTTGCAGGATCATGGTATATTTTCCCTCTTGGCCGAGGCTTGCAATGACCTTAAGAATTCTCTCCATAAGTGGTTTGCTCATAGAGGCCTCTTTGTTTGCAAATTCCTGCTGTGCTTTGGCGGCTGATTCCTGAAGTTGAGCCACCTTCTGAGCAAACTCAGCCCGTTTCTTTTGGAATGCGTCTGGGGTTAAGATCGACTGATTTTTTGCTAGATCAGCCTCTTGTGCCTCAAGCTCTTTCCTTTTCCCTTCAAACTCTTTTTGTTTTTTTTCAGCTTCAGCTTTTAGCTTAGCAACAATACCTTTTCCTTCTTTGCACTCTTCCATAACCCGACGTGCATTGACCACCGCAATTTTCACTTCAGCAAAACTAGGCACAGCGATGCCGAGAACAGAAAGAGCGATAGCAAGTTTGGATAACATCATTGTCTTATGAGATCGGAACATAGGGTCTCCTTATATTGAAACATTTACTATAAACACTTATTTCAAAGTTGAAAACTTCTTCCATCTTTGAAATAAGTGCGAAGATAAAAGTGGTTGCTTCTTGTTAACTTTCCCTTTGAGTTTTCTCCTATCGGGCTGGCCTTTTTACTGGAATTACTTTTATAAATCACTTCGTTTATAAACGTATGTTTTATCTATAATCTTTAGCTTAGCAACGCTCGGAACAGCAATCCTAAGAGTTCAAAATATGAGAAACATTTTCACAAGAGTAACGAAATTGCGATGAGGCTGCATGAAAACTCCTTACTTTTTTTATGAAACTTGCGTACTATAGCGAAAAAATGGATGCACGTAAACTTTTGATTCGAAGAACCTCCTTTTTACGGAACCCCGCACTTTTTTTCAAAACGAGCGCCTTCGTTTGCCTTTTGGGAATCAGCTGTGCGACTCCTCCGATCGCTACCTTAGATCAGCCAGTAAATGAACCTGGGTTAAGAAAGGGAAATGCTGCTTCTGTTCCCGGCGCCAGAGTTTATGATCGGGTGGTTGCCGTGGTGGGCTCCGAGGCCATTTTAGATTCGGAGCTTACCCATAAAACGATGGTGGGATTTCGTTCAAATCCTCAAGCTCCGTCGTTAGATACTGAGGAAGGTAAGCGGCTGTTTGCAGAGGCAAAACAGAGGGTCCTTGATGAAACGATTAAGCAGAAGCTGGTCCTGCAACAAGAGAACGATCCCCAGCTGTCTGTTTTCCTTCAGCAGTTTCCGCTTCCTCCCCGTGAAGAAGTGATTCGTCTGAACCGTGAAAATTACAAAAAAGAGTATAACGTTGCCTCGGATGAGCAACTTGCCGAGATGATCCGGCAATCTGGAATGAACCAAAGTGAAGTTGAGGACCTTTGGTATACCCAAAGTCGTAGAGATCGCATCCTTGGTATTATGGTGGGAAGCCGAATCCAGATTACCGATGCAGATATCAAAGAAGCCTATGAGCAGCTAGTAAAAAAGGCCGGTACAGAGGGACTAGAGGTTCATCTTTCGCACATCTTGGTTCCTATCTCTGCGGATGCAAGTGAGGAGAAGCGGAAAGAGAGGCAAGCTCTTGCCAAGGCCATCGTAAACAAGCTAGACTCTGGCCAATCGTTTGAGGTGGTGGCCAAGCAGTATGCAGTCGAGGGCGTGCCTTCAGAGACCGATCTAAGCTTTATTGCTATTGAAGATTTGCCTGACGTGGTGAAAGAAGCAGTACTTTCCATGAAGACCCAAGAATTACGAGGGCCCTTGCTCTCTGATAAGGGATTCCATGTTGTTCGGTTGTTAGAAAAGCGAAATGGGAGTATCAAGCCTTTCGAAGAGGCCAAAGAGGCGCTAAAAAATCAGCTGATCCAAAAACGGTACCAAGAAGCGGTTCAAGCGTATTTGAATCAGCTCCGTCGCAAAACATATATTGAGTTGCGCCTCTAGGCCGTTGGGGCTGTCCGCCTGGTTGGTTCCAACACTTTATGGCATGAAATTGTGCAGCTCTAGGGTTCCTCGGAACACCTCGACTGCCCCACCCCGTAGGTAAACCTGTCCAAAGTCTTTTGTTATCTGTATATCCAACTCTCCACCGGGTAGACGCACGGTCACCCAATCTCCCGGCGTGAGGAGTCCTTGGTAACAAGCGGACGCCACAGCTGCGCAAGCGCCAGTCCCGCTTGATTGGGTAAGACCCGAACCACGCTCCCACACGGCAAGGTCAATATTCTGGCTGTCTAGTATTCTGGCAAATCCCACATTCACTCGACTAGGAAAGAGATGTGCCTCTTCGATAAGGGGACCGTAAATCTTCGTAAAATAAGTGAGGGGTTTCCGCTCCTCCGAAAGGAAAATAACCACATGCGGATTTCCAATGGATACGGGATGAAGTCGAAAGATCTGATCGTGTATCGTAAAGTCCTCGGGCTGTGCTGCCTCAAACGGAGGGCCCAACATAGGAATGTCCTTACGCAAAAATTTAGGAGTTCCCATTGCCACCTCTATCCAAGAAATCTTCTTTTCTTGAGGATGGATGCCTAGTTTACAGGCCAGCGTTCCCATGTTGGTTTGGATTTGGATGGTAGGGTTTGGTTGGGCAGGAGAATGCTCAACCAAACCAGGCTGTAAGGAGCTCCCATGTTCCCAGAGATACTTTGCTGCACAGCGCAGGCCGTTCCCGCTAGCAACTTCTTCGTTCCCCTTTGCATTGAAAATACGCATTGCTGCCGTAGCTTCAGTGCTGGGCAGGAGAAAAATAACACCATCCGCGCCGATTCCGCGGTGTCGATGGCATAGTGTTTGAATTGTGTAGGGAGAAAACATGCCTTCCGGGGGTCTTATCTGCCGCTGGTCAATCAGGATAAAATCATTTCCAAGGCCGTGCAATTTGGTGAACGAAAACTCCTTTGAGTTCATGAACGAGCTTTCATCATCTCTTTCGTGCGTACAACCAACACAGAAACATCTGCATGGTTGATAACTCTGGATGCAGTGGTGCCTAGCATCCTCTCATAGAATCTGTAGCCATGGGCACCCATAATGATCATATCGACCTGTTCTTTTGTCGCTGTCTCACAGATAACTTGCCAGGGAATGCCCATTTCTACTAATGATTTATGTTTAATTCCTGAAGGCACTTCGGCAGCGAGCTTCTCCAGTTCTTTAGTATTTTCTTTATGGAGAACCACAGACAAATCATCTTGCGGGCGATAGTAGATATCCATAGGAACATCTACCGGAATGGAATAAGCTCGAAGCAGAAAAAGCTCTGCCCCCTGCTGGGTCGCTAGGCGGACCGCAGTGGCAAGAACGTGGGTGGATGCTTTTGAGTTATCGAGAGCTACGAGAAATTTCTTCATAGAGCACCTCCTTAAGAGTTCTAGGTTGTGATTCCTAAGGCTTTTGAGCGGGGACCGAGGGTATTTGGGAAGGGGTCCCAGCTGATGAGCCAAGTGTTGCTGAATCGGGTGTTGCTGTAGAAACGTCAGTTCCTGAAGTAGCCGCCTTATCCTTTGGGGCTGGTGTTGAGGGCGTTGTCCCTGGGGCTACTTGCGGCGCCACTACTGGAGAAGGCTCGCCTGTCCCTGAGGGAGAAGTGGGTGCTAAAGAGACAGGAGCAGGTTTCTCTGGGGAAGCCACTGAATCGGAAGGAGACGAGTCAGTGGGAACCGATTGCAGTTGCTTTGATTCGTCGGCTTTTCTCTTCTCGGCCGCTTGCTGCTCGATCTGCTGTCTCGCCTGTTCTTGGGCAGCGCGGCGTTGTTGCTCTGCAGCTCTCTCCTTAAGGATGTTAACGTCCCCGGAGCGTGAGCCCAAATAAGACAAAAGCAGAGCAAGTACCATAAAGCAGATCGTGAAGCCGATGGTCAGTTTTTCAAGAAGAGAACTTGCTCCCCGTCCACCAAAGACCTGTTGACTTGTTGCTGCGCCAAAGGTTGAGGCAATGCTACCTCCCTTGCCAGGTTGTAACAAAATAAACAGGATGAGAAACAAACAGATAACGACAAAGAGTATACTTAGGAACGTTGTGATCATGGGAACGCCTTTTGGGAACGAACAATACTAAAAAACGAATCAGCGGTCAAAGAAGCCCCTCCTACCAAGGCCCCATCTACGTCGGACTTTGCAAGAAGAGTTTCAACTTGTGCCGCAGTTACAGAGCCACCATACACGATTCGTAACTCATCTGCAACCCGGCCAAAACGGTTTTTCAAAAAAGAACGAATCTTTCCGTGAATTTCTTGAACAAATTCAGGAGGGGCAGCCGTCCCAGTACCGATAGCCCAACCAGGTTCGTAGGCAACCACAACTTGGTTTAAAACTACAGAAGGGCAATTTTGAAAAATTACGGAAAGTTGATGGAAAAGATACGTCTGAATTTCTTCCACAAGGATTTGCGAAGGGTTTGCCTCCTTCATGGGATCGCCAATGCAAACAATGGGGCGAAGGCCCGCGGAGTAAGCCGCATAAAGTTTTTTTGCGACCATCTCGTCTGTTTCCCCAAAAAGGTGTCTCCGCTCGAAATGGCCTACGATGACATAGGAGCAACCCATCTCTTTTAGGTGCAAAGGAGAAATCTCTCCGGTGAATGCACCTTTTTCCTCCCAGAAACAATTCTGGGCACTTACAGAAATAAGGGATCCTGAGAGGAGCTTGATGACATCGGGAAGGGCTAGAAACGAGGGAGCTACCACAATTTCTATCGGAGGAAAAGAGCTGGGAGAGGAAATCATGTCTCTAAGACGTTTAGCCAGTTCGATAGAATCAGAAAGGCCTTTATTCATCTTCCAATTGCCGCAAAAGAAAGGAATGCGTTTCATGTTAAAGAACCTGCCTCATGTTAAAGGGCGGCTTCTCTGCTTGGAGGGAGAATGAAATCTAGCGCTGCAATGCCAGGAAGGACCTTTCCTTCGACAAATTCAAGAGAGGCTCCTCCCCCTGTAGAAAGATGCGAGATGAAGGAGGACACACCCGCCGAAGAGATCGCTGCCAAAGAATCTCCACCTCCGACCACAGAAAATCCTTTATAACTAGCAAATGCCTTAGCCAGGGTTTTTGTTCCTTGATCAAAGGGAGGATACTCGTAAGCGCCCATGGGCCCGTTCCAAAAGACGGTCTTTGCTGAAAGGATCGCTCGCCGGAAAAGGTCAACTGTTTTGGGACCGATGTCTAAAACAAGATTATCGCTAGGCACAGAATGGATGGGAACAGAATCAACCGGGGCATTTTTTAATGAGGAGGACACGAGTGCATCTACAGGAAGAAGCAGATGCACTTTTGATGTTTGGGCCCGTGACAGGATCACCTCCGCTGTTTTGATTTGTTCAGGGGTTACCACCGATTTGCCGACATGAATTCCTTGCGCCCGCAAAAAGGGATGGGACATGGCGCCTCCCACCAAAATGGTTTGGACCCGATCCAAAAGCCGTTTGAGCACCCCAAGCTTATCTTCGATCTTCTTCCCACCTAAAATGGCGACGTAAGGCCTTTCGATTGAGCCTAAAAGCCGCCCAAGCATTTCTATCTCCCGTAGCATAAGGATGCCGGCGGCCTTCTCTGGAACGTAGCGTACCATGCCTACGGTGGAAGCGTGGGCCCGATGAGAGCTTGCAAAAGCATCATTGACATAAACGTCAATCTGCTTAGCGAGTTCCTTGGCAAAGGTTTCTTCGTTGGCCTCTTCTCCCGGATCAAACCGAAGGTTCTCTAAGAGAACTACCTCTCCAGGAAGCATGTCTCGAATGAGTTTCCGGGCGCTGTCCCCAGTCGGCGCATCGCTTAATTTTACCTCGGAGGCATGCGGGTACAGAAGCTCGGCCAAACGTATGCCCACCGGCATGAGAGAACATTTTGGATCAGGTTTTCCTTCAGGTCGTCCCAAGTGAGAGGCCAGGATGACGCGAGCTCGATTCTTTAGCAAAAAGCGAATGGTCGATAGACTTGCCTGAATCCGAGAGTCATCCAAAATCGTACCCTGGTCATCTAAGGGGACGTTCAGGTCACAACGGACAAATACTCGCTTTTCCGCAACATCTAAGGATTCAACCGATTGAATCATAAACCGGCACCTGCATCTTTTTGAAGAAGGAACTTTGCCATTTCATAAAGGTGGGTAGCGTACCCCATCTCGTTGTCGTACCAAGCAAGTACTTTGGCCAAATCACCAACGGTCTGGGTGGACAAAAGATCGACAGTGGCAGCATGAGGGTCACCATTGTAGTCGGTCGACACCAAAGGCTTGTTGCTTACAGCGAGTACGCCCATATAGGACGGGTTGTTTGAAGCCTTGGTAAGAGCCTCGTTGATTTGAGAGGCGGAGGCGGGTCTTTCTAGCCGTACGGTAAGATCAACAAGCGATACATTTGGCGTGGGAACGCGCAGCGCATATCCATCCATCTTGCCCGCCAAGCTGGGAAGTACCTCGGAAAGTGCCTTGGCGGCACCGGTGGTGGTTGGAATCATTGAAAGCGCAGCTGCCCGAGAACGACGTAGATCCTTATGGGAAAGATCAAGCAGGCGTTGGTCGTTGGTATAGCTGTGAATGGTCGTCATCATTCCGTAGGCAATACCAAAAGACTCCATCAGCGCTTTGGCCACTGGAGCTAAACAGTACGTAGTGCAGGATGCATTGGAAAGGATATGATGCTTGTTGGGAACATAATTCGTATGATTTACACCAAGGACCAGCGTTATGTCGTGACCTTTGGCTGGTGCTGAAATCAGAACCTTCTTCGCCCCACCCCCATCGATATGCGCCTTGGCTTTGCTGGCCTCGGTGAAGACCCCCGTGCATTCGAGGACCAAGTGAACCCCGTACTGTTTCCAAGGGATTTGGGCAGGATCTTTCTCATGCGTGAGAGGGATCGATCGATTGCTTACGCGAAGTTCATGCTGTGTTGCACTGACTTCCTCGGGGAAACGACCATGGATCGAATCGTACTGCAAAAGGTGGGCAAGACCCTCTGAATCGCCCGGATCATTAATTAATGCGATCTCTAGATCGGGATGCTTTTGCCAAGCCCGCAGCACACAGCGGCCAATCCGCCCAAAACCATTGATACCAATTTTCATGCAAAACCTCGTGCGTATGAATGTACGGAACTTCAGGCGGATTGCCAAGAATTTATATGTATTCATCCAAAGCACTTCTACAAAATTCGGTAAGATCAAACTTTATTTCACAATCTATCGGGACGTGTGATAATCTTTTTGGTCAAAACGAATAAGAATCTTCATCTGCCATAGAAAGTTTATACATACATATGCAATCCACAAATGCTCCTCTTGTTACCTTAATCCGTGGAGACGGAATTGGCCCAGAAATTGCCGACGCGACGCTTGCGATGCTCGAAGCAAGTGGAGCTTCGCTACGTTATGAAGAGGTACCTGCAGGTATGGCTGCCCTTGAGAGTGACAAAACGCCCATTCCCGATAGAACGTTAGCTTCTATCACCAAAACCAAGGTGGCTTTAAAAGGACCGCTTACCACTCCTAAGGGAGAAGGATTCCGTTCGGTGAATGTAGCCATGCGGCAGCATTTTGATCTGTACGCCAATGTCCGCCCAGCAAAAACACTGAAAGGGGTACCTTGCCGATACGAAAACGTGGATATTGTTATTGTTCGAGAGAACACCGAAGATTTGTACGCTGGCATTGAGCACTACGTAGGCGCAAAAAAGATGGCGGCAGAATCGATTGCCGTATTCACGAAGGACGCCTGTGAACGGATTGCAAAATATGCGTTTGAATACGCCAAAGCCCATGGCCGCAAAAAGGTGACCCTGGTTCATAAAGCAAACATTATGAAATTATCAAACGGGATGTTTCTGGATGCCGGCCGGCAAGTTTCTGCGCAGTATCCTGGAATTGTGTTTGACGATGTGATCGTCGATGCAGCCTGTATGAAGCTGGTAACGCAGCCCGAGCAATTTGATGTGATTGTGACCACCAATCTGTTTGGCGATATTCTCTCAGACTTAGTTTCAGGGCTGGTGGGTGGACTTGGTGTTTCTCCTGGTGCCAACATTGGTTCAGACTCAGCCATTTTCGAGGCTGTGCATGGCTCTGCACCGGATATTGCAGGCAAAGGCATCGCCAACCCCACTGCATTGGCACTGGCGGCATGCATGATGCTGGACCATCTGGGCCAAAGCCAAGCTGCACAGAGGCTGAGAGCGGCGATTTATGCGGCTCTGCAGGATGAGCGCTGCCGGACCAAGGACTTGGGCGGCAAGGGCACTACGAAAGAATTTACCCAAGGGGTGGTGAGTAGGCTGAAGTAGGAAAATGCTACTTAATAGGTGGTGACAAGCTAACGTTAGCCCCTTCTTAAGATATGCCTACTCTAAGACAAAACTTGCGGACACTACCGTCATCACATCCTTCTCGATAGAAGAAGTGTCGTTCACTCCTACATCCGAGGTGTTATTCTCCCCTGCTGCATTAATTTGAATGACACCCATCCGTGCGGAGCGGAGCTTCCCAATGTGCGTTCCGGTGCTAGCGGCGATCTTTTCTGCCCGAACCTTTGCATCTTTGGCGGCTTCCTCCAGCATGGCAATTTTTAGGTCGCCTAGCTTGGTATAAAGGTACTGGGGCGTTGATGAGCGAATCATCACCCCTTCGTTGATCAGTTCGGTACTTTCCCGGGCGATTTGTGAAATCTTGTCTACCTCATTCGAACGAACCTCGACAGATTGGTACATCGTGTAGCCGGTAACAACTTCTGGAAGCTCGCGTCCTTCTTTATCGTGCCCGTGCAGGACGATGGTAGAAATCGAAGTCACCTGGAGCTGCTGCTGAGCAATCCCCTTCTTTGCCAGATAGGCGGTGACCACCGGCATTTGTTTTGCAAGCTGTTGATAGGCGGCGGCAACCGTAGAGGCTTCGCTCGTTACTGTTGCACTCCAGATTACGTAGTCTGAACGAATCTGCCGTTTTGCAGAGCCGGTTACGGTAATTGTCGACTGCTCTTGCGTTTTTACCTCAACAAATCCTTTGGTCCCTAAATAGACAGCTCCAATAAGTCCTACAGCGAGAAAAAGGCCTAAAAAGAAATTTCCGAATCGATCCATCATAAACTCCTTTGTTATAAGAAAGTCGTCACTTACTCTAATAAACTATGTTTATAGGCAACAACAAGGTCGTTTATACCTTACATAGGTTCGGAGCGGCAAGAATTTGAACTTTCTAAATCAACTTGAGCATGATCCAATTTTATCGGATAAATATGGAGTATGATCCATAGATTGCTCAAACCAAGTCCCAAAAAAGTAGGCGCTGTCCATGCTTTTCCCTGGACCCAGGGAATCCAAGCCATTTTTGGTCGATAACTCAGCAGGATGATTTATCAGAATAAGGGTCTGTTCTTCCAAAGAGGAATTTTTTCCAATATAGGTTTTTGTAAATCAGCAAAAATATATTAACCCAGAGGACAAAAGTGCAAAAACGAAACAATAAAGTTGAGCAAAAAGCAAGCTACCAAGCAGGGGCTGGGGGTTCCAATTACAAAAGCAAGAATATGAGTTTTTTTGACACCAGGTAAAATTACTCATGAGTTTTTTTGACACCAGGTAAAATTACTCATATACTGTCTTTATGCGGTTTCTCCGTTATATCACTGACCAGGTGTCCAAAGATTTACACCAAAAGATGGTATTTGTGGGAGGTCCTCGACAGGTAGGAAAAACTACCTTTGCGATTCATCTCCGTCCACCTGACGAAGTAGGCTATCTAAATTGGGATGTGGCTAAAGACCGCAGAGCAATCTTGGAGCACCGGCTCCCAGCTGCTCCGCTGCTCGTTCTCGATGAGATTCATAAGTACAGAAATTGGCGAGGCTATGTAAAAGGAATTTTTGATGCTCAGAAATTGCAGCAGCAAGAGAGGCAGGAGATCCTGGTCACGGGAAGTGCACGGCTTGATTACTATCGATATGGGGGAGATTCTCTGCAAGGGCGGTACCACTATCTTCGACTTTTGCCACTTAGCTTTCGAGAGATTCAAGGCCAAGGTTTTTCTGATCTGCAGGCTTTGTTTGAGTATAGCGGGTTCCCTGAGCCTTTTTCGCTACAGTCTGAGGTTGAAACCCGGAGATGGTCCAATGAATACACCTCCCGATTGATCCGCGAGGATCTGAGGGATCTGGAAGCAGTCAGGGATCTGGGGAATATCGAATTGCTGATGAATCGGTTACCTGACCTGGTAGGCAGCCCTCTTTCCATCAACTCCCTTCGAGAAGATCTTCAGGTTGCGCACAAAACCGTAGAACATTGGCTGACCATTTTAGAGCGGCTTTATGCATTATTTCGAATCCCCTCGATAGCGGGGAATCAAATTCGTGCAGTGAAAAAAGAGAGAAAGCATTACTTTTTTGATTGGACTCTAAACCAGGATCAAGGGGCGAGATTTGAGAACTTGATGGCGGTTCATTTATTAAAATATGTTTATTTTCTTCAGGACAGCCAAGGCCATAAGATGGAACTTCGATATTTTCGAGATACCGATGGAAGGGAAGTCGATTTTGTGGTTTTAAAAGATCAGAAGCCTGTCTTGTTTGTAGAGTGCAAATTGAAACAGCAGGCGGTTTCTCCGCCCCTTCTCTATCTTCAAAAGAAATATCCGCAAGTGCGGGCTTATCAAGTTCACTATCAGGGAGAGCAAAATTACCAGACCAAAGAAGGAATCCGAGTCTTGCCTGCAACTGAGTTTTTGAAGGATTTTTTATAGATTCTGATTGAACAAAGTTTGGCAGGGTCAGGAAACTTTCGTTTTCCGAACGAGCAAATACATCCCCAGTAGAAAGAGCGGAATCGAAATCATCTGAGACGTCGAAAGCACCCCAAATAGCACGCCCCGTTCATCATCACGGAAAACCTCACAGAGCGACCGGAGAAGCGCATAAAGGACCATCATCGCGCCAAGCACTTGGCCTTCGTTCCGTTTGTACTTACGAACCACAAAGTAGGTGAACAAGAAAATGAATAAGGAACCAACGGCCTCATAAAGCTGCGTGGGGTGGACAGGGATCATCGACTCAAGACCACGGATCATATGGGCTTTGACCTGGGAAACCCAAGGCAAGCTATGCACAGGGAATCTGAGGCCAAAGATGCTGAATGTGGGCTTCCCATAACAGCATCCATTCAGGAAACACCCAATTCTTCCGAAGAAAAGACCCAAGGCAATCGCAGGGGCCGCTAAATCAGCCACCCGCAAGAAGGGCATCTTGTGACGTCGGGTGTAGAGGATGGCAACTGCCGTAGCGAGAAGAAATCCACCGTAGTAGGCTAGGCCTCCGTTCCAAAATTTGATCCAGGCAAAGCAATCCTTGGGGGGATGACAAACATTTTTGATCGGATCGCATAGATAATGGAAACCACATTCCTTTGCAGTAAAGCAGTGGTTGACCAGCGGTTGATAGGCAGGGACGCGTTCCGGGTGGAAACACAGGTTCACATAATCATAGAAATGGCCATCTGCAATGACATGGAGGAGTCGAGCGCCTAAAATCCCAAACAC
The DNA here is from genome assembly GCA_964537055.1 of uncultured Myxococcales bacterium. Classification (GTDB taxonomy): domain Bacteria; phylum Myxococcota_A; class Polyangia; order Palsa-1104; family JAEUJZ01; genus CAZHYV01. The sequence continues at coordinate 275,790 of CAZHYV010000002.1, forward strand.
AATCATATATAGATTGAGCGTATAAATGCGATAGGGAGAGAGCTGGGCATTTCTGGCATCTCGCACGGTGAGAAGAAGAGCAAAGAACAATCCCAAAAAAAGAAACGTTAAGTACGATTCGAAGGATATGTTTCCAATGCCAGGGAGAGAAAAGGAAAAAAGAATCGGCCTCACAAAGTAATCTATTTTGATTTTTTGGAGAGAGGAGAGGAAACGTCTTTGTCTTTAGGCAGATTGAGAATCAAGAGAATGACCCCAACGACCAAAAAGGCATCTGCTAGGTTAAACGTTGGCCACTGATACACTTTTGCTTGGGTTGTGATTTTCCAGACGATGAAGTCTGTCACCTTTCCGTAGACCAAGCGATCAAAGATATTCCCTAAAGCTCCCCCTGCCAAAAGACCCAGTTTGGCGCTGGTCCATCCTGCATACGAGGGAAGATTCTTGAGCCAAATCAAAATGACAGCAAGACAAAGAATGGCAATGGGATACAGGAACCAATGAAACCAAGGATTGTTGGAGAATAGACTGAACGCCATCCCCTTATTCTCTGCGTATCTAAAATCAAACAAACCCGAAATTACTGTGATCGCCCTAGGAGAAATGGGCTGTAAGGCATGCTTCGCCCATATTTTGCTTCCAATATCAAGACCCAGGGCAAGAATGAAAAAGACTGAGAAACTTAAATATTTATTTCGCATGGTAAATATTTTATACCATTGTCTGCGAAACACTACAATGCCAGGAGCACAAAATGCGCATTTTTTTAACAGGGGGCACGGGACTCATCGGGTCTAGGTTGTTAGAAGCATTGGTAGCACAAGGCGATGAAGTTACTGCGCTTACCCGTTCTGCTTCGTCTCTTGAAAAAATAAAACGGAAGTATCCTTCTAAGATCCGAGTCATCGCAGGGGATCTTACGAAGAGAGGTCTTTGGCAAAAAGAGGTTGCGAATCAGGATACGGTCATCTCGCTTGCTGGCGAATCTTTGGTGGGCCGTAGATGGACCAAAGACTTAAAACAGAGGATGTACGATAGCCGAGTGATTGGAACCAAGCATTTGGTCGAATCGATTGAGCTTGTACCTAAGGAGGCAAGACCCAGACGGGTTTTGCTGGCTTCTGCTACGGGGTATTACGGGGATCAGAACGATGCTGTGCTGACTGAAGAATCTAACGCGGGGTCGGGATTTCTGTCAAAGCTGTGCGTAGATTGGGAGGCAGAAGCGAGACGCGCAGAAACTTTCGGCGCTGTGGTGACCCTCTTACGGTTTGGTGTAGTCCTTGATCCCAAAGGGGGTGCTTTACAAAAAATGTTACCTGCATTTCGATTCTTTGTAGGTGGCCCCATTGGATCGGGGAAGCAGTACATTTCTTGGATTCACTATAAGGACGTAGCAGAAATGATCCTGTTTATCTTACGCCTCCCAGAAAAAGAGGCGGAAGGGCCTTTTAATCTGACAGCGCCCCACCCCGTAACCATGAAGCAATTTGCGACTTCGATCGGAAACGTTCTCAAAAGGCCCGCTTGGTTTTCGGTCCCGGAGGCTTTTGTGAAGTTACTTTTCGGTGAGGCTGCAAAGGTGATATTAGAGGGCCAGCAGGTCTTTCCAAAACGGGCAGAAGCGCTTGGTTATCAGTTTCGTTATACTTACATAGAAGAGGCCTTACGTTCCCTACTAAGAAACGACCAAAAAAAGGTGTATTCAAGAGAACGTTTATGACGAATATTGAGATTCCCCCACTTGAGAGCTCTAAGGAACCAGACGCTTCTCGGATCAAAGAGCATGTCCAAAAAGAGAAAAAAAACCGGATTCTTGCGGAAGTAATCATTGTGTATGGGGTTGTGCTTCTGCTTTTGGGGATTTACTCCCGGCTTCCTTGGTCTTTGATAAGGGAGTATGGTGTTCTTGTGGCGGCAGCCCTATTTTTGTACCTTCCTATTTTGTTGCTTCAATACCGTCGGTTTTCCTTCAAAGAGTATGGATTGACTTTACAGCCGCTTGGGAAGTCGCTGAAGTTCTATGTCATTCTCTCTATCCTAGTTTTCTCTTTGTTTGGGGTGGGCTATTTTGTGATTCAAAAGTTTCAATGGTGTGTCCCCTTGCATGTCCCTCCATCCTTGGTACAGTGTCTACCCAAATTAGGCTTGCGCCCACCGCTCCCAACTCCTATATGGCTTTGGGTGGCAAATACGTTATTGCTAGTTGCTCTGCCCGAAGAGTGTTTTTTTCGTGGATACCTTCAAGGAAGAATAGCAAAGCTCGCGTCTCCTTATGCCGCTGTCATCATCACAAGCGTTTTGTTTGCCTTGGGACATGTGGTCACTTCGCTACATATCGGTTCTTTGCTTATCTTTTTTCCCAGCCTTCTGTTCGGATGGCTCCGATTAAAAACCGGAGCCGTTTTGGCCAGTATTTTATTTCACGCAAGTTGTAATGTCTTTATTGTGCTCCTACATTCTTTTATGTAAAAGCAATCCCCATAAAACGACATTCCTTTTTTTCCATATGTACAAGAGATTCTGCCTTGAATATAAGGAAGGTTATGAAAAATCCAAAATATAGATGGATCCCCATTCAATTGTTGCTCCCAATGATCATGTGGGCATTGGCTAGCTTGAATGAAACGCCTAGCTATGGACAATCTCCTTGCACTGAAGCGAGTGAGATCCAAAAATTCAAAAGAGCCGAGGATGAAGGAGCAAAAACTTCTCTTCTTCAAGCATCCCAAAGCCCCCGGTTCATGCTAGGCCTTGCGGACAAGGCATTTCAGGAATTTAGAAAAACGCAATGTGAACATTATTTATTTGAAAGCATCTCTCTCTATAAAGTCTACTATGAGCGTTTAGAAAGTGCTGGGAAAGAGAAAAAACCCGTCAGAGAATCTACCCGCAACGAGTACAAACATTGGCTTGAGAGGATCCAAACAGCGACGCAATACGAGGGGAAAGCGCTTCCCGGAGAAAGTTTGTACGGGCAAAAAAATGTGTTTGCTGAACTAGAGCAATTTCGAGCGAAGCTGACCACGGAAAAGCTTCGCGTAGACGCACTTATTGCAAAAAGAAACAAGGTTCTGATTCCCAGTGTAATTGCGATGGCCATCGGGATTCCCATGGTTGTGGTTGGAAGTGTACTCGTATCGAAAGATGGAAATCTTGTTCCTGGAGCTACCTGTGATTTTGACGGCCGTCCTCGTCCTTGCGTATATGATTATCCACCTCAACAATACGGAGTTGTAGTTGGTATCGGGGCAGCATTAACAATTGGAGGTGCAACTGGGTTGGGAGTCTCACTATACCAAATTAACCAGCAACAATCTCCATTGAGTCATTAACAAGGGGTGCTATGAAAAATTCAGTGATTTTATCTTTGTCTCGTAGGCTGGTGAGCATTCCTGGCTTATTTTTAATGCTATTCGGATTTTTCCAAACTGCTGTAGCTACCCAGCATTGTATCGAATCGGCCGAACTGCAAAAAACCAAAATTGTAGAGTTTGAACAGAAAAGAAACTCGATGTTGGTCGGGACAAAAACGGCCGTTGCCCTATTGAAGAACGCGGAAGAAAGCTTTAGGGATTTTACAAAAACGGGCTGTGAAAACTACCTCTTTGAGAGTGTCTCTTTGTATAAGGATTATTATCGGCTTTTAGAACAGGGACTTTTCCAAAGGAAGCCCGTCAATGAATTTACTCGTAATGAATACCAAAACTGGCTCGAACGAATTGAAAGCAGCCGGCAGCAGAAAAGCATGAGCCCATTCTTGTTACCAAACCCCTCGAAAGAGAACTTTTTTTCAGAACTGACGCAACTTCAATCGAAGCTCTTGGAAGAAAAGCTTCGCGTAGATCGTCTGATTACCAAGAGAAACAAAGTACTGATCCCTAGCGTGATTGCGATGGCTATTGGAATTCCAATGGTTGCCGTGGGCGGAACCATTGTGTCATTAAATGGAAAACGGTACGCAGGTTCTTGTAGTTTTGATGGGGAGCCAACCCCTTGTGTTTATGATATTCCCGTGGCCGGGTATGGTGTCATGATTGGATTGGGAGCCGCACTGACCATTGGAGGTGCCACGGGCTTGGGGGTCTCTTTACACCAAATCAACCAACAACAATCTCCGTCGGCTAAGTAACGTGCCTATAAGAGAGGTAAATTGAGTGCCCAATCAGCGCAGATATTTGGATTAAGGATGTGCAAATTTTGCTCACCGTTAAAAATAGCGGAATTCTCATTAAAGCAACTATGCTCTGCAGTAATTGTGAGGGATGGCATTGACAGCACGCTCTTATTCAAAAAAAAGAACCATTCATTGAGAAACGAGACACTGTTGAGGTAATTCAGGGCAAGGTTTTTGTAACTGCAAGATCTTTTGAGGCGGTAGAATTGGATTTATCTTTGATCTGGCCACCTGCTACCGGGGAAGGAGCGGGACACGTGGGGCAAAAACATGATCTGTAGATAGAGAGGTGGCGGTTTTAATTCCTTAGGGCAAACGACGGTAAGGGGGTGTTTTTGTCCCACTGCTGTAAGCCGAAGGGTTGTCTCATTCTTACACCGAGTGGCAGCTTTTGTATAAGTTTTTGCACTTTCACGAATCAGAGAAACGCCCTCTACGTGCGTGATGGAGTAGGAGGTGCGAAATACGCCACACTCCTCCATCGCTTCTGTTTCTATGTGGTTGGGGTATATGAAAAACGATGAGCTGCCCTGACAGTCCTGCTTCATCAGCTGTTTCATCAGGGCCTCGGCTAAATCTCGTTTCAGTTCTGAAGAAGGAGGCGCTTTGGTCGTTTTTAGCTGCACTCCCAAGAGAGAAAACAGCTGTCTAAAGAACGCCACTGAATCAAGGCCATTAGATCCTTTCGTTTCAAAAAGCTTCTGTATCTCGGAGACAAGCTTTGGGTTGCCTGACACCGCTTGTAACGTCGCTAAATATTCTTCTGTAGAATACGATGATGGCGCTGACCGCTCTGCTTTATGCAAGAGCTCTTCCCAAACAGCAAACATCCCCGTGTCTGAATATTGTAAAGAATCCTTACGAACGGCGAGATCAGTGACCAATGACAGAACCGACCCACACTGGTACTGGGCTCGGTAATGCGGGTCTTTGGTGGTTTCAGGAAACTCACGAGCTTCGATCGCTTTCATGCAGCGAAAAAGGGCGTTATTTTCGACACGAAGACGGTTCTTTGGCGAAAGGGCCCCCAGTGTCTCAAGAGCAATCCTGGCGGCTTCGTCAGCGCTTCCTTCGTGGATCCAAAAATCGCTTGGTACGGAAGCGACATACTTACGGTTCCATAGATGAAATAATTCGTGAGCAAAGAACTGTGCCAAGGATAAGAAATTCTCTTCGGTTTCTTGTTTCCAAAAGTCCCCTTGAATGGAATAATTGATGAGGCCAGAGAGTGTGTTTCCCGTGGCGCTAATTCCCTTGGATGAATAGGTGAAAAAGATTAGAGGTTTCTCTGGCAGTTTGGCTGCTAGTACTTCTTCATAAAACTCGAATAAACGAGGAATCAAAAGATAAAACCGGCGGTAGATCCATGTAGGCAATGCTGGATCGAGCATAACGATCATGGAAGGGGTCTCTAGCGGTTTTAGGTTCCCAAAATATACGTAGGTTTGCTCTAACCATTCCGAAGACCAAGGATGGGCTTGGGAAAACCAATGCCCTTTAATAAGTCCGTTCTCCCTACTTCGAGGAATGAAGGTAAATAAGGGGGAGGGCCGACAGATTTTGTCCGACGGACACCCTTGAAAGTAAAAGGGAAACACAATTAGGCTCCCATCACTAAAGGTCTGAAAGAATTCTTCGCTCTTAGGAATCGGTTCGTTGTAGGGCGTTAGCTCAAAGATCGCTTCGGAAAAAGGTTGTCCTTTCGCATGAACGATGGCCTCTCTGCCGTCAACCGTTGTGATGACAAGATCTTTGCTGACAGCGTGCCAAGACGAGCGGATGGGATGATTGGGTCCATGGAATACAAAATTTTTCACCGGTTCAGACATGCGGATATGAGCTCGAAAGCGGTTTTTGTCGGACGCTAATTCCTCGGACAGCGACTCTTTAGGTAAATGCTCAACGGTAACAGCATACCGAAACGGAGAACCCTGAGACGGCTGCGAGAATCCATGTTGTACGCAAAGCAAAGAAACCCAGAGCAAGCAGCCAAAAAGGAAAGATTTCATGAGTGCTGTTATAGCAGATATGGTGGTATCAGATCATAACACTCTTTATCAGGCCATCCCTTTGTTTGGCTGTCTCTTAAAGGGTAAGAGCCCGAAATAAGAATCTTTTCTATCTCGAGGAACAAGGGTGGAGCCGCTTGATGCCGTTACGACTGCTCAAGGATGTTGATCTATTTGGAAGAGTGTCGCAGGATAGGGAAGTGCTAAATCGAATTTTCTTTTTCTTTGCATTGTTATTTCCTCTTAGTTTCTTTGCTCTTACTGCCGAGGCAAAAAGTTCCCATAGAAAAAAGCCAAGAGGCCTCCATCACACATCAAGACCTGCGACAGTTCACCACTACAATGGCCTGTCGGCGAAACAAAGGATCTTGCTTACCTTTGATGATGGCCCGGAAATCACGAACACCCCGAAACTGCTGGATATCTTGGATAAGTACGGAGTCAAGGCGATCTTTTTTGTCAATGGCTATCGGTTCCGTTCACAAAATCCCCAAGCTGAAAAGGCCAGAGAGGTTTTGCGTGAGATCGTAAGACGAGGTCATTTCGTCGGGAATCATACGATGACGCATCCGTTTCTGTGTGGCCCGCACGGTCCAGAGATTGCGGAAAAAGAGGTCGTTGACAATGCCCTCCTCATCGAAGAGGTAATCGGGGTCCCTCCGCCGTTTTTTAGAACGCCTTTTGGATCTCGCTGTGCCCACTTGACCGAGCTCTATAAGCGGCTGAATATTGATCCCATCCACTGGAACGTTGACCCAGAGGATTGGAAATTACGGGATCGTTATAAAAACCTCGCTGCTATTCAAGAGGGGCTCAATCGACTTCTGCCTATGCAAAAGCCTGTGATTATTCTGATGCATGATGTGCAGCCCGAGACGGTAGAAACGGTGCCGCTGCTTTTGGATTGGCTTGCGACGAAACCCAACTTTACGATTGCCCATCCGATTGAAATTGCACCCAAGGTAAAAGCGGTGGAGCAACTAAAACCCGTATGGCAACCGATGCAGAAGCTGATGCAAATTTGGGCAAAACCCTGGATCAAGCAGCCGTAGGGTAACCAGCCCGGGGCGAAGCGGTTTCATTGTGGTGTAAGCGCTTTCGCAGCAATAGAAGCCTGCTTTGGCCTCGACATCGGGGGCTTCTCTTTTTCTAGCCATCTTGAGAAATTGTGATTACCAAGCAAGTATGAGTTTGTATCTAGGTTGTCCTATTTGGGGAAGTAAGCGTTGGGTGGGCTCTCTATTTCCCCCCAAAAGTCAGTCCAGTGATTTTTTGCACCTCTATGGCCAGCGATTTCTAACGGTCGAGGGCAATACTTCCTTCTATGGAATGCCTGATCTTGATCGGATGAGCAGGTGGCGTGACGAAACTCCGCCTGGATTTCGGTTCTGTTTTAAATTTCCTCAAGAGATTAGCCACGCTCTGTTTTTAGAGCCCCAGAGCAGTGCGCTTTCTGCATGGATCGATCGACTCTATGCTCTTTCCGATCGGGCAGGCCCAAGTTTCTTACAATTGCCTGCACAGTACGGGCCAAACCGCTTTGATGAATTGGCCGCCTTTTTAACGCGGCTTCCTCGGGATCTCAGATTTGCTGTAGAGGTGCGCCATCCTGGATTCTTTCTTCCTCCCTTCGAAAAGGAGCTAAACGATCTTTTAGAAAGCCTCCATATGGCTCGAGTCCTTTATGATGTCCGCGGGCTAAGGGGCGTACGACCGATGACCAAAGAGGTAAGAGATGCATTAAAGCAAAAGCCGCAGGTGCCGGTTCGCTTCACAAAAACGGCTGATTTTTTATTCGTGCGGTACATTAGTCATCCTGAGGTGGAAAAGAATGCTCCGCTGTTCGATGAATGGGTTCGCTGGTTGACTCCTTGGCTCCTCCAGGGCCGGGAGGTATACTTCTTTATGCATCATATCGATGATTTTTATATGCCAGCCCTCTGCAAAGATTTTTGGACAAGACTATCGTCGATCTATCCCCTACCCCCACCTCCTTTTTTAAAGATGAAGAACCTAGAGACTGCCATGCCTAAGCTCCCTGTGCAGGGAAGCTTGTTTTAATGCTCACAATTCCGTTTTTTGGCAAAGTCGCTGTCGATTCCGAATCTTCAGGGAAGCGGCCATCTCGACGCAGACCTGGTTTTGAGTAGGGATGTGCGTCACTTGGATCTCCAGGGGCTCTTCTGGATGATTCTTGAGGATGGAAGGCGCTGCTTGTATCTTTGCAACCGCAGGACTTGTCTGAAACGAGAGGGTGGCCATCACCTTACCCGAAGAATCTTCGAGGGTCCTTGTCTTGGCTGGTTTGAAAAAGGAGAGGTAGTTCGGATCGAGTTTTTGCATGGAGATCAGACGAGAAAAAATTTCGATGTCCTCCGGAAACTTGGCAAGATGGGACTCCATCCATCCCGAAGAAGTCTGATATTTGAACAGGTGGACCTGGGTGTAAAGCTCCTTGACTTTTTCTTTAGGGGCCGCTTTTGTAAGCGCTTCATATACATTTTTTGGAACAAGTAAAAATCCTTCGGGAATCAGACAAAGATAATGCTGGTAGGGTGTCTTTGAAATTTGGCTTCCCCGACGATCAATATACTCAAAACCAGCACAAAAACGATCAAGCTCCGAGGAAAAATAACTAGGAAAAAGAGGGCCTTGACCATTTGCCGAAGAGGAAGGATCTACTTCCTCTTTTGTAGAGGCGGGGCACCCTAGCATCGGTGTGACGAGAAACAGCAACAGATACAGAATGTTCTTTATTCGATGAGTCTTGTCCCACATTTGTTTTCTCATAGGTCCCCCTTGTAAACGGCTTATGATCTCAGGAAAAGGACTCTTCCATAATACTTCGTAACGCTTTTGGTTCTAAATCTATCATGAGTAGAATAATACATAATTTTTGGTAGGTATAGTACACTTCATTTTATGCAAAGCTTTGCAGAGCTCGAAGGACATTTTGCCCACTCCTTTCAAAATCTTTCCCTTTTTCGGACTGCACTGACGCATCGAAGTTATGTGAGAGAACACCCAGAGGAAGGTCCTGACAATGAGAGACTAGAATTTTTGGGAGATGCTGTCCTACAGTTGATTGTGACCCATCTCCTTTTAGAAAAAAATCCTCATTTATCAGAAGGGGTGTTATCCGCACTACGAAGTCGGCTGGTCAATCAACAATTTCTGTCTACAATGGCAAAGAAGGCCGAATTGGGAGGATTCCTTCGTATTGGGAAGAGCGAAGAATCGTCGCTAGGCAGGGAAAAACCCTCGCTGCTTTCAGATGCCTATGAGGCTATCATTGGGGCGCTTTACACAGAAATCGGTTTTGAAAAAACACTTACGCTCTTCAGACGCCTTTGGGCGAACGAGATTGAAAGAATGTCTTTAGTAGAGGCGCGTGACAGCAAATCCTTATTGCAAGAATTGGTTCAGGCGCACCGCCGGGCCTACCCTCGGTATGAGGTGCTAGCTGAGGAAGGGCTCCCCCATCAGAAAGTGTTTGAGGTTGGCGTCTTTGTTGATGAGAGACTTGTTGCAACTGCCAAAGGGCGTTCGAAGCGTGAGGCAGAACAGCATGCAGCTCATTTAGGGTTGCAAAGCTTTCGGGAAGAACGTAAGCCTAAGTGAAACCAATCGTAAGGATCGTTATGAGAACCATGGTATAACCCGAAGCTAGAATGAAACCGGTGCTGGCTCCTCCTTATCGGGACGCTTGCATTCCTTAGGGGAATTGCTATGGTAGAGGAGTGAGTTACGAAAAATTTGAACAAGCCGTCCTAGACGTGTGGATGACCAGTCGAGTTCCATTGACTCAAACAAATCTGTCTTTTTATACTGGATTTTCGCATAAGCAGGTACGTCGTCACCTGGATGAGATGATCAAACAAGGTCTTTTGGATTTTGACAGTGATGACGAAGGCGAGTTTCTTTATAAGGTGAGAGGATCGGTGCGGCCCTCCTCAGGCCCACAAACCCTAGTTCGTTGCACTTCCTGCGGCAAAGCAAGCGTGCAGGGAACGCGATGTAATCGATGTGGACAATTTCTTGATACCAGGCTGGCGACTCTCTCTCAAGGAGCAACCAGGGCAAGTTCTGCACTTACCTTGCTGCAGCAAGGGGCCAGAGGACTTACCCAAACAGGCCAAGGAGAGAAAAGCCTCGTCGTCGGAGCGGCTCTTGGGTTGCTTGGCCCGTTTGGGTGGCTGTACGCTGGCGCATGGAAAGAGACCATCCCGGCCGCCGCGCTATGGGTGCTCTTGTGTAGCCTCCCTTTGGTGAAGCCTCTTTTGTGGGTGCTGATCCCTATACTTCTTCCCGTTTCTGCGCTTATAGGTTTTGCCTATACCGCCAGCTATAACCGCAAGAATCAGCGCACAACGCTTGTTTTAGAGGACAGTCCAACTTCATTCCGGTAAAGTCGTTCCGGGAAAGGATGTTTTTCTGCGGGATGATTAAGGCTGACTTGCCCCAGGATTTGAGGGTAGCGCCAAAGCCCGGCAGGTAGATCGAATCGCCATCTGTGCACAAAGGATGCCTGCCAAGACTCCATCTTCGTAGTTCCACGACGCATTATCCCGTAGTTCCGGAATATCGTGCGGTTGGGCAATATCCTCTTCAGTAATAGTAGGACGCAATGCTTGGGCCGCCCTAAAAACTTTTGCCCTCTGATGGTTGCCCATCTGCTCAAGAAGACGGTCCATTTCTGCTGCAAGAAAAAGAAGCTGCTCTGCGGATGAAAAGGTCATGAAATTCCTTCGCGAAGTGGTTTAGGGGAGTGCATTATCTATGGCATGGGAGGCCCTTGGTTGTTAAAAGTACCAGGCGATTCCTGCTTTCAGGCCTGCGACCAATCGAGTATTTGAGTAAAACTTTTCATGGTAGAAATCAAGTATGGGATCCAGCAATCCCTGGGCAGAGAATCGCACCTCCGCATAGAAGCACCAATGCTCCTTCCACCGTAGTTCAAACCCGCCTGCAAAGAAGGCTCCCAGATAGGGACCAAACAGCGCTGAAGGGACCTTAAACCGCGCCAAGGCTCCACTGGCTCCCACCCGAACCCAGGGGTCTTCCTGTTTTGGAAACAGAATTGATAAATGAGGACCAACGGAAAGGTAGGGCAAGAAAATGCGGTTTTTGGTTGGCTCCTTCGGCAATGCGCGCAGGTAAATCCTTGCGCCCATGGAAAGATCTAATGCGGTAAGGACGTTTCCATTATAGGGATCCCGTGCTGTTCCCACGAAAAAATCCAGGTTCACTTCCCCTGTGACGCGGGGGTACATCCTTAGGAAAAACGACGCTCCTCCGCCGGCTTGATAATACGAGGTTGACGTTTGTAGATAAAAAACACCTTGGGCTGGTGATAGACTGAGGCTCACGCCAGGTTGCACCGAAAAAGGTTTTGGTAAAGGCGGCTCCTCAGTAAAACTTGAAAATGGGAACATAAATAAGCAAAGAAAAATAAGAACATAGTTGGATTTAGAAAAACGCCTGGATAACATGCGGATCGTCTTACCATAAAGATAACTGCTTCCTCAAGGATGTTTCTATTTGAATGGCTTCCTACCCTTTGGGATGAGGCTCTTCCTCAAGGGGGGAACTCTTGTCCAAAGGAGCAAGCTCGTTCATAGGCGCGAGCTCTTTTAGCCTAAGACGAACCTGCCTAGCGTTTGGGCGATAGGTATCCATTTCTGGAATAAACGCCGCCTGCACTTTAGATCCCGCTTGAAACAAGGGTTGATTCTTCGCGAAACCAAATCCGATGGCTTGAGCTTCTTTATCTGAGGATCGTAATCGTACCTGTAGATGGTTTTTTCCAACAACGCGGGCCTGCAGAATTTCGGCGCTTTCTAACAGAAATAGGGGCTCAGGGTTTGCCATACCAAAGGGGCCCAGGAAGGAGATCTCTCGGATCAAATCCTCATCAATATCGTCGAGTTGGACCTGAGCCTCGATAGAAAGGATACTTGGTGTGCCTTCCTGCCCCAACTGTTCTTTGTAAGCAGTGCACAGCGCTGTACGCAGGGATGGTATATTGTTCTCCTCTAAAAGAAGACCAGCGGCGGCGGCGTGCCCTCCATAGCGAACAAGGAGGTTGCTTGCTTGCTTGAGTCCTTGGTACAAATGAAATCCATGCGCTGTGCGGGCCGAGCCCCTGGCGACGCCATCTTCGATGGCCATCACGACTACTGGCCGTTCGTACACTTCAACGAGTTTTGCAGCAACAATCCCTACCACGCCTGAGTGCCAACCTTCCTTGGCCACCACCAGCACCTCGGACGAAGCAGTTCTGATCAGTTTCTCGGCCTCTTCCTCTGCTTCCTCAAGAACACGTTTTTGGATCTGTTGACGCTCTACGTTAAGGTCGTGGCAGGCTTTTGCGTATTGACGGGCTTTTGTAGGATCCTCCTCAAGAAAAACCTTAAGGGCATCTTCTGAATTTCCCAGGCGCCCGGGTGCATTCAATCTAGGTGCTAACCGAAATGCGACATCCGCCACAGAGCTAGCCCCTACGGGGAGCCCTGCGAGGGAAGCTAGGTCCTGAAGACCAGGCCTCTGTGTTCGCAGAAGCTCTTTTAGGCCCACACTGACCAGAATACGATTTTCTTGAACAAGGGGCGCTAAATCGCCAATCGTTCCTAGGGCAACAAGGTCTAGCAGCGGCTGAAGCTGAGGAATATAGGGCCACTTTGCCTGCAGAAGGCGTGTCTTAAGGACCGCGAGAAGGTAGAATGCGATTCCTACCGAGGCAAGTCCTTTGAATGGGAACAAACACCCAGGCTGATGTGGATTCAGTAGGGAGAACGCTTCAATCGGGCGGTCAGGAACTTGGTGGTGATCTACAACGATCACATCGACCCCCGCCTCTTTGCAACGGCTGAGCGTGGCATAATCACTCGTGCCACAGTCACCCGTAATGATTAAAGAACAGCCTTCTTGGACGAAATACTCTCCATCGGTAAGGCCGAAGCCATATCCCTCATTTCTTCTGGCAATCCTTGGAATCACCCTGGTTTCTGTTTTGCTAAGAAAATTGGTGAGGAGGGCGCAGGTGGTAATTCCATCGACATCATAGTCTCCAAAAATACCGATACACTCTTTGCTAAGGATCGCCTGCCTGATACGTTCAACCGCTTTGGTAAACCCAGCCATTGCCGTTTCACCCTCGGGTGGTCGTAAATCTCCTAGGCGAGGCCTGAGAAACCTCTGTGCCTCCTCTTTCGTGCGAATGCCTCGATTGAGCATAAGCTGAGCGGTAAGAGGTCTTAGTGAAAGAGATTGTCCCAGCTCCTTGGCGAGCTCTGGAAAAAGCGGCGGAAGTTTCCAAAATCGAGGGAGAGAATGACGCACAATGATCTTGCTCCTAGAGCTTAAGGCGAAGTATCCAAACGGGAGGTAGCTCTTTTTACAGCTGCGGCGGCATCAACAATTCCTGCTCCATAGTGGGGGTCTTTGCTACCTTGATAATGGGAGGGTTTATTAGCGGTTTCCTCCATCAGCTTGCGAATTTGGTCAGGATCGTGAACACCAGCGCCATAGAGAAGTGCTGCCACCCCCGCGATGTGAGGAGAGGCCATTGAGGTTCCCATAAACAAAAGGTAATCATGCTTGGTGATATTCCCAGGTGTGACAGTGTGTTGCATGACGCCATCTGGGACACCATCGTTATTTTGATCGACTCGCGTATTCCCCCCAGGGGCCGCAATGGTAATCTCTTTGCCCCAGTTGGAGTAGAAGGTCGTCGTCTCATCAAACTGGGTTGCTGCCACAGCGATAGCACCTTGGTTTGCTGCTGGGTACGATACGCGTCCTTTTCCATCATTACCTGCGGCACATACAACGGTTACTCCTTTTTGGTAGGCATAGGCAACCGCTTTAGCGAGGGGGGTCGAATTAAAGGGGCCACCGAGGCTCATATTGATGACATGAGCCCCATGATCCACGGCCCACCTAATCCCAGCCGCAATCCCAGCTACGCTACCAGAGCCGCCGGCCGATAAAACTTTAATCGGCATAATCTTTGCTTGATATGCTACGCCGGTGACGCCAATTCCATTGTTTGTGGTTTGGGCGATGGTGCCAGCAACGTGCGTACCATGACCGTGATCGTCCGTCGCATTTGGGCTATCGTCAACAAAATTCCATCCCGGGACAAATTCTGTTCCTTTAAGGTCTTCCACCTGGGTGACGCCTGTGTCAATGACAGCGACAATGACCCCCTGTCCCTGGCTGTGTTGCCAAGCATCAGGCATGTGGATCTGGTCCATGTGCCACTGGTATTTGTAAAACGGATCGTTGGGGGATACTCGGGCCAGAGCCTGGGCTTGTGCTGAGATGGAAATCCCCTCCTCTTGTGGATGTATCAAAGAGGAAGGCGAATTTTCTGGAATCGTATATGTAAAATTAGAATCGACGCTTTCTACAAAGGGGTCGTTTCTTAGTTCTTCGATATGGCGAAGCAGGGAGGCCGGATTCTCGCCTTCTGGGTCATCAAAAAAGAATGCGTGGTACAAATGGCTTGGGTCTTGGCTTACAGAAGCAGGAATGAGCGTAGCCTGGATTCTTTCCGCAAATGCCTGAATTTGTTCCTGTGTCATCCTATCATCCAAATCCACAATCAAATCAGGACCGAATAAATAGGCCTGCTCTGCTTCCGCAAGCGTTTGGGAAGAGGGTTGCTTAGGGTTTGGTTTTAGGGAAATGTCTGAGGGAAAAGTTTGCGATTTGGTGAAAAGCCAAATCAAAAAACAGGCCCAGAATAATCCTGCAAAGAGATAAATATGTTTTTGTAAATGCAGATGCTTTCTCATCCGGATGGCCTCCTTCAAGATTCCCTACAAGTAGAGATCTCGTGCAGAAAAAGATAACATACAATATACGATTTACGTAAATGGAAAAAGAAGAAAAGGATTGGGAAAGTGATGCTTTGCGAACAAAGCAGAAGTGTTGACAAAGCTACAGAAAAATTAATCCTTTAGAGTGGGTGCTAAGATTTGATAAGAAAAGCGCTCTTCTTTTAAGGAAAATCGCACTCGTAGATCTGCTCGTAGGGCCTTCTTCCTTCTCCTTACTAGTATCGAAGAATACGCAATTTTCTTCACAAAGCAAACGTATGTTGTTACTATAAAAAGTCAGCTTTTATAGGACTAGTCAGCTTCAATAACCAGGGGTGTGAACGTATGGCAAAGCTAAATGATGAATCTCTGCGAGGGCTCTTCCAACCGCATCTTCAGCCTGGGGAGACGCTTCTCCATGCTGCGTATGGGGTCAAGCAGCCTCCCTTTCTTTTGATCGTGCTTCTTATGTTTCTTGGTATCTTACCAGGTGTAATTGCAACAGCCATCATGACCAAGCATTATGCGATCGGTCTTACAAATCGCCGATTTTTGGTCTTGCGGCTAAACTCTAGCTTTCAATTTCAGGAGATTACTGAGTACGACTTGAATCAGATATCCAACGTAAAAGGTTCGGTTGGTCCTATTTTCACCCATATCCAGGTGCTGGATCCTCAAAAACCATTTATTGCGAAGTTTCATCGCGCTATGTATGGACTTCCGCAAAATCGCCAAAACTCAATTGCCATTGCCGAGGCACTTACCAAGCAGAAGCTAACAGCATGAGCACAGTACTTTCCTCTACAACGATTGATCGCATTTGCCCTTTTTGTGGATCAGGTACAAGCAAGACCCTCTGTGGATCTTGCCAAAGGGATGTGTCTCAACCTCGAGCCTTGTGCAAGCAGTGCCATCGACTTACGCCCAAAAAAGAGAACACATGCATTCACTGTGGTGTTCGCCAACTCAGTGAACTTTCTTGGAAGATTCCTCTTATCGTTTTTATGTTTATTACAGCCAATGCATTGGCATTTTTTCTGAAATTCGTCCTAAAATAGAGGTGGATATGAGCATGGAAGTGATCGAGGCTACCCTAAAGACTGCCCGAAGTAAAATCGGGATGCGTGAAGAGGGGGGCGAAAACCGTGGTGAGATTGTAGAGTGGGCACTGCGCCCTTGGTCCAAGGCCGAGGTGGGCACTTGGGCAGAGTGGTGTGCCGCCTTTGTATGTACCTGTTATTACGAAGCGGGTTCTTCCCAGATCCGCAAGGTGGGGACAACAAGTGTGCCAAACCTATGGCAGCGCTGCCTCCAGCATGGATTGGCTTGGGTACATGAGACAGAGCAAATTCTGACGCTTCCAAAGCCTGGCGATATTATCTTTTTTAAGGGATTCGGCCATATAGGTCTTGTCGATCATCTTTATGCAGATACCATTTATACCATTGAAGGCAATCATGGAGATGCTGTTGCGGAGGGGGAATACAACCTGCGTTCTTCTACGATCCATGGATTTGCACGCATTGAGTAAGCTCTCTATGCAAGGTAGCGATAAGAAGATAGCTATAATCTAAGAAGGTAGCATGAAAGAGGAATAGATGCGAAAGGGGAGGGTCGAACTCCCACGGGTGTGATCCCACAGGAACCTGAATCC
>CAZHYV010000003.1:0-264109 GCA_964537055.1 uncultured Myxococcales bacterium
CCCCCCCCCCCCCCCCCCCCCCCCCCCCCCCCCCCCCCCCCCCCCCCCCCCGCCCCCCCCGCCCCCCCGGAGGGCTAGGCATTCACGCCTGCCTATACGTAGAGTCAGGGGATGGAGGAGCAGGAGGTAAAGGAGGAAATGGGGGCCACGGGGGGGGTGGTGCAGGAGGACCTTCGTTTGCGGTAGCTGCGCTTCAAGGAAAAGTAACACTTGTAGGTCAAGTTAAGATGATCCACGGGATGGGCGGCGCTGGAGGGGACTCGTTAGGCGTAAGAGGTGAGCAAGGGCTATCGGGGTCTGTGTATGAGAAGTAGGAGTTTCTACAGGGCAAATGAGGAAAGCTTCCACGCTCCTGGGGACAATACCTGGCCCGCAGGTTGAGAGGGCTGCTTGATTTATGAGCAGACGACCCGAGCTGGTTCTATCTCGCGGGTCTGTCCGTTTTCGAATGCGACATGGGCAGGGATAGATTCACACTTCATTTCCTCACCCATTTTCCGATTCGGAATTTGCTTTAATAAGGCAATTTCTTTTTTAGTATCTTCGGGGTTTCCCTCTTCCAATTGATAAACACGACCGTCCCACTTTTCTGCTACAAGTGGTGCTTCAGGACGGGTTGAAATTTCGATCATTTCATCAGCGGATTCAGAAGCATCTCGCGGTCGCCTTGGGACATCCCACCCATTTTTCCTTAAATCCGCTCTAGCATTGTCCCCTACCACCTGAGACAAAAGCGAGCCCCATTTCCCTTTATAAATATATTCATCTTCACGTGCTGATGAACCACGATCCTGGAAGTCTTCGATCTTCGGTGAAGCCTCATCTTCATTTATTTTAATAAGGCCGCAGGCTCCAAAAAGACCCGAGATAAAAAATAAACTGAACAACGATAGCAAAGGTTTTCTTGTCATAGTATCCCCAATAAATTCTTATATAATTGTATAAGAATTTGATATAGGTGCAAGTACGTTTTTATAAGTAACTGTAATTATAGGTAGGATATGTCTATGGTGAGTGAGCAAGACAGCGGGATTATCCTGCTAGCACCGCGAGCTTGTCACGGGCACCAGGGTGATCCAATAACCTTAGGCGCTTGTTAGCCTAAGATGTGCCTTTACTTCACCAGTGCTAAACGCACCTTTGGTTTTGGAGCCATTCGGGGCTGTGTCTTGGGTGTTGCCAATGCCTGAAATGCCGCTGATTCTTTGGTTTCTTCGCTTAACTCACCCCATAGGGAATGACGATGGGCCTTTTGGATGGTAACTTCGACCAAAGCTCCTGCCATATCATAGCCAAGTGGTGCTGCAAGATGAACGAGCTCATTTTGGTGGGTACGACCTTGATACCTTTGGAATGAGATAGGTTTTGAAGAAAGATCAATGCCTAAAGTAGCCTTCTGGGTAGGCTGGGATTCAGGCTTAGGTTCAAACTTGCTAGGTCCCTCGATCAGCACCGATTGCTTGGTTCCTACGAGGGAAGAGAGGTGCTTTTGCCCCTGGGACTCTACAACCTCAAAAAGATGTTGGAGTCGTTCGTCCTTGACTGAAACAGGCACATCATCGATAAGCTTCCGTGCGGGGGTGTAAGGACGGACCGAGTATTTAAATGCATACACCGAAGTAAACCCTACCTCTTGTACCAAGGATAGAGTTGCTTGAAAATCTTCCTCGGTTTCCCCGGGAAAGCCTACGATAATATCAGTCGATAGGGTAAGTCCTGGTCTTGAGGCTTTTAGTCGACTTACTCGTTCGATGTATTCTTCGCGGGTATACCGTCGGATCATTCTCTTTAAAATCCGGTTGCTGCCTGACTGCACTGGCATGTGGATGTGTCTCGCAAGCACATCCAGCTCGGCATGCGCCCGGGCAAGGGAAGCTGTGGCATGACGCGGATGGGGGCTTGTGTACCTAAGTCTTGCTAGGCCGGGAACCTTTTGTGCCAAAAGGCGTAAGAGCTGAGGGAACTGGCTTTCGTCAGGGTGGTCTGTTTCTTTAGGAGGAAGCGACGGGTCCTGATAGCTATCCACCGTTTGTCCCAGCAAAATGATTTCTTTGGCTCCGCACTCTACCAAGCGTGCTGCTTCCTCAAGAATCTCTTGGGCAGGGCGATACCTCTCGGGTCCGCGGGTATAGGGCACAATGCAGAACGAGCACCTTTCGTCACAACCCTTCATCGTAGTGACAAAAGAACTAACGGGGACCTGGCCTGGCTGTGGCTGGGCACGTAAGAAGACGGGGTGCTCGGTATCAAACACGGTTTTTGCTTGAGGCGGTGCCCCTCCAAGCTGCTCTCGGAGTAAAAATGAGAGCTCGGCCAAATTATCTGGGCCTACGACCAGATCAACGAGAGGGAGCTGTTTCAGAAGGCGCTCTCCCTCTTGCTGGGCAACACAACCGGCTACAGCGACCAAAAGACCTGGCTTTGTTTGCTTAAGGGCTGCGATTTTTCCTACCTCGCTTCGAAGTTTTTGCTCAGCCTTTTCACGAACGCTGCACGTGTTGAAAATAATCAGATCTGCGGCATCCGCTCGATCGGTGGCCCTCCAACCATCGGCATGCAACACTTCCTCCATCCTTTCGGAATCGTGCATGTTCATTTGGCAGCCAAACGTTTGGATGATGTATGTTCCGGTCTCCTGCGACATCATGGCGGTGAGCCTAGCACAGGATAAAGAGTTTTTCATCCTTTCTGCGTAGGAAACGTCTACATGCCTTTCCGAATTCTCACCTCTTCTACCCGGCGCTGGTTAGCTGTATGAATCATGAGGGTGACCGTTCCTATTTTTAGGATTTCTCCCGCCCGGGGAATCCGTTTTAACTGCTCCAAAATTAGACCAGCAATAGATTCATACTCATCAGACTCAGGAAGTTCTAGAGATAATTTTTGGTTGAGCTCTGCAATGGAAATCGAAGCGCTCACTCGATAGCTTCCGTCAGGCTCCTTGTAGATCATCGTCTGGGGAACGTCAAATTCATCCTCAATCTCACCAACGACTTCTTCAAGCACGTCCTCTTGGGTGATAATGCCAACGGCGCCCCCATATTCATCCACTACGACGGCAAGGTTTTGTCCCATTTTTTGCATATGGGATAGAAGTTCGGTGACTCGTTGAGACTCAGGCACAAACAGTGGAGTTCTCATCAGATCCGCTGCAATTTTTCGAGAGGCATTGCCCGCTTTAAGGACGTCAAACGCATGGACGACTCCAATAATGTGGTCGAGCCGATCTCGGAATATTGGAATCCGGCTGTATTTTTTATCGATAACATTCTGCGAGATCTCTTCTAAGGTCGCAGTTTCAGGGAGAGCAGTGACGCCTGAGAGAGGGACCATGAGGTCTGTTACCGTACTTTCGGAGAGCTCAAGGATCCTAGCAATCATGGAGCGTTCTCCTTCTGTAACATCGGAAGGCACCATAGTAACTTCGTCCTCTTGGGGTCGAGTGGGGGGCTTTGACGTGATCAACCACTCAAGCTCTTCTCGAGAAATCAGCTTTCGGTGGCCCTTGATCCCTAGTTTGCTGGAAAGTCGGGCAGAGGCCCTTGATAAAAGAGCGACCAGAGGAAGGAGCGCCTTCATGGCAATAGATAAGATTCGTGCCATGGTGGGTGCCCACTCATTGGCATGCTGCTTGACGAGAGACTTTGGTACAATCTCTCCAAAAATGACGACGATCGGGGTGAGCCCAAGGATGAGATAAAACTCAGCTTGCGTAGGATCGAAGTGCCGGTGAAGCCACAACGTCATGACAACTGTGGAGGTGACCAGAGAAAGCTGGGTTCCTAAGAGGGTCACAGCCAGCAAACGATGGGGGGCTTGCAAAAATTCTTCTACGAGCTTTGCCCCTTTGTGTCCGCTTTCAGCCAGTCGGCGAATAAAAGCTCGATCTGCACTGACGATCGCGATTTCGGCGCTTGAAAAGAACGCTTCACCAATCAGACAGAAAAAGGAGACGAGAAAAGGAAGAATCATGAAGATGCCTCCTTTTGTTCGAGAGCGGTGGATTCTGATCGTTCGGTGGAGCTAGGTTCTGATGTCGTTTCCGAGAGATTGCCAAATAAGGTCTGGAGCAAATCCTCCATGGTAACAAGTCCGGCAAGCTTCCCATACTCATCTACCACCAGAGCCATATGAATTTTCCTCCGCTGAAATTCTCGGAAAAGCCGTTCGCACTTAGCTCGTTTTGGGACGAAGAAGGGAGGGTGAAGCAGATCGATGAGCGCCCTTCCTTGCAACTCACCGCTGTAGTAACCCACCAAATCTTTTGCAAACAAAATGCCCAGAATATTTTCGGATTTTCCCCGGTAAATAGGGATCCGAGCATATTCTTTCTGGGAGACCCGTTCCACAAGTTTGGACAAAGGAATTTCGACGGGCAGAGAAAAGACTTTAGAGGGCTTGGTCATGACTTGCGCAACGGTAAGATCACCAAAATCAAACACGTTGTGAATCAGCTTTCTCTCCGTTGGTTGGATCTCTCCCTCAGCATTACCCAGATCGACAAGCGTTCGAAGCTCTTGTTCGCGCAGGGCGACGCGCTCCTCTTGTTTTTTCCGTTTGCCTGAAAAAACAAAGACAATCGCTCCTGCGATGAGGCTAATCAAACTTCTTGGGATCCAGAGAAGCCAGGTGATTACAATCATAGGTCCAGACACGATCCTGGCCCAGCTAGATGAAAACCGCATGGCAATGGTCTTTGGGAAAAACTCTCCAAAAAGAATTAGAATCGGGATGCTGCAGGCGGTTGCAACAAACCCAATTCCAATGGGAGGCAAGGAGGGGAAAAGTTGGGTGAAAATTCCGGTAATCAGGGCTGAAAAAGAAATGTTCACGACTTCGTTCCCTAAAATCAGGGTCGTAATCAACCTACGAGGTTTTTTTAACAGCCATAAGATTCTTAACCCTTTTGGATCTTTTTCGTGCTCCCAGGCCTCTCTTTGAGCGCGAGATAGTGAGAAAAGAGCAGTTTCTGTCCCTGCAAAGAAAGCAGTCAGGCACACAAGAAGAAAGATCCATACGACCTTCTGCAAAAAGGGGAACACCTGCGTCAGGGAATGGATGCTAATTGCCATAAACTATAAACATAACGATCATTTCGATTGGGGGAAGGCTTAAATGACTTTCCCTAAGCTTTGTGCTATACCTTAGCATAGGTGAGATTGTCCAAAAATCTTTATTTTGTTTGTCCGACGACAGCCATATTTTGTTGAAAGATAGGATGCTATGAAAAAGATGGTTATGAAAAAGATTATTTTATTTTCTACATTAATGGTGATGGGAGTGCGGGCCTCTGTACTATGGGCGCAGCCTTCTACCAGTTTAGAAATTTCTCCCCAAGAAATAGAACAGTATCGGGCTCTAGGGTATCAAGGAATCGATGCATTTTTGCAGAAGTACAAGAGTCAGCTCGAGGGACCCAAAAAGGAGATCTATGAGCGGGGGCTTGATCAAATTTGCCAGCAGAAGGACTGCTACGCCTCTAGACTTTACTGGCATACTGATTTTGCCCAAGCTCAAGCGGAAGCCAAAAGAACAAACAAGCCAATTTTGGCCCTGCGAATGCTTGGAAAGCTGACCGAAGATTTAAGCTGTGCCAACAGCCGGTTTTTCCGGGTAGCTCTGTATCCGAATCGCGAAATTTCTACGTATTTGCGTGAGCATTTCATTCTGCATTGGGAAACTGTGAGACCTGTTCCCAAGTTGACGATTGATTTTGGAGACGGACGCACGTATAAAAGCACGATTACAGGTAATAGTATCCACTACGTGGTCGATGAAAAAGGGCAAGTCCTTGACGCCTTCCCAGGACTTTACGGACCTGAGGCATTTTTAAACTATCTAAAACAGGCACAAGCCTTTGCAAAAACCTATGCAAAGACAGTCGATAGCAAGAAGGAGGAAGTTCGACTTGCCCATCACGAAGAAGTTGTCAGTTCTATTCAAAAAGCATGGGAGTCTGAGCTAAAATCGCTAGGAATAAAGTTCGAGCGTAAGTTAGAAGAAGTGAACAGCAATTCGGAAGCCGAACGGGCTGGTGCTCTCGCAATCACGAAATCGGCGATGGAGATGCCTATTTTACGATCGATACGTAAAAATCAAGAGCTTCTTACGACAAAAACGGAAGAGCAGGGCTGGACCATGCTAGCACAAAAGCATATGGGTGAATCTAGGCTGGATGCATCAAGCAAGGCCCTTCTTGCAAAGAAACAAAGCAAGCTCTCTAAGGCAAAAAATTCCTCTTTGCAGAACGCATCGGTGGATGTTCTTACTGCTTCGTTTGAAAAGGCGATGGCGCTAGATACGGTACGTAACGGTTACGTTTTGCGGTCGGATGTCTACAGAATTCTCATTGAAGGCTCTGCTTTTGTGGAAGACATCAACTCATCCATCTATCATCGTGTTTTTCTAATGCCACTCTCTGACCCCTCTTTTGGCCTCTTAGGACCTGAATATAATGCACTAGATGGGGGCGGATTGTAGCTATTGACAGAAGCACAATCGTCTGAAGGTACGAGGTCTATTGCTGAGCCGAAAGCGCTTGCGCTCCTGCTTAGAAGATCTATATTAGGAAACATATGGATACCCAAACAGCCTCTGTAAATACAAACGATTCTCTTATTTTTGATGCCACCACAAACAACTTCCAAGAAAAGGTACTTAAGCGCTCCGCCCAGATTCCTGTGGTGGTAGATTTTTGGGCAGAGTGGTGTGGCCCTTGCCGAATGCTTACACCCGTTCTAGAGAAGGCCATTACGAATCTCCAAGGAAAGGTGGTTTTGGCCAAGGTAAATACGGACAAGGAGCCCGAGCTTGCTCTTAGGTACCGAGCCAGTAGTATCCCTTTGGTAAAGGCATTTCGAGATGGAAACGTGGTAGGCGAATTTGTGGGGGCTCGTGATGCTACCTTTGTCCGTCTGTTTTTGGAGAAACTACTTCCTTCCAAGGAGACAGAGCTTCTTGAAGAGGGGAAACAAAAGATCAAACAGGGGGCTTTTGAAGAAGCGAAGCGAATTCTTTCTGCCGTGGACCCACGAAGCAGCCAAGCTGCAGGAGCAGAGCAGCTTTTACAACTCATCGATTTTCTTAAACAGGGTGAGGGGTATGTTGCTCCTTTAACTGTAGGCAACTTAGATCCTAGTACGGCTCCTGTCAATCCGAGAGCTAGGTATGCAAAGGCGGCTGCTTTGGCGAAGCAGGGGCATGTTCGGGCCAGCTTGGATGAGTTACTGGAGCTCGTTAGACAAGATCGAACCTACAAAGACGATGGTGGACGAAAGGCAATGCTTTTGCTGTTTGCGTTTCTTGGCGGAGACCACCCTCTTGTTTCAGACTACCGCCGCAAGCTTCAGCTAATCTTGTAAGACGTCTTTTCCAACCAGCACGTCTCTTTCATCACAACACCCTTCATTCGTCTAAGTAGAGGCGAGAGTTATTGAGAAGTCATATTCTTGGGCTGGTAAGCCTTTTCAAAGAACCACCCCTCAAATTCACTCAGGGTATCTACAATGTGATGGGCCTGAGATTGGTCTTGATTGGCAAAGTTGCCTGCTCGAATGGCAATGCAAAACATGCCAGCGGCCTTTGCAGCGGCAATGCCTACGGTAGAGTCTTCGAGAACGCCGCATATCGATGGAGAAACGGCAAGC
Organism: uncultured Myxococcales bacterium; assembly: GCA_964537055.1. Lineage (GTDB taxonomy): Bacteria > Myxococcota_A > Polyangia > Palsa-1104 > JAEUJZ01 > CAZHYV01. The sequence continues at coordinate 7,647 of CAZHYV010000003.1, forward strand.
TTCTGGGCAGCGAGCAAATAAGGGTCGGGAGCCGGCTTTCCTCGGGTAGCTTCTCCGGCGCAGATTAGAAACCGAAAATGCTCGGCAATCCTTAGCGAATCAATGATCATTTCTGCTTCTTTCCGGCTAGAGCCGGTGACCAGAGCGCAGGGGACCTTTTCACTTAATCGACGAATTCCATCCACGACTCCAGGAAGTGCTGTCAATTTGCGATCTTGTGCTTTTTTTAAGCGAGTTTGGTACATCTCTTCCTCTAATACCGAGAGGGGCATAGGAAGCTGTGCTCGTTTGCTTAAAAATTGATAAATATCTTCCCACGAGTGACCAATGGTGTAGGCATATTCTTCAGGGGATAGGGTCCGCTCGTAGCGGGAAAGGACTTGACTTAACGCATCTTGGAAATCAGAACGGCTATCAACCAAGGTTCCATCCAAGTCAAACAAAAGGGCACCCAAATGGGGAGGATTCCGATGTGGCATGGGTGAGATTATGTCAGATAAGATAAGAAACGCAAGGTGTTGGTCTCTATCTAGCTGTAGAGGCTTATGTATTTCTCGCTTTCCGCACTCCTTCTTCTCTGATTATTCTTAAAGGGGTAGGTATGAAGGGGACTTACGAGGAGACTCTTGAACGGAGGTCTAAGCGAAAGACCTCGAGGGCGTTACCCCAAAAACGAGACGGAGTTGCAATTTTTTGTTGCTCTATCGACGCAAACAGTTTAAAACTACCCCCATTGGTATTTTTCGCCACGGTGGTGGAATTGGTAGACACACAGGACTTAAAATCCTGAGCTTCCGAAAGGGGCGTGCGGGTTCGATTCCCGCCCATGGCAATTGGATCTTTAATGGTAGTGTACGACGAGGGGTTTTTAGTTTCCATGCATTGCAAACCCCGCCCCTCGAACCTTTTTGGTTTCCGGTTCAGCAAATTTAATACCGCGCAATGGAGCATCAAGTCCAATGTAAAACCGCTCTCCTTTGTAGGTCTCAACCATTCTAAAGTCTGGGAGAAATGATAGCTTTCGGACTCGATTGATCGTGAGAATTTCGTGGCCAAGATCAAATAGAACCGTAACTTCTAGTTCTTCTCCAAACTCGCATAGGTTATTTTCTACTGACTTGACTTGAGGTTCAGCATCCAGAATTTTCCGAATGATGTCCGTATTCATAAAACCTCCTCTTTGCTATCATCTTCTTGTAGATCTTTGGTTCCTATCATTGTATGATAACTTTATGCCGCCGATTGGTACCTATTTGCCCACAATTCTTCCTAACAAAGGAATTCCTGTGAGCCTCTCCAGTTCTTATATCGGCATCCGCTCGGTTCCTCTCATTGCATTGGCCCACCGGACAATTCCTGGGCCAAATTTAACTTTTTTCCAACAATCTTTTCAAACCAAAGTTCTTTGGTCTCGCAGCTATGATTACAGTGAGGTTAAACAAGTTGATGCACGAAAATCGTGGACTTCCATTTTACTCACCTTTCAATTTAAGAACAAACTTTTCACTTTTCTAGGAAATTTGTTTTTCCAAGAAGATTTTCCAATCATTGTAGAGTGGTTGCAGCGAAACCAAGTTCCTTTATCTCCTAGAGCACAGAAACTTTTCTTATCACTAAAACATGTTTCTCCTCCCTAGGATCTTTCTAAGCAAGACCATGTTTTGCTTGGGTTCTTATCATGCTGTGCTTTCGTCTTTATGAGCCGGCACTGCGATCCTCGAGATACGTTTCGTTTTCATTAGAAAGAAACCTAGGCAATCGCGCAGGTCAATGATAAAAATAAATCCCAAGGTGCATTCGTGATCTTATTTTACCCATTTCCCCTTGCTTCAAAGTTGCACTACTCCCAGGTAGAGGGTGCCTACGTCTCACTTGATCTAGGTGCCATGAATTTGCCAAAAGATTGGCTTATCCGCAATAAGCAGCGACTTGCTCAAGCGTTGGAACAAATGCAAAGGTTAGAAGAAGGAGCGATTGCCAACCCTGATGAAAATCGGAGAGTGGGACACTACTGGTTACGTGCGCCAGAATTTGCGCCGGATGAAAAAATTCGCTCTGCCATTATAGAAAATGGCCAAGCCCTGTCCGCATTTGTGGATAAAATCCATCAGGGGCACCTTGTTGGGGAAAACGGGTCTTTCCAAAATGTGCTTCTGATCGGGATCGGGGGATCTGCGCTGGGCCCTCAATTTGTTTCTGCAGCCTTAGCAGGAGCAAACCCTCCCATGCAGATGTTCTTTTTAGACAACACGGATCCTGATGGGATGGAACAGGTCTTTGCGAAATTGAGGCAAACGCAGGCAGGGTTTGCTGGGACGCTTGTCATAGTTACTTCAAAATCGGGGGGAACCAAAGAGACCAAAAACGGTCAGATCGAAACAGAGGCCCGCTTTGCAGAAGCAGGACTACGGTTTCAGGATCATGCGGTCGCTATCACAATGCCCGGAAGTGAACTCGCTCAAACGGCAATTGCCGAGGGTTGGCTTGCTACGTTTCCGATTTGGGAGTGGGTAGGCGGACGGACTTCGGAACTATCCTCGGTGGGTCTTCTTCCTGCAGCGCTTCAAGGGATTGATACGCGTGCTCTATTGGTAGGGGCAAGAGACATGGATGCCTTCACCCGCGCGAAGGAGCCCGAGAGTAATCCAGCACTTCTCCTTGCTCTTGCCTGGGAATACGCCGTCGAACGGGGACGCAGGGAAATGGTTATCCTGCCCTATAAAGATCGCCTCGAGCTGTTTCCGAAATACTTGCAGCAATTAATCATGGAATCGCTAGGGAAAGAAAAAAACGAGCGTGGAGACCATGTGTATGAGGGCATCTCTGTATTTGGGAACAAAGGCTCTACCGATCAGCACGCCTATATTCAGCAGCTGCGAGAAGGGGTAAACCATTTCTTCGTCACGTTCCTTGGGGTTCAAAAAGACCATACGGGCCCTTTAGAGAAACTCTCTTCGGAGAAGGCCCCAGTTTTTGTCGAGGATCAGGTGACGAGCGGCGATTATTTGCTGGGATTCTTATTAGGGACCAGGCAGGCGCTCCGTGAAAACTACAGAGATAGTTTAACGATTACCATTCCTGAAGTCTCTCCTTATACCATTGGGATGCTCATTGCTCTTTATGAACGAGCCGTAGGATTTTATGCATTTTTAAGAGGGATCAATGCCTATCATCAGCCCGGTGTAGAAGCTGGAAAGCAGGCTGCAGCCTCGGTGCTTCTCCTGCAAAGAAAGTTGTTGGCTTCGCTTTCTGTAACGCCAAGTACTGTGGTGGAGATTTGCCAAAGGGCCTATCTTCCTGGGAAGGATGAGGCATTTTGGGTGTTAGAGCACCTTGCTATGAATGGCAGGATTGGGCGAATTGCCTCTAGGGAGGCGCCCTGTCTAGAGACAAAGTATTTTCGGAAGACGGAAGAATTTCCCTTATTATCTTAGAACAAAGAAGGTTTGTTTTCTATGTCAGCTCGGGAAGTAATTTTTTTGGGAACCTCTAGTCAGGTTCCAACACGGATGAGGAACCATAACGCCCTCTTCTTACGGTGGGATAATCTTGGAATCTTGTTTGATCCTGGTGAGGGAACACAACGGCAGATGGCCCATGCAGGGATTGCCGCCCACCAAATTACCCACATTGCGATTACTCATTTTCATGGCGATCACTGTCTTGGGTTTGCTGCAGTCGTACAGCGCATTTCGCTTGACCGTGTCCCTCATCCCATTGAGGTCATTTATCCAAAAAGTGGGCAGGTGTACTTCGAGCGCTTGCGCTATTCATCGATCTACCATGATCAGGCAAAAATTATTCCTCGTCCTTTTCAAGCTGGGGTTTCTCCCATTGTTAGCAGGTTTGATCAGGGGGTGCTGATGGCCCACCCACTTGATCACCGAGTGGATTGCTACGGGTACCGCTTGCAGGAGCATGATGGACGCCGGATGCTGCCAGAAAAGCTTGAAGCTGCGGGTATCTATGGCCCTGAAATTGGGACCTTAGTTCGAAAAGGAAAATTAGAAAAAGCGGGACAAACTTATACCCTCGAGGAGATGAGTGTATTTCGAAAGGGCCAATCTTTTTCGTTGGTTATGGATACAAGGCCCTGCAAAGGGGCTCTTGCCTTGGCCCAAGGGGCGGATCTTTTGGTTTGCGAATCGACTTATCTTTCCAGTGAGTCTACCGAAGCACACGAGCATTACCATATGACGGCGACGCAGGCAGCCATGCTTGCCAAAGAGGCAGGGGCCCGTCAGTTGGCGTTAACACACTTTTCCCAGAGATATGGCTCGACCGAGCCCTTTGTGCAGGAGGCCCGGGTGGTTTTTCCTAAAGTATTTGCTGCTCACGATCTTAGCCGTATTTCAGTGCCCTCCCGCGAAGAGGGATTAGCCTGCTCCTAGAATTCGTGCGCCTAGCATAATCAGAAATCCTGTCAGCATGATGCCGAAGACACCCACTCGAGCTGAGCGGGAAGTGGGCTCTGTTGTTTCTGGGAGAAGGTGTCCGGTGACTAGATGCATCAGAGAGCCTGCGGCAAAAGCCATAAGAAGACCCGCGCCTCGCTGGAAGAAGATATGCTCTAGCTTGTGGGCTGCAAAAAGGCCAAGCGGCGTAGAGAGGGAGAATATTGCAATCACTACCATCTGTGTCCGAGAGGACAGGTTCCCTTTTCTTAACATCGTCATTAGACTGGCGGTCTCGGGAATCTTATGAAGAATCAAGCCCACCCCTAACGCCAAACCGACGGTGCTGAGACCTTGGATGCTACGGAGAGCAACACCATCTAGCATACTATGCAGAGAGAGAGCAATGATCAGGGACCATACTGCTCCCTGCTCGTGACTGGGAGGCAACGGATTTAAAGTATGATCATGGGTGTGGTGACCTGGAGCCGAGTGAGAATGCTCGTGCGCATGGCAAGCCGCGTGATGATGGATTTGAAGGAAGTAGCGCTCGATACTGAGGATGGATAGAAAACCTAGAGATAGTGCACAGCCGACCCAAAGAGCTTCTCTTCCGCTGGCTTCAGCAACCTCTTTAGGGTGCTGTGATAAAAGATGAAACGATTCAGGGATGAGATAGAGAAAACAAATGGCTAGCAAGACCCCTGCAGCAAACGCAGACGTCCAGCGAGCCGTCGCTGGCTTTTTTAGCAAGATGCGGCTCAACAAAGCCCCTGTCAAGATGGCAATGAGAACCACACAAAGGTAAAGAAAGTGAAATAAAGTCATCCAAAAAATCGTAGTGTAATTGTGGGGAAATCATACTCAGATTCCAGGAATTAGCAAGCGGATGTGTAAAGGGTACGTTTTTTCTTAGGAGGGGAACTCCTTTTCTTACTAGAGATAATTAAGTTCCTAAGAAGCCAGGTGGGAGTAGAGCAAGCTGCGAGGTCTAAACCTCTATCGAAGAACTACCTTCTTGCCGAGGAGACAACCTTCGGTATAAGGTCGCAAATACGACTCCAATGAAGGGTCCTACAAAAGCAAGCCCAGCTAGGCAGAAAGTCATCAGGATGGGAGAGGCCAGGATGATAGACAACCCCTGCGAAAGGGTTGCAGCGGCCACACCAACCCAAATTACTAAAGGAAGCATTCCTGCGAATATAATGAGTCCCATAAGCAATAGAAATCCTAGAAGTTTCATCTTCGAGCCCTTGGTGATGCGAGCACTTTCTTTCAAGGATTGAAGGGTTGTATACCCCTTGTCCACCAGGACGTAGGGGAAAAATCCATAACGAAGGTAGGCGTAGACCAACCAAACAAAAGAGGCTGTGACAAAAAGTGTAAAACCGAGCATTGCAGATTCTAAGCGATTGCCAACCAGCGTACTCCCAGCGCCAAAGATCATCGATACGAGTCCAAAGGGGATCACCGCGATGAATGCGATAAGAAACATACCAGCTAGGTATCTTGGCGCAAGCCTGAAGCAGGTGGTTAGTTCGCCTAGGTTGGTAGGTTCTCCATCAACAAGCTTTATACAGATCCGCATCGCTCCCAGACTTACAGCCAATTGTGCGATGAGGAGTAGAAGATTCATGATCGAAGAAAGAGGAGAGAATTTGTAGACTTCATCATGAAGGACAAGGGTTTGGACAAACGCGCCAAAAAGCTTAATCCCTAGAATAATCGCCGCGCAGCTGAAGAGAACCCCAAAGTTTTTCTTTGTGGTCTCAAATGCACTATGAAGGACTTCAGAATAAGAGAAGTTAGAGTTTGCCATGATAAGAAATCTATCAACTATTCTAGAAAAATCTAGGAAAAAGTGAACGAGAAGGGACCTGCTCGGTTTTGGAGTTTGTCCAAATGGGAAAGGACAGATTTTGCCTGCAGCGTCTCGCTAAAAACATACAACATCCCAGGAGTTTGATCATCCAAGGCTTGTTCGCTCACCCGTAAACGTTTGCTGACTGCGAAGAGAATCTTGTAGGGAAAACCCTTTTGCATGAGCTCCACTCTTTTCCAAACAGCCTCTCGGCTCCAATAACCTAAAAGTTCGAAGTAAATGGTTTCCCCGGTCGTTTGATGAACGAACTGTATATCGGGAATGCATAGCCCAATCCCAGGTAAGTGCAGAATATCCGAAGATTCGAAAGCCTTCCATGACGAGGAAAGAGAGACAAACTTTTTTAGGAAGTCCGTCATCTCAGGGTTGCCTCCCTCCGAAGCTTCTGCCGTAAAGAGGGATTGCTCAGTGCTTGCCAATCGAGATTCATCAGAGCCAATGGAAGAATTCACCAATAACCCTTTAGGCCGGTTCGAATGTTGGCCTCCCTCCAATGAAAAAGAAAGAGGCACTTTTGTTTTTCCCCACTGCACTTGCGCTACCATACGAAATTGTGAATATTGCTGTAAGAGCGGGAGCAACAGTGCCAATTTCAGTCCATATTTTGTTGTGGAGGTAAACAGACCAAAGGGTCCTGTGATTTCAAGGTGATAGGTGCCGCTAACACTGGAATGGGAAGAATGGTTAGGTTGTACAGAGAAAAGGAGGCGTAAGAATTTTATTTTTTGAAACAGGATACGATACTCTCGCGGGGAGTGGCACTTGATATCGATGTTCACTTTGATGGCACGTAGAAGGACAGCCTGGGCCTGACTTTGCTCATACAAAGACAAAAGTTCTTCTGGAGAGAAATTGGGGACGGCTTTAAGGCGTTGAGCTTCCCGCAGGTCTGAATATAGGTGCTGTTCTATCTGCTCCTGGGTGAGTTTTAACTTTTCTCCTATTTCTTTTAGGATGGCATTACGGTCGAATTGGAACCCAGACGAACTCTTTCTTCGTAGGGCAGCTGTAAGAAATAATTCTTCTCGAAGCTTATCTGAAGAAATGGTGGCGTCGGACGCTTCAAAAATAGAATGATCTTCGAGAAGCTTCAAAAATGCCATGACCAGCCGTCGTTCGTTTGGTGGGACCATCAAAAGCGGTCTTACAGCCTCTTCAAGATCCTCTCTTGTTTTTCCAGAACACGCTCTTGCGTGAGCAAGCAACATCTCTGCCAGCTGAAGAGCACGCGCTTGTTCATGGGATCGCAAGGGCGATAAAAGAAGCCGATCGCCCACCTTTCGGGTCCGAATTAAATCAGGAGACAGCAAAGATCATTCCTTCCGTTTTGTTTCTCTTTTGCTTAAAGATTTCAGAAAACAGAGAGAATTTCAATGGCTTTGCAGGAGATCTTGTTTTTCTCCTAAATTCTGCTACGCTCTTGCCATGTTTTTGCATCAGCAATCTTTGCTTTTAAAGCCTAGTATTTCTAGATACCTTGCCTTTTTGTTTATGTTTGGCCTGGTTGCCTGTAACCATGAAAGTACAGCCAAATTTCGCGTGATGGATGAGGTGATGGACAAGCAAGCTTTGTCTGCAAAAGCTCATTCCGTTATCAAAAAATTCTTGCAGCAGCCGGTTGAACTAAAAGTTGGGCCTAAGCAATGGATGACGACCTACCAAGAGTTAGGCTTTCGGGTAGATGAGGTATCCTTCCAAGCAAAGATTCAAAACTTGGCACCGGCCCAAGGCTTAAAGGATGAAATCCTTCAGAAATTTAAAGGTGGGGATACTAGCGAAGTGATCATTGCGCTTCCTGTCGAAGTAGATGTTGCCAAGGCAACAGAATTTCTTACGGGTTTGAAAAAGCAGGTGGATGTAGCAGCGACGAAGTTCCGTATTCATTCAGGAAACAATACTGTCATTCCTGGGGAACCAGGATATTTGCTCCAGGTCCTTGATTCGGTCGTCAATCTCCAATATGAAGCAAGAAGATTGTCCGGGGGTGGAAAAACCCAGCCGATTGCTCTGGCCGGGATTGAAACCCCACCGCTGGGACAAAATTTTGCCCTCACGAAAAATGATTTTTCGGTTGTGTTAGGCTGGTGGAAAACGCATTATCCTACAGGAGCCCAAGATTCAAATCGCACTGGAAACTTAAAACTAGGAGCTGAAAAGCTTGATCAGAAGATCCTATGGCCAGGTGAATTCTTCTCCTTTAACGATACCGTTGGAGAACGTACGGAAGAGGCCGGGTTTCGGGTGGCTCCAGAGATTGGTGGCGGGGAAATTGTTGAAGGTGTGGGTGGAGGAATGTGCCAGCTTTCTTCGACCCTCCATGCAGCCTCGTTTTTCGCAGGGCTTGATATTTTAGAGACGACCCCTCATTCTCGTCCTAGTACCTATATTCCTCCAGGACTCGATTCTACGGTGGACTACCCCAAAGGGAAAGGGAAAGGGAAAGACCTGAAAATGAGAAATCCCTTTAATTTCCCGGTGATGATCCGATACTCAGTAGGAGAAGGTCGGGTCCTTGTCACGGTCCTAGGCCGAGAACGTCCTTTCAAAGTGCAGTTTCATCGAGAAGTTCTTTCTATCATCCCATACGGGATTGCCCCCGTACGTCTTGATCCAAAGATGCCGATGAACCAAGAGCCTGTCTTAGATCAAGCAGGGCACGTGGGGTATAAAATTCGGCGGACGCGCTGTTACATTTATCCAGATAAACCAGATCCCGTTTGTCCTCCTAAGGGAGACACGAAGAACAAAGATACTTGGTACATCAATTACGAACCTGTATTTACGATTGAACGAAAGGGGATGGGTCCTGTCGATCTAAAGCCCATTCCTAAGCCCAATCCTCATTACGTAACCGGGATTAAAGACCCAGAAATTCCCTTAGTGATCACTTATTAAGCAGAAGATAAGGATCGTAACTCCTACACCAGCTTGCTTTCTAAACGTTCTTTGCGTAGATCTCTAGAATCTATATGAGTTCAACTTTCTCTTCACGGCTTCCTTGGGAATTGGGTCAGAATCAATTTTCCCTGCTCCTCACGCAAAAAAGACAGAACCATCTTTTCTTGCTGAATCTCATCGAAACCAATATGACCAAGGTGGGGCTTTTCGAAGATCTGCCTGTAAGAGAATTCCTGACGCCTTTTTTAGAACCACAAATCTTGCAGTATGAACCCCATCCTCAGGGATTGCTTCAAGCACGGGAGGCCATTGCAAAAGACTACGCCCAAAGTCACGGAATCAAAGTGGATCCGCAGCACTTGCTTTTATGTGCCAGTACCAGCGAGGCCTATGCCTGGTTGTTTCAGCTATTGTGTGATCCGCAAGAAGAGGTCCTTTTTCCTCGGCCAAGCTATCCTCTGTTTGATCATCTTGCAGGACTTTGCTCTGTGAAAATGCGTCACTACGATCTCATCCATCAAGGCAGATGGTATTTGGAGGCCGATTCTCTAGAGCATGTGTATACCCCAAAGACCAAGGCGATGGTGATTGTACACCCTCATAATCCGACCGGCGCGTTCCTGCAGAAGCAAGAGCTTGAGGCCATTTTCCAATTTTGTCGAGAACGCAAGATGGTCCTCATCTCAGATGAGGTATTTTTCGATTATCCTCTTGAGCCTCATGCTTACAAAGCTTCCTCGATAGCCTCGGAGGCCGAGGAGCAAGGAGTCCTTTGCTTTGTCCTTTCTGGGTTTTCTAAAGTCCTAGGAATGCCTCAAATGAAGCTTAGCTGGATGTATGTTACAGGCCCAGAGCCGTTACGCAGCCAGGCCCAAGAGAGGCTTGAGCTCATCTCTGATACATTCCTCTCTGTAGGAACGCCTATCCAGTGGGCAGCTTCATCATTGCTTGAAAACAAGAATCTTCTTACCGGAAGAATTCATCATCGATTGAAAGAAAACCTAAACAGGCTTAAGGACTTGCTTCGAGACACTGCCTGTCAGTTGTTGGCTCCAGAAGGTGGTTTCTCTGCCATGATACGGTTGCCTAATATCTATTCGGATGAAGAATGGGTACTCCGCTTTCTAGAAAAAGAACATGTCATTTGCCACCCAGGATATTTTTACGATGTTTCTGAAGGGGCTTATGTCGTTGTGAGTTTACTCGTAGAGCCGAAAGCATTCGAAGAAGGAATGAGGCGAATCCTAAACCAGGTGAAGGAAGGGGCGTAGGAAGCCTAGGGTTGTAGGTCCCCTGGAAAGAAAGAATCAGCGTACAGAGACCTGACCGCTGCCGCTCTTTTTCACATTCATTACTTTTGGATGGCAGAGCAGAGTGATATCCCCACTACCTAATGCTTCTCCAAGCGCTTCTTCACGAACACAGACAGTTGCATCTCCCGAGCCAGAAACATCTAACTCAACACGGTCTGCCTCTAAGGATTTTGCTTGTAAATGACCGCTGCTGGTAAGGGTTGCCTTTAAGAGGTTTGCCTTCCCATCAAGGGTGAGGCTTCCAGAACCCATGAGGACTGCTTGTACATCCCCAGCGATGGAAAGATGCGCGCTTCCTGAACTAGTAATCCGAACGTCTGCCCGTGATACTTTTACAGAGGAAGCTTTTAAATCTCCACTCCCTGAAAGAGAGGCATTTAAAGAAGCTATTTTGCCCCGTAAGGAGAGGTCTCCAGAAGAAGTGAGTTCTACCTGAAGGTTCCCTGAAACAAATACTTGAGCATCTCCCGATCCGGAAACCCGAACGGTCGAGCTTTCTGTTTCTAGCCGTTGGGCGTTCAAGTCGCCACTACTTGAGACGGAAGCAAAAAAGGTTTGTGCAGTCCCTGAGAGATGTACATCTCCAGAGCTTTCTAAGGTTGCCTGAAAGGTTGGCTCCTTCACACCATCAATCACCATATTGCCAGAACTTGCAGAGTGGATCTCGGTTAGATGGGGGACGGTGACAATGATACGTGGCTTTTTGTTAGAACAGAAAGATTCGCTGTTAGAAATCACCAGCCAGCCATCTTTTACCTCGGTAAGAATGAGGGGAAGCAGGTTGTCAAGCGCTTCCACAGTGACTTGCTGGCTCGGCCCGACTTTTACATCGACATCGACCCCGTTAGCCAATTGGATCTTAGAAAAAGGAGGCAAGGTCCGGATGTCCGATCGAACAGGTCCTGTTCCTTGAACGCCCGAGCACGAATTTTTTACGTGGCAACCCTGGCAACCTGAAAATACGATAATGACACAAAGGACAAAGAAAGAGAGAATGCGCATAAGTGGGAAGATTACCACAACCAAATAGGGTTGCAACGGGAATCTATTTCTAGCAGAAAGGGAACTTCGTCATGCTACAAGGGGGGTGGGTAAATAAAATTATTTGTCTTGAGGGTCAGACTTGGAAGGGACATCTGATTTTTGTACAGAGGGAGCCTCGGAGGATTCTTCCGGTTTTGCTTGAGGCAAAGCCTTGGTTGAATTTGCGGCCCCTGCTGGCAAAAGTCCCATTTTTGCCTTGAGTTCTAAAAGGGCCACATCTGTGGGACCTCTTTGAGTTTCTAGCTTTTTAAACCGTTGGGTTAGACTATCTCCCTCGAGGTTAAGATTTACCTCCGTTCCAGCCTCAGCTTCGGCTTCAATTTGTTCGATTCTCTCCGCCATCCGCTCAAAGGTATCAAACGCTGAGGTATCGCTGAGTCCAGCCATCGTGGCTTGAATGGTTTTTTGCGCCTCCGCACGTTTCTGCCGGGCAATCAGAAGATTCCGTTTTCTCTTTGCTTCTTCAATTTTGTCATTCAAAATGCGGAGCTGTTCCTTAAGTTTGTCAACCGCATCTTTTTGTACGACCCATTGTTGCTCAAATTGGCTAAGCAGGTCTTCATGCTCCCTCTGTCGTGAAAGGGCCTCTTTGGCAAGCTCATCATCTCCAGCCTGGACGGCCAGCATAGCACGACGTTCCCATTCGTCCGCATGCTTTCTTTGCTCATCTACCTGCTTTTTGAGTCGTTTCTCATCGCCAATGGCCAAGGCAACCTGCTTTTTTGCCTCAACCAGTTGGGTCTTCATATCAACTAGAACTTGGTTTAACAGTTTCTCTGGATCTTCTGCTTTTGAAATTAAATCATTTAAATTCGAGCGGATGAGCGTTCCTAAGCGTGAAAAAATTCCCATGATGCTATCCTTTTTTCTAAAATTTTGTGTCTATCCTGTGCCTTAACCCTGAGAAGCTACTTTCAAATTTCTTCTTTGTTAATTTAAGCTGCTTGGGTTGCTGTGACTGAAACGATATTTTAGCAGCCGTTTATGATGAGATGCAACTGCTAACATAATATCATCTACGGTTGCGGCAAATTCGTTGTAGTCTAAGTTTTCAAGTTGTAAGGCATCAGAAATGACAACTGCGTTTCCTTCAAGCCCATAGGAACCATGCATCATTTCTGTAGCGTTTAATTCTAAAAGCTTCTGAAAGAACTCTTTCTGATTCTCTGGAGGAATCTCCATCACTTTGACACGAAATACCACCACGGGTCCAGCAATCGTCACAGCAATATTTTCCCCTTCGGTTCCTCTGAGTAAGAAAGTACCTGGAGAAGGCTCTTGATAAGCCAGGTCTAGTTTTAAAAGGTACGACTGAAGATCTTCAAGCGTTTTTGCCATAAGGTTTACTCCAAGGGGATATTTAACCTATTTTTTGCCACCTTGGCTAGAACCTTTTTTGGGCGAGAGCCTTTTTTAAGGAAAGCCTTTGCTTCCAAAGCAAGATCTTATACAAACAACCTGATGGTTACTGATCAAGATGCTCAAAACGAACTCCATCTTCTTAAACGACAGCTCCAAACTTATTTATCTTGGCTCAGCTTAGGTGGAATCCGTACGCTCCCCCGGCCTAAGCAGCAACCAGCCAGTCCGATGCTAAATCTACATGCATCTGAGCAAGAATGTTCCGAGCAAATGGTTTCCTCAAATACTATTCCTTCGAAGGTGCAAGAGCATGCTTTACCGCAAAGAGGGGGCCTGTTTGCACAGGATGCTAAATCCCATACATCGTCTCGGCCCCTTCTCTTCTCAAAGCAACAGGCCGCCAAGGGAAGCACCTCTCTAAAAACATATCCAGGCCTTCCTGAAGCAGCTTCATGCAAGGGTGCAGAGGGATTAGCGCGAATTCGGAAGACGCTAGGTGATTGCCGTCTTTGTAAGCTGCATCATGGGCGAAACCAAATCGTGTTTGGGCAAGGCGATCCTAGCGCACGCCTTGTTTTTGTAGGAGAAGGGCCTGGAGCGGAAGAAGACCGCACAGGTCTTCCGTTTGTGGGTGCAGCAGGGGATTTGCTGAACCGGATGATTGCGGCCATGGGATTAAAACGAGAGCAGGTCTATATTTGCAATGTGGTGAAATGCCGCCCCCCTGGGAACCGTACTCCTGAGAGCGACGAAGTGGAGACTTGCAGTCCCTTCCTAAGAGCACAGCTTCAGGTCTTGGCGCCAAAAGTGATTGTTGCTCTGGGGGCCACCCCCACCCGATTTCTTCTACAAACGTCTGCTCCCATGAGCCGGATCCGAGGAAAATTTACTACCTACGAAGGGATCCCAGTCATGCCTACGTACCATCCTGCGTACCTTCTTCGTACCCCTTCAGCAAAAAAAATGGTCTGGGAAGACCTAAAAGAGGTCATGGCCAAGTTGAACGAAACCGCATAATCCTGTATGATGGTGCGCAATTGATTGTTTCGCCTTGCTAGATATGATATCGAGACGATCAAACGTTTAATTTTCTCATATGAGGTGCTTGTGGGTATTTTTGATTTTCTCTCAAAAAATTCTTCTGATGTCCGCTATCTAAAAAAGCAAATCCAATCAGTTCAGGATAAGCGTGCGCTTTCGATTGATCGGATGAATAATCTAAAGGAACTACGCGAAGCCATCTCCGAGGCAGTTTCTGGATTACTCCGCCGGTTTGATTTTCAGTACGATAAATCGATCGAGGATGAACAAGAAAAGGAGTGGACGTATCATACGTTGGTGGAACTAGGGCCGGGGATCTTGCCCGAGCTTCGCACTTATATGAAAGAGGCTAGCAGTTTGGCATGGCCGCTTAAGGTTCTTGGAGAGGTAGGGAGCGGGGGTGCTCTTTTAGAGATAGTGAAGGAGCTTTGCGAGCGAAACAACAATACCTATGTCCGGGATCCGATCAAAAAAATTCAGCTGCTTGGGTTTATGGGTGAGCACCAGCACCCAGATTTTCCAGCACTGCTCCTCCCTTACCTGGAAGATATGGATGAAGGAGTGCGCGTAGCTGCGGTAGAAGCCCTGTTGCACCAAGCACATGTGGAGACCATGGTTTCTCCTCTAATGCAGCTCCTTGCTTCACCCACGGAGGAATCTCGAAGATTAAAACTGAGGATTCTGGAAGGACTTGCCAAGATGGGTGTTTCGATTCCTAAAGAAATGATCTCAAATATATCTAAAGTTGTTCAAGAAGTTGCAGGCTTTCAAATAGATGCCCAAGGCAAAATAAAATTAACAGAATAATCTTGCATTCCAATAGATTTCAGGTAAAAACACTGCAAAAATCGCACGTTAGATCGTGCTGTCCACCATCTATCTATTTAGGAACCCAAACATGTTTATAAAGAGTCTTTCTTCAACGAAATCTCGTCTCCTTCCACTAGTAAGTTTGGTAATGGGAGTAGGATTCATCTTTCATTGTGTCCATCCCTCAGGATCAAACCAAAAACCTGAAGAGTTACCTGAAGATTACTATCAAAGATTAAACGAATTAAAGGAACCAAAATGGGATGCAGATGGGAACCCTGTCGATGAGCAAGGAAATATCATTGCTATGCCTAAAGGCTCTGAAGCCTGGGGATCTGATCCTACGGCCCAGACAACGGCTGAGACTTCTGCTGAAACTCTTCAGCCTCAAGCAGAACCTCCTAGGCCTGCACACAAACGAGTTCGACCGAAGGCTCCCCCCCTTACCCAAGAAAATGCCTGTGATTCTGTTTGCACAGAAATTATACCCCGTGAAGGCGATCCTTCATTGAAATATGCTTATCGTCTTGAATTTCCATGTAACCAGCGAAATGATCGAATAAAGCACCCTTGTCGTATTGTGATCAAAAGAACCTGTAAAGTTGTCATCACCAGTCTCGAAGAGTGCGCAAAGTTATGTCCAGAGGAAGAGACCTATAATTCAATGCCTGTTGGAAGCGAACCGGGTCAATGCAAACTTGGGGCAAAGGCAGATTTAGGTGATTGATCCAGGCTTCTCCTTCTAGAGAGACCTCTCTAAATCCAATCTGCCTTAAATCACCGCACACCCCAAAAACTTGAGATAGTTCCCCTCTGGGAATCCGGCGGGTACAGGAAAGTCTTTTGGAAGACCTACCTGCTCGATCACGCGCACATAGCGCCTTGCTTGCCCGCTTCCTTCGCCAATCGCTGTTTCTAGTTCAGCGCGGGAAAATCTTGAGGCGTTGGAGCAGCAGTACAGCATCCCCCCAGGAGCGCATACTAATAGCGCCTGGGCTACGAGGTCAGCGTAGTCCTTCTGCACTGCGAAGGTACGGTTGTGCGATTGCGAAAAGGGCGGGGGGTCCAAAATGACTACGTCAAACATGTGTTTTTCTTCGCTCATCCGACTAAGGATTGTAAAGACATCCCCTGTAATAAAGGCGTGTTCTCTATCAGAAAGACCGCTTGCTTGGAAATTACGCCGTGCTCGTGCATGTGCCTTCGCCGAAAGGTCAACTGAGGTAACTTGGGTTGCGCCCGCTGATGCCGCATACGCTGAAATAGCGCCTGCGTAGCTAAAGAGGTTAAGCACTCGTTTTCCCTTGCTTTGCTCGGCGATTTTCTTTCGGCCTAGTCTGAGGTCTGGGAAAAGACCCGTTCCTAACGGAGCTGTGACATCCACAAAGAAAGTAAGTCCTCCTTCTTGTACTTCGATTTCTACGGGGGCAGGCGTTCCTAAAAGAAGCTCAGAGGGTTCTCGATGCCCTTCCCCTGTTTGGGAACGAAGACGTTTTTGAAGGTAAATTGACTTTGGTTTCCACACGTCTTCTAAGGAGGAACAGATGGCATCCATGTGGGGAAGCAAAGAGGCGGTAAATAGATGGATAAGCAGCACGTCCCCATATCTATCCACGGAGAGCCCTGGAAAGAAGTCTCCCTCGCCATGAAGAATACGGTATGCGGTTAGCGGAGATTCTTGGTCTCGAAGAAGATAATCTTCACGGAATTTTTTTGCGGCGACAATCCTTCTTAAAAAGGCTTGCTTATCCAGTTTCTCATTGACGTCGCGGGTAAAAATTCTGACAGAGACTCCACCTTCAGTATCATAGAGTCCACGTGCAATGAAATTTCCCTCTTCATCAAGAAGGTCTACCACTTCTCCTGAAGAGAAGGCTGCAGGCCTGTTTCCTACAGCATCCCGATATAAAAAAGGGTGGCCTGCCCGAATCGGGTGGGCTGCCTCGAAGGGAACGCGAAGGACTCCCTTCCTAACACGGGGAGTCATTATGGACGCTTGATTGCGGGTTGAGCGGGAAGAACGATGGCTGTGCAGCATAAGGCCTGTAGCTTACGGGGAGAGGCGCCGTAAGGCAAGCTTTCTCTCACAACTTGCCTAAATGCATAGGAGAATGTATAAAGGACAAAGTGACCATGATGCCAAAAATCTCTTGTTTACCGCCGATCCTTTCTCTTTTTGGTTCTCTTCTTGTTACCCAAACAAGTGAAGCTGCAAGGGCGCCTTCGAATGTGAAGAAAAATTTTGAATTTTCTTCAGAGATTGCGAAGGATTTTGCTTCTACTTTAGGCTTCGATCCAACAAAATCTATAGAATTGAAACTTCCCGCTCATCTATATATGGGCAGTGTTCGTACAGAGATTCTTATTAAGTACATGCCCAAGCCTACGCCAAAGATGATTTTCCAAGGAGAATGGATGGATGCATCCACAACAAGAAACTCTCGTCCAGTTCCCAGATATTTTGTATCTGAACGGATAGCTTCCTCTTTTTCAGAATCTCACCCATGGGCAAAAATCCTTTTGCATCTAGGCGTTTCGAAGAAACTCATCCAGCCTGAGAAGCTACACTCTCTGTTGGTAAAACGAAGCAATTCTCAAAAGCAGGGTCCGCTTTTAGAATTGGTCGTCCACCAGCAGGTATCCCCAGGTAGTTCGAAAGAATATGACTATGAGGTTATCCTGGGAGTCGATGAGCGTTCTCCTGAAGAGCGAAAGAAGGCAGAGGACGCTTACCAGCCCCCCTCAGAGGCGTTCGAGTAGTCCCCCGTCCTGCTATTTCTGTACACTTAGCTCGAGGTTAGAAATTCAACCAACGGAGGAAGGATGAGCTCTGGGTCCTTACTCCCTGCCATTTCTCGGATCGAATGCATACTTAACGTCGCATTGCCAATATCGATGGTGGGAATGCCTAGCTGGGTCGAGGTCATGGGACCAATCGTGCTTCCACAGGGTAAGTCGGAACGGTGCGAATACCACTGCACCGGGGTGTTCGTCCGTTCGCATAAATCCCGGAACAGGGCAGCCGTGCGCGCGCTTGTAGCGTAGCGCTGCTGCTGGTTCACCTTGATGACCGGTCCGCCATTGAGTTTAGGATGGTGCCTCGGATCATGCTTCTCACTATAATTTGGATGCACCGCGTGTGCCATATCAGCAGAAATGCAAAACGAGCGTGATAGTGCTTGGTAGAAGTCTTCTTTGGCCCCTCCCCAAGCCATAGTAATTCTTTCGAGAAGGGATGGTAATAGCGAGGTTCCCGCCCCACAGGCGCTTTGGCTGCCCACTTCTTCATGATCAAAAAGCGCAATCACAGGAACCATCTCTTGAGTCTGTTTAAGCTTCGCCTGAATGATCGAACTGAGGGCTGCATGGCACATGGCGAGATTGTCTAACCTTGATGAAAAGATAAATTCTCCTCGTAACCCTGCTAGTGCTGGGGGTGTGACATCATAAAGCATAAGATCATGGGATAGAATATCCGTTGGGGCGACGTGAAGCTCGCTTGCACAGAAGTCAGCTACCGAGGAAAAGGGCGTTTTTTCGCTTTCAAGAAAGGAACTTAGGATGGGATTGAGATGCTCCTGCCGATTAAGAAGGAGTCCTCGGTCGTTTACTTCTCGATCTAAGTGAATGGCAAGCTGTGGGACCCGAAGGAGAGCACGATTGATGCGAAGCAAGCGAGTTTGCATACCAACCTTCGTACGCACCAGCACCCGGCCTGCAATCGATAAATCTCGATCAAGCCAAGAGTTGAGCAGTGCGCCTCCATAGGTTTCGACCCCCAGCTGCAGGTACCCTTCTTTGGTATAAAGGCCGTTGGGCTTGATTCGTAGGTTGGGACTGTCAGTATGCGCCCCAATGATACGAAACCCTGGGATCTTTTTCCCCGAAGGAAGTATGAAAGAGAGAAGAGCGCTGTCTCCTCTTGTCAAATAGTAGCAACCGGGACGCAGCTTGCTAAAGTCGTCCTCTTCCTTAAGATGGGTAAAGCCAGCCTGCTCTAGCATGGCGCTGGCGCTTTCTACCGCGTGGTACGGTGTGGGAGAATTTTGAAGAAAGGTGAGTAACTCCTGACAAAGAGAGCTTGCCTGCATCGGGATCCTTTCGAAGGGAGGTATAAGTTAAAAACATCTAAAACATACGATCTGCTTGCTAGAGCCTCCCTACTATAAATCGAGAACCGAGAAAAGAAAACCAAAATGCTTGACAAATCCTTGTCTCATGAGATGGTAGCTTGCGCCGGCAGGGGTCCTGTCGGTCTCTATATACATCCGAGTTGGATGAGGTTTTGATAGAAGGGAGAGGAATTCAATGAAGCTTCGTACAAAATTATTTTCTGGGATTGTCAGCTGTGGGTTGGTCTTAGGATCTGCTCATAACGTTTTTG
Source organism: uncultured Myxococcales bacterium (assembly GCA_964537055.1). Lineage (GTDB taxonomy): Bacteria > Myxococcota_A > Polyangia > Palsa-1104 > JAEUJZ01 > CAZHYV01. Next base: position 26,775 of record CAZHYV010000003.1, read on the forward strand.
GGGCTACGGCATCTGTGATGGAGCCAGCCAGAGTGCTCCCTGCGCCATCAGGCTCGGAGGCTAAACTGCAAAAAATCAAAAGATTGGTGGATGTTTCCGCAGGCGGAGATGCAATGGCCATGATTCGCAATCAAATTATGCAGCAGCTCAAAAATTCGTTTCCAAAAGCTCCTCAAGATTATTGGACCAACTTTCAGAAACAGCTAAATCCAAACGAGCTGGTCGCTATGATTCTTCCCCTCTATGAACAAAACTTTTCCGAGGAAGAAATCGATGCGATCACAAAGTTTCTTGAAAGCCCCGCTGGCAAAAAGTTTGTGAGTGCCATGCCAAAAATTAACCAAGCCCAAACCAACCTAGGGCGACAGTGGTACGAGAAACTTGCTAGAAAAGTTCAGGAAGACTTGTCCAAACCAAAGAAGTAGACCTAAGATGAGTGGCTTTGGTGTTTTCTCACGACTCACCAGACGGCTGTATAAGGACGAGCATCCCACTCAAAGGTAAAACAACTGGGTTCTTGTTCGGAGATGTGTAAAATCGATTGAGCCAACGATTCTAAAGACATAAACCTTTGTTCCGGAAGCTGAGGATTCAAAGCCCGCGTGCGAGGGTTAAAGAAGCAGGAGACGGGATTCGAACCCGCGACGTCCACCTTCAAGAAGATAGCCGCCCTCAAGCCCTTAAGAGGATATCTTTTCTTGTTTAAGGAATCGACGGGAAAGTGCCCTGTCTATCAGGTGTTCCATTTACTAGGTAAATGACCCACGACTAGACCAAATGCTGTCGAAAGGAAAGACTTTATCATGTTTTTTGGAGCGGTAACATTCGGATTCTAGTTTTATATAGATCTAGTACGATAAGAGCTCCCTCCGAAAGTGAGCTTTTGTGAGTATGAATTATTTTTATTATCAAATCTCCTAATACCGTTGGGCGTACCTCCTCAGACCGAAGTAACAGAACACTAGGTCCTTTGGCCTGAGTTAAAGCTAACAGCATCCCAAAATCGATATCATGCGTGAAAATAATCATCTGCTCTTTTATAGCCCAATCCATTAGCTCTTTGTCTGGTGCATTTGGAGGCCCTACGTGATTCCAATGAGCGGAGACAATTTGGTGCTGTGCAAACAGCTTACACCAATCGGGAGATAAATTCATATCAACAAGAATTTTCATGCAGCGGTAAGAGGAATATCTGTTTCCTGGGCACGCCAGGCAGCATAATGAAGACAGGCTGAAATATCTTCAGGCTCTAAATAAGGGTAAAGGTCTAAAATCTCTTCTCGTGTTACTCCGTGGGCCAACAGCCCAAGAATCATACCTACAGTCACACGCATGCCTCGAATACAAGGCTTTCCACCCATCAATTTAGGATCAAAGGTAATGCGGAACAAGGGATTCAAGGTCTTTTCTCCTTGGAATTTTAACATTTTTGCTTGAACAAGCTAGAGAAACGAATTTTGCTTTATAAAAGAAGCAGGAGACGGGATTCGAACCCGCGACGTCCACCTTGGCAAGGTGGCACTCTACCACTGAGTTACTCCTGCAAAACTGATGCTACATTACCTATCGTTACCGCCGCTGTCAAAGTTTTTTCTTCCTGACCGCTAAAAAAGTAAAAATTTCGAATTTTTGTTGCGTCCCCACCAAAGTCCCCACGTTTCTTTCCAGTCTGGTAGCATTTGTCTGCTTTTTTCTCCCGGGAGCCTTCTGCCGTTAAAAAATCTTTCCGCCAAATAAATTATGAACAAACTCCATAAGTGGATACACCTCAAACCCTTGTCATGAATTCAATCACTCTTTCCAGCGATTTGCTCAAATCAATGGCTTCTTGAAGAGAGAAAAGTAAGACTAATTTTTGGCTAGGGCTTGAGAGTAAGCCACTCTCAAATTGAAGCTCAATTTGGAATGCTTCGGCCATTCCTGGGACGACAGAAACACGAAGCCAATCCCGCTGCTGAGATCCATTCATTGTGACAAGAGCCCCTACCACTTTCATCTTAGCCAAAGCAAATGCTTGATGAAGCAGGGCAAGGAGGGCTGGAACTTCCTGTGGAAAGAAATAGAAGGTGTCACTTTGATAAAAAGATGCCGCCTGAAAAGGAGGAGTTACTTCGAAAAGCATCATCTGGATTTGCTCAGGACCCGTGCGTTCTACGCGGAGGGCGAGGTTACAAATTTCCTCAGCAGAGGTTTTGCACTGCATTGTGGCAAATATATCTTCTTGATTCATACTTACCTCCTTGAATCACAGCTCTTCTATCAATAAATTCAATCCCGGCCTGTTGCTAGTATTTCTTGGTTCCAATCTTGACGACTCTAGGGACATTGAGGTGGTTCTTATACCGAGCGCTAAAGGAAAACCTACAGAGATGCCAGAAGTATCCTATTTAACTTCTCGCACCTTTAACATTCTTATGGGACGAGCCGGCAATGGTTTACGTATTACCTTGACGAAGGACCAAATTACTTATCTTCGATCACAAGATCCTACCTTCGGTAAGCTCCATAACCTAATACCCCCACGCAGTACCCAATCAAGCAATTTCAGATTCCCCATTTCCTTTGAAAAAGAGAATGCTGTTTGGTGAATCAAGAAACGGTTTTTCGGATCTGAAAACCCCAATCTTGCATTAATGAAATGAGAAAAGCCCACAAATGTGTTTGTTCTAATATGCTTTGGACTTGGTTCGTTGGTAGAAACCGGCGCATTTCTTGTTTATATTCAGCCTCTAGTTTGGGTTGTTCCATAAGCAATCGCACGCGAAGGAGGGCGCAATTTTAAATAGGGAAGCGCTACCCTTCATCAACTTCAAAAAGACCCTCTTGTTCTACGGCTCGGATGATTGCCTCATCCTGATCAAGCTGACTGCTGCTTTGTCCAATCAGCACGACGGAACCAGGGCTTGTGAGCAGGTCACGGGTTGGCAAGATAGGGTCTCCTGCAGTTATTTTAGGAGCAAACCTTCGAAAAGAAGGAAGACTTTGGATAAGGTCCAGGTTTCTAAACCGACGCAAGCGTCCGGCTTGCCTTGAAATCAGAAATACCTCTCGTGCTTGAGAACGAAGGTTTGGGATCTGTGGCTGATGCTGAAAGCGAGGGTCCGCTATCGCCGCATCGACCAACATTTCGATTTGGCCCACCCCGCTTACTTCGGCACCCATCAAAGCGCCCTGTCCTCCATGCGTTCGAAATCCGGCCTCAACAAGGCATGCATCAATTAGTTCCATATGGATGGCGGTGATAAATGGAAAGTTTTTGCCGACGAGTGCTTGAGATGCAGTCAAAGCAAACTCGGTGGCTTTTCGGGCGTTTGGATCATCAAAAGAGACAGTACTCATCGAATGGTATACAAAGGGTGCACCATTGGCCGGGTTCTTTTCGTATCTAAAGATGGCTGCGACACGGATTTCGTGGCCGGCAACGACCAAATCTACTACATATTCCCCTCCCTTGAGTCGTTCTTGCAGCAGAACGAATGTATTGGTCCGTTTAAGCTGGTTGGTCTGTCCTAAGATTTGGTGAAACGCACGGACAAGAGATTCTTCAAATGGCTCTTTACAGAGGAGTACACTATCCGAACCCGTACTCGCCGAAGGCTTCGCAATGACCTCGGAAAGACCTTGTTCTCGGGCCCATGTGATGGCGTCTCTATCATCAACAAAGCGCTCCTGTTTTGTGGCACGCAATCCAGATTTTCTTAAGTGCTCGGTCTGCGACCATTTGTCATAAAAGATTTCTGGATTCGGCAAGGAAGACGAAAGTAGCCTTTGCCTGAGCTGCCATGCCAAGGGGACCCCGATTTCAGAGCCCGGCAAAACATCGGTTACCCCATGCGCACGAAGCGTATGGACAAGGTTCTCTAGCTGATCTGCGTTGTTTGCTGAGGCTGAGAAGTGCGCTTCGTAATCCTTCTCGACGTATGTGCGGGCTAACCTCGTAGGAACATCTTCAGGAGCAATATGGACGCAGGCAATGCCACGATTACGAAATGCTGGTGCAAGCATCCTGCCAGAAGAGTACCCTGCCACAATTCCTATTTTTTGAGTATTCATTTGATGTCCCCTTTGATCCAAAAGTGTTTTGCGAAAAATACGAAATTGGTTCCTACGGTCGCTAATACGATCGCAATTGTGGAACCTACAGAAAAGACAAGCCGGTCATCAAGCAGTTGCAGAAGCAACATGGTAAGAGGCATAAGCGAGATGATGAGCGCTGCTGAAAGTTCGTCGGTCAGGACTTGTCCTTTTTGTAGGAAATAGACGGGAAGGGTGACCCCAAAAAGTCCAACGAGCCCAAGGGTCGATGCATGAGCAAAAAGGAGGGAGGCTGCTGCTCTCCCAGTGAATCCTAGGTAGGGAAACCGAATCACAAAGGCTGCTACAAGGAGACCCAGCAGTCGGATGCTCATAAAATCACTCGCGCTTAGCCCAACCTTTTGCAACCGATAGTTTGTTTTCCGATTCATTGCCAAAGAAAACGCACACAAGGCAGATAGACCCATGCCTAAGAGTGAGCGTCCCGTGGGAATAGGACCTAGCGCCGACTTTCCCAGCAAGACGATGGTTATTTGTAATAGCACACTCCCTGCAATCAAGAGCAGACCTGCCAAGTAAAAAGAACGGACACCTCTTCGAAAAAAGGGGCCTTTTCTAGAAGAGAATCCTGCAAGCCCGGAAAGAAGAAAGGTGAGCAGGGGCTGGGAGGCATTCGCAATCACTGCATGCGCCCCGGGCTCTAGGTACTTGATGGCGGCATAAAAAGTAAACCAGGAAAGAGCTGTCCATAGATTTAACAGCAGTACATCCCGTCGGTGAAATGAGACAATTTGAACTAAGGAATGGAGTCGTCGCTGGGCAATGCTAAGTGCAAAAAAAATAAGCCATGCCACCAAAAAGGTGTAAAAAAGTACAACAATGGGGTCGAGCGATTGGAAGAGGTGGCTTAAATAGACCGCTTTTGAGGAAGATAAAAGTACATACAAAAAAACGAAAAGTTGTCCCATGTTCATCTCTCTTTCTGGATCTCGATCAGCTTGATGCGTAGTTTTCCCTGAAAGCTAGAAAGAGGGGCTTCGGTCAACTTGGGAAGATCGAGCATTTGCGCTATCGATTGGGTTGGCAACACGGTAGAGGGACGGACGAAATCAAAAACTTGAAGCAACTTAAAAGCTTCTACCTCCTGGATATGAGGATAGAGGTGAGGATGCTTCAGGTGACGAATCATGTGATCGACCGTTTTTTGGTATTGCCGTGAGCCGGTTGGGATCTTCCCATCCTCCTCCAAAGAAATGTCCCCATAGTGAAAAGAATCGAATTGAAGATTCAAAAGTCCAAATGCTCGATCACGTTGTAATGCATCTAGATAGGTCTCCTCGCTGGGAGAACCTTGACTTTGCAGTAAACCTGAATAAATGAACCTACGGACGAGTAAATCCTGGATGGATTGTTTTTTTAATAAGAGCTCTTGTAACCGGCCTTGATGTTCTAAGCTGCCATAGCGGGCCAAGAAATAGCTGGAAAATTGCCCAGTGATATCCAAGGGCTCTCCGCGTCCCAAGGATTTGAGAGAAATCTTGTAAAGATGATGAAGGGCGATTTCCCGAAGTTCTTGCATGATCGTTCGATCTTTACTTCCCTTCGGCAAGAATGCCATCGGTGAAAGGAATAAACCCAAGAGGTGATTGATTGGGTGACGCAACATTCGTCCTGCCTCTTTGGGAAGCAAGGGGGAAGAGAAAGAGGATTCAATAGCATTTTCGAACAGGTGGAGAGTAAACCGAGCATCCACCAGAGCATGCAAATAAGTTGAGGCCAAAGAAACATGGGTATGTTCTGTTTGGGATAGGCAGGTTTTTAGAGTTTTGTTGATCATCGCAAAGAAATCTAACGAGACTCCTAAGACCTTTTGCAGTCGAAGGCAGGACTTGTGGACAGTTTTTTGTAAATTTTCAATGTTCTTTAGAAGGCAAACATAGTTTTCCTCATCAGGGGTGAGATATTTCGAAATGCATAGAAGATGCTCTAGGGGAATCGTCTCTGTTCCTGAAATCCAGCGCGCGAATTGGGGTGCCGTACCACCAATAAGCCGAGCAATCCTACTTCCCGGAATGTTCTGCTTCCGCACTATATGACACAGCCACTGGTTTGGGCTGGGAATGCCTAGCTTGGGTTTGTCCATAAGCGGTAAGCATAGTAGAGAGTTGCAAGCAGTCAATTGAGAGGGTTCTCAAGAGGTAAAATTTCAGAGAGCCAGCTTGAGGAACAAGGATATGGGTCATTTTGTCCTATTTCTGAGAACGATCCTGCACCTTCAGAGAATAATCGGAGACTTTTTGTGATTCTTCAACAATAATCTTATTTAAGGAGTTTCTTCAGATGATGGTGATCTTTTCTTGGAAGCGAAAATTGTACCAGAGAGCTACTACACTCGTATCCTTGCTTATCTGCTTTCTCACTTCAGCTCTATCGATAGCGTATGCACAAGATTCCAGGCCGCCGCGCGATACGGTGATTGTGATGCAGGCAGGTGCATGTGAACGACGTTGTCCAGTATTCAAACTTATCATTTTTGGGGATGGCACTGTACTCTTTCAGGGAGAAGCTTTTTTGAAGACCCGAGGGATCAAGAAAACATCGATCCCGCTTGAAAGAGTAAAGCAGCTTGTTGATGCTTTCCAAGCGGTAGATTATTTCCAGCTGACGGATGACTACGGATACAAAGGCCCGCTTTGTAGACCTTTTCAAGAGGGGGATGGACCTGTCGCTATGATCTCGTTTGTGAGTGGTGGAAAAGGAAAGTCTATCAACCATCATCATGACTGCCAGGGAAGTGTGCCCGAGCAATTACGCAAGTTGGAAGATGAGATTGTGAAGATAGCAAACGCAAAGAAATGGCTTTAACACGATTGTTTTTCTGTCGTAAGAACTTACTTATTGGAGTTAGCCTGGTTCAAAGAGGGAAGGGGGCCTCTCTGGCCACTGAGGATACCGTTGGGAGTTGCCTGAGAATCCCTCTTACCCATTGATAATCTCACCACCATTTGGGTGCAAGACTTGCCCTGTAATATACGACGCCTCTTCGCTAGCCAAAAACACATAGCATGAAGCAACTTCATAGGGCTGCCCTGGGCGTTTGAGGGGCACATCTGAGCCAAACGTCGCCACCTCCTCTGCAGGAAACGTAGCGGGAATCAGAGGCGTCCAGATTGGGCCTGGGGCGACTGCATTTACACGGATTCCTCGCTCGGCCAGGGCTTGAGAGAGAGAACGGGTGAAAGAAACAATGGCTCCTTTGGTTGCTGAGTAATCAATCAAATGGGCGCTTCCTCGGTATGCAGTGACAGAGGTTGTATTTAGGATAACTCCTCCCTTAGGCATATGCCGTAAAGCTGCCTGGGTTAGGTGGAACATCGAGAATACATTGGTACGGAAGGTCTGTAGCAGTTGCTCTGCACTGATGTCTTCAAGCTTCTCTTTGACATGCTGCTCTGCCGCATTATTCACCAAAATGTCTAACCTCCCGAATTCGTCAATCGTTGCTTTTACCCATTTTTGACAAACCTTTGCATCTCCAACATCCCCTGCAAGTAGCAGGCAACGCTGTCCTGCATCTTCCACCCCTTGTTTGGTTTGGTGAGCATCCTTATGCTCATCTAGGTATCCGATCGCAACGTCGGCTCCTTCTTTCGCAAAAGCGATAGCGATAGCGCGTCCGATGCCGCTGTCACCCCCAGTAATCAGAGCGACCTTTCCTTTGAGCTTCTTAGAACCCTTGTATCCCGAAGGAGGTTCACTTTCAGGTTGAGGTTCCATTTTGGTTTGCAAGCCTGGTTGTCGTTTTTGCTTTTGGGGAGGATTGATCTTCTTTTTTTGGAGTTTTCTTGGTCACCATGTGAAGGTGATAAGTCTTTTTTGGGCAGTGGCAAGCAAAACAAGGCACGCCAAGTGAAATAAGGGTAGGTAGAACATGACATGATCAAGGTAAAAAATACCGAGTAAGTACTTGAGACCATGAGTTGTATACGAGAACGAATGGAACTTTTTACCCCAAGCGGTCCTCTTTCAGGCGGGCCATTTCTTGGTCAAACTCTTTTAACATGGTAGACACTTGTTTAAATTCGGGAGTCCCTGCCCGTTTTAGCCAATCATAAAGAATACTCTCGGTGGTAGTAACAAGGGCTCCCGCCTGTTCGCACAGAGATAAGCCCCATTCATAATCACCCCGATGACGGGCCAACGTAGCGTCATGGGGAATAAACACCGAATATCCTTGTGCCTGAAGATCGCGGGCTGTTTGGAAGATACAAACATGTGTCTCCAGACCACAAAGAATAACCTGCTTTCTTGCTTGATGGGGTAGTTCTCGGGCCAGGTTTGGATTGGCCCAAGCAGAAAATTCAATTTTTTCAAGCACTTTGGTAGCTGGTGAAAGCGCATTTCGGATTTCCGGTACCGTTGGTCCCAATCCCTTGGGGTATTGTTCCGAGACCATCACCGGAATCTGTAGCAAATTCGCCGTCTTTACAAGCGAAACGATCCTCTTTTTGATACAGATGAAGGACTCTGGATGCATGGCCTGGCTGAGCCGTTCCTGCACATCTACGCATAGGATCAAAGATTGCTCAGGGATAAGTTTTAAAGAGGGGGTACGCATAGAAAGACGAAGGCTCCTTATTTTACCTACGTTTGGCTCATTATACCAAAGAATCAGCTAGCCTCCATCTTGTTTAGTACTGATAACCAACCATGACCATACCGCCAAAGTAGTGATCCATGGCACTGTGGGCTAGGTGAAAAGCCGCTTGTTCCTCGCTTCTTGTAGAGGCGGGGAGGCTTTGGCCTAATTGGAAAAAGGTTTGAAAGAACTCGTAAAACCCTGCAAGCCGAAACGTTAAACCCTTCCAAGCGACAATTTCTATGGGAGTGACAGCGACCCGGAATCCATACCCATTGGCAGGCCCATACCCGCCCCCTTGAAAACGCCCCTCTTCTGAGGAGGTATCGTGAAACGTTTTTTGCATTTCTCCGTAGTGAAATACAGCATGCAGGTTTGTCATCAATACAAACCGTAGAGAAAGATTCTTTCTTACGTAATAGGGTATTTGGGTGCCAAGCCCAAACGTAATATATTGATACCGTACTTCTGGAAATCCGTGGTCATCCACTCCTAAAATCGGGGGACCCGATCCTACATCGTAGTATTTTTCCTGTTTTTGAAGGGCAAACCAATGGAATCCGTACTGAAGGCTTGCCAGCAGAGACGGAAGACGTGGGTTTGCTAAAAAGTTGTACCGATAATACAAGCCTCCTTCAAACCGAACCTCTCTGGTTTCTAAAGATATAGGCGCTTGCCCGCGATAAGCATACGATGAATCAGGCCAAATAACCCAATCGACAAGGGCAGAGAGTCCCAATCCTTGCAAAGCGTGATGACGATGTCTTGCAAAGGGATACCCTGCTACTTGCAAACGCAACCCACCTGTGATGGAAGGATCAAAGCGAGAGCAGCGGTTTGGGTCATACCGGTACACTCGCTTGGTTGGGTCATTTATATTCAAGGAGCTGCCCGCAAAGTTACTACAGGAGAACCGAGGATCCTCTAATTCTTTAAATTCGAAAGCACGTCCGCTGATAAGAAATCCTGCGCTTGCCTCAACAAAGGGAGAGACGAAACCACTTTCGTTAGGTTCTACAGTGAGCTTGTTTGATTGGGTTAGGTTCTGGTCCTGAACTGCACCCTGGGCGACGAAGATAAGGAGAAATAGACTACCTAAGATGGGGAAAGTAAAGCTAGCACGTATCATGAGAGGGGCAAAGTAACATGGGCACACAAGGGTATGCAAGAGGGTGTTTACATCACAGGCAGCAGACGAAGATGCCTTTAAGCTGGGCAAGAGAAACGAAGCCTTGTAGCTCGTGTTTTCTTTGGGAGAGGTGAAAGAACAAACCTAGAAACAGAGCCCAAATCCACTCACGCTGCCTTGGCTGGGTGCCGACTTTTCCCTTTGAGCAGCAGCTGTACCCTCAGCCACCGAATGTACGGTAAAACGAGGACAATTACTTACCGTTTCGTCACCCCCAAGCGGATTGGTAAGAAGACGGCCTTCAAGGTTTGTATAGCTGTAAATACCTCCAACACCAGAGCCTGAGGGGGATCTTTGCGGTTGAGTTGCTGAAGGTGCAACAGGTTGTGCTTGAGCATCGACCGAAGCGGGTGTCTCTGGATCGTCTGATGGTACTTCAACAAGCTTATCTAAATCCCAGCGGGGCTCTGCATAAGGAACCTCGGATTTGGTGTGTTCGACACAACCAATCGTCATCATTGTTCCAATAGCTGCAATCAGAGAAAATTTTGTAAATAAAGTTTTCATAGAGTCTCCTTAAAACTGGTGTTTGATGGCATCCAATACCAAGGTGGCATTGAAAACCTCATCTGCCTACATGTATTATTAGGTGGTTTAATGTAAATGCAAGAGGGTAAACTTGGTTCGATAAAAATCTGTAAGGAAATCAATAGCTAAGAAGAAAATTTTCCGAAGCCGAGGCCATCCTTTAAGGAGAGGTAGGGCAATCCAGTGGAAGCTGCTTATTTGGCATGGAAGCTTTGCTCACTTTGGTTTACTTGCACAACGGTTTATATTGAGAGGCTGCCCCTCCTCTTGAACAATGACAAATTCGACCCTACGGTTTTGGGCCCGCTGTTCTTCTGTATCGTTTGAAGAAATGGGACAGTGAAATCCAAATCCTTCTGCGGTCAGGCGAGTCTCCTCAACCCCTTGGCTAACAAGGTAGGCCTTAACAGCTTGGGCTCGTCTTAGGGACAGGCTTACGTTAGCTGTCTCTGTCCCTACGTTATCTGTATGACCCTCAATGCGTATTAGTTTTATCTTGGGGTAATTACGTAAAAGTTCTGCTACCTTATTGAGAAGGGGATAATCCTCAGGTCGAATGGTATCTTGACCAAAAGACAAAAAGGTTTTTTGGTTGATTTGGATTTTTTGCTCTTTTAACTCAACCAGTGGTACAGGAGGCATAAGTTTGTTCTGTAAAGGCGCTGCAGGAGAAGGAATCGCCGTCGAAGGTGACCATGCCCAGGAAATTCCAGCGAATGCTCTCACGGTGGGCGCTCCATACCCATGGTTAAGGCCCATTCCTACTCCTGCAAAAAACGAAAACTGTTTGTGGAGCGCTTTTAATGATAACAGAGCTTCTGCTGGGTTATGGTGGCTATCCCCTAGAGGGGTATGTGCTTTCCCAGAGATTTCCCCCACAAGATAAATGGCGTTTGGCCCTTTGTGAAATGCTTCTACCTGGAGGCCGAAGCCATAAAGCAAAGCATGCCCTGTGTGATAGTCCCCGAAGTATTCTTGGGCAGCAAACAGTCCGCCTAGGTTCATAGCGAGCAGAAAGCGCTTATAACCAAGGTGGAGTGTCAATTTGGCTGAAAATCGGGGGAGAGGAGAACCAGTGTTAAAAATTGTACCTGTAGGCAGACTCAGGTCTCCAAGCAAACCAACACCGAAAGAGACATTTTTATTTTTCCAAGAGGAAGAAAGGCTGCTATCGAAGAAAACTCCTTTAATAGAAATGTGAGCGTCTTCGAATCCAGCTAAGGAACGATCCCCAGGAACGTAATCCCATTCATTTTCGATGGTTCCAAATCTTTGGTAAAGTGTCACCGGAAGAGAAAACCCGAATTGGAGTCGTCTGAACAGAGAAAGTGAGAATGCCATTTGTGCCGAAAGGCGGTGGTCTAGGGCATTGAGCAACGAATCTTGTGTATTATACTGCCCAACAGGCAGATAGGCATAATGGAAGAAAATTTGAGGTGCTACCTCAAGGTGAGGTCCTACCCTCCCCAAGTCTACGGTCAGCATTCTCCCTGTCCCAAGGGCAGGGTGAAATAAATTTACATCCACGGCAAACGCAGAAAAAGGAAGCCTTAGCATGTACAGAAAAGAAAACATCCAAAATAACTGAGAAGCTCTCTTACCTAGGCAAAATGGCCGGAATGTCCTCTTGCCAATTTGGGATTGACGAGAAGGGCCCTTAGAAAAATTACTAATGGCATACATCATGAGCAAATTCCTTCACAGGTTTTCGTGGTATGCTTACGTAATTGATAGGGATTGTAAAGCAGAAACAGAAATTCTCTTCCTTGCGTCGGAATATGCTATAAGCCAAACATGCATCTATTAAAAATGATGAAAGATTTTTTAACACTTATCCCTTTGGTTGTTCTCTTTTTTACCTGTGAGAAGCCACGGACAGCGATACATATCCATCTTGAGAATCTCCCTTCTGACGCGAAATCTTTGTACCTGTGTACCGTCGTGAACGGGCAGATAAAGGCAACGATGATAAACTCGTCTCTCGAAAATTTTACATTGGAGCTTCCTTTGCCCGAGCATTTCTCAGAAACGTTGGACTTCTTCTTTGCCATCGAAGGAGAAGATGGATGCTCAAACACGATTGCAGAGCAGCAGATCAAACTAACTGAAGGAATTGGAAAAGCAAGTGTTCCTCTGCACTCTTTGGGGAGTACCCCTGCCTGTCGGCTTGTGGTAGAAAGGCAAGGGTTAGGAAAGGGCGAAGTGATTGTTACCCCCACTGTAACCAACCCTGTTTGTGGAGGGCAGGTCTACTTCGTCCCTCAAGGGGCACAAGCTAGCATTGAGGCAAGAACAGGGCCCAATTCACATTTTGCGGGATGGGAAGGTGCCTGCGCAGATAGCTCGACCAGCATCTGCTCTTTAGGAAGGATTGAGAGATCTGCCTCGGTGACTGCTCAATTTCATCTGGGAATTTGTACTTCTCCCTCTTTCTGTTGGGAACATCCTCTCCCGCAAGGTCATCCACTCACCTCTGTATGGGGACCTCCTAATAAGAATGAAGTTTGGACCGTGGGAAGAAATGGCTTAGTCTTGCGTAAAAACGAAGCGGGATGGGTGTGGATGGATGCTGGGATCAAGGAAGATCTTGCCTCGATTTCAGGGAGCGATGACACAAATATTTGGGTTGTGGGATCCAGGGGGTTGATTCGCCATTTTAACGGACAAACCTGGGAAGCTTTGCCAGGCAGTAACGTGACAAACGAATCTTTGCAGGATGTATTTGGGCAATTCCCTGACGTGGTTTGGATGGTAGGGGATAAATCCGCTGTGGTTCGAGGCACAAAGCTAGACCGAGGTTGGACAGACTGGAAACTGGTCCCACCAAACTTGCTAGCGGCAAAGGATTATAGCCGAATTTTTGGCCTCACGAAAAATGAAATCTTTGCCACGGATACGACAGGCGAGATCTTTCAGGGAAATGGGCTTGCCTGGGTGATGAATCCCATCGCCACTTGCCCTGGAAAGATACTGGGGCTGTGGGGTCTGGACCAGTCCGGGATTTCTAAATTGTGGTTGACCGGAGAACAGGGCGCCATCTTCCACGAAACTGGAAAGACCTGTACGCGAGTCGCATCATTAGGAGATTCTTCCTTCGTTAGTATTTTTGGGACCTCCGCGGATACAATTTGGGCAGTGGGAGAAAAGGGAACCATTGCTGGGAAGACAGCTGGAACATGGCAGACGGTAACAAGTCCTGTCAAAACGGCACTTTCCGGAGTTTGGGGTCAAAGCCAACAAGGGTTTTACGCGGTCGGAGACCAAGGCGTGATTCTACAGAACCAAGGGGGTGCCTGGAAGTATGACGAGGGCACCCAAGACCCTGAGCAAATTTTGCCCAGGGTCTCTTTAAACGCCATTGCTGGATCGGATGAGAAGCACCTTCGCATTGTGGGAAATGATGGGTTGATTCTGCATTGGACGGGGATACGATGGCAGATGGAATTGAATCCAGATCCTAACAAGCGTTCTCTCTATGGTCTTTGGTCGGATGAGAAAGAAGGATTGGCTGTTGGAGATCAAGGGGTGATCCTGCACCGTGAAGAGGGGAAGGGGTGGGAGATAATCGCAAGCCCAAGTCAAAAGCCTCTTTATGCAATCATTAAGGGAACAAGGGTACAACCGGAAATACCCGTGCTTGATAAAAATGAACATTTTATGACCGCCGGAGAAAAAGATACTTATCTTGCCGACAGTCCTCCCAAACCAGCGATTATCTGGAGCAAAAATTTAACTCGAAAGACGGATTGGTCCCAGGTGACTCCCAATAGCTCGCACGAGCGGTTTTATACTTTGTGGACGGATGGAACTTCTTTTTGTGCAGGCGGAGATACCAGAGCCACCGAGACCAATGTTCTCTGCAGTGGAACGTTTGGCTCATCTCCGTTAGCGTTCCAAGACACTCCTGAGAGGCAAACAACTTCGATTTACACTCTTTTTGGGACAGGTCCGTCCGATCTTTGGGCTGCCGGGACGGGGTATGTATTTCACCGAAAAGGAGGCAACGGGGGCAGTCCAGCCGATTGGGAGCTGATCAAAACAGCAGCAGGAGAGAAGTACCGAGCTGGGTGTCGCGTTGGGGATGTAGTTTGGCTTGTCGGAGATCAAGGGATCATCAGGAGGTATGGAATTTCAGGAAAGGTGTGGACTGAAGTCCCAAGCGGAATAACAAGTGATCTCCACGGCATTTGGTGTAACCAAAAAGGAACGGTCCTTATCGTTGGAGATAAAGGAACCATCTTAAGAAATCGTATTCCCTAACATAAAATTCTTCTAAGGTAACGTTATGGCTTTTTTTCGAACTTTTCTTCTCTTGCTTTTTTCAAATATGCTTATGACCTTTGCTTGGTACGGCCATTTAAAATTCTTTAAAGAACGGCCTTTATGGTGGGTCATTTTGGTGTCTTGGGGAATTGCTTTTTTTGAGTACTGCTTAGCGGTTCCTGCAAACCGTTTCGCCCACGGGGCATTTAGCGTATTTCAGCTTAAGATTCTTCAAGAGGCGCTGGCCATAGCCGTCTTTATCGTATTTGCGTGGATCATCATGAAAGAGCCACTCAAATGGAACTACGCTGTAAGCTTTGGGTGTGTCTTATTAGCGGTCTTTTTTGCGTTCCGGTTTTAACACACGCTAGAATTTTTCTATCGTATTTTGGTCATAAACCATTGCCCATTTTCCAAAAATATATCGAAACCAAAAAGAAATACGTAAATGCAAAACAAAAGGTTGTCCCTCTGCATCGGTATTTTGGTAAATAGCCTGGATTGAACCCACCGCAAGATCGGTGGATTCGATGTTCGAAATTACTTTATACTGAAACGAACCCGTGCTCCCATGAAACCAGGCTTCTTGAATTTTTAAAAAGGCCGGAAGGTTGTCAATATATCCTTGCGGAAGAAGTGCCCCGATAAATGCATGTTCATCAAGCATCGAAACAAAAGTATCCCACTGTTTTTGTGAAACTGCTTTCAGAAATCGTTCAAATGCGACTGAAAAAGGCTCCATGCTCTTTCTCCATTTTGGTTAGTAGCTGCCCCTAGCATGAGGTTAAATCCTAAATTCGGGCTTCTGTTTTCGTCAAGATTACGTTAAAACCTCTCATTAAGAGAAGGTTTTATGCCAGACGGAATCATTATTATTGATAAACCCAAAGGGCCTACCTCCTTTGAAGTTGTGAAGTGGGTGCGGAAACTTACTTCGATAAAACGGGTTGGACATGCGGGCACCCTAGATCCGATGGCCAGCGGTGTCCTTACCGTTTGTGTGGGGGAGGCAACTAAGCTTGTCCCATATTTTATGGATTCCGAGAAAGAGTATGAAGCAACGATCTATCTTGGAATAACGACCGATACAGACGATGCGGCACCTGAGGCAAAAGTTCTTAGTAGGGCCCCTGTTGAAAAAGTCACGGCTCTGCCTTTTGAAAAGATCCGAACAGAATTGCAAAGTTTTGTGGGTTGGTATGAACAACGTCCTCCTGCATTTTCAGCGCTTAAGGTTGACGGAAAGAGGCTTTACGAGGAGGCTCGTTCTGCAAGGACCGAAGAAGAAAAAGAGGCATTGTCACAGCATGTATTATTGAAACAGAGGCGCGTATGGATCCAATCGATAAAAATCATGGAATTGTCTCTTCCCGAAATAAAAGTGCATATCACTTGTGGGAAAGGCACCTATATCCGATCGGTTGCACGTGATCTAGGTGAAAAGCTAAGGGTAGGGGCGCATCTTAAGGAACTACGTAGGACGAGGGTGGGACCTTTTACAACAGACCAAGCCATTCCTTATCAATGTAAAATTCCTCCATCGGAAGGTCACCTAACCCTTCTGCCTTTGGCACGGGCGGTTTCTCATCTTCCTAAGATTGTGGTTCCCCTTGCCGCTGTCAAAAAGATCCAAAATGGGTCAAAGACGGGTGTTAAGTTGATGCGTGAACAGTTTCAAAAGATGTTTGAATCTGCGGAAAAAAACGAGCAGCCGATTGCACTTTTCAACGAAAAAGATGATCTTCTTGCAATTTTGGTGTATGAAGAGAATTCATGGAAAATTGGCAGAGGATTTTATCGTTCTTATTGACATCTACTGATTCCTTTGCAAAAACTAATACGTAAATAAAAAGAACGAACAGAACGAACAGGAGTTTGATTCAAATGAGTTTAGCGACACAACGCAAACAGGACGTTGTTAAAAAATATGCAAAACATGAAACAGATACAGGATCGGCAGAAGTACAGGTAGCCCTTCTTAGCGAAAGAATTGCTTATCTTACTGAGCATCTAAAGTCTCATGGAAAAGATCACGGATCCCGTCGAGGGTTACTCAAATTGGTAGGACAAAGGCGGCGGATGCTAGATTATTTACAGCAAAAAAGCGACAACCGCTATCGGTCTCTGATTTCAAGTTTAGGACTGCGAAAGTAACCTGCTTGGTCCGTTTCTGAATTTTCTCACAACCCTCATCCTCTGAGAAGAATACTTCTCTTTGGCATTGAACTATGCGATTCGGATCTCCTCTTAAAACCAAGCAAACGCCAACCAAGTGGATGGATTGATTTCATGGTTGAGGAGATTTATTATGAAAGCGGATCGGTTTCCATAATCGTTCCTCCTGATTGGTTTTATACATTGTAATGCTTAGATGAAGGTAGAAATTAGAGAAGAGAAGCGGAGACCTGAGAGCTTTACCTCCAGATTAGGTGAAGATGGCGCATGGAATCTATCTGTGTGCAAGTCCAAACAAGTTTGCCTTCTTGTCACCCTTTCTCTGGAATTATCAAAATAGGAGTTTTTATGTATACAAAAGAATCTATACTTCTCGGTGGCAAAGAGCTATCCATTGAAGTAGGAAAAATGGCCAAACAGGCCGATGGTGCCGTTGTGGTCCGCTACGGAGATACGATGGTGCTATGCACCGCCGTTGCGTCGAAAACCGCTCGGGAAGGAATCGATTTTCTCCCTTTAAGCGTAGAATACGTAGAGAAAATGTTTGCTGGGGGCAAGATTCCTGGTGGTTATTTTAAACGGGAAGGACGCCCTGCCGAGGCAGAAATTTTGGTTTCGCGTCTCATCGATAGGCCTTGCCGGCCCCTGTTTCCAAAAGGCTTTAGGTTTGAATCCCAAATCATTGCCATGCCTTTGTCTTTCGATAAAGAAAATCCAACCGATGTTCTTGCCATGGTAGGTGCTTCTTGTGCACTCCACATCTCTAATATTCCATGGGATGGGCCTTTTGCTGGAGTCCGGGTGGGTCGAGTCAATGGATCATGGTTAATCAATCCAACGTTTGCGCAGCGAGCGGAATCTACTGTAGATTTGGTGGTTGCCGCCAGCCGGGATGCCATCGTCATGGTGGAAGGGGGTGCGGACGAAATCCCAGAGGAAGAGCTGATTGAAGGTCTGTTCTTCGCTCACCAGGAAGCCCAGTCCATTATTGACCTCATCGAAAAGCTCCGTTCTGCCGTAGGAAAACCCAAAAGGGAATTTTCTGTGCCTGGAGTGGATGAGGCGTTAAAGCAGCAGGTTGTTGCTCTTGCGAAAGATCGCTTCCGCGAAGCCATAAGCATTAGTGAAAAGAAAAAGAGGCATACCCAGGAAGCCTTGGTTGAGCAAGAAACGATGAAGCAGTTGTGTGGGACCCCAGAATCGGCATTTTTTGGCCGTGATAAAGAAGTGACTGAGGTTCTTCGCAGCGTCCATAAAAAGGTTGTACGCAACATGATCTTGGACGAACAGATCCGCATTGATGGACGAAAAACGACCGAGATTCGTCCGATTACCTGCGAAGCAGGGCTTCTGCCTCGGGTTCACGGATCGGCATTATTCACGCGGGGTGAGACGCAATCCTTGGCCACAGTAACGCTAGGAACCTCTGAAGATGCACAGCAAATCGAATCGATGATGGGCACCGTTACTAAGAGATATACACTTCATTACAATTTCCCACCCTTTTGTACCGGGGAAGCAAAGCCTTTACGGGGGCAATCTAGGCGGGAAGTGGGCCATGGGCATCTTGCCGAGAGGGCTTTGGCTCGGGTCATTCCCAAAGATGGCGAGTTCCCCTACACGGTTCGCGTCGTTTCTGAGATTTTCGAAAGCAATGGCAGCTCTTCGATGGCAAGTGTTTGCGGAGGAAGCTTAGCTTTGATGGATGCAGGGGTTCCTATTCGTGGCCCGGTCAGCGGTGTCGCCATGGGCCTTATCTATGAGAAAGAGCAGGATGGCAAAGAGAGAGTGGCCATCCTTAGCGATATTTTGGGTGACGAGGATCATCTAGGTGATATGGATTTTAAAATCTGTGGAACCCAAGCTGGAATTACAGCCGTACAAATGGACATTAAAATCCAAGGGTTAAGCAAAGATCTGTTAAAGCGGGCACTGTTCCAAGCCAAAGAAGGTCGTCTCTATATCCTTGAAAAAATGAACCAGACCTTGTCCATGCCAAGAAGCGAAATGTCTTCTTATGCCCCAAGGATTTATACCCTCACTGTCAAGCCTGATCGCATCCGCGACATCATTGGTCCTGGCGGAAAAACCATCCGGGCGATCATTGAACAGACCGGCGTTGCCATTGAGGTGCAGGACGATGGAACCGTTTCCATTGCCTCTTCGGACGGAGTTTCTGCCCAAAAGGCCATCAACATCGTTCAAGGCCTGACTGCAAGCCCAGAGTTAGGGCAGATTTATCCCGGGGTCGTAAAGCGCATTGTTGACTTTGGTGCGTTTGTCGAAATTCTCCCAGGTACCGATGGTTTGGTACACATTAGCGAGCTTTCAAGCGAGCGTGTAAACCAGGTATCAGACATCCTTAAAGAGGGTGATGAGGTGATGGTCAAGGTAATTGCGATTGATAGAATGGGTAAAATTCGTCTATCTCGCAAAGAAGCAATAGCTG
Source organism: uncultured Myxococcales bacterium (assembly GCA_964537055.1). GTDB lineage: Bacteria > Myxococcota_A > Polyangia > Palsa-1104 > JAEUJZ01 > CAZHYV01. The sequence goes on from CAZHYV010000003.1 coordinate 46,053, forward strand.
GATCAGTTTCTTCGAGAGAGAAGGGAGAATCCGCCTCTGAAACAGAAGGCGAACCTGCTACTGAAATGGTAGAAGAGCCTTCCTCGAATTAAATACCTTCTTGAAAATCCTTAGGAAACCCATGCAACCCTCTCCCGTGACCATCTCTTGCAGGCGTCTTCATGAAGGTGCAAACATTCCCTCGTACCAATCTGACCAGGCGGCAGGGCTTGACCTTACCGCCTGCCCCAGTGGGGAGGCCTCGTTCCCTATTCGAATTGCCCCTATGCAAAGGGTACTTGTGCCGACTGGGATTGCAATCTCTCTCCCCAGGGGCTATGAAGCACAGGTTCGCCCACGTTCGGGTTGGGCCCTCCGTGATGGGATGACTGTGCTGAATAGCCCTGGAACGGTTGATAGTGACTACCGAGGAGAAATACAGGTTATTTTAATCAACCTGGGTCAGAAAGAAGTCTGCGTCTACCCCGGAGACCGGATTGCCCAGCTGGTCATTGCACCTGTCTGTACAGCACAGTTTGTTGAAGCTCAGGTCCTCGATGATACCAACCGGGGTTCTTCAGGATTTGGTCATACGGGCGGATTTTAAGCTACCCCTAGAGCATTCCACCTACTTAAGGCCTTGTTCGTTTTCGAATTCTTTGTAGAAGCGGATGAGCTTTTCCATCGAGAAATAGAATTGGTTTTGCTGTGTCCCTGTAGGAGGACCAACGAAGGCCTGACGGATCTGGTTTTTATCATCCAAAATAAGAATAAGAGGCGGGCCTGGATGGTTTAAAAAGAATGTTTCTGCCATCATCACACGTCCTGGACCCTTTTTTGCAGGTTGGTTTACTGTCTGCATAGAGGTTTGTAACCAGCTTTTCGCCTCCTCATCTAGAGAGAAGGCAAGTACCTTGAGATAAGAAGACGTCTTGGGAACTCGCTGTAACAGGGAGGAGGCAAAAAGATGCTGAAGTTTTTTTTCTGCAATCCAAAGGTTGAGCTCAGGACCTTTTAGAAAGGTGGCCAGCTTTTTAGAAATTTCACTCTGGCTTATATCTGTCCGGCCTTCAAGAAATCGACGAATTCCATCAAGAAATAGAGTTTGCCTTTGCGAAGTGAAAGGGTAGACAAGGGCTTGTCTTACTACGAGATCTCGATCGATGGCAAGCAACAGAGGCCGTTCAGAGGAGGCGTACAAGGTACGGCACAAGTCGTCCCCATTGGGAGAATTTTCGTTTACATGGTTTTTGAACACACTGCTGGAAAAAAGGTTTTCTTTGACCTTTTGCTGAAAGCTGGTCCGCGTTCGTGATTGGGAGAGTGCAACTACTTTTAAGTGAGACTTTTGGTTCACGGTTGACAGAAAGTCTCGAAGTTGGCGAGCCTCCTTTATACAAAGTTCACATTCGGCTGCCCAAAGGTACAGAATCAGCAGTCTAGTCGAAGGATAAGCCCGAAAATACGATTGTAGAATCGGTAGCTGTTTCGGCAAAGGAGCGTAGGCTAAAGAGGGAGAGGTAATCATAATATCTTGGAGCGAGCTCTCAAGCAAAAAGCTTGCCTCCTCTTCCCGCGGCGCTGGTTGAAAATTCAGCTGACAAGATCCCTCAAACACAAAGGTATTTCCATTGGTAGGCTTTTGGCTGGAAGAAGCGTTGCTAGGATCTTTTGGAGCTTTGGCCTTATCAGCCTGCGGCTGCGCCCAAGGATCATCCAAGCATGAAGAGACCAAAAGGAAAAAACAGAATAGAAGAATTTTTTTGAAACTATCTTTATACATCGTCTCCTCCTTCATCGTCTGCTCTCATAGTCTGTGGGGTTACTGTAGACTCTTCCTCTACGATCCGGTAGGAACCCTCAAGCCAGTGATTCAGATCGATGAGTTGGCATCGACTGGAGCAAAAAGGAAAAGACCGGACAGTATTTTCAACGGAATGATGGCAAATAGGGCACAAAGGTTTCATAAGAACGATGAGAGAAGCTTATCTGAACTTTTGTTTTCTTGGAAGAGACTTTCTATTAGGGCGGGGAAACTAGGGTTTATGTGTGCAAAAAATACACAATAACTCTCAATACCCTCGGAATCTTCGAAAAATCGTTGTTCTCTCAAAGAAAGTTGGTATCTTGGCATAAGCATGTTTACGAAAATTTATCACCTCCTTCAAATGGGGGGTCTCCCTCTCATTCTTATGATCCTAGGTTCTGTATTAACCCTTGCCGTTGTCATAGAGCGGACGATTTATTTATGGCAATTTTCCTCGAGGGCACAAAAGTTGTTTGACCAGGTCAAACAATTTATCCAAGAAAGGAAGATAGAGGCGGCAGAAACCATCTGTTTGCAGTCCATCCACCCAGTGGCAAAAGTATTTTTGGAGGGACTAAAAAGGAAGGCAGAAGGGAAGATAGCGGCCATTCCTTCCTCGGTAGATAGAGAACGTCAACGTGTAAGTCTCAAGCTACGAAAACCTTTATGGATTTTAGGAACGGTGGGTGCGACAACCCCATTTGTTGGACTTTTTGGAACCGTCGTGGGGATTATGTCTTCGTTCCGCGCCTTAAGTACGGCAAAAAAGGCTGGGTTTGAAGTAGTAGGCCCTGGTATCACTGAAGCCTTGGTCTCAACTGCAGTAGGGATTGGAGTTGCGATCGCAGCGCTGATTGGCTTTAATTATTTTCAAACACGAATTGGCCGGATAAATACTGAGATCAAATTAATGACAGAGGAATTCGTTGAGGAGATTTCTCTATAAAGAAACGATGCTCCTCTTAATCGATATTATATAACTATTTATGTAAAAAGGAATCTGAATAGAGAATGAGATAAGAAGCTGTGTCATAATAAAACGGCTATATACCAATGGAAGTGCATTATAATAGAGAGGCTGCATGGCAATAGGAACGATGCCTGGATCTCAGGAAAATGAGACTGAGGAACAGGGGTTATTTAGTGAGATCAATATCACACCGCTCACCGATATCTTTTTGGTGCTTTTGATCATCTTTATGGTGACATCAACTGTGATTGTAGATATGGCAAGCGGTACTGATGGAAATGGCGTTAAAGTCCAAGTAGCTCAGAGAGATGGGCAAAGTTCTCCTAATAAAGATAAGATCATTTCAGTGGAGCTTGATCCAAGCGGTCATTTGACGCTAGATGGAGAAAAAATGACACCTTCACAGCTCACCGATGCCTTACAAGTAAGAAAACAGCAAAACCCTGAGGTCAAAATGATCATTAAGCCTAGCGATGCAACTCCATACCGCTATGTGCTTGGTATGATTGGTCTTGCCCAAAAGACAGGGATCCCTTTCTCCATCTCTGGAAATCGTCCAATTCAGCCTCAAGCAAAACCTTAAAGAGGAACAAAGGAGAAACGCTCCGAGTAAAAATTTTAAGCAGGATTTATGGATTGTAAGACCGAGTCAAATGCATTGACACCAAGAGTTTTGCCAGGTAGGCTAATGAGCTGAAATGAGTGGCGCACGCATACAAGTTCAAGATCTACACAAATCCTTCCCCATTGGTGGGCAAACAATTGAAATTTTAAAGGGAATTGATCTTACCATTGAACCGGGAGAAATGGTTGCAGTCTTAGGAAGCTCAGGGGCGGGAAAATCAACTCTTCTTCACTTGATCGGTACACTCGACCTCCCAACCTCAGGTCATATTTCGATTGATGGTGTGGATGTAACCAAGCTCAACCAAGCGCAGTTGGCTCAGTTTCGAAACCAAACAATCGGGTTTGTGTTCCAATTTCATCACTTGCTCCCTGAATTTACCGCTCTTGAAAATGTGATGCTTCCTGCTCTTATTGCTGGGAAAAAACAAAGTGTATCCTTGAATGAAGCGTCGGTTCTTCTAGAGCGTGTTGGACTATCAAAACGGATGATTCACCGCCCTGGAGAATTATCTGGTGGAGAACAGCAACGGGTGGCACTGGCAAGAGCTCTTATGATGAAGCCACGCTTTTTGCTTGCGGATGAGCCCACGGGAAATCTAGATACGAAAATCGGTGAAACGATCCATCAATTGATGGTCGATCTCAACCAGGAATATGGAATGACGATGGTAGTCGTCACCCACAATGAAAATATGGCCGCACGGATGCCTCGTTGTCTTCGGATGAAAGATGGCACCATTGAAGAGGACCGTAAGAGCAACATGGAGACAAAATAGCGATATGCACAAACCTTCTTTCCCTTGGAAATTTATGAGAAGCGGATTCTTTGTCATCCTAAGCCTTTGCTGTATGCTCGCAATCCCTCAGCTGGGAAGAACTGAAGAGACAATAATAAACCCAGATGAAGGAAAGATCATCCGATCGATTCAGTTCAGAGGAAATACGCGCGTCGAGGATACTTCAATGAAAATTCGCCTTTCCTCCTCCAAAAATGAGGAGATCGGCCATTTCATCTCTGAAGTTGGGTCTCCTCTCAATCAAAAAACAGTCCATGACGATCTTCAGACGTTGTGGGATATGAATTCGTTTGATGACATCCGAGCCGAGGTTGTAAATACCCCGGATGGCAAAGTGGATCTGATCTATGTGGTGAAGGAAAAGCCTTGGGTAGGTAGGGTCAAGTTCGAGGGAAATAAAGAATTAAAAACTGAGGATTTAGAAAAAGAAATCGACGTGAAGACAGGGGTGCCTTACCAAGCGAAAGAGATTAAGGAAAAGGCAGAGAGAATTAAGCAAATGTATAGGGAGCAGCGTTACCCTATAGCTGAGGCGAACGCTGAAGTGACCCCGGGCAAAGACAATACAGTAAACATTACGTTCAAAATCCAGGAACACGCGAAAATTCAGCTGCGTCAAATGCGATTCACAGGGAATCGGGTATTCTCTGATGAAAAAATTCACGAGGCGTTAAAGTATGTTCGTGAAGACTATCGGTGGTCTGATTTTGTTGATATGTTACGAGGACGATCGCCATCGGGAATTTTCGATGAGTCAGCACTCGAGCGGGACTTGTTCGAGAATCTGCGTACCTTTTATCTCAACAATGGCTATGCCGAGGTCAAATTTGGGAAACCATACCTTTGGATCTCGCCAGATAAACGGTTTGGTTATGTCACGTTGCCGATTGAGGCTGGCGATTTGTACAAGCTGGGCTCCTTCGACATTCAGTTTGACGGACCTTCTCCTTTCTCTAAGGAAAAGCTTTTGCCCAAAGAAGTATGGGAAACTATCAATAAAAAGGTGGGCGAGACATACAACCGTGAATTATTTAACAAACCTTTTGAAAAAATCATGCTGACATACAAAAACAATGGTTATGCATTTGCCACTGTTTCAGAAAAGGCTGAATCCGATCCAGTGACCAAAAAGGTTGCCTTCTCCTTCATGATCAAGCCCGGGAAGAAAGTTTACATCGGCAAAATCCAGATCATGGGGAATAACAAAACTCGTGATCGAGTCATTCGCAGAGAATTAAAAATTGCCGAAGGAGATTTGTATCACCAAGAGTATATTAACGAATCAGAGAAATTACTTCAGAGACTTGCCTTTTTTCAGAGTGTAAAAATTACGGTCAAGAACAGCCAAAATTTTGATGATCGGGTTGATCTGATTATCGAAGTTGCCGAAATGCCTACCGGCATGATCAATTTTGGACTTGGTTTTTCGACCGTCCAGTACTTGATTTTACAAGCTCAACTTCAGCAGAGGAACTTCTTTGGGTATGGAGGTACCCTAGAGCTCTATGCGATGGTTGCTCCTTTTGGAGAGCTTAAATACCAAACCTACAATCTCAGATACATAGACCCTCGATTTTTAGACACTCGTTTTACTTTTAGTGCTTCGCTGTACCGGTCTCTCCAGTACTTTCCAAATGCTACCTTCCTAAAAACGATCATGGGGGGAAGTATTGGGTTTGGCTACCTGTTTACCGACACCTTACAATTAAATCTTTCCTATAAGCTTGATTGGAACGATGTAAGCGCCCTAGGTCCAGACCTTCGCGGTACCAGCCTCGCTCCTCTTCTTTACCGAACAGCGTTTACTTCTGCGGTTCGTTTAGATTTTACCTATAACAACGTCAATGACAACGCAATCCCTGAGAGGGGACTGACGAGACCTTTAGGAATGCGCCACACCCTAAACCTAGAGCTGGCCGATCAGTACCTTGGTTCACAAATTAACTACTTCAAGATGGAGGGAGCTTTACGCTTTTACCGCCCGATCTGGGGGCCGTTTAACTTCCGCTTTATCGTAGGCGCAGGTTTCATCGTATCGCGAAAGCAGGCGGGTAAGCCCGAAGGCGTACCTATCTCAGAGAGGTTCTATAATTTCCAGGGAGTTCCTTTCGAAAATCGTGGATTCCCCATTTATTCACTAGGCCCTCGTTTTGCTTTGGCTGGGCAGGATCCACTCGCGGGTCCTCAGTACATTTCTGTGGGAGCAAACTATTATCTTCGTGCCACAGCCGAGCTTGAATTTAAGCTGCTCCCCGAGAAGTACAACATGTTTGATTTTCGTGGGGTGGTCTTCCTTGACGTGGGCAACGGATACAATACAGAAGATTCTTACTGTAGGGAGGGTGATGGGGCACCAGGTGTATTCAGCCCTTGTCAGAAATATCCTACACTACAAAACCTCCGCTACTCGGCCGGCTTTGGAATTCGTTGGATGAGAAGTCCTCTTGGGGCGCCACTGCGTTTTGAGTTTGGATTCCCACTCAACCGAGTTCTGGACCAAGGCTTTAAAGAGCAGCCGTTCTTCTTTACGTTTGGTATGGGAACTTCCTTCTAAGAAGCTAGGTTCACATTGGTTTTTGGATGGCTCCTCCATAAAAGACAGCCAATGGAGTCGTAAAAGAATAAGAAAAATGAAAAAGAGGATTGACAGTTTTGCAAAAATAGAAAAGATTTTATCGGTTCTGCGTTTCGAGGGAAACTCCCTCATTTCGTCAGAGCGATAAAAAGAACTCTTGAAAAAAGAGTTGAATTCATTGAAAATAATCTTTAGGCTTATTTATACATTATCGAAAAAGGAGACTTAACACATGCATTTAGTTAACGCGATTTGGACCTTTCTTCTAGGGGTGCTTGCTGCTAGCGGCGCTATTATTGCTAGAAAACCTGATGCAAAACAATTGATTGATAAGCTAGCTCCCTACCAAGGATGGATGGGTCTTGTGTCCGGAATTTGGGGAATTTGGGCCACCATTAACACCATTCTCAATATGAGACTTCTAGGTCTGGGTATCATGGCAGCAATCTTCTGGGTTCTCCTATTAGCAGATTCGCTTCTAAATATTGCCCTAGGATCGATTTTAGGTACGGCTCTTGCAAAAACCTATGTAAAAGATCCTAAAGCCCAAGAAAAAATGGATCAGCTATATAATAAGCTATCTCCATTCCGCAATACACTTGGCTTTGCTGGTATTGCTCTTGCTATCGTTACCATCATCTTTAACTTCCTCTGGTAGTTTCTTCTCGTAAATATTTTCTCTATTTATACATCAAACATATTGAAGCAGTCCTCTAAAGATATTGCTTCAATATGTTTGATGTACTTGTATAGCTAGAAACGCATGTAGGCTTTTCCTAAACCGAAACATTTGTCAGGATTCAGAGCTAGGAAAAATCTTAAAAATGTGGCAAACTTAGTTTGACTTTCCAAACTCTTACTTGTTTCACAACATACACTTGTATGAGGGTGGCCTGCAATCAAGGTGAAGTATGTCCATCCTTATCGAGTGAGTTCATTGAGGATTCGAATCTATGTTTGATCTCCGTTTTAGCGAAGAACAAGAAGCCCTAATCAAAACTGCCCGAGACTTTGCCAAAGAAAAAATTCTTCCTGTGGCCTCCATGCTAGACGAAAAAGAACAATTTCCCATCGAGCTGCTTAAGCAAGCATGGGAAATTGGCCTGATGAACTGCGAGGTCCCCGAAGCCTATGGCGGGGTGGGACTCTCTTGTTTGTCACATTCACTCGTGATTGAAGAAATTGGATATGCTTGCCTGGGGACATGCACCTCGATGATTATCAACGATTTGGCGGCGCTTCCCATCATCCTGGCGGGGAACGAGGACCAAAAGAAGAAATACCTAGGTTGGCTGAGCAAAGAGCCGATTTTTGCAGCCTACTGCTGTTCTGAGCCGGATGCAGGTTCTGACGTAGCTGGAATGACCACGCATTACAAAAAAGACGGAGATGGCTACGTATTAACTGGACAAAAACGCTGGATTAGCAACGGGGGGCACGCTAGCTTCTACACAGTGTTTGCGACCTCAGATCCAAAGGCGGAAAAAGATCTAAAAGCCCGTAATAAGAAAATCGCTTGCTTTATCGTTGACCGGGACCTCAAAGGGGTAAAGGTGGGCAAGAAAGAGCACAAGCTAGGTCAACGTGCGTCAGAGACGGTCGATGTCATTTTTGAAGAGGTACGGCTTCCCAAGGAGGCTCTTTTAGGACAAGAAGGGGAGGGCTTTAAAATTGCGATGAAGACTTTCGATCGCTCCCGTCCTTGGATGGCTGCGGGGGCGTCTGGCCTGATGAGACGAGCTATCGATGAAAGCCGGGCCTATGCACTGGAGAGAAAGACCTTTGGGGTTCCCATTGCCGACCATCAGGCGGTCCAATTTATGCTGGCGGACATGGCGGTCGATTACGAAGCCACCCGGCTTTTATGCCATAAAGCCGCTTGGAACGTGGACCGGGGAATGCTCGATTCCATTGTCTCGAGCATCGCCAAATGTTTTGGTGCGGATGCCGCCATGAAGGTAGCGACCGATGCGGTTCAAATCTTTGGCGGCTATGGCTACACTCGAGAATACCCCGTCGAAAAGCTAATGCGCGATGCCAAGCTCCTCCAAATTTACGAAGGCACCTCCCAGATCCAGCGGATGGTGATTGCAAGAAACCTCCTCAGCGGCCGCGGATAGGGAAAGCTGCGCCGAAAAATCAATTCGGTCCCCTCCTGACTGTCGAGATAGAATCGGCTTAGTTCCCTCCTGGCTATCCATATAAAATCCAACCTGATTGGCCTTATCAACCTCTTAAATTTCCGATAGTAAGATTCCGTAGGTGTAGTATAGTGGCTCTGTGGAATCTCTTTATCTCATTGATGCAGCAAACCTCTTGTTTCGAGCTTACCATGCGCTTCCTCCGATGATGACCTCAAAAGGAGAGCCCACTGGGGCCGTATTTGGATTTCTCAACATGATGATCCGAATCGAAGAGCAGTACCATCCAAGCCACATTGCTGTGGTATTTGATGCTGGTGGAAAATCAGCCCGAACCGAGCTTTATGCAGAGTATAAATCGCACCGTCCCCCATGCCCTGATGATCTGTTGCCCCAGTTTGCGAGAGCAAAGCAGCTTATGCAAGCGATGGGGTATCAGGTTCTCAATGGAGTCACAGGAGAAGCGGACGATGTGATTGCCACACTGGCAAGGCAGGCAGAGCATCGTGGGATGAACGTAGTGATTGTCTCGTCCGATAAAGATTTGATGCAGCTTTGCGGTCAAAACATTGTGCTTTTAGATACGATGAAGAACAACGGCGTTGGGATGACCTACGGCCCGAAAGAGGTAGAAGAAAAGTTTGGGGTGCCTCCTAGCCAATTGGGTGAGGTCCTAGCGCTTATGGGGGATTCAAGCGATAATATCCCTGGTGTGCCAGGCATTGGGCCTAAGACCGCTTCCCAACTGATCCAAACCTATGGCTCGATCGACAATGTCCTTGCTCATCTGGAGGAGATTCATATTCGAGGTGCAGAAAAGATTAAGGCTTCGCTAAGGGACCATTCTGCACAGCTTTCCCTCTCCCGAAAATTGGTAACCCTGCATACAGAGATGGATTTGGGAATTGAAGTGGAGGAGTTGATCAAAAAAGCGTACCATGCTGATGAGTTCAAAAAGATTCTTCAGGAATTAGAATTTAAAAAATTCCTGCATAAATATTTTAAAGCAGATGCAAGCTCGATCTCAGATACAAGCGCAGACGCCAACGCCCGAGGGACGTATGCTCTACCCCTCGATCTATTATCTCCTCCTAAAAGAGAACAACAACCATTACCCGAAAGCTCTTTCCCTGCAGAAACTACGGGGCAGGGAGGCAAAGAGGTGCTTCTCATTAAACCTGCACAGGTCATCCTGACCAAAGAGGAGCTTGCTTTGTGGGCAAAAGAAGTTCTTTCTTTTCGCACCGTCTCTTTAGGGATTTCTCTTCCGCTTATGGGAAGCTCTCGTGAGCTTTCGGCTCGCACGGCTGATGTTTGCGGGATTGCACTATTTGCTGAAGCTAATGATGCAAAGACCTTCGCAGATTTGCCAGATTCAGATTTGCCAAACCCCATTTATCTTCCTATGGGGCACTTGTATTTGGGTTCTCCTTCCCAATGGACAAAGGAGGACCTCGTTTCTTGCTTGGGTCCTCTTTTTCGAAGTGCAGACATCCGGAAGTCTGTCTACGGGACCAAAGACACTTATCTGATCTTAGAAAAGTTAGGTTTTCAGCTGGAAGGTGTCGCCACTGATCCGGCGCTGTGCTCTTATATTCTCGATGCAGCACGGAAGCACGACCTGTCCTCTCTTTGCGAGACATATCTCCAAAATGACGGGGTTGTTCCTAAAAGCCGTGACGAACTTTGCCGCCAGCAAAAGCGAGCCATTGCGATTGAGTCCATCGAGATTGAAGAAGTGGCAAAAGTTGCTGGATATGAGGCACAAGCCATTCTAAAATTGGGCTTTTTCCTCCGTTCACTTCTTCCCTTGGATGGACAAAAACTTTTGGATGAAATCGAGCTACCCCTTGGCCGTGTGCTTGCAAAGATCGAAAAGCACGGTATCTCTCTGGATACCAGCGTATTATCTACCCTCTCTACAAAATTGGGCGAGCAACTGGCCTCTATTGAGGAAGAAGTCACCCAAGAGGCAGGGTATGCGGTCAACATAAATTCGCCCAAGCAACTTCAAGAGCTTTTGTTCGAGAAGCTAGGTCTTCCAGGAACCAAAAAGACCAAAACCGGGTTCTCTACGGATGCTGAAGTCTTAGAGTCCTTGGCCGCGGAAAACCCGATTGCCCGGAAAATTCATACCCACCGCACGCTGTCGAAATTGAAGAACACCTACTTAGATCAGTTGCCCCAGCTTTTGGACCCCAAAACAGGTCGGCTTCATACAAGCTATCATCAGGTGGTGGCAGCGACAGGGCGGTTGTCATCGACAGAGCCAAATTTGCAGAACATCCCCATTCGTACCGATTTAGGTCTAGAGATTAGGAAAGCCTTTGTGGCACCGGAAGGGAGCGTGCTCATATCAGCGGACTATTCCCAGATTGAACTTCGGGTGCTGGCTCATTTGTCGCAGGATCCGCTGTTGCTTCAAAGTTTTTTGGCGAAAGAAGACGTTCACGAGCGGACAGCCAAAGAGATGTTTGGACCGGTTGAAGGAGCTCGTCCGGAAATGCGCCGCGTTGCAAAAATGATTAACTATGGAATTATTTATGGACTTACCGATTTTGGTTTGGCGACTCGTCTATCGATTCCCAAAGGGGTGGCAAAACAATACATCAACGAATATTTTTCGCGGTACCAAAGAGTCGCTACTTTTATGGATGCGCTGGTGACTAAAGCCAGAAGGGAAGGGGGGGCAAGAACGATTTTTGGTAGATACCGTCCTCTGCCAGAATTACTTTCGAGCAATTATCAAATTCGTGCCTATGCCGAGCGGATGGCAAAAAATACACCGCTCCAAGGAACGGCTGCCGATATTTTAAAAATTGCTATGATTCAAGTGCAAGAGGCGTTAGAGAACCATCCTGAGCTTGCGGCAAAGATGTTGCTTACCGTGCACGATGAGCTTGTTTTTGAGGTGCCTCAAGCAACCAGTGAGAGAACGATGGAGCTTGTGAGAGGACTTATGGAAAAGGCCTGTACTTTATCAGTGCCGCTTGAGGTTCACGTGGCCTCTGGTGCAAATTGGGCGAAGTGCAAATAAAGACTTGCCTGCTCCTCTTGAAAGAATCCCGAAATGAATTCTTGAACAAATGTGTACTTTTGTTAGGATGCCGCCATGTTGTGGACGGGATGTGATAAGCGCCTGAGTTTTTTACGAAAAATCTTTGGCTTTTTTACCTTGGTTCTGCTTGTTGGCGTTTTTGGATGCAAACCGGAATCTTCTTTGCAGTGTGGTGGTTTTCCTCTCCCAGATGGGGATGTGGATGCAATAGAGTTATGTACTCAATCTTCCTTCAAAGAGCAGTGTTGCGCTTTGGCGATGCTTTACAAGACTAGCATGGGTGGTTCGATTTTATATAGCAACAGTTGGCTGAAGTCGAAAGAGATCTGTCAATGGAATGGGGTGAGCTGTGATGCTTCCCAAACTCAGATTACCAAACTCACTTTGTTTTTAGATCATGGAGAAAGGATACCCAAGGGATTTTTTCAAGCATTCCCTTCTTTAGAGGAACTGCTCTTAGAAAATCCGCAGCTTACCATCCTGGAGGATTCCACATTTGCGGGGCTAACTTCTTTAAAGAGACTCAAACTGCATCTGCCTAGGCTTTCCACCTTACCTAAAAAGATATTTCAGGGACTTTCTTCTCTAAAGCTTCTTGACCTATCAGACAATGGGTTTGAAGAGCTTCCTCCTTCTCTCCTTTTGGGACTTCCTCTTGAAGAGCTCTCGCTTTACCAAAATCGTCTCCGCAGTTTGCCCGAGGGCTTCCTCTTGAGACAAAGAGTACTAACTCAGGTGATCCTTAGTAAAAATTTCCTCTCCAGTCTGCCTGTAGGGTTTTTGCAGGATCTTGTCTCTCTGAATACGCTGGATTTGTCCTTCAATCAACTAGAGTTTTCCCAAAATGATACCTTTTCCCATACGAAAGAGCTTGAGCGCTTATTCCTGGCAAATAATCAAGTACAACGTCTTCCCTCAGGTTTGTTTCGAGCATTGGGAAATTTAAAAATCCTTGATCTTTCGCATAATCCTCTTGAGATGATTGAGGAAGGTTCCTTTTTAGGGCTCTATCAACTCAAATCAATGGATCTTTCTCGCTGTAATTTTTTCCTAGGCATTCCCGCGACCTCCTTTTGGGGTCTTCAGCAGGAGGGAGCTCCTTCTCCGTTAGAAGTCCTTTCTCTGGCAGAAAGTCACCTTCCTATGCTGTCTCCCAATTTGTTTCTGGGGCTCTCTTCTCTCATGAACCTCGACCTTTCTCAGAACGAGCTTTGGCAGCTATCTTCTAGAGCTTTTTGGGGTCTACGAGCATTAAAGCAGCTCTCCTTAAGGCAAAACCACCTTGCGTTCTTATCGAGAGACGTGTTTGCCGATTTAATTAATCTCGAGAGGCTTGATCTAACAGAAAACCAGATTGTGGATTTACCAAGCAATACATTTTTGCTCCTTCGCTCGCTAAAAAGCCTTAACCTGAGAAAAAACAATATTGATACGTTACCTTTTGGGGTCTTTGAGGGCCTTTCTGTGCTTGAGGAGCTTACACTTGATAAAAATAAGCTCACCGGTCTAATGAATGCGGTCCATCCTCAGGCTTTTGAGCCTTTATTGAAATTAAGTTTTTTATCTATGGAGGAGAATCCTTGGTCTAGTACTTTCAGATTACCCCTATCTCTGTGCCTAAAGCCCTCCTTGCATATCCAACCGAGCTCGTTGTGCGAGTGACGTCAATACCGCTTGCATACCTTCAGTTCTCAAGCTATAACATGTAACTTCTGTGCGCTTGGCACACTCAAAAGAAGAAGAAAAGTCCTAATCTAGGAGGTTAAATATGAAGAAAAACATTTTATTAGCACTATTGTTGGGAACGTGGGGAATCCTGGGATGTCAACCTAGTGCCGATCCCGCAGAGGCTGTGGATTGCAACCTGGCGGCGAACAAAGCTCTCCCTGTGTGTGAAGTAGATCCTTTGGCCAGAACGAGTCAAATTGACCGAAATTTTGATAATTATCTTTCGATTACCCTCCAAAGGCCGTTAAAGCAGGATGAGATTTTGTCAGCAAAACTTGTTCAGGGTCCGAATGAAGTAGAAATCATCTTCTTGATAGATCGAGCTGACCCAACATCGCTCAATGCTCGTGTTCTCAAATCAAAACTAGAGGGCTTTGATGCAGCAGCTACCTCTGTGTCTTTGGTACTAACCTATGAGAAGGTGAATAGTTCAGAGAGCGCTCAATGGTCGCTCCCGCTTACTCTCATCCCAGTAAGAGCTTAGGGCAGAGGCAAACCCCGTAAGGTCTACGAGGTTCTTTGCGCTACAGGGTTTTTTGCATCGTCGCTTGATAGGCTTTTGCCACGGATTCTCTTTGGCCTACAAGCTCAAACCAACGCTGAAGATGCGGAAATTGTTCGATGGTTTGATCGAGTTTCTTATAGACTGCGATCCACGGCCAGCAGGCGATATCTGCAATCGAATAGGCAGAGGCAATATACTCGTTCAGCTTTACCTGTTGGTCGAGTACCTTAAACAGGCGAGTTACCTCATTAAAGTATCGCTCAATCGCGTACGGAATTTTTTCTTTTGCGTAAAAGCGAAAGTGAAAATATTGACCCGCCATGGGACCAAGTCCGCTTACTTGCCACATTAGCCATTTTTCTACCTCATACCGATAGTGGAGGTCACGGGGATAAAATTTCCCTGTTTTTTCGGCAAGGTATTTTAGGATTGCCCCGGATTCAAAAAGCGACAGGGGTCCCCCTGGCGCCTGGTGATCCACAAGAGCAGGAATTTTGTTATTTGGGCTGATAGCCATAAATTCTGGCGAGAGTTGCTCCCCATTACTAATATCGATTGGAATGGCCCGATAGGGGAGCTTGCACTCCTCTAACATGAGGGCAATTTTGGCTCCATTAGGAGTTGACCAGTAATAAAAATCCATCGGAGCTATTGTTTTTTGGGGTTCCATCTTTTGGGATTCCACGAGTTCCTCATTTCCTGGAGCACGTACTTTGTTTCCTGGATCATATACTTTTTTGGGAGACGACAATAAAAAAACCACCAAGGCGGCGTAACCCAGGAACGTCGGCGGCGTGAGTTTCTAAAAAACGAAACATAGGTCCCACTACAGGCCACCTATGGATTTGTGAAAAAGGGGTAAAAATCCGGACGCCCCGACACGTTTTTATGTCCATTGAGCTTGGCAGATAAGAACGAATCTCTTCCAGCGTATCATACCGAGTATAGACAGACTCATCGTGAGTTTGATCAGAGATGGCGGTTGGCTTCTTGAGTTTTTTAATAAGACCCCGAAGCGAGTAGGGGTTGTAGAATTCGGTAATGAGCCACCCCCCTGGTTTTAGGACGCGCACAAGCTCTTCCATAGCTGTTTGGATGGGATTTACGTGAGCAAGCACTTTAAATGAACATACGATATCGAAACTTTCGCTCGCAAAGGGAACCGACAAAGCATTGGCTTGTACGACCTGTAAGTTTCGCTCTTTGGCTTTCCTTAGCATCCCGTGAGAAAGATCAAACCCAACAGCATGCGCTGCTTTTTCTTTCAGGGAGCGTAGAATAAGACCAGTTCCACAACCTGCTTCTAGCACTCGCATGTGAGGCTGCAGATACTTAGAGACGAGGCTTACTTCCAGATGATCGATCAGTGCATGATACCCATCGTGACGTTCTCGCTCGTACGTTTTTGAAAATTCGTCGTAATAACTTTGATTGTCTTTCATAATATCGACACTACGCTTGTCTTCACCCTTTAGGAAGGACGTCGGTAGGCAGACGGCTTGTAGAGATTTGCCTGCCGCTTCTGTTTTCCCTCTAACAGGGATCGTTTTGATTCCTCGATAAACGCTTCCAGGGTCATTGTAGGTTTATAAGTGGCTACTCCGATAGAGACTGTAATTTTCATCTCGATCTGTTCCCGAAGCGTAAAAGAAGTGCGCTCGATGCGTTTCTGTAAATTTTCTGCAAGATCAGATGCTTTTTTTGCTTGTGTGTTCGGGAGATAAATGAGGAAACCATCGTCCCAATCAGCCATAATATCTGTAGAACGCACCCGTTCACTAAGATACTTTGCCACTTTTTGAAAAAAGGCCTGAAGCTCTAGGGATTGTAGCTGCTGACATATCTCCTCAAATCGGTCAATCTTCACCTGTAAGAGAGATAGAGAGCAGAGGGAAACAAAAGAAGCATCTTTTTTCCGTCTATTCAAAAGTTTGCGATATTTTTCAATCTCCCATTCTAGCAGATGCTTCAGGTAGCTTGATTGATAGATACCAGTAAGCATATTTTTTTGAGTGAACCTATAGAGCTCTGTCGAGATTTTTGATGGCTTGAGTTTCTCGGTGCCGAACTCAAAAGCAAACCTGCCTATCTGGGTCATTTCCTTATTCTCGGGAGATTGTTTTTGTGTGATGATCCCGTGGACTCGTGTACCCGTATGGCTTGCTAAATCTTCCCAAGAGAAATAGCCATGTCGAAATAAGATCTGAAAGGTGGGCTTTTTGATGGAAGGCTCTGCTTTTGGAAAGGTCTCTTCAGGCAAATGTCCGATACGAACCCCTTGGGTGGATACTTCATAGTGACAAGCATTTCTAGATAGAGTGGGATCGGCTGAGTGAGAAACAATTAAAAATGAATTTACCGAGTCTTCGTCAGGATTGTCGATAAGAATTTGCATGGGCTAAGGCTTCAATAACATATTGTCGAGAATAGGCAAGCGAAAATCTATGCATCTTTAAGAAATTCCTTTTTTGTTAATTTCTTCATAGTTCGTTCCCGCCATATTTGGTCTACTCGCTTCTTTTATTGTTCCGTTCACTTCCCTTCATAGAAGTTCTTTTCTTTCCTGTAAAGATTTGACTTCCTTCTCATTTTCTATGAGAAACAACGTATGGAACATAAAATCACCCACGAACGAATTACACTTAAGGTACAAGATGGACTTCCTTCTCAACCCATGGGAGCTTATCTCGCCTATCCCTCTGAAAAAGGCCATTACCCAGGAATCTTGTTATTTATGGAGGTATTTGGGATTAACAGCCATATCCAAGATGTAGCAAACCGGATTGCCAGACAAGGGTATGTGGTGCTTGCTCCAGATTATTTTCACCGAGTCGCCCCAGGGATCGAGCTTACCTATGATCAAAAGGGCCTCGATGTAGGACTTCCTCTGATTGGGAAATTAAAACGAAATGAACTGGCTGCTGACGTGCAGGCGTCGATTTCCTACCTTCGCAGCCGGCATGACACTACGCCTCGGTTAGGATCTATTGGGTTTTGTATCGGAGGCCACGTTGCTTATTTTGCGGCAACCCAATTCGATATTGCAGCGACGGCCTCTTTTTATGGGGGTGGACTTGCCGTGCCAGGGATGCTAGGAGAAGCCCAGCCGACCATGGATTTGGCCGAGGGAATTGCCAAACACCATGGGAAAATCTGCTGCTTTTTTGGGGGGCAGGACACGCACATTCCCAAGGAACACCGTGAGCAGATTGAACATGCTTTAAAAAAGGCGCACGTCCGCCACGAAGTGATTGTGTATCCCGAGGCCAACCACGGATTTTTCTGCGATCAACGAGCGGCGTTTCACGAGGCTTCTCGGAATGATGCGTGGAATCGAGTCTTGAGGCTGTTTCAAGATGAACTAAAACGGGATGGGAGACAGACCTCTCAACCTGCGGCTGAGAAGGCTTATAGCTAAGAGAGAGCCTGACAAGCATCCACAAAGCCTTTATCATGTAAGAGAGATGAAGGATGCTGCAGTAGGGTCACGCGGTAGATTTCCAGGGAAAATGCTTTAGTCTTTCTCCATAATCTCAATTTTTGTGATCTTTGTTCCTGGCGCTCTGGTACGGCTTGGATCGCGTTCAGGGATGGAAAGAACCACATTCATCCCTTGGCTTACTTTCCCAAAGACACTATGGCAACCATCCAGATGGGGGGTTGCCACATGTGTGATAAAGAACTGGCTCCCATTTGTGTTGGGTCCTGCATTGGCCATAGACAAAATTCCTGGGCCGGTGTGGCGGAGGGAGGGGTGAAACTCATCTTCAAACTCGTACCCGGGTCCTCCCGCACCTGTGCCCGTGGGGTCTCCCCCTTGTGCCATAAAACCACGGATCACGCGATGAAATGTCACATTGTCATAAAACCCATCTTTTGCGAGGAACACAAAGTTGTTTACCGTTTTTGGTGCTTTGTCAGCAAAAAGTTCGATTTCAAAATTGCCAACCTCGGTGTGAAAGAGGGCGGTATACTTTTTTTTAGAATCAATACTCATCGGAGGTGATTTGGGGTATTTTTTGCTCATCTGGGTATTCCTTTTTTAATGAAAGAGGAATGACTATACCGAAGGATTGGTTTTGTTGCTAGGGGGAAAGAAAACAGAAGCATATTTATGAAGGAAGGGTAGGCTTCCATTTATGCCAAAGGGGTGGGCCTAAGATAAGAATACCGATCATGATCGCAAGGATCACACTCATGAGAACAGCGGCCGCGGCGACATCCTTTCCTGTTTTTGCAAGCGGATGGATCTGAGGGGATGCAAGATCAATCCCAGCCTCAATGGCGGTATTAATGAGTTCTGTGCCTAGGACAAGACCAATCGCAAGCAAGATGATGCCCCACTCAAGAGGTTTTAGCCGTACATAAACCCCAAGACCCACAATACATAAGGTGATCACAAGATGAATGCGTAGATTGATTTGAGTTGTGAGCGCGTACTTAAATCCCGAAAAGGCATACCGAAAAGAATCAATGCGGGTTCGGGATCGGAACGAAGAAGGGGAAGGGCCATCCATAGATGTTCTTTATACGATAGCAGTAAAAGATAGGGAAGACGTATAGGTCTTTGCATCCTAGCAAAGAGTCTTAGGCAGGCACGCAACCGGCATCATAGAGGGCTGCATACATTCTGTATCTTGTTGATTTCTCTTTGAAAACCGGGAACTTTGAAAATCCTTAATTTATGAAGTTGATCTTCGTTAAAATCTACGTTAATCCCATAACCATCCATTAGATCGCAGTGGAGATCTTTTCACCCACTCTGTTAGAGAAGCAAAGGAGCACAGAATCAGCTCTGCTCTTCCTTGTTTTTCTTTAAGTAGGTTTTATATTAATACCGTTCAAAGGAGTCCGCATGTTCACCGATACTCGAGACGAGTCACTATTGGCAGCTTCTACCGCACAGGATCAATCAGAAGATCCATTCATGAATGGAAGTGATTCCGATTATGTTCCCACAACCATGCGAGTTCGAAAACGAAACGGTACCTATGAACCTGTGGACGTGAACAAAATTGTGCGCGCCGTGGGCAGATGTTGCGTTGGTCTAAAAGATGTAGATGCCTTGCGGGTTGCCACAAAAACGATTAGCGGTCTTTACGATGGTGCCACCACGCAAGAGCTTGATCGGTTGTCGATCCAGACAGCAGCAGCGCTCATCGTTGAAGAGACTGAGTATTCCCGGCTAGCTGCACGGCTGCTAAGCACTTACATTTACAAAGAAGTTGCAAATCAAGAGATTCACTCGTTTTCTCAATCGATCCAGGCAGGGATGCAGCACGGATTGATAGCGCCACGGTTGGCTTCCTTTGTTAGTAAAAATAGCCGGAAACTGAATGATGTTGTGGATCAGACAAGAGACCAGCTCTTTGAATATTTTGGTCTTCGCACTGTGTACGACCGGTACTTGCTCCGCCATCCTCAAACCCGACAGGTCATTGAAACCCCACAGCATTTTTTCTTGCGTATCGCCTGTGCTCTTTCAGATAACGTGAAGACGGCCATTGCGCTATACGAGCTCTTTTCTTCGCTTGAATACCTTCCTAGTTCTCCTACCCTGTTTAACTCTGGCACAAGGCACGAACAGCTGTCGTCCTGCTTCCTGCTAGATTCCCCTACCGATGACCTGACCAGCATCTATCAGAAGTACACCGATGTAGCCATGCTGTCGAAGTTTTCTGGAGGAATTGGAATTGGGTACCATCGTGTCCGATCGGAGGGATCACTGATAGCATCGACCAACGGGTACTCAAGTGGAATTGTTCCCTGGTTAAAGACGCTCGATTCTTCGGTGTCCGCAGTCAACCAAGGCGGACGGCGGAAAGGCGCCTGTTGTGTTTATCTAGAGACGTGGCACGCAGACATCGAAAGCTTCTTAGAGCTTAGAGACAATACAGGAGACGAAGCACGGAGAACGCATAACCTAAACTTGGCAAACTGGGTGCCGGATTTATTCATGAGGAGGGTTGAAAAGGACCAGGATTGGTCTTTGTTTGATCCAAAGACGGTGCCTATGTTACCAGACCTTTATGGAAAAGCCTTCGAAGATGCCTATGTCCAAGCGGAACAGCAGGGTCTAGCAGTAAAAACCATGAAGGCCCGTGAGCTTTATGCTCGAATCATGAAAACATTAGCGCAGACAGGCAACGGGTGGATGACATTTAAAGATGCCTCCAACCTGAAATGCAACCAGACAGCAAAGCCTGAGAATGTGGTCCACCTTTCGAACCTGTGTACTGAGATTATTGAGGTCACCTCCGATAAAGAGACCGCAGTTTGTAACCTGGGGTCTCTTAACCTCAGCAGATACCTCAGTCAGGGGACGTTTGACTTTAAGAAGTTGGCACACAACGTGGATTTGGCCATTCGTCAACTGGATCGTGTCATTGACCTGAACTTTTACCCGATTCCCCAGGCAGCCGCTTCTAACCAAAGATGGCGGCCTGTGGGTCTAGGCTTAATGGGGCTCCAGGATGTATTCTTCCAATTGAGGCTTCCTTTTGACGCGCCTGAAGCAAGAGCATTATCGAAGAAAATTCAGGAAGAAATCTACTATGCTGCACTATCGACCTCAGCTGCTTTGGCCGAAGAGCAGGGCGCCCATCCTTCTTTTGCAGAAACACGGGCCGCGCAAGGAGAGCTTCAGTTTGACGCTTGGGGTGTCGTGCCCGAAGATACCAAACGTTGGGATGCATTGCGTGACCGAATCAAAAAGCATGGGCTGCGCAATTCGCTAATGCTTGCCATTGCACCGACAGCGACCATTGCCTCGATCGCAGGCTGTTACGAGTGTATCGAACCACAGGTTTCAAACCTGTTTAAACGAGAAACCCTTTCGGGCGAGTTTTTGCAGGTCAACCGGTACCTCGTTGCAGACTTAAAGAAGTTGGGTCTTTGGAACGAGGCGACCAGGCTCGCACTCAAAAACCTATCAGGTTCTGTTCAGGCGATGAAAGAGCTGCCCGAGGACCTGCGAGCCATTTATCGCACCGCATGGGAAATCCCGATGCGATCGCTGATTGATATGGCGGCCGATCGAGGAGCCTTCCTGGATCAAAGCCAGTCGCTGAACCTATTTATGGAAAGCCCCAGCATTGGGGCCTTATCTTCCATGTATTTCTATGCTTGGCAAAAGGGCCTTAAGACCACATATTATCTCCGCTCGCGTCCAGCAACGGAAATTGCTAAGACGACAGCATCCGCGCCTGCCTTGGCCTCGGTAGCCCCATCGATAGGACCGGGAACGCAAACTTCGGCAGCGGAGTTTAGTCCCGCAGATGCAATTGCGTGCTCGCTAGAAAACCCCGAAAGTTGCGAGGCCTGCCAATAATGTTCTTTAGCGGCCACGTTTCATGGTAGGATGCTTGCAAAGAAGGAAAACGCAGACTGCGTGGTACGAAAAGAGGGCTCGTATTGCGCGGAATTCATCCTCATTTTTGTAAGGCAAAGAAGAATGTTTCCTAAATACGCCCTCCCAAGTGAGTACGAAGCCATGCTGCTAGATCCTGGTTTAAAGCTGACATTACGGCCTATGGGCTATCCCCTCTTTTACGAGATGTACCGAGATGCCATCAAAAATACATGGACGGTGGAAGAGGTCGATTTTTCAACAGACCTTTTGGATCTGAAAAATAAGATGACCCCTGCGGATCGCCACCTGATCCATCGGCTGGTCGCCTTTTTTGCTACTGGGGATACCATTGTCGCTAATAACCTCGTGCTCAACTTATATAAGCACATTAATGCTCCGGAAGCGCGGATGTATTTGTCCCGCCAACTGTACGAAGAGGCGCTACACATCCAGTTCTATCTAACGCTGCTAGATAGCTATCTGCCCGACCCTGAAGATCGAGAAAAAGCCTTTGCTGCGGTGGATAACATTCCTTCGATTCGCACCAAGGCCCAATTTTGCCTCAAATGGATGGACTCGATCCATCAACTTGAGTCGTTGAAAACAGCTGCTGATCGTCGCCAATTTGTACTAAATCTTATTTGCTTTGCTGCCTGTATCGAGGGTTTGTTCTTCTTTGCCGCGTTTGCATATGTGTATTTCCTCCGTTCTCGTGGACTCCTTCATGGGCTTGCCACTGGGACCAACTGGGTCTTTCGCGACGAGAGCATGCACATGAGTTTTGCGTTCCAGGTGGTACAGATTGTTCGCCAGGAAGAGCCCGGTCTGTTTGATGCCCAGATGGCACAAGACATCACCAAGATGATTGAAGAAGCGGTTGAGTGCGAGACCCAGTTTGCGCACGACCTGCTCAGCCAAGGTGTGGTGGGGCTTTCTACAAAGGATATGAGGCAATACCTAGGTTTTATCGCTGACCAGCGTCTGACCATGCTGGGTCTTCCTAAACGGTACAACGTCAAGAACCCGTTCCCCTTTATGGAGCTACAGGACGTCCGTGAGCTGACCAACTTCTTCGAGAGACGCGTCTCAGCCTACCAGGTTGGGGTGCAGGGAGAAGTGGATTTAAACGCAGCGTTTTAGGGAGGCAAGAGCGAAGTTAGATGGGGCTACTCTGCATAGTTCAATAGATAACCGCCAAACCATTTGGATGGGGTAGTTTCTGATAGAAGCATTAGGTCTCTAAGAAGCGTCTTGCCCTTCAAATAGGTCTAAAAGGTCTTTAGGGAGTAGATCAAAAAAACTCTCTAGAATAACTCCTTCCCCTTTTGCTATATCTAGGTGCCGTGGCTTTACCACCAAAAGCTTAGACAAGAAATGGTCTTCAGGTATGGGAACTTCTTTTCTCATAAGGATAGGCACACAAGAATCTACTAAAATAGGAATATGGGAGCAAGGAGAATTCTATTTCTACAATTCCACGTTTAGGATGTCACGCCATCATAGAAAATGTGGAGATAGGTACATTAGACCGCATTCTTTGAATGCATTCATTGGTCACATCCGTGCTTATTTTTTTATAAGTTGATCCCCTCAAGTGCTAACAATTTCTTCTTCGTATCAATTCCCCCATAGGCAGAGAACCCTCCAATTTTTCCACCAGAGGCAAAAACCCGATGGCACGGAATAAGAATTGGGTAGGGGTTCTTCCCAAGGGCTTGTCCCACGGCGCGTGAAGCGAGCGGAGAACCAGCTTCCCTAGCAAGCTCGCCATAGCTAATTGTTGTTCCAAAAGGAATGTTTCTTGCGGCAAGCAGCACCCTCTGGTGAAAAGCGGGCAGAGCAGACAAAACAAGTGGGACCTTAAAGAAGTCGTGCGGCTTCCCTTGAAAATAACGTGTAAGTTCGTCGAGGTAGGATTGAATGCGAGGAAAAGGCCTTGCAGGTTGTGCCGTTGGATGCAGGAATGAAAGCTCGGTCAGGGTGGCCTCGCGGCTCTCCAAAGGGAGGTGGATCCGCAAGAGAGCCTGCTCGGTAAATACAACCCCCATGCACCCAAGGGGTGTGTCGACATCGGTTAGATAGACCTGGTTTTCCATGATGCCCTTACTGTACAAAAGATTGATTCTTCGGCAAGCAATTTTCGAACCACATTCAAGCTCATCTGGCATGCATAACATATCTAATCGCCTCCATAGTACATCTGACTGTATGCACTTTTCCTTCAACCTCTACCTCAACGTTCATTTTCCTTGCACATCCCCAAGGAGTCATTTACAAAGAAGCTATGTCCGAAATCAAAACATACCAAGGGTCCTGCCACTGCGGCAAAGTAAGCTATGAAGTAACCACAGATTTCAGCCAGGTGATTTCCTGCAATTGCTCTATCTGCACAAAGAAGGGATATATGCTCACTTTTGTGCCTAAGGCGAAATTTCAACTTCTCTCCGGAAAGTCAGACCTCTCTGATTATCAGTTTGGAAGCAAACGGATTCACCATCAGTTCTGCTCCCACTGCGGTGTTTCTCCGTTTGGAAGAGGAACTTCTCCTCAAGGGGAGGAAACATTTGCGGTCAACCTTCGATGTGTAGAGGGGGTTGATCTTTCGAAACTGACCGTTACTCCTTTTGATGGGAAGAGTCTGTAAACATAAAAAAGCTTTTTTACCTATCCCCTAAGTCCTCGCGATCCTTTTCGCTCTCATCCCTTCCGCCATTGTTAGGATTGAAATCTCTTTAGTTCTGCAACTTAAAAATCCATAACCCTCTTTGGGATTGCCCTTTGGTATACCCTTGACACCTAATAGATCGAATCTATGTTGGCTACTATAGAGAGGTTGGTGTTAGCTGCCATAGGTAGGTAGAAAGGAGAGGTTTATGCCGCGTGGAGATAAATCAAAATATACAGAAAAACAAAAACGTCAGGCCGAACATATTGAAGAAGGGTACGAAGAAAAAGGGGTCCCTAAAAAGACTGCTGAGAGAATTGCCTGGGCTACGGTGAATAAAACTTCGGGAGGTGGGCGAAAATCAAGATCTGAGATTAAAACCTAAGGATAGAGCAAGAAAACCAGAACCAGCGCCCGAGCTTAGCCGATATCCTCCACAAACATATAGAAGAAACTCCATTGATTGCTTTCATTGGAATCGCATGATATAGCTAAAATGCAGTTTAACCCCTATTCATATAAATTAAATATTCTGGAGATTCATTATGTATAAACCATTCATTCGCCTAATCCTATCAGTCCTCCTTCCTTTTTCTTTCGTAGCTTGTGATCCTATTACGGGTGAGGTTATTGACGGAGTTCCTGACCCCTTTGCAATTACGTCAGCCTCGCTGAAGAATGCCCAAGTTCAAGCATGTGCCCAAGGTCTAGGAACAAGCGCAAACTCAGTTGCTGAAACAGGAATGGCCGTAGGAGAGCATTACGTGATTTGGGTGATAGATTCTTCTGGCCAAAGAAATCTTTTTGACGCAACCGCAAGCTCAGAGAATCCAAAGGTTTAAGCGAACATTCCTCTATGCAACTAGGTTACAAATCAAAAATTTGGGTACTTTTGCTTGCTGCTGTAATCATTTTGGTAAGCGGATATTATGTTTACTTAAGACAGCGCGTCTTTGCTGGAATGTCAATGGATAGTGACACCTATGCCTATTTTTGGTTTGCGCCCTCATGGGTAAAGAATGTTCCCAAGCCATACATGGTCGGTTCAGCGGCAGTTTACATCAAAGGATACGATGGTGGCCCACCTGGAATTTATGAGGTTAACTATTCCTCTCGTCAGGTACCGGCCAAAATTCCATTTCAGCTCGAAGAATATTTACAAAACCTTGGGCTTTCCCAATGCAGGGGAAAAGGCTGTTCAGAAACCAGCCCCTCCGAGTATCGAGCAACTTGGCTGTCTCGTGAAGGACAGGATATTCGAGAAAGAGTCGAAGTTCTCATTCAACCGAATAAGAACGGAATTTCATTCGTACGAGTTCGTAGGGTTTGGTGTCTACCCTCATACTACGCTTGTGGAATGGGTTTTTATGGGTTAGATTCTTGAATGAAGAGCGAATAGGAAAGCCTGCGTCCAAGAGGATAAAGTTCTTCCTATTTATATGAAAAAGAGACTCCGGCGGAGGGATTCGAACCCCCGACCCGGTGGTTAACAGCCACCTGCTCTACCGACTGAGCTACACCGGAAAAGAGAGTACTAGTTAACCTGATCTGGGTATAGTCGTCAAGTTTGTTTTTGTGTCTGATTTAAATTCGATATCATTTCTTTCGTACGAGTGATGACCGATCGGGTTACCTAGGAGACACAGGAAGTCATAAATGCGAAGCGACCACCTGTTGAATTTGGAGACGGACTTGCTCGAGCGGCAAGGAGCCATCCAGCACCACCACCGACTCTTGTTCTCTTTTTAGATAATCGATGCCAGAACGATAAAGAGAAGCAACCTTCTCAAGGAATGCCTCAGCCTCATACAGCTCACGAGCGGAGTTCCGAAGCTTTCTTCGCTGTGCCGCAACTTCGGTAGGTACATCTAGAAAAATCATCAGATCCGGCGAGTAAACTCCCTCATTGGCTGAAAGGATGAATGCTTGGGGGACGCCTGAGGCTTGTTGGTAGGCTAACGAAGAAAGCAAATATCGGTCACAAACCACATGCGTGCCACGTCTTAATTGAGGAAGTACCTCGTTCTCAAGGTGATCGTGACGATCTGCAGCAAAAAGAAGCGCCATGGATTCTTTTGGGGGAGTTTTGCTTTGTCCCTTTAAGAACGTCCGGATGAATTGGCCGATTTCACCCTGGGAGGGCTCGGCAGTTCGATAGACGGGCATTTGGCGAGATTGAAACCATTCCACCAAGTATTGTGATTGGCTGGTGGTTCCAGCACCATCTAATCCCTCAAGTACAATCAATTTCCCTGGAAGCCGCTCCATGCTAAAAAGAATGCCCAACGTTCGAAAGAGCGTCAAGAAAATCAGAGAGACATTTTTATCTTAGAGAAAGGTACTGGCCAGACAATCTTGCGACCCCACGTCAAGAAGAGTTGACAGAAAAGCAGGGTTGCTGCAAATTTCTACATTCAACATTGATCATTGTTTGGAGGAACCACTTATGGGTCGTGGAGATAGTCGTAGTACGTTAAAGATGAAACGTCGTAAGGCACAAACCAGCATGAAAGAGCGGATTGCTCGGCGGAAGGAAGACAAACAAGCTCAACCAAAAGCGAAAACAACCGCTTCTACAGTAGCAGCAAAGCCTTCTGCTACGGGCGCAAAGGTTCGTAAGAAACCTACCGCCTAAAGCGAAAGTCCTCTGAGAAAGCCCTAGGTACCCATCTTGTCTTGGCAAAGGCTGACCTAAGAGCAGACTTTTCTTCTTCTCCCACTTTTAAAGGGAAACCTTGATGAAGAAATATATCGTAGCGATTGATCAGGGTACCACAGGAACCACGGTACTTATCCTGGACAAAACCATGCAAATTTGTGGCCGAGGATATGCCGAGGTGCCACAACACTTCCCTAAGCCAGGCTGGGTAGAGCAAGCGGGAGAGAACATTTGGAACTCTGTGCTAAAGGCGCTAGGGCAAGCATTGTCCCAAGCTGCCTGCGATCCTTTCCACATCGCAGCCATCGGACTTACCAACCAACGCGAAACGGTTTTGTGCTTTGACCGCAAGGGCGTTCCTCTGCACCCTGCGATTGTTTGGCAGGATCGCAGGACGGCAGAGGATTGCGAGCGTTTGCGAAGGGAAGGGCATGAACCTTCTCTTCAAAAGCAGACCGGCCTTTTGCTTGATCCCTATTTCTCTGCCACTAAAATGGCGTGGCTTTTGCAAACGTTTCCAAGCCTTCGCAAAAAGGTGGAAGCAGGAGAGGCGCTTTTTGGAACGGTCGATGCCTTTTTAATGTATCGCCTAAGCGGAACTAAGTCCTACGTGAGTGATGTTACCAATGCTTCAAGGACTTTGCTGTTTGATCTAGACACGCTCTCGTTTTCAGAGAAGTTATGCTCCCTGTTTGGTGTCCCCCTATATGCTTTACCGTCTATCGTACCCTCACAGGGAATTTGTGCCAAAACGATGTCTGTCCCAGGCATCCCAGATGGCATCCCGATTGCTGCAGTTTTAGGTGATCAGCAAGCGGCACTATTCGGACAGGGATGCCTTTCTGAGGGACAAGCCAAATGCACCTATGGAACAGGCGCCTTCCTTCTCCTAAATACAGGAGAACGGAGGGTGCATTCCTCTTCTCGTCTTTTGGGAACAGTTGCCTGGCAGAGAGAACAGAGCTCTTCGAGGATGACTCAAGCGGAAACGGCTTATGCGAAGACGGTTGATAAAAGGGTGGCCTATGCCCTCGAGGGAAGTGCCTTTGTAGCGGGTTCCTTCATCCAATGGTTACGGGATGGACTTGGATTGATCCAAGCCTCGGGGGAGATCGAATCTCTTGCCGCTTCGGTGCCTGATTCAGGGGGAGTTACAGTGGTTCCCGCACTTACCGGCCTAGGGGCTCCGTATTGGCAACCTGAGGCTCGGGGCCTATGTTGGGGGATGACTCGAGGAACAACCCGGGGTCATATTGCCAGGGCGTCATTAGAGGGAATTGCGCTACAAATTTGCGATTTGGTAGAAGCCATGGAAAAAGATACGGGAGTGTCGCTGCAAAGCCTTCGCGTTGATGGGGGAATGGCAAAAAATGATTTGTTCCTCCAAATTCAAGCAGACTTGCTCCATTGTGAAATCATCCGCTCAAGACAGATTGAAGCTACTGCACTAGGGGTAGGTTTTTTGGCAGGGATTGAGGTGGAAATGATAAGCGAAGAATTTCCCCAAACGCAGCTTCACGAAGACAGGCGGTTTATGCCAAGCCTTTCTAATGCGGAGCGGAAATCGCTAAAACATCGCTGGAAAGAGGCTGTGGCACGAAGCTATTGATTGTATAAGTCTGGATAGCTATAGCTTTGATGCCAAGGTGGACAACGGCTAACGTAAGCCCATATTTTGGCCCTAACCCTTGTGACCCTTGTACTTCTTGATAGACCTTTCCGTAGAGCTTGAGTTATATCAAAGTCGTTAAACTTATTCATATCTATTCCTGAAAGGACTCCTTATGAAAAAAATATTATGGATAGCTGCAATCCTCACCTCTGGATTGGCCTCTTGTTCATCTTCTACAAAAAATACCATTTCAGAAGATATAAACCATTCCTTGCTGGAAGAACGTGTTGGAATTGAAGTGCAGGTACGACGCTATAAAGATTTATTGGTGGGGAATCCTGCTTTAAATATACCTTCTATTGATGTGTGTGAGGGGAGGAGTCATTTAGATTGTCAAATCTATTATACCCAAAAGCTTGAAGGTAATCAGGATGATGAAGAGGTAACAAAACATAACGCTTTAGCATGTGCTGTTCGAAAGAGAATAGAAGGTTTGGAACTTGCACTTCAAATATCTCTATCTGCCGAAGATGATGGGGTGCGACAATTGAAAAGAGGCCCCAGTATAGCGAATGTACTTATTTTGCAACAGCTCCAGGTCTCGCGAAAACAAATGGAGGGCCTACAGGGGTTAATTCGCTACCATGCAAACCAGGGTAAATATGTCCAAGGAGAATCTTCTCAAGGAGACTCTGTCGATGAAAGCCAGATAGCAGCAGCGGAAGTGAAAGATGAATCTAAGTCCGAAGATAGCTCCTCTTAAGCTGTTTGCTCAGAAAATGATTTACCCCGCGAAATACGAGCGCCTAACTTTGTTAGTTTCGCCTCCATTCGCTCGTACCCTCGGTCCAAATGATCAATCCCCTCGACCGTAGTAGCCCCTTTCGCTGAAAGCCCAGCAAGAACCAGACTGGCCGAGGCCCGCAAATCCGTGCCTTTTACCTGTGCTTTCGTGAAGTGTTCGATGCCTTGGATGGTTGCTACGCGTCCATTGAGGTTGATACGGGCTCCCATCTTCTGTAGCTCAAGCGCATGCATAAAACGGTTTTCAAAAATGGTTTCGTGGACTGTAGACTCTCCCTGGGCCAGGCAAGCGAGCGTCAAAAATTGGGCCTGCAAATCTGTTGGGAAGCCGGGGTAAGGTTCGGTTTTGATATGAAGTGGGTTCAAACGACGAGGGCACCGAATGAAAACAGACGTTTCTGAAACCTCGATCGTGGCGCCTGCTTGTTTTAAAAGGTTTAAGGCAGATTCCATATGGAAGGGATTGCAATTTGTGATGTTGACCTCTCCTTGGGTTAAACAGGCGGCCACCAAAAAGGTACCTGCTTCGATTCGATCTGGCATCACCGTGTACTCGATGGGGAAAAGTTCATCTGCCCCTTCAATATAAATCGTCGAAGTTCCTTCTCCTTCGATCCGGGCACCCATGAGGCGCAATGCCTTGGCAAGGTCTTCTACCTCAGGCTCTTTGGCAGCGTTTTTGAGTACGGTGGTTCCCTTGGCCAAGGTGGCTGCCATGAGAAGATTCTCTGTCCCCGTGACAGTGGGCATGTCCAGGTGAATGGACGCCCCATGAAGCCGACGGGCCTTCGCAACAATGCAGCCCTGTTCCATCGTAATGTTAGCACCCATGGAAGCAAGGCCACGTAGGTGCTGGTCAACGGGGCGAGCTCCAATGGCATCGCCTCCGGGAAGAGCCAACCGTACGCGTCCATACCGAGCCACCAAGGGGCCTAGCAGCAGAATCGAAGCCCGAATGGCTTTCACCAAATCTGACGTCGCTTCAAAATGCTGAAGATGGTTTGTGGTTAGACGTAGGGTGTGCTGTTCATCAGAAAAAATGCTATTGGCCCCCAAGGTATGAAACAAGTTTGTGAGTGTAGCAATATCATCAAGCGCGGGGACATTCCTAAATGTGCAGGTGGCTGTCGTTAGCAGCGAAGAGCAAAGCAAAGGGAGTGCGGCATTTTTTGCACCCGAGATGGCAACCTCGCCACGAAGAGGCGTAATTCCTTCAACAATCATTTGATCCATAGATGGATATAAGATGTATCAGTCCTTGCGGGATCTCGCAACTTCCTCGAAGAGAAATCTTTCTCAGTCGCTGAAATTATCATTTTTCAAGGATTAGGTTGAGTTAGAATGGTTAGGTATTTTTTACCAGTGTAATAACTCGCTGGGGATAGACTGCCGCTTCGGTTTCTGTCTTTTGTGCCATGCCCATGGCCCGTGTAAGAACAAACTCAACCGCGCGTACTCGCTCTTGCATCGAGGGTGTATGAATGGGCAGGTAAGGGACCCCAAACTGCTCCAAAAACAACTTTACCATGCCGTCTGTACGCACGACCGATTCCCAATCAACCCCAGCACGAACTCCATCTTCTTTCAGCAGGATTGGATGAGGACGGATGAAGAAGACAACCCCCTGGCAGACCCACTCCATATATTTGCGGAATTCTTCCCCTCCATCATGGTACATGATGTCTTTGAGCATGGTAGTGTAGTCTCCCGCGTAGGCAAGATTATCAAACGCTCGATCAGACACAAACCCTTTCTCCTGCAGACGCTCGGTTGCGATTTGGCGCTGGAACACACGTTTTTGGTACTCGGCCACTTGGTCCATATCTGTGCGAAGGGTATCGAAATTGGTTTCCAGCTCTGCCAGAACGCTGCGGGCGACCTCGGTAATCATAGGCAGGCCGTAATGACGGCTGACCCAACGAGCCATGGTTGTTTTTCCAGTTGCGTGCGATCCCACAAAATAAATGCGCATGGGTAGGAACTAGCCATAGCTTGGGCTTTGCTGTCAAGTTGGAACGAAAAAAGTTTCTTCTGTGACAATGAATATTTCAGAAAATACAAATCCTTGCTATAGAGGGGATCCGACATAAAGGATCATTATGAGCATAGGCGCAGCATTTTTGGTAACAGTCCTGATTCCTCCGGGAGACCATCATGATTTAGGAAGGAGGTATCTCCTGGCTCCTGATGGGACGACCTTGGGAAATAGTGCGGAGGCAGATATTTTACTTCGGCTGGATTCATCAACTCCTTGCCATGTGCGGTTGAGGCAAGAGGACGACTCTTGGTACCTTGTAGATTTGGCAGAATTTAGTGGGGCTTATATCAATGGGCTCATTGTCCAAAATAGTCAGATTTTCGACGGAGATATCTTACAAATTGGTTCCCTGGGTTTCGAATTTTGTTCAGGAACTGGTATCAAAATAGGTTACTTTGAACAAATCGAGCACCTCTTACAGGAGGATTTTCTCACGCGTGCTTATAATCGAAGTTTTTCGATGAATCTTCTTCAACTTGAGGTAAGTCGATACAATCGATGGCTGACGGATGAAAAAGATCCCTTCTCTCCAAGGAGGCCCAACCCGATTTCACTCATTTTTATAGATACAGATAACTTTGGAATGATTAACAAAAAGTATGGGCATGCTGTAGGGGATGGCGTGTTACGAGAAATGGTACGTCGTGTCAAACTAGGTCTTCGACCTACAGACATTATTGCTCGATACGGAGGTGAAGAATTTGTGGTTGTTCTTTTGGATACACCCTTAGATTATGCAAAAGAGACAGCGGAAGAAATTCGACAATCTATTGCAAATACACCTTTTCTTGTGGATGAGCAACGGGCAGTTGAGATGACCGTTTCCTGCGGAGTTTCTGAATTGGAAGCAGGCATGGATGCAAATGCCCTGGTCCAATCTGCCGACGCAAAAATGAGATTAGCAAAGAATCAGGGAAAAAACCGGATTGTTGTTTGATTATTCTTAACGAAGGTCTTATCAGGATAAATAGAGAAAAGAGGCAGATTTTATGCAAATCAATGGCTGGCGAGCCCCAGATTACAACCATATTGACCTAACTCAGCAGATTGCCCAGCAGTTTTCAAGGCCTGAGGGAGGTTCCATTGATCAATCGTTTCATTATATCGACCCTTATGGGGCCTCAGAGTGGTATTCTATTTGTCGTCAGTCTCATTATCTATCCATGTTTGACAATCTACCGGTTGATTGGCCTGACTGGCTGGCAAAAATTGTACTGCATCATATAAAGCAAACCTCTTTCCACCCAGGCAAGGTAGATGTCGTTGGCTTGGGGGTGGGGGATGGGCAGAAAGAAACGCTGGTCTGTAGTGGACTTTACCGAGCCAGCGCATGGCAGCGGTTACGATGTTTTTTGGTTGATCTGAGTCCTGCCTTGTTAACCGAAGCCCATACTCACTTTGTTGATACATTTACAGATAAGAGGAATGTAGAGTCAAAATGGATTTTGGGAGATTTTCATCAACTTCCCAAATACAAAGAATTGTTTGCTGATCCAGTCGATGCCCATGTAATACGAATTGCTACCATGTTTGGGGAAACCCTGGCCAATCTACGGAATGAGAGAGATTTTATTCAACATAGCTTAAAAGCGTT
This sequence comes from uncultured Myxococcales bacterium, assembly GCA_964537055.1. Taxonomy (GTDB): domain Bacteria; phylum Myxococcota_A; class Polyangia; order Palsa-1104; family JAEUJZ01; genus CAZHYV01. The sequence goes on from CAZHYV010000003.1 coordinate 78,963, forward strand.
TAAACCGGGCGACTTGCTTATTGTCGATGTGGCTTTAGGATTTGCGCCTCACGATCGTCCTGATCTTATCCAGAAAGCAGATCCCTTTTTCCAATCAACGACAGTGAAAGATTGGATGATTCGAAGCTTAAAACGGAATCGTCCTGGCGTTCGAGAGATTCAACTTGAGATGCTGGTGAAGCACGGCCTCTCTGCATTTCCAAATGCATATACGATTGAGATTCAGGCAACGGCTGATCAAAGATCCGTGTTTTCCCTTTTACAGCAGCACCGTTACGTTGCAGACGATTTTGTAAAAACTTTTATGTCATTAGGATGGAGACCTTTGGAAGGTAGACAATATGGCTATCTGAAGCGACAGCTCATTTATATTTTTGCGAAAAAATAAACTCGTCTAAAAAGGAAAGGAATGGCCATGCAAATCAAAACGTTACAAGATCCAAATTACGACTACAAACAATTGCTCGAAAAAGGAAAACAGCAATGTTCTAACCCAAAAGGGGGAATTGTAGAGCAATCCTTTTTTTATCTTGATCCCCTAAGTGCAAAAGCATGGAGTGGGATATCACACCGGTCAAAGTACATATCGACGTTTGATAATCTTACCTTGGATTGGCCGGAATGGATCACACAGACCATTTTGCAGCAAATTCAAACTTCGGGGTTTGACCCAAACAAAGTAGACGTGATTGGCTTAGGGATGGGAGATGGCTATAAAGAATTGTTATTATCACGAGGATTGGACAGAACAAACCAATTTCATCAGCTCCGCTGTTTTTTGCTAGATCTGAGCCCTGAACTTGTCAAAGAGTCTCAGAAGAGCTTTGAGAAAGAGTTCGCCGGAAGGCCTCACGTCCAAGCCATTGGATACCTGGGGGATTTCCACCATTTATCCGAGTATAAAGATATCTTCTATCGCCCTGAAGATCAAAATATACTACGGGTTGGCACAATGTTTGGAACCTTAGTTTCGCTAAGGACAGAAAAGCAATTTATCGAAGAATGTTCAAAGGCATTTAAACCAAAAGATCTGTTGCTGATTGATGTATCCCTAGGGTTTGCCCCCCACGACCGCCCGGATTTGATTCAAGAAAAGGACCCTTTCTTTCAGGGACAAAGCAGCATCGAATGGATTGGGGAAGTATTCCGGCGCTATCATAATCCTTCAGCAGACATACGGTTTGACTTTTCTGTGAAGCAAGGTGAGTCTATCTTTCCAAACACCTATACTTTGGAAATTCAGGCAATCACTGAGGAACAAACGAAATTTTCTTTATTCCAAAGGCACCGATACAGTGCTAAGGAGTTTATAGAAACATTTGCAGAGTTAGGTTGGAAGCCGCTCCAAGGGAGGCAGTATGGTTATGACAACCGGCAGCTCATCTATATTTTTGCAAAGGACTAAAGCTTACGAAAGGGAGTTACAAAGATATGCAAGCAAATGGCTGGCGAGCCCCAGATTATAATCAGCTGCTTCTGACTCGGGATATCAAACACCAGTTTTCTGCACCCAAAGGAGGAGCGATTGACGTAGCTTGCTTTTTTGTAGATCCCTATGGAGCTGCAGATTGGTGTTCTGCTGCCCAAGAAGATAGATATCTCTCTACGTTTGAGGTGCCTCCTGATTGGATTTTTTGGATTGCAGGGCTTATCTCTCGCCATCTCAAAGATACCTATTTTCTTCAAGACCAAATTGATGTCATTGGGCTAGGTGCGGGAGATGGCCGCAAAGAGACCGCTTTGTGTGATGGGCTTTTACAGACAAACGTTTTTCAAAAATTGCGATGCTTCTTTGTCGATATTAGTCCTACTTTGGCAATAGAGTCCCATGGACATTTCGTTCAATACTTCGGAGAGAGTCCTCTGGTGGAATCGAATTGGATCTTAGGAAACTTTTTCCATCTCCCTCGGTACACCAATTTATTTTACAATCCAGATGATGTAAATCGGCTGCGAGTCGGATGTGTGCTAGGAGGAATCTTTGGGGTCATTCTTCATGAGGTGGGTCTTATTGAACAGAGTCTACGGGCATTTAAAACAGGAGACCTTGTCATTGTAGATGTCTGCCTAGGATTTGCGCCTCCCGATCAGAAAGAATTAATTCAAAAGCAAGACCCTTCGTTTAATACAACTCATGGGCTCAAATGGATTGCGGGCGTGATCCGAAGAAACCGTCCCGACTTGTCTAGTTTGCGATTTCAGTATGAAGTAAAACGGGGGCTTTCTACCATACCAGACACGTATACGATTGAAACCCTGGCAACCATTGATGAACAAGCGGTCTTTTCTGTATACCGCAAACACCGGTATTCCAAAGAGGGACTGCTTGGAACTTTTGCGAAATTAGGGTGGCGTCTTTTAGAGAGCAAGCACTACGGACGAGACGACCGTCAGCTGATTTCTGTGTTTGTTAAAGAATAGTAGCTGTTGTTCTGACCTAAAAGTACCAGATGGCCCCAAGATTCAGCTGTCCTCCTAGACGGGCGTTTGCATAGTTCCAGCCCAGATCGTCTCCTTTATTAATCAAACCTTCCATGAGAAATTGACCTTCTGCATGCAGTACCAGATGAGGAAGTGGTTTCAGGCGAAATTCTGCACCCACTCCTAAATAGGCTCCCAGCGAAAATAGATGATAACTACTTACCTGCTCAGAAGGAGGGGCCTGAGAAAGAACCCGTATATTGATTTGAGGAAATAACATCGAAAATTGAGGCCCTATGCTAAGATAAGGCATAATGAACAAAGGGCTTGGAATGGTGTTTGGCAGAGGGCGAAGGTAAATCCTGAGGATTGCCGTCAGATTCATTTCTTGGAGAAGATTTCCATTACTATCATACTCGCTGGTAGCTAGATAACCAAGCCCAAATCCCACACTGAACCTTGGATGGGCACGCAGCATCATATTTCCCTGGAACCCTCCCTGGTAGTAATGGTTCGCTAGGTAAGCACCAATGTAACCAGGGCTTACGTACTGGATACCCCTTGCTGGGATCAAGGTAAGGCCTGCCCCAACCTGGAAGCGAAAAGGAGCTTGCTTCAGTTGTTCTGCTTGTGATTGTTCTGCGGGAGGGCTTGTAATTCCAGCAGGTGCAGATGGCTCCTGTAGAGTTGAAAGCTTCTCAGAAGAAGAAGATCTGGGAGAAGGAGCAAAGCTTGGCACGGAAACGGGAGTTTGTGGTTTTGGCAAAGAGCGAGGAGAGCGTTTAATTCCTAGGGCCGGATCAACGAAACAAAAAGTAGCTATGATTGCAAGAGAGAACAATTTCGTATTCGTCATTGTGGTGAGAATATATAACCAGTTATCATTACAATACAAGCAGAGGATGTCTTAAAAGATTCTCTCTGCAAAATGAAGAGGTTTATCTGATCATGATGACGGTTCTTTACAAACCCTGCGAGCGAGTCGTTGTTAGATCCTCACTTCAAGAAAGTAAGGAAAATTGCTCTTTCCTCTTTATTTTTGCAAACTAACCCGATGAAAACAAAAAACTTCCTCTTTGTTAGTTTACTTACAGCTTCCACGTTTCTTTCTTTTTCTGCTTTAGGAGAAGACACAAAAGAACCTCCACCACCTGCACCGTCTACCGAAATGCGGACGGTTGTACCAAAAATGACACCATTCTGTACGTCGATGAAGGCGGTTGCTAAGCGTTGTGGAACCAAAGAAAACGAATTTATTTGGGAAGATTCAGATGATAGTGCATGTCCTACGGCTTTAGAAGGGGTGACCGCAATCAATGCAAAAGCGGTTGCTGCAGCCACTTCGCAGATAGCCCGATGCGAAAAGGTAAAGGATTGCAAAAAGGCGGTAGCGTGTGCAGATAAACCCTTTAAGGCCCTTGGGAAGATCGTACAAGAGCACGAAGCCAAGAATAAAAAGTAAAGAGCTTCCCTTTCATGAAGGCGCCTTCCTCTGCGAAGGCTTCTTGCTAGATATCTCCTTCTTGCCGGATATTTCCTTCTTACGTATCTAGTTCATCCTTCATTTCGTATAAAATACTTCAAGCTGAAGTCTTTTTAGGTTAGCAGACTGTCTGAAGACGTTTTTCTATTAATGCAGGCGTAATGAACACAGTCTGCCCTTTTAGCTCCGGAGCCTCAAACATAATGTCATGGCATACCTCCTCCAAAAGAGCTCGAAGGCCTCTAGCGCCAATATGTTTTTGCAAAGCATGACGGGCAAGGCTGCGTAGTGCTTCATCCTCAAATTGAAGATGAACTCCGTCTAGCTCAAGAAGAGCTTGATACTCACGGATCAAAGAATCTGGGGGCTCGATCAGAATCTCTACCAGCTGGTCCTCTGTAAGTGGATCAAGTTGAACTCGATTCGGGAACCTCCCGAGGAATTCTGGGAGAAGCCCATATTCTTGGAGCTCCTTAATTTCAATGGACTTCCCTCGGATGGGAGACTGGTTCCCAAATCCTGGAGGGACGCGAGTAGACGCTTGTTTTAGATTCCCAAACGTGCCTGCTGCGACAAAGAGGATGTCACTGGTATCCAGTTGGATTAGCTCCTGTTTGGTCCATTGCTGTGTTAAATTGGTGGGAACCAACACTTCTCTCCCCTCTAGTAGCTTGAGCAGGGCTTGTTGGACTCCTTCGCCACCAATATCCCGAAATCCAGTCATCTGGACTCCTTGCGACCGGCTTGCAATTTTATCAATTTCATCGATGAAAATAATACCACGTTGTGCTTCTTCAAGGGAGTGATGGGCCTTATGCAAAAGCTCGGCTACCATTACCTCGACATCTTTTCCATGATAACCGGCCTGGGTGTAGTCAGTCGCATCCGTGATGCAAAAGGGGACTTGCAAAAACTCGGCAAGCTTTTGGGCAAGGTAGGTTTTCCCACAACCCGTAGGGCCCATTAAGAGCAGGTTTGCCTTTTTGATCAACTTACGTTTTGTCTTAGGAAGCCCACATCGTTTTAAATGGTTATAGGCAGCAATCGCTAAGGCTCGTTTGGCCTGAGACTGACCAATGATATACTCGTTTAAGTAAGAGAAAATCTCCCTTGGGGTGGGAAGCCGTCGTTCCATCGGGAGCATTCTGGGGGGTGATCTCATAGAAGCTACTGTACTTAAGACGTCTTTACTTTGCAAACCCCCTTCGCTTGGAGAGAAGACCCACAGCTTGATTTTTCCGCCTGCTTTTGGTACGTAGGTAGAAACTATGGCTGCCTTGAAATCCCGCAATTCGATCAAATCCAAATCAAGACGCAGATCAAAACGTCCCCTTCTTGTCAGAATCTTAGGATGGAGCATGGGGATCGCCTTTTTGGGAGGGATTTCAGTCGTTCTCGGTCTGGCTGGTTTGTTCTATTATTATATTTCTGATCCGGCACTTCCAAAAATCGACCGAGTCGAAGATTATCGTTCCACCGCAAAGGTAACGACCCGAATTCTTGATAGAAATGGCCAGCTTATTGGAGAGCTATTCGAAGAGCGGAGAACGGTCGTTCCTTTTAAAGAAATTCCTCCGTCTCTTCTGCATGCAATTGTGGATGCTGAGGATGCACAATTCTTTGTGCATAAAGGTTTGAATTATTGGGGAATTTTGCGGGCCATCTTAAACAACCTTCGACCTGGGGCCCATTGGCAGGGAGCCTCTAGCCTGACCCAGCAACTCGTCAAAAATTATATTTTGCGAAATAGCGAGAAAACGCTAAGGCGAAAATTCCAGGAAATGTATTTGGCCATTCGGCTCGAGCAAAAATTGCAAAAAAATGACATCCTCTGGATTTACTTAAATCAAATCTCCTTTGGTCACCAACGGTTTGGGGTGGAAGAAGCGGCGCAGTACTACTTTGGAAAGCCGGTACGTGAACTCAACCTTGCTGAATCGGCGGTGATTGCCAGCCTTCCGAAGGCGCCCGAAGATTTTTCCAGGCGCCTCGAACGGCTACAGGATCGGAAGCGCTATGTGCTTTCACAAATGGTTCGATACGGACACGCATCCGAAAAAGAGGCCAAACAAGCGGCAGAGATGCCGATTGAGTTTGTGAAAGAGAATGATCCCTCTTCTCTGGCACCCGAGTTTATCGATGAGGTCGAGGCGCAGCTATTAAAAAGGTACAGCCGCGCAGAGATACCCTATTTAGGGATGACGATCCGAACAACCTGTGATCTCAATCTACAAAAAGTAGCTCGCGACGCCTTAGAGCACGGGCTTCAAAAGATGGACGAGCGAAATCATTACCGAGAGAAAATCCGTCATCTTGAAGGAAGAGCGCTTACCAGCTTCTTAAAGAATCTGACGGAAGAATATCCCGAGGGTCCTAAGCTAAATCGGGTGCTCGAAGGGGTGATCAAGCAGTTGCTCGATGGCGATGGAGAATCTGGTGCAGGCGCGGTGATTGATTTTGGAAAAACCACAGGGTGGCTTCCTCTCCCTAAGACCAAAAGTCGATATAATCCTAAGATGCTCCTACCTAGCCAGAGGTTTGCCCTAGGCGACGTAGTTCGAGTTCGGGTGATTGATGAGGGGAAAGAAGGCCTTATTTTAGCGCTCGAGCAAGGGCCCCAAGGGGCCGTGGTGGTGATTGATCCGCAGACGAGGCATGTGCTTGCCATGGTAGGGGGCTATGAGTACCGCCGAAAGCAGTACAACCGAGCGATTCGTGCCCTGCGTCAGCCTGGCTCAGCGTTTAAGCCAGTCTTGTATGCAGCCGCCTTTCAGAGCAAGGAGTATACGCCAGCCAGCTTGCTTGATGATTCGCCACAAATCTTCGAGCGTCCCAATGCACCTCCTTGGATCCCTCGAAACGCCGAAGAAGGAGAGTACCTAGGGCCTGTGCGTTTGCGTGTGGCCTTAGCAAAATCTCTCAATACCATCGCTGCACAGCTGATTTACGCGCTAGGGCCCGAGACGGTCATCCGCATGGGACACCTTTTGGGCATTGAATCTAGATTGGAAAAGATCTCTTCCAGTGGAGAGGTAACCCCCGAAGACAATTTAACATTGGCTCTAGGGACTTCGGAGGTGAACTTATTAGAATTAACGAATACCTATTCTACCTTTGCTGCCTTAGGAAGAAAGGCTTCTCCTCTTTTTATCATCCAGGTGGGGGATGAACCTCCCGCTCGGGCAGAGATGGAGCAGGCTATTTCCCCAGAACTTGCATTTCAGATGAACTCCCTTTTGCAAAGCGTCGTAGAAGAAGGAACCGCACGTTCGATTAAAGATAAATTCAAGCGACCTGTCTCGGGAAAGACGGGGACGACCAATACAGTCAAGGATGCATGGTTTTTGGGGTATACTCCTGAAATTGTGACAGGGGTGTGGATCGGCTTTGATCAAGCCAGGCCCTTGGGCCGTAAGGAATCGGGTGCAAAGTCTGCGCTTCCCATTTGGGCAGAGGTCATGCAGACGGCTCTCCGGGGGAGACCCATCCAAATGTATGCTCCTCCGCCCGGTGTTATCACGGTCAAGATTGACCCTAAAACAGGCAAAGTGGCCCCTCCTGGAGGACCCTCCATAGAAGAGGTATTTTTATCGGGAACAGAGCCTGTAGAACAAGCTTCTCCCGTAGAGATATCTGGGGGAGATTCAGGGTCATTTACAGACTCCAAATATACAAAACCTACTTTTGATTCAGAGTAGGGTAGTTTAGACGAGGTCCGCCCAGGTAAAAAGCAAGGCCTCTCTTAGAGAATTACTCTTGGACTTGGTTAAGATCAACCCCGCCCCATTCGACCACCGTAAATCCTTTGCGGACAAAGGGAGAAAGCTTCTGGGGACGAACGGCGGTTGGTTTCTCAAGTCTTTGCATAACCATAAATACGCGTAGCAAAGAATCAGGCTTAGGTTGAATTTGGAGAGGTGCTGTTTTGGTATATTCTTCCCCGATGAATTGCACCAAATTGTAAGAATTTCTCTCCATTTTTGGATACCAGTAGACGATAAACTCGTTTGCTTCCTTGTCACTTAGGCCCATTTGCGCTAAAGTTTTTTGCAAAAACTGTTTACTCTCTCGCCCAGGCACGACAAAACCATACGAAAGATCAAGCTTTATAGGTGGATCTGCAATTCCTTCCCAAAATAACGAGCTGTATTCTCGTCGGTCCTCTAGGTTGAGCAGGCTGCCATCTGGAGAAGCAATAACTCGCCATCCGTGGATTGCCGGATTATACGTCGGATAATGAGCAATGAGGGTCCCTTTATAATGAAGCTGGACCAAAACTTCTTGCTGTTTTTCAGGATATAGGTAAATCACTGGTTTTTTAGAGACCAAAGGTCTTTGGGTAGGTTTAGGAGGCTCTGACTTCGAGGACCCGGGTTTAGGTGATACCGTAAATTCACAGCTTTTGACAACCCCATGGTATTTTTTTAGAGTAGATTCTACTTTCTTCATAAAGGCTTCCTTGCTTGATTCTTGCGTGCGAAAGGCAACACAGTACTCTTTACACACGGGTTGGAGCTCTTCCAACCTTTGAACTTGCTGCTCACGCAATGTGATAAGGGCTTGCTTTAGCTCTTTTTCAGAATAGAAGCCGATTGTACAATAATTTCCTTCTACGGGGAGCGGACTTTTTTCCGCCGGGGGTGGAATATATACTTGAGTTGCCATGGTAGGGTTAGGAGTTACTAGAGAAAAAAGGGCTGTAAATAGAATGGCTATCTGAAATAACAGAAATGATATGTTTGGTAGCTTCATAGAAAGATCCTCCTTTTTGGATGCAGTACAATAACTGGACGCAGTATAACACGTTAGAATGCGGTGCAATGCAAGTTTCGCCTTCGATGTCTTAAGGACAAGGTATCCTAAGAACCATCCTTATCGACGGTCATAGAAAACCGCTTGCTAAGCAACCCAATCTATGGTATCGAAGGATGAAATTAAAACCTGCGAGAAGTGGGTCGCAAGACTCACTTTTTTTTTATACATACTAGGCTAAAGGGACCACTCCATCTCATGAATACGGGACATCTTAAGAAGTTAGAAGAGCTTATCCAACCTGCCGTAGAAGGGCAGAGTTACGAGCTCGTCGATCTTCTGTGGAAACGAGAATATGGACGTTGGGTATTCCAAATTACAATTGATAGAAAAGCAGGCGAGGGTTTTATTTCTCACCAAGATTGCGCGAACGTATCCAGAGAAGTTTCAGTTTTGCTGGATCTTCACGGAGAGATGCTTCCAGATGATTATAGCCTCGAAGTGAGTTCCCCAGGCCCAAAACGACCTTTAAAGAAGAGCGCAGATTTTCTGAGATTTGTAGGCCACACTGCCAAGATCCGGATGAAGGAATATGCAGCTAAGGTAGACACGGCTACGGCAAATCCACGAAGAAATTTTACAGGGACTATCCAAGCAATCGAGAAAGATGTTGTCACGCTAAAGCTAGAAAATCAAACAGAGGTTAAACTGTCCTTGAATGAAATAGAGAAAGCCCATCTTTTGGAGCAGGACGAGTAGAATTGGCAGCAAAGGAAGAAACGATGGAATCAAATCTTTCCGCAGTATTAGAACAAGTAGGAAAAGACAAAGGGATCAATACAAAGGTTCTTTTGCAAGCGCTTGAACAGGCGATTTTGGCAGCTGCCAAAAAAGTTTTTGGAATGCACCGGATGATGGAGGCACAATTTAACGAAAATACAGGTCAGGTCGATCTGTTTTTGGTGTGCATCGTTCAAGATCATGTAGAAGTGCCTGGGAGAGATATCTTAAAAGCAGACGCAGAACGTCACGGACTGACTGCAGAGCTAGGAGATGAGCTTTTATTCCAAATTTTTTACTCAGACTCTGATAAGGAAAAGGCTCTTGACCAAGAGCGTCGTTATGGAAAATTAATCGATCTACAAGATACGATCAAGCGGTTTGGTCGTATTGCTGCACAGACGGCAAAACAGGTGATCATTCAGAAGTTGCGCGATGCTGAACGGGATAATATTTTTCAGGAATATAAAGATCGTAAAGGCGAATTAATCACAGGGATTGCACGACGTTTTGAACGAGGAAATATTATTGTTGATCTGGGGAAAACAGAAGGCATCCTTCCTGTTCGAGAACAGGTGAATCAGGAAAATTTCCGTGTAGGCGATCGCATTCAGGCATACGTCCTTGAGATTGATCGAGAAGCACGAGGCCCTCAAATTATCCTCTCGCGAGCGAACAAGGGCCTTTTAGAGAAAATATTTGAGCAGGAAGTCGCTGAGATGCAAGAAGGAATCATTCGCATCGTGGCCTCTGCTCGAGAAGCAGGGTCAAGAAGCAAAATCGCTGTAGCTTCTCAGGACCGAGATGTAGACCCGGTAGGAGCCTGCGTAGGGATTGGGGGGTCTCGGGTCAAGGCCATTATTCAAGAGCTTCGCGGAGAAAAAATAGATATCATTCCCTATAGCGATGACCCTGCTCGATTTGTTTGTAACGCAATTGCCCCCGCTGAAGTAACAAGAGTCGTTATTGATGCTGAAAATCATACGATTGAACTTATTGTTCCGGATGATAAATTAAGCCTTGCGATCGGAAGAAGGGGACAAAACGTACGACTTGCTTCTCAGCTTACGGGGTGGAGGATCGATATCCACTCCGAAAGTAAGATTAAAGAAATTGACCAAGCAGAGCGCCAAAAATTGGCTCTTTTGGAAGGCTCTTCAGAAGAAATAGCAAATACCCTATTCCGCTTAGGTTGGCGTTCTGTGCAGGATGTGGCGGATGCCAAAGTGGAAGACCTCGGTGGGGTGCCAGGTCTTGGGGGAGAATCAGGAGCGCGGAGAATTCAAGAGGCAGCACGGAGTATTCTGTTCGAAGAACAGAGTTCTTTGGAACACCCCTCTTCGTCTAAAAACGCAAATGCTTCTTCACGGGACATTGTTGAGACGGATGATAACCAGTGAAAAAGAGCAATAAGAAAATGCTCGATGTTTTAATCATAAAAGAAATAGGCTAGGAACGGATTGATGAATAGCAATAGCCCGGGAACAGGAATGATAAATAAAGCTTCGGGAGGAGCCCATCGTATCGCCATTTATGAATTGGCGAAAGAGATGGGGATCCCTTATCAAGAACTAATTGGGAAAGCAAAATCGATCGGAATCGAAGTCAAAAACCATATGTCTCGTCTGCTTCCAGAAGAGGTAAGCCGCATCCAAAAATTGATGGAGAAGGAGCGAACAGAGAATACGGTTCATGAACGCTTAAGTGAGACGGTCATTCGACGGAGATCCAAAGAGCCTGTCGCAGTGAAGCAAGAGGCCAGCGTACCCCCTCCTGAGCCACGTGTATTTGTTCGTAAAAAAGTTGTGGTTGCTTCCCCTGAAGTCCAGGCAGAACCTGTCCAGGTCCGAAAACAGGAGTTTCACGCACAGGAAGTCCAGAAAATCGTACGTTCCGAAGAACCAGCGCTTAAAGAGCCTCCTAAAAAAGAATCTCTTCACGACGATGTAGAATCTATGGTGGAGATGAGAACTGAAGTTTCGATTCCAGAAATGAAAAGACCTGGAAAAGAAGAGGACCTCTCTGAAGAACAAAGCACACGATCTCCTATCGCGAGCGAAGCCTCTTCAGAGGCTGTACTTCCTGAGAGAACCGTACCCAAAAAAGTTTCCGAAGAGGAAGATAGGTTCGAAGAGAAGGATGAAAAGGAGGAAGCCCCAAAAATAAAGATTCCTCCAGTCTCTACACAGACGCCTGGTATCTCTGTGCCTGGACGGAAAACCCATGAAGGCTTAGGCCCTACGGGTCGTGTGATCGATCTCTCTGCGTTTCGTTCCTCCACGGCTTCTTCCTACTCTTCTGATCGCGCGAAAACACCAACGACAGCCCGAGGTCCTCGGCAAGAGGTAATTCCCGAAAGAATTCGTCCTGGAGAACGGGAACGAAGTCGCGATGTAGGCAATGAAAAGCGAGCCTACCAGAAGATGCAATCGCCTCCCCCCAAGAAGCCCTCGCTTTCGACGACCATTACTACGGCCGCTGAACATAAGCGTGTCGTACGTATGGGTGAGTCGATTGTTATCAAAGACTTGGCCAACCAAATGGGGCTTAAGGCGACGGAGATCTTAAAAGAAGTATGGAAACTAGGGAATCGCAGCGTCATGATCAATTCCCCGATTGATCTAGATACAGCACAGCTGGTTGCCAATGAGTTTGAGTGGCGTGTAGAGTCGAACGTTTTCCAAGAAGCTTCCGTCGTCGAAACAAAGAAAGATGCAGCTGAAGATTTAAAGACAAGAGCACCTGTCATTACGATCATGGGTCACGTTGACCATGGGAAAACCTCCCTTCTTGATGCCATCCGTAATGCAAACGTTGCCTCGGGGGAGGCAGGGGGAATTACGCAGCACATTGGTGCTTACAAAGTCAAAGGCCCTGCGGGCGAAGTGGTCTTCCTAGACACCCCTGGTCATGAAGCCTTCACCGAAATGCGGGCCCGAGGAGCCCAGGCGACCGACATTGTGGTGTTGGTTGTCGCAGCCGATGATGGAGTGATGCCGCAAACCATTGAGGCATTGAATCACGCAAAAGATGCAAAAGTGCCGATTGTGGTGGCTGTAAACAAAATCGATAAGCCAGATGCGCAGCCCGATCGAATCAGACAACAGCTTGCATCCTATGACCTCACTCCAGAAGAGTGGGGCGGACAGACCATTTATGTTGATGTTTCTGCTCGTACAAGAGCTGGGATTGATAAGCTTCTAGAAATGCTTGCGCTCCAGTCAGACGTATTAGAATTACGAGCCAATCCCAACAAAGCTGCCAAAGGGATTGTTGTGGAAGCTCGAATGGATGCCAAGAGAGGGGCTTTGGTAACTGTGCTTGTCCAAGAGGGAACCCTACGGATTGGAGATTCAGTCGTTGTCGGAGAAGAGCTAGGCAAAGTCCGAGCCATGATTGATGATAAGGGGAAAACTCTGGCCACTGCGGGTCCGTCTACCCCTGTCGAGCTCTTGGGCCTCTCTGGAGTTCCTAGGGCAGGGGATGTGATGAATGCAGTTTCCGATGAGCGCTCTGCCAAAGAGTTGGTTGAATACCGACGTCAACGAAGAATCGATAAAGAACGTTCACAAGGAGGACCTGTATCCCTAGACAAGCTAATGGACGCGATGAAAGCGGGACTGAAAGAGCTAAAGATTATTCTAAAAGCGGACGTGCAAGGTTCTGTCGAAGCGTTAAGTAGCGCATTAAGCAAACTTTCTACCGCACAGGTCAAGGTCACCATTATTCAGGCGGGCGTTGGTGGAATTACCGAAACCGATGTGAACCTTGCCAAGGCGGGAAATGCGATTATTCTTGGTTTCCACGTACGGCCTACAGGCAAAGCTGCAGTTCTCGCAGAGCAGGAAGGTGTTGACATCAAGCTGTACAACATTATTTACGAGGCGCTGGAAGATATCGAGAAAGCCCGGACGGGCCTTTTGGCTCCGATCAAACGAGAAAAGTCTTTGGGCAAAGCGCAAGTGCGCCAAGTCTTCCATATGGGTAAAATTGGAACCATCGCTGGCTGTGGAGTTACCGAGGGTCTGATTCGTAGAAATGCACAAATGCGTCTGATTCGTGATTCCGTCCAGATTTTTCAAGGGAGGTTAGCTTCACTAAAACGTTTTAAGGAAGACGTCCGTGAAGTTCAACAAGGGTATGAATGCGGTCTTTCCATTGAAGGGTATAATGACATCAAAGTTGACGATATGATTGAGTCCTTTGAAATGGAAGAGGTGGCTGCCACCATGGGCTCATAACGAAAATTTTGACCCTCTTACAAATCTCCTTGCGAAAAATTTCAATCTCGCTACCTTAATGCAAATGAACAATCAGCGTGCGTATCGGCTTCCTTCTTTTCTACGGCCCTCTCTCTATAAAATTGAGCTTGATGTAAATCCAGGGAAAACAGAATTTCACGGAAAGGTATGGATCGAACTTGAATCGGACCAGCCTCATCAGCATGTGGAAATTCATGCTCAGGGATTACATTTTGAAAACGTAAAGTTTCTTTTTCCTGGACAAGCCCCTGTAGAAGGAACCGCAACTCTGTTTCCTGAGCAGCAGATGGCTACTCTCACACCCAAGGGGGCGAAAGTTCCTCAAGGGGCATTTAGCCTACAAATTGAATACATTGGCACCCTCACCACGGGGATGCATGGACTTTATCTTGCTAAGGATCATCAAGAGCAAGCGCTTTGTACGCAGTGTGAGCCCACATCGGCTCGTCAAATTTTTCCCTGCTTTGACGAGCCTGCATTCAAAGCATCTCTTGAGTGGACTCTACACACACCCAAGAGCGGAATTGCACTCACGAATGCTCCTCTTTTGAAAATGGAAGAGCGAGAGGAGAAACGAACTTGGTTTTTCGAAAAAACCAGAAAGATTTCCAGCTACTTAGCTGCTCTGGTTGTTGGTGATTTCGAAAGTGAAGACCCTACAAAGGTGCATGAAGTTCCTATTCGCGTGTATGCGCTGCGGGGGAAAAAGGACCAAACTCAATTTGCCATCCGCTGGACAACGAAGCTTTTGCCGTTTTTCGAAAAATATTTTGGAATTGCTTACCCCTACAAGAAGTATGACCAAGTGGCTGTGCCTGGCTTTGATGCGTTCGCGATGGAAAACATCGGTCTTGTTTTGTTCCGACAACACGGTCTGTTGATGGATCCTAAAACGACTTCTCTCAAACAGGAGAAGCAGATGGCCCTTGTGATTGCGCATGAGTTTGCCCATATGTGGTTTGGCAACTGGGTTACAATGAAGTGGTGGGATGATCTCTGGTTAAATGAAGCATTTGCAGAATGGATGGCGTATCGGGCTACGGAGGCGCTCCATCCTGATTATCAAGTATGGGATGATTTTCAAGAAGGCTACAACCACGCCATGAAGGATGATGCGCTGCCCACAACCCATGCGATTTGGACCCCTGTGGAGACTCCTGAGCAAGCGATCGAAATGTTTGACTCGATTACTTACGAAAAAGGGTGTGCGGTCATGCGAATGCTTGAGCACTTTTTGGGAGAAGAGACGTTCTGCCAAGGCTTACAGGGTTATATGAAAGCATTCGCCGAGGGAAATGCCACGGGCGCAGACTTATGGAATAAGCTGTCTGCAGCCTCGGGGAAAAATGTAGTAACTCTGATGCAAAGCTGGGTAGCTCAGCCTGGGTTTCCCCTGGTATCCGTTCAAAGGATGCCTGGCTCAGAGTTTCGGCTTGCCCTAAAACAAGAACGTTTTTTTGAAAGTGCTCTTGACCAAGATACGAAAGATTCTACCCTGTGGAATATCCCGCTGGTCATTCGATACCAAGACCAGCTGGGAACGCATGAATATCGGTACTTATTCACACAAAAAGAGGAGGAGATTACCCTTCCCTCGAAGGGAGCTATCTCTTGGTACTATGCAAACTCAAAGCAGATTGGCTTCTACCGTTTACATATGGATCCACCATCGCTTGATCTTTTGCTTCAGCAAAAGCTTTCTGTTCTCTCGCCAGCGGAGCAGATGGGAATCATTGAAGACGGGTTTGCGCTGATCAACTGTGGAAAAAGCGAGCTCTCTACTTTTTTAAAGATACTGAAGACGTTCTCTTCTAGTAAGAAAGAGAACGTTCTTCGTGCCCTGAAGGAGCGGTTAGAATTTTTATCACAGCTGATTGAAGATACAGGAAACAAAGAAGTTCAAGAGCAATTTCGAGCCTTTATAGAAGAACAATTTTTGAAGTATTGGAAACCTGGGAGCCTAGAAGGAATTACAACGGAGTCTGTCGCTGAGATAGAGTATAGGGCTGTGCTTTTAAATTTGCTCGCCCAAAATGCCCAAATTCCTACGTTGATCCAAGAGGCACAGAAGCTGGCTGAAAAAGAGCGTGAGGATGCGAAAGCAGTCAATCCAAACATTGCAGGAACGCTTGTAAACATTGCTGCTCGGTTCGGAGACGAAGCAAAATATGATCAGTATGTAGAGGTTTACCAAAAGAGAAAGCGCGCCCAAGCCTCGCCCCAAGAGGCCATGCGATACCTGCACGCACTTTCTCTATTCCGCATTCCCAAGGTGACCCAGAAAAGCTTCGAACTCATCGAGCAAGGAGTGATTCCTCAGGAGGCAGTACGGACGGTTGTCGTTCAGCTGATGAGTCGGCGACATTCCCAGCGGGCTGCGTGGGAGTATGTCAAAACACATTGGAATTCTTTGAAAGAGCGGATCGGCGATATGGGATTTTCTCGTCTTGTCGAAAGTATAGGAAATCTTCATCCGGACTTATACGAAGACATTCGGCAGTTCTTCGCCAAAAATCCTCCTGCCCGAGCGGAAAGAGCTCTTGCACGTGGGTTGAAACGCATACAACAATACAAAGAGCTTTATGAGCGGCTGAACCCAGAAGTGATAGCCATCTTTGAACCGTAATCATTTCTCTCAGCGAATTTTCTCAAGGAAAAAGTTTTACTGACGAAGAGAAAAAAGGCTTTCTAAAAGGGTCCTTTCCCTTTTTTGCAAAATACCTTGGTAATGAGAAAATATCCTCTTTTGAAGTAGAATGCGTTCTGGCCCATACGGAGTGCTAGTAATCAGCTTACGAAGGGCTTCTCTGTCTTCGTGGCTCACCCAATCTTTAAGAAGGATAAGAATCAACCGAACCTTTTGTTTGACTGGCTGCCTGCGAAGAATTTCTGACGAGTATCTTTGGATCCAAGCGCGGGCGTAATCATCCTCGTGAAACAAATGATCAATCAATGGGCTGAATTCTGTTTTCGCCATCTGAGTAATCTTGTCCCAATACGTCTTATAATTCGATGACCATAGTAGATGGCCGATCCATATTGCTAACTGAAGAGAATCAAGTCCTTGCCGGACAAAACCAATTGAGGAAAAAATGTATCTCTTTTCTCCTACAGGGAAATCTTTTGATGGAACAAGAGCATAGGGGACCAAATCTCTAGAGGGAAATCGCGTGTTCTGATCTGGAATCGGATACGCGTCTCCCAAGAATAGGGCCTTCTCGATATCTAACTTGGCTAACCTCACTGCCTCTAGAAGAAGGGTTCGGTTTTTAGCGTTTCTCCGATCATAAAGAAGCATATCTCCATACGCTACCCAGGGACCATCTCCTCGGATGTTATTTACCAGAACTCCCTCCTCATTATCAATATCGTGAACAATTTTACTATAGATGTTTGCTAAGGAACTCCCCATAAGATTTGCCCTTGGGACACGTACATGACCGCTGCAGAATGCATCTGTTAAATAATGGGCTGCTACGGCGCTTAAACTCCAAGCTAGATGAGTTCGCCCTTTACGTGCGGCCAGCAGCGCCCGTCGATGGATTGTTTCCCAGGTGGATATATTGTTATAGGGTGTAGGAACTTGAGTAAAATGGCTCTGGTTTGATTCTGCCAGGGATAGATAGCGACCTCCGGTTGTCTTTTGTAGCTGGATGGTTGTTACAAAAGGGCTTTGAATCAAAGGCAGGAGTTCATAGATTTCTTCGAGAGGAGCTGCCGCAAGGTCTTCGTACGTTTCATAAAGATCACCAGAAAGTGCCATGATTTCGCCATAGGTAAGACCTTGCGTAAGGAGACGCTTTTGTTCATGGCTCCCTGTGTGGTAAAGAGATTGCCATTTGCGAGGCCAACGAGCGATCGGAAGCTGATGCTCAGGAAAATCTAAGACATGATTCTCAAGTTTTAAGTAGCCAGTTGATGGCCCCCCTGCAGAATCACCTTCACTTATATGTTCCATCGAGCTTGAAATAGGGTGGAGATGGGCAGGGATGTTTTTAGAAAAGTCGGTTTGGAGGGCAATTGGGAAAAGGAGGGAGAGGAGAAAGATAGACATAGTCTCTTTTTCTCTGATCCGATGAAGGGGAGGAGTAAAAATTCATCTTAACATCAAAAGTTTTGCAAAAATTGCACCAGTTCGGAAAATAACAACGTGGATTGCAATGCTAAAGGAGGCGGGATGAACCACAGCGGAACAAACCCAAAGATCGGAGGCCAATCTCCCTATCTTGTCTTGCTGGATTCAGGATTGCCTGAGTCTTCGGAAAGCGGTCGGCGTTATGAATTAACCGAAGACGAAATTCTTATTGGAAGCAGTCCTCATATGAATATTGAGCTCTCTTCCGAGGTGGTTGCGCCTGCCCATGCTCGTCTCTATCGTAGGGAGGGACAATGGTTCTTGCAGAATTTACGGAAGACAAACGATGTATTTGTGGATGGAATGGTGGTGGGAATTCATTCCTTAAAAAGGGACGGTGAGTCATTTACGCTTGGGAAGGCAACCTTTGCTTTTATGCAAGGACAAGGACCATGGTCAAAATATCACGAAGAGGCCGAGCAGCGGAGCGATACAGATCCACTTTTGCAGATCGCGAATCGAAGGGCCTTCGAGAAGGCATTTAAGTCTGCCATGTCGCTCCTCTCTAGAAGAGGAGGCTCTATTGCACTCGTCATGTTTGATATTGATCACTTCAAAAATCATAACACCGAATTTGGACATTTAGGCGCAGATAAAATTCTGAAAGAACTTACATGGCGGGTAAATTCCCGAATTCGGGAAGAGGAATTGTTTGCACGCTGGGGAGGGGAGGAGTTTGTGCTTCTCATGAGAGATACCAACCATGCACAGGCCATCACCTTTGCAGAAAGGTTAAGGCAGCTGGTTGGCCAAGAGCCTTTTATCGTCAAGGGGAGAACGACGCGAGTTACCATATCAGTAGGGATTGCTTCCACGGAGCGAGAAATGGAGATTGAAGAGCTTAGCGAGATTGCGAACCAATTCTTGCATCAAGCAAAGCAAAAGGGGAGGGATCAAGTAGCAGGGTAATTCTGAAGGCAACGGGCTCTTAGGATTGGAGGGCCCGGGTAATAGGATGAATCTAATTTTTCATCGATTCAGGGGCAAGCTTTTCAAAGAGGTAAAGCATCCTAAGTTTATTCCAATCATTGGGTTTCCCAAAGGGCCATCCATGAATAGGTCCCCAGCCCTCTTGGCGCATCGTATTAATAAGCTGGTTTAGATCGTACCGCTTATGGAGGTACATATTAAAGACACGGTCCTCCTGCCCTGCCGCTTTGACTTTGGCGCGCCGTTCAATCGTATAGCTTCCGGGAATCGCCACTGTAGAATAATCTAAAATAGAAGAATATTCTACTGACTTGAAACCTTCGCAATAACGCTTGAGTGTGCTAGTAAAAAATGATTCATAGTTGTGATCGATCTTTTTTAAAGCCGACTCGTTCAAACGTGGCTCTTTTAATTTTACTTCCTCGATTTGATCAGCGGGAGCCGCTACCATACTGAAGTCGATTAAAAAGGTATCTCCCGGTTGAAGTCCAGCAAGGCTATTACGTATAAAGAAAATTTCATTGCTTAGATTCGTCCATGTGTGCCCAAGCATCGTAACCAGCCGTTTTCGTTTCGCAGACGTTGGACTAAAAAACCTGATGTAACGCTGTAAGTAGTGGAAATTTCCCAGGATGGCAAAAAAATCGATATTAGGTTCTGCTCCCATCGAAGTCGTGGCTCGCTTTAACGCCAAACGAAGGAGGGGATGGCTTACATCTAATAGCAAGAGACGAATGGTTTTAAAATCACCTAAAAGATTTTGGGTCAGGTAGATTTCTTTATCTCCATCCCCAGGACCGAGAGCAATGATATCAAGAGCTTCTGTTTTGTAGTACTCACGGTAAAAATGAGTAACCATCATCGCAGCTTCAGAGAATTGAGTATCAATCTGATTTCTGATCCGATAATTTGCTTGGGATGCAACTTTGAGCCAATTTCTAGCGCTAATGGGGTCGATGTAAAGGGAGGTCTGTTCGATATTACCTCCTGGACCCGAAAGCTGCGCTTCGAGCTCTTCCATTTCTTGAATGGTATCGTAATCTAACAGCATCCAGCAATTCGGAGAATTGGGCTGAAGTTCGCTGGTTTTCTCTCCGACCCCGAATTCCTCTAAAGCATTTATCCCTGATAGTTCCTTCGCAAAGCGGTGGAACTGTTGCTCATCCAAGGATTTTTTTTTCGTTTGTGTAGAGGTCTTTCGACGAGTTGGGCCATTGTCTTGATTCGGTTCGATACTCATGTGGAACACGCAAACATATCCCTGAAAGCGCTGCAAGCAAAATATTCATCATCTTGCCGGAAATCATTTGCTATTTTAAGTAGATGGTTTCTTTCTTAATAAAGCCCTACCTATAAGTTACCTTATGGTAAGTTCCCATTTTTGCATTGCTTTCAATTCATCTCGCACCTTTGCGGCTTTTTCAAAATCAAGCTCTTCTGCGGCCTGGTGCATCTGTTTCTTCAATAATTCAATTTGTTGATGAAGCTCTTTTAAAGAAAGCGTACGAAAATCCTTCGTTGCTTCTTTTTTCATAGATTTGGATTTGCCTTTGCTACCATAGCTAGGTCGTTCTTCCGCAGCAAGCAGGGCCTCTTTATGATCGGCAGATGTTTCATAACGACGCATATCTTGGATCGATCGTTTTGCCGTTTGAGGAGTAACTCCATGGATACGGTTATACTCGGCCTGAATCTTCCGTCGACGTTCGGTTTCCGAAATACAGACCTGCATGGAACGAGTAATGCGATCTGCATACATAATCACGCGGCCCCGCACATTTCTCGCGGCTCGACCACAAGTTTGGATTAAAGATCGTTCTGCTCGCAAAAACCCTTCTTTGTCTGCATCCAGGATAAGAACGAGCGAAACCTCAGGTAAGTCAAGCCCTTCTCGGAGAAGGTTGATTCCCACCAGTACATCAAAAACACCTCGTCTCAAATCTTGAAGGATCTCGGTGCGCTCTAGGGTCTCTACATCTGAGTGCAGATACCGAACTTTGATCCCGGCTTCGGCATAAAACTCTGTAAGCTGCTCCGCCATCCGTTTAGTTAAGGTGGTTACCAAAACCCGGTCCCCAATGGCAATCCGTTTCCGAATCTCTTCCATGGAATCATCCACTTGCTGAGCAACCGGACGAACTTCAATCTCAGGATCCAAAAGACCAGTCGGTCGAATAATCTGCTCCACGACCACTCCTTGGCTTTGGGTGAGCTCATAGTCTCCAGGGGTCGCTGAAACAAAAATAGCCCGATGAATTCGTGATTCCCACTCTTCAAATTTAAGGGGGCGGTTATCAAGTGCAGAGGGTAGACGGAATCCATAATTGACCAGGTTTTCTTTTCGAGCACGATCACCCCGATACATCGCTTGGATTTGAGGAACTGTCTGGTGGCTTTCATCCACCAGCATCAGAAAGTCTTTAGGGAAATAGTCAATCAAGGTTGCGGGTGGCTCTCCGGGAGCACTTCCACGTAGATGCCGCGAATAGTTTTCGATCCCATTACAGTGACCCATTTGATCAAGCATTTCTAAATCGAACAAAGTTCTTTGTTCCAGTCTTTGGGCCTCCACCAGCTGCATGGTATCTTTCAGAAGGCGTAACCGTTCGCGGAGCTCCTCTTTAATCGAAACCATTGCTTTGACCAGCGCATCTGTCGGGGTTACATATTGGGACCCTGGAAAGATGGCCACATAGGACAATTTTCGCAGAACCCGTCCTCGCAAGGGATCGACTTCTGCGATGGAATCAATTTCATCACCAAACCATTCAATCCGAATGGCAATCTCTTCTTCAAAGGGAGGAAAAATATCAACTGCATCGCCACGAACACGAAACGTTCCTCGATGAAAATCAATATCGTTTCGTTCGTACTGCAGCTCAACCAGCCTCCTTAGGACCGCATCCCTCAGCACGGCTTGCCCTACCTCTAAGGGCAGGACCATTTCCCGGTAAAACTCAGGATCACCGATACCATAGATGCAGGAAACAGAGGCGACAATAATGACATCCCGCCTCGAAACCAGCGCATGCATTGCCGAGTGACGCATCCGATCAATCTCCTCGTTGATCATTGCGTCTTTTTCGATATAAGTATCGGACGAGGGAACGTACGCTTCTGGCTGATAGTAGTCGTAATAGGAAACAAAATACTCAACTGCGTTCTCGGGGAAAAGCTCGCGGAATTCGCTATAAAGCTGGGCGGCCAGGGTTTTGTTATGTGCAATAATCAACGTAGGTTTTTGAACAGCTTCGATGACGCAAGCGCATGTGAACGTTTTTCCTGATCCTGTCAAACCTAGCAGTGTTTGGGTTCGGTCCCCTCGGTTCAATCCTTCAACCAATTGTTGGATCGCTTTAGGTTGATCGCCTCGAGGTTTATACTCAGAGACTAGTTTGAATGGTTTATTCATGGGAGTAGGCTCTTGTGATAAGGAGAAATTTGTTGTCCACGATGGTCTTTCACTGTGAAACGATGCTTCTTATGATTGCTTCCTGTCGTTCTGGAGAAGCACGAAGCACCTTTTTAGAAAATCTATGGGCAAGAAGACACAATACAGCAATGGTTGCTCCCGCTATCGGTAAAAGGAAAGGCCGAGTTGTTGCGTAGTGATAGAAGGAAGGGAGATCTACTATCGATTCGGGGAGAGCACGCACACCCTCGACCATGGCCAGAATTCCGACTGCAATCGCACCAAGCCCTAGCGCGAGGAGGAACGTACGTAGGAAGGCGACAAGAATTGATTTTAGGCTTAAGGGAAGCCGATGCCCACGGAATGAACGACCTTCTTCCGAAATAACCCAATACGTCCGAAGGGGCAAAATAGGAATGTACATAATATGAAAAAACCGGGTGGCTACATAAGAACCATCCGGCATTTCATCGACGACTCCACAAAGACGAGTTCCGTAGATAATAACCATAAACCCACCCTACTAAGGATCGGGAGGGATGTCAATCCGTTCTCACAGGGAGAAAAGCCGGCGAGGATGAAGTTGCCTCCTATCACATCAAGTCGACAGATAAGACGAGGGAGAAAGGTAGATAATGGGTGCTTCAGAAGATCCGAACAGAGGTTTCAGTGTTTTATCTTCGGGCTCGGGTAAGTTCTTGTTTGGCTTTTTCGTAAGTAGGATCTGCCTGGACTGCCAGTTCAAAATCACTTGCACCATCTCCCCCTAGGTGTTGGGCCTGTTTCCCATCCAGATAGTGAATCCTTGCTTTGATCCGTGATTTCTGGGGATGGGTAGGGTATAGAAGAAGGGCCTTACGCAGATATCCTAGCGCTTGCGAGATCAATTTTTGATCCGATCGTTCTTCTCCTTGCTGTGCCAATTGCTCGCCGTATTGGTAAAAAGCATCACCCATTTCTGTTCGGGCTGCATACTTAGGATGTTCAGCCAGGATCCATTGGTATGTATCTGTCGCTTGCTTAAGCTGCCCATTGCGTTCCTGAGCTTTGGCCTGCTCGAACAGAGAGTCCAACTGATGCTCTCGCCGACTATCGTAGTAGTCAAAAAGCTGGAGGGCCATCTGTTTTAGGCTAGCACTGCCCTTGAGTAATTTTAGCTCAGTCAGCTTGCGGCGCATCAAATGTTCGGCCAGCTGCCGGAAGTCATCAAAGTCCTGTTTGGCATAAGAGGCTGTAATTCCCCCGGGTAATTTTCGGTACCGTTTGGATACTGGGTCTGGAGCAGGTCCTTCTATGTACCTCATCCACGCAGTACGAGCCGCCTGCCTGGTAGATGCAGAATTATCATTTATGTATGGGAAGACAGCGTCAACAAAATCACGGTACTGGGTTTCTCCGTATACTTTAAAAAGTTCAAGTTGCATATCTTTGGAGGGAGCGCTAGAGAGCGCTTTTTTCGCACTCTGCCGGTCTAATCGCTCTAGCTGATAATTTGCATATTTACTCTTTGCACCTCTGTCTGGATCTTTCACAGGCTCCAGTCCCTGTTTTTTAGCTTCTCGGTCTTTTAATGCATAACGAGTATAGGCAATGCGAACTAGTTCAGGCACTGCATAATCTCCCATGCTACGGAGAACCCGACCGCACTCATCCCGGAAAACACCCTGGTGCATGAATGCAAACGCGAAGATAGGCTGAGTCATATGAGGATTCCCCTGAGCGCCTACTTTTCCTAACGCCCGAAGGAGAGCAACCCGAAAAAGCATTTGAGCGCGGAGCGTTGCAAAAGGCGCCATGCCCCGAGAAGAGGAAAGAAACATCTTTCGTTCTTTCCCCAAATCTGCAATCGCTGATTTCCACTCTTTTTCATCTACCTTTGCCAGTGCGCTAAGCCAATCCACCTCTTTGGGGAGCGATTCAGCGCTTGGTTTAAAGTTAGGATCCATCTCTGGCGGGAGTTGGCCATGCTTTTTTGAAGGCGTTGCAAGCTGGTGTCGTACATACCACATCGGCGCCTTCTTATTTGGGTCTTTTCCGTACAGAGGGTTTGGAAATTCTCCAAAAATGGCCCATACGATGCCTCGCATCGCCACAACAGGATACTCGCGTTCAGGAAGAAGACCTTGCAATGCCTGAAGATAAGCTTCAATAACGATAGGCTCTGCTTTGGCAATCGCTTCTGCCGCCTCTAGACGTTTTTGAGAATCTCCAGATAGAAGGTGTTGGTAATATTGGTCTAGCATCTTCTTTGTCTTCTCCACTTGTTCGTTATAAACAATCGTGGGCATAGAAGAACTTGTCGGTAGAGAAGAAGAAGCCAGGGCGCTTCCTCCAATGGTGGGTAGTGCAAGAAGCGTTAGGGTCAATACTAGGGTCTGCTTAAGATTTTTTAATACAAAGTTCCGATTCATGAGATTTTTTCAATTTGCATCCGGAGATGCCTAAAATTTCTGCCAGGATACTAGAAGTGACCTCGGAAATCAAGCGAGTGGTGGGAGAAGCGAAGATCCTTGCAAAAAATGCACACAAGGCGTCTATTCGCCTGGTAGTCAGCAATAAGGACAGCAACAAAATTTTAGAAAATTGGATGGCTCAAAACAAACGAATGTTTATCGTATGTTTATGAGATGCCTTTACCAAACCCTACTTGGAAGTTGTTTCTTTCTTTTTATGCAGGCCAACTGTTCCTCTTTTTTAGAGAGTGACAAAGATGTTGGTGATTCTTGCAAAGATAGCAATGAATGCTCATCAAAGGTATGTACAAAGTATCCGTTTGAAGAAAATGGAAAGTGCGATTTGAACCCAAACCAAAAAGCAATTGGTCAAAGCTGTACATTAGACTCTGATTGCTCCTCAAACAACTGTGATCGTTCGCTTGTTTTTACGTGGAGATGCGCGAGCAAAGCCCCCGTTTCTTCTAGCCAGCTCAAACAGAATATAAATATTGTCAATGACCGATTGAAACAGAAAGAGACTCCAGAAATTCCCAAAATTGACACATCTTCGGATCCTTAAAAAAGAAACCGAAAAATCTTATTGACTTCTATTTGGAATACATTAGTATACACACACTCCTATTGCGGGGTGGAGCAGCCTGGTAGCTCGTCGGGCTCATAACCCGAAGGTCGGAGGTTCAAATCCTCTCCCCGCTACTTTTTCTTCCTCTCCCTCCTAGCCTGATTTATACTTCGCACACAAATCTTGCAAAAAAGGCTTTTTGTGATGATGAATCAGCTTCTGTTTGAATTTAAACGGTATCTGGTGACCGAGCGTCACGCTTCTCCAAATACGCTTCGGGCCTATCTGGCAAATGTGGAAGAGTGTATCACCTATGTGAAAAATTATCTCCATCGTGAAATCTCACCGAAGGATTTTACGCTTGCCCATGTGCGAAAATTTCTAGCCTCGGCACATGAAGTAAATCAACCTGCAACAGTTGCTAGAAAACTAGCGGCACTGCGTTCTTTCCTCAATTACCTAAAGAAACAAGAACTTGTTGAACAAAATATCGCCAAACTCATCCGTCCTAAAAAACTTCCCAAAAAGCTTGCCCAAGTCCTCACCCCCGAACAAACGACAGCCCTTTTAGAGTCCCCCAAGCAAGCACTAGCTTCGTTATCTGACAGGGTCTCTGTTGCTGAACGCCTTCGAAACCAAGCATTGCTAGAAATTTTGTATGGGGCAGGGTTGCGCGTCAGCGAAGCCTGTTCTCTCAATCTTCCTGATATTACTTTTGATCCGCTGGTGGAGCAAAAAAACCCTCTTCTCACCATTCATGTGAAACAAGGGAAGGGGCAAAAGGAACGCGTCGTTTTTGCTGGAGAGAAGGCAAAAAAGGCTCTGCTTGATTACCTAAAGCAAAGGCCAGATCTTATCCCCTCAGGCCTTACTCCTTCAAAAATAGATGCGACAAATGACACGGCAGTGTTTATATCTAAAAAAGGGAAGCGGTTGGGTGTTCGCTGTGTCAGACGTATTTTAGACCAGCATGCAATGGAGGCCGGAATACCGAAGACACACCCGCACGCATTGCGTCATAGTTTTGCCACCCATTTGCTTGGGTCCGGAGCGGATCTCCGCTCCATTCAAGCATTACTTGGGCACTCTCAACTATCCACAACAGCTCGATATGCGCACGTCAATTTGCAGTACTTGATCGAGCAGTACAGCCGCCATCCCCATATGGAGATGTCTTTGGGCGGGATGTCCTCTTTAGAATCAGATTCGCCTACGGTAGAAGATGTGTTAGAACCACAGAAAGTGTAGGATACCTCGTATGAATCAATCGTTTCATGCCACAACCATTTTAGCAGTGCGGCGTGGGAGCCATGTCGTAATTGGTGGCGACGGACAAGTCACTTTAGGAAATACCATTATGAAGGCAGGTGCAAAAAAGGTAAGACGGATGGCCGATGGAAAAATTATTGGAGGATTTGCTGGATCCGCAGCGGATGGGATTGCTCTGTTTGAGCGCCTTGAGGGCAAACTCAGGGAGATGGGAAGCCAGTTGTCTCGGGCCGCGGTGGAGCTTGCAAAAGAGTGGCGTCTCGACCGTGCCCTACGGAGGTTAGAGGCCATGCTATTAGTCGCTGATCGAGAGAAAACCCTACTGATTTCTGGTACGGGAGACGTAATTGAACCCGAGCATGGAGTTGTCTCTATTGGCTCTGGCAGTGGGTTTGCTCTTGCTGCGGCACGGGCTCTTTTAGAGGAAACCGATCTATCCCCACGGGACATCGCTAAGAAAGCGCTTCATATTGCGGGAGACATTTGCATCTATACTAATAAACAATTCACATTTGAGGAAATTCAATGAAAGAGCGTTTATCTTCGATTAGCCACCTAGATCCAAAAGCACTAACTCCACGAGCCATTGTAGAGGAGCTCGATCGTTATATCGTAGGACAAAAGGCGGCCAAGCGTGCGGTGGCCATTGCATTACGAAACCGCTGGCGACGTCAGCAAGTCCCGGGAGCTTTACGAGACGAGATCACTCCTAAGAACATTATTATGATTGGGCCTACAGGGGTGGGTAAGACAGAAATAGCCAGGCGACTCGCCAAATTGGTTCAGGCTCCCTTTATCAAGCTGGAAGCAAGTAAATTTACCGAGGTAGGGTATGTAGGGCGTGATGTCGATTCCATGATCCGTGATCTCATGGAGATTAGCGTAAAGCTGGTGAAAGATGAAGAGCAGGCCAAGGTACGAAAAAGTGCGGAAGAAGCCGCAGAGGAGCGCCTGTTAGATATTTTGCTACCTCCCCCAATAAGAACAGCTGGCGGTACTAGTATTCGGTCGAACCCAACCATCGATATTCCTACGCTAGAAACGGCCAACGTAAATTCGTCTCCTGAGGTGATCGGGGTTGGGAGTTCCACGCAAGATAGTTACCAATCTACACGTGAGAAACTACGTGGACTCTTGCGCGCAGGAAAGCTTCAGGACCGCGAAGTAGAAATGGAAGTCTTGGATACACAAAACTCTATTGTTGAAGTGTTTAGCGGAACAGGGATGGACCAAATGGGTATTGACATGTCCCAGCTAAAAAATATGTTCGGAGGGAATCAAAGGAAGAAGAAGAGGCGAGTCAAGGTAGCAGAAGGGTTAAAACTTCTGACCCAAGAGGAAGCTGATAAGCTGATTGATATGGACAAGGTACAAAGGGAAGCCATCCATCGAGCCGAGCAGTCGGGGATCGTCTTTTTGGATGAGATTGATAAAATCGCTGGGCGTGAGCATGCCCAAGGTCCGGATGTATCTCGTGAGGGAGTTCAGCGTGACCTACTCCCTATTATTGAGGGATCTACGGTAAATACAAAGTATGGGGTCGTAAAAACGGATCATATTTTGTTTATTGCTGCAGGGGCTTTTCATGTCAGCAAACCTTCTGATCTTATTCCAGAGCTCCAGGGCCGCTTTCCCATTCGAGTGGAGCTTGAGCCTTTATCGCAAGAAGATTTGGTTCGCATTTTGACTGAGCCAGAGAATTCTTTAACGAAACAATATCAAGCCTTGCTTGCCACGGAAAATATTAAGTTAACATGGCATCAAGGAGCGATTGTAGAGCTAGCGAAACTAGCAATGGAAGCAAACAGCCGTATGGAAAATATCGGCGCCCGACGTCTACAGACGATGTTGGAACGTGTACTGGATGAGCTTTCCTTTGAGGCCCCTGACTTGAATATAGGAGGAGAGCGGGAAATTGAGATTACCGCAGAGTATATTTCTAAGCGGCTTAGCGACGTCCTAAACGATCAAGATTTATCCAAGTATATTCTCTAGAGTTTGTGTCTTGAATTTGGTATGGTTTTCTATGGTAGTTACAAAGAGAGGACGTAAGAAATGGAAACGATGCAAGTAGACGTTGCGGTCGTCGGATCGGGGCCTGGGGGGTATGTCGCTGCGATTCGGGCAGCCCAGGTAGGGAAAAAAGTAGTTTGTATCGAAAAAGGGGACATCGGAGGGGTCTGTCTGAACATAGGATGCATTCCTTCAAAAGCTCTCATCCATGCAGCAAAGTCTTATGAAAAATTAAGCCATCTTGCAGAGATAGGAATCTCGATTGATAGAAAAAGTACTAAAATCGATCTAGAGAAGTTACAAACCTGGAAGGGTAGTGTTGTAAAGAAGCTTACAGGCGGCATTAAAACGCTTATCCAAGGAGCCGGAGGACAGATTCTCCAAGGAACGGCTCGATTAAAAGGTACGAATCTCATCGAAGTGCAAACAAAAACGGGTGTTGTGGAGGTACAGGCAAGCTCAATCATTCTTGCGACGGGCTCTAGACCGATAGAGGTTCCTGGGTTTCCTATTGATCAAAAGAGGATTCATG
The DNA here is from genome assembly GCA_964537055.1 of uncultured Myxococcales bacterium. Classification (GTDB taxonomy): domain Bacteria; phylum Myxococcota_A; class Polyangia; order Palsa-1104; family JAEUJZ01; genus CAZHYV01. The sequence goes on from CAZHYV010000003.1 coordinate 107,970, forward strand.
ACTCAACGGGAGGGCTTTCTTTTACCGAAGTTCCTCCACGCCTTGTCGTGATAGGGGGAGGCTACATCGGTTTAGAGCTTGGCATGATGTGGTCGAAACTGGGCAGTCAGGTGAGCGTCGTTGAGTTTACAAATCAGCTGCTACCTGGAAACGATCCAGAGCTGGTTTCAGTGGTAGCCAAGAAGGCACAAGCTTTGGGAATCAAAGTATATCTAGAACACAAAGCAGTTCGTTATGAAGAAACGAAGAATGGTCTTAAAGTATGGATTGCTCCTCGTAAAGAGGGAAAGCAGGAAATCTCTTTAGAGTGTGATCATGTCCTATGCGCAGTTGGACGTAAGCCAAATTCAGAAGAACTTGGTCTTTCTGCAGTCGGAGTGAACACGGATGCAAAAGGGTTTATTACAGTGAATCGCAAACAGCAGACTAGTGTCCCTACGATTTATGCAATTGGAGACCTCTGCGGGCAACCGATGCTTGCTCACAAAGCGTCCAAAGAAGCTGAAGTTGCGGTTGAAGTAATTGCTGGACATCCCGCCGAAATGGACGCGGTCGCGATTCCTGCGGTGATTTTTACCGATCCGGAAGTAGGCAGTGCCGGCCTTACAGAAGCTCAGGCATCTGAACAGGGATACCAGCCGATCACGGGAAAATATCCATTCTCCGTATTAGGCCGATCCATGGCTTCGCTAGAGACCGAAGGTTTTGTAAAGGTGGTGGGTGACAAAATCACCAAGCAGCTCCTTGGTGTCCATATTGTTGGTCCTTCTGCGACCGATTTGATTAGCGAAGGGACGCTCGCTCTAGAAATGGGTGCTCTTCTACCGGATCTAGCAATGACCGTTCATCCTCATCCCACCTTGGGAGAGGCACTTATGGAGGCGGCTAAGGTTGCCTTAGGGGAATCTCCCCATATTCTCTCCAAGCAGGCCCGAAGATAAAACTTTACTCCAGCTTCATCTCGCCTTAACTATGGAATCTACCTTGACGCAGGAATCATATGGAACCGCAGAAAGCTCGTGAAGCAGCGTGGCAATCGTTAACCTCTACCGAATTTGACGTCTTGGTGATCGGTGGTGGGATCACAGGAGCTGGGATTGCAAGAGATGCTGCTCTTCGAGGGTTAAAGACAGCCCTCATCGAGAAGAACGATTTTGGCTCGGGTACTAGCTCAAAATCGTCCAAGCTAGTCCATGGAGGTTTGCGGTACTTACAGCACGCAGAGTTTCGGCTCGTTTTCGAAGCACTTCGAGAACGAACCCATCTGGTAACCATAGCTCCTCATTTGGTAAAGCCTCTTCCTTTTGTCTATCCTGTCTATGAAGGTCAGTCTCCAGGAACCTTTGCTTTAAATGCAGGCCTTTGGATTTATGATGCCTTTTCAGGATTTTCTGCGCCCAAGCGACATCAGATGAAAAGCGCAAAAGAGCTTCTTGGGATCGAGCCCGGGCTCCACGCAAGCGGTCTGAAAGGGGGGGCAATTTATTATGACCACCAAACAAACGATGCCCGGCTGACCCTTGAGAACATTCTCGATGCTTCTTTTTTAGGAGCTACGATTCTCTCATACGCGAAAGTGGAATCAGTCCATCTCCGCTCAAAAAGATTGGGGGCTCTTGTCCAGGTAATCGATACTCTTCATGCAAACAGAAGCACAGAGGTGCGTGCCAAGGTAGTAATCAACGCGACAGGACCTTGGGCAGAACAAGCGTTTGCTTTGCAGGGCCGTACCTCGATAGTGACCCCAAAACTACGTCCTACCAAAGGAGTCCATTTTGCTATCGACTTTGCCCGATTGCCGATCCAGCATGCCATCGTAATGAAGTCTCCAAAGGACGGCAGGGTCGTTTTTGCGCTTCCGTGGCGGGTTTCAGAGAATTCCTTAGGGAATCGAACTATCATGGGTACCACAGACACAGACTTCCAAGGAAATTATGATGACGTGTATGCGACCGAGGAAGATGTTGAGTACCTCCTCAACTGTGCTCATCACTACTTTCCTAAGGCATCGCTACACAAAGGCGATATTCTTTCAACGTGGGCCGGCCTTAGACCCCTTTTAGCACCCAAGCAAGAAGGGGTGGCAGAATCTAGCACCTCGCGAGAGCACGAACTATTGAAACAGCCTGGGTATCTCGCGATTGTAGGAGGAAAATTAACCACTTACCGTAGTATGGCGGAAGAGGTTGTTAATGAGGTTATGGTCCAGCTAAAGATGCCGCAAACGCTTTATCCTTGTGTAACGCACCGACGTCCTCTTCCAGGGGGGACCAGAAATACGAGCATCCGTGCTTTAATCCCATCGAAAGATGATGTTCCAAACTGGCTTGAGCTTGTCAATCATTGGCACCTCCATTACGGATCTCGGGCCAAGGCCCTGCTTGCCCTCCTTTCTACCCTTCCTCAGGGATGGAAAGAACTTCTGGATCAAGAACTTCCTTATGTGATGGCAGAGGTGGATTTTTCTGTTCTGTGTGAGAAGGCATTCCAGCTAGAGGATGTGCTTCTTCGGCGCATGCCTCTTTTACTCCAATCAAAAACACAAGGACTCGCCTGTGCAAAAGCTGTGGCAGAGAGGATGGCCCAGCATCTTCGTTGGAACCAGAATGAAATTTCTATGCAAGTAGGTCGTTATGAAAAATTGGTAGAAACCAGTAGGAAGTTTCGATAAAAGCACTTCTAAAGCAAGTAGAAAAGTGCTAACCTGGTTACGATAGTATTTTATAAGGTCCTTAGACAATGCAACGCACAGAGAAAATAAGAATGATGGAGAACTGTCGTATAAAAGCATTGCCGATTTTAAAATTTCGAAATAACTTAAAAACATTGTGGGAAAAAAAACAAAGGATAACGCCGCATTGGTTGCAGAATCACTTTCGAAACACACGGTACATTCCGCGGGAGGAAGACCAAGGTCGAATTTGGAAGCAACTCGAATTAAGTACCATATCTATGCGCAGCTGATCGATAGTTTGTTTGGATGGTTACGAACAGCCGTCCGTGCAGGAGCCTGGTGCTTTGTGGCATATTCTTTTTACCAAGCGACCAAAGCGATAGCAGGACAAAACACAAACTTCCAGGCGGTGGTCAATTCAGTGATGACGGTAGGGGCGAACCAATGGGTTGCTTATGCAGTTGCCGCAATGTGTGGAGTAGGGTATATTCATGAACGCCGGTTACGTTTGCAGGCAAATCGGGAGCAGGGGAATTATATTAGAATCTTGGAATCAAAAATAGACCCAAGGCGTACTTCCAGCCAACTGACGGATGCCGGAACTCCAACAAAGGAGGATAGTGATGCTATCTAAGTGGAAAGCTTCTCCGAATGATGCTTCTGTGCCAAAGCGAATATCTGTGCCAAAGCGAATAGCGGCATTCTTTTATTCCTCAGGGTTGCCTTTCTGTAGGGGTTTTGCTATGACACAAGGTAGGATATGTTTGTGGAGTAAGCGCTTTATCCACTTTTTTAGGAGGCAAGAATGCCATCAACCCCAATAAACCTAAGCCATGCTTTTTTAGGCCTTTTTTCGTGGATGACATTCATCGCAGTGTTTCAGTTTGTTCTCCTCCCAACGTTAACCAATCGGTTTCGTCAACGTATCTTTTACCTCCGAAGAGAGATGTTCCTGTTGCTGCTGAAAACACCCATCGCGCCGCATGAGCCTGCCTATACGCATCTACGTTCTACCATGAACGGGGTTCTTCGATTCGCAGAAAGGATTACATTCACTCGTCTCTTAATCCATGGGATTGTCTTTCGAGAGCAGACCCAAGCCTATGCAAAAAAACTACAAGCCGATCTTGCGCGGATTCCAAACCCTGCCCTGAGGGAGCAGCTTATCATATTTCGATCTAAACTTGGACATGCCATTATCCGCCACGTTCTTACAATTTCTCCCATGGCCTGGATGCTTCTCCTGGTAGTAAGCCCCTTTCTCTTTGTATTGTTCTTATTCCGTGGATTTCAATCCCTCGCACAGCTCGGCCGACGTAGTATCATCCTATTAGCGGAACACCTCTCCGTCCAAGGCATCGAAGCCCAGGCAGAGGCACTGGTTGTGAGAGAATAAACCTTCAAATATGACTGATGTAGTAAACCGCGTAGGGTTACAATTGCAGAATCCTCAAATCTATCGTCGAATTGCGGCCTTAGGTGCAATGCTAGGGCTTCTTTGGGTTTTCCGAAAACTCGCCCTTCTGTTTGTTACGCTTTTTCTATGTGTTCATGCATTTCACTGGATCACAAAAAAGCTGGTTCCTCTGTTCCGAGGGCATTACCGTCCAGCCCTTATCGCAGTGCTTCTCCTTATTTTTGGGGCCCTAGGGGGTGGGGTTTGGCTGTTTGTTCACTTTGGGCTCCATCGTATCTCTAAAGAGATCGTTCCTGCTCAGGGAATGCTCCAATATGTGAAAGAGATTCGAGCAGAATTGATAGCTAAACTGCCCGCATGGATTCCGGTAAATTCTTTGTTAGAAAAAGCCCTAGAATCTGCGACGGATTTTGCCAAAAATCATGCAACGATCTATGCCCAAATCGTAGGCAAGGGGGTTATTTACATCATTGTTGGTTGTTTGGTCGCCATTGTGTACTTACTGGACCAAAAGAAGGTAGATGAATTGCTGGGGCGTCTTCATCCTAAAAAATTTTGGGGAATCCTACGAGAATACTTTAGTTATATAGGAGAAGCTCTTCTTATTACCGTCAAACTACAAGTCCTTGTCGCTTTGGTGAATACCATTCTTACCCTGCCGGTCCTGTTGCTATTGAGGCTTCCGCACCTCGGTCTTCTTAGCGGAATTATCTTTTTGAGTAGTATGATCCCTATCTTGGGCAATTTTATCTCAGGAGCAGTTCTTGTAACATACAGCTACATTCATAAAGGGATAGGAGGGGTTGCTATCTTTTTGGCCATCACAATGGTGCTTCACAAGGTAGAAGCTTATTACCTAAATCCGCGCCTCTCTTCAAAGCATGTACAGCTTCCTACAATCGCTTTGGTGATTTCTCTCATCCTGTTCGAATCTCTTTTTGGAATTGTTGGGATCTTTTTATCGTTTCCCTGCCTCTATGTAGGAATTAAAATTGCGCAGGGATTTAAGAAGGTGCAGACGGAAGCTACTATTGTAGAGAACGTTCCTCCACAATCTTCCTAGGAAAAGAATAAGCGCGATGCAGGATAACTATCTCTTCCAACAGATTCGCAACCGCAGCCGAAATCAAATTCTCTGGGTGGGGGCTCATCATACTCATATGGAAATGAAAGATGTTACAGAGGATGAACTGACGAGAGGAATCTTTCTGACGGCTTCTTTCATTGTTTGGCAATCTAGCTCTACGTTATTTGCTCGGGAGAGGAAAGAAGATGAATATGTTCTCACTCTTTATACTCGCGATGGGAAGAGATCGCAGGCTCAGTTGAAGGAAAAACAGGCTCGACTTTTAATGGAAACAATTCACCTACGATGCCCCTTTGCTTTTCAAAAAGGACCTTCCTACTGGCAGTGGATTGTCAAGAAACAACAGATGATTGACGATGTTGACAAAAAGAGGATGATGCTTCCCAAGATTACCAAATTGCCCCCGCTGTAGACGAGGGAAGAACAAAGTGCTAAAGGGTTCAAAACCTACTCATCCGTTGTTACGACAGCATGGTAATTTCTAAGAGAATGGTTGGGTACACCATTGGTAAGTTCACAGCGAGCCCTGTTCTTGGTAGTTCCCTCTGCAGTAATTTTACAGACATAAGTAGGATAGCGGTTGTTGTTTGGGTATAAAGCGTAGACATCCCCGACTTGCACCGAAGCAGGAGGATTGGTGCCAATGTCAAGAATGACAGAGGCTTTAGGGGGTGCGGATTTTTTAGTGATTTTTGAAGAGATGACACTCGCCACACACGGTCCCGAAAGGCTTCGTGGTTTTGCCAAAGACCAGGGCAGGACCACAGCATTTTCCCAAGAGGTTGGTTCTTCCTGGGAAACGCATGGCTTACTTACAGGAACCTCATCTGCGCCTTCTTGAGGATCTTCAAGAATGACAGAGATGCCTGCAGGAGGGAAAGCGGTTTTCCCTTTCGCTGGGGTAGAGAGCGGAGCTGAAGAAGAAAGGGCAATCAACGCACCTTTGCGAATCCATGAAGGTCTCTTTTCAGGGGGAATGCCTACCAAAAGCCAGCGTGATGCACCTGTTGAGACATGGGTCGTCTTTGCTAGATGCAAAAATTTGCGATCTATTATAGATTTACTTTCCAGGGATGGTCCATCCTGGGGCTCGCTTTGCGTAGGGGATGTATTGTTAGGAAGAGGAAGCATTTCTGGTCGCAAAGCTCTTTTCTCTTGATCAGATCCAGTTCGTTCTTGTTGAGGTATATTTCGTCTTTCGATGAGGAGAGCTACTCGATGTATATAGCTTCCCCAGTTTTCTTCGTAATCAATATGCTTTGTATCAAGTTTACACTGCATTTGTTCTGTCTTCACATCTTTTCCTGAAATGACACAAGGGATTGCATGTCTTTTCGTAAAAGGATTTGAGTCAGTATTTGATAAAAGAATCAGATAGGTGTCCCCCTGATGGCCTTGTTCCTCATCTAGGTTAAGCGTGAGAGAATCTTCATGGGCAGCAGTTACCTTAGTTATGCAGGGAGACAAAGAGGCAGGAATGTCTCTGAAAGGCATTACACTCAAACCATTTTTTATCGTAGAATCAGGTGCCTGGCAGAGCAGTGTCACAGGGGCCGAGCTTTCATTGGGCCGAAGTTTCCCAGAAATGCCCACAAGCGCAATAGGTGCCTTCATCCCTTGTTGATTGTAATCATACACAACAAAGAGAGAACCTGGGTGAGTTGAAAGAGGATGATTCACATCTTCCGAGGGGATTCCTGCTAACATACCTGTTGTTTGCTTCCATGAGGCAATGGCCATAAGAGGAGGAGCTTGCGGGGGAACATCCACATAAACCTCGGAATGAGAACAAGAACTCATCAAAGCTGTCCCTAAGGAAGCAAGAACAAATCCAAAAAAAGCCAGCACGGAAAGGGAGGAAAGGAGGGAAGATGACTTCCTAAAAAGAGTCTTCATATATGCAATCGTTTTCATACTCGTGTTTTAAAATATCATGGTTTTCAAGGCTTGGCTAGGTGCTTTCAAACGTAGAATCCAAGAGGAAAAGGAGAGGTCCGCTAGGAAGAAGTGAAGGTTATTGACCGTTGAAATGTACCCAAATGTATGCTAGATATAATTTCATGACATCTATTAGATTGTATATTTTTCTTATTTTAACCTCTACTTTTTCTATTGGCTGTGCCTCAACAAAACCTCTAGAAAATCAATCTCAGGGTTCTTTGCAGGAGATAGATGCAATTTCTCCAGCAAATGCCTATACGGATTGTACTTTTACACCTCAAGAGATTAGCGCCTATCAAGAAGCAATCCAGTTTAATGATCAGGGACTTATAGATAGATCTCATGAGCTTTTGAGTCAATTTGCTATGCTAAAGCTCCAAGAGGAGTTTGAAAAAAGGTGTAACGAGATGCCTGCATCCAACCTTTCGGAAATACAAATTTTCTTGAAGCCATATTGTGAGAAAGGTACACCTCCTCCCCTTAATGATTACGATCAGTATCAAGTATACCAAGAATCACTCAGAGTCTATTTTAAGGCGAAAGAGATTATATCGCGTTGGAAGAGATGCCATGGGATTCCGTCCACGACGGGCTCGCCTTACATGGGTCCCCAAGAACCGAGAATGAATATGGCAGACCTTGGGCTTTCAGTAGGTTAGCCTATAATCCTACAAGATACTCCACAAGACTTTATCTTAGTAGCCTATTTGCGCTATAAAGTGTCTGTATGTTGATGCAGCTCGCAGATGTTACCTTTTCTTACCCGGGAAGACCTATGTTTTCTCGGATGTCCTTGCAGGTGAATCCAGGAGATCGCATTGGTTTGGTGGGGCCCAACGGCGCGGGCAAGTCTACGCTGCTTCGGCTGCTTAGCGGAGCGCTTATTCCCGATGAAGGACAGCGAGTGCTTGCCCGAGGAAAGAGATTTGCGTATCTTCATCAGTCACAAGAATTGAGCGGGCAGGGAACTTTGTGGGACATTTTGCTTGCTCCCTTCTCTGCACTTCTGAAGCTGCGAGAAGATGTATCCTCCTTTGAAAACAAGCTCTCTCAAGCAAACTGCACGGAAGAGGACGTTCGTTCTTATGGTCGATTGCAAGAACAATACCAGCGGGAAGAGGGATATTTGGTTGAGTCGAAGGTCCGTTCGATCGCATCTGAAATAGGCTTTCAGCCCAAAGATCTAGAAAGATCCGTACACACCTTCTCAGGTGGGGAACGGGGCCGGGTGGAGCTTGCCAAGATCCTTCTGGCTGCCCCCGATGTCCTCTTGCTTGATGAGCCAACCAACCACCTGGATCTACAGTCGATTGAAGCCCTCGAGCGCAGATTATCCGCCTGGGACAGTGCACGCGCTTTTGTCATCGTGAGCCACGACCGCTATTTTCTGGAAGCAGTCTGTACTTCCATCGTGGAGGTTGAGCATCAAAATGTTGTTGTGTATCCGTTCTCTTACCAAAAGTACCTCAAAGAGCGGGAGAAACGTCATGACCTTCAAATGAAAGCTTTTTTAGAACAACAGGAGGAAATTGCTAAGACAGAAGAATTTATCCGTAGAAATATTGCTGGACAGAATACAAAGCAGGCCCAAGGGCGCCGAAAAATGCTAGAGAAGCTTGAACGGATTGAGCGGCCCGAGAATTCGTTTGCTAAAGCAAAATCAATGAAACTGGGGTTTTCTCAAGAAGGTTCTCAAGGAGGCAAAGAACTGCTCCGCTTTAAAGATATGGAGCTTACTTATGGAGAGAGCAAGAGTCTTCTGAAGGGGTTCTCGAAGACGATCTATCGAGGGGAGCGGATCGCCTTAATTGGGCCCAATGGTGCTGGGAAATCGACAGTCCTCAAAGCCATTTTGGGGAAAGTGGCGCCTTCCGCAGGCCATATTGAGTATGGATACGGTCTTCAGCTGGGATATTTTGATCAACATCTATCAAGCGTTGTGGAGACAAATACGCTGCTTGAGGAAATCCATGAGGTACGTCCCCTTTGGAAAGAAGAAGAGGTACGATCCTATTTAGGACGATTTCGATTCTCTGGAGAAGATGCGTTCCGCAAGGTCAAAGAGTTGTCTGGTGGAGAAAGAAACCGACTAACGTTAGCAAAATTGATGCTAGAGCCTTACAACCTTTTGCTTCTTGATGAACCGACCAACCATCTTGATCTACCTACCTGTGAAAACCTCGAAGCAGCGTTAAAATCTTTTGAAGGTACTCTGCTTGTCGTCAGCCACGACCGATTTTTCCTAAACGAGTTGGTCCAAAAGATTTGGTATTTGGACCCGCAAACAGCACAAATCGAAGAGTATCTTGGAAACTATAGCGAGTGGAAAGAATGGAAAGAAAAACAAGCGCTTTCCTTAAGACCATCTTTGGAAAAAAACCTCTCTGCATCTATGCAGAGCGCCTCCCTCAAAGAAAAGTCTGATTACGAGCTTCGTAAGGAAATGGAACGTTTGCTAGCAAAAAAACGAAAGGAATTTACCCAGACTGAGGCAAAGATTACTGAATTAGAGAACGCCCTTTCGCAAATCCAGCAAACCATATTGAACCATGATCCCTCCGATTGGCAGGGGTTACAAGCCTTCTCTGAAGAAGAAAAGAAACTTCAGCTTGATTTAGAGAGACTTATGGCGCGTTGGGAACAGCTAGGCCAGGAACTTGGATAAAAGAAAGGGCGGCGAAAAGAATGATTTTCCCACTTCTCAAATCTTTCTAATGGTATGCTCGTACCTTCATGGTGGATTCAGCACATCTTTTTCGATCATCAGGCCTAACAGAGGAAGAAGCCAAAGCCTTGCTTACCCAAGAGGGATTTAACGAGCTTCCTCAACGAAAAGAGCGACGGTTTTTGGGCACTCTTCTTAAGGTGCTGGGTGAGCCCATGCTCCTCCTATTAATTGCTTGTGGAGTGCTCTATTTGATGGTAGGAGATCGACTAGAGGCAGTGGTATTGTTCAGTTTTGTGCTTTTTGTGCTGCTTAATACCCTCTATCAGGAAAGAAAAACAGAGCATGCGCTGGCTGCACTGAAAAAATTATCAAACCCCCGAGCAAAAGTGGTTCGAGATGGAAAAAAACAGTACATCGATAGCCGCCTGGTGGTCCCTGGGGATCTATTGTGCCTTTCTGAAGGAGACCGCATCCCTGCAGATGCCATTTTATGTTCTGCTACCCATCTCCTTGTGGATGAATCTCTTTTAACTGGCGAATCTTTGCCGGTGAGAAAGACAGCCGAAACTACAGAAGTTTCGCAAGAAGCCCCGGGAGGAGACGACCTGCCGTTCGTTTATTCGGGTTCCTTGGTGATTCGAGGGGAGGGAATGGCCAAGGTGCAAAAGACAGGCATCCATACCCAGGTAGGTAATATTGGGAAGCAGCTCGCCTCGGTCCATCGAGAAAAGACGCCTCTTCAGAAGGAGTCCTACCGTTTGGTTCGAATGTTTGCCGGACTTGGGATTGTCCTGTGTATCGCTATCTTTTTGGCACATGGATTTCTTTATCACGCCTGGCTGAAGGGACTTTTGGCGAGCTTAGCATTGGCCATGGCCATGATCCCAGAAGAAATTCCTATGATTTTTTCCATTTTCTTGGCACTAGGCGCCTATCGGATGTCCAAGAAGCATGTGCTGACTCGACATTTACATGCGATTGAAGCCCTAGGTTCCGCAACGGTTTTATGCGTAGACAAAACAGGGACCCTTACCCTGAATAAGATGGCCATTGCTAGCACCTATGTAGCAGATGTTGGAGCAAAAGGAGCCTCTTATCCGATGGAAGCCTCTGGGCAAGAGGATAAAAACGAAGAAGCAAGCTCTGTTCGCGGTTTGATTTGGGCGGGAATTCTTGCAAGCCAGCGAGAACCGTTCGATCCCATGGAGGCTGCCTTACACGAGTACGGCCAAGCGCATCATCTTATTCCGAAAGACTTCTCCTCGTGGATTCTTAAACACGAATATCCATTATCACCGCATCTTCTTTCCATGACCCATGTCTGGCAAAATCCAACCTCTTCTCAAGACTATCTGGTAACAACAAAAGGAGCCCCAGAGGCCGTTTTTACACTTTGCCGCCTTTCCGAGTCTCAAAAGAAAGAGTTTTCTGCACATAGTGAAAGACTTGCCGAAGAGGGATTTCGCGTGATTGCTGTTGCTTCAGCAACAGTCGCCACTGCCACATTCACAGATGCTCCCATGCCTGTAAGCCAGGAGGAATTCCCCCTTTCATTCCAGGGCTTAATTGCCTTTTCTGATCCAATCCGGCTTCAAGCAGCTTCTACAGTAAAGATTTGTAGAGAGGCAGGGATCCGTGTCCTTATGGCCACGGGAGATCATCCACGAACAGCAATGAGCATTGCCAAGCAAGTGGGGCTTTCTCAGGAAGGAGGGATATTAACGGGGGCCGAGATTCATGCGATGGATGACCAAGCCTTAGCAGAGCGAAGCAAAACCGTTTCTGTGTTTGCCCGCGTTTCACCTGAGCATAAACTACGGTTGGTAAATGCTCTAAAGGTAGCAGGCGAGATTGTTGCGATGACGGGAGATGGCGTGAATGATGCCCCTGCCCTAAAAGCTGCGCACATTGGGATAGCAATGGGGAGACGAAGCACCGATGTCGCGAAAGAAGCATCTGCGCTTGTTCTTTTGGATGACAACATCTCTTCTTGGGCGGAAGCCATCCGTTTAGGGCGAAGGATTTACGATAACATTCGCAAAGCCATGGGGTATACTATCTCTATCCATGTGCCCATTGCAGGTCTTGCCTTAGTTCCCGTTTTGGCCAAATTGCCGCTGATCTTACTTCCCCTCCATATTGCCGCGCTTGAAATGATTATTGACCCAGCTTGTTCACTCATCTTCGAAGCAGATCCTGCAGATCCGGATCTCATGCAAAGACCTCCCCGCGACCCTAAAGCCCCGTTGTTTACAAAACGGATGCTCCTAATAAGCCTCTTGAAAGGAGCAGGCGTTTTTCTTATGTCTTTATGTGGGCTTCTTATTGCGGTCCGCTCAAATTGGCTTGAAGCGACGGCCAGAACCATCGCGTTTACAACGTTAATGCTTGGAAACTTGGGCTTGATCGTTATAGGACGTATGGGTAGGAAAGGGTTATGGTCTTCCCTCCGTAAGCCCAATCCTGCCTTTTGGATCATCTTTGCTGCTGTGCTCTGCGTAGGAGGGATCATTCTCCTTGTGCCGGCCTTACAACGCCTTTTTCTCTTTGCGCCTCTCACCCTGGGACAGATCGTTCTTTGTGTCGCGGCGGCAGGTGTAAGTTTGCTTTGGTCTTTTGGGGTCGTAAAGCTCTTTACACCCAAATAGGACCCAATCTATCTTGGAATAAGCCTATAGAGAGGAATAAGACGAGAAGGGGACTGGGACTGAGGTTAGCGAGTATTAGGAATACGGCCAATGTCGATCTGCTCAAGGGCCGCACGGACAACCTGTGACTTATTCGCCTTGCTATGGCCTCGTTTTTTTAGCTCCTTGACCAGAAAGTTGAGTTTTTCAATATCTTCGGTGTAAAGAGACAAACAAACGATCTTATAATGGTTTGGTTTGCTGTAGGTCTCAAGATGATTCCTCTCTCCTTTTTTGCTGCCTGTTTGAGGACGATAAAAATCTGTCAAAATGTCTTCTTTGGAAAGAGGATTATCTCCTAGGGCTTTGGGTTCGGCGGATAAGTATTGAGTACGTTCTTTCATGAAACTTGTGTCTCCTCAAACACAGGCTCGCTCTCTATCTGGTGAGGCAGAGAACTTTGGAGGGGCAGACCACTTTGGGTCTGGATAAATCGGTCTACTAGCTTTCGGTAATCTTCAGCTCCTGCCGAGTCAGGATCGTATTCAAATATGGTTTGCCTGTGGCTGGGGGCTTCTGCCAAGCGGGTTGATCGACGAATAGGGTGAAATAGCTTTTCTTGAAAATGGTTCTGTAAGGTTTCGACTGCTTCTTTTGCAAGACGTACCCGTCCATCGTAGAAGGTAGGAATGATGCCTGTAATGCGGACAGAATGACCAAGATGCTTTTCAAGGTCCTTGATATTTTTAATTACCTGCTTTACTCCAACCAATGAGAGATAATCGCAGGAAACTGGAATTAAAACTTCATCCGCGTACATCAAAGCATTCTGATTCAACAAAGATAAAGAAGGCCCACAATCAAGCAGAATATAAGAATACCGACGGTGAATGTTTCCAAGGCGTTTAGAAAGAATGCGGTTGCGATGCTCTTCTACGCGAGCAAGCCATATCTCTGCCACAGCAAGGGTCGCATCCGTAGTAATGACGTCTAAATTACCCCGCACAGGAACGGCAACATCTCCAGGAGATTTTCCTTCTACCAAAAGATGGTATAACGAGAATTCTCCTTTGATTCCAAGACTTACGCCGACATTTCCCTGCGCGTCCATATCAATCAGCAGCGTAGAATGGCCACGCTCTGCAAGACCAGCAGCAAGATTAATGGAGGTAGTCGTTTTTCCCGTACCCCCTTTTTGGTTTAAAATCGCGACCCGACGAGCTTTTTTAGTCGCAAACCCACCTTCTCCCAGGGCCTTTTGTCTGCACTCGATGGCACAAAAAAAGTGCCTTTGGGAGGGGACTCCTGGGGGAGAGGGAAGCACTGCGATTTGAAAAGCATACATTGGCGTGAATGAATTTCCACAGATCGTGCAAAGCTCAGCCATGCCACCATTAAAGGTCTAGCTCGATGCTGAAGCAATTTTTTATCTAAGGATTTTTGCTTGCCGTCGTCAAAGTTTTGCATTACAACCAAGACATCTATGATTACGAAAGAGTTGCTTGAGATTCTTTGTTGTCCAAAATGCCATGGAACTTTGCAAGAAATGCTTTCTTTACAAGGGCTTCTTTGTGCGAAATGTCAGCTGCTTTATCAGGTAGAAGATGGAATTCCCAATCTACTGATAGAAGAAGCCAAGCCTGTTGATGCTACTGATGGGGAATACCCGACTTGTGGATGATACGTAAAAGCCACTCCCTTTCTAGGGATGAGATTTTCCTTGGAGTAGCTGCCACAGGGTAATAAGGACCTCAATAAGAATAAGAATGACTACGGTTAATTCTAATCTCCACGTAGTTCGGTGTTTAGAGAGATCCACCAGAAGAACCAAATTTTCTTGAATGGTCCGAAGTTTTGCCTCCAAAGCTCGAAATCGATCTTGGATCTCTAGTTCGATGCGCAACGCGTTGTACAAGCGATCGAGCTCTGGGACTTCCCAGGTAGATTCTGGCTTATCAAAAAGAGCCAAGGTGGCAATAATGTCATTTTTTGTAGCAATGCAGGTCCCAATAAAGCGAACCAGATCGGGAACTTTGCCTGGAAGCCGACCTGATTTTTGTAAATGATTAATGATCTTATTCGTTTTTTTAGAAATTTCCTGGATATCAACATCATAGTAATCCATCGAGGCAGATTGGGCTAAGAGCAGGCTTACAATTTCTAGAATAGGCAATGTCAATTCTGGGACAACAACCCGATCAAACTGCGCTTCGATGGCTGCTCCTTCTCTCACCTCGATAAGAAAATCTTCTGGAAAGAGCTTATGAGGATCTGGCTCAAACTTAGCTTCGACGGTTTGAATCAGTCGGTCCCTTTTTTCTAAAGGAACATTGACAAAAACCAATGCCCCAAAATCGAAGGCGAGGCACATCGATTGCTTCTGTTCCTGCTCAGAAAAATGAACAACCAAGATATCTTTTTTGAGGAGGATCTGGCCTTCAGAAAAAAGAACAGCCAATTCTTTGAGCCGAAAGGACGAAGAAAACGCATAAGCATGAATGGGAATCATCTGCACCAGTGTATCTTATCAACGATCTTGGGTAGATACAATCGATTCGAGAGATCGTTCCAAGATTTGCGAGCGAAAGGAAACCAGGTGGACAAAACCTGAGGGTTAGGCTAGGGTAATTTTATTCTTATGAAGATAGATCAACTACCGATTGGCGCAAATTTACTTTTTTATGATTCTGTTTGCGGTCTGTGTAATCGAGGAATCCAGTTTCTTCTACGATACGATCGCAACCGAGATTTCTATTTTGTTCCTCTGCAGAGCACGATCGCCCAAAGGGTTCTTTTCGCTGCGGGCAAGGATCCGGGGAGGATGGATAGCTTCTATCTGTTAACTCATTATGGTACACCGGACGAACAGCTGCTTTCCAAAGCGAGTGCTACTCTATTTATTGCAGAAAAACTCGGGGGCATCTTCGCTCTTCTGGCCCAAGGACTAAAGCTGCTCCCTCTCCATTGGCTGGATCACGGATATACAGCCATTGCGAACTCACGCTACCGCTTTTTTGGTACCACCGACCACTGTTATCTTTCTCGGCAATTTCAGGACCGATTTGTGAATGAATAGAAGCAGCCATTGAGGTTGGATTCATTCAGCACGACGCCAGGCCCGCACCTACTTTACACCAAGGGTGTGCCAAGTAGCAAAGCTGGTACTAAGCAGCTAGAATCTCCTGTTACTTCCGGGGGCATCGTACAGCTTTCAGCAGATAAGGGGAAAAGATGACAGAAATTATTAGTATTAATAGTGTTGAACGTGCAACAAATGTTCACAAACAAACGCAAACCTTCTTGGATGCAGACAGTTTACTAGTTTCTCAAATTAATGATCATCTTAGAGCCTTTAGGAGTTTACTCAATCTAATTCCCAAACTATTCAGCGGCCATTTATTTCCTTGTATTGAAGCAGTTTCTGAAATTGAGAATGCGATTCTAGTTTCTTCGCTTGGATTCTATAAATTAGGATTTATAACCTTACGAAATGTCCTCGAATTATCGCTCCTATCTGTTTATTTTGACCGTAGTGGTGATTCCGAGAAGAAGATACAAAGATGGTTAAAATCTAAGGACAATACTCCTTTTTTTAATTCTGTCTGCCAAGAATTGTTTGCCTTGGAAAATTTTCAGAAGATTCAATCAAGTTGTGATCTTGAGTTAGAACTTAAGTCTCTGTTTTATAAGCTTTCTGATTATAGTCATACTAAGGGGTATAAATTTTCAAATCACGGCCTGGGAAATAATTTTTCAAATTTTAATGTTTTTAATGAAAAAATATTTCTCGAGTTCATTGAACAATTTAAGGATGTCACTCGCATGAGTGTTGTGCTTCATCTGATTCGATATCCTGTTGGGCTGCTTCACACTCCCTTGTTTCAAAAATTTGGCTTTGACAGTATCATGGGAACATTTATCGAGCCTTGGGAAGGAGAATTACTTCGAAGCGTTGTCAAGACTCCGTTGATAGACATTCTTCAAAACCTTGCGTATTCAGATCGTGAAGCGCAATCACTTGCTAGGTACATTAATGATTTTCCAGATTTAACCGAACAGGAGATTAGCACCACATCTCTCTCTTTAAAACTATCTAATGAAAGTTCAACCAACTATTGAGGGTAGCCAGAGAACTTTTGATCTTACGAAAGATCTTTCTCTTTCATGCGAAGGGCCAGTTGATAAAGCTGCCTTTTGGGCTTTCCTAATTTTAAGGCTAATGCCAATGCGATGTCTTTAGGAGAACCTCCTTTCGCTAGCATGCTTTTTATCTGCTCCTCTATATCCTCGTTCACCTCTTGAGCTTGGGGAGCCCCTTCAATCACCAGAGTAAACTCTCCCCGGGGCGATTGCTGGTTGAATTTCTGAAAGATTTCTTCCAAGGTTCCATAAATATACTCTTCGTATTTTTTGGTTAATTCACGGCCTGCAAAGGCATTGCGGTTCTCGCCCAGGGCAACTTTAAGTTCTTCTAAGGTAGAAAGAAGCCGATGCGGGGATTCATAAAAGATAAGAGTTGCTGGATCGTTGGCCACCGAGGCAAATAATCGATAACGAGATTGTGTATGCCTTGGAGGAAATCCCAAGAACAAAAAACGTTCGGTAGGGAGTCCCGAGGCGACCAAGGCCGAAGTGGCAGCGCAGGGGCCAGGAATGACCCGCACGGGAAGCTTCGCCATGGTTGCAGCTTGAATCAGACGATGTCCCGGGTCGGAAATGCCCGGGAGCCCTGCCTCAGAGATTAAAGCAATATCGTTGCCTTGCTGTAAAGATTCAAGCAGCTGTTCTGTCCGAAGAGCTTCGTTTCCTTCAAAATAGCTAATTAGTTTCTTCGAAGAAGGAAAAGGCCATAGTCCATGGGCGTGAAGTAGGTGTTGAGCCGAACGGGTGTCTTCTGCAGCGATGATCGGAACCTCGGCAAGTATACGGAGAGCCCGTAGGGTAATATCCTCCAAGTTTCCAATCGGGGTGGCTATAATAAAAAGTGTCCCAACACTCACCCTTCTAATCCCATCGCAATTTGGACTGCTTCTCCTAATTCGCGTTTTAAATAGATTTTTAACCGGGCCAACAGCCGTGCCTCGACCTGTCTTGCTCGTTCTCGACTGATTTGGTAGCGCTCTCCCACTTCCTGCAGGGTGAGGGGTTGCTCTGCAATCAGTCTTTCTCGAAAGAGAGTTTGCTCTCGGCCCTTTAGGGTTTTTTCAAACTGTTCTAACTTCTGTTTCAACATTGTCTGAAACTGATGCCCCTCTAGCTGAACATCAGGTCTAGTTGCTGCATCTGCTTCAAGGAGATCTCCCTGCACTTTGCCTGAATCTTCGTCACGTTTTAGTGGGGAATCAAGCGACAGTTCTCCTGCTCCCAAACGTAGTTGCATATCCGCAATTTCTTTCTCAGGGACGGACAAACGTTTGGCCAAGAGCTCATTATTAGCGACAAAACCAGCGGCTTCTAGGATTTCTTTTTCTTTGTTCAGGTTAAAAAATAACTTTCTTTGCGTTTGCGTCGTTCCAATTTTGACAAGACGCCAATTATTCAAAATAAACTTAAGCATGTAGGCACGAATCCACCACGCCGCATACGAAGAAAGCTTCACCCCCCGGTAGGGATCATATTTTTCTACCGCTTGCAAAAGCCCTAAATTGCCCTCTTGTACAAGATCTAAAAGGTACTTGTATGCCTTTCTATACTCGTGAGCAATCTTTACTACCAAACGGAGGTTGGACGTGATTAGTTTTCTTCCAATTTTTGGATCGTGGGTTTTTGCAAAGCGAATCGCCAGTTGTTGCTCTTCTTCTCGAGTTAATAGAGGGTACTTACGAATCTCCTGCATATATCTTGCTAAGGGATCTAATTTGGCTAAGGAAGCCTCAGAGGAAGAATCTTCAGAGAGAGAATTCCAGAAAGGCTCTTCGGAAAGTACTTCCTCCTTTTCTTCCAAAATGGCATCTTCTGCACCGATGGCTTCTAGATCCAAGGATAGATCCTCATCGTCAAGCTGATCTTCTTCTAGGGTAGCACTTACGGAGGCTCTCGTCTCTTTGGTAGGAGCTAACGATTTCCCCTTGGGTGCCTTTTGGGCAGGAACACGACTCACCTGCTTGGTCCTGGTACGGTTCACTTTGGTCGTCTTCACGTCGTTTGCCATAGTTGAGTTTTAGCACACTTTGTCGCGAACGACAGGAACAAATGTAGATTTTTATTTTACTACGTCTCTTCCCGCGTTACGTTCTGCTAGTCGGTATTCGTCAATGTACTTCGTAAACACACCAACCAATCTTCTATCAAATTGAATATCTGAGCAGCGCTCTAACTCAGCAATCGCTTGTTCGTGGCGCAATGCTTTACGATAGCTACGGTCACTCGTCATCGCATCATAAGTATCAGCAATGGCAACGATTCGTCCTATGAGGGGGATATTTTCATTCATCAGTCCCTGAGGGTAGCCCGAACCATCATAGTTTTCATGATGACAAAAAGCGCCCGGAATCAGGTCCATCATAAAGGGGATGGGCTCTAGGATTCTCCGACCTTTGGCAGGGTGGGTACGAAACATCGCCTGTTCTTCAGGGGTGAGCTTCCCAGGTTTATTTAGCTTTTCATTTCGGATGCCTATCTTACCAATATCATGCATAAGGGCTGCCTGGGCCAGCTGTTCCAGGTCCTTATCCACCAGACCAAGGCCTTGTCCCAGAATCTGTGCGTAATGGCTTACCCGTTGGCTATGTCCAATCGTGTAAGGATCATTCTCCTCTAGTGCGTGCGCAAGACCAATGACAGTAGCTCTGAAGTTTGCTTCTAGCGACATATTGGCTCGGATGAGGTCTGTATGTCGACCGACAAGGCTTTGATATAAGCGAGCATTTTCAATCGAGGCAGCAGCCCTTGAAGCAAGGACGAACAGAAGCCGCCTTTGGCCTTCGTTAAATTTACGATTTTTTGTATAGGAGTAAGTGTTGATCATTCCAATCATTTTGTCTTGGACTTTGAGAGAGATAGAACAAAGTGAGAGCCAGCGCTTGTTTTTAGGAGGGGTTATAAAGAAACGTAACGCGCGGGTGCCATGAACGAGCAAATTAGGTTCTTGTCGATAGTGGTCAATAATTGCGGACAAGTTGAGTTCGCCAGCACCTCCGTCAAGATTTCGTAAATCAGCTTGGGCATGGTTCCCAAATTTCCGGGTATATTCCGTAAATTTTCCTGAAACAGGGTCTCTAAGAACGAGGGAGGCCACATCAGTTTGGCATTCTGTTAAAGTAGTATCGAGAATAAGTTCTAAAATCGTTTCGACGGATAAGGATTGAGCCATCGCTTCAGAAAGCTTATAGAGCGTAATCGCTTCCCGAAGATGAAAATTTTCCTGCTGAAGCCGATGCCAATCGAGTCCCCGCTTCACAACCCGGACCACCTCTTCTAGTTGGACAGGTTTGATCATGTAGTCATAGGCACCTTTTTTCATTGCTTCAATGGCTGATTCTACATTTGCTGATTGGGTGAGAATCACAACCAAAACATCACGCTTTTCGGTAGAAAGGTGGGAAAGAAGCTCCAACGCGTTGAAATGCGGAGTCACCAGTGTACAGATTACTAAGTCGTATCGACGTTGTTCTACCTCTTGTTTGGCTGTCTCTAAGCTCTCAACAGAGCGGACGATATACCCTTCTAAGGTAAGCAGATCACAGAGGGCTTCACGCATCTCTTTATCATTATCAATAACCATAATCCGAGGTGGATCTTCAAATGGTGTAAATTGAGTAGGCATTTTATACCTTTCCCTGACATTCTATAGAATTAGCTTAGACTGAGGTATTGTAGAATCCAAATTCTTTAAAGCAAAGCCATTCGTTCCTATCTGAGGTTATCAGATCTTCATCAAAACAAGGTAAGAAGGATTGCCTGCTTGCACAAAGATAGAAATGATGGGAGAGACGCATGGTTGAATGATTACGTTTCCTTGATACAATCAGAGGAGAGATCGGGTAGCTTTTTTCGCGGAGGTCTGCCTTTCCTACCAGAGTGGCTGATGGGTTTTACAAAAAATTCTGACAGCGTGACTTGAAGTAGATTCGAAAAGTGTACCAACGATTCAAGCGTGAGGTTTTCTTTTCCAGCCTCGATCCTCTGTAAGTATTTCAGAGTTACATCCGCCTGAGTAGCTAGCTGCTCTTGGGTCAAGTTTCGCTGCGCTCGAATTTCTGCGATACGACGACCTACGTCATGTATGATTCGGTGAGGGTCCGAGATTGCCATTCGCAAAACCTTGCAGCGGATATCATAGAATGAAAACCTACTTTTAAATCCGTATTTTATGAAATTTCGATATTATCCAAAACCTAACATTAAAAAGGAGGAACGATTTTTCAAGAACCTTCTATTTCTTGGAGAGAGTAATTTTTATGAATAACAAGATGCAAGGAAATTCATCATGGGAAATTAAGTGTACAGTGGGAAAATTGAAGAAAAAGTGATTTTTTTTAGAACGTTGAATTTTTTTAAAGACTTTTTATTTTCTTAGCACCAAAATATTTACCCATCTTTTAAATCTGATCGGTATGCGACAAAGCAAAAATTTTCGTTCTTGGCTATATCAGCTCACTCTCCACAGCCCCAATTTGGGTCTTGGCCGGATGAGGGAGCTTCTCAATCGAATTGGCAATCCACAAAAGCGTTTTTGTGCAATCCATATTGGAGGAACAAACGGAAAGGGGTCGACCAGTGCCTTCGCAGCAAATCTACTGCTTGTAGCCAATCGTTTTGCTCTTGGTAACGGAGGACTTTCTGCGGCAAGGGTAGGTCTTTATACCTCGCCTCATTTATTAAGACTAACCGAGCGGATCCGTTATAGCGATGAGTTTGCTACGAATCTGGTAGAATGTACTGAAGATGAGTTAGAAGAGGCTGTTACGTTGATCCGCCAGCAAAGCTCTGACCTGGCCCCAACTTTTTTTGAAGTCACTACAGCGGCTGCCTTCTGGATTTTTGCGAAAAAAGGTGTGCTGTGTGCCGTAGTGGAGGTGGGATTAGGGGGCCGTCTGGACGCGACGAACCTTTGTAACCCGATTGCGACTGTCATTACCAGCATTGCTCGCGATCATACCCAAATTTTAGGAGAAACCTTAGCGGAAATTGCTTTTGAAAAAGCGGGCATTTTTAAGCCAGGAATCCCAGCATATGTGTCCTGTAAGGATCCACATGCGCTTTTGGTTTTGAGAAGACAAGCTGAGGCGGTTGGGTGTCCTATTTTTATTTATCCTGAGGAAGAAACTACTAAAAAAGACGCTGTTACAGAGAAAGATGGTACTGAAGAAGGAGGGTCTATAAAGAGCATTGTTTCTATCGTACCTCCTCTTCCTAGCGAGCTAAAATCCTCTGTTTCTCTTCGAGGGGCCTACCAATACAGGAATGCAGCCCTAGCCATCGCTGCAGTAAAACACGCCCCACCTACCTATTTGCAGTGGCTGTCTTCCATCGAGATACAGAAAGAAGGTTTATCCAAAACTCTATGGCCAGGGAGGCTAGAAAAGGTAGCTCGCCTTGGCCAGGGCACCGAGGTTTGGATTGATGCAGCGCATAATGAGGAGGGGGCTTTGGAATTAGCAAAATGGCTGGATACATTCCCTTATCGAAAGCCGCTCACCATCCTATTTGGGGTTGTGGCCGAGAAAGAGGTGTCACGCATGACAGCCCCCCTTGCTTACGCAGACAGAGTCATTCTATGCCGTCCTCTCTCTCGGCGTGCCCAAGATCCCTATCAATTCTACCCGTTGATTCGCGAGCAGCTTTATGAATCAATTCCGGTGGAAGTCATTACTAATTTTGACCAAGCTCTGGGGAAAGCTATAGAGCAAACCCCAAAGTCAGGAACAATTTTGGTGTATGGCTCTCTTTTTCTTATAGGTCATGTAAGAAGAGTTTTACTCAACGAGCCTGCTGATCCAGAAATACTCCAAGAGGCGGGAAGCCCTGCGCAGGATGCTTAGAAATAATCTAGCACCCTAAAATCTGCACATTTAACCTTGAAACTGACTTCTTTCGCACAATTGGCTCGTAGATTCTCCCGGATACGAATTATTTTTTGACGGAGGAAGATAAAAAAGAATCTAAAGAAAATTTTCCGCCACCTTGAAAAATAAGAGCGACTGCTATAGCCAAGGCGATAATAAAGAACTCTACCCCTTCACCACTCTGATTGCCAAACCAGTTCATAAAAAAACCATGCTTGGTATGAAGTAAAAAAGCTGCGACCAGGAGTACGAATCCGACTGCTCCTGCAGCCAATCTTGTTCCTAGTCCCAAAAGAAGAGCGAGCCCCCCAAAGACCTCAACAAAAATCACGAGAGCGCCCAATATTTTTGGAATTCCTAAATTTTTTGAGAAAAAACTTATCGTATTTTGAAACCCAAAACCCCCAAACCAACCAAATAACTTTTGTAATCCATGGGGTAGGATCATGATTCCAAGGCTCATACGTAACACAAAACTACTTAGTTCGGGTGATGTGTCTGTTACTTTCAATAGTAATAAATTCGTCATTTCGGTTCCTCCATATTTCCTTCCTCCTGTTGCTCTTTCTGTTTCTAAGGCAGTTGGTTGAGAGCGCAGAAAGTTCTTTAATAAATTGGTTGTGTTTACAACTAATATAAATGTAATAAATTTAGTTGTGGTTGCAACTAAAAAAAGTTAGATTCTTTTTATGAGCATTGAATTACCGACGAAATCTCACATTTTAGCCTGGGCTGCTTTGGTCAAATGGATTCATCAAGCGGTAGGGTTGATCGAAAGAGATTTGGCAAAATCTAAGAATATCTCGCTTACTTGGTATGATGTCTTAATTGCAATTCACCTTTCACCTGAGAAGAGACTTCCTATGTCAGAAGTAGCGCGACAGATTGTTCTAAGCAAAAGTGGGCTGTGCCGTTCTGTGGAAAAGTTATTGCAACAAGATTATTTAGAAAAAACACAATCGTTAGAGGATAAAAGAATATTTTACCTCTCTGTAACTGAAAAGGGAAAACATGCCCTTCGTAAAGCATGGCCCATTTACCAAAAAGGAATTCAACAATACTTTGGTCAATTTTTATCAGAGAAGGAAGCATCTGATATCGCTTTGATTGCCCAACATACCCTTGACTCCTAAGCAAGTAGATGCCTTTTTCTCTTTTTTGGTAGACTCCCATTTTAAAATTTTAGCAGTCTGTACTGATGAGTGCTTGACAAATTTTTCTCTATGATTACTTTCTTTCGTGTTCGGAGCTCTTTATTTATGCCTATCTATGAGTATCAATGCAACGCCTGTGGAAACGTTTTTGAGGTCACCCAACGGATGACCGATCCTTCCTTAAAAGAGTGCCTTTTCTGTCATAAGCAAGCAGTAGAGCGTATTATCTCTAGAACCTCATTTCACTTAAAAGGGGGTGGATGGTATAAAGACGGATACGCTGCTACTGCAAAGGGAAGTGACAGCGGCAAGTCATCGAAAGAAACCAAAGAAACATCCGGAAGCTCACAGGAGGCAAAGAGCGATTCTGCCGTAAGCTCTTCCTCCACCGCAGGATCAAAATAATATTAGCCCTTGAGAACTAAGGAGAAATGAAATGAAGATTCGTCCATTACATGATCGATTGGTTGTAAAACGTCATACCGAACAAGAACGCACGAAAGGAGGACTTTACATTCCTGATAGTGCAAAAGAACGTCCTGTCGAAGGAGAAGTGGTTGCCATAGGAAATGGCAAAATGCTTGAGGATGGGAATGTACGCCCCCTGAGTACGAAGGTTGGGGATCGCGTGCTTTTTGGAAAATATGCAGGATCGGAAGTGAAGTTAGAGGATGATGAGTATCTTATCCTTCGTGAAGAGGAAATTTTTGCTGTTATTGAAAGTGCTTCGTAATCGAACGTACTTTAGGTTGCTTAAGAGAAAAACGAATTAATTTGTTAGATAAAATGAAAGGATGTAACAATGCCACCAAAAGAAATTCTTTTTAGCCAAAGTGCCCGAAATCGCATGGGGCAGGGCGTAAACAAGCTCGCAGACGCGGTAAAAGTGACCCTGGGTCCTCGCGGTCGCAACGTTGTGATTGAAAAATCCTGGGGCGCTCCTACCGTCACCAAAGACGGTGTCACCGTCGCCAAAGAGATTGAGCTCGAAGACAAATTCGAGAACATGGGCGCCCAGATGGTCAAAGAAGTCGCTTCCAAAACCAGCGACATCGCGGGCGATGGCACCACCACGGCCACAGTCTTGGCCCAGGCCATCTACCGCGAGGGCAGCAAAATGGTCGCGGCCGGCCACAACCCCATGGAGATCAAACGAGGCATTGATGCCGCGGTCGAGACCGTGGTCGCTGAGCTCAAAGCCTTAAGCAAGCCCACCAAGGGCCACAAAGAGATTGCTCAGGTCGGTACCATCAGTGCCAACGGCGACAAGGTCATTGGCGACCTGATTGCCGAAGCCATGGAAAAGGTCGGCAAAGAAGGGGTCATCACGGTCGAAGAAGCCAAATCCATGGAGACCACCTTAAACGTGGTGGAAGGGATGCAGTTTGACCGCGGGTACCTCTCCCCTTACTTTGTGACCCACCAAGAGTCCATGGAAGTGGTGCTCGAAGAGCCCTACATCCTGATTCATGAGAAGAAGATCTCCAACATGAAGGACCTGCTTCCTTTGCTGGAACAGATTGCTCGGTCCGGAAGGCCGCTTTTGATTCTGGCCGAAGATGTGGATGGAGAAGCCTTGGCCACCTTGGTGGTGAACAAGCTGCGGGGGACCTTGAATGCGTGTGCGGTCAAGGCCCCTGGGTTTGGGGACCGAAGGAAGGAGATGCTCAAAGACATCGCCATCCTCACGGGGGGGCAAGCGGTGACAGAAGACTTGGGGCTGAAGCTGGAGAGTCTCACGCTGAAAGACCTAGGCAAAGCGAAGCGGGTGACGGTGGACAAGGACAACACGACGATTATTGATGGCGCAGGGACGCGGGCGGACATTGAAGCGCGGGTGAAGCAGATCCGGGCCCAGGTGGAGGACACAAGCTCGGACTACGACCGAGAGAAGCTGCAAGAGCGGCTGGCGAAGCTGGTGGGGGGCGTGGCGGTAATCCGGGTCGGGGCAGCGACAGAGACGGAGATGAAGGAGAAGAAGGCACGGGTGGAAGATGCACTGCATGCGACCCGGGCCGCGGTGGAAGAAGGCATTGTCCCAGGCGGTGGCGTCGCCCTGTTGCGAGCCCTTCCTAAGCTGAATGCACTTCAGCTAGATGGCGACCGCCAGTACGGTGCCGCAATTATCCGCCGTGTGGTTGAGGAACCTCTTCGTTGTATTGCTCAGAATGCTGGAATCGATGGCTCGATCGTGGTAGAAAAGGTAAAAGCAGGAACAGGCGCCTTTGGGTATAATGCTGCAACCGACACCCACGAGGATCTTGTGGCAGCAGGTGTCATTGATCCCACCAAGGTAGTCCGCACGGCCTTGCAAAATGCAGCCTCGGTCGCCAGTCTGATGCTAACGACAGAAGCACTCATTAGCGAGAAGCCCAAGAAGAAAGAAAAAGCCTCTGCTGGTGGAATGGGCGGCGGTATGGGTGGAATGGGCGGAGACGATTTTGGCGGTGAATACTAGCACGTAGCCAAAGACTCTCTTCTTACGGAGATAAAAGGGGAGGGGGTAACCCTTCCCTTTTTTATTAGTATTCTACATACTTACGCATATATCCAAGGGCGCGCATGCACGCCTCTGTAAGCTCATCTGTCTTCCGTTTACCTATGTAAGGATTTTTCATTCCAACCTCATACCTACACGCACCAAGTTGTGCTCTGGCTTCCTCGTAGGTTTTGTCTTCCCGATACCAGATGCGACGGCCACAAGAACTCATTCCCAAAAGAACTAAAACCAAAAGTAAGCGGTATTTCATGAGATTCCTTTCTAATAAACAAGATAATTACCACAAAGTAAAAGATCAATCCATCTTCTCCGTATGCTTGATAGTCATCTTTGCACAGCTGCTTGAGAAAAATAGCAAAATAGCCCCAAAGGGAAGACAATCCCAATGCAGACCCTTACCGCTTGGATGGGAAAATGGTCAGGATAATTTTTTGAAAGTGAGGGCCTTCTTGATCGGTATGCCGAATCACGATATAGCGCTTCAATCCTTCACTGGGAATGACCTTCCCTACTAGAGACAAAGAGGTCTGTGGGACGAAGAACCTTTTGGCTGGTGAGGGAATAGCCACGGGGTTTGTAAAAGCAGCCTGCAGCTCCTCAAGAGAAGCTTTAGGCTCTTCAGAAAAAACCATATAATCTTCCCCTGTCTGTTCGAGGGTCAGTAGATGGACCTTACCAATGCTTCCCGTAATCATTCCTGATTGGTCAACAAAGACCACCAGACCCAAGGGATTGCCAAGATACTTCGGAGCGAGTTCATCCTCGGTAGGCAAGGTGCTTACTTGAATTCGATGATTCGGGATATGGTCGCGCCGTGCATGCTCATTTTGTCTAGAATGAACCACCTGAATCAAAACACGTGTTTTAAAATGGGCGTCTGAAAGTTTCGCATTGATAAAGATAGTATCTCCCTGGGGTCCTACAAAAGCGGTTGGTTCGCCTTTGAAGTCATCATCTACAGTCAAAGCATGGTTGGCGATATAAATGGCTCCTCCAGCAGAAAAAGAGGAAATCTCTAAAGTGCAATCTTCATCTTCTTTGGTAACAGCAAGGCTAGGGTTTGGCATAGTGCCCGCATAACCGTTGATGGCCACGCTAAAGCTCCCTTGCTTTTCGTCACAATTGGGGCCATACATTCCATTCATAAAGTCAACTGACCGACGGATAGATTTTAGTGGGGAAGACCCTCGTGCGGAGGAGGAATTTTGCCTTTTTGAAGATTTTCCATCCTGCTCCTCAGGGGAATCGGTGTCACCTAGTTCTGAGGGCGAATCTGCTGGGTTTTCCATATCAATTGCACTTGCTTGTACAGAAACGTCTCCATGATTGCGACTACAGTAGGAAAACGATCCCGCGAGCAAGAGTGATGCAGCTACTGGGAGTGCTGAGTATCTTCTAAACAAGGTCATAAGGTTCCTCCTAAAGGGTAAGAGAGAGGTGATTTCGGATACATTTTACCCTAGTTTTGACAAAACTGGAAGGGAAAGTCTTTGACAAACCACTCTCTGTCTGGGTATGTTATTGGACCAGTAAGGAGTCTTTCTATGGCACGAGTAACAGTCGAAGATTGTTTGGCACGGGTAGGGAATCATTTTGCTCTTGTGATTCTGGCAGCAACGCGCGCCCGGCAAATTTATGAAGGGGCTCCAGTCACGGTGGAACAGGAAAATCGTCCTCCCGTTTTAGCCTTACGTGAAGTTGCCACTGGGAAGGTACGTTTTGAAGAATCTCTTCAAAACCGTCTTGAAGAATACTTGCATGATCTTAGAACCCGAGGGATTAAGGATCCTGTCCTGGCCGAGGAGTCATTCCCTGTTCTTCAAGAATCGTAGTTTTTCATTTCTCTTACCATTCTTCCTCGACACTCATGCTTAACATAGCACGTATCCTTTACCGTGTTTCTTGTTTATTTGAGTCAGGAACTCTTCTTTTGGCGGATGAAGAAAATACCCATTCCATTATCCTAAAGCACGGACATATCTGCAACATTTTAGATGGAAAAGAGCCCTCGGTCTATGATTTGGGGGATCGCGTAATCATGTTACTACGTAGTCAAAAGACAGTCTCTTTTCTTCCCTCTATCTCTTTAGAAAAGGAAGTGCATGATCTTTTTCCTGTTCATCCTGCACCTTGGATTCGGGCGTATATCGAAATCATAGGAATAGAATCTTCTTTTTTGAGACGAGCGAAGCCACAGCTTATCCAGCTTGCAATTCCACCTCATTCTTCCTGTTTAAGCCGGGAAGAGAGTAAAGTAATCCCCTTTCTATTAACCCCTCGCTCGTTACAAGAAATCGAGTCCTATTCCTTACTATCTCTAAAGGAGTTATATAGATTCTTATCATTTTTGGACCAGGTAGGCGCTTTGTCCATCGAGCACAAACCTCCACTGGCGCTTCAAGCAGAGTATGATATCCTTGGCCTTATTCCCCCAGTCACAAAGGAACAAATTAAGACGGCTTATCGAAGCTTGATAAGAAAACACCACCCTGATGCGCATCCTAATGCAAATAGACAGGAACAGGAGGCTATTACGGATATGCTCTTTAAAATTCAGCAAGCGTACCAAGCGTTAAGCAAGGGCTTTCAAATTCAGGAAGAGGGACATGAGAGCCTCAAAGAAAGATGAGATGAAAGGAGCTTACGCATTCTGGTCTAAGCCGGAAGGAACTTCTGTAGGAACATCTCCTTCTCCAGGAGAATCTACAGATAAAGCGTTAGGAACAACAAGATCTGCTCTTGGGCTTCTACCCTGAGTGCATTGTTCTACCTCTGCTTCGGTAGGCTCAATTTCGATAAGCGAAGAACATGTTACAGGATGAGGGAAGTTTTGATTTTGAAGGTATTCATCTGCAATTTGATTTTTCCACTCCCTGTAGGCAGAAGTATCAGATTGTTTCGGCATCTTCTGAAGAGAAGCACGGTATTTCCTTGTGCGAATGCAAAGGCCTGGATGTTGTGTAGAGATGGAATCAATATAGGTACAAACTTCTTTATGCGATTGTTCACAACGAGCTTTAAGAAGCTGCTCTTTGCAGGAGAACCTACTTTCAGGAGTAAGCGCCAAATCGGGAGTTTCACGAGGAGGTTGCTTAAGATCAGGCAATAAATCTCCCGTAGAGCAATGAGTTAGCAGAATTCCTAAAGAGAAAAGAATAGAAGATAATATACGATTTGTCATACATGTAAGTATATATAAGTGGATGTATATTTCAAGCACACAAAAGTGTGTTTTTCATTCTTCTTTGTAAGCGGTCGTTAAGAGGTAAATTTTTGGCATTTCCTGCGAAAGAAACTTCCATCGATCGGAAAATTTTTTCTTGTTTTTAAATTTTAGCTACAATCATTCTACCTATGACAACAAATCGTAAACCTGAAAACCCGATGCCCTCTTCTCCATCCAGTCCTTCTCTCTCCTCGAAAGAGGAATCATTTGCAGATATGCTTGACTCTTTTTCTCCTCAGAAATATGAGAGAGTTGCTCCTCAAAAACGTTGGAACGTAGGCGACCGGGTTTCTGGAACGATAGTGCGTATTGGAAAAGAGTATCTTTTTGTAGACATTGGAGCGAAGGCTGAGGCTCGTATGGCCTTACATCATTCAGGGGAGCAAACGGATCATGATGGCTTTCAGGTAGGAGATCGCATTGAGGCTCGAATCATTTCTACAGATACAAGAGAAGGGGGTTTTCTCATCGGAAGATATTTCGGTAGGGAAAAGGGGGGTAGAACCAACTTAACGACCGCATTTGAACAAAAAATTCCCGTCGAAGGAAAAGTCACTGCGGTAAACAAAGGGGGGCTCGACATGGATATTGGTGGTACGCGTGCATTCTTGCCTGTGTCTCAAATCGATACAAGGCATACGGCAAATCCTGAGAGCTATCTTGGGCAGACCTTGCGGGTCTTGATTACCCAGTATGAACAAGATCCTGTTAATGTCGTAGTTTCTCGGAAGTTGGTATTGGAAAGCGAAAACCAAAGTAAGCTGAAGCAGATCCAGCCCCAATTGGTGCCTGGAGCAACTTTCCAGGGAATGGTCACTGCGGTGCAGGAGTATGGGGCCTTTGTTGATCTAGGCGGAATCGAAGGATTTCTCCATGTAAGCGAGATTGGCTATGGTCGAGAAATCCGAGCCAAAGAGGTTATGAAACCAGGGGATCGAGTAGACGTGGTTGTCCTGAAGGTGGAAGAATCGATGGGAGGTAATAATTCAAAGACAAGAATTAGTCTCTCGATGAAGGCGTTGCTGGTCGATCCATTTCAGGCCTGGGTGTTAACAGCTGAGGAAGGGCAGAAAATTCATGGACGCGTAGTGAGACTTGAGCCCTTTGGTGCCTTTGTTGAACTTGAAAAAGGGATAGAAGGGCTGATCCATATTTCCGCCATGGTAGATCATCCTATCAAGCATTCCAAAGATGTTTTACAACTTGGGCAAGAGGTAACCGCAACCATTGTTCGGCTCGATCGAGAGCAGCGAAAAATTGGATTGTCGTTAACCGAAGATGCAAAAATTGCACGACGGGCAGCGATAGAAGCACTCACTCTTGGTGATATCATTACGGTTGTAGTTGAAAAGATTGAGCCCTACGGCATCTTGGTACGAATCCCTGGTCAGACCGGTGGATCCGGTGCAGCACCCAAGGGCCTGATTCCTAATGGGGAAATCCCTCAAGCCGCAAAAACTGAGATAAAACGCCAATTCCCTGTGGGCAAAGAAATAAAAGCTTTGATCCAAAGGATTGATCCTTCGGGAAAGGTTCAGCTTTCTATTAAGGCGGTGCTTGAGGCAGAAGAACGTTCCAGTATTGCGTCGTATCAGCCACAAAATACAAGCTTAGGGAAGGTTACCTTGGGTGATTTGCTAAAACAAAAAGGACTTTTGCGTAACTCTTAATATATCGAATACTTCCCCATCTTATACGTTCCTTGCGTGCCGCCTGTCTCTCATGAGGAGAGTCTTTTCTATGGCGTACCACCTAAGACTCTTGTATTTGGTTCAGCTTATGTTATTTTACAAAGAGAACAGCTTTACGTCTTTCATCTTGAAAGAAGTTTGCTACTCGAAAAGGAGTTGTTTAAACCACTTTGTTTGGAAAGGGACTAGCATGAAACTCATTCACCATTTATCTATTTTAGGAATTGCCTTCGGTTCA
This sequence comes from uncultured Myxococcales bacterium, assembly GCA_964537055.1. Taxonomy (GTDB): domain Bacteria; phylum Myxococcota_A; class Polyangia; order Palsa-1104; family JAEUJZ01; genus CAZHYV01. The sequence continues at coordinate 139,200 of CAZHYV010000003.1, forward strand.
GCTGTATTTTGTTTATCTGGATGCCCCTCATCTCCATCACAGGTCAAGCCCAATGCTGTGACAGAAAGCGGACAGGATCAGACTGTTCAGGCGCCTAGCACATCGGACCGGGTGGCGGAGCAGATTCGAAGAGAGTATGAGTATATTCCCTCCAGGGGAAAATATGTTTACCGGGGTTGTAATGGAGGAGCTATCAAATATAGCGACAACTTCTGCGATGCATCGCTGTTAGTGGAGAATCCTAATTCCTCGATGGGAAGCTACAATTGTACCACCTTTGCAGACTTAACTACGGGTCCTTCTAAGATAAAGCACTATATTGCTGTTAAATCTAAGGATGAAAGCAGACTGATACGCTGCGATTCTGCAGAAAAGTTTGACCCAGATGCCCCATAAAGCAAGCGCTTTCCTCCATCGAACCAGGAACCCCCTTTGCATCTTTTAAAGAAAAGAGCGCCACATTTCTTAATGATATTGTAATCTTCTCCGGAGAGGAAGGTCCTTCCTTGGGAAGAAAGCTTCTAAATCGGAGGCTACGCTTGAGGAGAATCTCGTTTCGGCGTATAATCAATTTTTGCAAAAACAGCTATAACTGCTTCATGGGCTCCCTGTTTCAAAGGAAGGGTTCGATCGAATGCTTAGGTACATTCCAGGAATTATCCAAATTGTTTTTGTCGAATTTCTTGTAATTATTCTCCTCGCCTCGGTATCTTCACGTTGGGTCGCTGCCCATGGAGCTTTGGGATGTGGTCCTTCAGGAATCGCGTTTGATTGGAAGAGCATCATTTATATCCTTTTGGCTGGGGTAGGCGCTTTTTGGATTCTTTATCGAATCTTTGTACCGAAATTGGTTGTCCAGCGTTTCCGTACGATGATGAAGATTGGACCCATCGCGGGGTTTACAGTTTCAATACCCAATCCAGCCATTCCTGCAACCAGCTATCTTTTTTGCTCAACCCATCCGGCCTACGCCTTGGTCGAGCTTGGGGTCTTACTTCCACTTTTGCTAGTATATCGGATGGGCTATCTGTTACCTACCTACACAGGGTGTGGAGGGGTCTTCTATTATTTTTTTGGAAGGGCCATTTTGGGGCTTTACCTTGGATTCCCTTTGGTACGTCTGTTTTCTTGGTATGTCCTTAAACGGAAGTTAAACACCCCTGAGACCAAAATCGCATTTCAATCCTCCCTTTTTATTCTCGCGGTTGCTATTCCTATCTATCTATCCATTCCTTTGATGGTGTATGTGCCTCTGTGGAGGGCTCCGCATTTGAATGAGCAATCTTTTGCCGGAGGGCTTTCCAAACATCCAGAATTTATTGGAAAAACAGTAAGAGTCTCTGGAAGGATGAAAAGCCCAAAGGTTGCTCTTTGCCATTGTAGTCAAAATGATCCAACGTCCTGCCGATTTGCATCAATCCTGCTTGATATGGGACAAGGAGGAGATGTCGTTATTAGGGGCGTATCGAACAACGCAGACAGCTTACGAGCCTTGGCCGATAGCAAGGACGCCCTTTCAGGAAAGACGATCTCCTTCTATGGAGTCATCCAACCTCTACCAACCAAAGAGGAGATTGCTATAAAACGTTATGAATTTCTGAGCTGTGGATGGGAGGAATTTGGAACACCACCAAGAACAGGCAGAGCGTATCTGGACGTTGAAATCCCCTAAAAGCATCGCGAGCTTTTCTTAGGGGGTGATCGGTTCTTTGATCTGGGGCTGATCGGCGGCTTAAGAAAAAGATGCTCCTGTCTATAAGGATGCGTATATTTTCCTTATGCAAAGGGAACCTCCGTCTCAAGGCAATCCTGATCCTAGATCTCATCCTCCTTTCTCTTCTCCCCGGCGCTGGCTCTCCTATCTGATTACTCTAGGAAGTGTGGTGCTTATTTGCGGGGGCTTCACTCTTTCTAAGGATGTACTCCCTATTCGCTTCGGTCTGCCTATGGTGCTCGGGTTCTCTTTGTTATTTTTTTGTGGGGGGCTATGGATTCGTGATGCTCAAGCTGCTTCCCTCGCTCTTTTAGGCACTCTCATCACCCTCTTTCTTTGGGTGCCAAGCCTTCTTAGGCTGTGGCCTTTGCCATTGATTCTTGCGGTTGCATGCCATGGTGTTCTTGTGCGGGTCATCCCTCCGCTTCGCAGCTCTATTTCTTGGTTTCGTATGGGTCGGATAAATCGAAACATCCTTTTGTTGATGGCAGGCACGATCCTTGTTTCCAGTGTAGTTCTTTTTCTATGGCACCATCTTAGCCATCCTGATGTTTCTGACCTGCAGTCTCGCATCCCCTGGGTCCCCCTTTGGATGTTGCCTTTTTTAGCGATTGGATTTTCCCTGGCCAATGCTGCCGCTGAAGAAGTAGTCTATCGAGGTGTTATGTATGCAAGCTTAGAACGGCTTTTGGGTTCTGGCTGGGTTGTTATTTTGATTCAGGCTATCGCCTTTGGAGTTGCCCACGTTCATGGATTTCCCCGAGGGCTTGTGGGGGTTCTTCTGGCTGCCTTCTACGGGGGGATGATGGGCATCATTCGTTATTATGCTCAAGGACTTTTTGCCCCCTGGCTTACCCATGTCTTTGCAGATGTAACCATTTTCATCATATTGGTCTCTTATGCAGCAGGCTAATCTCCCTTTTTAGGTTTCTGCAGACCGACTTGCGGGTACTACCAAAATCGGTAAAAATGGTGCACTGGCCCGTGGCCTTTGCCTAAAGACCAATCCTTCGATGAGACAAGAGCCTGGTGAAGGTATTCTTTTGCGGATTGGCAAGCAAAAAGAGCATCCATGCCCAAGGCAAGGTTTGCAGCAATGGCGGCGGATAGTGTGCAACCCGTACCATGGGTGTTCTTCGACTGGATCCTCGGGCGGGTGACCCAAACCTCAGAGCCGCTCCGATCCAGATAGAGGTCGTTTGCCTGTTGGCCTAGAAGATGACCTCCTTTCAAAAAGACAGCCTGGGCCCCTAAATGGAGTACCTTTTTTCCCAAGAGCGCCATATCTGCCGTTAGGCCGACCAAAGCATAAGCTTCGGGCAAATTAGGAGTGACAACCGTCGCGAGAGGAAGTAACCGAGATGAAAGTGCTGCGACAGCATCGGGTTGCAATAAAGCATCACCGCTCTTCGCAACCATGACCGGGTCTAGCACAATCGGGATGTTTTGTGCACGCTGCTCTAAAAAATCCGCGATCGTTTCAATAATCTCTCTTTGAAATAACATTCCGATTTTGATACTACTTGGCACAATGTCATCAAAAATGGCCTCGAGTTGTTCCGAAATTGCTTGGAGTGGAATAGAATAACAGCTTCGGACCCCAGAAGTATTTTGTACGGGGAGAGCGGTCAGCACACTCATCCCATAACATCCAAGTGCAGAGAAGGTCTTAAGGTCTGCCTGAAGGCCTGCTCCTCCTGAGCCATCAAAACCGGCGATGGAAAGGCATGTCGAATTCATCAGAGTTCTCCAAAATGGGAAAAAGGGCGGATTCTTATCTCGACAGGACGACCATGGCGAAAGAGTTGGAGAAGGCCTTCTCTTTCTGGGCCTATCATCCCGATACAGAGAAGAGGGTACTGAAATTTTTCCCTAAATCTACTTTCTAAAGAATGAAAATGCTCTTTTTTAGCCGTAAACAGAAGACCATAATCTTCCCCACCCGCAAGCATTACCTCCGTGGGGTCTAAGCGTAAGTGGTGACAAGCCTCTGTAAATTCTTGTGGAGGCACCCATTGATCTAAATGAACGTCCGCAGCCACTTGAGAAGCTTCACATAGCTTGGATAGGTCGAGAAACAGCCCATCCGAAAGATCCATCATGGCTGTCACAGCATGCTGTTTCCCTAACCAGACTCCTTCGCTTTGTTTTGCGGCAGGGTTCAGAAACGCCTCTTTAAAAGTTTCAAGCCCAGGCCGCCCTTGCTCAAGTGCCTGCAATCCTAGGTGCGCATACCCCAGTCTCCCGGCCACGCAGATAAGATCTCCTACGTTGGCGAGGTGCCTTCGTTTGATGCGAGAAGGAGAAGCAACCCCAATCAGCGTCACGCTAAGAAAGAGATGCTGGGAGGAACCCGAAGTGTCTCCACCTAAAAGAAGGATCCTATGCAACTGACAGTGTTTCACAAAGGCATCGAGGAAAGCACGAAGGTAATCTTCTCGGTGTTTAGGTGCAGCAAGGCCCAAAAAAGCATATTTCGGGAGTGCTCCCATGGCGGCAACATCACTTATGTTTACTTGAAGTGCTTTGTAAGCAAGGCTGGCCGCATCTCCATAGGACAAACGGAAATGAACATTTTCCACAAGAAGGTCCTTCGTAATGACATACTTTTGTACGTTACTGAAGGGGAGGATGGCTGCGTCATCTCCGATTCCACCTGGGGTTGGGAACTGATGCTTTAGAAAGTTGATGATTTCTTTTTCTCGCAACATAACATTTCTCCAATTTTAGGAATTCTTTCTATCAATAAGCTGCCGGAATCTTTGGGCAGCCAAGCTAGGGTTCTTGGCCTGATGCAGGGCCCCGATCACTGCAATCCCCTGTGCTCCTGCATCTAAGACAGAAGTAACGTTCTCTTCGGTGATTCCTCCGATTCCGATCATCGGATGCCTAGACTGTTGGGAAAGCCATCTCAGACCCGAGAGACCCCAAATCTTCCGTGGGTTGTCCTTATGGATGGAGGCAAAAACAGAGCTTGCAGCCACATAGGCAAGGGGAAGCTCGTTGGCAACCGCAAGGTCGCTTGCAGATTCTAAGGAAAGGCCTATCACCTTCTTGGGCCCCAGGCGTTTTTGGGCAAGGAGGGGGCTTTCATCGGTCTGGCCTAAATGGACTCCATGAGCTTCCAGCTTCAGAGCAAGATCGACCGAATCATTCACGAAAAGCGGGACCCCAATCGGATCAAGAATAGATTTGAGGCCTTTTCCAAATTCTAAAAGAAAATCTATACTGGCGTCTTTTTCTCGAAGCTGAACCGCAGTAATTCCTGAGAGCGCACAGGCTTTTACAAATTCTAAATATGTAGAAAGAGGAGTTCCATTCCGATGGGTAATTAAGATCAATCGATGCATCACGCTTCCTTCGCAGGTATTATCCAGATCAGGTTCGTAGGGTATTTCTCAGCCTTGCTAAACTTTAGCAAAGCACCCCTGGTGATAAGAGCACGATGAGTTGTATCCGGTTATCGATGGAATTTCAAGAATTTTTCCTGAATTAGAGTAAAGATGGATGAAGTGAGACTTTTAATTTCACGGATGAGAATAGGGAGGATCTTTAATAACGTTTTTTGATTTTTCGTAATAAGGAATATGATTGGTCTAGATCGTCCTAGCGATTTGGAAATACAAACTCTCCCAACCTACAATCCTCGAGGAGATTTTATTCATGGATGTAAAAGATTCACTTGCTGGTGAAATCGTAAGAACGATTGGGGGATATCAAGCCTTTTTACCTCATCCTCTGCCTACTAAGATTGAGTGGAACAACTTTTAGTATCTACTTTGTCAAAAGCAGAGCATATTTTAGGGATGCTAACGCGAGAAGGTGCCCGCCTTCCTAACCCTCAACTTTGCGGCCCTCATCACCCGCGAAAATATTACGATCATCTTTACCAAATTAGTCGTAAGGGACATGGGTAGATTGGCTTGCATATTTCCTGAGTGGAGTTGCGATGCAAGTTCAGGATGTTTTATCTAGAGCTGAGCGAATGAACGCTTTAATGAGTCATTGGCAGACGAAAGTACGATCTTCTTCAGACAGAGGGGCTTTTGATGTGATTAAGTACTTCGCTGTGAATTCTTACATAACGACAAAAAAGTTTCGGAGGATCTTGATACTTCCATTCCAACCGCTCACCGAATTATTAAAAAGTTGGAAAATGCAGGAATTATCTCCCAAACTTCCGCGGGAAAGCGAAATCGTGTTTACTGCGCAAAGGAAATGCTGATCATTCTCGAAGAGCCCACAAAGATTACAGAGAACTTTCTTCATTCGAAATATAGCGAGGAGAAATAAGAAGAAAACGAGCGGAGGACCTTAGGACTGGTTGTAGAAAGCGGAGAGGGAGGGATTCGAACCCTCGATACCGCTTTTGGCAGTATACACGATTTCCAATCGTGCGCCTTCGACCACTCGGCCACCTCTCCAAAAAAGGAAACTGTTTTTTAAGAGGAGAGAGGGGGATTCGAACCCCCGATACCCTTGCAGGTACTCCTGATTTCGAATCAGGTGCATTCGACCACTCTGCCATCTCTCCAGGTATCTTTTGTTTCTTCTGTTTGTACTAGCTGTTACTCGTAGTATTTGGTGCTACTACGGTCATCATGCTCTTGTAAAGCCAGCGCTCTACCATCTGAAAATCTATCTACTTTTTCCCCAAGCGACGAAGATCTTGGAAAAATTGGTTCAAGAGCAGAGCGCATTCCGACGCTAATATCCCCCCTTGCACCTTAATTTGATGATTTAGCCTGTAATCTTGCAACACTTGGTACAGCGTTTTAACTGCCCCTGCCTTGGGATTCTCACACCCATAAACCAGACGCTTGATCCGAGCATTTAGGAGGGCGCCCGCGCACATAAGGCATGGCTCCTGCGTCACATACAGTGTCGCTTCGGTCAAGCGCCATGAACCGTGCATCTTTGCTGCCTCTTTAAGCGCTAGCACCTCTGCATGAGCCGTTGGATCAAGCAGGGCCTCGCGTCTGTTTCCACATGCTGCCAGCTGCTGTTCCTGATAGACTACGAGCGCCCCCACAGGCACTTCCTTATGCTCGCCGGCTTCCTGCGCCTGCACAAGCGCTTTCTTCATCCACTTGATGTCCAGTTGCGTCTGCTCTTCGGGATGATCATGATAAGGTTCAGCAATCATACGTAAAGTAAGGTCTAACAGTAATAGGTACTACTACGGAGCCAGAAGGATTCGAACCTACGACCTTCGGTTTCGTAGACCGACGCTCTATCCAACTGAGCTATGGCTCCTTAGCGGAGAGGGAGGGATTCGAACCCTCGGTACCGTTTTTGACAGTACACTCGCTTAGCAAGCGAGCGCCTTCGACCACTCGGCCACCTCTCCAAAGAAAAACATTCTACGACTTTCTTTCTCGCTCTTCAATTCTCAAAGAATACAAGGAGGAGGAGGGATTCGAACCCCCGGCACTTTCGTGCTGCGGTTTTCAAGACCGCTGCCTTCGACCACTCGGCCACTCCTCCGCACAAGCGCTGACATTTGTATCGTTTCTTTGTGCGAGATGCAAGGAGAAATCGCAGATACTTTTCACTATTCCTGCGAAGCAGACAGGTCCGGGCTTCGGAAAAGGATAAGGGTGTCTAATCTATCTGAGCCAGGACAAATTTTAAATAACGTCCTTCTGGAAAAGCGGGCAGGCTTGGATGATCGGCAGGTTGACCTCGTACCTCCAAAAATTTCATCATTCGCCCAGCCTTGAGAGCAGTTTGGCCCAGAATCGATAGAAATTGTTCCATATTAATGTGGCTGCTACAGGAGCTGGCAGCGAGGATTCCACCTGCTTTTACAACGCGGAGGGATTGACCAAACAGGTCCTGATAGGCGCGCACTGCCTTGGGTACAGATTCCTGTGCATGCGCAAAGCTAGGTGGATCCATAATCACAAGATCATACGTAAGTCCACTTGCAACGGCTTGACGTAAGTGAATGAATAGATCCTGGGCAAAAAAGCCATGGGGCTCAAGCGGAAGATGGTTTTTGAGAAAGTTACGCTTTGTTGTCTCAATGGCCTCCTTTGCCGAATCGACGCTCACGACGCGTTTTGCTGCAAATAGAGCAGCTTGCACTGAAAATCCGCCTGTGTAGCAAAAACCGTTGAGAACGTACTTTCCAGGAGCATACTTCCGAATCAGAAGTCGGTTTTCACGTTGGTCCAAAAAGAACCCCGTCTTTTGTCCTTGCGCAATATTTACCAAAAACGAAACACCATGCTCTTTCATCTCTAGTTCTTTAGGCAGCGATTCCCCAAAAAGCAAGGTACCTCCACCCCCTTGTGAAGTACGACGTTTCCAGTAGATCCATGAGAGTCGATCTGGGGAGAGTACCTCTTGAAGATGTTCCACAAGGTTTGGCAGCCAAAATTGTTCGCTTGCTTTCCCATCGAATTGGACGACAGCGGCCTGATCATACAGATCGATAATTAGGCCCGGAACAAAATCTGCTTCCCCATGGCATAGACGGAACGCTGTCGTTTCTGTTCGATCAAGCCATTGAAGACGGCTGTGCAACGCAGATGCAAGACGAGCCTTTTTTAGAGCGTCGTCTAGAGGTGTTGCTGGGTCGAGTGTGTAGACACGCACAGCAATTGGGGAGGTCGCATCGTAAATTCCTTTGGCGAGAACCTGGTCGTGCATATCAAGAATACGGACGATGGTTCCATCGGAAAATTCGGCCCCTGTTTCTAGGGCATCTCGGTAGATCCAAGGATGTCCCATACGGATTCTGTCGGTGATTGGTTTCTTCAGATAGACAGCAGGCTCCTGAGAGAGTTTCATACGAATTCCGATCTATTCCAGATGTTTTTTCTCTTGGCAGGCCTTGCAAGGACAAGCATTTCTTAGGTCTCGAAAGCTGTATACACTTGTTTCATGGCCGTCTGACCATTTTACCGAAATGGCATACTGCCCCAGCAGTTCAATTTGATTTGCGCCTACATTCTCAGGAACGCGTTCTGGATCTAAAAGAGGACGACCACTCATTTCTTCAATACAAAAGGCACAACGACAGGCAAGGCGGAGAGATCTTGCTGTATAGGTACTTACATGGTCATCATCCCAAATAAAGGTAATCTCAGGACGCTTTAGACCAATGATTTCGTAAGGCAAAAACATTGGCAAAAGATGTCATGTCTTGTAAGTTAGGGCAAGCCTGAATCAAATAGTCTCGTTGATTTATGCAATTTTTGCAAAAAGAGTAAATGCTTTAGCAAGGGCTCAAGTTACGAGAGTAAATTAAGGAAGCACCTCGGTCTGCTGAAGCTGACGATCGATACATTTGCGAATTTCCTCCGTATCATCAGAGGGAAATCCTGAAATAAATTTACTACAAAAAATGGGATGAGGGTATCCCTGGATACTACCAAATTGATGTTTCGTAGCACTGTTCCACGCTGCATGCGCCTCGGCATTTAGCGTTTGTGGGTCCACAAGGGACATCGCCCGACGGTATGCATCCGTAGGTTCGCAACGTTCGTAGAATCCACCCAGAGTAGAAAAAGAGTACATACACACAGAGTGAAGCTCCTTCGGCTCACATTGTTGTCTATGAGTTTGAGTGATGCATGTGATACGGGCTTCTGCGTATAAGCTTTCTGCCAGGGCTAAAGGGGGGAAACTGGCTTTAGAGCAAGAGGCTTCTTCTTCAGTAAAGCTGAACAAGGAACAACTAGATAAATAAGCTCCGAGAAATAGGCAAAATCCAATGGGGCCAACAACAAGCCCCCCTTTTACTGCTCTCATTGACATACATTGGGGTATAGGCGAGAAATGACGAAAGGCAAGGCAGGGAAAATAGGGATTGCTTTGTTATAATTTTAATGACGTAAAAAGACAGAGATTTTTGAATGCAAATTTTTGTAGTTTAACATTTGAACTCTAAGCTGCATTTAGAAAGCCATGCATTGGCAATCGTAGATCTAGATAGGAATCGAAACAAGATTACTTCCGGAAGCGCGAAAGGGAAGCCGAGAGCTCGCTTAACGTAGGGAATACCTGGGCAGGGTGAAGTTTTCTTGCTCGATCAAGCAGGGTCTCTTCAGATTCAGTATTGTTTGGATCGGGAACACAGCATTCTACTGGGCATACAGCTTGGCAAGCCTCATAATTATGAAACCCTACACACTCGGTACAGAGGTTGGGATTGATCACATAAATATCATCCCCTGCCGAAATCGCTTGGTTGGGGCATTCGGGTTCACAGGCCCCACAATTAATACATTCCTGTGTGATCGTCGTTGCCATAAATTGTTCCTTCGGTGTTTGTCCTAGGCAGGATACGCCGAAACGTGGACAGGGTCAACCAAAATCCCATATTCTGGCGACGGTATAATCGGTAGGATAGACGAAAGTAATAGACTAGATAAGCAGGGACACAACCTATTGAAAGAAGGCGTATTTTTGCTAATTTCTACAAGATCGTATAGGCTCCTCGAAACCAATTAGGTACCCTTTGCGCTAATTTAGGAGGTCGCATGAAGCTAAAAATGTTTATCCTGTTAGGAATTTTCTCTCTGATTCCCTTTATTCAACATGGTTTCGCGCTGGAACCGACTGCTAAGGATTGTAAGTCAGGAACAGCAACCAAAACATTTATGGTGGATAACGCTCATACGTACTTTTCGTTCGAGGCATCTACCATTCTCTTCGATGTGCCTGGTCGGTTTGAGAAATACCAGGTTCAAATTGAGGGAAATCCTGACACAGGAGCTGACGCTAAAGTTCGGGTAGAAATTGATGCAGCCTCGATTCGTACAGACAATGAAAAGCGAGATAGCCATCTACGTAGCCCTGATTTTTTTGGGGTAGAAAAATACCCAAACATTACTTTTGTTTCAAATAAGGTCAAAAAGGTAGGCAATAAGGTTCAAGTGGCAGGAACATTAGAAATGCATGGGGTCAAAAAAGAGACGACCCTACTTTTTGATGTGACAGTGGCTCAAAATGGAGCGGGGGTGACAGAACATGTCTACCGTACGGAAATGACACTTAATCGTAAAGAGTTTAAACTAGGTACAGATAGCATCGCTGCTAAGATTAGCCTGAAGGATCAGGTAAAGATCCGGTTGCTTGTCGCAGGATTGTTCGCTGATGTCCCTTGTAAGTGATGGTCTTGTTTCTGTTTGATTGTTCTCTCTAGTTTCTCCTTGGACCTTTACCTTTTATTCTCATCTGAAATAGACTGTTGCTGAAAAACAAAGTAGTAGGGGCTATTTATGAGAAAACATTCTTCTTGGATTCGTAAGATCCAAACCTCACTCCAGACTGGATACTCAGGAGCGCCTCTGCTTAAAAAATTGGGAATAAAAGAAAACTTTCAAGTCGCCATTTTAAACCTACCTAATGATTCAAAGTTATGTGCGATTTTTGCTGATTCTGCGATGCCACATGGGGTTACACTGCAAACCACGCTCCTTGGAAAGCATCTTTTTGATATTGTTCTCTTTTTCGCAAAGCATCAAATCGACCTTCAAACAAAGATAGACTCTATCAGAAGTTGTATGGTACAGACGGCAGGCCTCTGGGTCGCATGGCCCAAGAAAGCCTCTGGGATACCTACAGATATTACAGAACAGGCCCTACGTGACATGCTTCTGCCTACTGGTCTTGTCGACAACAAAGTTTGTGCTATCGATGCGACTTGGTCAGGTTTACGTTTCGTAATTCGACGGAAACATCGAGAAGTCCTTTCTTCAAAGAAAGATCGCTCTAAGAACATTTAGGTTTCACGTAGGGCTGGGACTTAGAGAAGAATCTAGGAAGCTGCTATGAATTCTGGCTTGCATAAATTGCATAGATCCTGCTTGTATTTCAAACCCTCTGTTCCAAAATAGATAATTTTGCTAAAAGAAATTTATGCAGATTCGCTCAAGGTTCCTTTCTCCTCTGTTTGCTCTGTTTGCTCTGTTCGCTCTGTTCTTAAGCTATATTATCTTAGGTTGTGCGTCCTCTACAGATCTAGATACCCCTCACGGGTTATCCAAGACCCACAGTGAGAAGCCCCAATCAGATTCCTCTAAAGTAATTTTAGCCTTACCGAAAAATGAAACAACACCCTCAAGCGACATTTCCAAGAAGAGTAATTTATTGCCCCCTAGCTGGCCCCATCAAATACCGGTTGAGGTTCCTGCGAAGCATGGCATGGTCGTTACGGATGCTGCGCTAGCAAGCAAGGTAGGCAACGATATTTTAGCAAAGGGAGGGAATGCTGTGGATGCATCAATAGCCACTGCTTTTGCGTTAGCTGTAGTGTACCCTGGTGCTGGAAATATTGGAGGGGGTGGATTCTTGGTGGCTCGCATAAATGGTAAACCATACGCCCTCGATTTTCGTGAGATGGCACCCCTTAAATCCCACCGAAATATGTTTGTTCCACAAAGGCCAGGGGAATCTCTGCCCGATTCTGTTTCCAGCCACCGCGCGGTTGGAGTACCAGGCAGTGTGGCAGGACTTTATGCGGCTTACCAAAAACTTGGCTCTAAAAAATTATCCTGGGCAGCGCTACTGGCCCCAGCAATTCGTTTGGCTGAATACGGGTTTATCGTAGATGAAACCTTCGCCAAAATTGTTGATAAAGGAAGAGAACGGCTAGAAAAAAACCAAGCCTCGAAAGATCTTTTTCTCAAGGATGGAAACCCTCCCAAAATAGGTTCAACGTGGAAAAATTTAGAGCTAGCAAATACGCTAAAGCGCATCGCCCAGTACAAAGTGGCTGGGTTCTACAGGGGGGCGACAGCAGATCTGCTAGTAAAAGAAATGCAGAAGCACGAGGGAATCATTTCACAAAAAGATTTAAGGAGCTACCAAGCAAAATGGCGTGAGCCTCTATTGTTTGATTACCGAGGTTACCACCTAATATCGATGCCTCCACCTTCCTCTGGAGGAGTAACCCTCGCCATGATTTGTCATATTCTGGAATCATACCCACTTGAATCTTTAGGTTGGCATTCCCCGAAGCATCTTCATTTCCTGGCAGAAACCATGAGGCGTGCATTTATTGCAAGAAATAGCTCACTTGGAGATCCGGATGCGGTAAAAAATCCTTTGGATGTCCTTCTCTCTAACGAATGGGCAGAAAAGCAGCGCGCATCGATCGCCTTAGAGCACGCGACCCCTACGTTAGAACTTACACAGCCTCTGCCTCATGCAAATGATGGGCCGCATACGACCCACTTCTCAGTGGTGGATAATCAAGGAAATGCAGTCGCACTTACCACAACGATCAACTATTGGTTTGGTTCAGGAATCACAGTCGAAGGCGCCGGGTTTATACTAAATAACCAAATGGATGATTTTGCTACAAACCCAGGCAAACCCAACGGATTTGGCCTCGTCCAAGGCGAGGCCAACGCCATTGCTCCGGGAAAACGTATGCTTTCCTCAATGACACCAACCATGGTTCTAGATCCAGAAGGAAGACTCTTGCTTCTTACTGGAGCTGCAGGAGGGCCTACTATCATTACAGCTGTATTTCAAATTATTTCGAATTTGGTCGATTTCCATTTTATTCCTGGGCAAGCTGTAGATGCACCAAGGATTCATATGCAAGATTTTCCCGATAAAGTTGTATATGAAAAACAAGGACTTACTCAAGAACAACTCCGTTCTCTAGAGAGCATGGGGTATAAGGTTGAAGAGCGCGAACGCATAGCGGATGCACCTACAATTGGGGTTACTCCGCAAGGCATCGTAGGTGCTCCTGAAGTACGCACTCAAAGTAGCTATGCGGCGGGATGGTAAAAGAGTGACATAGTTATAGAAAGATGAGGAACAGATGAGGCGAGTTACAGGCATTGGAGGGGTATTTTTTAAGGCAAAAGATCCAGAATCTTTGTACGATTGGTATGAGAAACATTTAGGGATCAAACGTGACCCGATTGAAGGGGTTACGTTTCCGTGGCGTGAAGCGCAAAACCCCTCTAAAGAAGGGATGACGGTCTGGTCGATCTTCTCGAAAGACACGACTTACTTTGACCCCAGCACATCAGACTTTATGATTAACTACCGAGTGGAAGATCTAGACAAGCTTCTTGCGGCTCTTCAAAAAGAAGGTGTTTCTATTCTGGGAAAGGAAGATTCTGAGTATGGTTGTTTCGCCTGGATTTTAGATCCTGAAGGCCGCCGCATTGAGCTCTGGCAGCCGCCGGTTCCTTCAGCTCTAGGACCCGATAAAAAATAATCTTTCGTCGGTTTCAAAACGCTGGCTTGCTCATCCTATCGATCCACTGAGTAATTCACATCCAGTTATGCTGGATTCTCTGAATCAATAAAAATGCATTCAACTGGAAATTGTTTTTGCACCTCCCTGAAAAGCTGTTTTATTCCAAAACGTTCTGTAGCGTGATGACCTCCCGCAAACATATGAACCCCAGCCTCTTTCGAGTCGTGGAAATCATGCTCGCTCATTTCCCCGGTAAGGTAGGCGTCAAGCCCATCCTTCGCGGCGTCTTTCCAACCTCCGTTGGCTCCGCCCGTAATAATGCCAAGACTACGGATAGGCTGCTTCAAAGATGGAGTACTTATGATGACATCATGGTTTAAAATAACCTCTAGGTTCTGCTTTAAATCTTCGGGCAGAGTAGGGGTGGGCAAGCATCCTTTCACACCTGTTGGCTTTCCCTCATAAAGACCAAAGGAATCCAGATGAATCATCCCCAGCTCTTTTGCAATTCCAGCTGCATTTCCTAAGGATGGGTGTCCATCTAAAGGGAGATGATACCCAAACAGGTTCATGCCATGTTCAACTACCAGGCGTACGCGTTTTCCAAATGGACCCACAAGGGCCCTTACCCCATGAAAGTCCCAAAAAAGCCCGTGATGGACAACCAAAGCATCCGCCTTTTTCGCAATTGCAGTTTGAATGCTCTCGATTGTGGCCGATACTGCAAAAGCAACCACACGGATCTCATCCGTTCCTTCGATCTGCAGACCGTTTGGACCATAATCTTTGTATAGATGAGGTGATAGAAGCTCTGCAAAGAACAGTTCTAACTCTTTCCGATTCATAGGAACCCACGGTCCTCTCTTCTTACTTTTTCTTTTCAATGATTAATAAACCCAAGTTGCTAGTACTTATTTATGGAACGAGGGATTCTCGCCTTTGGCCATCCCTTGCTCAAGTACGTTAGGTCGCGAGATCAAAGAGGAAGCCAATGCCAGCAGTGATTGCCATGGCCAAAGCGCCCCAGAAGCCAACCCGAGCTGCACCTTTCCAGACATTCGCACCCCCTATACGAGCCGCAACAATACCTAGCAATATCAGGAACACAAACGATGCCACGGAAACAATAACAATCAAATATTTTGCTGGAGACAAAAACACTATCAGTAATGGCAGCGCTGCTCCGATGGAAAATGCTGCTGCCGAAGCCAACGCTGCTTGAATCGGACGGGTTCTTCGCTCCAAACTGATGCCGAGCTCATCTTTAGCATGACTTGAAAGAGCATCATAAGCCATCAGTTGATCGGCCACTTGCTTCGCAAGATTGGGCTCAAGTCCTCTCCCTACATAGATTTGCGCAAGCTCGTCGCGTTCAAACTCCACATTTGTGGATAACTCCATCCGTTCACGGTCCAAGTCAGCCTTCTCAGTGTCAGATTGTGAACTCACCGAAACATACTCTCCAGCTGCCATGGACATCGCCCCTGCCACAAGTCCTGCAATCCCGCTCAGTAGAATCGTTTTATGATCAGCATTGGCGGCTGCAATGCCCACAATCAGACTTGCAGTGGAAACGATGCCATCATTGGCCCCTAAGACGGCAGCTCTCAGCCAATTGATATGCTTGGATCGATGTGACTCTGGCGACATAGGTACTTTTCGCATCTCCGCTTTCACCTCTCCTCTGTTTGAGGACCATGACTGATTCAAAAGGGTCATCCTATCTCTATCATAAAAACTAGCAACCTGAGTTAACAACTCTATTCTTATATTCCTACCTTTGGGAAACGATCTAGTCTTTTGACGAAGGGCCCTGTTTCCTATTTTCGAATAGCGTTTTTAATCTAGTTTTTGTTCCTACATCCACTTCTGTTTGTGGATCTTGCCGGGGAAGAAATTTTTGTACTTCGACTTGCACCTCTTTGGGTGGAAGCGAGAATAAAGTTTTATAGTTTCCCTGCGGTAGAATCTGTCCTTGATAGAGGAAGAATACCTGATCGCATGCCTCAAGAAGATCCAAATCATGTGTCGCCACAATGATTGTTTGTTCACCTTTTAAATTTTTCAGCGTCTCGAGTACAGTGTACCTCTGCAGCGGGTCCAAGGCGCTTGTAGGTTCATCTAATACTAAGATGGGAGCTTGCGTTAGCAAAGCTCGAGCCAAGGCCACCCGCTGCCTCTGTCCTCCTGAAAGATTTTGCGCTCCTTCTAACACCAAGGTTTGATATTTATCAGGCAGCGCTTCGATAAATTCCGAAGCCCCCGCTCTTCGTGCTGCCTCTCTCACCTCTTCAAGGGTAGCGTTTTCTCTACCATAAGTAATATTTTCAAAGAGTGTTGCAGGAAAGAGCCCAGCATCTTGCGGAACCAAGGCCATGTGCTTGCGTAGGTCGGTCAGGCTGATAGAGCGAAAATCAACCCCATCCAAGGTTAAACGCCCCTGGATTGGGTCAACAAACCGCAGAAGCAATTGCAAGAGCGTACTCTTGCCAGCACCGCTTGGGCCGATGAACGCAACGATCTGACCTGGAGGGATACGAAGACTGACACCATTTAACAAAGGACGCTTCATATCATAGTAAAATCTTACATTTTGTAAAGAAAGGGTTCTGGGCTTCGTGGGGAATGGTACAGAAAGCGGAGAAGATGCTGGGATGATCGGTTCCTCTAATACAGTAAAGACACGCTCACAGGCGACATTGTTAGTTTTTACTTTCGTAGGAAAGCCCAAAATCCAAGTCACTGCGTCAAAAAATTGCGGAAGATAGAATAAGAAAATAGTAAGCTGTCCTAAGGAGAGTGTTGGACCCACGGCATTGGGAAGCGTAGCTCGGTAGACTTGATAAGCGCCGTATCCAAAGATGAGTGCAGTTCCTAAGGTAAGGGCAAGTTCAATCGCGAAAGGGTATAAATTTTCCTGCCAATCCAGCTTCATATGGGCTTCCATACTCCGATGGTTGACTTCGCGAAAAACCAAAGATTCTTTCTTTTGTCTGCGAAAGACTTGGATTAAAGGAATTGCTGACAAAATTCGTTGTATCGTTGTAAAGAGAATGGAATCGGTTCTCTTGCTATCGGAGGCTCTCTTTCGGATTCGTTTTCCAAAATACGAATAAATAAAAGCCATTGCGGGGATTACGCTGATTGCAATCAGCGTTAACCTTGGATCGATCAATAGAATAGCAATCAGTGTCCTCATCCAGCTTACGATGGCAATTGTACTTCCGATAAATACATCAACCACTCCAAAAAAGCCCCATGTATCGGTACTAAGACGATAGAACGAATCCCCCTGGGTATGCGACTGATGATAATTAGGACCCAACAATTGTAACTTTTGCTCAAGCTCGTGCCTTACCCTGGAGGTGCCATTGTACTTAATACGATTGTTAATCATGGTGCGGGCAAGGGAGAGGCCGGCTTGAAGGGCCCGGATACCCAGGAGCAAACAAGCCAATCCGAAGATTTTTCCAGGAAGGCTGGCTGGCAGAATACGTACAAACAAGTGATAGATCCATCCCTCTTTTGGTGCTTGTCCACTAATAAGATCGACAAAGATTCCAATCGGATAAGGGCCTAGAAGATTTAGTTCTACTGTACATAGAATGAGTACCATTAAGATAAGGATCAGATAAAGTTCAGGACGGAAATAAGAAAAAATCCGTTTGTAGAACTTCATCCCATAAAATTTCATGACCGCCTCCCTTTCCAACGACCGAAAGAATCACTCTCTTCAAACTGGGTCTTAAGAAGAAAGGACGCAAGGAAATCTGCGCCTGGAGCGTACATGTATGACCAAGAAGTCGCTTCATGAGCATAAATAGGGAACGAGAAGATTGAATCTTATTTTAATTTATTGCGCTCCTCAGGGTCTTTGATAGATTGAATTCATGCAAAGAAACCTCTATTCCCTTAAAATCTTTTTCTGTAGAGCTATCTCTGTTAGCGCTTTGACGCTGGGGGGCGTCATTCTTTCTCCATTTTATGCCGGGGCTGCAGCTGAAGAAAAAGGGCCTTCGCCGATTTCCGAAGATCAAAACCATCAGAAAAGACCCCTTAGTACCAATGTGTTGGTTCGCTTTTTTGAAGACTGTGAACCTCAAGCCGAGGATAAAGAACAAGCGAGAGAAATTCTCCGGGCCCTCGAAGATATGATGACAAAATCTGTCAAGCAATTAAAGAAAGTCCGCTATAAGGACTATCAAGGTAGGACAAAGAGATGGACATTGGTTCAATTAATTCAGAGGTATCATTCCTCGCCTGTACTCTTTTCAGAAGAAGAATTTTATCGAGATGTGAAGAAACCAGAGGCGCAGGCAGTGATTAAAAAGCATGCGATCGAGCTCCATATTACTCTAGGAGAAGCGGCTCATTAAGGCCTTTCAGGAGGCTTTATCCATAAGAATAGATCTTCACCGGAGCTTTAAACATTTTCATCAACTTCTTCTTGCAGAAGAGGAAGGTTCTCTGGTAAAAGAGAGGTCTCTCTTTGGGGATGTAGCTCAGTTGGTAGAGCGCTAGCTTTGCAAGCTAGATGTCAGGGGTTCGACTCCCCTCATCTCCATCTTGCTTTTTCGTGAGGCGTATTACCACCTTGCTGATGGGCCCTTATGCTCACTCACTTGAAGAGGTAGGTCGATACAGACCTCGGCTTCGCAAAAACTTCTCCAACCAGGCAGTTCGATTCGCAGCCTCATGGGACTCACGGATTGCTTGCATCAGTGCTGTATTCGTGCTTCCCGGGGCCAAGGGTTGGTTTAGTTGATTCGCAAATAAAAAGAGCGACTGGGTGGCTTGGCTGTACCTACGCCACAAAACGATCCCTACCACAATGGCAGCAATCAACAAGGCGCCTAGACCGGCAACTGCGATAATGAGCACCGGTCGAATGGGGTCACGCGTAACGCTTTTGGCAAGACCCTCGCCAAGTCCTTCTCCTAGGCCTGCACCGGCCTCTCGTAGGATAAGGCGAAGAGCAGAGGGATTGGGATCGGTTGACTTCATTACCTCCTTGAGGCCCTGTCCCATTCCTAAGACCAAACGATACCCCAAGCTCTCGACACCGGGAAGAACGTTTTGCTGAAAAAGGGCAGATGCCTTAGGTCCCAATTGATCTGCATGTGCAGAGACTCCGTCGAGAAACCCTTCTACTGCCGCTTTGATTAAGACGCTGGTTGCTATCGATAAGTCTTTCTCTGCGCTCTTTCGTAATGCCGTCCCAGAAGCAAGGATCGTGCGCACAAGGGTCCTTCTAAGCGAGCGCTCTACATCAGGTCCCAGAAGAGCCCCTTGCTCCCTGAAAGCGCGTCCTCCGGCGCGTACCATCTCTTGGGCTAACCCTTCCGCCCGATTCTGCAGAGCGTCCAGCCCACCGCTTACCCCTCCTTGAATCAAATTGTACGCCAAAGAAGCTCCTGCTTTTTTAAGCTCGGGGTCGTCTAGGATTTGTCGGATGAGCTCCTGCCGAGTCTTCTGATCGGCTGCGGCCTGGACCGCTCCTTTAACAGCGCCTTCCCCAGCTTCCCTAGCAAGCTGCTTTGTTGCACACCCCAAAAGCCCTACCAAAAGCAGGGAGAAACCTCCAAGAATGTACTGTGCCTTCCTCTTTCCAACCAAGCTATGTCTTACAACCATAAGCATTCCCTTTCCCCTTCAAAATGTTAGAAGGTCTTTCCATGGTCTATCTTTGTGATGTGTAAACACCGCTGCTCACCAATGCACGGATATTTGTTGGGTTCATTTTTGTTGCTATCTATATAGATATCCAAGTAAGTAAATAGCATGGGAAAAATTCTTGAAGCATGGACAGTCTTTCCGCATGGTCCAATTGAAAAAATTAGCAATAATCTTTGGCGCGTTGAAGGTTCTTTACCGAACATGCCGATGAAACGTGTGATGACGGTGGCAAAACGAAGCGATGGAGGGCTGGTCCTTCATAATGCCATTGCCCTGGAAGCGGGTCTGATGGCTGAGATGGATGCCTTGGGTCCCGTAAAATACATTTTGATTCCCAATGCATATCATCGTTTGGATGCGAAGATTTTTAAACAACGGTATCCACAAGCGAAGCTTCTGTGTCCAAAAGGCGCAAAGACCGGTGTTGAGAAGGTGGTCCGCGTAGATGGCACCTATGAAAATTATTCCTCTGACCCATGGGTATTAGTAGAAAAGTTGGAAGGTGTTGCGGAACGAGAAGGGTTTATCAGAGTAGAATCTGACGACGGAGTAACCCTTGTGTTCAACGACATCCTCTTCAATATGCCCCACCTTAAAGGGATAAGTGGTTTTATTCTAAAACATATTACAAAATCTTCAGGGGGCTTTAAGACGACCCGGCTCGCTCGGTTGTTTATTATTCAACATAAGGCTGCCTTGCGATCCCATCTTATGCAGTTGGCAAACATACCTAATTTACGTCGTATCATTGTTTCCCACCACGAGATGATTTCTCAAGGCGCTAAAGAAGCTCTAAAACAAGTAAGTACGACGTTATAAGTACCTCTAGGTCATCACTACCTTCAGAATTAAGGACGCTCCTGGCTTTTGGCTTGCTAGTCGTTTGCACTTGGACTCGCGAACAGCTTATCTTTCGGTAGCTTGTCCCTCGAGGTAGAAAAGAATTGACACCCTCTTTTGCATTCTTACTTTAACAGGAGGGAGGTCGCCATGCATACCGATTCTAAGCAATTGTTTTTCTTAAGGTTTAAGGCATTCACTATTCTCCTGATGCTTGTTTTAATGCTTGTTTCGCTTTCTGCTGCAACAGCGCTTTGCAGGGGCGCTGACTGCGAGGGCCAAGACCCCAAGGAAACAGGCTGTATCCAAGATGCCATCGTGATAGAATCTGTTCCTCTGTCTGATATCGATAACGAACAAGAATTCGGGTCTATCTCTCTTTTATATTCCGCTTCTTGTCATGCAAAGTGGGCTTTGGCAACCACACCGTTCACATTCCCCAATATGGGAACAGCGCTCTTGCGAGGAGAGGCTTTTTTTAGTAGCGCCGGCCAGGGAACGGCGGAAAATAATTTTACCATTTGGACTCCAATGACCGATGCGAAGAATCAAGTTGCAGCATGTGGTACGGGCAGTGCCGAAGCCCCTTTTCCTATCGGATTAGGCTGTACGAGCCACCCTTAAAGGCTTAGAAAGGGTCTTAGATGCTGTATGATTGTGCCATCATCGGAGGAGGGCCTGCGGGTCTTGCCGCAGCAACCTACTTAGGACGATTCCGTCGCCGGATTCTTGTGATAGAAGATGGCCAATCAAGAGCCTCTTACATCCCAAATACATTAAACACTCCTGGGTATGTAAACGGGGTATCAGGGATTGAGTTACTGAAAGAGCTGAAACTTCAGTCAGATCGTTATATTGCTAAACATACGTATCAAAAAGTTCATCAGATTCGTCCAGAAAATGAGGGATTCTGTCTAACAAGTGTATCGGGAGACCGGTTCTGGGCTCGTAAGGTTCTGCTTGCGACCGGAGTGAAGGATCACCTTCCTTCTTGTCTTATGCAGCCTAAGAGAGCCATCCAGAGTGGAAAAGTCAAATTATGCCCGGTTTGTGATGCTTACGAGCTAACAGGACAACCAATTTTTATCGTAGGGTATAGCGACAAAGCAGCAAGAGAAGCTCTCTTTTTAAGAAATTACTCAAACCGGCTCACCCTTTTTTTAGAAGAGCCTCTCACAAAAAAGATGTCGAAATCCTTGCAGCGAAGTTTGAAGGATGCCGAAATCAGATGGATAAAACAACCTGTTTCCCGGATTGAAGCGATGAGCCAGGGTGTGATTGTAACTACGAACGATTTTACTTATTATGGAACGGCTCTGTATGTCGCGTTGGGTGTTACGATTTCCTCCTCGTTAGCAACTTGCCTTGGAGCAAGGACGAGTAAGGAGGGATATTTACTAACGAATCGTCATCAAGAAACCAACATAAAAGGGCTTTATGCAGCCGGAGATGTTGTCCAATCTCTATCTCAGATCGCAGTGGCATTTGGTCAGGCTGCCTTAGCAGCCAGTGCGATTCATCAATCATTAAAGAGAAGATATTATCCCACGATTTCTTAAAGATACTTGTAAAAATAGAAGATAAACAAAAATATGCTTACAATCGGTGATCTTCTTGAATTCCAAAGAATTGTGCTTATCTTTGCTTTTCTGTTAGGCCAACGTAGATCTACCCAGCGAGAGGACCTCTATGAATACCCCAAGCCTTCGAAGATTGACACTAGGAACGTTTTTCAAAGAGCTGTGGCAACGATTCTTAAAGGACGATGTTCCTGGAGATGCTGCCAAGCTTTCGTACTATCTTTTGTTCTCTCTATTCCCCTTGCTTGTCTTTCTCGTATCGCTAGTTCCAATCGTAGCTGGCTACCTACCGATTAGAGATGCGCTGACGGGAATTTTTGATAATCTGGCACAAATCATGCCGAAAGAGGCATTTCGCCCGATTTATGACCAATTTGTTGATCTTATTGAGAAAAGGCATCCCAAACTACTAAGTTTTGGGTTCTTGGTAGCTTTATGGAGTGCTTCAAGAGCGACCGCTGCGTTTCATGACTTTTTAAACAAAGCCCATCGAGTGAAAGAGCAACGTTCTTACATTAAAGTACAGCTCATTTCTATTGGACTCACCGTAGCGTTGGCCATCTTGGTTGTGATTGCTTTTTCAGCGATGGTGCTAGGGGGAAAATTAGGCACTTGGATTTCTTACCGTTTTGGCGTACCTAAGGCCATCTTTTCTTGGATTAGGTGGCCGGTTAGTACGTTGGTCATGTTCTTGGCAGTAACGTTTTCTTATTATGTTTTACCAGATTTGCATCCCCGTCTCCGCTTTGTAAACTTGGGGGCTTTGGTAAGCACAGGCCTCTGGCTCCTGTTTTCATGGATTTTTACAAAATATGTAGAAAACTTCGGGGATTATAATGCTACGTACGGATCGATCGGAGGGGTCATTGCCCTCATGACCTGGCTTTATCTATCAGGCGTTATCTTTTTTTTGGGTGGGGAAATCAACGCCATCCTTCAGCAGTATGCTTCTCACCATGCCTCTAGGGAGGCCATAAAAGAATCCTCCTAAGACGGAAGGTACCCTCTATCAAAATCCCTCTATAATAACTCTTTCCGAACCAATGCTTTGCGAATTTTTCCAAGGGCTTGTTCTTGGATTTGACGGATGCGCTCTCGAGAGAGACGATACTTTTTCCCTACCTCCTTTAATGTTCTCTCCTCATCATTGGCGGAGTCCAGCCCAAAGCGTTGTTTTAAGACATCCACCTCCATGGGTGACAATTCCTGAAACAACGCATTAATCTCTTGGAGGACTGTCTTGTCAATAAGCTGACCCATCGGTTGTGTTTCAGGGGCGTCTGACTCCATTATATCAACAAAGGGGCGACTATCCTCGTCGGAGATCGTTTGATCAATTGAAAAGGAATGCTCTAATAAATATCCATTCATTCGTTCGATCCGATCTAGGGATACCTGGGCTGCTTCACTCAGCTCTTCATTCGTAGGCTGACGGCCTAGTTTATTCGTTAATTCTCGTCTCTGTTTGAGAAGGCGATAATAGGTATCAATCATATGGACAGGAACCCGGACCGCTCTGCCTTTGTCTGCAAGCGCTCGCGAAATGGCATGGCGGATCCACCACGATGCATAGGTCGAAAACCGATATCCACGAAGGTAGTCAAAGCGTTCAACTGCCTTGATGAGACCAATGTTTCCTTCCTGAATCAGATCAGAGAGAGACATGCGTCCCTGGTAAAACCGACGAGCAAGCGAAACAACAAGTCTCAGGTTGGCCTGGATAAACGTACTCTTTGCATGCTCTGCCGCTCGGTTGCATTTTTCAAAAGCAGATACCTCTTCACGCCAGAGCTCTATTTCACGTTGGGCTTCCGCTTTCCAGACCTTGAATGCAGAAAGACATTCCTGGATCAAAATCCGATCCGCATCCAGGACATACATTTTCTCAGCGAGAGCCTGAACAACTTTTTTTACCTTTTGGACTGCGGGAAGATGACCTAAAAATGGTTTTTGCCCCGCCTGCTCTACTAAATGCTCCCATTTGGACAATAAAGCCAAACGAGGAGATAGGTGCTTTTTCAAAAGCAGCCTAAGCTTTGGGATGAGAGGAGGGAGGGATAATAATAATGCCCAACGCTCTTTTTCACGCTCGGACAGTTCTTTTGCCATCGCAAGTTCTTGTTCTGCAGTCAGGGTGGAGAGGTGCCCCATCTCTTTGAAGTATGTTGATAAAAAGTGGACGCTGGGTTCTCCGCTGACACCCAAAGAAGCTTTGTTCTCTTGTTTTTCTTTAGGCTCAGAAGCATCAGATAATAGTTTTTTCTTCTTTGGTAAAAGCTGTTCGTGAGAAAGCTTGGATTTTTGTATTGGCAAAACAGGGGTAGTTTTTGTAAGGAGAGCCTTTTGCATGGTACCCTCACTTTCTTGAGAACCTCCTAGCTCTTTTGAAAAAGGGTGTTACACTTCGTAGGGTGTTACACTTCGTAGGAGACAGAGGGGTTCTCACTTCTTAGGATGTCACCTCACTTTAAGTTACAGCAGAACAAGCGCAAGATTTGTCCTTCACCTATGACTTAGGTAGCTAAAGGGCTGATGATGTCTATACGGGTAGGTGGAAGTAGGTGGAAGCAGGAGATCATACATGCGGACGAGAAGCCGGCAAAAAATCTAGTTTCGACTGCTGTTGGTAGGGCTGTTTGCTAAGCATCATATTTTCTTGATTAATTATATTTCCTTGATTATATGGTGAACATACTTAGCTTAAGTCTTTCCAAGGAGGATGAGATGAGATTACTAAAAACATGGCATTCACTGGTTCTGCTGGGGTTGGGTCTTATGATGGGGGCATGTAATCAAGCGCCAGTATATTGTGCTTCAGCATATGAGCCTAAATTTGTATTGTCTTGTGCCACAAGCCAAGGAGATCACTTAGGGAGTCTCAGTTGCGACAAATTTTCTGACAAATGTGAGGCCCCACGTTCGTATTGGGGGAACGATATCATCTGTACAGGAGAGGAATTTGTCAGTGAATCGTTCTGGCGGCCAGAGGACAAACCTACAAAGATAGAAGTAAAACAAGATGGTTGTGATTATCATTCAAAAGTAGAATGGAAACGCTAAAAGATTGGCTTCTACCCCCAGGATGTTGCAAAGGTAGCGGACATCAGTCTTCATTTATCTACAAGCCCGTAAGAAAGACTATCTATATTTGAAAGGATAACTTCCTTATATATCTCGGATTCTTATGAATCCCTGCGTATACGCAAAGGATGGTTGAATAGGTCAAGGATGAGAATAGATCTTTTTTAATTCCTCCGTTTTCGGTATCCTTACTATTTCTTAGGGTACCTTATGAAAACAAGCCAACACAACCTTCTAAAAAACCTGTTTCTTTCCGGAATTCTTGTATTTATGTATCAAGGGCTGGAATTCAAAAATTATGCCGAAAGCGTAATCGACCCTGCACAGAAAGCCTCTGACAATCAACCCGTGCTAGCAGCTTGTCATGATTCTGTCTCTCTTCAAATCCAGAAGATTACCCCTTATGAACAGGAAAAGGAGCGCATTTTCTCGTTATTTCAGAAAAATATTGCTCTTGCAGAGCCAAAGACCCTCCTTGTAGGAGCCGAAGAGAACTATCAGGAATTTGGTAAGACAGGGTGTGACAGCTACCTTTTTGAAAGCCTAGCGCTTTACCAGGCCTACTATAATATTTGGAGGAAATCTCCTATTGGCACACTTCCCATTAGCTACTCAACAAATCGGGAATATAAAAAGTGGGTGGCCCGTGCAGTCCAGCTTCCTAAAAGGACAGGAAACGAAGTACCTCCCGCTTATGGCTGGTCTCCTCAGCTCTTTCATGAAATGGAAGAATTTAAGTATGAACTTGTCCGAGAGCAGGTACGCGTGGAAAATCTTCTTACCAAAAGAGATCGGCTTCTCTACCCGAGTATTGTAGGCCTTACTATCGGAGTGGGGCTGACCGTTTTAGGAGGCCTCATGCAGCACTTTGATGGAGCCCCAACAGGAAGCCATGATTGTACTTACGGTGGTATTAGCCAACCTTGTCTTTATAACTTTCACCCACCCCTACCAGCTTTCGTGATTGGACTGGGTTTGGCATTTACGATTGGTGGGGCTACAGGCATTGGAATCTCGGCATACCAGGCAAATCATGCCTCTTCGCCTGCGGTACAAACCCCCTAAGTAATAAGTTTTATCTGAAAAAGGCTTCTGAACTTCTCTAGATAAGGTAAAACAAGCACTTTTTTGTTCCTCTTATCCTTTTCTATGATAGATTCTACCCTTACTTACCTGTAAGGAATAATGATGCTAACACAAGTGTATTTCTGCAAAAAAAGAGATGGTCTTGTATCTAATCTTCGTCTTTCTCTTAACCTCCTTATCGTTCTAGGATTTTTGAAAATTCCAGCGTATGCAGAAAGTACAGGAGAAAAACCTGCAAGCTCCGCTTCTCCCCCTAGTACTGCAGTAGGCTCTTGCGGAGCTCAAGCTTCAGATCAAATCGAGAATATTAAGGCTTACGAAAAAGACAAAGAGGCCTCTTTAGCAAAGTTTCGTCAAGAAGCCCATAAAGAGGAGCCTGCACGCCTTTTAGATATCGCAGAACAAAGCATCCAAGACTATCACCAAACAGGCTGTGAAAGCTACCTCTTCGAAGGGGTCTCTCTTTACCAAAGCTATTATAGCCACTGGAGAAAATCTTCCCAAGGGAAGGTTCCTATTGGATACTCGATCCGAAATGAATATCGAACCTGGGGAGAGCGAGCTGAGCAATTGCTCAAAGCAAAAGGGCAGGAGATACCTACGTTCTACAAACGCCCCCCTGAGTTTTTTAATAGCATCCAATCTTTAAAAGAAGAACTCTCCCGTGAACAACTCCACGTAGAAGGACTCCTACATAGGAGAGACCGTATCCTCATCCCCAGCATCGCTGGATTAGCGGTAGGAGTTACCCTAACTTTGTTAGGGAGCGTATTTCAAGGGTTGGATGGAAAACCCACCGGAATTTCCAACTGCAATCCTAATCCTGTAGGTACGTTTTGTGTATACGATTTCCATAAACCTGCACCGGCTGTCATGATTGGGTTCGGCCTGGCTCTTACAATTGGTGGGGCTACTGGCATTGTGCTGTCGATGGATCAGGCCAAGCAAGAATTAACCCCAGCCAGCGCAAATCCTTCGTCGAAATAGATTTTATTTTCTAAAATCGGTACTGGATTCCTGTAGAAAAGGTAAGGACAGGGATGTAAAATGCTGTGGCAGGAAGAATATAGTGGAGTTCTGGACGTAGATAGCATCCCCATGTCTTTTGATAAAAGTTGATAAAAGCTCCTATCCCTAAAGAGATATGAAATACGTTTTCTGCAACACTTAAGGGTACATAGAAATAGGAATATCCTGCATTCAGTTGGGCCAATAGCCCAACTCGTTGTGAAGATTCCAAAAAGTAGATAGATTCAATTCCAACTTGAATATCAAACGCAGGCCCCAGAAAGCGACCTCCGCTTCCCAATTTGGCATGGAGCGAGATTTGGTTACAGCTTCCAGACTGCACACATGTATCGCGGACATAGAATGAGGGGCCAAGCATCGTTGAAAAAAACGGATATACGCTTGTATTCGGCGTTTGTTCTCCGGGTCGGCTTGGTGTTAGATCGATGATGTCTCTGTCGATTAAAAGTGCGATCCCTGGTTGCAGCTCAAATCTTAGTGCCCAACGAGACAAAGGTTTCTCTTTCGGTTCCTCTTTAGGACGTAAAGTAGCGGATTGTAAAGGAGTAGGGCCTAAGGTAGTATTTTGGTCGGACAGGTTTTTGGGTATTTCCGCATTTGGTTCTGCAAAGCTAAGAGATCTCCTACAAACCCAAAGTCCTAAGGTAAAAATACAAAATCGTAAAAACCTAAACGATCGATGCAGCATGGCTCTATTGTAACACCATCCCATACAACTTCTCACATGAAAAGTGATGAACTCTCAATTCCTTCCTCCCAAAAGGAGCAAAATGTGGTAGAAGATCGCATGACTTTTTTATCGCGCCGTGGTCATGAGGCTCCGGCAAGTCCTATTCGAAAGCTTGAACCCTTTGCCCTAAAAGCGCTTCAGCAAGGCACAAAGATTTACCATTTGAATATTGGTCAGCCTGATATTCCCACGCCTGATCAATTTATCTTGAAAGCAAGGCTCGAACCAGGTCAAGTTCTTTCCTACAGCCCTTCAGCAGGTCTTTATCCACTGAGACAAGCCTGGGCAAAGTATTATAGCCGATTGGGCATTCCCTTCCAGGAATCGGACATTTTAGTAACCACAGGGGGTTCAGAAGCCCTCATGTTTGCACTTTTGGCGCTTTGCAATCCTGGCGACGAAGTGATTACTCCGGAACCTTTCTACCCGAATTATCGAATGTTTACGATGATGGCAGGCGCGGAAATTAAGGGTCTCCGTACGAATATTGAAGATGGATTCCAATTGCCTCCCCCGTCTGCATTTGCAGGAGCAATCACTGGAAAAACCCGAGCCATCCTTCTTTGCAATCCAAGCAATCCGACCGGAGCGGTCTATTCATTTGAGTCCTTAAAAGCTGTCGTAGAACTGTGCAAGAAGCATAATCTGGCGTTAATCGCCGACGAAGTGTACCGAGATTTTGTGTACGATGGTGAACCGCGAAGCATCTTCTCTATCGACGGTGCTGCTGAAGTTACTATTGTTATTGATTCTATTTCAAAGCGGTTCTCTGCTTGCGGTGCACGCATTGGGTGTCTGGTCACAAAAATTGAGCCTATCATTAACGCAGCCACCCGCTTTGCAATGAGCCGTCTTTCGCCTCCTACCCTAGGGCAACTAGGGGGTCTTGCCATGCTTGATCATCCCGAGACCTTCGTCAAGCCAATGATTGCTGAGTTTCATCATCGCCGAGATGTGCTATGCGAAGAACTAAGCAAGCTTCCTGGCGTACTTGCACCCAAAGCGCAAGGAGCCTTTTACCTGATGACACGTCTTCCGGTAGATTCTACAGAGACCTTTTGCAAATGGCTGCTGACAGATTTTCGTTATAACAACGAAACCGTCATGCTGGCGCCAGGTCCCGGTTTTTATTCGACGCAAGGAGCAGGGGAGAACGAGGTCCGGATTGCCTATGTCCTTGGAAAAGAGCCCCTGCGGCATGCCGTTCGTCTCTTAGGGCAAGCCTTACAGGAATACCCAGGAAGAGAGTAAGCTCTTAGACCTGTCGCCCAAAATTCCTATTTTTCTAACCTTTTGACGATGAATGGCAGAACATTATGGTCAAATCCGTGCAGAACCTACAATTGGAGGATTGGGAGCAATGTTAAATGTTACTGACAGAGCAACGGATTTTGTCTGCCATCTCCAAAGATTGTCCCGAATGGCAGCTGGTATCCTGCCATAAAGGCAGAGGCGTCCATACGCTTTCTTCCGGGGAGCTGCACTTCAGAAATAGCAACCGCACCCTCTGCGCAAGCAATGTGCAGTCCCTTCTCGTCGTAACCTAAGAATTCCCCTGGGTACCCATTACCCTCCACTACCTGAGGCGTAAACAGCTTGAGGGGTTCGGCTTGCTTGGGAAGCGTTGTGTAAGCACCTGGCCAAGGGTCTACCCCACGGATTTGTCCAGAAACCAGAGCAGCAGGTCTTGTAAAGTCGATAAACCCATGCTCTTTGGACAAAAGAGGCGCCAGGGTCGCCTGCGAAGAATCCTGCGGCATAGGGGAGGGAAGCATCCCTGCTTGTAAAGCGAGCAGTCCTTCTGATAGGATTTCTGCCCCAAGAAGAGATAGCTTCTGCCCTAAGGTAAGGGCGGTATCCTCCTTAGCAATTTTAATTGCTTTTGAAAAGTAGGTAGGGCCTGTATCCATGCCCTCATCCATCTTCATCAGGGTCACTCCCGTTTTTGTTTCTCCCTGAATAAGCGCCCATTGAATGGGTGCTGCTCCTCGGTAGGTAGGTAAAATAGAGCCATGCACATTGAAGCAACCATGCTTTGGAATAGCTAACATCTCTTTGGGTAAAATTTTCCCATAGGCCACCACAATAATTGCATCGGGCTCGAGGGCGGCAATCTGCTCAACAAAATTGGATTTTTGCGGCCGGATAGAAGCAGGCTGCAAGATGGGAAGCCCCAAAGCAAGAGCGGCTTCTTTCACAGCAGGCGCAGTCATCGCAAGACCCCGTCCCGAAGGTTTATCAGGCTGGCACACCACAGAAAGGATCTGTGTATGCTGATGAACCACCTTTAACGAGGGAACGGCAAAGCCAGGTGAGCCCATAAATACAGTTCGTAAGATCATCCCATTCCTTTCGCTGACCGTTTAGGTTTTGGCAGAAGAGTGTTCCGCTGCTTTCGGTAGGTATCGTTTTTCTTTTCACTGATTCTCTGACGTTCGGATTTTCCTAAAGATGAGTCCCCACGTTTTAAAGAGGCCCTCGCCCGACCTAGAGAAGGATTCTTCTGGCCTAGAGAAGACCTTCTCTGAAAATGACGCACGAATTTGGCACTGGCGTAGAGATTTCTTCTTAGCTTGCGAGGCGACAAATACCACGCTTGTTGCCCAGGTGAGGAATAGTCTATCCAATATCCACTGACTTTGCGCCCTACATCTACATGGATAAATCCAGAGTTTGGGTAATACCCTACACCAATGGGGTGGAATGTTTCTCGTAAGTAATCTCGAAGGTCTTCATTTGTAACCCCCGCAATTCGAATATCTGAGGCAATCCCTTTTTGATGAGGACTGTTGGGATTCCCTTTCTTTCGGGCGATCTCAGGGGCCCTATAGCCTGCAATGATAGTAATCTTTGCATTTCCATAATGCACCGCCGTCTGATAAAGAATCGAGATCAAGTAGGGGTGGATGTTCATCTGCTTGTGCGTGTGGTGACACCTAAGCAAATGAGACATGGACGCAAGCTGTTTTTTCGAGAAATTGAGGCCAGGGAGGTCTGCCTGCAAATAGTGTTTTTCATGCGTAGTCAAATGCTCAACCAACACTTTGGGAATTTTGACCCTTTTGCGCTTAGAGGATGTTTCTTTTGAAAGGGCTGCCTGATGAGAAGAAAATTTGGAAAAAAACCCCTCTTCGCTGCCTTCATCAAAGACAATGGATGATTCTACTGGATCTAATGTTACTGAGTCTGTTCTTATTCGAGCAAAGGAATGAGAGGGAAGAAGCCAAAAAAATACAATCCCACCCAGTAGATACAAAGCTCGATTGTAAGGAAGGCCCATAAAGTTTACCTACCAGATTTTGGCGGACAAGGGCAAGAAAAACAGGCATCTTTTACCAAGGGGTTGCCCTTTATATAAATGAAGTAGAACGGTTGATTCAAGCCACGAAATAAAGAATAGGTTAGAGCGCAGATCCTGTGGCAGGCTTTTCTTTGGAAGGTGTACTAAGTTCGCAAACAACGCTACTGTAGATGCAAGAAAGTGAACTTCCCAAGGTGTATTTTCAGAAATCTGTGCTAAGGTACCTCTATGACCATGCGTGACCTTCGGAATTTAACCCTGGATGAGATGCAAGCTTGGATGAGAGAGCTCGAAGAGCCTACATTCCGGGGGCAACAGGTCTTTCAATGGGTTCATGGGAAAAAAGCTGTAAGTCTGGACGAAATGACAGACCTCAACCGAGGGCTTAAGCAAAAGCTTGCAGAGGCTTCTTCCATTCAGCAAATTGCTGTGGACAAAGAGCAAGTCTCTTCCGATGGCACGAGAAAACTAAGGTTACGCACAACCGACGACCGACTGATCGAGACCGTACTGATTCCGGATACGAACGCAAGGACAGAGACTGCCGATGCAGAGGACGAACCAGGCGAAAAACGGAGGCTCACCCAGTGTATTTCCTCTCAAGTTGGGTGTGCGATTGATTGCCAATTTTGCGCCACGGCCAAACTAGGTTTTGGACGGAACCTGACTGCTGGAGAAATCGTCAGCCAGGTGTATCTTGCGGATAAACTGTTGGCATCGCTTCCAAGCAATGATCCGAC
This sequence comes from uncultured Myxococcales bacterium, assembly GCA_964537055.1. GTDB lineage: Bacteria > Myxococcota_A > Polyangia > Palsa-1104 > JAEUJZ01 > CAZHYV01. The sequence goes on from CAZHYV010000003.1 coordinate 171,155, forward strand.
GCTACGTGCGGGCCGAGACCGCGTCACCAACCTTGTCTTTATGGGAATGGGGGAGCCACTACATAATTACGATAACCTCATTCGGGCGCTCTCGATTCTGCTCCATACAAAAGGACGATACTTTCCTCGGCGCCGTATTACCGTATCGACCGCAGGGCTTGTTCCTGCGATTGAACGGTTTGCCAAGGAACCGGTGCGTGTCAACTTGGCGGTTTCGCTGAATGCCACCACCAATGAGCAGCGTGACCGAATTATGCCTATTAACCGAAAATATAATCTAGAGATGCTTTTGGGAGCACTCCGAAGGTATCCTCTTGAGAAGAAACAACAGATTACCTTTGAGTATGTTCTTCTTTCAGGTGTCAATGACTCTTTAGAAGATGCGCGACGGCTTCCAGGGCTGCTAAAAGGCATCCCCTCGATGCTAAACTTGATTCCCTGGAACCCCCATGATCAAGGACCATTCCAGCGTCCAGACCAAAGGACCGTTCTTGCCTTTCAAGCAGAGCTCATGCGGCTTGGGATGCCAGTATATATTCGGAAGACGCGAGGAGATGATATCGATGCAGCCTGTGGGCAACTTGCAGCGCAAGGAGATCCTCGGGCAGGCCGGACACAAAAGAAGAAGTTGCCTGTTTTCTCGGCAAATACCAGTCAATTTTAAGGAAATGAAGAGTCAATCTCTCAAGGGATGAACCATGCAAAACAGCCCTTCTCTAAGCACATCAACCCTATCAAATCCTGCGAAAACCTCTCTTCCTTCTTCTCAAATATCTTCCTCCTTCTCCTCGCCAATTGATAGGGATGGAGGCCTCCAAGTGGTACGGCTTGGTTGGCGCAGGAACTATTTTGGGGACCTTTACCACTTTCTGCTAAAAAGCTCCTGGTCCAAGCTTCTCTTTGGCATTCCTGTTCTGTTTTTTATTCTAAATGGCCTGTTTGCTCTTCTTTATCTTTTAGGAGGACCTTGTATCGAAAACGCCCGGCCCGGCTCCTTCCTGGACCATTTCTTTTTTAGCGTACAAACCATGGCAACCATTGGCTATGGGAAAATGGTTCCCCTGACGACGTATGCCAATCTTCTTATGACTGTAGAAACTCTGGTGGGCGTTGTGGGGATGGCGCTGATGACAGGGATCATGTTTGCTAAATTCTCTAGGCCTACGGCACGAATCCTGTTTAGCAAATCGGCTGTGATTGTGAAACGAGATGGAGTCGAGAGCCTGATGTTTCGACTAGCAAATGAGCGTGGAAATCAAATTGTAGAGGCACAATTGCGGGTCATTTTGGTACGGTCCGAAACTACAGCAGAAGGGGAGAGCGTCCGAAGATTTTATGAACTTCCTCTTTCTCGCGACCGTAACGTAATTTTCGCCTCGAGCTGGACCGCCGTGCATCCCGTTACAAAAGAGAGCCCCTTATATGGGCAAACCAAAGAATCCCTGCTCACAAGCTATGCTAGCTTTATCGTATCGGCCATTGGGATCGATGATACGTTTTCGCAGACCATTCATGCTCGCCACACGTATCGTCCTGATGACATTCATTGGAAACACCGCTTTGTGGATATTCTTACACGCCTTCCCGATGGAAGAATGCAGGTTGATTATCTTCGCTTTCACGAAATCGAGCCCGCTTCATAAAAATCGACGAAAGTTCATTGACACATTTCAAGGAAGCGTGGACAATGACACCCTATGGCACAAGTGTACGATACGTCGGATCTTCGCAAAAACCTTAAAATTATGATCGATGGGTCTCCTTACATCGTGTTGGAGGCTCAGTTTGTCAAACCAGGCAAAGGGGCCGCCTTTACCCGAACTCGGATGAAAAACCTTCTCACAGGTGGAGTCATCGAAAGAAACATTCGATCGGGGGAAAAGATGGACGCCGCGAATGTTGAGGAACGCGAAGTTACCTTCCTATACAAAGAAGGAGACGATGCCTATGTTTTTATGGATAAACAATCCTACGAGCAAACCAACGTGCATTCGGATGTTGTGGATGACAGCTGGAAGTTCCTCAAAGAAAATATGGACTGCCGTCTGACGTTTTATAATTTCCGCCCCATTTCAGTCGATCTCCCCTATTTTGTCGAGCTTAAGGTAACTCGAGCCGATCCAGCCGTTCGAGGGGATACGGCTACCAATGCAACAAAACCCGTCACCGTAGAGACAGGAGCCACCCTGCAGGTGCCTATGTTTATCAACGAGGGAGACACCCTCAGGATCGATACCCGTACTGGCGATTACATGGAACGTGTTCGAGGATAATTCTCTGTGGCATCGTTTGCGCCCTCGTTCCAAAAGCTTCTGACGGAACGCCTCTCTCCTTGTTCTCAAGATCGCCCCGGTCACATTTTAGGGCGAGTGATTGCAATAAATGCTGATCACCTCTCACTAACAATCGATGATGGAACCAGCACGAGGCATATTGACTGGCCCCCAAATCAGTCCTTTTGTGCCTCCTTGAAGCCAGGCGATTTCTTAAAAATAGAGACGTCGACCCAGAGCGCCCAGCCATCTTTGATTCACGTTCTTGAACATACAAAAGCAGGGAAGGAGGGACGCTATTTTCCAAGCGTTCAAGGAGACTTTTATCGACTCCACAAGCAGGGGCGGACGCGTTTCAGCAACTTGCATGCCCGCGGGCTGATCCTGCAAGGGATTCGTGCTTTTTTCCAGGAAAGGAATTTTACTGAAATTGAAGCGCCTTTGATGGTTCCTTCTCCAGGGTTAGAGCTCCATCTGCAGGCTGTTCAAATTGACCAGGCCGACCCGAAGCGCTATCTCATTACTTCTCCCGAATACCAATTAAAGCGGCTTCTTTCTGCAGGGTTTCAGCGTATTTACAGCTTGGGAAAAGTATTTCGTCAGGGGGAGGAAGGTCCCCATCACAATCCAGAATTCACGATGCTTGAATGGTATCGTGCGTTTGATTCTTGGGAAGCAGTAGCTAAAGATGTTGAGGACCTATTTGCCCACCTGGCAGAGACGCTCTATGGAACTACAAAGATCACTTATCAGGGAAAAATCCTTGATTTTCAGACCCCGTGGCCTAAAGCAACGGTCTCCGAAGTAGTGCACCGTTACGCAGGAATTCTCTTACGAGGAGATGAGTCGGTCGAGGAGCTTGTCGCCAAAGTGAAAGAGAAGGGGTACGCTCTTCCATCGCCGCCCTATCACTGGGACGATGTCTTTTTTGCCATGTTTATGGACCACGTCGAGCCTCATTTGTCCCAATCGGATCCATTGACGAACATTGTGCGTCCTATCACTCTGTATGACTGGCCTACGCATTTATGTGCGTTAGCACGGAAAAACCCGCACAATGTCGCCGTAGTTGAGCGGTTTGAGGCCTATGCAGGCAACCTAGAGCTTTGCAATGGATTTGGAGAATTAATTGATCCCATGGAGCAAAAGGAACGGTGTTTCAAGGATCTTGAAAACCGAACCAAGCGAAATCTTCCGCTTTATCCGCTCGACGAAAAATTCTTAAGCGCTCTGGAAGAGGGAATGCCTCCTTCAGGCGGAGTCGCTTTGGGGATCGATCGTTTGATGATGCTTTTATTAGATGCGGCTATGATTTCTGATGTACTGCCATTCACTACCAGTGAGCTTTAATAATAGCCTGAACCTACCAAAGATACCCTTGTTGATTTTTTGAAAAGGCAGCTTTCCAAAAATGGGCGGGCTACGGCGTGCCAGAGCAGGGGGAGTTTAGCCATGGAGCAAACGAGAATCCAAGCATCAGGCCTCCCGCACCAAGGCCAATGCCACCTAATCCCATAAGGCTACTTCCTGTAGGCTTAAAATCTAGGATACAGAACTCAGAAGCCTCCCCTCCAGGATACGTACAGGGGCCCTCTACGGGAACTTCACCCTTCGAATAAAGAACCCCTCCTACGATCAGTCCGACTGCGCCCGCTCCAAGGAGGATGCTTCCCGCAATGCGAAGGCCCTTTTGTGCTTTACTCAGCTTGCATGACCTTCCTAAAGGGGAACCCCCTTCTTGCTTTATAGCCGTAGACGCCGAGATAAAAGAGGCTTCATCATTCCCCTGCAAAGAGCTTCGAGTTGAAACCGACGAACAATGAATCAGAAATATTAAACTGCTTATATAATATATTATTTTAAAGGTTCTTTTCTTCACTACGGTTCCTCTTAAATCATTTTCTTTCATACATTCAACTTCTTCTCTTCATTATTTCCTCGATTTTTGCATCGTTTTCTTCTGTCTTTCCCGTATGAGCAGGAGAGTACCAAGCATACATCCCCCCGTAGCCACTAGGAAAAGAGGTCCTACCAATGTCCTATAGAAACGAAGGCCTATCAAGCTATTTTCATCTTGAGCCAGATAATGAAATTTGCCTTCTGTGTCAGCACCTGTACAAAGGCTTTTGAATGAAAGTCTAGGTTTAAGAATAATAGCTACCGTGGGCTCATCCTCAAACCAAATCTCACAGGTAGATAGCCTTAATAAAAATGTAAAAAGGGACATGATTGCTGTGAATGCAGTAATTGCCACCAGGATTGCAATGTGGTTTTGTTTCATAATACGCTTCCTCCTTCTTTTATTTCTATTTGCGATAATATCAAACTGCCACAAACGTTAACATATGAGGTTCTTCCTTCAAACCAAATTCATTCCCTCAGAAATAAAGATAAAAGCCTGCCATAAACCTACATTTCCCCCAAACGTTTGAAAAAGTGATTATAGTAAGCTTATGACTCTTGCCTTCGGGAAACCGCCGAAAATCTATGATACCGAAGCTGCCCTTTATGACTATGCCATTCGAACTTTATCTAGGAAGATGCGTACCGTTGCTGAGTTAAAGCGTTTACTACGTGTTCATTCTCCACCCAATCAAGAAAACCTAATCGACTCTGTCATCTTGCGTCTAAAACAGCAGAAATACTTAAATGATACTGAGTACGCAGAACGGTATGCTCTCTCAAGAAAAGAAAACAAAAAGTTTGGAAGACGGCGGGTCGAAATCGATCTTATCCATAAAGGCATTGTTTCTCAAATTATCCATCCTGTCGTAGATTCCGTTTACCAAGAAGGCGACGAAAAAAAGCAAATTCGTGCATTTCTTGGTAAGAAGAAAATTCAAGCTCCGACCTCACAGAAGGAGACAGGAAAGATATTCCGCGCGCTTACCAGAGCGGGGTTTCAGTCTAGCGCTATCTTTTCGGTACTAAAAGAGATACAATCTGACAAAAACGAGGGGGAGGATGGATAAAGAAAAACTCCTTTTCGCCGAGTAAAAAACAGGAGCTTTTCATGATGAACTTCCAGGGAAGATTAAAATTTCTAAAATCAGACATTGCTAGCCTCTTGAGACTCGCTGGCCTTTTGGGGCTTATTCTTGTCTTCTCTAGCAGCTGCTTGCCCGGAATCATTCCCTTTGTTGTTTCCAATCGAACCAATACCCCTATCCAGGTTAAAATAAAGAAGGCATCACCTGTGGAGCCTACCGAGGAAACAAGCACAATTTTGCCCGGTCAACGTGGCGTTGTATGGATGCAAAGAATGTCGAATGGATTATGTAGTTGCTGCACGGATGGGTTAGCCACCGGAGAAATCAGCATCAAATATCCAAATGGGGTGGTTCTTGATTATTCCCACGAACAACTAAAAAGAGAAGCCCTTTTCCTAAAAAAGGACCGGTGTGAGTTTCTTATGGAAGTCGTGCTTCAGCCCCAAATTGAAAAAGCCTCACCCTTGTAGCGGACGTACCTGCCCGAGGAGTGTGGTCTTTACTAAGTAGTGGATGTGAGAGAAGGGGGCAGGGCAGAAGAGGTTTCCTGTCCGCCGAGTCGGTTTATCCATTTTATTCGTTGATCGGGCGAGAGAATCGCGTTATGCAAAAGTTCTGTGGTTCTGGTTTTATCCTCTCCCTTACTCGTTTTTGCATATGTCCACTCCTCTGTTAGGGATAAAAATCCTGAGGTTTGGCAATGATTACAATAATTGCAGCTGACCTTCATTACACGATTTTGCTCAATGCCTGAGGAAGGAAGATTTCTAACTCCTTCCAAATCACCCTTTTCTAGATAGGTGTTTACCTCTTGCGCAGAAATTCCGGGCCAATCTTGCTTTTTTTCAGCATCGCACCAACGTTTGCAACCCTCACAATAAGGCGTTCTTGTAACACCTGAGATAATAAGAAGCGTTCCCCCTGTCACAATCAGGGCCTCGATCCCCCAGACAACATAAACAAAGTTTCCATTAATTGTTCTCCCACTGGCAGACGAGCCTTTGCTAATACTCCACCCTGCCTCCTTACGAAGGTTTGCGTATTCGGGGAAGTCTTTAATAAAGGTAGCAACTCCTACGTCTGGGGATACACCCATCTCCTCCGCCTCTGCAACATCCGTGATTAAACGAAGGTACTGCCAGTAGTACGTAGTTGCCAATGGAAGAAGAGCAAGAGGAACTCCTAGGACCAAGTTAAGCGTTTGGTTCCGGCTGTGTCCATATTTGAACGCCAGGTATCCAAGACCCCCCAGGGCTACGCCAAACACTATGGTAATCACCACATTGATGTAGATGAAAGGAATAATGCTCACAAGCCATTGGTAGAACCAAGAGACCAGAATCCCAGCGAATAGAGCGAGAAGGAAGTATAAGAATACGCTTATGTTCAAAGATCCAGATGGCTTGTACGTTGGTATGGGGGGACGCATTGTTCTTTCTTCCTAAGAGTGATATTTACCATGAGAAATACCATAGTCTGTATAAAACATCAAAGCAGAGAATGTGGTTCCTATTTGGTTAGAGCTTATCATCCCCACAACAAAAGTGTGGTATCTTTCTTTTATGAAATTCTATTCACGAAATCTTGCTTTTACAATATGTGCTCTCCTTTTCTTCTATTTAGGAAAAACAACGCTTTCTTTAGGAAAGCCTCCTCTCGAAATGGCCCAAGAGCATTTACAAAAGATGCAGGAAAAATCAATTTCGCTTGGGGATCTTATTTCTCCAAAAGAAGGATTCATTTACTTATTTTATGAGGAAGATTCCCCCAAAGAAAATGAAAAGCCTGTCCGCCTGGAAACTCATCTTTGTGGAAGGAGGCTTAAGGAGATGCTTCCTGCGGTTGAGGAGAGGCTCAAACGTCATCTAGAATATGGGGTAGCGCCGGTTTGTAGGTTCTATCGCAATGAGATCCCTCAATGCGAAGCAACCATTCAGACGGAGTATGGTAGCCAACTTACGCTGTACTTTGTTCTCTCTAAACCAGATCAACTGCAGGTGAGAGCGGTAACGGTCCAGGACTTTGCTGCCTCTCCAAAAGTTATGAGGCGGCAAGGTCAGCAAATCCAAAAACGTCTCAACACCTGGTGGAGAAAAGTCTGTCCATAAAGGCTGAGCTTTTTATAACAAGACTCGTCATAATAACGTCTGGATGGCTCGTTCACAAACTCCCCCAGAATTTTACTCGCATACGGTAGATTTTGAAGAATCTCCGTAGGAAAATCCCAGCATGAGACCGCCCCCAATCACCCCAGCGCCTCCCAACCCTAGAGCTAAAGCAGAGGCACCCTTGCTGCTCCATTTACAGGCACTGTATTGGTGAATCCCATCGGGAGAGCAAGGACCGGAGGGCTGTCCATCAAGCCACCACAAAGCGCCCCCTGTAATGAGGCTAGCGACCCCAAGGCTTGCCAAGGTAATTCCACCAATACGTAAAGCCTTTTGCCGTGCTGTGGGCTTGCACGGCTTTGGGGTGAAAGTGGGTAAAGTAGGGGAGGAATAAGAAGCTATCCCGGGGGAAGATGAGGAGAGAAGAGAAGAATTCATTTGGGTTGTACTACCACTACAGTGAGTCCAAAAAATCAAACAAAGAAGAGGAATGACCTTATCATAGGCAAATTTTCTCATAGATGCTCCTAAAAACAGATGTTTATAAAAATAATTTTGGTTATACCAAGAATCTTTTTCTTTGTGTCAAAATATTCATGAGGTTTTATGCTTATAATCTAAGGAGTATATATAAGGCAGCTCGCATGGATTTCTATCGAAGAAAGCTACTCTCAAAGGATTATGGGAGACTTTACAGGGGAGCATTTGTAAGAATGGGTTTCATCGCTTTTTGCAACTTACACAGTAAAGGAAGTATTACAAAAACAAGAAAAGGGATTCTTCGTGAGAAGAACCCCTTTTGAAAAAACAGTGCTTACACTACACCTTCTTGAACCTTACAGTGGGACAGGAAGTGCTTCTTCTTGGCAAGGAAGCTGATAGTGGTACACTCCAGCAAAATGGATTTGTTGGCAATCATTCGATAATGAGAAAACAGAGACCCCCGGTGCTGGAGTGGGGTTACAGCTCTCTACTTGTTTAACTTGCCGTTTGTTGCCAGGACCGCAAGATTCCTCAAAACAAGTTCCTGATTTAAATACAGTAGCCTGCAATCCTTTGATTTCTACATTTTTACAAAGGGTTGGTTGAACAGAATCAAGTCAGAAAAGCGACGATGCGAGAAGAGGTGAATTTTACTCGAAATTTTCTTTCTCTTTGTTTAAATTATCATCCATGAAGTTTCTTCTTTTGCCGCTGGTTGCCTTTGTTGCATCGTTACTTACATTCTTCTCAGGATTTGGGCTTGGGACTCTACTCACACCTGTTTTTGCTTTCTTCTTTCCCTTAGAGGTCTCTATCACCCTCACGGCCATCGTGCACTTATTAAATAACTTATTTAAAGCAGTCCTTTTAAGACAACATGTAAACAAACAGGTTCTGGTTCGATTTGGCCTGCCTGCTGTACTCGCCTCCTTTCTAGGAGCTGCGCTCTTGCATTTGGTGGGCAAGCAGCCTCCCCTATGGACCTATGAAATGTTGGGCAAATCCTTCTCCATCCTGCCCATGAAGTCTCTGGTAGGGATTCTTATTATTGGATTTTCTTTGTTTGAATCAAGCTCCCATCTACAATCGCTACACCTTCCTAAACGCTACCTCCCATTGGGTGGATTCTTAAGTGGTCTCTTCGGAGGTCTTTCTGGACACCAGGGCGCTTTGCGTACGCTGTTTCTAAAAAAAATGGATCTCTCCAAAGAAGCCTTTCTTGCAACTGGAGTCCTTATTGCCTGTTTGGTTGATATTTCTCGCCTTAGTTTATACCTCAAAGAGCAATTTTCTCTTTCTATGCTTAAGACAAATGCAGCCCTTTTGGGAACTGCAACAGGCACAGCTTTTTTGGGAGCCTACCTTGGAAACAGACTCCTTACAAAAATTACGATGAAAGGAATTCAGTACCTGGTTTCTTTTGCCTTAATTCTCTTTGGAATTGCACTCATTCTTGGATGGATCTAGTGTCATTTCAGCAAGGTTCTTATGCGAACAAGTGGATACTCCCTCTGGATTTTGTTGCCTTGGGAAATAAAAAATATGCTCCTTCCTGTGATGGACTCGCTTAAGAGGAGTTATAAAGGGCCTTCCTTGGAGCCCCATATTACCCTCTTAGGAAGTCTCTCCCCAACCAAAGAGCGTATTCTCGGTTGCGCCTCGGAAGTTTTCCAAAAGATCTCTCCCTTTCATGTAACCCTTGGCAACGTCTCGTACTCACCGACCTTCTTTCAATCTCTTTTCCTCCAGGTGGAAAAAACACAGGAACTTGTTAGCCTTTATGAGAAAGTCAAAGCTACGTTCGATCCTTTCCGAACAAAAGTGTATCAGCCTCACCTCAGTTTGATGTACGGCATGCAAACTGAGGATGTTAAAGCAGAGATCATTGCTTCTCTTCCCAGTTGGCATGGAATTTCGTTCGTGGTTGATTCCATTGCCGTGGTTTCTACGGAAGGGGCCACCGAAGAATGGAGGCAGGAAGAAATTTTCTTTCTGCAAAAATAAACGCACCTTTGTCTTAAGGGTTTGTCATCTTTTCAACAAGATCTTCATCTCCTAAATAGCAGTGCAGCGTATCTGGGATCTCACTTATGATCTGCGCTTGATAAATATATTTTTGGTTTTGCTGCTGCCGTACACCCTTCAAGGGCTTTTGACCCTGTCCTTCAAGAAGGCAACCAATTTCTTTCTTCTTTCCAAAAAGAAATTTCCACAATGAGCGGCGTGGACGGTCTGTCGTTACAGATACATCTATCTTGAACTCTTGGGATCGTTGCCACTCCCGAAGAGGCCAAAGCACATAAGTAAACTCGGAAAGCATACGGCCTTCAGAGATATAGCCATGACCATGTTCCATAGCACCTAAGGGCTGGTTGTATTCGAAGGTAACCTCATTGCTCCCTTTGTTTAGATCAAGCTTTACGATAGCTTGGTAAAGTGGCGGTTTCTCTTTTGCATACCCAAAGTCAATCCTTTTGGCTAATGCTGTGACCTGCTCCTCGGCGGAATGAATACGGAGAGAGGCTGCACTAGATCCAACGTGAGCGTTTACTTCTTTTTCAACGGGTAAAAGAAATCGTAATTCTACCCGCACCTGCTCGGATGCCTGAATCTGATAGGTCGCAGAAACACTGCATTGATCGGGGCCACAAAGAAAGTGAAGTGCCTCTGAAGAGACTTTTAGATCCACTTGACCAAGAGGGGCAGACGGGGCAGAGGAGGGCATCCAGGGAATCGTTTTGGGAGCACGAAGATTCGCCCAAGCTGGATTTATAGAAAATTCGAAAAAGAGCATAACAAAAAGAATCCATCGATGATGGTAAGAAAAAAGTCTCATGATTCATAAAAAACCAGAGTTCGCTCGTACAAACAAGGGAAATGTCTACTTCCAGAGGAATAACAAAGCCCAAGGGTTGACAAGGTTGCGTCTAAACCTTAAGTCTACCAATATGTACTCTATAAGCATACATTATCGCATCTCTATGCTGACTTTATGGGCATTTGCCTTGGTGCTCTTTGCAGCCCATAATCCAAAGCCAGCGTGGGCTGAGGCATGCACTGCTTCCTCTTGCGAATCCAAAGATGCTGCGAGCATGCAATGCGATAGGGATGCCCTTGTCCTTGAGATCGCTGATATTGTGGATACTTCACAGTTAGAAAATAATATACTCGGCACAGTGACGTTTTACTATTCGCCTCGTTGCCGTGCAAAATGGTCTTCTGTCATGGGGGCTTCTGAGCACCCAATCACCGTGGCTTTTGCCACTCTTTATGATGGGGTAGGGAAAATAGTGGGAGGAAGAGGCAAAAGATTCTCTCTAAGCACAGGCGCCTTGGTCACATCGCTGATGACAGACAGTCGCCATATCGTAACGGCTTGTGGCAGAATCATGCATCCAGCAAGCAGCCGGGGCGGGCAGGGCTGTACCTCAGCGCATTGATGTTATTAGGGCACGAAGGTGATAAAATGGCCTATAGCGATAAGGACCCGATGAGTATGACCCGCCCAGCTTCATGTCATCAGTAAGAGTTTTCTTCTAGAACTTCTCGTAATTATTAAGAAATATTATATTAGAATTGACATTAAAAGTGCAGAATATATATTCGGCAAATAAGCTCCACAGTCTTTTAAGGAAGTGGCGCTTATTTATGCAAAGGAGGTAACCTATGAAAAGAAATTTGCCTGAGTGGCCCTAACCTCAAACCTTGCATGGGACAGGACATATTAATCCTGTTCCATGCACCCATCTTACACATCATGTACCGGCCTCTTATTGAGGTGGTTCATTTGATTCCAAGATCCTGATACTACATTTGCACTCAATCAAGGCACCTTGATTGAGTGCAAATGTAGTCAGTTTAGAACGACTCGCCCAAATTCCTTTCAGGGAATTAAATCCTTATTCTCTGTGCGATGCACGAATGCCTACGCTTCATGGAAGGCTCGACCACAAATACGCGCTTGGCTATATAGAAACGAAATTTAGATCTTCCGACAAGATCTCAATGAGAAAATCGAAAATCATCTTTTTTAAGTGGGTTCCCCTTAATCCCACTGAACTGTACGGTGGCACTGGAGGTTGATACCATCTGTGGGGCCATCGTTTCGTTTTTGGTTTTTTGTTCTTCAGATGGCTTGTTATCTACAGGCGATAAAGATACCGAGGGAAGATCAATCATCCGGGCTACGGATACAGCCAGCAAATCCTTAGCATGGGGATACTTCTCTTTCACTTGTTCCTGTCTTTCTCGATACGCTTTACCTCCCATATTAGGCAGAAAAGCTTGCTGTTCGATTGCCTGGTGTAAAGGAACAACAAAATCTGGTGGCAGTATTACTGTTCTTACGCCTTGAATCGCTCCAATGAGATGATCAATCACAAGAATTTGAAGCTCACTACTTCCATCTGACTTTTCAATCTCGCTTGGCAGACTTCGCTCTTCCCTGGGAACAGCGTGCCAATAATAGGGCGCCTTCCGCCACTGGTAATGACCAAAACGCGCCAGGAAAAAGAGAATCCCTTCCTGCATCGTAAATGCTAATTCAGCAGGACCTGAAAGAAGGGTATGGCGAAACGAGATAGAGGTTGCATGTTTTGTAATAAACATGAGTAAGTGTTCTCGATCTTGATAGCGATAGTATAATCCTTCCGGCAACATAGGATGATCATTGAAGAGAAGTTGGCCGAGCAGGTATTTGGAAATCATTTACTCACCTTGTATTACATCCTCCTACTTGGAGGGTACCTTCTTTTATAAAAATATAAGCTAACTGAGGAGTGAATGGTCGAAAAACGGCTAATCTTTTTGAAAAAGTAATACCAATCTTCTTTCGTCAAAAAACGAGAAAGTATTGATGTGCGACCATCCATCATGTCTAAATTCTTCTGTCAGGCTCCTCAAATCGTAACATTTAAACCGTTGAATCGTCCACTCGTCATTATCAATCCGTGCTTTGACCTCAATAGCGTAGCTTTTTTTGACAATGCAGGCCCGCATATCTAAGATGCGAGTAAATTCTATATCTTCCGGAGTTTTTACTTTTGGATGATGTTGAATAAAGGGAATTGCCCATCGACTTTCCGCCAGTTTCGCCCATGGAGTTTTTCCTCTAAGAAAAGGATCGTTTTTTCGAATTTCTTCTGGATCTTCAGAGGACTTCCAAGGGGTAATAATATCCATTAATAGCAGGGTTTTAGAAGGAAAGGCACGTAAAGTATTCCTGAGAAATAAACTTTCGTTTTCGATGTTTGCAAAAGTACCCCCTAATAGGGTAATCAAGTTGACTTGATTAGGTTGCGAAAGAAGACGCAAAAGCCGCTTATTATGCGGGAGTTCCCTAAAATCTTGATAGACTGCCCAGGACTTTACCTCATGACGATACGAGGCAAAGACTTCTTCGCATTCCAAAAACCCTGCATTGAGCATAGGATGACTACTATCGATAAGAAATAGGTTTGTTTTTTGGACAGAGTGCCGACGGAGCATCGTCTGTATTAGCCGCTGTTCTTGGCGAGCTTGTCCAGAACCTAAAGCAATGATATTTAACTGCGCATGTCCCTGCAGCGTTTTTTGGATCCGGCGTTCGATCCCCCCTACTATTTCTTCCACAGGAATGTTATTTCCTGATTTGTAGGCCTCCATTGTAGTTTCGCGCTTAAAAGCGGCGGCACTGGTAGGTGAAAGATAGAGGTAGAGCTGATCGATCTGATCACCAGTCCCATTAATAATCTTATGAAGCTTTTCGTCAAGAGCGATCGGGTCAACGCCAAGCCCTAAGTAACAATTAGGTTCAAATCCTTCCTCTAGAGAAGCAGTGCTCTCCGTTTTTGCCAAGAGATCAGTCTCTGGGGTAGGTGTGGAAGATGTTTTTAGCTCATTCTCTCTAACAAATTCATCAGGGCCCACTCCCTTAAGTAGTATCCTGCTAGATTCATTAGGTTTTACTGATTCTGTCATATTTAGCATATCCTTACTTGCGATCAGGAGATTCTTTCTGTCAAGTAGAAAAATCTGTTACAACCTTATTTCTTCCCATTTGTTTTGCCTGATAAAGAAGTTTATCAACATTCTTTTTAAACTCTTCCGTGCTCATTTCCTCTTGATATTCTCCTACTCCTAGTGAAATCGTTACTGGAAGTAGAAGTCCATCGTAGACAAACGGCTCGTTCGCAATTTCTTCACGAATTTCTTCCGCAAATTTAACCGCGTTCTCCTTGGGCGTTTCTGGCAAGATAAGTGCAAATTCTTCTCCACCTCCGATACGGCAAAACACATCTCCCTTTCGGACCCGTTTTAAAATTCGTTCTGCAAGCTGTTTCAAAACGACATCCCCCGCTTCATGCCCATACGTATCGTTAACCCGTTTAAAATGGTCAATATCTATTTCAATTAATGATAGAGATTGGGTGTGCCGTTTACTGAGCATGATCCAATCCTCTAAGGCCGTTTCAAAATGTGCCTTATTATAGGCTCCCGTTTGAAGATCAATACGAGTCAAACGTAATAGTTGTGCATAGATGTCTGATTGAATTCCAACACCTTCTAGGAAATGAAAAATCGTATTCCCTATCTGAAGCAGATCTCCATCTTTAAGACGATGTTCTTCATTAATGAGACCATTCAGCAAAACACTCCCTGGATCGCCGTGGTTTTCAAATAGCCACCCCTCCTCTGTTTGAAAGAGCTCTACAGAGTAAGTTGTATCCGCCTTGCTAGGGATGGAAATGCTAGCCTCTTTCTTATTGGAAATCAATAGACGGTTTGACTCAAAGTCAAACCGTCTACCTACCTCAAGTGAGTTTGGAAGTTCGGAGCGTCCTACAATAAGATAGGCTTTGGGATTATGAGAATTTTGTTCGTCAGTCAGCATGGGGCGTTATCCCTCTCAGATCTAAAAGTGTGTCATGTCTTAGGCTTTATGGCAATCAACCAAAAATTTATCTCTCCTACCCCTGTCATATTAGACCCTAAGCTTCCGCCTTGCCCCTTGGTATAGAAGAAATCCTAATACGAGGAAAGTAAGGACGGACAGATAATCTCCCCAAGGAGAAATTGATTTCCAATAAGATTTTCCTAAATCAAACATAGAAGCCTGCTTTGGGAAAAAAGCGCCAAAAAGACCAAAAACCATTCCTGCAATTGAGCCCGCAGCAACCAGACCGGTAGCATACAACATCCCAGGACTCAATTCAGAAGTAGTAGGGGGCTTTGTTTCAGAAGGAGTGTCATTCTTCTTTTCTCTCTTCGTTACTACATAGCGAATGAGGGCACCAAAAAACATGGCTGTGGTTACAGACATTGGTAAATAAATGCCTGCAGCAAAAGCTAAGGCATTCAGCCGGCACATTCGAGCAATCCCCGCTAGCATCGCTCCTAAAAGCATCAATCCCCAAGGAATTTTTTCACTAAAAAAGGCTTGAATCAAAATAGCTACTAAATTTGCAGCCGGGGCCGCAAATTTAGGGGCGTCTTCACCAGGAGCTAAGTACCCAATTGCGTGAGAAACGCCCGGAATCGAACGGTCAATCAGAATCACAATTCCTCCCACAAGAAGGGTAGAAATGACAACTCCCACAATGAGGCCAATTTGTTGTTTCCAGGGAGTCGCTCCCACCAAGAATCCAGTTTTTAGATCTTGAGAGGTAGCCCCTGCGTTCCCAGCTGCAGTAATCGCAATGGCAGCAATCATGAGAACCATCGGTTGATGGCTAGCATGGGTCAATTTTAAAAGGAAAAAAATTACACATGTAATCATAACTGTCGTGTACATCATCGGCCCTGTAGGCTCCATGCTGTACCCCACAACCCCAACAAGACGGCTAGACACGGTTACAAAAAAGAATGAGAACAGAATGATGAGTAGAGAAATAAGGATAGAAAGAGGGAATTTCCCCGGAAGGTAGGGAAAAAATGGCATAAGGATCACAAGGGCCACAATACCTAGAATAACAGCTCCTATCGGGATATCCTTATCGGTCCGTAATTGAATTCGGAGCGTACGCGCTTTTAGGCTTTCCACTGCATTTTTAAAACTAGCAACAATGACGGGAATCGTTCTGATAAGAGTTCCTACCCCAGCAAAAATGACCGCTCCGATTGCAATAAATTTCCCGTAAGCCGAGTGAACCTGAGCGCCGGTAGGGGGGCCTAGAATTGTTCCTATCGGCACACCAAGATTGTGTAGCATTCCAGCTACATCCTTCCCTCCCAGCCAGACTCCTACTTGGGGCCATGCTGAAAGAAAAGGGACGAGTATAAGCCATGTAAACATACTACCAATAAAGATTTGAAATGTCGTACGAAGTCCAACAATGTAGCCTATCCCTAAGTACTCCGGAGTTACCTCAATGTTTAATATCGCGTTTGGATATCGATCATTAGCAGCTCGGTGAATAATATAGGGAACCTCTTTCCACAAGCCTAAGAATTGCATGAGGACCCAATAAATTGTTCCTACCAAAGACCCCCACAAGACGGGTTTCATGACAGGGCCCTGCTTTTCTCCCGCAATGAGAACCTCGGCACACGCTTTGCCTTCCGGATAGAGAAGTTTGTGATGTTCTTTTACAATCAGACTGCGCCTCAAAGGAATCATAAATAAAATGCCTAAGAGACCTCCGATGATTGCGCATGTAACGATTTGAGAATAGGTGAAGTATTTCGCTCCCTCGATGAGAAAGAGGAATCCACTAATCCGGAAGATAATTCCACCTGCCATCGATTCCCCCGCCGATCCAATGGACTGCACCATGTTATTTTCGAGGAGGGTGGTTTTTCCAAAGCGTTTTAATAACCCTACAGCAATCACAGCAATGGAGATCGATCCCCCCAAAGTCATTCCAGCTCGCAAGGCCAGGTAGACGGAAGAAACGCCAAAAATGGCAGCAAATAAAACACCAAAAAAAATGGATTTAGGAGTCAGCTCTCTCGTCTTTGTGTCCGGCGGTACAAAGGGCTCAAATGTAGAAGGTAGGGTTGTCATATCTAATCACACATTGCTATTTATTCTTTTATTGATTGATGGTCAACATCAAATGGAAAGATCATACTACTCTATGTGCTCGATGTTCTCGGGCATACTGATCCATGCATGCTTCCTCGCTTCATAGACCGAGAAGACTGGAGGTGGAAAGCCTGGATCAGCGAAGGCGCCTACCGGGACAGCAATGACCCCAGGCATGCTGTCAAGCTCGTAATAGACGGTCGCGCCGCATGTGGGGCAGAAGCGGAACGTCGCCTTGCCACCTGCATCTCCGGTGAGCACCCATTCGGTCGCATGGCCCTTGATACGCACCTGCTCGCTTTTCCAGCGCGCCTGCGCCGAGAAGACGCTGCCCGTACGCCGCTGACAGTTAAGGCAGTGACATACAGAGACCCAGCCCGGGTCTCCCTCGCAAACTATGCTGAGCTGGCCGCAGCTACAAGAGGCTTGCCGTGATACGATGCCCCTAGGCTGCGTGATGGCATTTGCTTCGCTGTGAACATCTTGTTGACCTTTGCTGACTTTGTCATGATGATCCTGGGGAGGATGATGGGGGGCTTGATTATAGGTTTGCATAAAGAATGCTTATTACCTGCGTATCCCATCTTTGCGCAACAAAAATTCCTATGGCTGCTTTCGCTGCTTAGGACACTGAACACGATGGGCAAACGGATGGGAGGGGCCAAGCGCCAAGGTTTGATACCCCATGGTAAGAAGAGTAGACAAATGGAGTCACACACTATGGCAAAAATAGAGTTTGCGTTTGCCGGAGCTTCAGAAGGGACCTTGCGCTTTTGCTCGGCTCTGCTATCTTACTTTATGAGTGAATATGATATCAGGAATAGGCAGATGAAAATTTGGAATCAATCATTACGTCTACTTTTCCTTGCTGGAATAATAAGCCTTTGGGTAGGATGTCAAGATCCGCAGGAAGACCAACATGCTGCTATAGAGTCTATTCTCCAACTACATACAGACCGCTACTGTGAACGGAAGGAGCTCATCACTTGCGATAAGAATGGCTGGGTCATACAATTGGACCTTACTGGCAGCAAGCTGACCTCTCTACCTAAGGAGATTGGTCAACTTACTCATTTAAAACAACTAAACCTTCAATCCAATCTGCTGACCTCTTTGCCTAAGGAGATTGGTCAACTAGCTCAGTTGAAGGTGCTAAACCTTGGAGATAATCAGCTGACTTCGTTACCTAACGAGATTGGACAACTGGCTCAGCTAACGTGGCTTACCCTTGGATACAACCAATTTGCCTCTTGGCCTAAACAGATTGGACAGCTGACCCAGCTAACGTGGCTAGACCTAAGCAATAATCAGCTGACAGGGGGGATTCCACCAGAATTTGAAAATCTTACCCACCTTACTTCGTTCAGTGTAGCTAGAAACCGATTGACGAATACGATGCTTCCGCCCAAGCTAACAGGGTCTGTAGCTTACTATTTTTCCGAAGGTCAAAGACCTTAAGCAACGGAGGTGCTTCATTTAGCCTCTGTAATATACACTATGGTATCAGGTTGCTCTTCGAGGCAACTCTCATTCTTTAGCCGTTCATAGCCCCCATCAGCGATGACCGCGGGCAGATTCGAACTGCCGACCTACGGTTTAGGAAACCATCGTAATTTTAATAATTTCAAGATGTTAGATAAGGACATGGACCAACCAAAGATCCATGAGCAAGTCCATGGAAAAGTCCACGTTCCATCCTCCATTTTGGTTGTTGCTCAATCGATCCTAGATTTGTCCTCAGCAGGTCATCAAGTTCCTACGGAGCTGACCCGCATCTTAGCAGACGCAGTCCTTACCAATGCTACCGTTCAATTAGCACAGCGAGTCCGTGTTGGGGGTTCATATACCTTGATGAACGCAATTAGGTTGGCTGAAATTCTGCTGCACCAGGGAAAACCCCAGGAATCCCATGTTTCAGAGAAGGGAGGTACTCATTATGCCGCACTTCTCGCTTCCTAATCTCTTCCCCTTAGAAACGAACTTACCCGCTTCTGTGGCTTTCAACCGAAAAGCGGTGGGTACGATGTTATCGGATTCCATCGAAACCGTTCTTACTGCCGAGTTTGATGAAGCTGAGAGGCACCTCAAACAACATGGCTACGATACGTTATGCCTACCCCTGTTCTGCCGCCTTGCTCGAGAGCTGGTGCGTGGTGACCAAGCGGCCGCAGAGCAAAGTAACCAAGCCTTGCAAGCCTGCACTCCTGATTCTGAATTGATTGCTGAATTCTGGATGGTTCTGGAAGCGACGTCGCTGCTCGTGCGAGGAATCTGGCTGCGAAACGAGGAGCTTGCCTTTCACATGGGCCTTCTTCTCGCAGAGATGGGGAAAGGTTCCCTTGCCAAACGAGCCTATCAAGCGACGAAGACGCATCCACTCTTTCCGATTTCATCCTTATTATCGAAGGGAGGTGTAGCATGAAGTCCCTTACCCCTACGCATCTCTTTACGGAAGTGCTTCACCATGTCTGGGAGCCGGAACTAAAAAAACTCAAAGAGAAGCTCGTTGTCCAGTTAGGAACGATAGAGACACGCTCGATTCTCAAGGAGGCTTGGGAGCTTGCGATTAGTGAAGCTCATGGGCTGAAGACCCTTTCTCTCTCCTCAAAGCTTCTTTTATTTCCTGCCTTATGTAAGGGCGCACAAGCCATCGGCCGCTTGGTATGGGCGACCTGGCAAGAAAACGAAGCGGATGCCAAGGAAGCAGAAGTTGAGCTACTCGAGTTAGGCCGGTCGAAACTGGTGGTAGATACCCGTCGATATCTGAAACGAGCACGTGCTACCGTCCTTTTACAACAACTGAGTGCTGCCCTTCGTCGCCATGATCGAGAAACGGCTGCATGGCTGTCCCAAAGTCTCCAATCTTTGGGGTACATGTGTGAAGTAGCGGCTGCTTGGCATGCCGGGCCTAAATCTGAGCAGGCGTCTGCGTAAAAGGAGGGGACCATGGACAAAGGATTTTCTTATATTCCCGCTTGCATGCTCAAACTGCCTCCCGAGCTTTACCATTTATGGGGAGCCATTCGCTCTACCATGAAAGGTGGGCCAGAGGTTCCGATTCAGACACTTTGCGAGCTCACTGGGAAAGGAGAGCGGCAGGTATTTCGAAATTTAGCCCTTCTTGCAAAATGCGGAGCGATTTGTATTGAGTCGAAGCCTGGACAACGTCGGAAGATTTTCTGCACGCCAGAAAATTTTCAATGGAAGAAGCTAGAGGATTCAATAGATAACAAGAAAAAAGTCGAGGACCGGAAGGCCGAAGTGCCCCCTCAGCCAAACACTGTCGCGCAGGACACTGTCATGGAAGGCGCTGTCACTTATGACAGGGGAGGGGTGTCATCTATGACAAAGGAACCTGTCACCCATGACAGCCGTAATGAAAGAAAAGAGAATAAAAATATATATAATACTACCCCCCTTTCCCCCCAGGAGCGTAAAAATGCAAAACAGACAGTGTCCGAATCTCATCCTGCGAGCTCTCAAAAATCCTCTCCTCTCCTTGACTCTTCTCTGCTTGATTCCTACAAAGTGCTAGATGCATTTCGTAAGGCTGCAGGAGCAAAACTTGCGCTGGGAGAGCTGATTGCTTCCCCCTCCCCACCTCCTGGATTTGCTGGGGTCTTACCTCCACCTCTTGAGCAGAAGTGGTACGATTTCTTGCAAGAATATACATTTCCTCTCAAGCTCTCCCAGGACGAGCTTGAGAAGCGGTTTGCGAGGGTCGGAAGTTACATGGCCTTTGGGAAAAACTACTGGGTCAAAGATGGGAAAATGATTGCTCTGCGCTGGTTTTGTAATCCTGTTCACCGCAATCGGGTGTATGAGCTCATGGACGAGGCCATCACCTGGGACCAAGAGCAAGCACAAACGCTGTCAGTAAAGCCAAGTTCTCAATCCAACGAGTCTGCGCCCGCAGAAAAGCGCACCGATTGGAAAGCTGCTTGGAATGCTTGCGAGCCGATTCCAGAATCGGCGAAAGAGATCTTGTCTCGAATTCTGGGAAGACCCTTTGGAGCTAATCCTCAAAATTCTGTTGAAATTCAGGCAGTAGATGGGTAACAAGGAGAAGATATGCTCTTAAGCACGTTGCATTTGCGACCTCTCAAACATAGCTTCTTTTTTATAGCGTTCTTTCTATTCTCCATGGGCACTTGTTTTGTCCACGCCCAAAGTCTTGATCCTCCATCAGCCAGGCCTACTTCCACCGAGGAAGGAGCTTCTATCCCAGCTCGCATCCGGGCACTGAAAGAAGACAAGACTTGGATGGTTCCGCTGTTATCCGCTCAGTACTGCGCTTATGCTAAAGCCTACCAAGTCACCCTCCGTCAAAATCAGATTTTAATGAGACGGGGTGTGATGTCTTTGGAGGACGCAGAAGATGAAATTCGGGAGTACCGAAAGGGGCTCGCCCAGGTGAAAAAAGGCCTTCAACACTTTGGGAGAAAATCTTGGTCTTGCCAGCATCGGGCCATTAAGCGGTTGCTCCACTGTTTACCTTCGGTAGAGCGCATCGGGATTGGTAGCATTGGCGTTCCCTATGGGGGTAGCTGGTGCGAGAAAGAACCGTACCTGACTTATGTTGAGCTAGAGACAGGGAAAGAAGACCCAATCCGTCACCAGGAACCGCCCATTGAGATGAACGAGCTGGTAAAGCAAGTAGAACAAGGATTTTTCAAGGAGGGCATCAAGGCCAAAGTTACAGGGGTGCAGGTAAAAAAGGACCGAGAGCTCAGGGTGGTGTTACCCGCAGGCATGGAAGGGGAAACGAAACAGATCATCGATGGAATTACTGTAACCTATGGAGACCTCCTCAAAAGAGCACGCTGTTACTACATCACCGTCGTGGCCGAGGGTTCTCTAGAAGGGGAGTCTTATTACTTCAAGAAATTTTAACTATGTTGAGCTGTAAAGACCTCAAAAATCTCTTGCATTCCCCAGCCCGTGGAGTTAGTCATCGTCAGCACGGAGGATGTATGAGTGACTCAAAAGATACCAATCTTTCTGGGGAAACAAATCCACAGGGAGGCCACTACCGTTTCTGTCCATGTCCGCGGTGTGCAGAACGAGGAGAAGGCTATTTCGGCTTTTTCAAGACGATGTCTCTATCGGAACGCATTTATTATACATGCCAAGTCTTGGCGTGGACAGAGGATCAGCTTACTAGCCTTACCAAGGGACTTAATGCCCTACGCATGGACCTCGTGACTCTGGGTGAATCATTAGGACAATAAATGACCATACCACGAAGAATAGAACGAAATGGGCAGGTATAGGATCAGGCCAAGGCATCATGGAGTTTGTCTCGAGAAAATAGCTCTTTCTCATCCAGAGTCGGTTGTAGAGCGGATAGAGATGATTTTTTAGAAATAAGTACCTCTTTAACCCGTTTGGCATGCTCTCCTCCGCCGATGCAGTAGGTAGTCTCCACATTCTCGATGTGGAAATTCGCGAAGACTTCTCGTACGGCCGGATGATCGTTCAGCGATAAAAGAAAGTTCCCTTTCAGCTGGCAAAGTAATTCTGCGAGCTTGAGAAAATCCCCTCGAGAGAACAGCGTCTTACCATAATCTCCTTCGCAACCGTAATAAGGAGGATCTAGGTAAAACAACGTGCTCGGGCGGTCATACCGCTGGAGGAACTCTTCGTAAGGCAAACATTCAAGCACCACCCCAGCCAGCCGTTCGTGAAACTCCTCGAGATCCGAAGCCAGATGGTGAATATTAAACCGACTCGGTTCCTTAGGCGCAACCCCAAACGTAGGGCTTCGAAGCCTCCCGCCAAAGCAATTTCTGAGGGTGTAATAGAGCTTGGCGGCCCGCTCGAGGTCTGTTAGCGTTTCGTCCTTCATGAGTTTCAGACGCTCAAACTCGGCCCGACTGGGGACCTGGAATCGAAGGACATCCAAAAAGGCAACATAGTGTCGTTGGAGTACGCGGAAGAAGTTGGTGATCTCTTGGTTGTAATCATTGATCACTTCTAAGGTCGGAATGTGTTGTCTTCGAAAAAAGATACCACCCATGCCAACAAAGGGTTCTGCGTAGCAGGTATGGGGAATTTCTTCGACGCGCTGGATGATGGTTTTGGCAAGGAGTCGTTTTCCGCCTTGGTAAGGCGCAACTCCCCGTAAGGGTGTGGTTTCTTTGAACAGAGGCGAAATCGCTAGGGTCATACAGAGAAGGTAGCCAATTTACGGGGTCGCTTGCTCATGGCCAATATCAAACCCTGTGCCTCCTGGTGTCCGTTGAGTGATTGGGCGAGGACGTGGCGTCCCAAAGTAGTCTTGGGTTATCGCATCCGATATCTCCACTTTCGCTCGATCGATCACCAGAGATTTATCCCAGGAACGTGAACCGAGATCGAGTTTCCATTCTGTCCCATGCTTGAGAAATGACACCTCCGCTCGACTCACCCCTTGGGAGGTAGGGTGAATGGAAGAAAGTGCGTCTCGCGGAGAAACCACCACTTGTTTCAATTTGCAACTTGCCCCTTGAATTTGGGTGGGCGTAGCGCTGCCCAAGTTCATTTGGTTTCCCACCAGGATCGTATTCTGGACCGAGATAGGCTCTGTTCCCGAAGGATCTGCTCCCTGTAGGCAGAGGAGGCCTCCTCCGTCTTGCGCCTCAGGGATTTGAGCATCCATTCCATTCTGGGAGAGGGTGGTAAAGTTGATCAACCCTTTTGAGCCAACAATGATGCCGACTCCTCCATTTTGGACAATGAGCGAGTTGAGGATACTGTAAGAAGATCCTTCGGTCAGAACGATTCCTGCGTTTCCATTGTTTCCAATATAACTTCTTTCCACCTGAAGGTGTTTGCATTGCGTGGCTGAAATTCCTTGCGTGTTTTCAGAGACGACGCTACGGACCAGGGTGACGATGGCTGAACCCGCACAACTAAGCCCCAACCCAGCAGGCATCGAGCTTCGCTGTGTTTTCGTTGAGAGGGTGAGACCATCGAGATAAGCTTCTGTACCTAGGTCTTGCACATAAATGCCTCGCACAACTGTGCCAGAAGTTCGTCCTGCTCCGACGATCACCACTCCTTGACCTTTTTGGAGGGTCACTCCTGCGTATCCATTCGGCTCCCGGGCGGGCTTAACGACAATAAAGGAGCCTTTGCTCAAGGCGGTCGTCAGCTGGCAGAAGGGGTCCTGTTTCGTGCCCTGATGGGCAGAATCTTGCTTGGTCGGGTCGCAAAGATTGTAATCTACGTATTTCACCAGTTCTGTCGGGATGCAGGTATGGGGATTGACTTTGGGTGGGCCAGGAGCGACCTGAAATCCGGGAAAGCAGATTCCCGACTCACAACTGGCATGATCCTCACAGGCAATCCCATACTTGGGAGAACCGATGAGCTGCGAAACCGAGGGGACTTCCACGCAGCTCACAAGTGAGGAGAGAAGACTCCCCCAAAGAAAAAAGGGAATGGCAGAGAATGGATACGAGCGATGGTTCATCAACATAGGTACCTCCAAAACAGAGAACATTGAAATGAGAGAATGAGTTCCACTACGATCCTCCCACCCCAATGGTAAAATCACAGTCGATGGGAGACCCCACCTTGTCCCAAAGAAACACCTCCACCCGAGAAGGCGAGGCTGCAAATTCGTTGTAGGTAGGAACCACAGGCTGAGTCGTTGTTCGAGGGGTAACCCACACGGGATACAGAAAGGTCGCATCAGAATCTAAACGAATGTTAAATTCGACGAGATAGACTCCCTTGCCCGTGCGCTTTACATCTTTGATGTTGCTGCCTCGAGCGAGGTTCCCATTGGCATAGACGACGGCCCACCCTGCAAAGAGCCGGCTGAGATTGACTTCTTGCAGTGCGTAGGAAGGCGTGGGGAGTTTCCCCAAGTAGTTGTCGACCGCTGTTTTTGTCAGTTGGATCGCACCCGGTATGGGTACAACGCTCTTGCCCCCACTACCATCGAACGAAGCACTCACAAGGGAGATTTCACCGCGAGAGAGCATGCCCACAAAATCTTGGACCGCGTTGAGATAATCGGCAGAGATGACGGGGACGGAATTTTTAATAAAGTCGATATACCGAGCCAGGGGCCACGTCGCCATACAGGGAGAGTAGCCAACCTTATTTGTATCCAATGATAAATCGGGCTACACTCTCAAAGCTTTTTTCCAAAGGGGACTATGAAAATAAACGCTCTTGAGAGAACTGTGATTGAATGGTTGCTCGCTGACTCAAAGTTAAAACCCATCAAGTCCACGTTGAATTTTGATGTGCTAGTCGTTAATGAGCGAAGTTTTAGTGGAGTTAGGTTTTTACTGAATTTCCCCGCTCCGAAACCCTGAGTTTGTTTGATGACCAAGTTTCTTTACGTTGTGGAAACGTCGGCATAAAGTTGAATATACCTGAGGTAGATACTGGGTATGTGGTGTATATTGATGACGGCTAACTGACGATGATTGAGGGATTTACCTATGAAGAGCCCTGGCCCGATCAGATTGAGGAGAAAAATTGCTCAAGCAAGGGCATGTTATAGGTTAAAGCATTGGAATCTTTCTATCTTCGCTGAAGGAGACGGAGCTAATTGAAACTGAGCTTGCCAAGGCTGTTTCTGGATTTCTGGGGAGAATTCCCAATCTTTCCATTTAATCACAAGTTTTTGACCTTCCTGCGCATTGATAAAGGTTGTTACTTTTGGCATGGAAATAGGAAACCCATCCCTTTTTTGAAAATTTTCATGCGTGATTGTCCAGCGAGGGGTTACATTATCAGATTGGTAGAACACTGCTTTGACCACATTCCCTTGAAGTGGCGCAGACAGCCATATTTTCTCTATCATTCCACGAGAATCATGTAAAATGAGAACTTCTTTCCCGCCTTCAGTGCCATCCCAATCAACATCCGAATGCTTTATATCTGAAAAAAGAGGAATAGAGCCTAAGAGAATTTCAACGAGATCCGAAGGCTCAAATTCTTGAGGAAGGAAGCTAAGTACTTTTCTGAGTGCGCAAGCTCTCGATTCACCATAAACAAACGTATTTTCACGCAAGTTGGATTGCTGAAAGTAGGTAGGGGTTACTGACAAATATAAAAAAGAACCTATGGGTGTTCCGGTAGGAGCTTCCATAAAAAGCCAGCTTGGCCGCGCAACTAAAAGATCAGCCCCAAAGTTTTCTTTTTTTCCGTTGAAAGTAATCTCTATTTTGGCTTCCAGTCGGATAGGATGATGAAAAAGGGCTTTTCGTTGCTTTAAATCTTCTAAGATGAATGAAGATTCAACTTTAGGATAGGGACGTTGTGGTTTAAATATTGGTTGCTGATGAGCACAGCTAATAGAAATAAGCCCTACTGTGAATAGAATCTGTAGATTTTTGAACATACCTCAAATGTACCTAATTCTTTCACAAACTCAACTTGTTATTCGCCGAGACTTGGAATTTTATTAGAAGGTAGAATAACATAGGCAAAAGCCTAATCTCGCGATGGGGCAAGCGCTATGGGCGTTCACCCTGAAAAATTCCAGACGAAGAATGATTCTCTCCTCAGACTTTAGACTTCATTAAATTCTACAGCTGCAATCCAAGTTGCTGAGTATATCCTTGTAGAGTAGTTTGGCTATTGGTGTCTTCATCAATACATTGCTCATGCTTGTATGGTCCAAAAACACGGCGCTCTTCGGCCTTTTCTGCTTTAAGCTCTTCTAATGAAGAAGGTGGCCACTTTTTCGGCTTTTGATATCCATGCTCCCTTGCTATATTTTGTATCAACTGCTCACAGGTAATTGTGTTACAACCTAGCGAAGAAAAACTTCCTAATAACCCTAGAACTATCAAGAGAATTTGTTTCATCATGTATACTCCTTTGTGGTTGATTTGAATCTATTATGGGAAATAAATCATAGTCAATATAAAATTTCCGGATTTTCTCAATATAATCAAAATTTTAACTAAACATCGATGATTAGAGGTAACTGCTCACCTAAGTTCAAGGGATGAGGGAGGATGAACCAAAGCCTTGGTGGCGAATTCCGCGAAGTTGACGTTCTGTTTGGCATAGGTCTGAAGCAAACTCATGAGCCCCGCCTGGGTGTTGGCTCCTCGGATCGACCGACTTCCATACGAGGTCTTGCGCATCAGCACCGCCTCCGTCTTGAGGAAGGTTTATAAATCGGACCGATCTTTCAACATTCGTTTGCAGATGTGCTTCAAGCCGACATCTCTTGGCGGTCGGAACAGAAACTGTCTCAATAAACAAAAAAATACGATTTTGTTCCCGAAAAAGATATGTGGAATCATCAGGCCCAGAAAGTGCTCTCCCGCGACAAGAAAAGTAGTATTTGCAAGCGCTTGAGGGTAGGCTTTAGAACTGCGTGCGAATGAAGTCTGGCACACCCCTTGTCATCATGACGTGATGGCACAAGCCGAAGTTATACATCGCGTTAGTTTGAATTTCTTTATCCCGGAATGCACATATCCGGGATGCTATTAGGATCATCCGGAATCGCAGCCAGTTGACCCACAGGAAGCTTTCCCACTCCCTTACTCCGCAATACCAGACCACCCTTGTTGCGAGCATAATTAAGCCGGGCAATGGCATCCTGCGCGGCTTTCAAATCGTAGCCTCCCAGCTTTCCCAGCTTGTCCTCTTCCGCAACAACGCCCCAGGAAAAGGTAAGCCCTCCTCGTCCCGCCATCCAGCGAGCGTCTCTTCCCATCCCTTCTACGAAGAGATCCGCCCGCGAAAGAGTGCCTCCCATGGGAGCAACAATTTCCAGGGTCCAGAGACCTCCCACAGGAACCCCAGCCATCTCTTTGAAATAGATCCGCACAGTTCCTTGCTTGGCCCCACGCCCGAGGTCTTTTCGGGTAACCACCCTCCCATCCTTGGGTGAATGAAGCGTGACAACGACCGATTCTACGTCCATTGTATCCAGGGTCAGATCTACTTGGGCTCCTGCCAGACTTGCAACCACCCCATCGTTGATGTTCCAAGACAAGGTTTGGGCAGTTGCCAATAAGGCCAGGGTCCCTTTCCAGGAGACCGTATGCATGGCTCGAGCCACCCTGCGATCGACTTCGAGAATGACAATTTGCGAGGGGTCTGCGTACTGAAACAAGGGCTGGATCACCGATCGAATCGCGGCCAAGGTCGGGGGCCCATATTCTCGTAACCGGGAGATGAGCTGTTGCTGGCGCTGCTCTTCAGTTCCTATGCGAGCAAGGCTCGTCTGGTCAAGGCCTGTCGCTTCCTCTCACTCCTTCAATTTTTGATGCAAGGTCGCTGGGTTCAACTCCAACCGAAGGTGATCGACTTGCCGGGTTCCATGTTCATGAAGTACATGGGCGAATGCTTCCAGGAGTTTTCCCGGGTCATCTTCCCAGTCGATGATCTTTTCGATCCCTGGGGGAAAGGCAGCAATCAGTTCTTCTTTAAGGTCAAGGGCGTCCATTCGGGGGCAGGCCTTTCCTTCAGCAGACGGTCAAGATTTCGCTCATGGCGGTCGAGAAGCTCCCGAATGCTTTCGCGGTGCTCCTTAGCGACCTCAATGGCTGCCTCCTTGGCTAAGCCCGTGATTTGTTTCACTTCCGCTTGATGGACTTCATGTTCCTCACGCATGAGGCGGAGCACGGCAGGACCCGCCTTGATGACTAGATACGAGATGGCCATCAAAATGGCTCCAAGGACCATGGCCACGGGTGTGCCTTTGGGGTCTAAAATTGTTTGCAGAAAATGCAAGAGGTCATTCATCGTTTGGTTCTCCTTAGGTGCCTGTCACTAAAATTTGCGCGCAGTCGGGAATGGAGGGACCTTGATCGGGAACATGATCGAATACCTGATAATCTGCCCCCGTAAAGGCTCCGGCTCCCACGGCAATGCGAATCCCCACTCCCCTCCCTACCGAAGGGCTGTGGAGAAGAATGCGTTTCCCTTCCTCATTGACCGTATCGAGCGCAGCTCGAGCGAGATTTCCAACGGTGACTTGATCTTCCCAAAGGTCAAGCTCATCCGCATAACCGCTGCTACGGGAGGGCCCAATTTGTCCTAGGTAATCCAGCAGGTTTTGGGAGACCAGGGACACAGCAGGACCTCCCGCAAAAAAGTTTGTGTTTGCG
This sequence comes from uncultured Myxococcales bacterium, assembly GCA_964537055.1. Taxonomy (GTDB): domain Bacteria; phylum Myxococcota_A; class Polyangia; order Palsa-1104; family JAEUJZ01; genus CAZHYV01. The sequence goes on from CAZHYV010000003.1 coordinate 200,093, forward strand.
GGAGCAATCGTGCCCTCTGGAAGTGGGCTGATGGTCAGCGTGTATTTTCCAGGCACCGGCGAATTGGGGATATAGCTGAGCGCTTGCGCTTCCAAAGGCAGAATCGATATAGGCGGAACAGCTACTTGCAAACGTGGGGCTTGGGAACTACGCCGAGTTTGGAAGGCATCGATGGCCTGCATCAGGGAAAGCGGTGGTTTTCCCGAACCGTTGTTGACCACAAACGTGGTGGCCGTGGCTGACTCTAGCACCTCAGCACTCCCTCCATCCTGCCAATCAAACCGATATTTAGGCAACGGTGTACAAGTCACCCAAATGCGCAATGCTTCTTTCGAAAGAATCGAGGGGACCAAGACGCGTGCAGTATCTGTCGCGACTCGTTTCGAATCGAGATACGCCTGGACCTGGGTTTGCTGCGCTACCGTCGGAATCCGTCCCGCGCCCATGCCTCCCAAATCAATGACCACATCGTAAGAGCCCACGCCATTACGGTGAGGGTAGACATAAGCCCGTCGAATGCCAATCAGAGCCCCATTCGCATCCAAGGCCTCTTCTGCCCATCCTCGAATATCTGCAGCCGTACCTCCTTTGGGAGGGGACTGCATTCGTCGGATTAATCTGCCAAGGAGGGAGACATCCTCCTCTTGCTCGAGCCCTCCCTGGAGTGGAGAACTCAGTACGCAGGTGGGAGCCACCCCGGCAGGAGGCGCTTGCCAGCGAACGACCGTTCCGGCGGGTAGATTTCCTGCAGTTCCAGGAGTCACGGCGGCTACGTTGCCCGAAACCGTTCCTCCAGGACCAATCGTCACATTGGCGACAAGCTTGAGCACGAGGAGACCGCTGGGGTCTGTCAGTTGGCTTCCCATCCCGACCGTTGTGCCTGGAGTTCCTCGGATAAGAATAACCCCTCCAAAAGCAGCCTGAGGATCGTTTCTTCCATACTGGTTTAGGCCACGATTGCTTGGGAGTCCGTAGACAAAGGCCCAATTCTCGAGCGCTTGCGAGCAGCACCGGGACCGAATCACACCGTCGATGGTGGAATAGGCAGGAACGCCATCGTTGTCTGCATCCTTGATGGCTTGCTGGATTGCTCCTACCAGCTGCGCAAGCGCCCGGGCTTGCTGCCCTAAAAATGATTTTGGTCCAAGCGCCCGGGTTGGAAATTGCTTTGACAGGTACGCAATGGCCAGCGCAAAAGTTTCTTCTTCGGAGTAGACAGTAATGGCCATTAGACCCTCACCCGTTCACCTACAGGCTGGGGTTGGCTTTTGACGTGCCAGGACACCTGGAGTTCCCAGGACCCAGGTCCAAGGCGAGTAGGCTGGGCATCAAATGCTGTGATGGACCCCTCGGCGATAACCTGGTTACCCCCATCTTGGGCATAACTGCGAAGCTGGGAGCCTGTCGTGAACTTGTCTTGTTTGACCGTATGAAGAAGGGTGCCCTGTGTGCCTTCGGAGTCCCAAGCATACTCGCCTTTGCGAGTGGCCAAGGTCGTGAGGACTGGGTAGACGGCTCGCTCATTGAACACAACATCGCTAAATTCATCCCAGGTAAAGGTGAATTTTCCACGATGTGTTTTCGTGAGCGCTACATCTTCGAGCATATGCGAAGAGTAGCTAATGGATACTTTATTCTAACTTTCATTAGAGAGTTATTATCGGTCAGTTTTAATCAGAATCGACCTTATCAGAGGAATCAAGAGATTGCTGGCTTTTTGCTTATCGATTATTATACTCAAAAGTTTTTTTGGAGGGAAATGAAAAGGCAAGGATGTTATTTGTAACTTCAATTTCAAAAGTGCTACATATCGAAAGATGCATAAACACCCCCTTATGAGTGGCCATTTTTGAGATGGTAAACGATAACAAGCAGAATATGAGAATTTTCGGTTTGTTTTTAACAGGTTAATATTGATTTCTATTTTGCGGCCATACTAGATTGCTCCGCATGTTGAGGGAAGACCAGACAATACAAGAAGCTACGGAATATGTATTAAAGAATGCTTGGAATCCCCATTCTTCGCAGGCAGGTACTTTAAAAAAAATAGGAGAAGAGATTGTGAATTTCGAGGATGAGGAAAAAAACGGCGAGCCAGATCCTTGGACGAAACTAGGATCTGGACAAATTCCTGTGAAGGGACTTTGGGTCGTTCAAGGTTTTAATCCTGTCAAAATGACGCTTGATATGGAATCACAGATTGGAGGTGCCGGTGGGCCTATTGAGCAATCTTATATGTATTGGGAGCCACAAAGTGCGAAGGACTGGTATGGAATTGCAAGCCAACGCGAATACCAAATGGCCCAACAAGGACTGCCTTTCGATAGGATTGCAAAGGAAATTGGCTGGATTCTTCGTGATACCGTCGGCCCCGATAAAAAGTTTTTAGAAATTTTGGCGCTTGGTCCCGGCCACGCAGACAAAGAGATCCGATTGGTTCAAGAATTGGCTGAAAGTGTTCCTTTGTTTCAGCATATCCGCCTGAGCATGCTAGATATCAGCCCTCCGCTCATCATCCTTGCTTGTTATTACGCAGATGAAGCCCTTAGAGATGATCCTAGAACTTCCTATGGAGGAATTTTAGGGGATATGTTTAATTTAGGTCAATATGACCAAATTTTTCATCAGTCTGCGCGTCGTCCAGTTCTTGCAACGATGTTTGGGGGAACTTTACAAACCTTACAAAATGAGACTCGGTTTATCCAGGGGAGTTTAGGAGCACTTAAGTCTGGGGATTTGTTACTGATTCATGTAAGCAATCGATACACACCTTCGGACGATCCGGAAGAGATCAAGCGGAAGGACCCCCGTTTATCTGGGAAGCTTCCAGCAGGATGGGATCGAGCCTATAGAAAATTTCTAGAAGGCCCCTTTCGTCGTCAATATCAAAAACAATTAGAAGATGTTGAGTTGAAACCGGTTCTTGATCGAGAAAGCGTGGTCATTCCTAAAAGCTATGCGGTTGATATGCAAGCAATCGTTAAATTGACAGATGGCCAAAAGAAAATATTTAGTGTCATGCGCTTTGTTCGGTATGATAAAAATGCTCTTATGCGAACTTTTGCAACGCGCGGATGGACACCCATTTGTAGTTGGGATTTTGGAATGAGCAACGAACAATGTATTTATTTATTCCAAAAACAATAAAGTCTAGATAAACCTTAGGATAAAAGGACTGTCAACCCATGAGTGGAGTGGAGCATTCAGCATATTTATTGATCTTAAACGATGGTGATTCGAAAGAAGGATATATAGAAAAACGAATCCCTATGACAGGAGAAGATTTTTCTATTGGGAGTAGCGAAGATTCTTCCATCTGTTTACCAAAAGCTGGGATCGAAGCGAAACATCTTCAGATTTTCTTTGATCAGGGTGAATGGCATCTGCGTGATTTGACCAATACTTTGGAAGTCTATGTAAACGATGGTTTGGTCACCCACTGGGTATTTCAAGATGGAGACAATATCCAAGTAGGAAACGCACGACTTCGTTTTTTCTTAGGGACTTCCATCGATTCAACCTATGCACAGACTCTCTATGAACGCTCTATCCGCGACGGACTCACCAATGTTTATAATCGTCGCTATTTTGACCAAAAATTAGCTGAAGAGTTAGAGCGCTGCTCTCATCAAAATCATCCTTTGTCCTTGGTATTAATTGATTTAGATAAATTTCATGAATTAAATGAGCGCTATGGCCATCCAGGTGGTGATGCTGTCCTCAAAGAGGTTGTGTCACGCATCAGCTCTCAGTTGAGAAAAGAAAGAGATACACTTGCTCGGTATGGAGGGGAAGAATTCTCGGTGATTTTGCCTGGTGCCAATGCCGAGCAGGCCTTCGAAGTAGCAGAGCGCATTCGCTCCGTGGTAGAGAAAAAGTCGATTGCTTTTGAGGGACAAGAAATTTTTGTTACAATTTCAGCTGGAATTTCGACCACATACCACTCCATTCCCGTGGTTCGCTTTATTCAAATTGCTGATGAAAAACTGATGATGGCAAAAAGTTTGGGAAGAAACCAAGTGATCCGGTAGCAAGCTTGGCATATGGGAACAAAATTTTTTCTTGCTATTCTAAGCTCTTTTCTGATTCTTTGTCCTAAATAATGATGTCACCATCTTCATCTACTGAGCCAGCGGAAGAATTATTTCGACCTTTCATCTCATCTCAAGACCGAATTCCGGAATTTACGCTCAAAGCAGTTCTAGTAGGGATTCTGTTTGCTGTTTTCTTTGGGGTGTCTTCGGTCTATCTAGCATTGTGTGCAGGATTTCCAATTACTGGTTCAATTCCTATTTCAGTCATGGCCATTGGAGTTCTTAAGCGCCTAGGAAAAAGCACCGTTCTTGAGAATAATTTAATCCAAACCATTGGATCTTCCGGAGAATCTATTGCTTCGGGAGTAGTTTTTACTACCATTGCTTTTCTCTTCTTACCTGAAGGAGTACGATATTTTCATTATTTTCAAATTGTAACGATTGCTCTTATCGGAGGACTCTTTGGGATGCTCTTTATGCTCCCTTTGCGACAGACTCTCATCGTTAAAGAACATAATACCTTGAAGTACCCAGAAGGAACCGCCTGCGCAGAGGTGTTAATGGCAGGTGAAAAAGAGAGGCATCTAGCTCGGCCTGTATTTATAGGCTCTTTGATTGCCGCTGTTTACTGGGGTTTCATGAGACTATTAGGATTATGGAAAGAAGTTCCCTATCTTCTTCACCGAGCAGCCCAAAGTTTTTATCCTAATGCGACCTTCGCTGTGAATGTGACCCCAGAATACTTAGGCCTAGGCTACATTATCGGCCCTAGGGTTACTTTCCAAATCCTAGCAGGAAGTGCATTTGCTTGGCTAGTTTTGGTCCCGTTGCTATCCTCATTCCCACAAATCGCCCAATGGTTACAAGCGCAAGATGTATATACAACCTTAGGGAACCTCGGCATAACGATTGATAACCCAAACGGATTTCCTACCGCTTCACAAATTCATGCAGCTCATGTGAAATACATCGGAGTCGGAGCTGTAGTGGGAGCGGGGTTTATGACCTTATTAAAAACCCTTCCGATTATCATAGGCAGTATCCGAAGTGTGTTTGATGCAGTAAAGAGCCGTGCCAACAAAAGAGAAGGACGGACAGAAAAAGAACTTCCTTTGCGTCTAGTTTTGTTAGGAATAGGAATCCTATTCTTATTGCTTGTCTTTTTGCCTCATCTCCCAGGAACTTTTCCTGGCTCACTCTTAACTGCTTTTCTCATTGTACTTTTTGGCTTTTTCTTTGTTACAGTGGCTAGCCGCTTTGTCGGTGCAGCCGGATACTCGATTGAGCCTACGTCCTCAATGATGTTCACAACGGTGATGGCAACCTGTTTGGTCTTTATTCTGCTACGCTGGACAATTCCTTCTTATCAAGTTGTCGTCGTTTTCGTAGGCGCTATAGTTTGTGTAGCTGCTAACAACGCAGGTGCAACGTCTCAGGATCTAAAGACGGGTTTTCTCCTAGGAGCAACGCCTTATAAGCAGCAGTTGGGGCTACTTTTGGGCATTGTCATTTCTTCCTTCGTGGTGGGTACGGCAATTTTTGTGATTGATCATTCGATTCCTCAAGTTCCTCATGCTATCGGCTATGTCATGCCTGGTCAGGAAGGACCCAAATATGGAGCGCCTCAGGCAACATTATTGGCCATGCTAATCAAAGCAGTACTAGGAGGCAAAATGCCTTGGGGACTAGTACTCTTAGGGGCTGGGCTTGCAATCGTACTTGAGCTAAGTGGAGCACTCGCTATCTCGATTGCAGCCGGGATTTATCTACCAATTTCTGTATCTACGGCATTGGCTATTGGCTCTCTGGTTAGATGGCTTGCCACAGGAGCCCAGATGCCCTTCTTTTCTAAGGCGAAAAAGCATACGCCTTCTTCTACATCGGAACTGAGCAAGGGGATGTTATATGCAACTGGACTCGTAGCTGGAGGTGCCTTCTCGGGGCTGTTACTAGGATTTCTCAACGGATTTTTCCCAAAAGTAACAGGGCACTTCGATTTGGGACATGAATATTGGAAATCGATTGAGCCATGGGGAGATTACTTAGCAGTCGTTATTTTCTGCCTGCTCGGTGTAACGATCTATCGATATGCTCAAAAAGACAAATTACTTGGTTCTAGAGGTTAAACCACCTAGATAGTATGCTCAAGCTGAGGGAACTATCCCATGATGATGAGACTTAAATTATAAAGACCAGGAAGTAAGCCATCTGCAAATATTTGGAGTGAACGATGAGAGGGAATGACGTAAAAAGGAGTCGCTTTCATAGCAGTGGCTGTGGGCGAGTCTATAGCACATACTCCAATATGAGGTGGTGACGAATAAGCTTTTGAAAATAGGACCGTTGCTAAAGGTCCTGGTTTTGACATAAAAACAGTAAAACTAAGATGAAATCCTGCATCGCTCCCTAAAGCAGAAGCAATGCCTCCTCCTAATCCTGGTCCAGGGACTGCAATGGGTGCTGCCCCCTTTCCTTGGAAATGTTGGCTCTCAACTGTTTGGTCCACGCTAAAAACTGTGTTTGCAAAGTTAATCTCCCCACCAAACGAATCTTTTATTCCCAATGAGCCATCTTCCCGAAGCTCGATCTGGTTGCCAGCTTTTGTCAGAATTATAAGCCTTCCCGCATTCGAAAGTCGTATACGCTGCCCAAACTCGCTATAAAGCTCTACCTCTCCTTCGTCTTGGTCACTCGGCCCCTGTCCAGGCACTTCGCTGGCAATACTCACCCGATTGGAGGTACCACCCCGAGGAGCTACACAAATGAGTTCTGCCCCCACTCTCGGTCGCGAACGAAACCCATAGTGCTGAAATCTCCGGATGGGATGCTGAAACGAAGGTTCTCCAGGCTCCCCGAGGGTTCCCTCCAGCTGATCAAATCCACTGGAATCCGTTTGGGCCAGGATGCCATAACGAACCAGACGTGCAGCCCATTGCTTGACCCAGTCTCGTAGCGTTGCCCAGTTCATGCTTTCACCGTAGTACTTGTATCCGTCGTTTGCACCGGAGCTGGGCCTCGGCTGGCAGGAGAGCTGCGAATCATGGGGGGATTGGGGATTTCCCCAAACGCAGCAGAAAGAAGCCCTGGCTTCCTTATAATGATATCCGTCGTATCCCCAACACTCCGGTTGCTCGAATAAAGCACACTGGCTCCATAGAGAACACCATCGACTCCTAGCTCTTCGTCTTTCACATCATACATAAGATCTGACTCCCACCAGAGATTTCTATCGCTACTGGTATGATAATGACCTGCGACGGTATAACGGACGTACCAGCTATCAAAGATTCCGCGTTTGTATTTCCATTCCGCTTGTTTCCTAGCGTACTTACGCTCATACATCTCTCCATCCCCAAAGGTCAGACGATGGACAAAGGGTAACGCTTTGGGATTGTGAAAACCGCCTCGTTTTTTTTCTGCATTCGCATTGTTCGGGTCCTTGGGGCCTTCATACCCAATTTGTTCACCCACACATTCTACATCCGTCCAAATAGTGCGTGCAGATTCATACAGGCTGCTCCGCACAATATTGTTTTGATTCGCGCGCGACCCCATAAGACACCGAAGATGATACTTCGGGGCACGATGATAGTTCGGGTTAAAGCATTGCAAGTAGCCATCACAGCTAACATTCACGAGGAGATTCAGCCGGCGTGAATACTCGGCGATTTTATCATAGATGGTATCTCCTGGTTCTACCTGAATGGCAAAGACCGGATCAAGCACGCGTTGGGAGGCAGCACGAACTGCAGCAACCCCCAACTTGAGTTTGCGGTTCATGTTATTATCAAACCGGATCCCCTCAATTCCAAAGCTCTTATCCAGAATCGTATGCTTTGCCGTGGGATTCACTAAATCTGCGTAGGTCGCTTTTCGCAGGTTGTACCAAAGGGGAGCGCAGCAATTGACCAGATGCCATCCTAGATCCGCGGTGGTGAGTCGTAAGAGACTTCCTTGCGTACCGTATTCTGCATTGCGTTCTACAAGGATGCCAAGATGTTTGAGCGTTTTTGCTCCACCGTTAACCATGGGGTTAGAGAGATAGAGCCTTACTTTCGCTCCAATCTGGAGGGATCCTGTATACTTCTGGTGAGGATTTGAGACCGTAAAATGGCACTCATCTCCTACGGCTAAGACATCGGAGGAATAATCAAATTCAATCACTTCGTCGATGAGTTGGCCATCGACTTCAAGCGTTGCACGGGTCTTTTGTTTTTGCTCAGCGGGCATAGGTTTTTACCGTAGTGGGGTCTGACAGGAGCAATCTCGTTCCTGCCGGAATGTGATAGGGGTTGGGAATACGGTTTAAACTCATCACTTCTTGCACCATGGCACGGGCATGCTTTCCGCCATACAGTGAAGCGCACAGCCGTTGAATGGACATATTGCCAGGAACGGAAAAGAAAATGGCTGGTGGACGACTTGACTGGGACGCATTGTAGGAAGACAGAATGTTAGAAAAGACCAAAGCTGCCTGCGCCTTGATACGATACTCCAATGCAGGAATCGCACGAAGAGCATCCACACGAGCGCTAACGGCCCCCAAGACCTGACTAAGTTCCGGGAGCGTAGCTTGCCCCTGAGCAAATTGGTTTGCCTTTTGCTGATACGCGAGCGCTGAGGATTGAAGCTGCGCTAATCTTCCAGGGAGCAAGGTCTGAAACCTCGACATTTGGGAATCGGTCGAGAGTACGGTCAGCACCTCCATGGCCGCTGCTGCAAAGGTTTCAGGGCTCTGCTGCTCCACAGAACGCAACCCTGTGCGAGCAAATTCTAAGGTAAATCGAATCGTATTGAGTGCTTCTGCAGGCCGTTCTTCTGCCGAAATCGCTTGAAATACGGCAGAAAGGCTCCCAAAGCGGGGATGTGTCAGTGTTCCCATCGGGTCTTGCTCGAGGGTATCCGTCAGGGTTTGATATCGCTTAGTCAGATCTTTGCCAAGAAGCACGCACGTAAACGAAAAGATTCTGGGTTTGGCGCCGAGCGTTTGATGAATCGCCCCATCTCGTTTTAAGATTTGGTGTTCAGCTAAGCCGATGGATAATTTATCGCTCCAAGAAATCAGTGCCCCGTGAAGGTCCAGTCGCTTTCCCAGCGAGGTCACAAACTCAAAGGCTTTGGCATCAGGTAAGATCGGCTTGGGCATTATCCAGGATTTCCTTGCTGGGCATTCGGGTCAAACGTTTTGATGATCACTTCTCCACTCCGGAGGTAGTCTTTGAAGGATTGCGCCATCCATTCTCCGGCATGCTTCATCAGCTGCTGAAAGGCTTTTTGTCCTTCTGGCGACATCGGGGCAGAGGAACTGCTTGGGGTGAGGCGTTCTTGAATCTGCTGATAAGCCTCGACCGCTTCCTCCGTATATTTGATGTCATTAGCTCCTACATTGTGCTGCTCGAGCCAATTCTCTTTGCCCTCTTTACGTCGTTTCAGGTTGCCTTCTGCCCGGTCTTTTTGCTTTTGAAGCAGCGAAAAAAAGACAGAGCGTTTGTCCTCTTCTTCCTGCCTCTCGATGGGATCTGTTGTGGTGATGGGTTTGGTGTACTTCTCTTGCAGCTCACGTAAGTCTGCCTCCAACGATTCCTCGGATGAGAATCCAGAGCCATCGAAGAAATGCCCCTCCTGGTTGTTTCGACGGCGGTTCAGCTTCTCCTGAAGCGAGAGCATCTTATGTACGTCGAAACTGGCGGGGACCACTTTGCTCGATGACATCAGCCGATCCCCGGCTCCGAGCAGTTTCGCTCCCACCTTCCGAAGGTTTCGTTCTTGTTCCAGGCGGAATTGTGTGCGCTGGCCTTCATCGGTGTTTCTAAAAGTGTCGGCTTCCTGCTTCGTTTTCCCTTCGTTCTTCGCCTGCGCAACAGTATCTACCTCATTGAAATCTGTGCGGTAGATGGCAAGGCCGAGGCGATCGCCAAAATCATGGATCAGCGCGCGCCGCATGGCTTCTTTATTCTTTCCATACCGACGTTCCGCCAACGCTTTGATATCTTTGAGATTCCCGAGGGGGTTGATAAGCTGTCCTTGGTCGTCTAAGACCCGTTTTCCCGTGACTCGCTCAATATCAAGCGCCCTGGACTTGAGGGTGGCGAGAGCGGAGGCACCTACCATCGTGGCATCTTGGGGCTGGAGGCCTTTCCCTAAAACGGCCATCAGCGCCTCGAGCTTGTGCCTGGATTCATCCGTCGCAGTATTCACCATCCCCAGAAGCGGCGCTAAGGATTGGAGCGTATCTTTGAACGCGAGGTGCCCTCCCACCGTGCTCACTTGCTCGGCCATGGCGCGGAGACGCCCGAGCTCTTCGGTGGTATCTCCGACCACTCCCAGTCCATCCCGAAGCATCACGCCCAGATCCAGTTCCTCCTGCAGGGTCTTTCCCGTGGCTAAGGCTTCGGTGCCGAGTCCCTCGATGGCCTCGATGGAACCCTTGGGATCATACGTCATTTGTCCAAGCGCTTTGGTGAACTGTGCCAGCTCAGGCGCGCTCGTAAGCAGCCGAGTCTCAAGTCCCTGGAAGGAATTTTGCAGATCTTTCCCGCTCACTTTGGCGGTTTGTGCAAGCCGTGCCGTCATGCCATCGAAGAGCTTGGCCTGCTCCATGGCATTACGCAGGTTGAGGTCCACACCGACCAGGGACGCGCCCATGGAAACGAACGAGCTCACCATCTCCAAGGAACTTTCGGCAGCTTTGGTGAGAGCCTTGGTCAGGCCCTTGAGGGCATGCTGGCTCTTTTTCTGCCCCTGATCTGCTTTATCGCCAACGTTTTCCAGCGCATCCGCCATGCGGTTTGCGTCAGAGACGACCTGATTCGCTCCATCGAGCGACGCTTTGATGCGGGCTTTGTCATCAGACATAGAGGTTCCTCAAAGGTTCCTTGTAAGGTGCTCAGCTACGTTCACCAGGGCTCGGAATCGGAGCATGTCTGCATCTTGGATCTGATGCAGAGGTTTTCTCATCCAGAGATGTGGCTTGTCTTTCACCGCCAGCACTTTCCACACAAGCGCTGGGCGGCTTAGGAGTTTTTTGCGGCTTCGTCCTCCAAGGCCTTCGTTTGCTCCGGAGAGAGCACCTCAGGGTATTCTTCCTCAATGTGCGCTTGGTACTCATCGAGCAGCCACTGGACCTGCTTGTACACCAGCCCTCCCCGAAGTTGACCCAGTTCTTTCTCCAGGAAAAAGCAGGCCCGCAAATCTTCTGGATCCCGGAGGAACTTTTGCAATTTGCGGTAGGCAGCTTCATCTCCCAAGACCGTTTGGGGATGGTCCTCCGCGTAGGAACGAGCGGCGGCCTCGGCTTCGGATCGCTCTGCTTCCGATAAGGGAAGGATCACGGCCTCGCACCAATGCCTTTGCGTATGACCCTGTTTATCTTGGGTGCGGAACTGGAATTTGACTTTACGTCCTGTTTCCGGGACGCCGCCTTGCTGCGCAAGAATATTGCCTAATCGCATAAAGACTCCTTACGAAATCCGTTCACATTCTACCGCGACAATTTGGACCTGCTGGTCCACTTTGCCATCTTGATCACTGCTTAAATCATCTTCCGCAATGCCACAATCGGTGAGTAGGTAGGTTTCGAGGCCCTTCTGGTACGTGAGGGTAAACCCCTCGGCATCATCTGCCATGCCTGCTTCCGCGAGCTCGATAAACTCCGCCCGGTCTTCGGGCGTCGAAAAAGTAATGCTGCCCGAGTACCTCGCTTGGCCTTGAGAGCGACCGATACGGCCATAGGCTCCGACGTGCACTTCTTGCTTGCGACTTTTCTTAACGGAGACATCTCGTGCGGTGATAGCAGGCACGTGGTTGATTTTGAGAGGAATGCGTCCAGCTAAGGCCATACTAGAGAAGGTAGCTAGTTTCACCTTCTTATCATAGAAATTGCTAAGCTCATGTTCTTGAAGCAAGATTATTTGTTTCTGCGTTTTAATTTTGAAGCTTGGCGTTTCTTAAGCACTTTTGATATGAAGCTAAGATGCCTGCCAACCCAGTGGATAAGAATCAACGAAAGCACGCTTCACTTACCCAAGGATCAGTGGCTCTTTGCCGAGGAGGGGAAACTGATATCTTATCCTATCTCCCGAGTAAGAAAGCTAACAAAAAACACCTGATTCTCAAGATTGGAATAACCGTTATCCTCTTCTATGCAGGAGTATGCTATGCAAAGACGAGCGTATCTCCCCTATGTGATAAGCCAGAGTACAAAATAAAGATTCTTTCTGCCACCAAACTTCAGTTGCAAGCTCTCACTCAGGATCTATCAACTCAACTTGGAACAAAATTTCCGCTGATTGCTCTCGACCAGTTATGCAATCAAGAGACAGAGCATTACCGTCAGGTACAAAAAGAACATGAGCAGCTTAACCAGAAGTATCAAATCGTTCTCGCGGAACTAAACCGATGGGAAAGAGATTCCTCGCTCTATTACACTGACCTCCAAGCAAAAGAAGAGAAAAGAGCCACACTTCGCAAAGAGTACGAAACCATTCAGGTGCTTACACAGACCTCCGCTACAGCCTTAAAAACTGCCGAAATTGCGCTAGATAGATGTATCGGAGGATATATAGAAGATCGAAGAACTTTTTATCATACACAAATTGGAAGATGCGCACGCGATCCTCGATGGTTACGGATGGCACTATCCGTACTTCTATGCGGGGAGCCTACAAAACCTTTTGAAAGGCAAATTCATCTCCAATTAAAGAAATTAAAAAGCCCCCCTCTTCTATGCACGGGCACCATCAAAAAAATTGCAAATTGTATCGACCCAGAGACAAAACCAGTTGAATGCTTCGGAGATGAATTAGCCTTTTTTACTACCCATCCTTTACTATATTTTGCAGATAAGGGGTATTACTCCCTGGCAGAACAAATTAAACTATATCAAAGTGAAGAGTATCCCACCAGTCTAGAAACAAGACTTCCCACTCTTGAGCCATTGCTTCAAAAGTATCAAAAGATATTCGTTAATAATGATGGCACCTATTTTGGAAAGTACTTTGGAGTTCCCGTCATCTTACAAAAAATTCTTTCAAACCATTGATGGCTCCTTTTTTTGGAATATTGGAAGATCCTCCGGATCTGTTACCTTTAGACTATCGATATGGAATTGAAGTGCATTGATAGAGGCAGAAGACTACTGCTGAATCCCCACAATGGAGATCTGGTCTAAATCTGCAGGTACGCGGAAAGGTAGCGCCACATCCACGCGGGTGGGATTGACAAGCACTCCGGTCAGAATTGCCTCTCTCGCTCCTTCTGCCCCATCGAATAAATCCAGCGCATCCTGTTCTTTGATATAGACATACACGGCTTCTCGAATCGCTTCGGGTGTAGTTGCCCGGCTAGTACGAGCCTTGCTATAGACCTTCAGCTGTTTGTTCGAGAACAGTTTGGCTAGACGCTGCCTCAACCCTGCTCGCAAAAGGTCTGTATTCAAGATATGCGACCACTTGGTGAACTTCTCGTCGATGGTTCCCTTGGGCTTGTAGGTGGTGGTGCTCCGCACAATCGCATTCTTCCCATCTGCGTCGGGAACGATCGGGGTATAAAAGAATTGGGTAATCGCTGTATTGATCTGGTCGAGCGTGGGTCGGTCGGCTCGATGTGGGGTACCCAGCGGATGGCTCTCGTTGGTCTCTAGCGTGTCCCCGTTATAGTTACGGACTCCTTTGGAAGCGACCAGGGCTGCGGTTCGTGCACAGAGCTCTAAGGCTCGATTGGGGGACCCTGGACACCAATTCATCGTAATGCGTTCCGAGCTGGTTAGGAGCGGGGTGGTTTTGAAGACGAGCCCCTCTTTGACATCCACAGGAAGAGGTGAAGTCAAACACCCATGGGTCACTTGCCCTTTTTCAATTGGACTCACGCTTTGACCTTCGATATGAGCTAACGTGAGCCCCCAGTTGGCCGCATCGGTCCAAAAGCATGCCCAGGCTGCGTAGGCTTGGGCATCGCCGGTCAAATTTGCAAACGCATGGCTTAGGTCAGGGGTACCGGCACCCTCTGTGCCAACAGCAGCGGTGATCTTTTGTGGAGCGACCGGAGCAGAAACAGAGGCTTGGATTCGATGCAAGGGCCGTTCATTCCGATAGAATAAAGTCACCACCCCGGTGGCCGTAGAGGGGATCGCAGCAGTGCAAGCGTAAGTATCGACGTTGATGGCATCCCGAAGCGCAGGCGCACTTTTCTCCGGCGTGTTTCCACTTTTGATGATGGCTTGCACCGAGCGAACTCCTAGCTGTACTGTCACACTTCCATCCGCCCCAGCATTCCCCGAAAAGGTCAGTGTCCCTGGGCTGGCCGCTACGCCACAGGCAGAATTCTGGATGTCTACACGAATGGGCAGGTCACTGCCATGTTCGCCCTTGTGAACATCTTTGAGAGTGAGGGTCTCCCCTGCGATACTGACCTCGACGGGCAGCCGAGCCACCGAGGTAAGCGCTGTATACGCTTTGGCCGCAATCTGAGCAAAGGTTTCTCCCTCTTGGAATAAGAAGCTTGCCTTGCGATGGGCAACATAGAGGTCACACACGCTTGAAGCGGACGCCTTCGTATTCGTGCCCAAAACCCCATTTTGCGGAGCAGCCAAGAACTGAATGAAATGGGTGGCCTGAGCTCCGGAGGCAGGTTCGAGCAAGGGCAGTATCCAAATCTCTGCACCTACGCCCTGCTGAAGTTGAGACTTGGCCGCAAGAAAGCTGAGGCACGCCATGGAGTTTGCACCGACGGCCTGTTCGACCTGCTCTTGGGTGATGCCTAGAAAAGGAGCATTGGGCGAGGCATTGCCTGTCGGGTTCATGTAGCCGAAGCAAAGGGCACGGTTGTTGGGAGCAGGCCCCCCTGGGTCGCCCAGAATGACCGAGGTGTAAATGCCGGGCACTTTATACCCAAACGGGAGGTTGGGATTTAGAGGAAATTCAGGCATATCTCAGAGGGTAGCCAAAGAAGAGTTCGAAAAAAGGAGAATTATAGCCCGTTGTATTCTTTTGCTTTCTGTTCCGCTATCTCTGTGTATTCATCAATCGCCTCGATAGAAAATTCTCCTAAATCATTTGATCTGGCAAATTTTTCATTGTCAAGATCCCACGCCCCTAGGGATATGCTTCCCCCATACGCTTTTTTAAGCCTCCTCATAGGAACTTTCATCATTCTATCTTTTATTTTTAGCTCTATCGTTCTGGTCTCGTAGATATCGTATCCAATTTGCAAATCTTGCATATCTTTTAACCTTTCTGGTTTATTTAGCCGCTGTTTTATCTAGCTCTTTCTAGATATCGAAGGGTACTGCTAGAAAAACATTTCTAACGTGATTGAACTTCCATGTTGTTCAAATCGATTCCTTATTCGTTACAATTCTCAAGGATCGCTAGAAATTTCTTTTCTGATCCTCGGGCTATCAGAGGTACGCGTATTGAGCAACACAAAAATATGATTACCCAAGTAAGAATAACCACTCTTACTTGAGCCATCTGTTTAATCAAAAGAAGTGGTTTGAATCTGCAAAGGATGAACCAAATCCTCGTCAGGGATCGCCCAATTCGTGCGGACAAACACTTGGATCGAAGCGGCAAAAATACGCTGGTCGAGATCTTCGAAGAATTTGCTCGCTCGCCCGATTTCTACCGATTCAATGCCAGGAATGTGAAGCTCGGCGCCAGCTAGAAGGTGCCTGACTTGTCCAATCATCGCATTCATCCCAGGATCTGCCTGTGCTTCCTCAGGGAGAGGAGAACCCCACTGGGCCCAAGGTCCGCGACGAAGACATTCCGAAACGACGATAACCTGAAATTCAAGCACATCGTGGTAAAGGGCCCCAGGCACATGGGAACGGGGGAGAGGCTCGTCGCCCACCCACTCAAGCAGGATGCTCGGTGTCTGTCCAAATACTCGCAGAAGCGCCTCTTCGGAAGAGGCATTGTCTGCCATGTGCAGGACTACTTGTTTGCAGTAGGCTTCTTTGGGGTCGTGCAGAGCATACAGAGGAGCGTTGTGGTTAGGTCCTTTCGTGACCGGAGCGGTTACACGGAGCCACCTTCCTATCGAAGATCGATCCTGGGGTTGGATGACAGAAAACCCATCGGGAGAGGAAGGATTCAGGAGATCGAATCGGTAGCATCTCCCTTCGCTTTGTACATAACGCAGGTCGAAATCTTTGACCACCGTTGTAGGAGCTGCTTGGAGGGCAGCCAAATTTGCGACAGGTTCCAGCCGTTTTTGAAAGCGAAGGAGTAATACCTCATGGAGACCTCTCTCCACGGTCGTAATTAAATCAATGACGTTCACAGCAAGGGTTCTCCGTTAAAGTATCTTCGGGTCAGTTCTGTAAGCACTTGGATCGATTCTGGCGTCAGCACCAAAAAGGGTCGCGCCGGAATGCGCGCACCGTTTCCTGCCGTGCCTCCGTGATTATGAATCCCGCTCCACGGCACCCTGGATTCAGCAATTGCCTCATTCCGTTTTGCCAGGGCGAGGAGTGTGCTGCTCATTCTTCCCAACACCTCATGCTGCTCGGATTGCCGCTTGTCTCCACCGACACGCTGTTTTGTTTGGGCGTGCTTTAGTTGCTTCTGCAAGCGAATCAGGGCCTTGGATCTACGATCACTGACATCCAGGTGGAGTGCGGCTCGTCCGCCAGCTCGTAGGGTTTGTAGATCTGTAAGGACCTCCTCTTCGAGTTTTTCCGCACGCACCTGCCTGCGCAGCTGGACCTCAAGCCGTTTCGCATAGCTTTGTCTGACCTGGCCTCGTGCAGTAATGGCACTCGTTCGGCTTTGTTTCAGACGTTTTGTTGTGCTTTCTGCTAAGGGAGCAAACCCCTCTCCTGCCTCAATCCGGTCTTTGGCTTCTTGCCGTAAGAAGCGGCTCCAAGCCTGGTAGAGCGGTCTCAGGTCGCTGGCTTTAGCGCCCATCTTCCTTAAACGTTCGAGCGGTGCAGCGAGGTTCGCTTTTAGGCCCAAGGACAGCATTAGACAAACCCTGACCTTCGCCACGAGGACAGAACCATTCTCCTCCCCTGGTCGCTATTATCTAAGGAAGAGGGGGTCGTTCGATCCTTGGGTTCGACAGGTCCCCCAAAGCCTTTTCGAACGGTTTCAAGCAACCGCATCTCCTCATTGTTTCGTTCGTAGCCTGTCTGAATATGTTCAGGAATCCCTTTGCCATGAGTCCCATATTTCCAGCAGTAATAAATCGCTCGGTCGGCCACGAGCCGCGTTACAAACGGAGGAAGACTTGTGGGATCCAGAAGCCAGAGCTTGGCTTTGTTGCCTGCGGCGGCAGCCACATCCGCGCTGGCATCTTCGATGGCACGGCTCAAGATGGCTTGGTCAATATTGCCTGTGCCTGTAGGATCCAGGCATTGCCGGAGGGCAGCAGCCCCACCAAAGCGGTCGATGACGTCCTGAGGGGAACAAAGTTGGAGAGGCATGAGAGAAGGGTAGCCAACGAATTATGTATCCAATAAATGAGAAAATTTATATGTTAAGCGTTACAAAAGTCCCATCAATTTATGATATGGTTAAATTATGGTCCCTTCAGAACCAATTTCAAAACTCAGTGAGCTTCTTACAAAAGAAAGTTTTAAGACCCTAAACCATGCCTTAATCGATGAAAAAATACTCGGTTTGAATTTTAACGAAGCATTGATAGAATTTTTATCGTCTCCAAAAAGTTCGAAGAGATTTGAAATGTATATGGGTCCAATAGAAAATCATCTGTACGATCCTGATTTTGAATCACAAAAAAAATCTCTATTAGAATTCTATAAGCCAGCAAATCTTGCTGGCGTCTATATAAACCGATGTATCGAACTTATTAGAGATCTAAGTAGTAGTTTGCAGCCATACCTCGCTCAAAGGCAAATGAGTGCACGGCAAATCAAGCTATTTTCCACTACTTTATATACGTTTATTTGCGCTATCAAGGATGTATATAATCATGTGAACGGTAATTCTAGGCGCTATTATTTCCAACAAAGTAGGTATAAAGAAATATTTCAAGATATGGCTAAGACCTTTTTGGTAGAAATAGACAGATTTGATGAAGAGCTTAAAATTGTTAGAGATAAGATAGGCGCTCACCTAGATCGAGAAGCCATCATTGATCCAATGACATATTGGAAAAAAATCAGCTTTTCGGACTTTTTTAACGTAATGAGAATATGTTTAACGCATGTGTCTTTTCTTACCACAGTGGAAGAAGTCTATGCCTGGAGATTCATCAGGGAGGATACAAGCGTATTAAGTCTGACAACAGAGGAATTCCGTCTTGCAAATTTCTTCTTCAAAGGAGGAGCAATTGCCGATATAAATACGGAATTTATTCCTTCAGTAAAAAACGCTCTTCTTGCTCCTGTGATCAAATTGATGCAAGAGTATAATTCTTTTGTAAGAAAAGAAGAAAGGTTTGTATTTAAGGCAAACACCGACGGAACATTTAATATCGCATGGCCAAAATCTAATGCCCTAGCGTAACTAAATCCCCGCCACCGACTATCCATACCAAAAGATGCGTCATCCGATCGTGTATACGCTCATCTACCCAACAGAGCCCAAGGGAACCACATATTCCTCGCTAGCTTTCATGAAGGTCGTTTTCTGTAGATAACTCATACTTCTCCTTATGGCTCCGTGGCTTTGACCGCAAGATGCGGCAACGCAGGCCCGCAGCCTAAGAAGCAGTCCCATCCGTACTGGACAGCTCCATGGCTCACCCGAATGCTTTCCGTCGGATCCGTGCCTGCATAGTGAAACTCAGGGGGTCTCACAATCGAAGTGATAAACGGCCGCATCGTCGAATTGATGAGGTTGAGCACATACCAGGACTTGGGGTCGTATTCATTGAGCTCTGGAAAGAGCAGCACTTCTGCTTTATTCGAAAGCGCGGTGCTGACCGAGGCCGCTGCTGTGGCTCCGACCGCTTGGGCAATCAGGCCTCCAGGTTGTAAGATTCTTCGGGCCGCGAGCTCTAGCCGTTCGTTTGGAACGATCACCACTCGCTTCCCAATGAGGTTCAGCAACCGGTTGTCCCAGCCCTTTACTTTGCGAAGCAGATCAAACGCGCTCACCAATCCAGGCTCATCCAGCGAGGTTTTCGGAAGGAGGTTGCTAAATTTTTCTCCCCCAGGTTTGTTCGGATTCACTGGATGTTTATCATCAAAGAAGGGCCGCTGATCATACGAAGTGGGTGTATCGTCATGCATGGTCGCTGCCAAGCGTCGGTCAATAATGCCAATGGCCCGGGCGATAATATTTGGCATTTTATCTTGCAAAATGCCAAACACGTCTCCATTCAGCGTATCGAGAAAGACAAACTCATCATCCGGCGCATAGCGGACATGCTCAAACTCGACTTGAAATACTTCCGGTTTGGTTGCCTTTCTAGGATCGCCAAACGGCCAGGGTTTTTCCGCATTGCTCACCGGAGAAAATGGGAGTTTGACTCGTTCTCCTTGGGACCCGAGCTTCATATAACTGATCTGTTGGGCAATGCCTTGGGTGTTGTAGGGGATTTGCTTAAATGCAGTATCCACGGAGACAAACAGCGAGGTCAAATCCGTGTTCGAAATCACCATCGGGTTTACGGGGGGCATCTTTTCTCCTTACGAAATAAATATACGAAATCGGTTTCCGGGAAGGACTGCAAGCAAGGTCACGGTCAGATCATTCGCGGCCACCGTTTTCTTTACAGTGAGGTTATCAACTAAGGCGACCGGTTTTCCCAGGTCAGCGACTTTGGGCAAATCGGCAGCCAAGCCCTCTACTTCAATGGACAGCCCCCGCAGATAGAGAGGGGGACTAATTGGAGAAAGGGGCGTGGCTCCTGCCGCGTTCTCTACGGTTTTGTAGACGAGCCCCAGCAAGGTAGAGCCGACGACCCCGGCGGCCGCAGGTTTGGCTTGGCCGCCCTCGTTCATGGCCAGCGTGCCTGCCCAAAGCGTCACACCCGCAGCCACGGTAGGATGTTCCAAGGTGTAATATCGATCATAGGGAATGGGTTGATTGACTTCTTGTGCGATTGCCATGGTTTCTCCTTATCGGTACAAATAGAGCCGAGCCTCGACTTCCTGTTTTTCACGAAGATAGCGCTCGGCATCAATCAGAAGCCCTTGTTTTTCAAAGACGGCAATCACGCTCCGGTCAAATTCATTGAGGCAAGCCTTGGGTCTCGTCATGGTTTCTTGAAAAGGATCTCCCCCCGCAAAAATTCGTTTCCCTGGGGCAGCAAAGGTCCCAGGCTCAATCGATTCGACCAGATCTTTGGCTTTGCCTTTTTGATGGAGCTCGAGCAGCTTGTCCCGCTTGTGGGCAGGGTAACGTCCCTCTCGGATCCATTGGCTCACCTCTTTTTCTACCGTTTGGAGATTTTGGGTCTTGGTGAGTTCCGAACGCAGCGTGCCTACTTCTTGCCGTAAGGTTTTGACCTCGCGGGACATTTGCGTGAGCAACGTGCGTTCTTCCTCTTCGTCGCGCTCGTCATCGGATCCTTTTTCTGGTTCTTCGCCGTCCCGTTCTTCTTCCCTCTGCTCAAGAGCGCGTTTCACCGCACGCTGGGTTTCTTCGTCGTCTTCCGTCGATTCGGCATAGGATTTGTACGCTTTCTGGGCCTCTTCGTGGGACGCATCTTCGGGTAAGCTTAGTTTTTGGAACGCCTCTTTGGTGCTCATAGAATGTCCTTTGATTGGGTGAGAAGGGTTGATGAAGGAACGCAGGGCCACCGCATCGGGGTTGCTCCCCAAAATGACTAACGAGACCTCGAGCAGCTCCCAATCGGTGATAAGAGTCACTTGCTCAGAGCCATTGCCTTCGACATGCTCCCTGAGGGTGTGAAAACCAATGGAAACCGCTCGTAAGAAGCCGGCTTGCACAGCTCGACAACAACGGTCTGCTTTGTCGTTGACCTCGGCAGGAGCAAACTCTGCGTCGATATATAAACCCTCCTCGGTGACCTCAATGGCAAGGATCCGTCCAATGACATCTTCCGGATCGGGAGGGGTCGGCCTGGCTTGCGGATGAGACCAACAAAACAGGGGGTTTTTCCAAAACTGTTCGAGCTTGACCCCTTGCGGCAGCACGATGGTGCCATGGCGGTCTTTGGTTTTGGTATTGGCAAGAAAGCGGACGACGCGAGCGGTCCCCTGGGGGGTGACCGTGGTCTCCATCGCTCGCCATTGCATCTTCATTAAAAGAAGAGTAGCTAGAAGTTGGAATTTCGAAGAGAAGTAAATTTGCGAGCAAAATCCAGGCTATATCTGGGTCTCCTTTACAGAATACGTACCTAGAGGCAGATTGGGAACGTAACAAGAATTATTTCTCGATTGGGAGAAAATATATGGCTAACGACATACGCAAGGAAATAAAAAAGGCTTTTCTAGAAGTCCTGGACCAAAAAATATCCGGAACTAGAAACTCGCAAGAAATTATGAAACACCTTAAACCTCCAGGTTCAAAAGAACTTATCAATGAGGCTTATGCGATTGCAGCCCAAAGACTTCGGGAAAAGGGGACTTTTATTTCTCTTATAGACCCGGGCAACGGCGCGGAAGACATTACAACTAGGATAGATTTAGACTTTCTAAATATTCGCCCTTTCTTCATGACGGTCTTTTTTTGGTATAATGGAGATATGGATATTAAATCTAACGTTGGGTAATTCTTAAATCAAACTCCTCGGCAACCTGCTCAGGATCTGGATCGAGCCCCAGCTTTTCCTTCGCCGCAACAAAAATGCCCATGCGTGCCGTGGGGTCTGCTTTGCGGTCTACCACCCAGTGGCACTTCGGAATGACCCCGCAAATTTCTTCGGGAGAGTATCCACTTGCTGCCGCTAACGCAGAGACGTTCTTTTCCACCACATACCGGATCAACGTCCGGTACGTTTCTGCCGAAAGCCGTGCATCAATCCGCTGTGTACTTTCTCCCTGATCCGCATGGGTATCTGCCGCCCCGTAGCTTCCGACCGCCCCCAGCTCAAACTGAAGCGTGGCGCCGGCGACCAGCTTACTCATCTCCGTGTTGATGGCGCCCCAAATGGCGGCATGCATGCCTCGGGCATCCACCCCCGCAGGAATCGGGGCATGTTTGAGCTCGCCCCATTTCTTCTTAATCACCTGCGGAATCCCAAGGCCATGGTCACGCAGTGCCGCTTCGCAATCGGCTTTGTCCTCATCCGAAGAGAATCCATCGCCATCGTCCATTTGTAAATACGGTGTTGGAACCCCGTAGGTTTCTAAGATGGTGCCCCACCGCGCGATGCTTTGGTGCTTAATCAAGTGCAAATAGTGCGCCGCAAACATGTAGCCCCGCTGCCGCATGTATCCATCGCCAAACGCACGATGCAGTAGAATCTTATGCGTGGGCTCGTTCGTCTCGGGGTTCACAAACGGGTCGACAAAGCCGCCGGCCCCCATATCAATATAGCCTCGGTCATTCATGATATCGAAGCGCCAATGACGGTTAAAGATGCTCTCGAGACTGGCAATCGCTTCTGCCTCCACCAGGGTACGCACCTTCCCACGAACCACAGGGATGCGTTTTCTCCGGTAAACAATCTCTTGCGAGCTAAACCCGCTCGCATTGGCAATCAGAAGCTCGCCCGCACTGCTATCAAAGCCATCAATGTCATCGAAGACCGCACGAACAAAGTTACAGACAAAGAGGGCCACATCCGTATGGTCAAAGGGCTTCACCCGAAAAGGAGACTGAAACACCGCTTCCCGACGGCTCCGGTCCACTGCCTGAAGATGTGCATCTCGCCTGAGAATCTGCAAATCCATATCCGATTTGCGGACCATGTGGCCCGTGGTATCCACCTCCCGATGCACCGAAGTAATCCGATCCAGCGTCAGGCCTGTCCCCGCATACGTGGAAAAGCTGGCGGGCGTAGGTCCTGCCCGCGAGGTGAACCGCCCGTATTGCGCTTCTTTCGAACCGAGCAGGGCTTGTTGCTTGGCATCGACGTGCAACCAAGGCTGGAGGTACGTGGTATTGCCTGCTCCTTCGACTTCCTTGGGTGCTTGTCCTGGAGCAGAACGGAGGTTCTCTCCTCGGGCCATGGTGTGATGGATTGTGTTTTGAATAACGTTTTTGAGAGATATCTTTTGTGGAACCCACGAGGAAGCAGGGAGAGTGAGCACCTGCATCAGGGCTCTGAGCTTGTTCCGGACATTTTGAAGCCAGGGGGTATCTTCCTTCACAAAAGCAGAGTAGCTACTCTGCCTTCTTCTCAAGGAGGGCTTTGCTTGTTTTTGGCGAAGTCTCGCCAACCGTTTCTCTAGATGCTTTTGTGTCTGTTCACAAAGGTGAATTTTTCTTCCAACACAGAGAGGAAAGCAAGGGCTGGGAGATCATAGAAGGCAAGATGAGCTGCAAAGGCAGATGCTTGTCCCTCACTCATGAGAAAGAGAAGCGATTCTGCTACCAGTTTGAGAGCTTGGTGCTCGGTAGAAGGAACGACATACCTTTTTGAGATTTGTTCGAGAATCTGGCAAGAGAATTCGGCAAGAGCGAGTATCAACATAAGAATCCGCTCTTACGGAGTGTTGGGAGCAAAACCTTGGGGATGAAAGGTAACGTGTGATAGTCGATTCGAGATTCAGGCAGGCTATGAAAAATCAAAGAAATAGCAGATTTCTGCGAAATCGTCAGGGAAACCTCCAAAACATCAGCTCCCCACACCTGCAATTCTTACATGAATTTTCCATGAGGTGCCCTGCATGCTATTTAGGATTTTTCTCTCTTTCTCTCATACAATCGTTCTTTGGAAAGATTGATGTTGCTTTTAAGGTAAGTTTACTTATTTCTTCTACCAAAGAAAGCAGAGGTTCTAAAGATGAGACTAGAACGATGTCTATTTATTACAATGTTGTCTGTATTGATGTGCTTCGGTTGTGCGCCAACTCCTACAAATCCCCTTGTTACTCCTGCTCCTTCGTTCCCTGGAAGGATGATTATTTATCGAGGAGACCCAGTATTGTTAGCAAAAAAGGAAAAGTGTGAGAATACGAAGAAATGGGTTGGCAATACTCAAATATCACTTTGTTACTGGGTGGATAAAGCGCAGATGTGTTTCCACAGAAGTGGTAACATAAATCCTAACGATTGTGATACTAACGATCCAGTTCTTGGTGGTGAATGTCAAAGAGTGAGATGGGAGGCCGCCACATGTCTTATGGTAAATCAAGCTAACGAGTAAGAACAGATACGCCGTGTCAAACTTTATTGGTTAGAGGGGAAATCCTAGGTAGTATCATATGTCCCCAGGGATGCGCTCCATAGAATCCTTTTGGATATACACTGCTCAGCATGGGAACCTAGACAGATCCTCAAACAGGTGCAAGAAATGTCCTACTAGAACGAGTTTTTCAATTTCAAGGATATTTCTGATGAAGTGCCCTTAACTAAACGCCGACCTGAATTTCTCGCCGCCCAATGGATAGCCGGGCGCTGATCACTTTCATGGAAGCTTGCCTTGGGGGCATCACCCACCAAGCGACATAGCCCGCCGTATCCGTGAGGTGGGCATAGAGTCCTGCAGGATAAGCTCCGTACTTCCCTTGCTTGCTTTTGCATTGCTTGAGTGCCATTTGCATCCGAGCTGCCTGTGGGTCCACACTCATTCGCTTCTCTGCCAAGAGCCGATTGATCAGGGCCACCCGCTGGTGGATGGGAGGATTGGCTCCATGTAACGATTTGGTACCCCGCTTTGGCTGCGGTCCTTCGATATGCCACCTCCTTGCCCGAAATACGCTCCATGAATCTTTACCACTGCGGTGTTTGCCATCTTGCCAATCTCCCGAGGCGTCCCCAATCCACAAGAGATTTTCCGGGGTATAAAGGCCTTGATCTTCCACCTCATCGAGGAGTTGGTCCTCATTGCCCCGCTCGACGATAAAGTCATCGATACACCAAAGCTGCGGGCGGTCGAAGGTCCCGAAGATTTTCCAGATGGAGCCGGCCATATGGGGCGTCCCTTGGAAGTCAGCTCCCCCTAGATACGCATAGGCGTATCCTGTTTTTCTCTTGGTAAACTCTTGGGTGATGTCTTCCAGCAGAGGAACCAAAGCCAGCCCATTCCGAATCTCGTCCCATTCATAATAGGCATAGTCTCCCACGGGTAGAATGAGGCCCTCGTCATCGGCACGGGCTCCCGCAGGGTCGAGCCGCTTCATGATGTTCCCGGCACGCTTCCGGGCCTCGGCATCAATGGCATCGTTCAGGCGGCTCTCTATCCGAAAGAACGCAACCTCATGGGGTCTCCCTTGCGCCTTGGCCTTTTCGTACGCTTGCCACTCATTCACCACCCACGAACCCCTCTCTCTGCGAGGCGCATTGGTAGCTATGACGACGAGGCCCCCTTTGTCCGATACGGCTCCAACGGCATGAAAGAGCACATCGCTGCTCATCTTGGCGCCTTCGTTCTGAAACACAATGTCGGCGCGCCCTCGCTTGACGGTATCGGGGTCGTCCGCACTCAGATTGGTGAGGGTGGGTCCATGAACCAGGGTGTATCGACGTTTAGGCCATTCTCGGTAGGAATACCAATCCGAAGGAAGATTTTCTTGGATCTCACGATCCAATTCGTCCCGCTCTGCATGAGAGACGGAGATGAGCCAGCCAATCAAAGGGCTTCCCTGAATCCGAGGGACGTCAATTAAGGTTGCTAAGGTGCAGAGCAGTCCCATATGCGTTTTCCCCCCACGCCGTCCTCCAATGGCAATCGCGGCAGAGACACTCCGCGGAGACCCTTCCCGAAACGCCTTGAGCCAGCCGGCAAACCACCGTACAAACTCCACTTGACTTGGTCGCATCTCAATCACCCGTGCAGATTCGGGCTCTGTCTTTACAAAGCAGCGGTCCTGATGATCCCACCGTCCTCCGGCAAAAAGAAGCGTCTCTTTCGATCTTCCCTCCCGAAGGATCAAACAGAGGTCCTGATACCGATGCTCAGGACGCTGTGCTTCTTGAAAGGTCTGGAGTACACGGTGAATGGAGAGCACGGACATGCGTAAGCTCCACAGAGTGAGAGGTGTTCTTTTTGGCTTGGTATCGCCTTGCCAGTTGTGCGGTGTGCGCTTGTTCTTTCACATAGCCGAGGCGAGCAATGGCTGTGCCCAGGACCTCCCATCTCTTCAGGGTTTCTTCTGTGATCTCATGCTGACACTGCTCGTAAAGGAGCGTTACTAACTGAAAATAGGCCCAGGCGACCGCGGCCATGGCATCGCCCAGAGGGGGGTGGGACGAGGCAAGGTCACACGTGACTCCGTCCACTTGATTCCGAAGTCTTACCGCCTGCTCTGATCGGAGGGCTTTGTCTTTGAGCATCCCCAGTTTGGCTAAGGTACTGGTCACCACCCGTACTCGGAGGAGATCAGACTGGCTTCCTTGACACGCTGCCTGAATGCAGACGAGGCCCACATCATTGGCCCAAGTCACGCAGGCTTCGACTCCTTGCAAAAGCGGAGGAGGAACGAGGGAGGGAAACAAGGAGGGTGGACTGTTCAAGGCAAGGCATTCCTTCTTCCGCTTCCGTTGCGCAGCGCCACTGAGCCGCTTCCCCGTAAGCGGGTGATAACTAGGCATAAACCCAGAGTAGCCAGGCTTCTTGAGGCCCTCATGAAAAAGCCGAGTCCAAAGATACTGAAAAGAAAAACCTATCAAAGCAGGGCACCGGGCGCCCTTAGGGGGAAAATTCCCTCAAAAGAACGTGCCTCCCGCGCTGTTTTTGCGCCCTTATAAAATTCACAAAACTTCCCTTGTTCCTATACAGCCCCCACGCTAGGATGGCTTCTATTGCTAGGGAGTAAAATGAGAGCTCAGCTAAAACATTTACACAGCCCAGATGTTCTAGATTTGGCTACTTATAGACCCGTTCCTCCTAATCGGTTTGGCTTCTTACTTCAAACAATGATAGGCCCAGAAGGAAATCACGACGTAGAGGCATTTGATATCATGGTGTGTACTCAAACTTGGCTAGAAAAAGAGTATGGTCTTGAGGAAGCGTTTGACCTCATGCTGCTTGTAGAGCCTTATGGTTCTGAGGAGGTGTTCATCGGAAAGCAGCACCTCATCGTACCTGAGTATGATTATGAAAGAATTGTAAAAATCATCAAAGACTATACGGAGTCATGCTCGGGAGATACTTGGGAGGAAGTAGTCCACAAGCTCAGTCGTTTAGGAAAGAACGAGTTTGAGGGGTATTCCTTCTCCTACTGAATCTCTCTCCTCAACAAACCTCAGGAGAAGAGGCACAACTTTCTTCGATCAGATCTTGGAAGTGTAGCCCTTGCTGATACGCGAGAGCGACCTCGAACCGAGCGGAAGAGAGGGAGGGGATTCGATCTTGCATCTCTTTGATGGTTGGTTTACGACCTAGTTCTCTTTCAAGTGTTCGGAGGGTTTTCTTCACAAGCCGTCGATCCGCCAGCACATTCTGAGGCACATGCACAAGGGGCCATTTCTTCTCTACAAAACGGCTGACTTGATATCGCATGCGGTGAATGGCATAGGTCGTAAAAAACGTGGCCTTCTTTGGATCCCACAGATGAATGGCTTCTAGTAGACCAACGACTGCCTGTTGACGGAGGTCTTCCTGAGGGATGTGAGGGGTTCGCCATCTCTCCGCATAACTGTATGCAAGGGAGAGATGCTTAAGAAGAAACCGTCCGATTGCCTTAGAATGAGCTGGACTACCTTTTTGGAGCTCAGCTATGGATGCAAGCATATCCACTGACTCCTGTTGCATAGCATTCAGGTTAAAACGGACAGACGGGGGCAGGGGAGGGGAGCAGGAGAGCATATAGAAAGAGTAGCCAATCTAGTTACCTAGTCTACACATATGTTTAGTAGTAAGGCGAATAAATCCTTCCGAAAAATTTTAGCGAATATGCTTTTTGTAAGAGATTGAAATTATTACAAAATTCAGAATAAAAATTACATTGGAAGACATGTAAGTTCCCAATCTTATACAAAAATTGAACTAGACAAAAAAACAGGCATCTGATTACTTACCATTTGTTCAGTATCGATTGCTAAACACTGAGCTGCTTGGAAATAACCTTTTGTAGGAGAAAGCTGATGGCATTAGAGTATGAGTATGTTCGGAACGCCTTTCATCAAGCCATGGAGCGTTCCATTGAGACTTTTTTCCGGACCATCGCCACCTTATTTGCTCTACATCAAGAACAGATGAAAGAAGCCTCTTCCCCAAGAGAAGTCGTCGATGATCCATCACCTTCCACCCAATCTCCAGAAAGCCCTTCGTTCGACTTCAAATTAGAAGAGGCTTTACAGCCAAGCGATATTGAGCGAAAAAAAGCTCAACATGTTTTAGAAAAAATGGGATGGAAACTCTCAAATACCTAATAGAAAAATAGATCAGGAGGTCAAATTGATAACGTATTTGGAAAACAACCCTGGTCATTCTAAAAGAGAAAAAGGCTACCCCCGTTAGAATTATAACCCTAAAAGACTGGGGAGAAACATGGCTCAGCAAACGAACGAATCGAAATGCAGCTGGGGATATCTCCAACTGGCAAAATCACATCCAAGATTCTATTCTTGCCGGAAAACCATTAGCGGAAATTACCCGTTCCCATATAAAGGAATGGTTACGACAACTTTCTCAGAAGCTAGCTCTAGTTACCTTCCCAGGGGGAGAAAAAAAGGCCTCCGAGCGTTTGCTCAGCCGTCAAATGCGACTCAATTGCCTGAGTCTGCTCCGGTCCGCTTTAAGAGATGCTGTCGAAGAAGGCTTCCTGAAGACAAATCCTGCCCAGGATATTCGACTTCCCAGAGAAGCTCGCAAACAAGAGGGATGGACCTATTTGCGGCTCGATGAGATTGAAACTTTGCTTCATTCAACACTCGATGAAAAGGATAAGCTCCTCTATCTGTTTGCAATCTGCACAGGCATGCGCCAAGGCGAATTATGGGGGCTTCGTTGGTCTGATATCCAACTAGAGGGCGAATTTCCCCATATCCACGTTTGTAGAAGCTATAAAGGCCCTACAAAAAATGGGAAGCCCAGAAAATTTCCAATCTTTCCTATAGTCAGACAGATTTTAGAGAGATGGCAACAAATTTGCCCAACTCCAGATGGGCTTGTATTTCCCTCCCTAACAAAGAAAATGAAACCCAGAGGTATGAGAGGAAAGGGGAATGATAATGGATGGGCCGATCGGAAGTTGAATGGGAAAGTAGTTCATGGACACAAAACCCAGGCTGGAATTACACGACATGTACGATTTCATGATTTACGCCACACTTGTGCGAGCCATTTAGTCATGGGCTCCTGGGGAGTGTCTTGGAAACTAGAAGAAATTTGTGAATATCTGGCACATTCTGATATTAAGGTAACTCAGAGGTACGCACATATGAGCTCAGAACACCTGCAATCGAAGGCCGCACAAACAACGGCCCTAAGTCCACGATTGATCCATGACCAAAATGGATTGGCGGATTCACCGACGATGACCGCGGGCAGATTCGAACTGCCGACCTACGGTTTAGGAAACCGTTGCTCTATCCAGCTGAGCTACGCAGTCTTGTTAGAAGAAATGGCTTTTTTCTACGCTTGCTTCATAGCATTTCTGAGTATCGCCAACAAGAATAACTTTTTCGTGCCTCACAAAATTCATTAATTCTTTCGCAAATCCTAGGGGGGGGAGAAATCATTGGCTACAGTTTTTCCGATGAAGATGCCGTGGCTCCGTTCGGCACACAAAGGGAGGTATGAGATGCATCTAACAACTTCTTTAAAAGAGCATTTTCTTCTTTTAGAAAGGGCTCGCGATACGCGGAGTCTCGTATAAGGACTCCCCAAAACACTAAGTCTTTGGTAGAATTTCTTGTGAAGATGATATCCCAAACAGTTGCAAATTCGCCAGCAATCCCAACAGAGCAATAGGGCAGGGGTACATTATTCTGACAAGAGAGGATATCCTCAGCTTTCATAAGCTCACGAAGTCTTTTTCCAATGCTTACAAGCTCCTTCGTGATTTGTTCCCCGCAAAGATGACGAGAGCGGGGGTGCTTAGGGTCATCATCTGACTCCCCGTGAGTATTTTGGATGATCCAAATCCCTTGAGCCGGACGGATAAGGTTTTCTAGAAGCCTTGGTTTCTTTGCAATCTGTTTTACTAAGGAAGTGCTCAAAACATTTGGCTTCTTCCCAGGGCTAAAGCTGAATTGCTTTTGGCGAGGAAGAAATTCAGCAGAGGTTTCTTGTGCTTCTAAAAGCGCGTTTGGAGGCTCGCTTGAAAAAGCAGGTACAGCCGATACAAAAACTAAGAAGATAAAACAGGTTTTTAATATAGCTCGAAGTAGCATAAACTGAATTCTCCTATTTCTTTCTACGATAAATCTACTTTTTCGTCTACCACTCGTATATAACTCATGGCATGACCCTTGATAAACTCCATCAAACCACCCGAGCCAGCTGGAATACTGCTACACGTGCTCACAACGATTATAAGGGCGATCAAGCAAGATTCCTTCGTGAAGGAGGAGACACACTCTTTCCTGAGGAGCTTGATCTTCTTGGAGACTTTCGTGGGAAAACCCTTCTTCATCTTCAGTGTAATTCGGGTCAGGACAGTCTATGTCTTGCAAAACGAGGAGCCAATGTCACAGGAGTTGATTTTAGCGACGAGGCAATTCATTTTGCACGCAAGCTCTCGGAAGAAAGTGGAATTTCTGCACGCTTTGAGGAAGCCGAGATCATTACATGGCTACATACAACCAAGCATCGTTTTGATATTGCGTTTGCAAGTTACGGTGTTCTTTACTGGCACCAAGATCTTCTTACATGGTTCCAGGGGGTCCATCGCGTGCTGAAACCAGGAGGGCGCCTAATCCTTGTCGAGTTCCATCCTGTACTATACTCGGTTGACTCAGAGTTGCGACTCACGAAGGATGACTACTTTGCCAGCGAGCCTTTTATTTCTCCCGTCCAAAATTATGTAGAAGAAGCAGGGTTAGGACTTTTGCATGGCATTCCCAATCCTAGCCCTTCATCAACACCTTTTGTGAACGATCATCCAGCATATTCTTACCAACATCCTCTCGGCCGCATTATAACATCGCTTGTGCAAAGCAAATTGCAACTCCTACAGTTAGAAGAATGGCCTTACTCGAATGGTTGTCGATGCAATCCAGCACTTGTGGCAAAGGGTCGACAGTGGGTATGGCCCCCTGGCACTGCGCGGATTCCTCTAATGTTTGGGCTGGTTGCTAAGCGGAATCGCTAATGTTTGGCGATTGCGATCTTGGCGATTGTGGGACAGTTCGCATTATTGCAGGGGCACAGGTTCTTTTGAATCGATAGGCAAAAAGTTTTCTTCGTCCTGACGATAGACCAACAAACGAGCATGTTTAATCTCAAAAAACCAAGCATACAAAGAAAGCTGGCCTCGCTCTAGCCGTTCTTTGATTCCTGGATAAGTCTTCAAATGTTTTACCTGAATCAACACATTCAGCTGACTTAACATAGACTCGCGTTGCTCTTCAGTTTGAAACGGTTCGTGAAGCTGCAGGAGCTGTTTTGCAGGCTCGATATGTCGAAGCCAAGCCCGAATATGAGGGGTAGAGTCAACGACAACAGGACTTGGGTTCTTCGTAGGGTTAAGCTGAGAGTGCTTAGACAAGTCCGAATGGATGGCGGCTCGGACCGCCCCACAGTTTGAGTGTCCACAGAGGACAATATTTCTTAGTTGAAGGCTCTCTAATGCAAACTCAAGAACAGTCGCTTCTGTATTATTAGGGGCAAACTCCTCATAAGGAGGAATAATGTTCCCAATATTTCGATAGGTAAACAAATCTCCAGGATCGGTCATCGTAATCAAATTGGGAACTACGCGAGAATCAGAACAGCAAATGAACAAGGCTTCAGGATTTTGCTTGTTGGCCAGGTTTCGAAAAAGCTCTTTATAAGTACCAAAGGTATTTTGGCGGAACTGAAAAGCTCCTTTAAGTAATTTTTCCATAGGATGAATGAAGGAGCATACCAAATTCATGAAAGATGCCAATCGCTAATGTCAGGTGCTAAGGTAAAAGGAGGAAAAGAAGCAAGTGGATACCACTTATTTTCGAAATCAGCACCACTCATTTAGTTGACATAATATTCCTTATCGGCAAAACACTGCCACTCAGGAACCTTTTCATCTCACACTATATGCTTTACAGCCCCCATCATATTCTGATAGCCTAAAATTCTATTTTCATGGAGGTATAACGTTATGTTTCGTTCTCGATTAATTGGTACTGCTGTTATCGCTGTAATTGCTGCGATTGCTTATGGATATACAAAATTTAGAAAACCCGATATTGATGTGTACTTGGATAATAGTACAAATGGACCTATTACCGTCACTATTAACGGCAAAGATATGGGTACCATTCCTGCGCATTCATCTAAAACCTTAGAAAATGTAAAAGCTGGAAAATATCAATTGGTTGCCAAAAACCAAAGCGGCGCTGTTGTTGAACAAGGTGAATACTCCGTCGTAGAGTCAAACCGAGGCGATAGCCATAATTGCAACATCTATAATATTGGCGGAGAGAACCGTTACGCTCTTGCAATCATTCATTACTCTACAAGTGGAGCTATTCCTTCTACAGCCAATGAAATTGGAGAAAATCAAAAGTTTTTCAGCACAAAAGAAGCCGAATGCAAGCTAGATAAATCCATTCCTGATACGGTTTCAGTAGGACGAGGCGGCTCGGTCACTCATAAATACCTTTGTCACATCAATGATAGTGGCAAAGTAATGTGCCCCGGCTATTAATTTCTATAGCCACTTCTTTCATCTCTAGCACTTGTCCTTACCTCTGCGCCTCTTCCTTCTCCACCTTATCCTCTGTAGTTACGATCTTTTCCCCATATGCAACAAAGGAAAGAACAAACCAATGATAAACATCAGGATAGAGAGGGCTGCCATGCTGAAAAAGACGGCCCTAAGTCCATAGAATAATGAGCCAGAGATCTGGAGAAGCGCTTGAGATCCTAGCCGGCTCCTCACGAGAGGATTTACTAAGCTCTCAAGCATGTCTGAAGAGATTCGATCCCGAAGGGTAATATTTAATAGGGCACCCAAGGCGCCTACCCCAATCACGCTTCCAATGGCACGAGAAAAGGAGATCAGCGCAGTCGCTAGCCCTCGCTGCTGCCACTTGACCTTCTCTTGAATTGCAAGTGTGAGAGGTGTATGACTCATTCCTAATCCAATACCAAAACAACCCAGTGCTACTTTGAGAGCCTTTACCGATAAATGTACGCCTTGGGACACAAAGAAAGCAAACACAACAGTGCTCGCCATCGTGAGGCCAAAACCAAAAAGGATCAAGGGCCGATATCCTGTTTTTGGCAAGAGCCAGCCTGTGAATGCACTAGACAAAGGCCAACAAACAAGGACTGGCGCGAGAAAAAATCCAGCACGGGTTGCCGAATATGCAAGCCCTCCCTGAAGCAATAAAGATAAGTAGGTGACCATCGAAACCATAAGGGCACCGACAAGGGCACTAGCAAAAATTGTAACGAGCATCAGACGCCCCGCAAGAAGCCCCAAAGGAAACATTGGTGCTTTTGAACGCTTCTCGTTCATGGCAAACAGGAATACAAAGAACAGACAGCTGGGAAACATCCATAAGGGCCACTTTCCCTCTGCCCCTAAGAGTAGGGTAATAATTGCTGTCGACAGAAGAAGGGCACCCAGAAGATCCAATTTTGCTTCTTTTCTCACTCCGACCTCATGAGAGAACACTGCCAATAGGCCTATGGACAGCAGTCCGAACGGAATGTTCATAAAGAAAATCCAATGCCAAGAGAACTTATTGACAATGATTCCTCCTAAGAATGACCCTAAAAAGCCCGAAATGGCCCAGGTGGCCCCGAAAACTCCTTGGATACGGGCTCGCTCTTCAGCGGTATAAAGATCCGCAATAATCGCAAGAGCGATCGATTGCAATGCCCCTGCCCCTACTCCCTGAAGAGCTCGAAAGATAATTAACTGCGTCATTGTAGAGGCAAAACCGCTTAAAGTGGACCCTATCAGAAAAACAAAAATACCTGTAATCATAATCGTTTTTCGACGGTATAAATCAGAGAGTTTTCCGTAAATAGGAATAAAGACTGTACTAGCCAGAAGATAAATAGATGTAACCCAAGCATATTGATGGATCCCATGCAGTTCGGCAGTGACTTTGGGCATGGCTGTTGCCACTACAGTCCCCTCAAGCGAACCCATAGCTACGCATAAAAGAACGGCAATGGTGGTAATCAAACGATTGGTAGAGGGAAGAAAACGAGATTCCATAGGGATTTTCGGAGGTTTATCCTTACTACATTTCAGAAACGATTCAACCAAATTCGAAAGGGACTCTCTAGATTTAAAAGAAACATCCTTCTTTTGCACAAATCATCTTGCGATCGCTACAGAATTGATCGTCCAAGCATTTTCATTTTCATTTTCCTCATACTTCTACATAGTTTACGAGGGCTTGCCATTTTTCCTGTAGATTCCATTCTGGTAGCATGGTATAGGGCTGCTTTAATGTCTCCCGAAAAATTTCGTAACCGGCGGTTTGAAAACTGGATCTTCTTAGGGCTCATGTATGGATTTTTCTATCTGAGCCGATACAACTTAGGCTCGATTCAAGTGGCTTTAGGACAAGAATTCGGCTGGAGCACCGTTGATTACGGATGGGTCCTGGCGGCAGGCCATACGATTTATGCCTTGGCCGTGTTTCTAAACGGACCTTTGGCTGATAAGATTGGTGGGAAAAAAGCCATCTTAATTGGTGCTGCTGGAGCCTCCCTATTCAATCTTCTCTTCGGACTTTGTCA
Source organism: uncultured Myxococcales bacterium (assembly GCA_964537055.1). GTDB lineage: Bacteria > Myxococcota_A > Polyangia > Palsa-1104 > JAEUJZ01 > CAZHYV01. The sequence continues at coordinate 234,964 of CAZHYV010000003.1, forward strand.
TTTATTCCTCATTCGCCCTGCCATCTGGAGCAAAATCCCAGGACAGGCTGCCACACTCATACAACCAGCTCTTCTTGCGGAAGGCATGAAAAACTCAACCATGATTGCTACCTTTGCAGTCATTTGGGCCTGCAATAACTACTTCCAATCCTTTGGCGCCCTCTCAATTGTGAAGATTAATGCTTCATGGTTTCATGTAAAAGAAAGAGGAAGGTTTGCTGGGATCTTCGGAATTATGATCCAAGGAGGCCGTTTGCTCGCACAATTTATGGGGCCCTTCCTTCTCCGGAAGCATGTGCCATGGGAGTATGCCTTTTACATCCCTGCCGTTCTTCTCCTTATTATGTGGGTGGTTGGCTACATCCGGATCCATAATAGCCCTGCTCATGCAGGACTAGGCGATTATGACACGGGAGATGTAACGATCGAGGAAGCAAAAGAAAAGCCAACAATGGGGTTCATTCTTCGCAAAATATTTGCTCAGCCCACCACGTGGATTATTGCTCTCACCTCGATGTGTCTAGGTTTAGTACGCCACTCTACCGATGGTTGGTATATTAGATACCTTAGTGCTGTGTTTAACGTATCCAATGCGGGGCTCGCCAATTTTGCTCCTTACCAGTTTACCTACCTCGCGATGCCTTTTGCAGCCGTTCTTGGGGGTCTTGTTGCGGGGAATGCCTCAGATAGAATTTTTAAATCAAGAAGAGCGCCAGTAATTTGCATTGCCCTACTTTGTCTGGGTATCAGTCTTTTGGGATTACGATCTGTCATTACCAATGTTTGGATGGCCTGTATGATGCTTACGGTTATTTCCTTCTTTGTGCAAAGTGCCCACTCTCTCTTAGCAGGAACCGCTTCTATGGATTTTGGGGGACGCAAGGCCGTTGCCACAGCAGCTGGATTCTTTGATGGGGCCCAATATTTGGCAGGTTCTATCATCAGTGTAGGAATGGGATGGGTCCTAAAGCATTATGCGGATAAGATGCACCCCGGGATTGAGTACAACATCTGGCCGCTCGTCCCTATCCCCTTCACCATCCTAGGGGCCATCCTTATCGCCACTCTCTGGAATCGCAAGCCAAAAGGTCATAGCTCTCACTAAAAGAGTCTAGGGACGGGCATGGCAGTCACTAAGCAAGGCCCTTAAGAAAGATCATAGCGAATCATTTGCTTTAGAATCCTCTGTCTTTTTCATAAAGCTTCGTTATAATGACCTCATGGAATCTAAACCGGCGTCTTCCAGTTATCACCGCCTCGGCTTAATTCTTAGTGCCTTGATTGTAGGCGCACTCTACCGATTTTTGCCGTATGGTCAGCAAATCCTCTACCCATTCACACTGCTCTCCACCTGGGTGCACGAAATGGGACATGGTATCACTGCACTTTGTTTAGGGGGAGCGTTTAAAGAGCTCAAAATCTTCGATGATGCCTCGGGTTATGCAATTTCCACATCGTCTAGTGCAATGGGACAGGCCTTCACAGCAATGGGAGGCCTGTTGGCACCTCCTTTTATCGGAATGATCCTACTTGGCCTATCTCGCTCCTTTTCTCGAATAGCGCTTTGGGCTTTATCCGGAGCCATGCTGATTTCTTTGGTGGTTTGGGTTCGCTCTTTGGTGGGATTTGTAAGCGTGGGTGCTCTTTGCAGCGTACTTTTGCTCATTTCCATTTATGCTCCCGAAGCAGTCCGTCGATTTACCGTACAATTTCTAGGGATCACTTTGGTCCTATTTACTGTCGTGCGGATGGATTATTTATTCGTACCCAGCGGTATGGTGGATGGCAAAAATCAACCTTCTGATATTTCCGCAGTCGCAGACGTCCTTGGCGGCCCTTACCAACTTTGGGGTGGAATTTTGGCCACTATTTCGTTCCTCTTTCTTCTGGTAGGACTTTACGCGGCATGGCGGGCCAAGAAATCGAACCGACGGTAGATCGTTAATTGGTTGCTCCCCGCTTCCAGTTATGCTAGGGTGCACGCATTCTTATGCCGAAGTGGCGGAATGGCAGACGCAGGGGTCTCAAAATCCCCCGTCCGTACGGGCATGAGGGTTCGACTCCCTCCTTCGGCAATCAATCCCGTTTGAATCAAGTCTAATTGGAATATATTGTGGATCGCGTACTTCCTAGTATACTGAGGCAAGTCCTAAACTTTCTTTAAGGAGGCTTCTATGTATACTATGCGCTATTTTAAGACTACTTTTTTCTCTTTATCTATATTTTTGTTTGTAAGTATTTTTTTAACAAAAAGCTCATTTGCAAAAAATTCTAATGGAGGATCTGTACTTATGTATTCTCCCGCTATTGAGCTTTGCCATCAATCGTTTCAAGCGAAGGGTGAAGGAAGTCATGGTAGAGCTCACTCTCAAACGATATATTACACAAATGATCCCATTGAAAAGGTTCTTGCTTATTACCAATCACAAAATAATGTTGTTGAACAAATCATGCCCACAGAAGATAGTAAAGATGAATACACTTTCACAAGCAAAAGCGATAGAAATGATTCTATCTACCTAGAATCTACTTCCGCAAAGAAACACAATTTACCCGCCTGTAAAAAGAAGGCACCCAAAACTGCCAAGACATTCATTATGCAGGTTTCATATTTCGGAGAGATTCCTCTTAATTAGTTGAGAGGGAGTATTTATACGCTGAGACTACGGTGGCCATAGTATAAGCTACTTCGAATTCTTCAAAAATTCATTTTGTTTTGGGTAGTGGCTTTGTGGAATGACTTCGTTGATCTTTTGAGTAAACGCACTCTGCTCGGCGGACAAATCCTTGGGAGTCTCGATGAATAAACGGTAGTGGATATCTCCACGCTCACTTGAGTTCCGCTTCCGTGGAAACCCTTTCCCTCGAACCCGTAACATCGTTCCAGAATCTGTCCCTTTGGGAATCGAAAGCTCTACCTGTGACCCATCTAAGGTAGGGACAAGAATTCGCCCCCCAAGCGTTGCCTGAGTCCAGGTAATCGGGACATCACATAAAAGGATACTCTCTTGCCGTCGAAAAAGAGGATGCGGTTTGATGTGAATCAGGATCCATAAATTTCCTGCATCTCCTCCTTGCTTCCCAGATTCACCCTGCTTTGGAAACCGAATCAACTCCCCGTCCGAAACTCCACCCGGCAAAGCAAGGGTACGTTCTTGCATGCTTGTGACACGCCCCCGCCCTTCGCATTCGTAGCAGGGAGATAAAATGATTCTTCCACGGCCCTGACAAACCCCACACGCTTCTTTGCCAGATGAGGTTCCTTGTTTTTTTAGGACCCCTTCCCCCTCACAGGCGAGGCAGATCCTCCACCCTGCCCTGCCCTGGCTTGATCCTGTTCCCTGACAGCGGCCACACTCAACCTGTATTGGAAAAGAAATCGTTCTGGTTCCCCCCAGGGCTGCTTCCTCCAGTGATAGTTCAAGTGTATATTTGAGGTCACGGCCCTCTTCAGGCTGCTGAGTAAGATTCTTTAGCTCCCCAAAGAGACTCTCGAAAAAACGTTTGACCCCTTCTATGCCCGAACCAAACGGATTTTTTCCTACGGCAAGGCTTGTGAAACCCGCCCGGTCGTACTGTTTTCTTCGGATGGGATCGGACAAAACCGCATACGCTTCTGAAATTTGCTTAAACATATCCTCGGCATGCGTATCACCGGGGTGCTGGTCAGGATGATAACGTAAAGCCAGCGCACGGTAGGCAGCCTTGAGTTCTTTCTCGGTCACCGAGCGAGAAACTCCTAAGATTTTGTAGTAATCAAGAGAAGCAGCCAAGCAGGAATCCCTTTCTTCCTAAGGATCTCATCCAAAGGTGTTGCCGGTTTGTCTTCAGAGGAAAGCGAAACCAGCAATGTAGAAGATATGCGATGTAAAGCGAAATGTCCATGCCGAAAGAAACCCCAAAACCTAGCTGGAGAACGTTCTACGAAGCAGGAAGGCGCAATCATCCGTTCTCTAGATTTTACTTCTCTCTTAGGACGAGGTTCCGCTATACTGCGGCTATGGTAAAATCCAAAAGTGCTTCTAGCACTAACAAAATGCCTCCTTCCATTGTCATTTTAGATTCTGGAATCCCAGAAGCACCCGAGAGATGCCGTCACTATCCTTTATTAAAACATGAATTTATTCTGGGAAGCTCTAAAGATGCATATATTCAGCTTCCCTCTCAATCGGTTGAACAAAGACATGCTCATATTATGTATGAGGATGACAGCTGGCGGATTACAGATTTAACGGAAGGGAACGGCCTTTTGCTGAACGGCATCCCCGTCAAAGTACACTGGTTACATCAAGACGGACAGGTCATTCAGGTGGGACGAGCGAGTGTTAAATTCTTATCGGGAGATGGAGTGGAATCTCTATGTTTTGCTGAAATGTACCGCAGAGACATTACGGATTTCTTGACGGAAGTATACAACAAATCCTTTTTTAGCCAGACCCTCGAAAAAGAAGTGTTGCGTGCCAATCGATACCGTCGAAATTTATCCATTATGGTCATTGACTTAGACGAGTTTGGAAAGGTAAACAAGCTTTATGGACAGCTGGCAGGCGATGCCGTTCTTAAACAAGCAGCTGCATGCATGAAGTCCGGCATTCGCGCCACTGACATTTTGGGTCGGGTTGGAGGCGAAGAGTTTGCCGTTCTCTTCCCAGAGACCGATTTATTGGGAGCGATGGACTTGGCAGAACGCCTTCGGACCAAGCTGGAAGAGACGCCTTGTGTTCTCACAAACCATACGCTGAGGATCACGCTATCGGCCGGAGTAACCACGCTTGAGAAGAAGATGAACTCCCAGGAATTTTTTGCAAAAGCGAATGATTTTATGAGATCTGCTAAAAATAACGGGCGGAACCGCGTCCAATCTTCAAAATAATCAGACACGCAACAGTAAAGTAACCTTGGACCTAAACATCAGCCAAAAGTGTGCAAATTTTTCACAAACTTATGCGTTGGTGTTTCAAAGCCAGGTTTTTCTTTCTCTTCTTTTCACTTGCAGATACAATTCGATTGTGTTTTTGTGCGTCCCATGAACACGCACATTGTAACTCCTTGTATCCAAAAGAATTTATATATGCCTAAAGATAAGAAAAAGCCTACCCCAAGAGAACCAGTTATCTTTCATTCTTACCAAGCTCCTGGAACTAAAATTCCACAAAGGTTCTTCTCAAATAATCAATGGAATGCCCCTAACTGCCGATGTCTCGATGTACTCAAAACCATTGAATTAGCAGTAAACGGATACGGAGATGAACTAGACCTATCATGGTTTTATTTTGATCATGTGGGCGCCTCAGATTGGCTTTCTATCGCAAAAAATCAAGACTATCTGGCTACTCAACAGGGCCTCTCTTCTACAAAAATTGCAAAAGCTATTTATGACTACTGGAGGTTACGTAAATTCCCCCAAAAACGTATCCATCTGGTAGGAATGGGATGTGGAGATGGTATGATAGAAATTCATATTGTAAATCGTATACTTGATTATCTGCCAGAAGCACAAATCCACCTTTATCTTTTAGATATCAGTCCTAGCCTCCTTAACCTCGCCTATGCGAACGCTTCAGAATCTTTTGAGCACAAAACAAATGTGAGTATTACGGCTGTTTACGGAGACTTTAGGAAACTAAGTAGTTACCCTCCTTTTATTCGTATGGCAAAAGAATGCCAAGAGCAAGAACTTATCGTTCTTTCTATGTTTGGTTATACCTTCGGGAATTTGTCCCAAGAAAGGTTGTTTATACGCAACTCATTACGTGTATTTCCAAAGGACACCTTGCTAATTATGGACGCGGTCTTAGCGAAAGCGCCTCCAAACCGAGCTGATGAAATTTTAAAGCATGACCCCAGATTATCAGGAAAGATACGTTGGCAATTTACAAAGGAGTATAAAGATTTCTGGACAGGGCCATTCCGTCGATACAGGAAAGACCTAAAGGGCGAGATTAAGCTAATGGAAAGACTAGATTACAGTACTTGTATTGAGGGCAGCTATGCGATTGAAATTCAAGCTCTAATAGAAGAAAAAATTTTGTTCACGTTAGGAAGAGTCAAGCGCTATGAGGCCATCGGTTTAGCGAACATGTTTCAGCAGGAGGGCTGGGAGGGCACTCAAGCATTTCGTTATGGCCTCGAGACCTACCCTCGGCTCTTATATCTTGTTAGTAAAAAGAAGGCCGATCTTTACTAATGGACTAGTACCACAGTAGTAAATATTTTTCTTTCTCTACTTAGGGCCCTAGCAAATCCCTTGGCCAAGCTAGGTGCAGCTCTTGCACCAAAAAGGCAAACTCTTCTGCTATCGATTGGATTCGCTTTTCTGCAGGCATGCCAGCACCGTGACCCGCCTTCTTCTCTACCGATATCAGAATCGGCGCGTTGCCTGCCTGCGCCGCTTGCAGAGCAGCCGCAAACTTATAGCTGTGCGCAGGTACCACCCGATCATCATGATCTGCCGTTTTGATGAGGGTGGCGGGATACTCGGTTCCCTCTTTGATGCGATGGAGCGGTGAGTAAGCGTAAAGTGCAGCAAACTCTTTCGGGTCCTCGACGGTTCCATACTCGGGGATCCAGTAATGTCCCCCGGTAAACTGGTGGAAGCGGAGCATGTCAAGCACCCCCACCTTCACAATCACCGCCCCAAACAGCTTTGGACGTTGGGTCATACAGGCCCCAGTCAGAAGGCCGCCATTGCTTGCACCTTGAATGGCAAGCTTGGGAGAAGAGGTGTATTTGTGATCAATCAGCCAATCGGCGGCAGCCATGAAATCATCAAAGACGTTTTGTTTCTTCTGCTTTTTTCCTGCCTCATGCCACATCTCGCCATACTCGCCACCGCCTCGGATATTGGGAACTGCATACACACCGCCCCTATGAATCCAAAGAAGCATGAGTGGATCAAAGCTTGGTGTTTTCGAAATACCAAATCCTCCGTACCCATGTAAATAAACGGGATTCTTTCCATCGAGCACAAGACCCTTTTTATGAGTAAGAAACATAGGAATTTGGGTTCCATCCTTACTAGGGTAAAAAACTTGGGTCGTTGTATATTGGTCCGGTTGCAAAGCAAATTGGGGCTGAAAGATCATCGTATTCTTGCCGGTACGAAGATGGTACCGATAAATTTGCGGGGGCGTATGAAAATTGGTGAATGTGTAGTACGTCTCGGTATCCTTCTCATGTCCAGTGAAACCATAAACTGATCCAATCCCAGGGAGCTTCAGCTGACGGATAAGCTTTCCTTGGAGATCATAGATATTGACCTGGTTATGGGCATTGTGCAGATAACTCACCAAAATCTTCTGGTCAAGGAATCGAGCCTCCTCAATGATGTCTTCCATCTCGGGAATGATCTCGACCCGGTGTGCCTGCGGCAGTTCTCTTTGCTGCGGCTGTTTTTTCTGAAGCGATGATTCTGCCTGTTGAGGTGGTGCTCCCTGTATCGACAGTTCTGTCTGAAGCGGCAGTTCTCTTTGCTGAGGTTGTTCTAAAGAAATACGAATGATTCGTCCTCGGTCTGCCTTCGATGTCGTCTTTACCAAAATCTGAGGCCCTTGGTTTCCAATCACGGTATATTCTGCTTCGAACTCTTTTACGATAGGGATTAGGTATCCGTCGTCAATCCGCCCGGTTTTGAGGTCTTTGTAGTACAGAAGATTCCTATTCTCAGTGCCCAAATAGATGGTAACAAACAAATAATGACCATCTTCACTGACAGAGGGAGATAAGATCCAGAGAGGCTGATCCCTTCGCTCAAAAATAAGCTTGTCCTGAGACTGATCCTGCCCAAACGTATGATAATAAATGCTCTGATGGCTATTCTGCTGATGAAGTTCCTCTCCTGGTCTGGGCGCCTTGTAGCGAGCATAGAAAAACCCTTGGCCTTCCCTACTAAATGCGATAGGCGTGCCTTTGGTAAAGCGAATCAGCTCAGGAAGCTCTTTGCCTGTCATTACATTTCGAATGTGCCAAGTGAGCCAGTCAGAACCAGCTTCAGAGACGCTATAGACCAGCCATACACCATCGGGACTTACCTCATAAGAATTGACAGCCCAGGTGCCATCGGAAGAGAACGTATTGGGATCTAGCACCAAAGCATCCTCTTTCCCCAAAACAATACCCTTTCCCGAGGCAGATCCCCTCTTCAGGGCAGAGGTTCGATAAAAAACAGAATGATTCTGTTTCCCGTCGTTCTTCAAATAAAACAGGAATTTTCCTTCTCGGAAAGGAGTAGAATACCTCTCATAATTCCAAAGCTGCTTCAATTGCTCTTGAATGGCTCTTTTAAATAAAAGCTTATTAAAGTAAGTGTTGGTAAAATCTTCCTCTTCTTTGAGCCAGGTTTGGGTGCTGCTTGCCTTAGGATCCTCAAGCCATCGATAAGCATCATGGACCCAAATGCTATGATACTCATCCACCTGTCCGCCCCGCAAAGCCAAAGGATAGTGGTTCTTTTGGGGAGGCGGGACTATGACTTTTGACGAAACGGATGATAAAAGCAAGGATTCCGACTTCGGCTGCGCAAAACATTCCGAGGTGCACCCTATCAAACCTATAACATACGCTCCTACCAAACTGTATGCTTGTGCTTGTACCAAACCAAAGGAGAAAATTTTCATAGAGCCACACTTTAACCTAATTTTGCCCAGATGTCTTATGGGTTGTAGATTTGACTTTCTATAGACTTCTTATCAAAATGAAATCGCTGGAAGCTACTTTTTCAAATGATCTCTAGATTCTACCCTTATTATTTATGGAGACCGATTCTCCTAAATTTGCTAAAAAAATTTCCCCTCGGAGAAGTCCTTTTCACTTCCTTCCGTGGGATGCTCCTTTTCATTTGGATGACGTTTGTTGGGATGACGTTTGTTGCCTGCGAATCGCCAAAGGAGTGTTCGCTCAATCAAGATGCATTGCCTGCCAACCCCGCCGAGCCTCTGTTTTTCGCGGAGATTGCATCTCCGTATGTTGATCCTGATCCTAATTCTGATGGAAGTAATACCTCATTTCAGCATCCGATCCGCGTAAGCATCACGAAGGCGAACTCCTTGCCTCTTATCCTTTCGGTTCATGCAGGCCACCAAGGCGCTCTGCCCGCTCGGTCGGTGAAAGTGCTTAGATTGGATGTCCCTACCCAACGAATTGTGCCTGTAGTTCCCTTGCCAGGATACTCGACCCAACATGCTCGGTATGGAGTTTTGCCTTCTCTAGAGGCACATCTATTTGGCGAGCGTCCCCCTTCTTGGGTGGGCCTGCCCAAAGACGTGCTCCGCAGCATGGATAGCGGAAAAGGCTATAACTTAGGTTGGTGTTCCTCGTTTGCAGGAATTGATTGCCAGCCGTATCTTCTCGAAAACCAAACCGGAGAGGTGATTCCATGGGATGCCAAGGCATTCTCCGCAGGCTCGTTTCCTTGGGGGAACCTGTACTATGCATTCGCAGAGACATCGGGGCTCGTCCGCGTAGCTTGGCAACCTATGGCTGATTCCCCAATCTGGCCACCTATGCCCGGGAAAACCCTTCCTCTTACCGAGTTTAGACCCGTTCCCGATACGTTTGATACCTCGGTTCGGAAATGGCTACATTTTGGGTCATTTGAGCAATTTGATCGAATGGGCCTTCTCGTCACCTCACTCAACGTTCTGTCCCGTCCCCTCTCGGTCAAATTATTCCGTCTGGATTCGTTTGACCCTCCCCTAGAAATCCGACAACATAACCTTTGGGATCTTCTCAAAGGGCAAACGATAGAAGCTTTGGCCGTTGGTTTGCTAAACGACGACAACTATGCAGACGTCGTGTACTCAGTGGATGGGGTCCTTTTCTTTCTCATCAATCAAGGCCCAGGAAAACCTTTTTATAAGCATCCTTATTCGCTTGGAACAAGAGGTCCGGTGAGCAGCATTGCCATTGCAGATATCACCGGCGATCATCGTGCGGACCTGATCGTCGCCAAAGCATCACAGAAGATCGTCACCGCCTTTGTGTATACGCCGTAACCTAGGCTTGTGCGATGGCTCGAGCAATGGCAACCAAAGCTGGACGAAGCACGCGGGTCCCTGACATAAATCCTCGCTGGAGCACTTTGAGCACCGTACCCGGCGGAGCATCTTTGGTATCTATCTGCTGGATGGCCTCGTGCAGTTTTGGATCAAAAGGTTTTCCTTGAGCCTCAATAGGTTGAATATCGGACTTGGCCAGCGCCCCCAGGAATTGTTTTTGCACAAGCTGGACTCCTTCGATCAGCGCACTCTTTGCCGGATTTTGCTCCTTCACATCCGCAGCTTCAAGGGCTCGCTCTAAATTATCGAAAATCGGCAGAAACTCCCGAAGAAGTCTTTCCTTCGTTTGAAACCTGACATCGTCTACGTCCTTTTGCGCCCGTTTTTTATAGTTCTCAAAATCAGCAGCAAGCCTGAGAAGCCGTTCGTTAGCGCTGCGGTACTCGTTACTCATTTTTTGATATTCATTTTGGAGCTGTTCCTTTTTAAGGTGCTCCGTTTCTCCGGGGTCTTCCATCCTAGTTTGAGGGGAAGTCCCAGCCGTTTCTACATCGTCCATCTCTACAAAGGTTTTCTTTTGATCCGTTTCTTTCATAACTCACCTACTTTTCTCTACATAAGATGTAAAATATTTCTCTGCTATTTGCAAGAAGGCTCTTCCAGGGAACCAAATCCTCCCCTTTTATGTCCCTCGTTCATCCAAAATCTTTGATAGGAGTTGTGCGGTAAAATCGACTAAAGAGAGGATGCGAGGATAATCCATCCGGGTCGGCCCAATGACACCAAGCATACCAATGGTTTGGCCTGTGGCTCCGTAGGGTGTAGTCACCAAGGCACAATCGGCAAGCTCGGGGATAGGTGTTTCGCTGCCGATAAAGACTTGGATTCCTCGAGAGCTCTCCATGGAATCTAGTACATCGAGGAGCGCCCGCTTGTCCTCGAGCGCACGAAAGAGGGCCTTAAGCCGTTCTGGGTCTAACGATTCTTGGTCTGTAAGAGCATACCCCAAAAGATGGGCTTGTCCTTGCACAAAAACCTGTGTGGACTCTTGGGGAAGTGCCTGCGCCTGAAGCAAAAGTGCCTGTTTTGTAAGGGCATCGTACTTTGTTCGTTCGCTAGCGAGTTCTTCTTCGACCAGCGATCGGATCTCTGAAAGGGTTTTTCCCTCCATTCGTTGATTGAGGTAAGCATGGATCCTCTCTAGTTCCTCAGGCGTAGGGGCAGGGGTATTTTCAAGAAATTGGTTATAGACTCGTCCGCTTCGATTCACCAAAATGGCAAGCAGCCCCTCTCCAGGTAAACGCACAAACTCAATATGGGAGAGCACGTCTAGGTCCATATGAGGAGCCATCACAATGACCGTATGATTCGACAATTCAGAAAGGACTTTTCCTGCCTCCTTCAGCACCGAATCAAAGCCAGACCCGGGGAATGAGTAATGCTTTGACCACGCATCCTTTTCCTTTTCGGACAGTTGATGGATCTGCAAAAGAGAATTTACAAAAAATCGAAGGCCTTGCTCCGTAGGAAGACGCCCTGCAGAGGTATGAGGTTTTTGCAAAAGTCCCAGATCCTCCAAGTTTCCCATCACACTTCGAACTGTGGCTGGCGAAAGATCAACCCCGTACCTTTGTGTGAGGGTTTTTGACCCCACGGCTTCGCCTGTTGATAAGTATTCTTGAACAATCGCAGTCAAAATCTGCTCTGCTCGATTGTTCATTTGTTTCCACATAGACGTTTTATTCTAAGCATCCTCACAGCAATTGGAAAGAAGAACTTTATGGAATTCCTACCAACTCTATGCTAGAAAGAATCTCGAAAGGAAATAGGAAAACTTTTATGAAACGAAATTTTACTTTTACATCTATTTTATCTACATCACTTATACTTAGCTCTTTATGTTTTACCCTTGGGTGCACAAAACCTATCAAACCCTCTGCGATCTTTCCTCTGAATGTTTATGAGGTGACTCGTACAGAAATTGCACCAGATGGAAAAACAGCCTTTTTGCTGATCAATACCCCTCGGAAAGTAAAAACCAGTGAAACGAGCTCTTGGTTTTTTTCTGACTACAAAATTCAGCAGTACGATCTAGAGCAGAAAAAAGAAATTTCTGTGCTTGATCTTCCTGAAGCGCAACAAGGAATTGTCTTTTCTCCTGACCATACTAAGTTCCTCACGATTGAGTATGACGTGATGCCTACGGAGAGGAAGCCAACTCACAAGTTCCATCTACGAAACATAAACGATGGATCGGTGATTCAGACCTTCTCCGCGTTTGCACCTTTCGCTCCCACTGTTCCTAATACGATAGTGGAAGTAGGATTTCTTGGGGATGGCAAGCGGCTCTGGTCAGCCAATAGAGGGTACAACAATATCTATCTTTGGAACCTGGATGGTACGATTGACTTTATCATCGATCCTCCAAACCTATTAACTTCTTGGGCGTTTTCTCCCGATGGAAAAACCGCTTGGTACCAGTCTGGGAATGAATATCGTATCGTTGACCTTGTCAACAAAACCGATCTTGTCCCTGCCCAACAACAGAAAGAAAATATTTTCTTCTACATCCCTTGGATGAAAGGATTTTTCTCCCCGGATGGAACCCAACTTTTGGTCATACTTACTCCTGAGAATATTAAGGGTCATTTGAGGACCGACCGTCTTTTATTATGGGATTTAAAAAAGAAGGAACTGAAGTGGACCATTCCTTGGCCTCAACCTGAGGGAGAGCTTCCTTCTGAAATAACCTCTGCACATTTCTTACCAGATGGGCAACGTATCGTGATCATTGCAACGAAAATGCCTACGAAGGTGTACTCTATCGAGAAGGGAGAGTTCCTCTCTACAATTTCCTCAAATGAAGATACAGGGAATTATCCCTTCGAGCATTTGGCTTTCTCTCAGGATCGTCAGAGCTTTGTCGGAACCCCGACCTATGCAGATATCGCTACCGTCTTCGATTCCTCAAGCGGGAATCCTATCCATTTGCTATCTATGGAAAAAGAAGATGCGAACTATATTATTTATGAAGACCACTTAGTCATCTCTCCCAATGGAAAACGAGTGATTGGGTATACTTGCCAAGCAAAATCCTTTTCATTTCTTAATGAGGTTATTAAAGACCCCCTCCCTTGTGCTCTTCGGGTGTGGGACCTTCCTTAATCGATAGATATTTACCAAGCGGCCCTCTCTTCTTACCAATTTTTCAGTCGCTTCAACCGTTACCTACTTAACGTCTTATTGCCTCATTGAAATCCTTATGCTACATAAGGTTTCATTAAAGGAGTGCTTATGAATTTATTTTCTAAATCTATGTTACGTTTAGTATATTTATGCTCTTTCCTGGTTCTTGGATGCGGCAAACCTACGTTAGCCCCTTCCGCAGTCATTCTGTTAAATAAAAATGATGAAGTTATCGATACTGTGATTAGCAGCGATAGCCAAACCGCCTTTGTAGTTGTAAATACACCAAAAATTAAGACACAGGGAAAGAATAGTTATTGGAAGCTCCCCCGATATAAGATCCAGAAGTATCATCTGGCTGAGGGAACATTGACATCCGAGCTTACTCTTCCAGCTTTGGCACAACACGTAGTTCTCTCACCAGATAATACTACATTTCTTACGATTGAGTATCTCATTCAGGGTGATAACGAGGAACCAACGGAACGATTCCATTTGCACAACATGACCGATGGAAGCATCATCCAAACGTTTCAAGCTCCTCGCAAAGACAAAATGCCTAGAATTGTTGATAAAGTAGGCTTTTTGGGAGACGGCTCCCGCGTTTGGTCTTTCCATAAAGACTGGAGCCTCTTTTACATCTGGAATAGCACGGACGGGCAAATTCAAGCTGAATTCAACCTTTGGCAAATGGGAGGGCCCGATTTCATCGGACCCATCACAAACTGGTCTTTTTCTAAAGATGGAAGTATCTTGTGGCTTCAAACGGGCCTTCGCTCCTATGTGTTTGACCTTCGTACAAAGACGATGCTCTTACCTACTTACACTGAACCCTATTACAAAGACACCTTTAACAAACCTGACATGGAAGCATCTTTCTCCCCAGATGGAAGCCAGTTGGTTCTCACCATCAATTTCAGCGCAAATCAAAAGAGCTATGGAACCGAGCGCATTCTTCTCTGGGATCTTAAAGAAAAGAAGCTACGCTGGTCGAAGGAGGGAGTTGCGTCTCAGGAAAAAAACGATACCTCCTTGCATCAGATCTCCTATGTAAGTTTTCTACCAGATGCCAAAAATCTAGCTATCACCTATACCAACCATCCAACTGAGGTCCTGGATGCACAGACAGGCCAAATCCTTACGACCTTACCTTCTTCAGAATATAACTGGCAGAGTCATCTCACCTTTTCACACGATGGCTCTATCTTAGCGGGGACGTCTCTTTCTGTGAAGGAGGCTGTCATCTGGAGTGCTCAAACGGGGGAAATCCTATATTTGCTCTCTCCCGAGAGACAACCTGCTCCTTACTATTCTTTCGATAGCCCTGTCGTCATTTCTCCTGATGGAACCCGAGCCATCGCCTACGGACACCAGTTCAAAGAAAGCTGGTTTACAACGGAGGTCGTCAAAGATCCACTCCCGCATGCGATTCGGATTTGGAACTTACCTTCTTAGGCCACCCGCTGTAGGGCTACCTCTTTGAGTGCCTCTTCTTGGGGTGCATGCTTCAGCGATGACAGAAATGCCTCGGTCTCTTGCACAAGCGCTTTGGGATCAATGAGGCCCGCGGTTTTCTCACGAAAATCGGCGGAGCGATGGAGCCCCTTAGTATACCAAGCCATGGCTTTGCGCAGCTCATGGATGATCCGTTTTGGCTCGGTGCGTTCCTCCATCAACATAACGTGCCTTCGGAATACTGTGGCCCGCTCCTCAGGGGTGGGCTGCCCTAGATCTGGTTCCTGCTGTAAATAGGCACGGATGCTTCGGAACAGCCAAGGATTGCCAAGGGCCCCTCGCCCGATCATTACAGCATCACAACCCGTCTCCTGACGCATCGCCTTGTAATCATCCAACGTTTTTACGTCCCCGTTGCCCACCACAGGAATATGAACAGGGACTGCTTCGCGCACCTTGCGAATGATCTCTTTAGAGCACGTTCCTGAAAAACCTTGGGTGCGGGTACGGCCGTGCACGGTGATCATAGAAGCCCCCGCCTCGACCATGGCACAGGCAAATTCTGGTGCGTTTAGATGTCGGTCGTCCCAACCGGCCCGATGTTTCACGGTGACTGGAATCTCGGATGGCAAGGCAGCCCGCACAGCACGAACCAATTCTTGTGCAAGCTCAGGTTCCCTCATCAGGGCGGAGCCGCAAGCACCCGCCACCACCCGTTTTGCTGGACAGCCCATGTTGATATCAACCAGCGAGGCACCGATGTCCTGCGCCATCTGAGCCGCTTTCGCTAGTTTCTCCTGCTCACGTCCAAAGATTTGCACCCCAAATCGACGCCCAAATAAAGAGGGCGTCATCTTATCGACCGTTTTTTGCGCACCCTCACACAAGGCATTGGCCGAGAGAAACTCCGTAATGGTCAGCCCAATCCCATGCTCTTCACAAATGGTCCGAAAGGGCAGATCGGTCACTGCAGCCATCGGTGCTAAAAGGACATCCGGAAATACCTCAAGATTTGCAATACGCATGGACGGTTACCCCTCACGGAGAAGCTGCCGAAGCAGGGTACTTACTAACTCTGGATTGGCCTTCCCTTTGGTTTCTTTCATAACGGACCCGACAAAGAAGCCAAGCAAGTTTTCATTGCCCGCACGGTATTTTTCCACCTGTTTTTGCATAGCAGGATCCGCAATGATTTTTTTGCACACAGCTTCAATCATACCCGGGTCTGTCATTTGAGCAAGCCCTTGGGCATCAACAATCTGTTTTGGAGATCCACCTTCGCTGTAAATTTTCGCAAAAACTTCTTTGGCTGTTTTTCCATGGATGGTGCCTGCATGGAGCAGATGAATAAGTTCGGTCAGCATCTTTGGTGTTACGGAAGATTGAGTAATTGACTTCCCTTCCTTATTCAAAAGTCCTAACAACTCAGATCCAACCCAATTCGCTGCAAGTTTGGCAAACGTTTTCGCTTCAACAGAATGTTGGTTCTCCTTCAGCACTTGATCAAAAAACGATCCTAGCTCGGGTTCAGAGGTAAGCATCCCTGCATCGTAGTCTGAAAGCCCTAACGTTTGTGTATAACGGTCATAGCGGCTCATCGGCGTCTCGGGCATGATTTTGCGGATGTGCTCCACAAAGCTTTCCTCAATCACAAGCGGAGGAAGATCCGGGTCCGGGAAGTAGCGGTAATCGTTCGCCTGCTCTTTTTTCCGCTGGCTGTGAGACGTAGAATGCTCTGCATCCCAGCCGCGGGTTTCAGAAACAACAGGTTGCCCTGATTCTACCACATCAATCTGACGGGCAATCTCGTGCTCAATCGCCTTTTGGACATACCGAAACGAATTGATGTTCTTGAGTTCGGTTTTGGTCCCAAGCTTCTTCTCACCCAGAGGCCTTATCGAGACGTTTGCATCACAACGTAAAGATCCCTCTTCCATATTCCCATCAGAAATTCCTAGGAATCGGACCAATTTCCGAATCGATCGCAGATATTCGCCCGCTTCTTCAGCACTGCGTAAATCTGGTTCCGAAACAATTTCAATCAAGGGTACCCCAGCCCGGTTCAAATCAACCAGAGACAGGTGTGTCCCCGTCATATGGACATTCTTGCCAGCATCCTCTTCCAAATGAATCCGATTAAGGCGGACAGCGTGCTTTTTCCCCTCAAAGATAAACTCAATGGTCCCCCCATCACAGATAGGCTCGTCAAATTGGCTGATCTGATAACCTTTCGGCAAATCGGGGTAGAAATAGTGTTTGCGCGCAAAACGATTCTTGAGCCGAATCTTTGACCCACAAGCGAGTCCCATGCGAAGGGCAAACTCGACCACCCTCTGATTAAGAACAGGCAAGGTTCCAGGCAAAGCCAGCGTGTACGGATCGGTATGGGTATTGGGAGTCCCTCCGAATTGAGCGGAGGCTGAGGAGAATGCTTTGCTCTGGGTTCCGAGCTGTACGTGGCACTCAAGACCAATGACGGCTTCATATTTTTTCGAACTCATACAAACACCTCCGTGGGGGTCTTGGTTTTCGAAAGCAACGGTCTTGCCTTGTGGTGATCTGTCATCCGCTGATACTCTGCGGCGCAGCGAAGTAAGGTTGCTTCCCCTAAAGGAGGACCGAGCAGCTGGAGACCGATAGGCAGTGAGCTTCCCTCAGTAGTATTAGCAAATCCACACGGGATCGATATTCCAGGAATTCCAGCCAAGTTGCAGCTAATCGTATAGATATCGCTTAGATACATCGCAAGGGGGTCTGTCACCTTTTCTCCCAACTGGAACGCTAAGATGGGAGAAGTTGGGGTTGCAATCACGTCACATTTTTCAAAAGCACTCAAAAAGTCTTGCCGGATTAACGTCCGGACTTGGCTGGCCCGTTTATAGTAGGCATCATAGTGCCCAGAGCGAAGTACATAGGTTCCAAGCATAATTCGGCGTTTGACCTCGGCTCCAAATCCTTGGCCTCGGGTCTGTTCGTACATATCAATCAGGCTTTGCTCGGTGTCTTTGGCTTTGGCCCCTGCCCGAAAGCCATACCGAACTCCGTCGTAGCGAGCTAAGTTGGATGAAGCCTCTGCAGTCGCAATCATGTAGTAGACCCCTATCGCGTATTTAGTAAGAGGAAGCGAAATTGGGACGGTCTTTGCTCCTGCATGGGTTAAATCCTCGATTGCTTTTTTCACCAAAGTACGAATTTGAGGATCGAGCCCCTCGGCAAAATATTCTTCAGGCACTCCGATTCGAAGACCTTTGACTGGACCTTTGCACGCTTCGGTAAAATTGGAAAGCGGTTCCCGAATGCTTGTCGCATCCAAGGGATCGTGACCGCCGATGGTTTGTAAAAGTAAAGCCACATCCTCCGCTGTACGCGCAAACGGCCCTACCTGGTCTAGTGAAGAAGCATACGCAATGATTCCATACCGAGAGACACGCCCATAGGTTGGTTTCATCCCAGTAATACCACAAAGCGATGCAGGCTGACGGATGGAACCTCCTGTGTCTGTCCCAAGCGCAAGCGGACATAAGTCTGCAACAACGGCTGCTGCAGACCCACCCGAAGAACCTCCAGGGACCCGCTTTGTATCCCATGGATTCCGGCTAGGAAAGAAAGCCGAATTCTCGGTGGATGACCCCATGGCAAACTCGTCCATATTAGTTTTCCCAACAATGATAGCCCCCGCCTTTCGCAGACGAGAAACCACGGTACTATCGTAAGGAGGAACGAACCCTTTTAGAATTTTGGAACCAGCCGTGGTTTCTAGATCTTTGGTAACGATCATGTCTTTTACCGCAATAGGAACTCCCAAAAGAGGCATCTCTTCTTGCCCATGCGAGATTGTTTGATCGAGGGCCTCCGCCTGTGCCAGGGCGCCTGACTCATCCACTTTGAGAAAACACCCTAGCTGCGGATCAAGGTCACGGATTCTGGTCAAATACGCCTTCGTTACTTCGGTAGCGGACAAGTGCTTTTTTCTTACTGACTCAGCAAGTTCTTTGGCTGTCATCAAAGGAATGTCCATCTTCTAGCCCTCCTCTTTTGATAAGATGACGGGAACTGCAAAAAACGCAGCTTCTCGCTTAGGAGCGTTGTGAAGTGATTCCTCCAAAGAGAGGTGAGCCCCAACCTCATCAGCTCTCAGCGGACATTGCATTGGAATAGCGTGTGTGGTAGGTTCCACGTTTGTTACATCTACTTCTTCTAGCTGTACAGCATAGGCAAGGACCTGATCTAATTCTTTTTGTATTCTAAGGCTTTCCTCCGACGATAAGTGGAGTCGTGCCATGCTCGCTGTCATCTTTACATCATCAAGGGTGATACGCATAAGCTGACACTATAGCGAGGTCATTAAAAAAAATCCAGCTTCCTAAAATGGGTATTTTCTTAGGAGATGTCAATTTGGTTGCTCGCTGCTAGATAAACGAAAAATGCGATTCCTACAAAGAGATTTCCATACTCACAAGTGGATATCGTAGAAGCAAACAAGTAAAATGTCGTTAGGTCAGAGCCTGAAATTGCTAGTTGTTTATTTTTCTGAAACAAGAGGAGTATTAAAGAAAGATTCTTTGTCGAAAATCTGGTAGGTAGAAGCAATTCGTCGGTGAATTTCTTCTAAATGGTCGTAGCTCAAGATGATTTCTCCCTCCCCAAATTTCAACGTCACGACAGCAAAATCTTTGCCATTGGCCGCCTTGACCGGATGAGCTAGTGCGTTCTTAAGGCTTTCTAAAGAGTCAATCTTTTGTCCGTTCACCTTCTCCACTGTTGAACCTCCCGTACCAACGTACCCCTGGTTAAAGGGGTCACTTAACACTTTGGTAAGAACAATGATCCTCTTCCTACCATCGCGAGTGCTCTCTGTCTGATAAAGCGTTGGATAGCTAAATTGAAGCCTTGCTTCATGGGCCCAAGATTTTGATAATTGGTTGAGATAAGGGATGCTCAACTCTTGAAACAAAAGCCCACCAAAAATAAAAAAGGGCTCTTTTTGGTTCTTTCGATAAAAAGGCACGACAAAATGAGTAGAGTCATGACGGGCAAGCGTTGCTTGAAGTCGGAAGAGTCTTCCCTTACGAACAAATGTTAGCTCGACAGGCTCTCCAGCATACATCTGGTTGAGTAAAACCGAAATGGGCACTTGTCCCCACAAGGGGTGTGTATAGTAACCATACCTATCGAGGAGGGTATTGTTCACTTGCAACAGAACATCATTCGGGAGAATCTTTCCAAAAAAGGGACTATCCTCGAAAACCCTTTCGATCCGCGCCCCTCCTGGTTCATGATCAACTCCAAGAAAGCCCCGCAATTTCGGATCCAGTAAGGGCTCGGTCAAGATCCCTAAGGCAGGAAACCCTCGGTAGAAGGTGCTTGCTTGAAAGGGAATCTCCCCTCTTCCTTTGATAGATTCAGGTACGGGTTGAGCCTCCTGCTCCTTGAGAAACAAAGGTTGGCAATCCTCGAGAAAATGACTCAATACCCCACTGGGTAGAGAAGCCACAAGCGTTTTGGTCTCCTGATGAGATGCCAATGCGACGAGGTATCCGTTAGATACCACAGGCTCTGCAGCGCCAAAGCCTTCCTGTTCTGCTTCCAGCAGGTAGGTGAGCAAAGGATAGCCGCTGGTCGTTGGTAGCAGCGCATCCACCTTGATCAGGCGAGCAGGAACAACCCTCAGGGTGAATAAATCATAAGGCTTTAAAATAGAAACTACCGTTTGCAAAGGCAAGTCTGGAGCTAGTGGAAGCGGCACCATGCCAAAAAGAGCATTTTCATGGTTCACATGAAGAAGCGCCAGGTTTGCTTCTTCGTCTACGAAATCGACCTTCACTGAATAGGTGGCCGATTCTCCAAAACGGCTCATTTCGAGGAAGGAACTATCCCTGATTGCAAGCGCTGTGGTAAGGAGGTGCTTTCCACCGATGTAAACTCCTAGGTACTGTTCAGAAGAAGTCTTCTTCTTTTGCCAAGGATTGGTCATATTGGTCGGCTGCTTTAACACCTGCAGCCTGACCAAACTCGTTCGGTAGTCTGGCTCAGCTCCAGGATTTGCCCAGCCCGCTTTTACGAAAAGAACGAATACCGCAAAAAGGAATACGGTAATGTCCATTCTTTGAAGGGAGATGGCCCGCAAAGAGACGCCAGGCCGCTTAAGAAAAGAAAGTATTTTTTTGCTCATGGCTTCCCCCCTGTTTTAGTACTGATGATGGTTTCTTCTGAGGGGAGGTCCTCAAGCATCTCGGTATGGGTGATTCCATACCTCTTGGCAATTTCAGGGGTTTCTTGATCCATTTCTGCTTTCGAAACAACCAAGGGCGCCTCTTCCCCAAAGAAGTGGAACAAAAGGGCATCACTTACAGAATTGTGAATTAAGGCAGAGGCATGTTTGATATCTTTGACCAAGATGCCATTGATGCTTTTTACCACTTTCGGGAGTCTCATTTCTGGGTCTAGCTGGATTGAAGACGGAAGGCAGTTCACAAGCAATACAATCTCGGGTTGCTTTTGAAATTCGGGTAAAAAGGAATGATAGAAAAATACGTATCGGGCCACATTTCCTTCTCCGGCCCAGCGTTTTCCAAGAGTTTGAAGATAGTTTCGAGAAAGCTGCATAAAAACAAGCCCTCCCCACATGAGATACTTTGGCTGCTTCACATAGAGAGGAGAAACCGTGGTGTGCGCCGGATTGTTCTTCATAACGATGGGAATTGTCTTTCTCTCTCCTTCCCTGAGGATAGAGAATTGCGCTATTTCTCCATGGTGCTTCAAGTCTAAAAGGGCTTTGACATGGACGCGTTCTCCTTCGTAAGCAACCAATCCATCTTCCCCGATTTTCTGCCCATCCAGTGCCAAAAGAAGATCCCCAGGATAAAGTTTTCCTGCGAACGGCGAATACCAAGCAACATGCATAACTTTTGTTCCACTTTCTTCGGGCAGAAGCTGATGGTAGCTCCTTGTGCTGGGATTGGTTAGCGATAGGGAATCTACCTTAAGGCCGCTATCAATAAACCCATCGTACGTTCCATCCTCAATGTCTTTGAGAAAGTGCCTAAGAATTGGAGTCGGAATCATATAGTATAGATTGTCGCCTCGCGAGCTGGACATGGCAGCAACGCCCACGACCTGTTCCCCTTGAAACACGGGTCCTCCGCTATTTCCTTCATTGATGGTAGCGTCGATTTGAACCAGGAGGTGTTCTTCCTCAGAGGTATAGGATTCATACTGGATGCGCGAAGTGACTCCCTTTGTTATAGAGAGAGCATCGTCTCCAAAAGGATAGCCCATGACTACTACGGAGGAATGAAGTTTTGGCACTTCACCAAGATGAAGAGGAACCGAATCCTTCAGATAGGATGGATCTTCTACTTCTAGGACAGCTAAGTCGCAACCATGCGCAACAAAACGGATTTTCGCAGAGACCGCCCTAGGTTCTCCATCCCTACGAACCGTAATATACCGAGCCCCGTAGACCACGTGGGCATTGGTCATAATCATCCCACGACCAATATAAAATCCACTGCCCCACACATTGACAACAGCTTGGGTCTGCCAAGGCTGTTTAAAATCAGCATCCTGCATCGTTACGCCAATCTGAAAGACAGATTGACGCAGCTTTGAGGAAAGTTCTTCTGCAAAGGCAGACCGAGCCAAACTGGCCGTACAGGCAAGAAAGAGAATCGTTTGCAAGGAAGGTCGTAATAGAGGTCGTAAAGAAAGACTCATGGTGCCCTCAACGTGGGTAAGAATTTTTTTGGAAATGAAAACTGATGCTTGTGGGTGATTATACCGTAAATTCGACTGGGAAGGAAGCAGGTTCTTGGGTTCATTGAGGGGAAGGATGCTAGCGCCTGCAAATAAATTTATTGACGGAAGAGGGCCAGATGACTAAGCTTGGGTTTTTTCGCGGAAGTAGCTCAGTGGTAGAGTCCTAGCTTCCCAAGCTAGTTGTCGCGGGTTCGAATCCCGTCTTCCGCTTTCATTTTTCTCTACAAAATCCAGCAGTTACAAACTTCACTCAAAATTTCTAGATCGCCAAAAAACAGCTCCAGGGAACGATTAGGGAACGATTGAGGCCACGCTAGCACCCAAATTAGGCTGCGCTAGCACCCTGTGCTAACACCCTCCTTCCTTTTCGAACGCTGTGGTTTTGCTCCAACATGTTCAGTAGTTTTTGTTGTTGATGTTTTTGCATCGAATCGGGACTTGCGTAATGGCTCAAGGTGGTTTTGATAGACTCATGCCCTAAGCTCTGAGCTACCATGTGAGGACTGGTTCCTGCTTGAATGGCCAGCGTACTGTGTAAGCCACGCATCCCATGCGCCGAGACCAGGGGAACGCCTGCCAACTTGCAGATTTTGATCACCTGCTTCCTTGGAAACGTACGATGGTGCGGCTTCCCTTCATACTGCCCCCCAGGCGAATTCAGAAACAGTCGTTCTTCCGGATTTCGTCTCTTGCATAGTTTTAGCAAGAACGGCTGTAAGACCATCGGAACTTCGATGTGTCGTTTGGCCGCTCTCGATTTGGTTCCAGGCACCCATAACAACCGGCCTCCCTGATCTACATCTCGAACCGAGAGGGAGACCAGTTCTTTCGAACGAAGGCCTAACAGAAGAGTACTCAATGCAACAATCGCTTTGGTATCGCCTCGGTGGGCCAAATCAAGAGCCACCTTCATCCATCGTTTGGCTTCATCAAAATGAAGCTGTTTTTTCCCTTTTGATCCTCTCCCTTGTCCTTGAATGTTCTGAAACGGATTTTTGGTGAGCCACCGATTTTGAATGCACCAATTGAGGAATGTTTTTGCTTCAACCAACATCCGCCGATGGGTCGCGACTGCATATTTTAACAGCAATGCTCGGTACAGACGAATCCCTAGCTCTTCTGTGAGCTCTTGGAGCGGGAGGTCGCCATTCTGAAAAAAGCCTTTCAACCGAATCATCGTTACTTCCATTGTTTCCTGTTGGTTTTGTTTTACCTGAAGCAAATATTCCCGATACTCTCCGAGTGCATTTTCGATCGTAATAGAAGGACAGCCATAGAACTCTTCCTCTACTTTCTTTTTCATCGCTATCGCTTCCTTAAAAGACGATAGTTTTCTCGTCCGTTTTCTCCCATCCTCGACAATGATAATGCGCCACACCCCTTGTTCTTCATACGGTCCTAAGACCCGATTCTGCTCTCTTACTCGCATACGTTCTCCTTTGTTTGCAGTAAGAAGCTCGCTTCGTTTTGTATCCTACCCACTCATTCGAATTGAGCCAAGATCGTTTTTCATTCTCTTTTCAGATTTCTGATTTCGTTACTTTTCTGTGATGGATTCCTCTAAAGTATTCCTCGGCTTTTTCGTTCTCCTCATTTCAGCCAAGATTCGTTTGGCTTCTTTCGCTGCCCATTGTTCGATTTCCTCCGTCGATCGTTCAGCGTGTTTAGTATGGTTTTGCCCTTTGTTGGAATCTTCAAGGGATTCTAGGAAGGCCAGGCGTTGACTTTTAAGTTCTCGTAAGAGTTCTCTTGCAAGCAAGGGGGCAAGTTCACGTACCAATCCTTTATGAATGGAACTCATCGGGTTTCTCCTAACGTTTCAGGTTGTATATCTTGAGGCGACACATTCTTAGAAAGAGATTCCGGCTTTTTTCGATTTATATGGAGTTGCCTTACTTCTGCTAATCGAAAATACTTTGTGGCCCTGCTTCCTAAAGGAGCGGAACTTCCGTCCCGGAGATAAGCTAGTTTTTGTAAGCGTTCATCTCGATACAACCAAAGCCGGAAGGCTTCATGTCCCATCTTAAGCTGATGGGCAATTTCAGCCGCAGGCAGAAGACATGTTTCTTGAGGGCTCGGAGTCTTTTCGATCCATTTGGAAAAAAGTTGGCCCACAGGACCAGCCTCTTCCTGAGATAAATGTAATTCCACTTCTTTGAGAACAATTTTCATGGCCCATCTCCTTTTGTGTACTCGTGTAGTTAGCTGAAATAAAAAGCCTCGTTTAAAGTTGGCTATCTCTCAGCCTCTATAAGACTGTCTCTTCGTTACTATCTCCCTATTTTGTTTGAGATAGAGAAAAAGGTTGAGCCAAGCAGAATTGATTCCGTCCTGCGGCTTTGGCTTGATACATCGCACGGTCCGCAGCAACCAGAAGTTCGTCTACGGTCGTTCCGTGATCAGGACAAACTGCAATGCCGATGGAAATTGTAATCTGGGCTTTCGTATCAAGCTCAAGTTCTTGCACTTTGGCTCGCAAGCGCTCCGCAATTTTTGTTGCTGCAAATTCATCTGCATTCGAGATCAGGCATAGAAATTCTTCTCCTCCTGAGCGAGTTACAAATGCCTTATCGGAAAGACGGCTTTGCTGGCGTAATACACGAGCGATCCGCTTGAGGGCCTCATCTCCAGCAAGATGGCCATATGCTTCGTTGTAGTTATGAAAATGATCGATATCCACTAATAAGATTGCTAATGGAATCTGCGTATTGACCGCAAATTGGACTTCAACTTTTAGGCGTTCTTTAAGGAAGGCCCGATTGTGAATTTGAGTCAAGGTATCTGTATGAATTTTTTGGATCAAGGAACGATTCTTCAACCTGAGGAGCTGGTTGTCTTTTGTAAGCTGCTCGATTTTCTGTTCTTGTGAAGGAAAGGATAGTGTCTCAGCCATAATGACCTCCAATTTCTTGGTTAAAAACGTAGGAATACAAAACAAGCCTGCTCTAAATGTGGCTCGAACTGAAAAGAGAGACTTGTCGTGATTCTGTTGTATCACGAAGGCGACTAATTGGTCAAGTTGACTTTTACAAGAAGTTGACTTTTCGATAAGTTACACTTATCTAGAAGTCGCCTTCTATAATTGTTGATATGTTGAAATAATTAAAGAATTTTGAAAAATGCTTTACTTTATGCAGGCAAAAAAACAGACAGCTGAAAACTGATTACTTTGCAGTTCTTGTTTTTAGCTGATCAATGAGTTTTCGAAGTCTTTTCAGATTCAACCAAGCTGACTCATTTAGAAAATCGTTCAGACTATAGGGAAATTTTTCTGGACTTAATTCTTTGGAATTTATTTTCTGACTTAATTCCTGAGCATCTAACCGTACACGCTCATAAGCGATAATAAGCCCATCGTCCGCTACAAACGTTTTTCTTTTTCCTTGGGTAATATGTCTGAACATGACTTCATTCATCTAAACGATTTCTTGCCCAGACGTCAATTATTCTCTGTGCTTCTTCAAATTTTTCGCCTTCTCGTAGATTAAAAAGGCATAGATAGACTTTATTCAAATCCCAACCCGCTTGGGTTAGAATTTTTTTTAATGCCTGCCGATTTCTCTGCTCTCTAGGTAGGTGTGCTTTTAAGCAAGAAAGCGCTTGTGTAGAGATAGAAATTTTATCGTTTTTTAAGGTCTTTCTCATTACTTTTTTCCTTTGTTAGCCTGAGAAATTCTTCTTTGCTTCAGGAGGATAGAATCTCTCAGATGAAATGTTCCCTCCCTCGTAGGAAGATAGAAGAGAGAAGGGAAGTTGTTGAGCTTTTCTAGGAGAATGGACGACAACCTTTATAGTGCCCTGCTTTCCGTGCACCCAGACAAACCACCACGTCGGCACAAAATCAGTTTTGGTATTCTTAGTAAACGAGAGCCGAGGGAGGGATAACAAATGAGTGGGCGGATACATTTGTAACCAATACCGATTCTGGCAAGGCTCCAAAAAGGTACAGCGAAGCAGGAGCGCTACACCCACGTTACTGTGTTGTAGGGCTGTTTGTGCGATGTCCGAGGCCAAACGAAAGGGTGGATTGGTGACAATCCAACAGGGACGCTGCTGATAGAGGCCCGGATCTCGGGCGTCTAGGTGTTCTTCTGCCGGCGTGTTTGGGTCTAAATCATTTGTCCGGGATGAATGAAAGCGTCGAGCTGCCCGAAATAGGTCTGTGATGCGACCATCTCCTGCGCAGGGATCCAACAGAGATTCTCCCTGAATAAAGGGATACGTATCCATCAATGTTTGAATTGCAAGCTGCGGAGTATCGTAACGGTCCCAAAGATGACGAGGCATATAGGCTCCTATTGAAGTAACTTAGGAAGAAACAGCCGCATAGAGGGCGTTGGGCCGCGGGATTGGGAAAATGTCTGAGGCGATGAGAAACAATGTTTCTAAGTATCCTTCTTGCTCAATGATATCTAAAGGAGATACCCCGCGATGGGTTGCCCGCGCCTTTGCATCAAAGCGATAGCGATAGAGCAGCTCTCGGTATAGTTTGTTCCAGGTCAGCTGATAATTCGCTCCTGTTGCATACGTGTAGGCCCGAACGAGCTCCACGACTTTTGATCGAGTGGTTTTTTGAAGAGGTTTCTCACTGGCACGCTCGACGTGAAGCAAATCTTGTTCCGCTGCCTCTTGATTCGTTATAAGCTTTTTGACCGTTGTTTCGATGTGGCCCAGGCGGACAGACTGGGTTTTCATCTCGCTTGCTAGCGTAATTAACCCTTGCGCTTGTTGGACTACGAAGTCGAGAGCATCCATAGATACAGAGGAGGAAAGTGTTGGTGGCTCAATAAAGGCTTCTTTTAATACTTTGGCACACTGAAGTTGATAACGCTCGAGTTTGGGTCGGATCTCAGGGTTCACTCTTTTCGCATCAATGCCAGCAAGCCACATGGGCACGCTATCGATATGAAGACAAAAGACCTCACGAACTCTGGTGTCTTGAGCAACCAAGGGGATGTTCCCCCAGGTTGCCCAGCACTTCGCTTTTAGCTTATCTTGTTGGGCTTTCGGATCGATTTGGAGCGCTTCGCAGATTTTTCGGACGGAAACCCATACATCCTTTCCCTGTGGAATCGCTTCTAGGATGTCTCCTTCAAAAGATACTTTCCTAAGTTCTGTCATTATTGGGCCTTCCTTTGTTCTTTCGTGAGACGAGTAAGTACGAATTCAACACGAGGACGTTCACGATCCAGAAGAAGGCGCGAGCCATCCCAACTCTGAATCCACTTTTCATGCGAGATGAGGTTGGCTGCACGCATGAGTTCTGCAAGGGCTTGATAATGAAGGGCAGCGATTCCTCCTAGATGTTCTCGATAAAAGAGTGCTCTACAGTGCAAAGCCCAATCGATGGGAAACCACATCTTAACCTCTGGGGAGAGCTCGCTGATTTGTTTGACCAAAACCGGAAGAACTTGGTCTCGGTAGGTTCGCCAGGCTTCTTTAGGAAGAAGATGCAGTTTTCCTTTTTCTTGGGTCAGATGAAGAAGCGTCTGCTTAAGAGGGAGCGTACCAGGTAATATGAACGACAGCTTCATGTCTTTTCCTTTCCATGAAATTCATTGCAATTTCACATAGCGAGATATCAGCATAGGAAGGAAAGAGATTTCGACACAAGCAAATAACAAGATATTCGTATTCTCGTTACAAAGATGATGTCTTTCCCTATGTTTGTAACAGAAATACGAATATCTCGTTACATGATTGCAATCGCAGATCGATTTTCTTTTAATAGAGGAATGGTAAAGAACGAAAAGTCAGTTCATTTTTATGTGAAGAAAGAGCTTTTCCTACGAATTCAAAACACTGCTTCTACGCATCATCTCTCGATGAGTCAGTTATTACGTCACCTTGTTGAAAAGTCTCTAAATCTGATAGAGATTGGAACAACTCTTCTGGATGTTCCATCTCAAAAAAGCATGGAGATCAAACCATCCAAAGAAGGAAATACCTATGTCTTCCGTAATTTACAATATACTGTAGGGGGGCTCTAATGGCGGGGGGACGGATTCGAACCTTGAAACCAGAGCTCTTAGAAGATGAGCTTGTAATGAGTTTGTCTGTGCCTGCTCGCTGGCTGTTCGTGAGTTGCATTTTGCTTTCAGATGACCATGGGAACATGCGGGCCAACCCTACCTATCTACGCAATATGGCGTTTGGCGGCGATGCAGAACTGGATGTGTCCTTAGTCTTGGCGGAGCTGCTAGAAACCAAGATGGTCGAGAGCTATACAGTGCGAGGACAGCGATACCTGCATGTGCGGAATTGGAACAAACACCAACGCATTGACAAGCCAGGAAAGCCGAAAATCCCGACCCCAGAAGAAGCAGATGACTCGGAACCTGTCCCTATGAGCACAAGTGCAAATCCCATCGGGTTTGTCCCAGAAAAGAAGGAACAAAAAGAAACGACATCCTCTCTAAATGCCTTGGGGGAAGAGCAAAAAGTTTCTGCAGATTCCAGAGCCACCCAAGAAAATGAATCTGTGCAGGAAAACGTTGGAACTTTCGTACAGAGTTCCGAACTTTCAAAAACTTTCGCGAATGTTCAGGAAAGTTCTCACTCATTCCCGACCCTGAACGGAAATCAGGCAACTTCTGAGAAAGGCCGTCGGTTAGACACATCTACTGAACAAAATTCGCGAATTTTCGCGAAAGCTCGCGAAGATTCGTACAAAGTCGCGATGGAAGAGGAAAGGGATCAGGAAGAGGATCTAGGAAGTTGCACTTCGTGCATAAATCGCGCGTGCGCGCAGG
>CAZHYV010000004.1:0-251739 GCA_964537055.1 uncultured Myxococcales bacterium
GCCGCGGTGGAAGAAGGCATTGTCCCAGGCGGTGGCGTCGCCCTGTTGCGAGCCCAAACAGGATTATCGAAACTAAAACTTTCGCCTGAACAAACCTTCGGCGTCGCCATCATTAAGCGAGCCGTCGAGGAGCCTCTTCGTTGGATTGCCCAAAATGGCGGAAACGATGGCGCTGTGGTTGTGAACAAAGTCCGTGAAAGCCAAGGAACCTTTGGTTTTAACGCAGCTACAGAGACTTACGAGGACCTATTAGCAGCAGGCGTACTTGACCCCACCAAGGTAGTCCGCACGGCCTTGCAAAATGCAGCCTCGGTCGCCGGTCTTATGCTAACCACTCAAGCAGTGGTTGCAGAACTTCCTAAAGAGGATGCGCCTGCATCCCCTGCCGGAGGTCATGGTCACAGTCCTATGGGAATGTAAACTAGGCCTTTGCCTGGTACGACTTATACGTTCCATAAGAAAGAGCCCAAGCAATTTTTGTTTGGGCTCTTTTTTATTTTTTACTCTCCATAGGGAACAAGCCGTGCAGAGAGTACGAAATTTCGTAGGTTTTTAGGTGTGGACCAGAAAGAACTAAAAGTAAACGGCTAGCCCAAGTTGGCCGCCTGCAAGCAGATTGGTTAGAAATTGGGTCTCTATCACTGCATCGGTAAAGGAAAGCCCCAGAAGCAGCTGTCCCTGCATGTACAAACTTACACGGTCTGCAATAAAGTATTCAACCCCAAGAACCGGACCCAGCGCAATTTGAACTTGATAGTCCGTATTCGGCGCATTAGGAGGCGTTGAAGGATCTAGGTAATGAAGGTGAAACATTCCTCCGAAATAGGGGGCAATTCTTCTCCAAACACGGAATTGTTTAAGGATACCTACCGAAGCACTCAAACCAAAATCTGTTCGCGAATCGCCTGCATCAGGAAGATTATTTGTGATTCCAACCCCTAAGGAAAAGGGAATAATCACACTCTTCAGAACCGCACGAGCTCCCAATTCGCTAAACATCATATTCCCCACTTTGGCAGAGTTGGTCCCTCCAACATTCATATTCCCAAGGCCACCAAACGTAAACGTAAGAGCAAAATCGCCAGGCTTAGATGTAACTACAGGAGAGACCGCCGATTCGGAAGAAGGTTTCGATTGACGCTCTCCGGATTGGTTTGTCGAGGAAGTGTCAGAAGTAGATGCGCTGGCGCTGGTTTCAGGCGCATGGAGTGCGTTTGCTCCGAAAGGGAAGGATACGATTATACTTAAACATAAGGCTAATAGAGGTGTTTGTTTCCACATAAGATTCTCCTAGGCAAAAACATACAATTCTCTTAGACATTGTCAATATTTGTGGTTTCTCCTAAGGGTGGTAGTGGAGAATGGCAGTTTTTCCGCCTGCGGCCCAGATTTGCCCATCTGGCAATCCCCGAATCTGAGCTAGTCCTGAGGATCCACTTACGCCGGTAGCAACAAAAGTCCAGCTTGTTCCATCAAAATGGTACGTTTCTCCACCACGAGTACTGATCCACATATCGTTTGGTCCCCTCCCCCATACGCTGCTAAGGCCCGTATAAAAATCTTTTGCCACCTGGGACCACTTCGCTCCGTCGTAGTGGAGCAAACCAGCTGGCCCTATAAGAAGGCCCATTCCCGTGACAAGGAGCCGCTGTGTTCCAACGGCCCAAATGTTGTCCGGTCCCGTACCAAAAAGGTCGCTGTACCCACTAGCTCCTAAATTTGAAGCCAACCCTGGGTCTTCGGTTTTGAACTTCCATGAGGTCCCGTCATAGTGATAGAGAGTTCCACCATGGCTGAGCGCCCAAACATTGTTTGCCTGGGTTCCCCAGATTCCTACAATATCATCGTCTTTAAAAGGACTTCCTGTCAGCTTGGTGAACGTAAAGTTTTGTCCGTCATAATGAAGGATCTGCTCCTTTTCTGCTCCAATCCATAAATTTGTTGACGAAGTTCCCCAAATTTTCGATAACTTTGGCGTTGTGCGCGTTCCGGCGGGTGGATATACACTTTTGACTTCGCTTCCATCATAGTGAAGAACTTCGCCTCCATCTGCACCAACCATCCAAACATCATTCTCAGCAAACCCCAAAATGCTTGAAATCGTCTCGAAGCTACCATCTCGTAATATAGGTAGAGTCACCTGCTTCCAGTACTTTCCATCGTAATGGAGCACCACAGAAGAGTAACCTCCCACCCAAATGTCGCTTTCATTTCTTACCCACACACTCTTCAGATCGGTCTCTAGAAGCTTTGAGCGAAGGTCCTCTGTGCTCAAAGCTTTCAGACGATCAAACCATAAAACTCCTCGACTGCTCATGGGATCGACTGCCCAATGTTTGTTTTTATAGGCTACGATGGTTTGGTACTCTCCTACCGTCCAGACATTTTCTCCCGTTCCCCACATCGCCTTCGGAGTCCTGGTAGGATTTTTATCAACTGCCATCTGTGAAGACCAATTTGGATAAGGCGTCCATGTCCACATTGTTCCATCGTAATGGCCAAACCAACTTTTGCCCGTTGTATAAAAGCTACGGCTTGCGACCCAAAGATCGTTTGGTGCGCTACCCCAAATTGACTCAAAAATTTGATCGCGTTGTCCATTTTGGTGGAGGGGTGGATCCAAAGATACAGGCTTCCACTGAGTTCCATCGTAGTGGAACGCTTCATTAGAACCAAGAGCCCATACATCATTACTCTGGGAGCCCCAAAGAGAATAGAGGGGCTTTAAATTGGTTTTTGCCAAAGACCACGAGGTCCCGTCAGTACAATGATAAATTTTTGCTGCTTCAGCAACTCCTGCCTCGATCATTCTTGCTAAATCCATACAGGCTTTGAATCTGGTAGGAAGGATTCGCAATTCCTGCCTCTAGACGCCAGGTTGTTCCGTCGTAGTGAGCAAGAAAAGCGGATTCAAAGCCTAGCCATACATCCTTACTACTTGTACCCCAGATGCTCTTAATACGAATGGGTCCGGTAAACAGGCCCTTCACCGCTTTCTCTTCTTTCCAACTTATACCGTCATATCGAAGCACCGTGCTTTTATCACCCACAGCCCAAAGATCGTTTGGGGCAAAACCATATACTGCATTCAAGTTCGGATAGAGACCGCTTTGACGATCCGGCAGCCACGATTGTCCATCGTAGTGAAGAAGCGTTCCACCTTCTCCCACGGCCCATACGTTATTTTGTGAAGTTCCAAACACACCCAAAAGCGCATTGCCACTTGGGGTGGGATGCTCCCAACACCATTTGTTTGCATTGCAAGCTCCAGGCAGCCGAGCAGGAATCAGTTCGATTTGAGAGGAAGGAACATCGACACAATTGGTAACCATGACTAGCCCAATGGTGAGAAAAAGAACAAATAATTTTGGGTAGTTATTCATCATGAATATAAGATTCGCATAAAGATAAGCAATTTATCAAAAGAAATGATAAGGCCGTTCACATAAGGGATCTTGTTGTTGCAAATCTTCTCACAAGTTGGTACATAAAGTTTATGTTCTTTCCTAAGCGAACCCTCTCCATCAGCACCCTCCTATGTTGTTTTGTTACTGTTTTTGCGGAGGCGGAGCAAATTGAGGTTCAGCCCCCTATAAAGACGTCAACCGATCAGCCAGCGCCCCTTCCTCAGATTGAATCTTCTCCAGCACCGAGGGTATCTGAAGGAAACTCCCCAAAAACCGTAGTGAACAGCGAACCTGTCCCAAGCGTGGCAAAACGTTCTCGCATTGCTCTTTCGTTCGATCTAGCAGGCGGCGTTCTTTGGAATTACGGTTTGCAGCAAAATACAGCGGTTGCCGATGATGGTAGCACGTACCAAACGTATGCTCAGATCCGCGCCTCACAACCTCACCTCATGGCAAATGTGGGCCTATCCATCTATGTGCTTGATGCATGTCAGCTCTCAAAAGAGACGGTTTCCTCTTCTTGTGTAGATTTGCTCACCAATCTTCGTTTAGGAGTTGGAAATCAGTTTACGCGTAATATGCGTGCCATTCAGGCGATGATTGGGGTTGAGGGAGACTTTTACTTTGGGCATCAACGCCGAGTCGCCTTTACGACTAAGCTTGATATTGGATACGCTTACATATTCGCCCCAGATTTGGGCGAGCAGGCAAACCTTTCCTCAGAGTATCGTTTGCAGCCCGGCAGCACCCATGCTCTTTTGGTAGCAGCCAGCCCAGGAATTTTGGTAAACTTGGGAAGTGTGGTCCCCGCAGCTCGAGCGGCACTGTATGCTGATGTGCAAGCTGCCTTTTATGGGGGCCAATTCAGCCTGCTTGTCCCTGTGGGCATTCGGATCCGCTTTTAGACACTCTTAGCTTCGATTCTAAGTATTCTTACCTACTTCGTTCTATGTATATTGATTGGGATTGCCAATTTATACCGACCTTATTACTATAAAAAGTCATATAAAAATTTACGGAGGAAGGACGATGAAAAAAGGATTTTCGCTCGTAGGGATAGGGTTTTTCCTGCTTCTTTCAGGAAGCTGCAAAAAGAAAGAATCTTCCAATCCAGACCATGGTTCTACAACAGATCATGGCTCTACCACAGGTTCTAATACCTCTCTCCAAGTCAGCACTCCCCGTCTCGAGAAGCAACAGGCATATGTAAGAATTCTTGATACAACTTACAGCACGTATAGCCATGTTTTAAACCAATACTTTAGCTGGTGCCAAGACAAGTGTGAAGAGCAAGGACCCACAGGCCAAGAACCAAACTTCAACCGAGGAGTTACTGACATTACTTGGGATCCTAAACCTCAAATTATAGAGCTACGAAAAATAGCATCAACAGCACCAAACATACCTCAGCTTGATCAGCCTGCCCTTCAGTACGCTTTGTCGATCGAGAAATTATATCCAACCATTCGTGCTGCGGCCCTTTATTACAAGCACGAGGATTACCAAACGGATCAGTTCAAGAAAGCCAAGGAATTTCACCAAATTCTTCTGAAGGAAGGCAAAGCGTTTTTTGAAGCTCGCTCCCGGATGGCTGAAGCCATTGATGAGATTGAAGACGAAATGTTAAAGGAAGAGATTTCTCCTCTTAAAAAGACGTCTATGCACTACATGCTGATGGACTATCTGATCACAGCAAAGCAAATGATTCGTCTCATGGGGAAAATCAACTGGCAAGATCCACCGACGACCCCACACATGGTAAAAATCAAAGAACAGGCAAATGCCCTTATCGAGAAATGGAAGATCCTTGACACGGCCTATGCTACAAATCCGCAAGCCGCAGATGCTGAGACTTATTCTGTCAATCAGTTTACACACCAGGCAGGAACTTCCAGCGCAGCAGACGCAGTAAAGAAAACCGGCCTTGTAAAGGAGGCAGCCAAACAGGTTCTCAATCGAATTGCCAAGCTACCAGGGAAACGTTTTGATGAAACCGAGCTTCAAAGATTTAACAGCGGACAAACGCTCCCCGGAACGATCGAAGATGTTCGGAAGGCCTACAATCAGTTCATTGATGCCATCAACAAAATTAAATTTAAATCTTAGTTAAGCCTCTGGTCTTCCCTGGAGAATTCTCCCTTGCAACACGAGGGATCTCGATCTCTGCTATATGAACTTGGTTTCCTACTCCACTGTAAATTCAACCGATGGAGACTGAATCACAGAACCAACCCGATCTTCGGCAAGGATCGCTTTTTGCGGATTGTAGCTTGCAACCATCTTGTAACGTCCTACGGGAAGCGTAGTCTGCCAATCGTTGTCTTTCTTATACCTTAGTGAATCTGGCTCGTGCTCGACGGCAGAATTTTTGGGAATGGTCCTGGTCTTGTCTTTTACCAGCCCTCTTACGCTATGTTCCAGAACTTCCCATTTAGCCCCGGTAGTCACTTCTGAAAGCTCAAAACTAAAAAGGCCGTTCTTATCCGCGCCATAGGGGTAGACAAACTTTAACGGGGTCTCTCCTTTGTTCCAGACCCGTATAAGGACTGCGATAGGAGTCCCCTGTTTGACCTTTTGGGGAATGATCAGCTCCAGGGCAAGCCCCTTTGAAATTTTGTTTTCCTCTTTTGGTTTGGTGGGTGAAGTTTTCGTCGATTGGTTCTCCGCTTTTGCTTGTTGCTCCGCATAGACCATGCCCGGGCCTATGCCAAGGGCAAACATCGCCGATGTAAAAAACCACCAGAAATTATTCTTCTTGATCTTCATGATTTTGATCCTTTCATGCTTTTTTGCATAATGACTGCGCTGCTAGGGCAAAGGGTTGTAAATTCAATCGATTGCTCAACGAGCTTAGGAACCTGCTCCCTTGAGATTTCCTGAAAGCCAAACCATGGAAAGTAGGAATCGGCTGTCGTTGTTAAAAGGTAAACTCTCTCGAGCTTTAGCTTGATTGCATGTTGTAGAGCAACAGATACTAAGCTAGCGCCGAATCCTTGTCCATGACAACGAGGATGGACGGCTACTGATCGCAATAATGCGTAGGGAGGATAGCTTTCCAACGCACTACATCCAATCACGCTTCCTCCTTGTAGCAGGGTCCATACGATGCAGTGGTCTGCAAAAATACCCTCCTTGGGAAGGTTACACTGCTCAAGGAGGATATGAATGCCGGCTCGATCTTCAGGGCGAGCAAGCCTTGGGAATTCTATCTGCATGGGGGGAATGTAGCACTCTTTTCTCTTAAACACAATCTGGTGCACAAGGTGGTACGCAATCTGCCATCCCCAGCTGCCCTTTGATAGAAGCATGGTAGAAATATCCCATAAAAGAAGTTGGCTAACGCTTTGAAACCACGATCGAATTACCAAGACAGACGGACAAAACTTATACTGATCTACGACTTCGTATAAACTTTTGGGAAAAAGGAGCAGATGGCTTATGCAAATGATACGAGGAATCAACCCAAATCTATTCCCAGGCTGGTCCCAATGGATTTTCCTGACAGTGGTGATTTTTCTCTACAAACCCATTGCTGCCTTTTCTCTTTCTGAAGAGACAAAGCCCTTTGCTACCATTACTACATATCCCGTCGCAGATGTCCTTCGCATTCCTCAGGATGCACGAAAAATTCCCGTGCCTAATTTTCCCCTTTTCCCTAAAAAGGTTGAGGTGTTGCGTTCACAGCTACGGAAAAAATACTTTTCCCCTTGGCATAAAACTACTTGTTCTTTTCTCAAAGAAACTGTGATTTTTAATGCTCAAAAAATGTTACAGGGCGGATTGGGAGAAAACTATCTTCCTCTCTCAATGACCTATAAACAAGCACTTGTTGAGAATAGCAACCTGGATGCGTATGGCTCGCTTTGCCAACCTGGAATTATTGTAGCCACGGCGGATGTCCGTTCGGTGCCAACGAGCAGGCCTTATTTCGATGATCCCTCTCAAGGCGGAAACGGGTATCCCTTTGATCAATTTCAAGAGACCCAGCTCTCTTTGGGCAGCCCCGTCTTAATCCTCCATACATCCCGAGACCGAGTCTGGTCCTTTATTCAAACCAACGACCACGCGTATGGCTGGATTCCCAGTTCTTCCGTTGCAAAAGTAAGCTCTGCCCAAAGAAGGCAGCTAGAATCGCTTCCGCTCCTGATCATAACAAGCGATCATGAAACCATGCTTCAAAAAGACGGGAATGTTAGGCTACAAGTAAAGATGGGATCTTATCTGCCATTAACAAGAGAAAAGAAGCTTACTTTTTTCGTTAAAATCCCTACCTTGGGGCCAAAGGCATATGCCAGATTTGAAACCCAAGTCCTACCCCGTCAGGTTGCCTCGCGAGCACCCTACGAATTCACAAGCCCCTCCCTAGAGGAAGCGGTCAATTCCTTTTTGGGCAAGCCCTATGGATGGGGAACGATGCTGGGAAACCGGGACTGCTCGGCGTTGGTACACGATTTTTACAGCCTGTTTGGGATTTGGTTACCTAGAAACTCGTCTGCACAGGGAAATGTCTTTGGGAAATCAATTGACCTGACTGGGAAGTCCAAAGAACAAAAGTTAAAAATTTTAGAGACGTATGGCGTTCCCTATCAAACACTCCTTTTAAAACCAGGCCATGTCGGGATCTACCTAGGGGTTCATCAGGGACAGCCTTTGATGTTTCATGCTCCCTGGGGAGTGAAAACCCGACTGGGGAACCAAACAGGCCGCAACGTCATTGGTCAGGCAGTGATTACCACGCTTAATTATGGTACCGATGTCCCCCATTATGATAAAGAAGCGGGGACCTTCCTCGACGGCATGAACAAAATGGTGATTATGGATCCCGCTTCGGGAGCAATGAATTAGCGATTCTAGAGGGACGAAAATTCGGGTGTCCTAAAGAGAATGGACGACATTCATCGTAGCGAGAGTTTTCTAACAAGGCTTATCTGTTTGTCATGCTAAAACGACCATCCACCGCCAGTGAGAGAGGGCCGATTTCCGACCGCCCAAAGTTTTGCGGTTCCATCCTGGCTCCCTGTTAAAAGGGTTTGCCCATCCTGAGAAAGGACAGCAGAAGAAAATCCATAGTTGATATCATACTTTGTTGGCTCTGATAACAAAATCCAACGGGGCTTCCCCGTGGTAATGTCAAGAACTGCAGCACCGTTCGTTTTCAACTGAGGAAAAGTCGATTTAACAAGAACCAGATTCTCATCAGCAAGCATTTCGAGCCCTGTAATCAAAAATTCTGTCACGGCCGTAGGTAACGTCTTGAGAAGCATGCCCGTTTGAACATCCCAAAGAAGGATGTTCGCACTAACATCGACTGTCACAAGACGAGTTCCATCAAGAGAGAAAGCTGCATCAAAGAACATATCTTGGGGGCTTTCCAATTTCTGTAACAAGAGGTCTGATTGGACACCACGAAGCTCAACAAAGGAGGCAACTCCAGATTGAAGGGCAATCATGCTTCCATCAGAGGAAAGCTTAGCAAACTGCCTATTTCCATAGCGTTTTTTCAAGGTACCCGAAGTGATATCCCAAAGCTGGATCCTCCCGGTTTTCTCTTGGGAAAGCACATGATTCCCATCGCCAGAGAATTGCAAAGAGATGATCTCATCTTCAGTGAACATTGTTCTTAGGGGAGTATCCTTCTCTACCTCCCAAAGGATCAGCTTTTTGTCGCCACCCCCAGTGACAAACCGCTTTCCGTCCGGAGAAAAATCTGCAGTATTTACCCAGCTGGTATGTCCAAAAAATTGTTTAAGCCGTGTTTTTGTTTTTATATCCCAAAGCCATACGGTTGCATTTCCCCCTACCGTAAGCACCTCTTGCCCTGATTTGGAGAAAATCGCACTATTCATATTCCAGATTTGGTCTCCCTCAACAAACCGAGATTGCTGTTTCCGTTGGGTAACCTCATAAATTTGAGTGCCTTTATAATCAACCGAGACAAGAAGCTTTTTGCTATCTGGCGAAAAGGAAACTGTACTTATCGAAGGAGTCTGCAGAAATGATTGTACTACATCACCAGTTTCTACATCCAACAAGATTGCAAAATTCGAAGTCGCTGCCGCAATCCATTTTCCGTCGTCCGACATACTTACAGACGAAAGAGAATCTAAGATCTTGCCTGACATCTTACGCTCGAGCAGGCCTGACTGCAGATCCCAAATAAGCACCTCCCCAGGCCCGCTGACCTCAGCAAACACTTGGATAGACGTGGAAGCAATCAACTTTTTCCCATCCGGTGAAAACGAAGCAGATGTGTAGCTTTGACTCTCATCCTCAAATACAAGGTTTCCTGT
The DNA here is from genome assembly GCA_964537055.1 of uncultured Myxococcales bacterium. Lineage (GTDB taxonomy): Bacteria > Myxococcota_A > Polyangia > Palsa-1104 > JAEUJZ01 > CAZHYV01. The sequence goes on from CAZHYV010000004.1 coordinate 9,698, forward strand.
ACCCAGATCCCACAATTCGATGACCTCTGATGAATTCACAATCGCAAAGTATCTTCTATCTGGAGAAAGATTTGCAGAATGGATAGGACCCGCTTGGCGGGTTCGGACAAAGAGGGGCATTCCCGAGGCAAGGTCCCACAAGGTTAATTCACCTGTATGCATGATGGTGACCGCCGTAATGGCCCCGTTGATAAATTGTGCGTATTGCACTCCACCAGGATGAGGTAGTGTCTTTTGCTTAGCACCCGTAGCCACATCCCAAATTATTGCTGTCTTATCATCGCTAGCGGTGATGGCAAGCTTGTTATCAGGAGAGAAGTGGACCGTATGGACGATATCAGAATGGGGGAGTACCTGTTTTGCCATCCCTGTGGCTGCATCCCAAAGGATGGCCGTCTGATCATTGCCTGAACTCCCAATCCAAGCGCCGTCTGGAGAATAGGTAGACATCCGAATCGCGCCGCGATGTCCATTTAGCTCTCTTGTAGGAACTGGGTCATTTACATCCCAAACAGTATACCGATTAAAACTTACACTTACCACCTGAGTACCGGTTTGGTTAAACACAACCGAGGAGATCCCTTCCTCTTGCGATCCCAAAAATGCGACCAACTCCCCGGTTGTTGCATCCCACAGGGGGATGTTTCCATCCAATCCTCCAGTCACCACTTTTGTTCCATCCGGAGAAAATGCAGCAGTAAGAGGAATTTCATTTCCATACGAGTTTTGAAAAAGCCGGGTTGAGGTATCAACATCCCAAACTTCAATCAAGGAAACTGGGAAGCCATTCTTGTCCGTCCTGAAAAGAACCACCCTCTTCCCGTTTGGAGAGAATGATCCATGCCAAGCCCCAAGTTTTCCACTAGGGTCGAGAAGACTCTTTATAAGCGTGCCTGATGCCACATCAAACAGCAGCGCACTTTGCTGAGGATTCCTCCCATTGGTTGATAGTAGCATACGGCCATCCGGCGAGAAGTCTAAGTTTTCCTGCTGTCCTATCTGAATCGGCAGAGTGCGAACCTTGCGGGCACTTGCCACCTCCCAAAAAGCAATTTCATAAGATTCTTCTTGCGGCATGCTTGTGGCTAGCATAGAGCCATCATTGGAAATAGCTACATCCGAAAACCAGTATCCATCCGAAACAATGGTTTGGATCTTGTGTCCCGTTTGAGCATCCCACACGATGGCGGTTTTGTCTTCGCTGTTCGTAACAATATATTTTCCATTTTGCGAGTACCGAAATACGTTCACCGATGGTCCTTGCCCAGTGAGCACACGGATTTTCTTACCGGAAGCAACATCCCATACCTCAACCTGATCGGAAGATTTTGGGCGAACAAGCATCTGCTGCCCGTTGGGAGAAAGGTTGGTTTTAAAGAAAAGCCCGTCCTCTCCTAACGTCGCAAGGAGAGCAGGCTTTCTGGTCTTGGGCTGACAGGCACTTAGGGCTGCAAGGGCAAGGAAGAAAGCCAAAAAGGGTGATAACTTTTTGAGGGAAAATAAAAACTTTTGAGGCAGGCAACGATTCAGAGAGGAGAGAAGGGAGAAGGAGCTCATGAACAAAAATCAGTAGCACAAGAATCTGCAAATGCAAACAGATCTTATCCTAAGCCCAAAAAGTACCGATAGATCCGGTCATCGTGGGTCAGTTCCGGGTGAAACATGGTCACAAGGTGCTTCCCCTGTTTTGCTGCAACAACAGCTCCACTCGGCAAGCGGCCCAGCACCTCTACGTCAGGGCCAACCATCTCAATGAGCGGCGCACGAATAAAAACAGTAGGGATCTTTTCACCAATCCCTTTCAAATCTAAATCAGAGGTAAAACTATCAATCTGCCTACCAAATGCATTCCGACGAATTTGTAGATCCATCATCCCTAAACAGGGCTGGCCCTGCTTGGCATCAAGGATATGGCGACTCATCAAAATGGCCCCCGCACACGTGCCATAACAGGCAAGCTCGTTTTCCTCTTTTCGAGCGCCCTGGGTCCGTTTTCTCATCGCCTCCAGAAGCCCGCTGTCAATCATCAGCTGGCCAATCGTGGTGCTTTCACCTCCGGGCAGAATAAGATGGCTTAGTCCTTCCAAATGCTCTGGTAACCGCACTTGGACTGAGGGAATCCCTATCCGCTGTAGAGCCTCTTGGTGCTCCCTAAACGAGCCTTGAAGCGCTAATACTCCTACCTTAGGCACAGGCTTATCCACCGAAGTCTCCTTGCTCGGTAACCTCTCACCGCCCATCAGACTTTCCCCCCTTAATGACTGGTCATCATCCATAAGAGGCTTTACTCGGGTTATTGCCGTCCTCTTCATTAGAGGCCTCGCTCAGCCATTCTTTCAGAAAGGGGCATGGTGGCAATATCTACACCAGGCATCGGATCCCCCAAGTCCCGACTGAGCTCTGCAATCTTTTTCGCATCTTGATAGTGAGTGGTAGCCCCCACAATCGCTTTGGCCCGTTTGGCAGGATCGGCCGACTTAAAAATGCCACTTCCAACAAAAACTCCATCGACCCCAAGTTGCATCATCAGTGCAGCATCTGCCGGGGTTGCAATCCCGCCTGCGGCAAAATTGACGACAGGCAGCCGTCCAAGCTGGGCAACGTCTTTGACAAGACCCGCCGGTGCGCCCAGCTGTTTCGCAAAGTGGTACATCTCTTCCTCGGGCATGGTACGTAGCCGGCGGATGTCTTGAGACACGGCACGCGCATGCCTCACCGCCTCAACAACATTTCCCGTACCCGCTTCCCCTTTGGTTCTGAGCATCGAGGCACCTTCTGCAATTCGGCGCAGTGCCTCTCCCAAATCCCGGCACCCACAGACAAACGGCACACGAAACCGATGCTTCTCGATGTGGTACACATCGTCTGCTGGAGTTAACACCTCACTTTCGTCGATAAAATCGACCTCGAGTGCTTCTAAAATTTGAGCCTCGACAAAGTGGCCGATCCGTACCTTCGCCATCACGGGAATCGTCACCGCCTGCATAATTTGTAAAATCAGCTCAGGATCACTCATCCTGGCTACACCACCGCTTTTACGGATGTCTGCAGGGACACGCTCGAGGGCCATCACCGCAACCGCCCCTGCCTCCTCAGCGATTTTTGCCTGCTCGGCGTTAATCACATCCATGATGACACCGCCTTGTAGCATTTTTGCCAACCCTGTTTTTGTATCAGAACGACTTTTTGTATTAGCCATACTGTAATGCGACGGATCCATGGCAGCAAATTATGGGCATTTTTTTGCGAGGGTCAATAGTTTTCCTGTCATTCCTTGGGAGATCAGTACTTCTTAGGTTGCTGATGTGAGATTTTGTGGCATGAAACATAAATTCAGATCCACGACCCCCGCCATGGAAAACCCCAAAATGCCCTAGCCTCTTTCACTTCTCCCCACCTCACCCTTGCGAGCACCCTTCAGCATGCCTATCTTAATAAGATATGGCTGAATCCTTGACTGGAAGCAAACCGCAAGATTTGCTCAAACATGAGACACTTGTTGTTCTGCCCTCTACTCCCTCGACCCCTTCCAAACCCAAGGGTTATTTGATTGTCATCGGGGGTGGTGAAATCCCAGATTCCATTTTAAAAAAGATGCTTGAGCTTTGTACGCAAGCTCATTTAACGCAGGCACAGTCATCTGAGGAGCCTCCATCCCAACTGCATTCTTCAATCGTGATTCTACCCATGGCGAGCGAAAGTCCTTTGGAAACAGCTCTGATCCAGAAGGAAAAATTTGAGCTTCTTGGGGCCATGCAAGTAGAGATTATCAATCCCAGCGAAAAAGATAAGGATGCTGAAGAACATCTTACTAAATTAAAGCAGGCCACGGGAGTCTTCTTCTGTGGGGGCGATCAGAAAAAGTTAACCTCTTCGCTTATGGGTACCAAGATACTCAAAGAAGTTCAGCAAGTCTATCAGAGAGGTGGAGTGATTGCGGGAACCAGCGCAGGGGCAGCCGTCATGAGTAAGATCATGCTGACGGGAGAAAGTCGTATCCCGATTGATCCGGCACTGCCGTTTCGTTTGATCCAATCGAAAAATGTACACACCGCTGAAGGGTTTGGCTTCTTGGAAACTACCATCATTGATCAACATTTCTCCCGGCGTGGAAGACACAACCGACTGCTCAGTTTGGTGCTAGAACATCCCCAACTTTTGGGCATTGGGATTGATGAGGAGACAGCGATTATCGTCTCTCCCGAAAAGATGATTGAAGTTGCTGGCAATAGTCATATTTTTATTTTTGACGCAACCTTGGCCAAAGACATTCGGGTAAACGACCAGCAGAATATGTCCGCAAGTTACATCCAGCTGCACCTTCTGTGTGCAAATGATCGTTATGATCTTACCGAGAGGAGAGTGTTTTCTAGCACGCCTGAATCGTCCTAGCAGGCCCCTCCATCCATTGGTGAAGCATATAGCTTATTTCCAAGGGACAATTTTAAAGCGCCTATTTCAATAATTTTCTTCGGGAGGCTCTTGACAGGCGAGAAAAAAGCATCAGCTTGAGAAAACTGCTGTTCTTCAAACCGCTTGAGGGTTTGCTAACAAACCCGGTCGTTTGCGCTCGAACCCATTTGCTTGGATTAATTATCTTAAGATTGGAGACATTCTATGTTGCTTAAAACACACGGTGTGACCATCCAAAACCTTCGTTTTCTGCGAGGCCCCAACCTCTACGCTTATAAAAAAGTCATGAAAATTCTTATTGATATTGGGCCTTATGAAAATCACCCGAGTGATCATTTTCCTGGTTTTGTGAAACGAATGACAACCTGGCTGCCTGATCTGCATAAGCATGAATGCGGGCTACAAAAGCCAGGTGGTTTCGTAGAGCGACTCGAAACAGGTACTTATTTAGGTCACATTGTCGAGCACATCACGCTTGAGCTACAGGGGCTGATGGGATTTCACGTCACGTTCGGGCGGGCCCGAAGTACAAAAGAGCCTGGCGTCTATACGGTTGTAATTGCTTATGAAGAAGAAAAGCCAGCGGAAGCCGCCTTTGAAACTGCGCTTCGCATGACGCTGGCAGCCATGCACAATGAACCGTTCGATGTGGAAGCCGAGCTAGAAAAGCTACGAAGTATTGCAGATGAATATCGGCTAGGTCCTAGTACAGATGCTATCGTGCAGGCTGCGCGTCGCCGGAAGATTCCAATCATCCGGCTCATCGAGCGAGGAAGTTTGGTTCAATTAGGATGGGGCATTCATCAAAAACGGATCCAGGCTTCAGAAACATCGATGACCAGTCAGATTGCCGTCGAGTTATGCCAGGAGAAGTCAATGACCAACCGGATGCTCAGCGCAGTGGGGGTTCCCGTGCCTGAAGGACAGGTTGTGGATTCTGCTGACCATGCATGGATCCGTGCGAAGGCGTTAGGTTTGCCCGTCGTCATTAAACCTGAGGCGGGCAATCAAGGAAAGGGGGTATGCATCAATCTCAACTCGGAATCTGAGGTGCGCGCCGCATACGAGATTGCGAAAAATTATGGAGAGCGCGTCTTAGTGGAACAATTCATTCAAGGGCAAGACTACCGTTTGCTTGTAGTGAACGGGAAGATGGTTGCCGCAGCCATGCGAGAGCCTGCCCAGGTCGTGGGAGACGGAAAACACACGGTGGTCGAATTGGTAGAAGAGGTGAATAAAGATCCAAGGCGTCGAGAAGGTCATAGCAGCATTCTTACCAAGATCCGAATGGACGAGGAAGCCAACCTCGTGCTTGCCCAGCAGAAACTCACGAAGGAATCTATTCCCAAAGAGGGACAGGTAGTCCTTTTAAGAAACAACTCAAATCTTTCTACGGGAGGTACGGCCACCGATGTCACTGCGGAAGTCCACCCAAATAACGTACGACTGGCCGAGCTGGCTGCCCAGATTTTGGCCATGGATGTGGCCGGTCTTGATGTTGTGTGCCAGGACATCAGGCGGCCTCTTTCCGAGCAACAAGGCGCCATTGTTGAAGTAAATGCAGCTCCAGGGCTGCGCATGCACCTTTACCCCACCAAAGGGCAACCTCAGGACGTAGGCAGCCCCATTGTAGAGATGCTGTATCCGCAAGGGGCTCTCTCTCGCATCCCGATTTTGGCTGTTACTGGAACGAATGGAAAGACGACGGTCACGCGCCTGCTGGGGCATATGTATGAGACGGGTAGATATATCGTCGGGATGACCTGCACTGAGGGAACGTACATCAACCGTGATAAGATCATGGGAGGCGATTGCTCAGGACCCAAGAGTGCTAGCGCCGTTCTTCTTCATCCACGCGTCGAGGTGGCCGTGCTGGAAACTGCGCGGGGCGGTATCTTACGAGAGGGCCTTGCCTTTGACCGGTGCAAAGTGGGCATTGTCACCAATATCAGCGCCGATCATCTAGGTCTGGGTGGTGTTGAAACGGTAGAAGAGCTCGCTAAGGTAAAGCAGGTGGTCGTTGAATGCGCCGAAAAAGACGGAGCTGCTGTCCTCAATGCCGATGATCCCCTGGTGGCAGAGATGGCGGCTGCCACAGAGGCCAGAGTCATCTATTTTAGTCTGGACCCTAAAAATTATATTCTCTCGGCTCATCTTGCCCAGGGAGGCGCGGGTGTCTTTGTCGAGGATAATCGGATCATGCTTGCAACAGGCTCCCAAAAAACTGAACTGATCGAGTTGGAGAGAGTGCCCTTTACGGGGGGAGGTAAGATCCCCTTCCAAATACAAAATGCACTGGCAGCCACGGCAGGAGCTTGGGGGGCCGGACTAAACCCAGCCATGATGATCCGTGCTCTCACAACATTTACAACGAGTGAAGATATGGTACCAGGCAGATTCAATTTGCTCGACAGAAATGGTGTGGAAATTGTGGTGGATTATGGACACAACGCAGCGGCTCTGAAGGCACTAGGACAGGCTCTTTTTACGCTGACGCCAAAAAAGACGTTGATGATTCTGAACCTACCTGGAGACCGGAGGGATCAAGAGCTGGTACAGACCTTGCAAGCAACGCTTCCGTTTGTTCAAAGTTACATTTTCCACGATGCCTATGACCTAAGGGGTCGAGCGCCTCAAGAAGTGCCTAAACTTCTCCAAAGCACGCTTCCACCCAAGACCCCTTCTTGCATTGTCAAAGACCAAAAGGCAGCCATTGCGAAGGCCTGGACCCAACTTCGTCCTGGGGATCGACTGGTGATCATTGTGGATAATGTTGAGGAGACCATCGGCATGTTAAAGACCTTGCCAGAAACCTCGGTCAGTACGGCTCATGATGATTCTTGTATGGCGCCGCTCAGCATGGAGGCCGAGGAAGCCAAACTAACGGTGTAAGTCAAACGGATGTTGTGATTCTCTCGTCTCTAGAATGCCTCATTGCCGGCACTTTTACAGAGTCCGCAGCGTTGGTGTGTAAAGAAAGGGCTCCCCATGTTTACGCTGATTGAAAATGGCCATGTCTATGATCCTAGAAAAAGAGGAGTCCAGCCCCTTCTCCTAGGAGGAGAGACGATTCTTCACCTAGGTCCCCTACCCTTTTCACGAGCCTCCCTGCATGACCTAGGTTGTACAGTGATTGATGCAACCGATTGCATCGTGACTCCAGGATTGATTGACCCTCATAGCCACCTGATTGGTGCTGGAGGAGAAGATGGATTTCTCTCTCGGATGGCTGAAGTGAAATTCGAGGATTTGGTTCGGGCTGGGATTACCACGGTTGTGGGCTGCTTAGGAACGGACACCGTGACAAGAAGCCTGGCGGCTCTCTTCGCAAAGGTGAAGCAGCTTACCACACAAGGGCTTTCGGCTTATATGTACACTGGTGGATTTCCCATTCCTCCGCCGGTCTTGACCTCCTCTGTGAAAGAGGACTTTCTCTTCATCGATCCAGTCATTGGCGTAGGCGAAATTGCCATTGCGGATGTACGCTCGTCTCATCCATCTGTAGAGCAGCTAGCCCGCCTGATGTCCGAAGTTGGAATTGGAGGCAAATTGACGGGCAAAGCAGGCGTCCTTCACATCCACGTCGGGGCAAGCCCTAAACGCCTCTCTTTGGTAAAGTCGCTCCTAGACCTTTATGATGTCGATCCGGAAAGGATTCATATTACCCATGTAAGCCGTTCAGAAAAGCTTGTGAAGGAGGCCGCCCAGCTAAGCCAACGGGGGATCTATGTTGACACGGATGCAATCGATAGAAGTGTAGCCTCGACCTTTCTCCAATACGAAAGGTATGGGGGTATATTATCTCAATTTACTGTTTCTTCGGATGCCCATACCAAGGACGCTTATTGCGAAACGCTTTCTCAGGAATTTGTCTCTTGTGTGACAACGCATCAGCTTCCCATCGAGAAGATCCTTCCTTGTTTCACACAGAATGTGGCCAAGGTACTCAAGCTCTCTAAAAAAGGGGTTCTTGAAAAGGGGGCCGATGCTGACATCTTAATTTTTTCAAAAAAGGACTGGTCTTTAAAGCATGTCCTGGCGAAAGGGAAAATTCTCTTTACAAAGGGAGACAATCTAGGAAGCAAATCCATCGGAGAATAGGCATCATGCCAAAGGATGAATGGTTATGAGAGACAGCATTGAATTGAAACACAATCCCAAGGGAACCCTTATCATTATTGGGGGAGGGGAAACAAAGAACCTTAAGAAAGACTGCTGCATCCTTAAGGAGGTCGCCCGGAGGGCAAAGGAATCGAAGGGTACTTTGCTTATTATGACCGTTGCCACTCAGCTTCCAAAAGAGGTCGCGGCAGAATATACAGAAGCCTTTCAAGCGCTAGGGGTCTCTAAGATTGACGTTTTGGACATACGGACACGGACGGATGCATACGCTGAGGAAAATGTAAAAAAACTTCTCGATGTCTCTGTTGTCTTTTTTACCGGGGGTGACCAGCTTCGGATTACCAGCCAAATCGGAGATACCATGCTGTTTCAGCACGTAAAACAATTGTACGAGCGCGGAGGTACCGTCGTCGGCACTTCGGCGGGGGCCGCAGCAATGCCAGAAACCATGCTCATCGCGGGGCCGGGCGATAAATCCTTTGAGATTTCTGGCTTATCTATGGCCTCGGGGCTTGGTCTTTTGCCAGGTGTCGTCATTGATTCTCACTTTGCACAAAGGGGGCGCTTAGGCCGGATCCTAGGGGCTGTGGCTCAGAATCCCAAAAATATTGGCCTTGGCATTGATGAGGATACAGCAGTTGTGGCGACCAAAGGAGAAGTCATTGAAGTCTTAGGGGACGGCGCAGTTTATATTATCGACGGGACAGGAATTACGTATTCTAGTTTATCGGAAAAAAATCCAGAAGGCGCCATCACCATCTGTGACATCCGCCTCCATGTGCTTGGGCAAGGATGTATCTACAACCTAAAAAGCCAAGAGCCTATGTGGCAGACGAGTTCTTCCGAGAAAGAATTAGGCTAGAAGTCATCTTGAAGGCCTTCGTCAAGAAGGTGCATTCCGTAACCAGGGCTTAATTTTTCTAAGGCTATACGGATATCTTACGTCTATGAGTTGGATTTAAAAATGGACATGTCTATAATCCTAGCAAAAATGGACGTAGAAGATGTTATTTGACTTGCTTAGGGAAAATTCCTTATTGTCTCTCTTGGAGAAAATGAAATGAATGCAGCAGACCTCCTGAAAACCGCAGCAAAGTCTAGCTTTTACGTACTAAGCAGGACCCTTTTGTTCTTCTTGTTGGGCCTTTTGCTCAACCTGCTCTTTCTGCTCTTTCTCAGGCCTGAAATTAACCTGTTGACGATAAAATTTTCGGGGCCAGGTCCAGCACACATCGGTGGTGGCATTGGGGCCCTTTTGGCCATTTTCATTTTGGCGTTTCTTTACTGGAGAGTGATACTTCTTTTCTTAGGGTTTGGGGTTGTATTTCCTATTGGATACCTAATCCTTGGGAAAAAGTACGGGGTGCAAAAGGCCATCCTCTCTGCAGTCTCGGGGCGGCAGAAATTTCTTACCGTCTACTTGGTTGATCGTCTTTTTGATAGGATTCAGAACCGAACCAACGTTCTCGAAACATTTTCAAAAAGCGAGTTTCGTACTTTCCTTCACGAGCACTTGACCACCTATACAAAAAAGCTTGAAAACATGCCTTTCCTCCTCCGGTTGGTATGTAAGAGGGTCCTTCGCAAGTGGTCCCTCCTTCAAGCTGTTGATCGTACGTTGGCCACGTTAGGGGAAGACCAAATCAACATTCACTCCTTTAAGAAAACGCTTATTGAGCAGATTGATTCTTCTTTGGACCAAAGACTCTTTTCGCAGAGCTACACACACCTAGCCATTTTGGTGGCGGTCAATACCGTCGTCTTTTTTGCCATTAAGTTTTTTGTCTAACTTTGGTTTTTAAATCTCTCAACACATGAGAAATCTTAGGATTTTGGCATCTTTATAAACAGAATGTGCAAATCTCCCGAGGGGACAAAATCTTCCTTGGTTGCCTCAAACCTCGTTGGAGAGGTCTTTTTGAGATCTAATGAGGGTGCGCAAAGGAACATAAAATCAGTGGATCTCTTTTTCTCCAGGATAAGATGGAAATTTTTAATTGGACCTTTCCAGGTTTTGGCAGAAAGCAGAATGTAGTCGACTGAGATAAGAGGAATGATAGGGAACTTTTCAGGATCTTGATCTAAAATTGTATCGAGCTTTGGAAAGATCGAAGGATCTGCACAAAATTGTTTTTGGAGTGACGTTTGCGATCCCTTTGTATAATAGGCCATTCCTGAAATCGGTTGGTACGAGTGAGAAATACGAAGGGGTCTTTTCGAAGGAAAGGCCTGTCCCCAATAAAATGTAACTTGAATCAGCCACATCTGGTATCCATCTTCAGACAAAAGTCCGCTTTTTTTCATCTCTTTTTTTTGAACCTCCGAAAGAGCCGCAAATGCCTTTGCAAACTGAGGGTCCAATGGATAAAGCGGGAGTTTCAGCTGTTTTAGATTTGGGGTGACATCAACTGAGGGATATTCCTCTCCTCGAGGATCGGGTAATATCGCCTTGATGCTCACTTGAGGGACGATTTTTTTACCATCCACCAAGGTTGTAAAACCTAAGAGATGGAGTGGTGTTTTCTTCTTGCTCTCGGGCCATTCATGAATTCCTCCCAGTTCCCCACTGAAAAAATCCAAAGGAGGCAGAGGAAACGCCACCACAACCTTTTTGGTCTCTGCAGACTCATTGGCAAAGACGTAATGGACTTGAATCCGGTCCGGAGTGATGTGTAGGGTCTCTTCTTGCATCATAATCTCTTCGGACTTCGATAACGTAAGTCCCCCTACCCCGATTGAAGCCACAGCATCATTGGCAAAGCTAGGACTTTTAGCAAGGCCGGACATCAAAATAAGCAGGAGTTGAAATCCTTTAAGATTTTTTGGTGGTTTCATTGAAAAAAGTTTCATGAGGGAAAGACCTTTGATTTGTAGTTTTGTTTTTGTGATTTAGTTTGCTCTCATGATAAAGAGCCATGGCTGTAAAGACAACTGAAATAGCAGAGGCCTCTTATGTTGGATAGCAAGCGCCTCTCATGTGAGAAACCCTTGCCGGAAAAAGCGCCTCATGCTAGACAACCGTTTATGAGCCAAAAAATATTAATCACCGGGGCAAACCGTGGACTTGGACTAGAATTTGTAAGCCAGTATCTTGCTGAGGGGGCTTATGTCTTTGCAGCTGCCCGGAAGCCGTACAGCCCTGCCCTTTTGACCTTGGCCGAAACGTACCAAGATTCTCTTTGTCTGCTCGCTTTGGATGTGACTTCTGCCAAGGACCTCCAGGCCGCCGTGGATTTGGTTGAGAAACAGGCAGGGAAGCTTGATCTTCTCATTAATAACGCCGGGGTCTACCCTCGTAACATCACGTTGGGTCATCACACCAAAGAGACCCTTCTTGATACACTGCATATTAATGCGGTTGCTCCGATGCTGATTGGGCAAGCGTTTCTGCCTCTTCTTCGCGAGAGCAGAAACCCTAAGCTGGTAAACATTAGCACGCAGCTGGGCTCGTTTGGGGTTAATACAACGGGACGTTCTGCAGCCTATTCTGGTAGCAAAGCTGCGCTGAACATGTACACCCGTTCCTTTGCCCATGAGGCCAAGTCTCTGATCCCTCACCTCATTACGATCGCTGTGCATCCGGGCTGGGTAAAAACCGACCTTGGTGGTCCAGGGGCTCCGCTGTCCGCAAACGTTTCTGTGACCCACATGCGAAGGTTGATCGAAAGGCTTACTTTAGAGGACAACGGCCAGTTCTTTAACTATGACGGCCAAGCTCATCCCTGGTAGACATGGCCGAAACGAAGCTTAAGATTTTAAAAAGCCTATGCTACAGATTTATTTCCTACATCCAGGTACTGATTTCTAAAGGGTTTCACATCCTTATTTCATTTAAGAGGTCAGATGTAGGCCTATCACTTCAATAGCTCGCTTGCATTTTTGTTCATTCATACTATAACTAGTTCTACGAGATGATAGGTTTTGCTTGTTTTTCCCAAAAAACTTTTATAAAAACATATGGTCGTTACTATAGGATTAAAGGAGATAGACTCATGAAAAGAAAATTAACATTTTTAGCGCTTCTTGTTTCGTTTGGCAGCATAGGTCTTTCGGGATGTGGAGAGGGATTCTTGGCGGGATTTCGGGGAGCTGAGGCAATAGAAGCAGCTGCCGAAGCACGCGCATTAGCAGCCAGAAACGCTGGCGAAGCTGCTGAAGCTACTGCTTTAGTAAACGGCGCAACCGGCTATGAAGCTGTTCAACAGAGAGCCCTCGCAGAATATGCAGTCGCTCCTGAACAATTTAGTGGAACTATGGCCCAAACTGACAGAGTTTTTGGTGAGTTTGGAGAAACCCTCGCCAGAGAGGATCAACTTGAGCTAGCAGACGCTATTGTTGCCAGGGATGGCATCCATGCAAGAAACCTCCGAAGAGGCGTAGCAGCGGGTGTAGCAGCGGGTGCCGTAGGTGGTGGTGCAATTGGAGCTGTAGGTGGATATCAGGTAATCAAAGTATCTGCCGAAGAGAGATTGAAAGCTTGCCATAAGGCGGTAGATAACTGGGGGGAGGCTATCAAAGATGGAAAAGGTGCTGATGAAGCAGAAATAGAAGTTCACCGAATTTGCGAGCCTAAGAACTAGCACAATTCACAGCACTTTTCTTTACCTATACCTTCAACAAGTTTACTCGATTTTCTAGATAAGCTTTCCTAAGACAGGGCCTGAATCCGGTCGGAAGTAATATGCAGGGTCTCTTCATGCATTCGATGGTGTAGGCTCGCTACCCTAATCAAAGCTACAACATCGTTTGTCAAGCTAGGGCTTTTGGCAAAAAGACATCACAATAGACCACCACCGGAATCTTTTGAATTCTCTTAATGATTTCATTTACTAAAAGTTGCCTCCCCCCTAGAGTGGCATTTTATCTTACCAAAACTACCAGGTTGTTATTAGAGGTAAAAACCCCTAGCATCTCGGGGCTTTCTGGAGGAGAATACCCCTATGAAGAGAGATCCGCAACTTGAGAAAAGATTCATGATTGAGCATCAGCTTAAAGGCCGAGGGATTCAGGATCCAGAGGTCCTCCACGCCATGGAAACGGTACCTAGAGAAGCATTTGTCGACCCCGATCTAAAAGAGCAGGCCTATGAGGATAGACCGTTACCCACTCTTGAGGGGCAGACCGTCTCTCAACCATACATCGTGGCGCTCATGCTGGAGTCACTGAAACTAAAGCCTACCGACCGCGTTTTAGATGTGGGAACCGGTTCTGGGTATGCAGCCTCGGTGCTAAGCCGTATCGTTGCTGAGGTTTACACCATCGAACGACATGCTTCTCTGCTTGCCTTGGCCCAAAGCCGCTTTCTCAAACTTGGGTATACAAATATTGACTCTGTTCAAGGTGATGGAACGCAAGGATGGCCTAAGCATGCACCTTATGATGCGATTAGCATCGCCGCTGCCGGCCCCGCAGTTCCCGAGCCTCTGCTAGCGCAGCTGAAGGTTGGCGGGAGGCTCGTCATGCCGGTAGGCACCGATGAAGAGCAGCAGCTGATTCTAATAGAGCGACTGGGGCAAGATGAGTACCGCTCTACCATATTGACGCAGGTGCGCTTTGTGCCCTTAGTACCCAGTCAGTGACAAATAGGATTCTGCAAGCATAAACAAATGCTGGATTTTCGCTTGGGTTTGGGTATATTCTTCGGGGGAAATGACCTTCGGCAAGGCAACCATGGTCAGGACAAAGAACAGATTGGCTCTCAGAAGCTGATAAAATGCAAGCAGCGGCATGTCCATTTCTGAAAAAACACGAGCGTACGAATGGAGAAGTTCTTTCGAAAGTTCAAAACGTCCCTCTTTCTCAAGCTCCGTTGCCAAAAAGGCCAAATCATGAAGAGGATCTAGGTAGCGAAATTCATCCCGGTACTCAATACAATCAAAAAAGATGGGCTCTTTGTCTACAATTATGTTCCCTGCGTGAAAGTCCCCATGACAGTCTCTTATCAAACCGGCTTTTTGCCGTTGAAGTAAATGTTCTTGGAGAGAGACAAATTTCTTTTTCGTCTGAGCAAGGACATGCTCTAGCTGGTCTCCAAGTCCAAACGTCTCTTGGAGTTGCTTGTGAAATAGTCCTGGTTCATTTACCAAAAACTCAATTCCCTTTAGGTAAGAGTATACCTCCACAGAAATAACCTCTGCCCGTAAATGAAATTCAGCAATTCTCTTCCCAACCATAGAAACATCTGTGGAGGGAACAAGCCCCTTTTGTAACAGGGTCTTCATCTCTCGGTCACGAGGAAGTGTTTTCATCTGGACCGCATACTCTTCTACCGTTCCCTCTCCAGTGATTTGCATTCTATTTCCTTGGCGCACAATGGGAACGACCCCTAGATAAATGCCTTCGCTGAATCGACGGTTTAAAACGATCTCTCGCTGACAGAAATAGTGACGCTGTTCCAACGTAGAAAAATCGAGCACGTGTGTTGCCACAGGACGTTTGATTTTATACGTATACGTATCTGTTACAAAAACCCAGGAAGTAGGAGTCTCGATCAAAGAAATATGGGAAACCGGATGCGGGTACGATCCTTTGGAAAGAAGAGCTTCAAACGTCGGAGAAAGCATCATAGCACCTTAGAACCAGGAGGAAGGAGACTTCATTAAAAATACCCGGCTACGCCCAGGTGAAGCTGAAGACCCGCCCTACCTGGTCGAAGTCCATGGTTGTAGATATCTATCGTCCCTTGCCCAAAACTTCGCAGCTCGGCATGAACGGCAAACCGAGGGGTCACCTCAAGCTCAAACCCCACCCCAAGGTACCCTCCCAACTTTAGAGAAGGATGGGCGACATACACGGTTTTTATACCTAGCTCTGGATATTGTTCTCCCGTCTCTCCAAAAAGAAGGCTATTCTGGAGACCCAAAGATACATATGGGAGGAAAAATCGGGGTGGAATCAAAGCGGGCAAGGCACGTAAATGCACACGAATGCCAAGGGGGAAGGAAAACTCTTTCCAAGGCTCACCTGTATGAGCTTCTGCCGTCGTAATGTAAAACCCCGGGGAAAATTGAAGCGTGATTCTTGGATGAAGACGGCCAAGGAGCTCGGCTTGAAAGCCACCGTAGTAAAAATTGAAAGTGATATTGGTAAAAACATAAAAAACGCCCGACGCAGGAATCAGAGTAAAGCCGATGCCAAACCGACGATGGAACGAAGAGCCTTCCTTTGGAGGAGATGCTGGTTCTTTGGCCGTAGCCATCAGCTCCCCAGGCAAAGAAGCTTTAGATTCTCCCGAGCTGAGGTCCGAAGGAGGGGCGACTACAGCCGACTCGTTTTTTGGCAGTACAGATTTTGGCGGCACAGAAAGAGATTTTGAAGAGGATGTGCTCAAGGAACGAGGACCCTCCAAAGAGTTTTTTTGCGACGGAGGCTGACTTCCCAAGCTGCGAGAGCGAGCAGAAAGAACCCCAGCCTTTTCATTCTCCCGCGCGTTCGCTTGGGTGGCCATGAACATGAAACAAAACAGAAGAGCAACCCACCCTCTTATCCAGATTCGCTGTTTTTGCATGGTGAAGGTTTTAGTACGATCGAGGCAAAAAGGCAACACGGGCAATCTTTTATTTCAGGCTGGGTTCGTCATAAATCAGCCAAGCTTGCCTGGTCAAAAGATCAAGCAGGGGCGTTGTTAGTTCGCTGGGGAACCCTTCTTTTTGCTGGGGATGGGCCTCTAAATATGTATACATTTTTTTGAGCGTCTCCATCATAGAAGCAATCTCTTTTTGAAGAGAACCGTTAATTTGCATCCCATCGCGGGCAGTGCCTCGAATTTGCACATTGTAATAGGCTGTTCCGTCGGAATTTATGCCATTTTGAGTTACATTGAACTCCATCTGCCTTGAACGATCATCACTTTTTGCGAGCATTCTTAATGAAATGATACCACTCCGACGATCCGAATTCGGTCTTAGTCCCACCCGCACCAAACCTCGTTCTTGTGACAAGATGGCGTAAAAGTCTGAAAGCGCCTGGCCGCTCTGAGGGGATACCAGACCAAAGCAAGCGTTTGGCAAAGCTTCATCAGTGCGCGCTTGCTCTGTGCAATGAACTTTTGTCGGATCTTGGCATGCAAAGATCGTGAAACAAAGACTTAGGGAGACGAATCGCACAAATTTTGGAACGGGAAGAAGAAATTTCATACAAACCTACATAGCATAACATCTTATGAACCGGAACCCCCTTAAAAATAGCGACCCCCTAAACAGAGCCCTTAAAAGAAATAGCTTATGCCTAGCGTTGAACTAATTCCCGTGATGAATTTATGATTGGAGGTTAACGGGTAAAGATAGGTACCCACAAATGTGCGGGCGTCGATGTGAAATCCAAGCTTTTCTTTCCAACGAAATTCAATCCCTATGCCTGGGACAAAACCAAAAAGTACTTGATGAAATGTAAGATCGTACAAGGGCGACTCATGAATGACCAGGACCTGGGTATGAAGGCGGAGGGCCGTCACGACATAAGGATGGATAGAAAAGCTGGGATTCACCTGCTTTCGATAAAAGAACAAGCGTGTTCCTAAAGAGGTAGAGAATTCAGCAAAAAATTGGCTGATGTCCGCCCTGCTAGGAATCTTCCATCCAAGCCCTGCTAAGGAAAACTCAAGCGTGACTAGGGGATGGAGCCTCCCATAGAAGTCAAGCTGCATCCCTCCTGTATAAACAAAACCAACGCGGCCATCCTGAGGAAAAAGTAAAACCTGTACAGGAACAGCGCTTAGGCCCATGCCAAATCTTCGAGAAAACGGAGGTGGCCCTGGTTTGGTGAATTCGGCTTTCATGGATCCTTCCCCAGCGGATTTCGCCTCAGTTGATTCCCGCTGAGGAGATTGTGGTGCCAGGGTCGTTGAGACAGGCTCTTTGGTTTGCACCGGGGTAGATGCATGATCTGACACAGGCGCTGGCTGTGCAGGCTTTTGCAGCACGGGCTTGCGAGAAGGAGTGGCCGCAAAAGCGATGCTACCCGCCAAGAAAAGGGAGAGGGCTGGAAAAAACGGAGTGAGGTGCATAAAGCGTCTTATACCAAACTCAATATGGAAAGGGAATCTTGTATGAAAGAATTATCCAAAGTTTGGCGTTTCGTACAGAAACCAGGTTTGCCTATTCAGAAGATCATACATTGGCTCCGTAAGCTGCTTTGGAAACTCGTTCTTCTGGTCAGGATGTGCCTCTAGATAAAGGTATATGTTTTGGAGAGACATAAACATCGATACCACTTCTTTCTTGAAGGGCTGCACAACAAGCTCCCGCTCAAGCTTAGAAGGGTCTTTAAAAAAGACAGAATATTCTACGGTGCCATCAGGATGAGTAAAGAGAGGGACTACCTCAAAAGACATCTTTCTCTTCGCCTCCTCTTTGGGGAGAAGGGTTATTAAGATAAGACGACCCTTTGGCTCAAAACCCGGTTCCAGGCTGACTTGTACAAATCCCCGTTCCTGAAATGCAACAAAGTACAAATTGGGGACTGTTTGTGACTGATTTTTTGAAGGAACGAATCCAAAACAGGTACTCGGCAGAGCATCATCCGTTCTTGCCTCACTAGAGCATTGCATTTTTGGAGGTTCCTGGCAGGAAAGCAAACCGAAACAAAGACCCAATAGGAATAAGAAAGGAGCATATCGTAATTTAACGAGTTTCATAAAAACCTCATAGCGCAACAAGTTAACAAAGACCTATCTACAAAGCTAGAGATAAACAAAGCTAGAAATAATAACTTATCCCAACGTTTGTACTTATTCCTGTAACAAAATAGGGTACAAATTTTTCCTCGTAGAGGCTCACTCCTAGCAAAGTACGCACATCCATCGAAAAACTTATGTGCTCTTTCCACCGGAGTTCAAAACCGATTCCAGGGATGAACCCAATCAATACCCGAGGATCAATAATCTCCCAAATAGGAAGCGGACGAAGCACCCCAACTTGGGCATTCAATCGTAAAGCTGTCACGATATAAGGATGGATGGACAAAGAAGGCTTTAGCTTCCTAGAAATAAAGAAAAATCGCGCTCCTAGGGAAGCGGCGAATTCTCCAACGTACCAATTACTGTCGGCACTCAATTTAAATCCTAAGCCCGCCAAGGAAAATTCGAGAGAAATTTTGGGGTGCAATCGTCCATAGAGGTCGATTTGCATTCCCCCTGTGTATGCGTAGCTACGATTTCCATTCGGAAAGAAACCTACGATGAGCTGTGCAGGAACAGCGCTTATCCCTATTCCAAATTGCCGCGAAAACAAGAGAGGGGCTGGCTCATTAGAAGAAGAGTTTGCCTCAGAAAGCTCCTTTGCAGGATTTGCGGCTGAGGCGATGGTAGCTAATAACATCAGGAACATGGGAAGGAACCATTTCAAAAGCATTAAAAGTTCATACCAAACTTTAGGGGAAAAAGAAGTAAGTTTTTATAATAGACAACGTCATCATTTCTCTTTTTTCTAGCGCACGCTCCCCTCTCCGTTTATCATATGCTTATTTACAACTTTTATTGATAAGCGTCTTACTTCTAAACAATGATGAACTTACGTTGTCCCGGCTGCGGGGCGGACATTGTCTTAAAATCAAGCATTTCTGTTTTCGCGGTGTGCGCCTATTGCCGCTCAACTTCAGTCAGGCAAGACATCAACCTTGAGCAGCTTGGCAAAATGGCCCAGCTTCCCCCTGATATGAGCCCCTTACGAATTGGAACCCAAGGGACCTACGAATCAAAACGGTTTGAGCTGGTAGGACGACTGAAAGTTGGTTGGGCGCAAGGCTCGTGGAACGAATGGTTTGCGCTGTTTGAAGATGGCAAAAGTGGTTGGATTTCCGTCGCCCAAGGCTTTTATATGATTAGTTTTGCAAAAGAGGATCTGAAAGGGGTGCCTCCTATCGAAGCCCTATTGCCTGGCTCAGAATGGGAACTTATCGATAAGCAAATCTTCCAAATTGATGATATCAAAAAGGCTGTATGTATCGGCAGTGAGGGGGAACTGCCCTTTTTGGGTCCCCAAGGCAGACAAAGTATCAGCGTAGACCTTAGCGGTCCAAATCACCAATTTGCGACCATTGATTATGCAAACGATGGCGTTTATTTATATATAGGCAAATACGTAGATTTTGACGATTTTCATTTCACATCCCTAAGGCAAATCGATGGCTGGTAATTCTCCGCATTTGAACAGATCCTCTGAGGGCCCAAAAGAGTTGGACGAGACGAGTAAAACGAATTCTCCCGATGCTCATGCTCTGGATTTGTCCACATCTTCTCGGGAGAGCCCTACCAAGAAACCAGCACTCAAGGTGTTTCAATGCCTCTTTTGCGGAGCGCCCGTCGAGCTTCGGGCCTTAGGAGAAGCCATCTGTGTGGTTTGTCAGGCTTGTGGATCCATCATTGACACCACCAACGAAAATTACCGCATCCTGTCTGCTGCGAAGGAGAAGCTGTCCATCGAGCCCATGATTCCCATAGGTCAGCGAGGCACACTGCAGGGCCATCTTTGGGAAGTGATTGGGTTTATGAGGCGCTGCGACTGGAAAGAAGAATATTTTTGGGATGAGTACCTCCTCTTTAATCCTATCCGCGGATTTCGTTGGCTGACTGAGGCCGAGGGTCACTGGAATTATGTGACCATGATCAAAGAAAAGCCTCAAGTCCATCAACGTGCGAACCAGAACCGTAGAAATCAAAGAAAAGCGCCCAAAGTCTTAATGTATCTAGACACATCTTACCCAATCTTCCATGCGGGCAAAGCCAAAGTCGTCTATGTCATGGGAGAATTCTACTGGCGGGTCCAGGTAGGCGATGTGGTGGAGGTGCAGGATTATATTGCTCCACCACGCATGCTTTCTTGCGAAAAAAACGAAGAAGAAATCATCTGGTCCGTTGGTGAGTATGTTCCTGCACAAGAAGTTCAGACGGCCTTTCAAATCACCAAACCGATGCCCACTCAAAAAGGGGTGGCGCCCAACCAACCCTCAAAGATAGGTGCCTTAAGCTCAAGCCTTCGGAGATACTTCTTCCTTTTTGCTACCATTTTGTGCGCCCTCCAAGCCCTTCACCTCTTTCTCGCTAAAAAAGAACAAGTCTATCAGGGAAACTTCATCTATCGGGCCAATGACCCAGAAAAAGTGAAAATCAGTCCCTCTTTCGAGCTAAAATATGGGCGAGCCAATGTCGATTTTCAGCTTTATGCACCGCTTACCGATAGTTGGCTAGAGATTGGTGTCGATCTGATCAACGAGAAAACAGGAGTCTCTTACGAATTTCAACAAGGGATCGAATATTATTCGGGCACAGACAGCGATGGTCCCTGGACAAGTGGTGAGCGACAAACCCATGTCATTCTGTCTGCGATTCCCGCGGGAACGTACCATCTTGTCATCGAAGCCTCGGGGCCTGCCCTAGGAGTTTCTTCTGCCTCGGCAGCCTTATCGGAAGGAGAATCTATACAAACATTTGCTTCTACCTCTCCTGCTACGTCGGAGGCTGGGCCCATTCCTTTAACGGAGAGTGCTGCCTCTTTCACTTTACAAGGCATAAAACCTCACCCCCGTGGATTGAATATCGATTCTCCTCCAACCCCTGTCAAGGATCCAGCAAGCGCTACACCTACACAAAGTTCCTTTAGCCCCGGACCTAAGGTAGACCCCGTAACCGCACCAACTCCGACTGCAGTCCCCCCTCCTACCGGAGCCACCCCTTCGGCTGGAGCCCCATCTCCGATGGAAACTTCCTCTCAACCAACCTCAGTACCTTCTATTGAAGTAGCGCCCGTCCCAGCACCAATTGACCCTGGACCCGGACAAGAGTATACCTTCACTGTTACACGCAGTGTTGTGACATGGTGGAACTTTTTTGTAGGGATGTTCTTGCTTACAGTAATTCCTGTCGTGGTTTGGGTGCGAAAACAAAGTTTTGAACGCTCTCGATGGGAAAATAGCATGTTTTCACCATTTTCGAGCGAGGAGTATGGGAAAATAGCATGTTTTCACCATTTTCGAGCGAGGAGTAAGGAGCAGCTCATGAAGAAATTTTTTATTGTCTATGGAATCATTCTTTGCGTGGGGTTCGCTTCCACATCGTTTATCGGACTCGATGTCATCGATTTCATCCGCTCAAAAACATGGGGTCCTCATGTGTTTCATCCAGACCCTGGGTCGCATCATAAATAGAGATTTTTCAAAGAAATTTCTTGCTTGCCAAGCAAACCTAGGCCTGTAGGATACCAAAAAGGAGAAACGTTTTATGGAACCCATCATCAACCTGAGGCATATCCTCGACGCACTGATCTTTTCTTTCATCGGGATCCTCATTTTTGTCTTAGGATACTTTGTTGTTAACAAAATGACACCGGGCCATCTCTTTAAAGAAATTATTGAAGAGCATAACATCGCCTTAGCTATTTTAATTGGAGCTATCGTGTTAGGGATTTCCCTTATTATTGCCTCCGCCATTCATGGATAGCGAAACCCTTAGATTTCCATAGAGAATGCCTATGTCGTTTGTTTTGCTTTTTTCAGTATTTGTCATTGCCACCTGCGGTCTTGTCTACGAGCTCATCTCGGGTGCATTGGCAAGTTATCTTCTGGGAGACTCGATTACACAGTTTTCTACCGTGATTGGGGTTTACCTTTTTTCCATGGGCATCGGGTCCTTTCTGTCGAAATACATTACTCGAAACCTGGTCTCTTTCTTTATTCAGATAGAGCTTTTGATCGGGCTGGTGGGGGGATGTTCTGCGGCAGTTCTCTTTTTGGGATTCGAACACGTATCCTCGTTCCAAGTCTTGCTTTATTTTACCGTCAGTGTGACCGGCATCCTGGTGGGATGTGAAATTCCCTTGCTGATGCGCATCCTGAAAGATCACTTTACCTTTAATGACCTAGTTTCTAAAGTCTTTACATTTGATTATGTGGGAGCTTTGCTTGCCTCACTTTTGTTTCCTCTGGTGCTTGTGCCTCACCTGGGGCTGGTGCGTTCGGGATTTTTGTTTGGCATGATGAATGTGCTTGTCGCCATCTGGGCCCTCTTTCTTTTTCAAAAAGAGATCGTTTGGGTCAGACTGCTGCGAAGTTCGGCTGCCTTGGTCTTGCTTGTTCTTGCATTGGGGTTTGTGTACTCGCAAAAGATCATGAGCCTTGCCGAATCAGCCCGGTATCAGGATGATGTGATGTATGCAAAAACCACAAGGTACCAAAGGATTGTTCTTACAAAAACGCCCGATGATCTTCGTCTATTTCTTAATGGGAACCTACAATTCAGTTCGCGGGACGAGTACCGCTACCATGAGGCGCTCGTTCATATGGGCATGGCCGCGATATTTTCTCCTCGCCATATTTTGGTTTTAGGAGGAGGAGACGGTCTGGCAGTCCGTGAGATTTTGAAATACCCCTCTGTCGAATCAATCACGCTTGTAGACCTAGATGCAGAAATGACCGAGCTGTTCTCAAAGCACGATGTGCTCGTCAGATTAAATCAAGGTGCATTCAATTCTCCTAAAGTCAAGGTGCTGAACGAAGATGCTTTTCACTGGCTTCGGGAAAACAAAACCATGTACGATTTTATCGTCGTTGATTTTCCCGACCCAAGCAACTACTCGCTAGGCAAGCTTTACACCGACTCGTTTTATCGGCTTCTGAAAGGTGCTGTGAATGAAAAAGGCGTGATCGTCATTCAAAGTACTTCCCCCTTGGTGGCAAAAAAGTCATTTTGGTGCGTGAATGCCACGCTTACATCGGTTGGCTTTTTGACCACCCCATACCATGTGTACGTGCCCTCGTTTGGAGAGTGGGGCTTTGTCATTGCCACCAAAAGACCCTTTGTAGCCCCAACTGAGTTTCCTTCGGGGCTTCGATTTGTCACCGAAGAAACAGCGCGGGACATGTTGCATTTTCCCGTCGATATGCAAACCCAAATCAGGGAAGTGAATAAACTCAATAACCAAATCTTGGTACGGTACTTTGAAGAAGAGTGGGCAAAATATACTCATTAATGAGATTCGCTCGAGGACCTCAGAAGCGCCTAAGGCGAGTTCCGAGGCTTTCCCTTGGGTCTCAAGGAGAAAATTCCTAAAGGGTGTCCTTGGGGCAACCGGGGGAGCTCTTTTGTCGGGGCTAGGCCTTTTTAAATACTTTGGGCAGCCATCCGCCCAAATCTATCCTGGCAGGATCGTTTCTGCATCTTCTACGTTTGGGCATCGGATTCGAGACGGTGGATTCCCCCCTCCTGAGAAAACCCAAGAGATTGAGACGGTCATTGTGGGAGGAGGCATTGCAGGCCTATCAGCAGCTTGGTGGCTGACCAAACAGCAGTATGACCGGTTTGTGCTTTTAGAACTAGAGCCTAAAACTGGAGGAAGCTCCCAAAGTGGAACAAGCGGGGTCAGTGCCTATCCTTGGGGCGCCCACTACCTGCCTCTTCCTGGACCCGAGGCAGCTTGGGTGTTTTCGCTGCTAGAAGAGCTCGGTGTCATTGAAGGGTACGATGCCCAAGGAAAGCCTCTCTACAACGAGTATTATCTCTGTGCAGATCCTCACGAGCGTCTGTTTATTCAAGGCCGGTTCCAAGAAGGAATTCTGCCTCAGATAGGGATCACGGAAGAAGATCGACGTCAATACGACGAGTTTTTTACGATGGTTGAGTCCTACAAAAACAAACGAGGGCGGGATGGCAAACGAGCCTTCGTCATCCCTCTCGAGGAAAGTTCCCAAGATCCCGAGTTTTTAGCACTGGACCAAATGACCATGGCCTCTTTCCTCACAGCGAGGGGCTTGACCTCAACCTATTTGCACTGGTACGTAAACTATTGTTGCCGAGATGATTATGGGATGGGTCACCAGCATGTATCTGCCTGGGCTGGCCTCCATTATTTTGCCTCGCGCATTGGCAAAGGCGCCAATGCGGATTCAAAAACAGTGCTCACGTGGCCAGAAGGAAATGGGTGGCTTGCAGAGCGGCTCTTTCAGAGAGTGGCTAGATATGTCCGTCCCAATGCCCCTGTCTTTTCTATAAGAAATCATGAGGAGCATGTGTGGGTCGACTATTTTGATGTACAGTCCCAAAAATCAATCACACTAAAAGCCAAAAAGGTCATTTTTGCTGCACCTCGTTTTGTGGCAATGAAACTTCTACCCGAGCTTCAAGCAAAAAACCCTGCCTATGTAAAACCTGCTTATGCAGGGGACCTTCGTTACGCCCCGTGGATGGTGGCCAACGTAACGCTGAGCGCACTGCCTCAAGGAAAAGGGGCACCTCTTTCTTGGGACAACGTCAATTTTCAGAGCGATTCTTTGGGATACGTTGTGGCAACACATCAGAGTCTAAAGCGTTATCCTCAGAAAACGGTGATCACCTACTACCTTCCCCTGGCCAAGGAGGATCCTGCCTATGCTCGAAAGATGGCAGCAGAAAAGTCCCATCAGGAGTGGGCCAAGCAGATTGCCGAAGATTTGGCCACCATGCACCCAAGCATCAGAGAAACCATTGAGAACATCGATGTGTGGCTATGGGGTCACGGTATGATTACGCCCAAGGTGGGGTATCTTTGGGGACCAGGCAGACAGGAGATGCTTTTGCCTTTGGGGCACATTCATTTTGCCCACAGCGATATGAGCGGCATCTCGATCTTTGAAGAGGCTCAGTACCGCGGCATCAAAGCAGCACAAAACGTGCTTGAGGAACTAAAGCATCTTCCCAAAGGAACGAAGATATGAGGACAGATGCGTTTTCATCAATCCAGGGGCGTTTGGAAAAAGGAAAGCAGCCGGAGGCTCGGCTCAAGGAAAAACCTCTTATAGAATCTGCAAAAGCACGAGCGATGTCATCTTCTCAAGTACCGCCCGTAGGACCTCCAACGAGAGAATCTTCATACAAGCGGCAACCCTGGATCGCATCGGCAGGCGTTGATCTTTTGCTGATTCTGTCCCCGCCTTTTCTTTCGGTGTTGGTCGTGATTCTCTGTCGAAATAGCTTCCGTGGGAAAGCAGAAGTCCCCCTATGGGCTTGGGTCAGCCTGGTCTTATGTATCGATGTTGCCCATGTGTACAGCTCTTTGTTCCGCACGTATTTTCATAAAGCCGAGTTCAAGAAACACAAACGGTTGCTGGTTCTGGTTCCCCTTTTTGCTTGGATCATTGGTGTAAGTCTGTACTCGATCAGTGCAGCGCTGTTCTGGAGAATCCTTGCCTATGTCGCTGTATTTCACTTTATCCGGCAGCAGTATGGGTTTATGATGCTGTATTCTCGCCAGGAAGATGCCACCCAGCGAAGATGGAAATGGCTCGACAAAGGCCTTATCTATTTGGCCACGTTATATCCCCTCGCCCACTGGCATACCCATCTTCCTAAGAATTTCCATTGGTTTGTCGAAGGCGATTTCGTTTCTGGCACTCCTCGTTGGGTAGGATCTGTAGTCTTTTGGCTGTATTTCGTTTTCTTCCTTCTATACGCAGGAAAGGAACTGCTCTTCTTTCAGCAAAAGCGCCCCTTCTCTATACCAAAACAGCTCATCCTTTTAGGAACCGCACTCTCTTGGTATGTGGGCATTGTCATGCTGAACGGAGATATGGCATTTACAATAACAAACATTGTTAGCCACGGAATCCCTTATATGGGGCTTATTTGGATTTACGGCAAAAAACAATCTATCGCATCACCACAAACAAAAGTGTTTTCTCAAGTTTCATACAAGCAAATCTTTTCGATTGCAATGATTCCGGTCTTTCTTGGAATCTTATGGTTGTTTGCTTATATCGAAGAAGGACTGTGGAGCGGCCTCGTCTTCCGCGAACGGCTCTCGTTCTTCCGCTTCTTTACCCTCCTTCCAAAGCTTAGTGATCCTTGGCTGCTTGCGCTTGTGGTTCCGCTATTGTCCCTGCCCCAAATGACGCATTATGTGGTAGATGGATTCCTTTGGAAATTACGAAAGCCTGATGCAGCCTGGAAGCAGATCGTTTTTACCAAAGAAGGCCAATTAAAATGAAAGAACAAGAGAAACAGAGCGTGCTGGAAAAGCAAAACGTCTTAGCGTATCAACAAGAGCAAGGAGTACACAAAACGCTAACATTGAAGAGAGCCCTAGGCAAACAGCTCCTTGTTGAATACTATGATTGTGACGCCTTGATCCTAAATCATAAAGAAACCATTCGTCAATTGATGATCGAAGCTGCCCAGCTGGCCAAGGCTACCATTGTCACTGACATCTTCCACACCTTTAGCCCCCAAGGCATTAGTGGCGTCGTGGTCATTGCAGAGTCTCACTTTGCGATCCATACATGGCCCGAGCATGGTTGTGCTTCGGTCGATTTCTTTAGCTGTAGCGATAGCTTAGATTTGGCGCGTGCAGCTGATTTTCTAAAGGAGCAATTTGGTGCGAAAGAGATGAACCAGCAGGAAATTTTACGAGGAGAGTATACAAACCTAGAGTATGGTGACAACCTCTCTTGATAAAAAGTTTTGACTTGTAATTCTTAAGGTTCGGGTTAGGATACATAAAAATTGGGGCTGACGCAGACGTAGCTACAAAACAGAGAAAATATTTCAAGGATTTTAGGCAGCATATGATAAAAAATAAAATTTGGAAGAGAACTCGTGTAGCCGTCGGATTTTTGGTATGTATTGTAGGTCTATCAGGATGTCCTTTTCTGCCCTCCTGTCTTCGGGCTAAGGAATCTCAGCAGGGTGCAGCTGCCCTCGGTGCAGGTGCGGCTGCTGCAGCCAGAATGAGGGGGGTGCAAGAAGAGAGAGAACGTGCCGAAGAAGAGCTGTTTCCCGAGACCAGTTTGGCCACGGGTCCACGGGGAGATACGACCAGGGCTCGAATGGAGCGGGACCCGCTAGAGCCTAGGGATACCCTACGGCCTGCAGATGTCGAGGCGGCACCCTCTTATCGAAGGACTTATTCTATTGAAGTTGAGCTTGCCCCAGAATATTTGGACGCTGTTGGTTTACCTTCCGACATTATGGAGCAAGAACTACTCATTCTTGAGGCCGAACCGCCTGCGATGCTGCGCCAAGAACGTCACGAAGATTGGGTGCGGTGGGTCACTGCCTTAAACCACAAAGAAACGCGAGGAGCTGCCTTATTAAACTCCTCCTTAGCTGAATTTTACATGACCCATAGCACAACAGCAAGGGTGCGCTTCTTGGAACGGCACTATCGTGATTATCCAGGTCCTCCTCAAGATTAGATTTTCCCAGAGCAGAGCTGCGCGATAAGCTACCAAGGCAAATCCACGGCGCTTCAGCAGCCCTGCTATCTTTTTTGCAGGAGCATAGGTAAACTCGCCTACCAGCTCCTTCATGCATGCTGCCTGCTTCCCTTGTTTATCAAAAATTTGTGCAAAATCTATTTGTGAAGATATCGGCTCTTATTATTAGGCAGGAACAGGACAAACAATAGCCAAACAGCGACCATGCCTAAGATAAAATCCTCTGTTGCAACCACCATTGCTAGAAATATAGATTTGTCGTATGATTCAAGCAGAATGCAGAAAAGGATACCTTATCGTTGGTTGACTTTCATCTGAACTCTTGTTAAGGCATACCTCGAGTTAGAACCAATTCTTTAAGGAAAGTTTATGAAATTCGTATGGATATCCACGGTCTGTGGAGTACTTTTTTTGAGCGCATGTCCGGACAATGTGCAAAATGATGGCACGAAGACTACCTCAGGCACTACCGGTGATGGTAGGGCACTAAGAGCAAGCCCGACAAAAACTGCTCAAACTGACCCTGCTTCGATGGAGGAAGGAAGTCCTTGTCCTTGTAGGTCTTCAGAATTTATATGCCGAGAGAAAGCATACAATTTTTTCCATAGTGATTCTATAGAGATGATTTTATTCAGCGGAGCAGACCAGCCTGTCTGTCTTAACAAAAATCGTCCGGAATGCCCTAAAACAAAAGACGGCATGCCCGACCCAAACCAGCTTCCTAAGCCAATCCATGATCAGCTGCATAGCGACAAGGACAGTGCTTATCTGTGCTATATAAAACCATCAATGGAATCCTAAAACCCCACCAAGCAAGGTCTAACAAATCCCATGCGGATCTAAAACAACCCTCCTTTCTTGACTAACTGATAGAAATGACTTAGCTATTCTATGCAAGGAGGTCAAAATGAGATTGTTTCCTATCATCAAAACAACAATTTTTCTTAGCGGCTTGCTTAGCTTTCTCTCGTTTGATTATGCCCATGCAGAAGAAAAGAATGTCGCTGGACCAAACCCAGTGGCTGCAGATATCAACCTACCCGTTGCAGGTAGAACCTCAGTTCTTGCAGACAAGGACCCTTTTCAGGGACTCTTTGAGCCCAATGTAGAACGAGGGATTGGCTGGTATGAATACAACCCGCTTGGGGTGCACATCTGGAGAACAACGCTTCCCACGATTCTTTTGGCAAACCGATATGGACCCACACGAGTGATTCGGTGCGGTCCAACGGGGGATCAATTTCCTCAATCTCCAGCAGCTGGTGGATTTGCTGCCTGTTCTGAGCATTGGGGAAAGCCTACCACGCTTGCCTATTGGGCAGGAGTTACTCCGCTTTCAGGCATTGAAATTTATCTCTGCACAGAAAAACTCGATTGCACGAAGCACTTTTCCTATCCTTAAGATTGTAGGATGCTCCTACAGCAAGTCCTACCGTAGCCCCCAAAAAGCTCTATACAAAACCTAAGATTTTTTCGGACTCTGCTCCAAAATAGTTTTGACTTTTTCGGAGCGTATTTCAAACTAGTCAAACTATAAGCGGTGGCTTGGTAGTTTAGAAAACCTGTATGCGATTTTCCAAGCCCTTCCCCCGAACATTCTGGTTGCATTTTTCAAAACTACAATATACTACATATCTATGAAGAAGACGTCACAGTTGCTTGGCATTTTGGGTTCTGTTGTTTTTGTTCTCGGATGTAATCATCCTGATCCGCGGCTGGCCCATGCACCCAAAGCAGATGATCCTCTTTTGATCACCAGTGTAGATTATACTGCTTCGGCCGCTACTCACTATCGGGCAGACATTCTCAATCAACTCCGAAGTGAGCTTTTAGACTGTGGCATCGGGACGAAAGAAGGGCTTTTCGGAAGAGCCACTTCAGGACAGCCACGTTGCATTGATAGCGTATTTCGATGGGGTACCTCTTATTATCTTTCTCAAAAGGCACTGGCAGATGGAACTATCCTTCTTTTTGCCACCTTTGAGAGCAAAGATAACACCTCCGCCTTTGTCCTCGTTACTTCTCATGCGAAGGATTTAAACACTACCTTTCAATCGGCTGAATTGTATTTTATCGATAGTATGTCTAGTCGTAGGTTTGGAGAGATCGAAGATGCCTACCAAAAGAAAACGCTAGACAAAATTGCAAACCTTTCCTCACCAGAAAACCCAGAGCAGTATGCACTTGATGCAATTAAGCAGGAAAATTCTCCTCGAAAGGTCTACCATTTGGCCACCTACCTTTCTGATCGAATCGGTCGCGTTGAGCCTCAAGCCATACTCCAAGCATTACAAGACCAGACTCCGATTTTTCTAAGTTCAAAGGATGCATTCTACCAAAAAGCATTTTTGTTGTTTTTACGAGACAAATTTCCCACCAAAACCGATCTTCTTGTAAGTATCGCAAGGCAATTCCTTGCTGTCACCAATTCGGATGTTTCTCAGCTTGCCGCCATTATTCTGGCCGAACGACAAGTGGTTGATGCCAATATTCGAAATCTTGTCATGCAAGCGCTCTCTAACCAAGATCCCGAGATTCGGGTTCTTGCGATTCCTGCGTTTGCCACCATTCGTACGGGTATTGGCGATGAACTTGTGATTATTGGATTTTTGGCTGATTCTCATTACGAAGTTAGAAGAGCTGCTTATGAGACGATTGAAAAATTTACATTAGGAGAACCACACGTCGCTGCACTCAAAGCACACATGGCTCTGCCTGAATCAAGCATCCGCCAAAGTGTCGTGAATCTGTTAGGAAAAGTTGTCTCTCGCAGCTCTACTTCCGTGCTCATTCATGCGCTGGAAGATTCTAATTATGACGTTCGGAGGGATGCTAACAATGTCTTAGAACGCCGAGCGCTTTTTAATCAAGATCTCCCTGATTTGGTGAAGATTTATGGAAATGTGAATTCCTACATCCGCCAAAGTGCTGTGCGTCAAATTGGAAGAATCTCTACCCCAGAGGCGGCCAATATACTGATTACTGCTGCCGAGGATTCTAACTATGATGTCCGGCGGGATGCATTAAATTTTCTAGAAGACTGGAACCTCTCAGACCAGCATCTTTCTGCACTTACGAAGCTTCTCTCAAATCCTAGTTCTTACATTCGACAGAGTGGAGTACGTTTGCTGGGCAAAATTCTATCGACGGATTCATCCAACCTGCTAATTCAAGCGCTTCTGGATGACAACTATGATGTCCGGCGGGATGCTTATACAATCTTAGAGGGTCGAGCTCTTTCCGATCAAAATCTAGCCGATCTCCAGAAGGTCCTGAATTCTTCAAATAGTTATATTCGACAATCAGCAGTTCGGCTTATCGGAAATATCTTCTCAATTGTCGCAACCAGTCTCTTAATCCCAAGTCTAGAAGATAGCAATTATGACGTTCGGAGGGATGCCAACAATGCTTTAGAAAGACGAACGTTCGTCGATGCTCATGTAACTCAGCTTGGAAGCTTACTCACAAGCGCAATGACCTCAGCACGGCAATCCGCAGCTCGTCTTCTTGGAAAAAGCAATAGCCGGAGGGCGTATGATTTACTGGTTGCTCGTCTTCCTGCAGAGACAGATTACGATGTGAAACGAGCAATTCAGTCTTCCATCGATATTCTCAAAAAAAACTTGGGCCTGTAATCATTCCATTTTAGGAGTACTATGAACTGCAAAATACAGATCCTCACCGTCGTAACCTTTGTTCTCGCCATTGCTTCTCCAGCCCTAGGGCAAGAGCAGGCTTCTTTTGTGCCCCAACCAACCACCGGGGAAACCACCGCTCTCTCTGCTGCTCCAGAGCAAGCTCCCGAGGTAAATCCTGCTACTGTTGATCCTATGGCCCTAGCTCCTGTTGCTAAAAACCCTGCAGAAGCAAATGTTGTCCCCAAACAGGTCCAAGGGTCTCCTTATCCTAATAATAGCCTTCCTCTTTATAACAGCCCTAAATTCAATCTACAGTTCGGCTTGGGAATTACTGGTATCGTTGCTTCAGGCGTACTCTACCCCTTCGCTTATGAATCGTGGTCTTATTATTTTGGAGGAATTCAACTTGATTTTTTATGGAGAGTTCATTCTCGGCTGACTTTGCAATTCTCTCCAGGAATCCTAATTTCCGATACGAGGGATGAATGGAACCAATTGCTCGTTGAGGTTCCATTTTCGCTCGGCCTCCGCATCCACCTAAGGGCCCTGCCCAAAGAGGATAGTGGTGTTTTTGTGATGCCTTATGCAGCCTTAGGATTCCAAATGAACTTCTTGTTTGGAGCAGGCCCTACGTACGATTCTCAAAGTCTTTATGATTATTACACCATTCCTCCTTCCCTGTATCTGGGAGCAAACCTTGGTGCCGGAGTCGAGCTACGTCTTCACAAGCATTTTGCTATTCATGGAGAGGTTCGTGGTTTTGCGCAAGGTCCAGTCAATATTCGAGGTTATGATGTTTATTTACCTCCCCGCATTGGCTTATACTTAGGAACCGGTTTGGCGGCTTATTTTTAATAGCGACGGTTGATCCAGGTTTTAGCTTGACTCCGCAGGGTGACAAACCCATCAAATACATGGCCGATTTTGAGGCGCCTTGCAATACCCAGTTTACAATCTCTGCACTCTGGGTTTCGGTCTCTTAGGAGAAAAAACAAAACTGGCTTTCCCTAACACCGGCTTTCCCCAACGAGTTTCAAGCGACGTTGACGATTTTTCTCTTGGGCCCCTCTTCCTTTTTCTGTAAGCCTAAACTATTGGTTTTCTGCACATGCTTTTGTACATCGTAAGCATACTGAATGGAGAATTCTGCAAATTAACATAGCTACGATGTTAGTACCCTCCATATACACCTCTCTAAACTTTTCCTCTCTCGTCGATCCACTTGTTTATACCTTATGGTCCCTACTCAGGGTGTACGCACCTACCCTTCTACTGGACAGAAATGATCACTTAAATTCGTACTCCCGTTTGTATAAATTTTTTTCCTTGCCCCACAGAACTTTTGTGATAAACCATTGGGTGGAGAAATTTTATGAACCGATTACGAGTTTTTATTACTTTTACGATTATTGTTTCTAGTTGTTTGGAGCCAACAGTTGATATAAAGCGATCTTTTTTGGATCAGTGTACCCAGAATCCTGCTTTAGAGATGTGTCAGCCTCTTGAGGTGGCAGGTCTCAAAGAGAGAAGTATTCGTATTTCAAAAAAACTAGGAATTCTTCTTAAAGAAAATACGACTCGTCCTATGCAGGATCAATGTGCAGTCTTTGAAGGTTCAATTTTTGATGAGACCCGTAGCTGCATTTCTGACAAAGTCATTGCAAGGATTAAGCAACCAGGGCGCAACCTTGAGGTTGCCCTAGGAAGAGAACATATCAGCATAGTAACGCCAACGGAAACTGAAAATAGCGGAGCACAAAAAACCAGCCAGCTTTCTCTGTGGTTTCGGTCTGAAGTGTTGTATCCTCTCATCGTTGGAGAACCCACTATCCTTGAGATTGAATTGACGGATTGGAAAGGAACTACCCGTATCTCGTCCACTTCGATGGTTACCATCGAGCCCTAATCTCAGGATAAATGCATGCTCTATGTTTTAAACCTTCCGTAAGGTTGCCATCCAGTTATTTCTAGGATAGGGTGGAATAGATATGCACTTCCGATCCTTTTTCATTCTGCTCGCTAGTTTTACTATAATGGTTTGTTCTGAGAGGCCGTCTCGATCTGAGAGCAAGCTACCCACTTCTCTAGCGGATGCACTGCCTCCTGAAAGTCAAAAAGGGCTAAACCTACCCATTGAATTAGCCACAGTATCAGCGAAAAAAGCTCCTCTTTTTGTCTTAGGGGGCAACTCGCAAGGCTTGATGCTGGTGTGGATGGTTAGCTCAAATCAGGCCACGGCCCAGGCTCTTTCGTGGCAAGGGAAGCCTATGGGAGCGTCTCATACCTTTGAGTTTCAAAAACCTCATGAATACCTCGCTTTGATCGCTGTCGGAGACCGATATGTTCTTCTTGGACAAGCCTACTGCAAAAAGGCTAAAAAAGGGCTATCGGACAGCAAATGCTTCTCTCTACAACTTCTTAAATCAGACGCAACCCCTGTAGGTCCTGGAAAAGAAGACCCCTTTGATTATGGAATTGGCTTACTTCATGCAGCTCCGACTCAAGATGGCTTTTTCTTAGAAATCCTTGGAAACCAAGGAGGAGTAAATTCTCAAGAGGTTTTATATTTTCCGGTCCTTTCCGAAACCATAGGGCCCCACCACAACTTTGGTACCTCGCGTACGTGTCATTTGTCTGACAACATTAATCTCGACCAAGATAGTGGGATTGTTGGTTGGGATGCAAAGAAATGGCTCCTATTCCCTGCCTCTGACAAGGTCTGCACTCCGAAAGGAGTCGGCAGTAGCACCTCTTTTCTTCAAGGGCACCTCGTAGGAGCAAAGACCCAGGCAGATACAGCCCAACTCCTCCTGGTAAGTGCTTCTCCGAAAGAGGGCTCTCTTTGGAAGACCATGTCTATCAATCCGATGGGCAAGGTCGTGGAGAAACATCGAAAGATTGATTGGAGTCAGGCATTACAAACGTTTGGCCCTGTGTTTTGCCAAGACGCTGGCTGTACTTCGAAGAGGACGCCAAAATTTTCCCTCACGCCTATACAGGCTCAGGCCGAAGCGCGGGCCTTTGCTACCGAAGCCCCCCAGGGTCTATCGGTGACATGGCAAAAGAAAGATTCCAAAACTTGGGGTTTGTCTGTTCGGAATGTAACGTCTCCTTGAGAAATCGTTCAACCTAAAGAGACCACACATTCACCCATTCCTACTGAACAAGGAGCGAAACCCCTTCACCAACGCTGGAAAAATCGGAGTGAATCCGTAAAGCAAGAGAAGATAGGTTCCTATCAACAATACCGTTAACGCAATCGCCCCGTAGCTAAAGGAAGCTTTCTTTCTTTGGGCATGGAGATATCCTAACAAACACCCAAGTCCCAGTCCGATTCCAGTTGTTATCCCTACCAAAAGGGAAGCAGCATCCAGATTTAAATTGGGAAAACAGACCATCCCCACCAAAAGCGTCATGGCATACGCAAAGAAAAACCCCAGCAAACCATACATTGGCATCCGATACATGTTGTCTCCTTTCCTTCTTCGTTAGGCCTTATAAGACTCTTTTAAAGGACAATTGAAATAAAGACCAAACGAGGACCCTCCAGCTTGGGCTACTGCTTCTGCGAACCCAACACAGTTATGGGGAAGAACCAACCAAAACCAGGTTTTCCGTAGCAACGATTTGAGCGCCTTTCTTGCCTTTTCAGGCTCAGGAATTTCAATCTCATACCGGAAGACTTCCCTTTTTCCATTTTCCCGTAAGTATCTCTGATAGCCTTGTTCATCCATGACAAAGGGATAATCATACCACGTATGAATGTGAAAATACCACCCTCCTGTCCCTCCTACATTCACAAGCATGTGGCCACAAGGGGTCGAGCCCGTTACAACGATAGGATAGATCTTCTCCATTGAGAACTTATCTAGATCTAGCTGAGGAAAGTATCCCACCGGAGCTCCATCATACCCTGCACCCAATCCTTCGAAAGGGGAGGAATGAGAAAGCGCCGCAATCAGAAAGCTTTTGTCTACCTCTTCCGCTTCTTGGCAGTCACAAAGAGGCGAAGTCTTTTGGGTTTTTCGATCTTGTATCAGCAATCGCGGAGCCTGTTCTTTTTCTCCATCAACCATAAGTAAGGTGGGCTTCTCCTCCTCATCATCTTGGACGGGTCCGCAAAAATTCAAGAAAAGAAGAAGAGGGCCTAGGACAAGGAGGCTCAAAGACGAAAGCCGATTCCTCTTTTTCATAAGATGTCTCCACTGGTTTGTTTCTAAAAATTATTATTTTGTTAGGGAATGACCTATCGTAAAAGAGACAGTAGGAGGAATTTCCAAGGAAATCAAACTTTTATTCTAGGCCCTCCAATCCTTTTGGTCTATATGTTACGGCGTAATCAGAAATAAAGGCAGGCTCCCATCGGCTCGGGCGGACTCGCTCAGTAGAAATTTGATGCTATTAGAACGGAAGTCCCCAACCGTATCTCTTAGATTAAAGTGTAAAGATTTTTCGAAGGATGCACCCGATCGGGCAAGCATGCTAAGTGCTTGAAATTGTTACTAAAAAATCGGGGCGAGAGGATTTGAACCTCCGATCCCCAGACCCCCAGTCTGGGGAATTCCGTCGAGAAATCCAAAAAGATTGTTCCGTAGAATCAAGAGATACCTGCTTTTTCATGACTTAATGGATTACCTTTCCCCTTGAACAGTATGTTTAAATTTGCAACAAATCATTTCATGCTCATGTTCTTGAATCCAAAGCCCCAAATCGTCTTATTGTTTGTGCTAGTTCTTTTGAAAGAGTTTCTACAAAAACCTAGTTGGGGTCTAGAGCCTATCTCACCTCTAAAAGCTATTAAAGCTCCTAAACTCTCTTTAGGAGCAAGAGCTTCCCAAAAAATCACGAAGTTTAATTCTTCTAACACACCTTCCTCAGAAAAATTAAACTTCGTGCATAAGTTCTCCCAAGCCTTTTCACTGATAGCAGAGAAGATGGGGCCGAGTGTTGCAAAAGTAAAAATACAAGAAGAATTACTACAGGGACAGAGAACCTCTTCCCCTTTCAGGATTCAAGAGGAGGAACTTCCCACTGATGATTCTGGGATGGCTTCCTACACCGCAGGCTCTGCCTTTGTTGTAGATGAACATGGTATTTTAGCTACTAGCTATCATGTAGTCAGAGACTCGAATTCTATCGAGGTCGCTTTTAAGGAAGGCACCTCCTTTGGTGCGAAGTTAATAGCTGTAGACCAGACCCTTGATCTTGCATTACTTCAGCTTATGGACATAAGAGATTTCAGATTAAAACCGGTAGTATGGGGAGACTCCGAAAGTCTGCGAGTTGGAGAGGGGGTCGTTGTCATCGGGCACCCCTTTGGAATGGATCAAACAGTCACGGTAGGAATTATTAGTGGTACCCACCGTACACTTCGATATCGATCGGGAATAAAAGAGCGCTCTATCATTTATCGAAACTTACTGCAGACTGATTCATCAATTCATGCAGGAAATTCTGGTGGCCCCTGGTTCAATCTTTCAGGAGAAGTCATTGGGATTAGCACATTGCTTATGAACCCAGGTGGAGGCAGCGGCGGGATTGGTTTTGCGATTCCTTCGAATGAAGCACAAACAAGCATACAGAGGATGATAACAGCAAGGAACATCATTTTTAGAGAGCTAGGTATAGTTATGGAGCCTTATACGCATCAAAGTCGAGAAATGCTAGAGAATAGAATAGGAAAAAAAGATCAAGGAGGAGTTATTGCTGAGATCAAACTTGGCAGTGTAGCAGAGATAGCTGGGCTTCTGCCTAACGATGTTCTTCTTACTATAGAAGATCAATCTTTTTCTAATGAGAGTGAGCTAGCTAGGCTTATTATACATCGAGCTCAGAAAAACACTTTACGGATTGAGATTTTGCGTAGGGGACAAAGAGACCCCCAGGCTCTATCTGTAAAAATGAAAATGCTTCCTTAAGTTTTCTTCGAAAGCTTTGGCTGTCTTGCTGATTGTGCTTTTAACGAAACATACCGGAACGTTTTTGAAAAAAATGTACTTTTGGAGTCTTTTTTCTTCTCTTCTACCACTGCAGAAACTTCTGAGAATCGATTAGGTTCCATCGATACGGTACTTACCCCTTCATTTTCTAAGTCTTGTTTAAGTAATTCCAAAAAATTAGAAGGAATTCCTTCTGGTGGTTCATCTAAGATAGTTGGAATTTCCTTAATCGGCGTGCTAATGTTATCATTTCCAGAAATTTCATAGATGACTTTCCCCGCAGGTGTTTCAGACACTGGCGGCTCCGAACCACAGCCTGCAATAAGGAAGATAAAACTCATGCTCATCCAAATGTTGCTTTTCTTCCACATAGTTCCTCCTATTTCATGTTTCTCTTTGACAAGTTTACACAATGGGTTTCTCTAGCGTCTCACTAAAAGATTGTGCCATTTGCAGGGCTCGCTCCTCATTCCCCGCCTGGACGAGCAGTTGAGCATCTCGATCTGAACGAATCGCTTCCACCTCCCAAGAGGAAGAACCCCGCAATCGAGCCGTCCTTTGGACTCGTATTCCGGCTATCTTCTCTACAGGAATTACTCGTTTCCACGGAAGAAAGAAAAATCGGTCTTGAATCTCAAGCAATCTTTTCTCTTTGTCGTAATAAATCTTTTGATTCATAAACCATAGGCTCAGAAAGAACAGAGATAATAGCTCTGCAAGTACCCATCCCACAGGCCGAGAAAAATTTCCATCCACTTTGACCTCAAAAAAAGGAAGCTGGACATAGATTCCATATCGATAAAGGATCTTCAGAATGAGGAGATAAGTTACCAAAATTGCAATCGGAAGAAAGAGGATTGCGATGAACCATGGAAATCGAGCAGAGTAAAGCAATTGGCGATTTGATTGATCGTGACTCTTCATATGGCTAACACCTTATCTCCTAACCCTCATCTTAATGACCTATGAATTTGGAATCCACCCAATTTCGATAAAACCGCCAAAGCACCCTGAGCTTCCTGCATTGACAATCTCACCCTCACTACTTGGGCAGATATCATAGGACACATTCCCTTGTATACCCGCTTGTACCTTAGCGCCTACCTTATTTGCTAGCTGGTTGAGAGTAGCACCTACAGGAAGACGGCGCAGCAAATCGATAAAAACAATTCCTTCGAGAGACCCTTTGCATTTACTCGAAAGCCCACATACAAATCCTACGGAAAGTCCATTGATGATATCGAAACTAAACTTTTTGGCAGGAGAAAAGAACGCTACCCCAGCGAGAGAGAAGTCCTTATACCATTCCACTTGGCATTCTGGTGCGCAGGTGCCGTACTTTCCCCACTTAAGTCTAGAATCAGTCCAAATATGATAGGCATTGTCTTTAGGCCACTTTTGATACATAGATAGCCCATAAAATGAATCACCTTTATGATAGCCTAACCCTCCCCAGAGCCACCCTGTTAAGTCGATACTTCCTTTCTCAAAGTCAACACACAATTCAACGGAGGCTACCATTCCAAATTCAATTGGAATCCCCGATAAAGAACTAGCACTCGCTGAGGCCATAGAAACCCCATCTTTTTGAATGACCTTCTCTAACTGCTGAAGAAAGTCGGAGGGTATTCCGCTTGGAGGCTCATTTAGAATTTTAGGGATCCCCTTGATGGGTGTACTGATCTTATTATTCCCTGTAACTTGAAAAACGATCCCTCTCAGAGGATCGGTCAAGGCCTGTTTCCTAAAAGGGTGTTGATTTCGGGGTTTCGAGCTTTCCTGTTGCCAAGAACACTGTAGAATTAAAAACCCTAAGATGAGAGTAGTAATCTTCACAGAAGAATTTTTGGCCAAGGTACCCTCCTACCATTTTCTAAAAATCAATAATAATTTAGGACCCTTGTCAAACTTTTATTTTCCTTTTTAGGTCTCGAAGAGTACAAAGAAAACTTGGGATTCGCTGAAATACTGGCTTCTTCTTAAACATTTGGAGGGCTGGTACGGCAGAGCTTTGCTTTAAGCCACGAATCGTTCTCAACCACGCTTGCGCATTATGCGGCTCTAGGAGCCTGGGCGCAGCACCACCAAACAAGATTACTTTCACACCTACAACAAGGAGGTGGGGCGCACTCTTTGCCCAATTGAATCGTTCCGTAAGGATTTTTCGAAGGATGTACCCGATCGGGCAAACATGCTAAGTGGTTGAAAATACTACCAAAAAAATCGGGGCGAGAGGATTTGAACTTCCGACCCCCAGTCTGGGGAATTCCGTTGAGAAATCTAAAAAGATTATTCCGTAGAATCAAGAGATACCTGCCTTTTTCATGACTTATCTACGGATTGATTCATCGGGATTCGGATTAGCTCAATTCATGATTGGAGTAAAATTTACGATCTCACTTTTCTCTGTTAGTAAAAAGAAGGTACCTGCCCTATTTCGTTACTCAGGTTCCTTCTCAAGGGTTCTGTGGTATGGAGCAAAGAATGGAAAAAATTCTCGTGAGTGCTTGCTTGTTAGGAGCGCCTGTTCGTTATAACGGAAAGGATGCTGCCATCGAAAGTCTCTTACTGGCTCGCTGGCAGCAAGAAGGACGCCTCCTTTCCTTGTGCCCCGAGCAACAAGGAGGCCTTAAAACCCCACGTCCCGCCGCAGAGATTCTGGGAGAAGACGGGAGAGCTGTCTTGCAGAGAAAAGCCAAGGTGGTCGACCAAGCACTTCAGGAGTATACGGATGCTTTCTTACAAGGAGCTTACGCAGCTCTAAGCGTCTGTCAACGACACCAAATCAAAATCGCTATTTTGAAGACGGAACTTCAGGAGGCCGCCCACTGCCTCGATGTCCTTATAGCACAAGGCTCTTCGGGGTGATTCCTTACGAGCAAACTGAAAACTTTTATCCCTAATAGGTAAACAAAGACCAATGAAACGACAACAAAAAGTCTGTTCTAACAAGCTAAAAGGGTCTGTTTCGCAGCTGCCAAATAGGTTCAAGCCATGACCGCAAGTGAACTGGAGGGTCGAGTCCGTGCAGCCTGGACTAGCATCGCGGCACCTCCTGCAGAAGACATGAAGCTTATGGCGTGGGGTTGGGGAGAAGAGGCTGCGCGTGCGTTCATCGGAGTTGCTCCCATGGATGTTGATATACAGTCGCACGGATTTCACGCAGCAACACCGCTTTTTGATTTGCCACCGCGTGCAGCGGCAGCTTATCTTGGGACATATCTTCTATCGTTGATCCAGTCGCTGCAATTTCAAGAAGCGGTTGGCTTGTTCGATGATATCGTTACCCGGGCACACATAATCACGTGCATGACGAATCTGCGATTCTGGCATAGGGTCGTACGTGGACAATTACCACTGAATTGTCAACAGGTGGTAGCTCATGTGGCGCGCTTCTTGGCGGCCCGCCAGGAGGCCCTAGCGCTAAAGCCCGAGCAAGTACAGACATTGCTCGAACTCGCAGATGGTTCCCAGCCATAGCCCAAAAAGGTGAATTTCAAAGGCTTCTGGTCCCCTAGCAAAATCGAAGCCGAAGGGAGCGCGTCTTTCTCATAAACCGCCCGACCCGCTTCCATAGGCTATTCATCTACCCATTTCTGCTCCTTATTGACATCAATGCCAAAATACCGTACGTTTCCGCATCATGCTGCAAAGATTATGTAAGCTCCCAGAGAAAAGGTCATTTTTCCTCTTTGGTGCCCGTCAAACCGGAAAAACCACCTTGGTCCGCTCTCTTTTATCCCCACAGGACTGGGCAATCGATCTATTAAAAAATGATACTTACTTCTCCTATAAAAAAGATCCTTCTCTCTTTCGTAGAGAAGCGGAAAAAAAGATAGCAAATCAGCCCTCTTTACGAATCATGATTGATGAGATTCAGAAAGTCCCTGAGCTTCTTTCTGAAGTACATTATCTCATTGAGCAATATCCCGGTATCCAATTTATGATGACGGGATCAAACGCTCGGAAGCTAAGAAGAGGCGCAGCAAACCTACTAGCAGGAAGAGCTTTCAGTAGAATGTTATTTCCGCTCACGTATCAAGAAACTGCCCCACAGTTCCACCTAGAAGACACCCTGCTCTACGGCTCTTTGCCCGCTGTTTTATCTTTATCTCCAACAGACAAACGAGATTTTTTAAGGGCTTATACTGACACCTATTTAAAAGAAGAAATCCAGGCTGAAGCTTTGGTTAGAAATCTAGGGGGATTTCATCGCTTCTTAGAAGTCGCCTCTGCTCAATGCGGTGAGACGATTAATTTTGCCTCCATTGCGAGAGAAAGCGGAATTGCTTCGCGTACGATCCAAAGTTATTACGAAATTCTAGAAGACACATTGATCGGTTTTCGATTAGAGGCTTGGAGGAAGAGTGCTCGCAAACGACTTTTGGAACATCCAAAATTCTATCTTTTCGATACAGGGGTTACGAATGCTATCAATCATCGTTTAGAAGGAAGGCTAGACCCTGTCCAAAAAGGAAGGTTATTTGAACAATTTATTATTTTAGAAACGGTGAGGATGCTTTCTTATCAGCAAAGTGACATACGGGCTTATTATTGGAGAACCAACCATGGGGCTGAGGTAGATTTGGTCTTAGAAAAAAACAATGATCTGATTGCAGGGATTGAGATCAAATCATCTCGAGAGATTGCTAGAGCTGATCTGACCGGGCTTCGCTCCCTGAAAGAGGATTATCCCCATGCAAAATCGTTCATTGTTTCGCAGCTTCCGCACAGCTTCGACCTTGATTTTGCGACTGTATTGTCGTTTCAAGATTATTTTCAGTGGTTATTAACCCAATAGGAAATCTCTTGAACTTATACACTCTGTCTTCATTTTCCAAAGGAGGTGGGGCGCAATATTTGCCCAATTGAATCGTTCCGTAAACGTTCCGTAAGGATTTTTCGAAGGATGTACCCGATCGGGCAAACATGCTAACTGCTTGAAATTGTTACTAAAAAATCGGGGCGAGAGGATTTGAACCTCCGACCCCCAGACCCCCAGTCTGGTGCGCTAACCAGGCTGCGCCACGCCCCGAAAAGTAAAGTGGTTTTATCAGCAATACGCTTTGCCGTCAAGGATTGTTCCATAAGCCTCCAGAAAATCTAGCGTCCCCTTCCAGATACCCCTGTAGACTACCTCAAGGCCAGAGCATTCGTGAGTCAGCTGTTGCAAAACGCGCTTCCAGCCAGCGATGGCCCGTCCCCTTCTGGCCCTTTTCTTATAAAATTCATACCTTAGCCGCCAAGAATCTGCTATAACTCACGAATGCGTTCGTCGCGAATTCCAGGGTTTTTCCAAATGCCGGCCGAGCTTAGGCGGAAAGAGATTGCCACACGCTGCAAGCTATCCCAAGAAGAAGTGGATCATCTTCTCATGACAGGCCTTGATTTTTCCACCGCAGACCGAATGACCGAAAATGTCGTTGGTCTATTTAAGCTTCCTCTTTCGATTGCTACCAATTTCCAAATCAATGGAAAAGACTACCTCATTCCTCTTTGCATCGAAGAACCCTCGGTGGTTGCCGCCGCCTCCAGAGCAGCCCTTTTGGTCCGAGAGGGTGGTGGCTTTTCGGCTACTTCCGACCCACCTGTTATGATTGGACAGGTTCAACTACTCGAGGTAAAGGATACGAAAGCGGCCAAAGAATCGCTCCTTGCTAGGCAAGATGAACTTATTTCTCTTGGGAACCAGATGGTGCCTTCCCTGGTTCGTCGTGGGGGCGGCTTGCGAGGAATCGAAGTACGTATTCTCACAGAAAGCCCATCCCCTCCTCGTCAAGCTACAGAACCACATCTTTCCTTCTCTACGACCTCAACCACGAAAGCCTCATCCTCAGTCATCTCATCCACAAGAGCCCTATCTCCTGGACAAACATCTTCCGGCGAAATGGTGATCCATCTTCTGGTTGATTGCCAAGATGCGATGGGTGCCAA
Source organism: uncultured Myxococcales bacterium (assembly GCA_964537055.1). Classification (GTDB taxonomy): domain Bacteria; phylum Myxococcota_A; class Polyangia; order Palsa-1104; family JAEUJZ01; genus CAZHYV01. The sequence continues at coordinate 52,920 of CAZHYV010000004.1, forward strand.
TCTGACCAACCAAGTCGCAGAATCTTTGGCCCCAAGGCTTGCCGAGCTTTCGATGGGTCGCGTGGGACTACGCATCCTATCGAATCTTTCAATCTATCGGAAAGTCCAAGCAAAGTGTACCATTCCTGTAAGCACGCTTGCCTATCAATCTTTCTCAGGCGAAGAAATGCGAGACCGTATCATTTCGGCAAGTGATTTTGCCAAAAAAGATCCCTTTCGAGCAGCCACCCACAACAAAGGAATTATGAACGGGGTAGATGCGCTAGTGATCGCGACGGGGAATGATTTCCGTGCCGTAGAAGCAGGCGCACATGCCTACGCATCACTCTCGGGGAACTACCAGCCACTCGCCATTTGGAGTAAAAGCAAAGAAGGGCACTTACAGGGAGAGCTAGAGATGCCTCTCTCGCTTGGAACCAAAGGAGGAACCCTTGCCGCCAGAAGGGATGTAGCCTTGGTACTTAAAATTCTCGAAATAGAGTCCGCCCAAGAACTTTCTCAGGTGGCTGGATGTGTAGGCCTTGCCACCAACCTTTCTGCGCTCCGGGCTCTTTCCAGTGGGGGCATCCAAAAAGCCCATATGCCTCTCCATTACCGATCAATCGCAAAATAGATCTTTGGTCGTAAATTGAACCTATTGTAACCAGGTCAGCCTAAATAGATAACACAGAGTTAGCCCCTTTATTCTTTCCTCGACCCCAGATATAGGCTGTGATATGATAGACAGATGGAGCTTCTCCCATCCCTGCCCGAAAGTCTTGTGGACCTACCTTTTCAACATATTCCCCTAGGTACCTTCTCGGGGCATCTGCCGTACTTAAATTTTAAGCACCTATCCTCTCGTCCTTGGCAGCGCTTCACCCATCAGAAACATTGGATGTTTTTATCACTCACCGCCGATCCCATCTTTATGGGGATCGCTATTGTAGATTTAAGCTATGCTACCAAGGCCTTTTTGTTTGTATACGACCAGCAGAAAATGTCTTTTCTTGTCCATTTTTCGAAAATGGGTCCTCCTCTGCTTGCAGGTGTGAAAGCAACCCCGACGTTCGATCGGATGGCGTGGTTTCGTTTTGGAGGAGTGTTTTTGTGCTTGTACAGCAGTCTTAAAGAGGAACGCTATGAGCTTACAGTCCACGCACCCCATCTTTTGATCGAAGCAGAGCTTTCCGGTAGGGAAGCACCTGCACCATTGTCAGCGATAGGGACACATGGACCCGGTCTCCTTCATACTACAGAAAAGTCTGTCTTCCTGAACGCAACTGGACAGCTGAGAGTAAACGGAACGCTTCATTCCCTTAACCACGGTATCGCTGGTCTTGATTATACGCATGGATACCTGCCCCATCGGATGGACTGGCGCTGGGCGTTTGCACAAGGCCATGCGAAGACAGGAGAATCCGTGGCTTTTAATATTGCCGACGGCTCCTTGGGTGAATCTGAATGTGCTCTTTGGATCAATCAGGAGCTTATCCCAATTTCAAAAGGGGAATTCCAATTCTCAAATCATACAAGCAAGACCCCTTGGAGGATTTCTTCTTTGCACAAGACGGTAGATCTTCTATTTTACCCTGAAGAGTTTCATAAGGAGAAAAACAATTATGTGTTTGTTTCCTCAGACTACATCCAAGGCATAGGTCGCTTTTCTGGAAGTATCTCTCTTCCAAACCGCCCCACCCTACTTATTGATAAACTCATCGGTGTCACCGAGGCTCAAAAGGTTAGCTGGTAAGACTCCCTTACACCAGCTGCTGCAAAAACTTATATGCAGGACAAACACGAATTCCTTCCTTCGAAAGATAGTCTTTTTGCCCCATAAAAGAAATTTGCCAAGCTTCGCAATTGGGGAAACGTGTTTTTAAATACAGAAGTCCTCTTCCAATGTCCGTATCATTCCATTTACAATCGATAAACCAAAGAGGCTTGCGGTTTTCCAGCACGACAAAATCAACCTCCCGGCCATCTATATCACGGAAATATCGTAGCTCTACGTCCCTACCTTCTGCATCCTCTCGAAAATGCACCCATTTCAGTAAATGGGAAGCCACCATATTCTCAAACCGCAATGAAGGCTCAGGAACTAAAGACCAATCAAAATGATAATGTTTTTGCTCCTTTTGAACAGCTCTTATCTTAGGCTGTAACTTCCCTCCCTGAAAAGGAAGCAGCCGAAAGATAGCATACAATCTTTCTAAAATACTTACCCATCGTGAAACAGTTTTATGGCTTGTCTGTAGATCTTCACGAAGAGAGTTAATGGATAAAGGGCTTCCCACCAGCTCAGGCAAACGTAGCGTAAGAAGTTCCATCTGTGATAAATCATTCACCCTCTCTAGGCTAGTAAGGTCTTCATGGAGGAGACGATTTCGATACTCACGCGACCATCTCTTTGCTTCCATCTCAGATCCAATTAGAAAAGGCTCTGGAAAGCCTCCCAAAATAAGTAAATCATTCAATTCTTTTTGAAGTGTCAGATTTAGCTCTTTAACTGAAAATGGATGCAGACGCAGATAATGATATCTCCCCTGAAGGGAGTCTCCACCAAACCGATAAAAGTCGAGACGAGCGCTTCCCATTACTAAAATTTGGTGTTTTTTATCATCGAGATCATAAGTACCCTTCAAATAACTTCGCCAGAGGCGATATTTATGAAGCTCATCAAAAACCCAAAGAGGCGATGGAGGAAATTGATGCTTCAAAATTCTTTCTCGATGGAGAGGAGAATCCCAGTTTAAATAACCCAAAGGCTCCTGTAAAAGCTGTTTTGCGATGGTCGTTTTCCCTACCTGCCTAGGTCCTCCTACAAACACCATCTTTCGTTTAAGATCAGCCTGAATTTGAGATTGGAGATAACGTTCTTTTTTCACACAACAATATTACGAGTTTTTTCACCCAGAGTCAAAATTACTCGCGAGTTTTTTCACCCAGAGTCAAAATTACACACACATCTATTTGTTCTCGCTTATTCTTTCAATCGAAGACGTCTTTCTAGAGGCTTCCTTCTTGAATCTAGTAGAGCTGTAAGCTAATCATCTTTACCATAGTAGCCTACAAGAACACCTCACAAAATATCTACCAATCCGAAGCACTTCTGGTAAGCTTGCTTGCACTCTGGTAAGCTTCTCTTTTTGTAGAGGTACGGTCATGATACGTGTTCTTGAACTAAATCGAGCAGTTGAAAATGCTCGTGTTGTGGAGTACCAAGACGCCCAAGCAGCGCTTTTCGCCCAAAGGCCTGATTCCCATATCCTACGTTGGGTAGATATTACTGAGCAAACAAGCGAAGATATTGAACTTATTCGGAAAGGGTTTCAATTCCACCCCTTAACGCTTGAGGATTGCCTCCATTTCGATCAACGTCCAAAGCTAGAGGAATTTCCCGGGAATCACCCCTATGTATTTATTGTCATTCATAATTTTAAGATATGCATGACAGGAGATACAACCCATTCTGACGAAGCTTTGACCCTCCCTCAAAGTAGCCATTCTTCTACCAAAGAAAAGTCTTTGCTTCGGATGCAAGAGGTGCATGCCTATTTGGGCCCGAATTACCTCGTGACGGTACATCGCCATCCAATTGCTGAAATTGATGGATTATTTCAAAGGTTACGTTCTGATACCGGTCTTTTTCAAAGAGGATGCGATTTCCTTTATTATCTTCTTGCCGACCAACTATGCGATAGCAATTTTCCCGTGCTCGAGCATCTTTCGGACGAACTCGATCAAATCGAGGAACTAGTGATCGCTTCTCCAGAAAAACGAGTGCTTACGTTAATTTACGATACTCGGAAAGTGCTGGTAAGGATGAGAAGAACGTTATCCCCGCAGCGCGATCTGATGGCGCTGTTAGCACGTCATGGAGGTGGGACGTACATCCAGCCAAGCACAGCCCCCTATTTTCGCGACGTATATGACCACCTTGTTAGGATCAACGAAGCGATTGAATCAGGTCGCGACCTTTTAGGAAACTGTGTTGATGCATATATGTCTTCAGTAGGACAGCGCACCAACGATATTGTAAAGCAGCTCACCATTCTTTCGTCAGTGATGCTGCCATTGACATTTGTGGTAGGCTTTTTCGGCATGAATTTTGACGCACTGCCTTTTCATTCGCTCGGTTGGTTTGTATTTGTTTTACTGGTGATGATTTTGATTTTGCCGACAGGCATGGTCTATTGGTTTCATCGGAAGAGATGGATATGATTTCAAAGGTAGGGGGACTATCCTCCCCACCAAAGACGGCCTTAGAACCAAAGCGGCCCCCAGAATCGCTTGGGCTTGGGGGCATTTTGGGGCAAGAATTCGTAACATCACTCCTTCGAAAGTCGATTATTCAAAAGCGTTTGCACCATGCTTACCTCTTTGATGGGCCTTTTGGAGTAGGTAAGGCAACCTGTGCAAAAGCTCTTTTTGCAGCCCTCAACTGCGAAGCTCCCCCGGTCCCAGGAGATGCCTGCGGCAGCTGCAGATCATGTAGAAAAGTTATTTTTCAAACTCATCCCGACCTTATCTTTGTCGACATGACCCTTGCAGGGCTTGCCGAAGAAGTCGAGCGGCTTCTTGGCCGTCTCACCTCTTCTCCCTACGAAGGCAAAGCGGCTTTAGTCATTTTTGACCCAGCTGACGCCTTTGCCGCCCCCACAGCGATCACTGCAGCCAACCGTCTGCTAAAAACGTTAGAGGAGCCTAGGCAGAATATCTATTTTGTGCTGATTTGCCAAAACGCTCATGTCCTCTTACCCACTCTTCGTTCACGCATGCAACGAATCCGCTTTTCTCCGTTGCCAGAGGCACTCATCCAAGAAGCCGTCATTTCTCAAGGTTTTGCAAAAGGGCCTCTATCAGAGTCTATGTTGCGATTCGCTCAAGGTAGTTTAGGACGAGTCCATGAAATTCTTGCAAACCAAGAGGACTGGGAGCAACGAATGAATTGCGCCCAAAGTCTTCTTGAAGCGGCTAAAGAAGGTAGTGTAAAACGGATTGTCACAGTCTGTGCCCAAAGTGAGTTCTCTAACCGAGAGCAGGCCCAGCGGATTCTTGAGGGAATTCTCTTACTTTTATATGAGGATCTTAGCAAGAACCATTCACGCACACTTCTTTTATCCAAGATTCGAGTGGTCCAAGAAACGATGGAGGCCATTCGCAGATTTATTACACCTCAATTCGCGCTTGAACGAATGTTGCGGAGAATGAAGCAGAGCATTGAATCTCTGTAGCGAGATACATTCCTTTAGAAGTACCTTCTTTTAAACGTGTTCTTACTAAGCGTATTCTTACCGTAACAACAGATTAAGTAGTTAGACTCTCATTGCAGGTCCTTATTCTTGTCGGAGAAAGTAGGAACATGTAGTCTGAAGTAATTACTTATCTCACGAATTTTCATACGATCTTTTACTTTTTTTCCTAACCAAAAATTTTTGTGTTAGGTTGCGCTCTCGTTAGGGCAGCAGAGAATACGTTTGCCCTTAATAACCCTGGTTGTAACTACCGTTTTGGAGATTTTATGAAAACATATATTGCGCTTCTAGGAACCCTTCTTTTCCTTGCTTCTTGTAACTTTAGCATCCCGGCAAAGCCTTTTCCAGATCCAATGGATATGCCTCCCGTTGGAACACAAGATTTTAACGTAGCCAACATTGATACAAAATTCGGTGATACTAAAGGGGGAACGACCATCACCCTTACGGGCAAGGGGCTCACCCAAGATACCAAAGTGACGGTTGGCGATAAGGTAGCTGTGGTCAAAAGTGCATCTGCAGACGGGACTAGCCTTCAATTCACTTTACCAGCAAGTCCAGGAACTGTGGGAAAGAAAACCATTACCCTCATGAACACAAAGGGTATGGTAGTCGAGTTAAAGGATGTGTTTACTTACTATTTAGGAAATATCTCTTTTACCAGTATGTCTTCAGCAGCAATTCTTAGTAGTACCTCTCCTTTGCATATTGCGGTAGCGAATCTTGATAATGACGCAAACAACATTCAAGATCTTGCCATTGTCAATATGGACAACCGAAACGTTGATATTCTGGTTGGGGACGGCCAAGGGAACTTCAGCCTGAATCCAATCCTCCAGTTTAACTTTGGTGGTACTTACCATAATTTTTCTGCTACTGGAGATTTCAACAACGACGGTCTTACCGATTTAGCCATTATCAGCCCAGGCGATAGTTTAATCGCGCTTGCCCAAAAACGTCCGGGAGCAACCAACGGTTTTGTTATTGAGGGAAACATAGGTTCTGGGAATATCCCAAATGCGATTGTTCTTGTGGATCTGGATGGAGATAACCGTCTTGACATTGCTGCAGCCAACACAGACACCACCAATATGAACCGTCTTAGCGTCTATCGTAATAATACTCCAGCCATGGGAGTCGTTACCTACCTTCCTCCCCAAAAACTTCCTCTGCCAACTGCCGTTTCCTCCCTCCTAGCAGCGGACCTGAACAAGGATGGAAAAGTTGACTTGGTTGCTGCTTCCTCTACCAGCTTCCATGCCCTCCTTAACACAGGGATGGCCGCCACACTCTTTGCAGGCACTCCAGCGGACCAAGCTTTCTCAGGCTTTACTCCTCAGGCAGGGTTTTTTGCCCCTCTTTCGATGACCTCCTCATCTAACCAGATAGACCTTGCGTTTGTAGGAACGGATGGCACCAACAAGACCATGGCTTTCTATGATAACACCTCTCCAGGGACCTCCCTTGCCTTTACCAAAAACACTGCCAGTGTGATGGTAGAGTCAGGCGTGGGAAATCCGGCAAGCTCTCTAGCCATGGTTGATTTCAACAAAGATGGCTATAACGATTTTGTTGTCACCTCAGGTTCAACCATTCGGGTCTATCTTAGCAAAGCCTTAGAAGGAAAAGGCCTAGCTTTCGCAGATGCGATTGTATTCCAGACCGTAACACCTACGGTCCTAAGAGACATGAAATTGGTAGATACCAACGCAGATGGATTAATGGATATCGTCACCATTTCTCGAAATGATGCAAAGGTCTACGTATTCCAAAATAGCTCAAACTAGTCTTCCCCTCAAAAGCCGGCCTGATCGAAGGAAGGCCTGGTTGAGCGTTCTTTGCCTCATCTAGGCCTTCCCTTTTCGCCCTAACAGCCTACTATCTCCTACAAGCAGATTTCGTAATAACCTTTTAAGAAATTGGTGGCTTAGCTCTTCCTCAAGAAAAAACAAATTAGTCTGTATTTGCGCTTGAACCTGTGCTAAAATGAATAAACGTTTATCTTTCTAAAGCACATAGATAGACATGAAGCAAAAGAACGATCAAATGGTATCGTAGGTAATGAACGTAAAGGAGACAGTGATGGGACAAAAACATTTATCTCAAATCTTTGGGGTCGTATTTCTGCTCTCTTCTCTAAGCTGTGGAACAAATTCCTCAGATCCAAATGGCGCTATTGATCCATCCCTACCCCCTAAAATTAAGTCCATCACCCCTGGCTCCGCAAAAACAAGCGGTGGCGAAGTCGTTTCGATCCAAGGAGAAAACTTCATTTCTGGAATTACTGTTTCCTTTGATGAGCAAGCTGCAGAGGATATAGACCTGGTCTCTTCTACAGAAATTAAAGTTTTGGTGCCTAAACGGATAGGGATTCAAGGGAACGTTCCCGTAAAACTTACAAACCATACCTCTCACGGAGCACTCTCTGATACGGCGACTGAACTATTTGCTTACTATCCCTCGTTGATGCAATTTGGTTCAATTCTCTCCGTCCAAGGAATGGTCCCCACTCTTGTTGCAACTTCTTTGAATATGACAGGTGATGGAAGGCCATCGCTTATAGCAAGCCAGACGAATAGCCAAACCAATGATACCGAGTTAAGCGTTTTTTTATATAACTCTGTGACAAAGCAGTTTGTTGGTACTTCGTTTTACTCGACAAAAGAGGTTCCTACGGTAATGTCTAAAGCATTTTTGAATACCGATAACAAAGAAGATCTTCTTGTGGGTCTCTCCTCAGGAAAGATTTTACTGTTCTTCAATAATGGGGCAGGAAGCTTTGTTCCACCCATTACGCTAGTGCCCGCTATTACAGGGGCTGTTAAATTTCTTACCCCTGTAGACTACAATAAAGATGGGAATATGGATATCGGCGTTATGGTGGATAACTACCTTGGCTTTATTCATAATAACGGGGATGGAACCTTCGCCCTTTTAAAGATGGGATTTGCAGGAAATACTCCCACCTTTCCGGCGATGATTGATTATAACCATGATGGTTGGTTAGACTTTTTAGTAATCTCCAATGCCAGAACGTACTTACTTCAAGGGAACCCAGACGGAACTTTCCAAACGGCCTCTGGCATGAGTGAGATTGCCTCGCCAAAAGCTTTCGTGGTGTCTGACTTTAACAACGATAAGAAGGCAGATCTCTTGGTAGTGAAAGACAATGGTGGTGTCATAGAATCCAGCATATGGTTCGAACACGGAGGAGCTTTTCAGGCAAAAGATTCCCTACCTTTTGTAGAAATCCCTAAGAATATGATAGCAACTGACTTGAATGGAGATTCAATACTCGATCTAATCATTACAGGCGAAAGTATGATGTTTGCTCATCTTGGCAATGGAGATGGAACTTTCCAAGCGCCTACTTATTTCTCAAGCCCTGCGAAGAGCAGCTTGGTTACGATTGGGGACCTCGACTTAGATACAAAGCCCGATATTCTAGTTTACTACCTCGACGGAATGAACCCTACTCTGGGACTTGTCCCGAACACATCCCAGTAAGCAGGAATATGGGGAGATGCTCCGTTCACCCGCCCCTTTATCAAGTCCTAAGGACCCTCCCCGTTAAGAACGAATCAGCTTCAGTATATCCCTAATCGTAATGAGAAGGATCAATCCAAGCAGAAGCAAGAAGCCAATGGCATGGATCCATTGTTCGGCTTTCTTCGAGACGGATTTTCGGGTAATCATTTCCCAGCCGATAAATAAAAGCCGGCCGCCATCAAGAGCAGGAATGGGAAGCAGGTTAAAGAATCCTAATGCTGCACTAATGAGGGCAATCGTTTCAAGAGCTTCAATCACCCCAGCACGAATCTGGCCCTTCAGCTGCCTTACAATTTGTACAGGCCCGCCTACCTCTTTTAAAGCTTTTCGGTCTGTAAACATCTTCTTAAACCCCTGGATCTGTGTCCAGGTAAGCGCCACGGGATAGATAAGCGCATTCTTTACAGCAGTCCCTAACCCAAGGTGCTGCCGCTCGATCTTAGGGATAGTGACTACCCCAATCCGCCAACTGTTCTCTTCAAACACAGGGGTCACCATGACGGTTTGCTTATCATGCCCCCTTTGAATCTCAATCACCATCGGATGACCGGCGGATTTCTGAATGCGTTCTACAAATTCATCAGGGGTCTTGATAAAAACACCATCCAAGGTGAGGATGGTATCCTTCATTTGGAGCCCTGCTTTTGCAGCTGGATATCCATCCAAGGCTTGTCCAACCATCACTCCCTCTTCCAAAGGAGTAGGCGTCCCTGCACTTAGGTTCAGACCCAATACCAGAAAGCAGGCAAATAGATAGTTGATCAGGGGCCCGGCAAGCACTACCAAAAACCGCTGCCAACCAGGCCGATTTGGATAAAGCCTAGGGTCTGCAGGATCGTTTTTCTTTTCTCCTTCTTCTTCAGGGTTCAGCCCGGCGATCTGTACATAACCTCCTAAGGGAATCGGAGCAATTTGGTAGGTCGTTTCTCCTATCTTCTTTGACCATAAGGCTGGACCAAATCCAACCGAGAATTTATCCACCCGCATCCCGCAAGCACGAGCCATAAGCAAATGACCAAATTCATGAATGATCACCAAGAAACATAAAGCCAAAATGGCAAGAAGAATAGAAAGCATAAGCTAAACGTACTCCGGATTTGTAGATTCGGCAATGAAGAATCTTGCAAATTCTTCCTTCTCCATTAATTCTTGCAGGCCCAAAGAGCTTCTTCTATAATCTGTAAACCCTACACCAAGGCACAAAGAGGATCATGACTATGCATGAAAGTTTTATTTTCAAACAGATTCAACGTGGAAACCGAAATCTTGTCATTTTCAGCCTTTTCTGGATCTTCTTTGCGGTCGCAGGTCTTATTTACAAGAACAACTTTTTCAAACATCTTTTTACTTCGAAGATAACCCCACCTAGCGAAGTTTACGAATTGAAAGACGAACAATCCTCAAAAGGGAAATTTGTTCGTTTAGAAGCAAACGAAATTTTCAATTTATTTTATGTAGAATATGAGCAACAAGAAGGGTCGAAATCGTCACAGACAGATCTTGCCCAATTTTGGGCCGTGATGATTTCGCCCTCTGCAGACAAAAACATCGCCGCTGTAAACACCCCTGTTGAGAAAAAAATCCTAATCGTAAAATTTGATATCAAAGATCCACGCGTTAAAGATCATTTGGAAAATACGGAATTTTTAGAGCTGGTCGGAAAGGCCCAGCGCCTTGAGGGAGAGCTACAGCCATTTCCAACCTATCTAAAAAGTTATGCAAATAAAAATTTTAAAGATCTCCCTCTTGTCCCCGTGATGCTTGATACGAGAAATCAACGTCTGGATTCCTACCTAACTCTGGGGATTGGAGTACTTGTTCTCTCTGCAGGATTTTGGGGGCTTTATTTAGCCTACCGACGCTCGAAAGATCCAAGCCTTCACCCAATTAGCCGAGCAATTGCGAAGGTGGACACATTCGATGTTGTTGTAAATAAAATTGAAGCAGAAATGCAACGGCCGGATGTTAACCACATTGGACCTTTTACGATTTCAAAATCTTGGTTTTTCCGTAAATACCTTTTTGGAGCTCATGTTCTTTACCTTCCTGATTTGGTTTGGGTCTATAAACAGGTGACCCAGCACCGTCATAACGGAATCCCCTCAGGAAAAACTTATGAACTTATTTGTTGGAAAAGAGATGGAAGCAAGCTAGCCCTTCATACCCGTAAAAAGCAAAGTGATCAGGTATTAGAAGCGTTAATCCAAAAGGTGCCCTATGTAATTTATGGATTTTCGGAAGAGCTAAAAAAGACCTGGGCCTCTAACAGAGCCGATATGATCGCTGCAATTGATGCACAACGAAAACCTCCTTCTCCGTCGTTTGCCCCTGAACGCCCTAATCCTGAACCTCCACAGGAAATCAATAACTCCGGGTATGCGCTTCCTTAGGCGTCTCTGAAAATACTTGATTCCGAAGGCTCTTAAGAATTGCTATCCCGTTTTTCTGCTGATCCTGTACGGTCCATGTACGTTTCTGTCGTTGAGGTACGGCAGAATTACATATTATTTGTTTGTCTTGCATGCACGTTGTCACGCATGTTACGATAAGTATGTGCATACTTTATCTGTTTATTTCAAGCAAATCCATAAAGTTCTCCTTACTATTCTGTTTATAGGAATAGCAAGTTGCTCACGTTCTCAAAACCCCTCTTTGGGGAGTTCCAACGCTTCCTTTTTATGTCCCCAAGATGATCTATATGAATCTTGCCAAGCACTGCTCCGGCTTCATCAGCATCAGATCGGACAAAACGGAGGGTGGAAATCCGAATTATTTCAGCGCACCTGGGTAAAATCATCGAATATTTGCGATTGGCAGGGAGTCCGCTGTAGAGATAAGAAAGTCTTCGAACTCGATTTTACTGGGGCTGGAATTACCTCACTGCCTGAGCAACCTTTTGCAGGAATGGATGATCTGTCCGAAGTCATGTTAGGCTCTAACTTCATCCGCGTTCTTCCTCAGAAAACATTTGCTAGCCTCCCTTCTTTAACAAAGGTTTTTTTGAACAACACCTTAATTGAAGAAATTCAAGAGAATAGTTTCTCAGGCACATCAAATCTACAAGTACTAGAATTAAAACAATCCCCTATTGTCAATGTGCATCCAAATGCATTTGCCGATTTGAAGAAGTTACAGGCACTATCGATTTCTCTTAAGAATCCTCAAGCTCTTCAAGCAATTCGCCGACTCTCCTCTCTAGAGAGGCTCGACATTCATCTTGATTTTCCAGACCTGCCGGCGAATGCATTTTTGGGTCTTTCGAGTTTGAAAAAGCTGCTTATCGAAAATTCTAGTCAACTTCATTCTATTTCTGCCGATGCCTTTCAATCATTATCAAATGTAGAAGAGTTCGTCTTTAACACGACAAATATTGGAGAATTTCCAGCTTTCTTATTTACCCCTCTAAAAAATGTAAGAACTTTATTCTTAGTAGGGCACCCAAGCCTAACCCAAATATCTCCTTTCGCATTTTCGGCTCTTATGAAGCTTGAATTTCTTGTAATGAGAAATTTCTCTCAGATCCAAGTTTTCCCTCCTTTTCTATTAAGCGATCTAAGTGCGTTAAAAGTTCTTCAAATGTCTGGGCATCCGTTGTGGAAGTCTATACCCGCTAACTTTTTTGAACATCTTCACACTTTAGAAACCCTACGATTGGAAGATAATGGGCTGGTAGAATTATCCAGCAAAACCTTTTCTGGCTTAATTAATCTGAAAGAGCTTGAGTGTAACAATAATCAGATCGTGAGTCTTTATTCTCAAACTTTTTCTACAATATCAGCAGTCAGGGTCATTAGCCTTAGGAACAATAAGATCTCAGTGCTTCCTAGCAATGTATTTTCTGTTATGACGAGTTTAGAAAGTTTAGATCTTTCTTCTAATGAAATTTCTGTACTAGATAGGCAATCTTTTTTCGGTCTGCTTCAATTAAAACTACTTAAGTTATCATATAATAGAATTTTTGATCTAAGTGGAAACGTATTCGAATTTATACCAGCTCTGAGAAGTTTACACCTCTCTTCAAATCCCTTAGCTACCGTTCCGCAGGATCTGCTTTTACCTCTTTCGCAATTAAGCAATCTTTATTTGTCAGATACATCTTTAAAATCGATTCCAGAAAATTTCTTCAGAAGACAATTGAGATTGATGTGGCTTGATTTATCAAGCAATCGTTTAGAAAACTTGTCTACTTCTTTTTTTGAAGAGCTAAAAAATGTGAGACAGCTGTATTTACAAGGAAATCCACTTCAAACAGTCGATGAAAGAAATTTCGATTTACTCGAGTCTTTAGTCCATCTCGACTTAACAAATACTCCCGTCTCTACTTCACTCAACCTTAGCTCGATTACATGTTCACGAGCTACTGTATTGCCGAACCGAATGTGTTTTTGAAAGATAATTAATTAGTGATCACAGGAGAATTTTCCATGGTGTTTGGATCTATACTTCAAAATCTCCGGAACTTCGGATGGCTGCTTGTGACTGTCATAGTTCTTAGCGAATGCTCGAAAACAAGACCACCTTCTGCGGTACAAGAGCAACCTCCTGTTCCCCCAGATCAACAATGTGCACAGGGACCTCTTTACGATGCCTGTAAATCTCTAATCGCTATTCACGAACTGATGCCAGCCTCCTCTTGGAATATAGGGCATAATAAAACTTGGTTAAGAAAAAACAATTTGTGTGAATGGGAAGGCGTTTTATGCAATCAAACCTCGGAACGTGTTGTTGGTTTATCGCTGATAGGATATAGTAACGCAATAAATGTAGTTACATTTCCTCCGTCTGTATTCCTAGGCCTTCGAGATTTAGAAGCGTTAGAAATTTCCCAATTCCACCTTAAACTTCAATCTCAGCAATTTGCTTCTCTTACCAAATTAAAACGCTTGGTCATTGCCGAGAATTTGATCGATGAAGAGATTCCAGAAACGACCTTTCAAAATCTACGAAGTCTTGAAATTCTAGAGCTCTCAAAAAATAAGTATAATCGACCTTGGCTTTTACCCACTGATCTATTTCAAGATTTGATCTCTCTTACGCAACTTCATCTTGAGAGAAACGGGTTTCTCCAAGTTCCTCAAGGGTGGTTTAAATCATTGAAGCAACTAACTTACTTAGATATCTCTGGTAACCAAATTACGGCCTTGTCGCGGGGTATTCTACAGGGGTTAGAAAATGTGTCGATTTTAGAGGCTGCAGAAAATCAGATTGGAAGCCTTCCTGTAGACACATTCTTTGATATGGCACTGCTAGCACGCTTAAATCTAAGTAACAACTCTCTTACGGTTCTCCCAGAGCGCTTGCTAGAATCAAATTTATTTCTGCGCTCTATCAATCTATCGGAGAACCAGTTTCATAGTCTGCCTGAGCTTCTCTTCCGAAATCAAGAATTCCTCCTCAGCCTCGACCTGTCAGGAAATTATTTCCAAAGACCGTTGCCCAACGGTCTCTTTGCAAACTTGTCAAACCTAGAAGATTTGGACCTAAGCAGAACAGGACTTCAGAAGCTCTCCTCTACTTGGTTTGCACTACCCCGTTTACGAAATCTTCAATTAAGTGAGAATCTTATTGTTCTTGACTCTGCTGTGGTATTTGACCAGCTTCGCAACATCCTTTTTATCAATTTGGGAGAAAACAACCTACCAAACACTGCGAGAGTATCTGCAACCACTTGTACCCAGCTAAAACTGAACCAGGGATTGATCTATCCTCAATTTCTGTGCCCCTAGCTATCTTCAATAAGTTTTACAGCGTTCGTATTGGGGAACCCTCAAGAAATGCTTTAATATCTTCGACCGTCTCTGTAAAATAGGTCCTATAATTAGCCTGCGATACATACCCTAAATGAGGTGTGGCAAGAACGTTTGGCAATGCCCGAAAGGGGTGATCCTTCGGTAAAGGCTCCATCTCAAATACGTCAAGTCCTGCGCCTGCAATGGATCCCTGTCTTAGCACCTCGATAAGGGCAGCCTGGTCCACGATTTGGGCTCGCGATGTATTGACCAAAAATGCAGACGGCTTCATCTGTCGAAGCTCTTTTATTCCTAAAAAATTTTGGGTTCGTTCGCTTAAGATGAGATGAATCGAGACAATATCACTTCGCCGAAGAAGGTCTTCTTTTGAGGGTGAAAGCTCTACACCAGCCGCCTCTGTTTTTTCTTTCGTTAAATTTTGGCTATAGGCCAGAACCTTCATCCCAAAGGCACGACCCACCTGAGCAACTTTGGTACCAATCTTCCCAAGCCCAAGCAAGCCTAGTTGCTTTTGATAGAGATCTATCCCGATAGAGCTCTGCCAGGAGCCCCCAGTCCTTAATGATTGATTCTCTTTTACCAAATGGCGAGTCAGTCCTAAAATGAGCGCCCAGGTAAGCTCCACGGGAGGCTCGGAGAAACTACCCGTTCCACAGATCACAATCCCCTGCGCCTTTGCAGCTTCTAGATCGATGGAAGCATTCCGCATACCCGAAGTGATAAGGAGGCGTAAATTGGGTAATCTTGCAAGAAGAGAGGCACGGATAGGGGTACGCTCGCGCATGATCACAAGAATATGGCAGTGCGAAATTGCCTTCACTAATTCGTCTTCCTCATCGAAGTGCTGCTGAAAAGAACGAACCTCTACCTGGTTAAAAAGACTCGACCAATCTGCCATCGATAGAGCTGCGTTTTGGTAGTCATCCAGAATTGCGCAGGAAAGTTTCATGATCTGGATCTTGACATTCGATTTCAGAGTCTGGCAAGCTATTTTCGTTTTAGTAACTTGTAGTGACAAAAGCAATCGGCCGAATCGTGAATGAGCACCCTCTATTATGATCCTTTCTTTACACTTCTTGAGAAGGCAACTGTTTGCCCCAGCCCACCTTCTTACCTCACCCATACAGTGTACAATGCAAATGGACATTCCCCTCAGCGTCTTACGACAGCGCAGATGGCTGCGCGTTCGGCCAAGATAAGGAAAAACTAATGTTTGATTCTCTGCATACCAAAGATGTAAAAGAACCCTCTCCAGAATCTGAAGACCTACTTACGAAAGAACTCTCTCTAGAACCTCCTATTTCTTCGGTGTTAGAAGAATCCGCACATATTAAAGTGCCCCCGAAGTCTACACACGATCCCTTAGCAAAAGATTTTAAAGAGCTAGGTGTTCGCTCGGAGATCTTAGAAGCACTCCAGACGATGGGATTTACCAAGGCGTTCCCCGTACAAAGTCAGACCTTCCATCCAGCCATGATGGGACAAGATCTGATCATACAGGCACGCACAGGCTCTGGAAAGACGGCGGCCTTTGTGATTCCTCTTGTCCAGGGCCTTCTAGAGCGCCAAGGAACGGCTCAAGCGGGCAGGCCGTACATCCTCGTCCTGGTTCCCACGCGGGAACTCGCACTCCAAGTGACAAAAGAATTTCAAAAAATTGCGGCGCATACCTCCATCTCTTCCACTGCTATTTACGGTGGAGCCCCGATGGGAGCACAGGTAGATCTTCTTTCTAAAGGCGTGCATGTTGTGGTAGGTACGCCAGGGAGAGTTTTAGATCATCTTCGGCGAGGCACGCTAGATTTTACATCTGTGCGCACTTTGGTTCTTGATGAAGCAGATGAGATGTTTTCCCGAGGATTTTATGAAGACATCCACGAGCTAATAAAACAGTGTCCCTCTGATAAACAAACTCTCCTGTTCTCGGCCACCATGCCGGCAGATGTCGAGCGGTTGTGTCAGAAAGTGATGCGTCATCCAACCAAGATTCAGCTCTCAAGCGATTTTGTAAGTGCGCTTGAGATCGAGCACTCGTACTATATGGTATCGGGGATGGCAAGATGCCGAGATCTTTTGCGGGTTTTAGACATAGAATCGCCCGAATCTGCCATCATTTTCTGCAATACCCGAGAGGAAACCGCAGAAGTGGCCGAATTTCTACGAGCTCAAGGGCTTTCTGCAGGTTCTATCTCTGGAAGCCTCACACAGAAACAGCGTGAGCGGGTTATATCCCTGATGCGTGCTGGAAAGATTAGATATTTGGTAGCGACGGACATTGCTGCGCGTGGGATTGATATTAGTCACATTACCCATGTGTTTAATTACATGTTTCCCGAGTCGTCCGAAGTTTATATTCACCGAACAGGACGTACGGGCCGTGCAGGTCGTGCAGGCAAAGCAATTTCTTTAATTGGGCCAAGGGAATTAGGAAACTTTTATACCTTCAAGCTCACCTACAAACTTCGTCCAAGCGAAAAAACATTTCCAAAAACAGAGGAGCTCGATGCTCTTCGAGAAAAGCAATACCTGGCTCGTCTTAAGCAAGAGATTCTACGAGATCCAAGCCCTCTCTTTTATTCCCTGGTACGAAAGCTGAGCCAAACAAAAGAAGGGGAGCGGTTGCTCGCCGTGCTGGTAGAGAAATTCGTCACGGCCCCGATGGTTACAGAGGAGCTCGATTTCTCCTCAGGCCTCGAAGAGCAAGAGAATCCGCCACAGGAAGACACGGCCCTACCCTCAAACGAACGCTCCAAACCGCAAGATCACCCCGCCAGAGAATCGCGACGAGGAAACAGGGAGCCCCGCAATTCTTTTTCAAAGGAACGCACTGGGAGAGAACAAACTGGGAGAGAACGAACCAGTAGGGAGCAGACCAGCAGAGAACAAATGGGTGATGCAGAGGAACATCATCGATCCTCTCGAGGTTCTTCTGAACATCGTAGGAAAACTAAAGAATCCCCCTCTCAGGAACGAGGATTCTCTTCTGCTACGGAGAGACCAAGAAGATCTCGTGACAAACGCAAACAAGAGCAACCCGTTTCGTCCTCGTCTGCAAGCGGTTCTCACACCTCTTTAGATAGAGAGCCAAATTCTTCTAAGGAAAGCTCTTCAAGAGAAAATGTATCCAAAGAAACCGATTCTTATCAGGTTATACATGAGCCCATCCAGCTAACTGAAGGGCGAGAATACTGGGAAGCCTGGATTGACTCTCGTCAACCTGGGCCTTCTCTGTCCGAAGAAATGCAATCTTCAAACGGGCAGGAATCCAACTCCACAAGCGCTACTACACCCAAACCTTCCGCCGAGGAAACATCGTCCTTTACAGACACTCCCTCGACAAAAGCTTCTCATGCTAAATCCTTACGGAAATCTCGGAATCGGCGGAAACCAACAGGCACCTCGACACAAGAGAATTCCCAAGCATCCGAACAGCATGCCAAGCAAACTGAAGACATGAAAGACGTCCACTCAAATGCAGATGCTAAAGCAGCTTCCCCACCAAAGGTCTATATTAATCTGGGCAAGCGCCACGGATTTACCCAAGAGCGCCTGCAGGAGCTTTTGTCAGCTCAGAACTTACCTCAATTCCCCACGCAGGTCCGCCTCACCCATAGTTATCTCTTCCCCACAGAAGAATCCTTAGCCCAAGTGGTAAGTGCTCTTAATGGGCAGGTGGTAGACAATCGTACGATCCTGTGCGAACGGGCTCGGAAGTGATTTCGGAATTCACCAGTGCTTGTCTGAGTTGCATCAGTTCTATCTTGGCTGAAAGCTAGGTTCACGTATGCTGACTCAGCATACGTAGGCTAACGCAAGTAAAGAATCGTCACCCCTTCTCCCCCCTCTTGAACAGAAGCAGAAGATAGCTCTTTGACTTGGGCATGACGCAAGAAATGAGACCGAATCGCCTCACGCAAGGCTCCGGTCCCGTGCCCATGGATCACGTAAATGGCAGCTTCTCGGTTTAACAAAGCCTCGTCGAGAAAATCTTCCGTCTTTTGGATGGCATCATCCACTCGTTCTCCTCGGAGGTCGAGAGTATTCCCCGAAGTTCTCACCACGACGGGGGCAACGCTAACCTCCTGTATCGGTGAGGAGAAAGCATTAGGGGAATTGAGAGAGCCCCTGGTTGTTCCAGAAGGGCTCTTCGTGGAAGGAGCACCTTTTGCACCTGCTCCTAAAATATTGGAGTTCGATTCATAGAGATCGTCAAGGCCTACCTGCAGCTTTAATCCACCTGCCATGATCCAAACCTTCCCACGTTCAGGAGTAGTCAAAAGCGTCCCTTTCTTGTTGAGACTTGCAATGTAAACCTCTTGTCCCTTAGTAAGTGCAGAGGTTGAAATCTTCTTCTCCAAAGGGATGTCTTTCCTTGGAGTCAGCTCATAGATTTGAGACGACAGATTCTCTAGAGTTTTCTTTGCAAGCGAGAGTTCCTCTGGATTGGTTTCTGATGTCATTTTCTTCCGCTTCATCTCGCTCCGGACTTCCTCCAGCTGCCTCCGCGCCTCTTGTAAGGTGCTTACCGCCTGATCGTGCGCCTTTTTCCTTTGTTTTTTCACCTCAAGCTGGGCCTCCTGCACCAAGGCGTTAAACAATGCCGTTTTCTCTTCTGCCTGCCGCTTTAGATTCTCTACATGATGGCTTGCCTCCTTGAGCTGCTCTTTTTGTGCGGTCAGCTCACGAAGCAAAAACTCAACCCCAATCCGCTCGGATTGAACCAGCTGGTAAGTCCTCTGAATGATTTCTTCGGGAAGGCCTAATTTTTTTGCAACTGGAAGTGTTTCAGAAGGTCCCGGAAGCCCCAAATGGAGACGGTACGTAGGTTGCAGACGTTCTAAATCGTACCCCACACTCGCATTCACAAACTTATCATTTTCTGAAGCCAGGAGTTTCAAACTAGGGTAGTGGGTCGTCACCAGCAAGGTCGCCTCCTTGGCCACAAATGCCTCGATGATCGACTGTGCTAAGGCTGCCCCTTGCTCGGGGTCTGTCCCCACTGCAATCTCATCAAGCAGGATCAGGGTCTCTGGACCAGCGCTTTGTAGGAACCAACATAAATTTCTGATATGAGCAGAAAAGGTAGAGACGTTCTTTTCCAAACTTTGGTCATCTCCAATATCAGTAAACACTTTCTCAAACCATGGCATGGTTGAGTCCTCATCGACCGGGCAGTGAAGCCCTGCCCGAGCCATGAGCAAGAAGAGTCCTGTAATCTTTAGAGCGACCGTTTTTCCTCCAGCATTGGGCCCCGAAAGGATAAGCGCCTGTCCCTGGTCCAAAAAGATATCGTTTGCCACCACTTCAGTGCCCCCCAGAAGCAGCAGGGGATGTCTAGCGTTTTTTAAGGCAAGTCCTTTTTCAGAGGAATCTTGATGGGCAAAGGAACCTTTTTCATGAAAAGAACCGGATGGAAGGATCTCCTTATGCGATGAAATAGGCAGAAGCACCAGCGGAGCCGCATCAAGCTGACTCGAAAACTTTGCCGCTGCATGGATCACATCAAGCTCTGCCAGAATCTGTAAATTTTTGGTAAGCTCAGGCACGTCCTTCGATAAACGATGGGACAATTCTTGTAAAATTCGATGGGTTTCCGCAGCCAGCTCAAGCTGGGCTAGACGAAGTTGGTTGTTGAGCTCAATCAAGGCCTCGGGCTCCATAAACACTGTGGCCCCTGAAGCACTGGTGTCCTGCACAATGCCTCGCAAGCCCACCCGCGCCTCTGCCCGCACGGGAAGAACGTAGCGCCCCTCCCGTTGGGTGATATACTGCTCTTGCCATACTGAAGAGAGGGAGGGTTGTTCTAAAAGATGATGAGCCTTTTTTGTAATATCTTGTTGGGTGCTTTGAAGTTTTTTACGTAGACCTTGCAGCTTCGGTGAGGCGGAATCTTTCACCTCTCCCCGCTCATCGAAGGTCCTTTCGATCATCGCCACAAGATCGGCACGGTCTACGTACGCTTCAATGACCGAAGACAGCCTTGGAAGTTTCTCTGCATTCGTACGAATAAATTGATGAAGCCGTGAGCCCTGCCGAAGGGTTTGAGCAATGACAACAAATTCAGGCCCCTCAAGAATATCACCCTCAGACACACGCAAAAGCCATGGATCGAGGTTGACGATTCCACCCAATGAAAGAGGCTCACCTTGGATAAGGAGTTCTTTTGCTTCAGAGATAGCCTCTGCCCTCCCCTGTGCTTCTAAAAGCGTAGCAAAAGGCATGAGTGCCCTTGTCAGCATCTGGCCCTTTTCCGTAGAGCAGTGTTTCTCTAAATAGGCAAGGAGACTCTCCCAACCAAGGTCATCTAACGTTTTCTGAGAAAAATGAGTCTGTTTTATATGGTGTTCCATGATGCTTTAAGAAATTGCTACAACCGTGGCTGGTTGGTCTTTAGTTAAACATGAGGTTTTCTAAGGACAAAATTTTCGATGAGGTCGAAAAACTTACCTTGATGCTTATCCTAGCATAAATGGAAGTAGAGGGGCTAACGAGATTTCATTTCAAAAGAAGCGATTTTTATTTTTATGCAACTAGCTTCTTAAGGGCTCTTACGTTTCCATTACTTTCTCATTGCCGAACCCTTCGTTCCTGTGGTACCGTAATAAAATGCGTCTTTCTCTCTCTGAACAAATTTTTTCGAAAAAGTTACTTACCCAAATCACATTTGCAGGAATGATGTCTTTGGGCATCATCTCTTCGGCATTTGCGATTACTTCTTCTGATTTTAGCAATCTTTGCCCTTACGTTGCGGGAATTTCTCCTCCCACTGGGGGTAACAACCCACCTGGAAGCAACAATCCGTCTGGAGGCAACAATCCTCCTGGAAGCAACACCCCCTCCTGTACCGGAGTTGATTCTGATGCAGACGGATTCCCCGATGCTTGCGATAATTGCCCTACTATCCCAAATGCTGATCAAACAGATACAGGAAACCTCAAAATCGGCGATGCCTGTCGGCCTGGGGTTTCGGGAGGGGTTGGATGCACAATCGGGACAAATGGTTCTGCTGGACAAGGATTTCCTCGATGGTATGCATTCGCCCTGCTTCTGGGAGTGATATCGATGCTCTTCCTGCGCAAGCGGTTTTCTCAAAGCACACATGCAGCTCGATAAACCCGACGGATAGATTTCGGTAGCTATTCTTCATACTAAATCTTATTGCGCTCGACAGGTTCAAGGACGTATGTTTTCTCGATATGAATAAGCCCATCAAACTTTTCCTCTAAGACCAAATCAGCTTCTAGGGCAGTTGACAAACTGCTCTTCTTTCGTCATCCTGAGGATTCACTTATGATCACTGAGTATCTACGCGCCTTATTTGAACCCTTATCCATCCTATTCTGGGTCGTAGATCCTCTGGTTGCTGTACCTATTTTTATTACAATCACAAAGGGCGATTCTATCGAGAAAAAGAAGGGAACGGCACTAAGGGCAGCGCTGGCTACCTGGATTGCGCTTTCCCTGTTTGCCTGGATCGGCAACTGGATCTTTGAACGTTGGTTTCATATTTCAAGTGCCGAGTTCCGCATTGCAGGTGGCCTGATTTTGCTTCTCACCGCGATCGACATGGTAAGAGCACAACCCTCTCCTGCTCGATTTACGAAAGAAGAACAAAAAGAAAGCACCCAGAAGGAGGATGTCTCAATTGTTCCTCTGGCCATTCCCATGCTAGCCGGCCCAGGTGCCATGAGTACGGTGGTTGTGCTTATGCAGAGAAGTGAGGGAATTTCTAGCCCATTCATTCACAAAATTGGGTTGTTCTTGGCTATTTTTCTTACCTGTCTCATTAGCTGGCTCCTGTTACGCTCCGCTGCCCGTGCTGAGCATTTCTTAAGCCAAGGGGTTATTCGCGTCTTCGAACGCATTATGGGGCTCTTTTTAGCAGCAGTGGCGATTAACTTTATCATCGCAGGGTTACGTGATGAAAACATCTTCCCTAAGCGGGAGGACAATAAACCTATGGCTTCTGCAAAAGAATCAGCTCCTCAGCAAAATCCGTCTTTGCCACCCCCTCAGGATGTACCAAAATGATAACATTTATCCTTCTCGGGAGGGGAGTTCTGGCTTTTTTCCTTCAAGAGCGGGATTCTTCTCCTCTTGTTTGACTTTTTGCCAATACTTATCAAACTCTTCTAGTCTCATCTGCTTCATCTCGCGTCCATCCTCCGCCACCAAGGCTTCTACTCCCTCGAACCGACGGATAAATCGAGCATTTGCCGTTCGAAGGGCATCCTCTGCTGAAAGACCTAGCTTTCCTGCAAGCCGCGTCAGTGTAAACAGGACGTCGCCTAATTCATGGGCAATTTCCTTTTTGTTACCTAGCGCAATTGCTTCGTCAAGCTCTGCCATCTCTTCGGCAACCTTCACACGGACTCCCGCTACATCGGGCCAATCAAAGCCAACCTGTGCGGCTTTTTCACCAAGCTGATGGGCATAGAGCAGTGCGGGCAATTGCTTCGGGATCCCGTGCAGAACATGTTTTGGTGTCTTCGACTGTTTTCGTTCGGCCTCTTTCAGCTGTCCCCATAGCACTTTTACCTCTTCTGCATCTTTGACTTTCTGGTCGCCAAAAATATGTGGATGGCGCCGTTCCATCTTTTCAACAATTCGATGGCAAACATCATCAATGGTAAATTCATGTTTTTGGCTCCTAAGTGCCGATTGAAACACAATCTGGAAGAGCACATCCCCAAGTTCCTCGCAGTGCCCCTGCGTGTCACTCTGCTCAATGGCTTCAAGCACCTCGTAAGACTCCTCGATCAAAAAGGGTTTTAGGCTGTCGATCGTCTGCTTACGGTCCCACGGGCAGCCGTCTTTGGAGAGTAATCGCTCCACTAGAGCCACTACTTTTGCAAAAGCACTTCCTGGTTTTGTTTCATTAGATGCATCCATAACCCGGCTTATACAACGGATTGGAAAAAGAAGAGACAAATTTGTTCCTGTAAAGAAGTAGACGTCGTTCCTAGAACTCGGTAGCCTAACAGAATGACGACGTCTTCTTTTTATCTATTTCCAGATGATCAGTTTTCAAAAAAGTTTTGGTTGGCATGTGGATCTTTGATTCTTCTTTGTACCTTGGCTTGTAAAGAAAACCAACCTACCAATACAAAAGACACCAAAGCTTCTGTCCCCTCGGAGAATGAATTTATTGACGATCTTAGTCTTTTGGCACCAAACCTTAGAAGCATCGCTTATATCAATGTTGCTCAATTAAGTCATCAAAGCTTCTTTAAACAAATTCTGGAGACATCGAAGAATCTACTCAAAGAATCGAAACACCCCTCTCCAAAAAAACCCACTTCTGAATTGGCTGAATCCGCCGACGATTCCGAACAAAAAACCCAACAGAAACAGGATCAGAATGAGAAGAAGCCTTCCTTTGATATTGAGAAACTCTGGACTGTCTGCCATCTGGATCCCTTAAAACAAGTTCGTTCGGTTCTGATCGGTTATCAGGATACCGAAACATTTGAGGGTCTTTTCATTATTCGTTCTGAGGTGACCGAGCAGAAGATGATCTCTTGCATGACTCAAATGGCCCCCGAGGATGCAAAACGCATGAAAACCACCAAAATCGGAAATGGAACGATGTATCAATTTGAAGGAGAACCAGGTGCCTTTGGATTTCCCGCAGGGCAACATCGATTCTTCCTAGGGAGTGTGACCGAGGTCAGTCGAGTGCTCAAGCTTTCCTCCTCCTCTCCCCCTTCCGAGATTTTATCGATGGCTCAGTCCGCTCGAACTGCACAAGCCCCGGTATGGGTGATCGGGACGCCTAGGGAACAGGGCAAACTTCGTAGCTGGCTCAAAACCGAGTTCCATTTCGAATCCCCTCTCAAAAGCTTCTTCTTTGCTGTGGATTTTCAAAATCGTTTGCATGTGACGCTAAAGCTGACAACCGCGAGTGAAGGGGAAGCTCAAAAGCTCCAAAAAGAAGTAACCCAGAAGATGCAGGAGCTTCGGGAGAACCTCATCATTACCCTGATGGGATTAAAACATTATTTCCGTCGTCTGAAGGTAGAGGTTCAAAAACAGGAGGTTTTCATCGATTTTCAGCTGACCCCTTGCCAACTTGAGGTTCTTATAGAACAGTTAGACTCCATGGATAAGAGCAACCCAAAAGCAAACTCAACCGGAGCTTCTACCTCATAGCCACTTCTCCCCTCGAGAGTACGACTTCCTAGGATATGATTTCTTAAGGGTAATAACTTAAGATTCTTAAGAAGAAATACGACTCATGGCTTCCTTCAGAAGAAGCTCTATCTCTTTTCCATCGTCAAGCTGCAAAGCTTGTTCAGCCAAAGCCGTAGCCTCTTTGAAAGTAACCTGATTAATAATATGTTTTGCCTGAGGGATTGAAGCCGGATTCATCGAAAGCTCATCCAAGCCCAAACCTAAAAGCAGTGGCACAAACATAGGATTTCCAGCCATTTCTCCACACAGCGAGACCTTTCTCTTATACTTATGGCCCTGCTCTACCGTCATCCGGATCATTCGGATGATTGCTGGATGCAGTGGATCGTATAATGCCTCTACGTGCTCGTTGGCTCGATCTAAAGCCAAAGTGTATTGAACCAAGTCGTTCGTACCGATGGAGAAAAAGTCTACCTCCTTGGCCAAATGATCTGCCACTATGACTGCAGAGGGCATCTCGATCATAATCCCCAAAGAAAGATTCTTGCGATAGGGAATTCCCTGCTTCTCTAGTTCTTCCTTACATTCTTCAAGCATCGCCTTTGCTTCTCGAACATCATTCAATCCTGATACCATCGGAAGCATCAGCCTCATGTCTCCATACACTGATGCCCGCAATAGTCCCCGAAGCTGCGTTTTAAATAAAGTTTTTTCCCGTAAGCAAAGGCGTAGAGAGCGTAGTCCTAGGGCAGGATTGAGCTCAGAGGAGAAAGGTATCATTCCTAGACGGCCCGTCAAAAAAGGCGGCAGCTTATCTGTCCCTAGATCAAAGGTACGAAATGTAGCAGGCCGGTTTCCCAATTGGAGAAGCACCTCTTTCGTATAAAGAAAATGCTCTTCTTCCGTAGGATCTGTGGTTCGGTCTAAGAACAAAAATTCTGTTCGGTAAAGACCGATCCCTTGGGCCCCAAATTGCAAAGCGAGCGAGACCTCTTCGTGAAATTCAATATTGGCAACAAGCTGAAGACGATGATGATCTAGGGTTTCAGCCTGTTTGTCTTTGTTCTTCTTTAGCATTTCAAATTGGGCGTGCTGATTATCAATCTGGGTTTGATACATTTGAACCAATTCAGGGGACGGAGCACAAAGAATTTTTCCTGTAGAACCATCGACGATCAGTAAATCCCCGGTTCCTAACTGATCGATGGTCTCCCCAATTCCTACAACGACAGGGATTTGGAATGCTCTTGCTAAGATCACCATATGAGATGTCCGTCCACCGGTCGCAGTAATTACAGCTAAAACCTGCTGCTGGTGCAGGGAAACCAAATCAGAGGGCGATAACTCATAAGCAACAACGATTGATTGGGGGGGAGGTTGAACCGGTTTGTCTGGCTCTTTTCCTAAGAGGTTGTGCAAAACCTGTTCACCGACAAACCCAATATCACTTCTGCGTTCTCTTAGGTGCTCAATCCCAATGGCATCAAATCTACGCTTTAGATCCTCCATGGTCTTTTGGAGTGCCCACTCTGCATTCAATAGCTCTTTTTGAATCCGTTCATACGTGGGCAAAAGAACATGCTCATCATGTAAGATGAGTCGATAAGCTTCTAAAATTCCTATGTGGGTGAGATTCGAGCCTTTTGGGTCAAACTTGGTCTTTAGTTGTTCAAACTGATTATCTGCAAGAAGAATGGCCTGTTTGAGGCGAAGAATTTCCTCCTCAATCTGTTCCAAGGCAATGTGATACTTAGGAATTTGTAGCCGTCTGCGATCCACAAAAAAAGCGGTTCCCACCGCAAGACCTGGGGATGCACCAATGCCCTGAATTTGATCTGGCTTCATTCGTCCTCTCCAAATCGGTTTTGGATCAGTTCCGTGAGTGCTTGTAGACAGGTTTCTGCCTGAGGCCCCTCACATTGAATCCGAATCTGGCTTCCCAAGCTTGCCACCAAAAGCAATACACCCATGATGCTTTTTCCATTCACTCGTTGCCCATCTTTTTCAATCCAAACTTCGCATGGATAACGATTTGCCGTCTGCACAAACTTGGATGCTGCCCGTGCATGAAGACCAGCACGATTAATAATCTTAAGCTGTGCCTCAACTAGCATAAATTTATTCCTTCTTTTATAAAAAGCGCAACTTTTCTAGAAATATCCATACATATAGCTTGGACACAAAGGAAGCTAGGTTTATTCATGATGGATGCTTTTAGTTCCCGTCGCCACAAGATCATCACCAAGCGCAACAGGCCCTCTTTGTCTATCCACGGTGGCCAGCTTGATCAGCATAGGCATATTTACGCCGGTGACCACATGCCCCTGTTCAGAGCACTTATGGCAGCACAAACGCGCAGGAGTCGAACCTACCAAATCAACGAGAAAAAGAACATCTTCGCGGTCCGAGACCAAAAGGCTCTTTAATGCTTCATCAATCTTTTTATCAATCGCCTCGCTGGTATCTTGTGGTTCTACACCAACGGTCGCAAGGCCTGGTATTTTCATGTGCAAAAATGATTGGGCGGCTTCTACCATATCAGCCCCAGCTTTTCCATGAGTGACAAGCACAACTGCAGTTAAAGACACCATAACCTATATAATAAATCCTTTCCTCTATTTACTCAACGGCCCCGGAAAAATCACCGGCGCTCCCTTGCATCAACACCTGGTTGAGACGCTCCTGAAATTCACGGGCAGAAAATGTTCCCTGACGTTTTAACAGCTGGTTTCGGGCAGCCACCTCAACAAGTGAGCTAATGTTTCTACCCGGCCTTACAGGTATGCGAACTAAGGGCAAAGCTACATCTAAAATGGCATACCTTCGTTCCTCTGTTCCTAAACGATCATACTCTTCCTCAGGATCCCATTCGACAAGCTCGATCACAAGTTCAACCCGCTTTGCGTCGCGTACTGCGGCAACCCCGAATAAATCTTTAATGTTCAAGATCCCCAAACCCCGAATCTCGATATGATGCTTGATGAGGGTAGAACCCATTCCGTATAATTGATCAGGAAGGTTTTTCCAAATACGGATGACATCATCGGCGACCAACCGATGCCCTTGTAATACCAGGTCTAAGGCTGTTTCACTTTTTCCAATCCCTGATTTTCCTAACAGAAGAATTCCTACTCCAAAGACGTCGGTGAGCACACCATGAATCGAAACTGAGGGGGCCAATGTATTTTCTAGGAATTTTGTTACCCGGTTAATAAATACAGATGACATGAGGGGGGTGGTCAGGAGGGGCACCCGGTATTCCTCCGCCATCTTTACAAAGTCAGAAGGAACCTCTAAGTCTCGAGTGATCACGACTGCACAAGGACGAAGGCTGACAAGCGCTCGGATTCCTGCGATTTGTTGCTCTTTCGGAAGACTGAGTAGGTAGGCATGTTCGGTTTGTCCTAAAACCTGTAACCGTTCTGGGTGGACGTGTTTTACAAACCCAGTCAAAGCCAAACCAGGTTTTTGGATGCGAGAGTTTTTAATCAACCCATCAAGCCCCTGCTGACCAGCAATTAGACTCAGTGCAAGGTCTGCATCCTTCCCAAGAAGGCGTGTCACGGAAATTCCTATCATGTTCTCAGCCTCTTTTTTGAGCTACCTTGTAGAGAATGATCTTCCATTGCGCTCTTTCGAGAAGGTCATCCCCTTAAGGGAATCAAAATTTGTTCTAACAACCAGGTCTAAGGGATTGCTGAAGCATTTTGTGTCTTGCATGCGAACCTGTAGACTACGTCGCTCGAGAAGATTCCTCATGGGTGGTTTCAATCAGCCCATACGAACCATCTTGGCGATGATAGACAACATTAACCTCATGTGTATTTGCATTGTTGAAGCAAAGAAACTGCTCATGCGTCAGGTTCATATGCATGATGGCTTCTTCAACCGTCATGGGTCTTGCGATATACTTTTCTTCTTTAATAATCTTTGGCGTTTTTGCAGAGTTGGAAACAGGTACATCCTGGACTTGTTGGGATTCTAGAGTAACAACTTGGTGTCGGATAATTCTCTCAGGGCCGCTTCTAGGACGATGATCTCGGATACGTTCTTTATACTTCCGTACTTGTCGTTCTATTTTTGCAACAACAAGGTCTATCGAAGAATACATATCTTCAGTGGTTTCTACAGCCTTCAATAAAATCCCGTTGTGAAGAGTAATTTGTACATCAGCAACATGGGAATGGCTATTCTCAAACGAGAGCACTGCATGTGCTGAGATAGGGTCGGGAAAATACTTACGAATTTTCTCCAATTTTTCTTGGGTATAAACCTTCACTGCCTCGCTAGGTTCAAGATGACGGAAGGTCACAGCGACCTGCATTGAATCCTCCTTGTTCTTTCATAGTTAACTTCTCTTCTAACTACACCTATCGAGAGGTTTCGTCAATGAAAGACATGAGGTTTTCGTAAGAAGCTTACTCTTTTGTCATTCCAAAAGTTTTCTTAACCAGGGCTTTGTCAAAAAGTGGCAGAGTAACAAAGGGATAGATAGCCTGAACGGATGAAAACGACCCGACAATTGTATGGCCAGTATCTCTTGTCGATTTACTGGGACCATAAGCTCAGGGCAAAACCATAGGCATGTAGAAGGAACTCATTGCCCGGAGAAAGTGTGATCATACTTGGTTTCGATATGGGACCGAGATTCAGAGACTCATCGCCTGTATTAACGTTGTAAAAGCGCACGGTCCGCCCAGCAACTGCTACAGACTCTTCAGAAGAGGATAGGGCTACGGAAAGAACATCTCCATCTGTTTCAATCTGCTGCACCAAATGGCTGTCTTTGACCCGCCATAGGGTCAAAAAACTTCCGCTGCCACTAAATAGAAACTCGCCGTGTTTAGAGAATTTGAGGTCCCCTATCGCCTGGGATTTTGTCTGCTTGATCCGCATCCGTTTCCAGGTCTTGGTATTCCAAATGTCGATGATGCCATTCCTTCTCCCGGCTGCTGCCCATGTTCCCTGATCCGAAAGCACTACTTTGGTCACACACGACCCACCCGCAGATAAAACCCGCAAGCGTTTCCCACGGTCTGCATCCCAAAGATAGACAGTCCCTCTATCTCCTCCAGATAAAAGCAACCGGCCGGACCCATCGAACGATAGAGTGGAAACAAAATCATTCGCTCGATGACCTGTCCATACTTTAAGTTCCTTCTGGGTATTCAGGTCCCAAATGTGAATGTCACGCCAGTCGTAATCATCTGCACGCCGAGAGAAGGCAACACGCAAACCATGGGAAAGAGCAATGGCTGTGGAATAAAAGCCAACCCTGATCGATTTTCCGATCTCTTTTCGCGTATGAGAATCAAAGGTCCGCACAGCTCCTTTGGACCCGGCAGAGATAAATTTTGTTCCATCGGTGGAGAACGCAATGGCTAAAATTTCCCCATCGTCCGGTAAGTGAAGAGTCCACGTCCACGGAAGTTGAGGTCCTTCCTTACTAGACTCAGCTGAGGCGGCTCCGATAAGAGGCCCGAGAAAAGCAAAGACAAAGAAGAGGAAAAATGGGAGCATGCGGAATCGGGTTAATTTCATGATTAAGGCCATATTCGTGCCGGAAATCTTATGCTACTGGAAGGGCTCTGTCAAAAAGAACGAAGGACAAAGTGATGTTAACATTGATTCTGTTGGCTCCGGATAAATTTTGGTATAAGTTATCCACCATGCAAGCAGCCTTCTCTGCCGATTCATCATCAAAAAAGCCCTCATCCTTTAAGTTGAACCTTACCTTTTGGATTTTTGTTGCCCTCTTCATTGGAATTCTGCTGGGCCGTTTTTTCCCAAGCTTCTCCTCGTACTATCAAATGGGGAGTAAGTTGTTCGTCCGCCTGATCAAGATGATTGTGGCCCCTCTGGTCTTCTCATCGCTTGTCGTCGGCCTTTGTGGAGCGGGAAGTAAGCACGTAGGAAGGTTATTAGGAAAATCACTTCTTTGGTTCTGGGTTGCTACTGCCGTGGCCCTTGCCATTGGGTTAGGCACTGCCAACCTGCTTAAACCAGGGCAAGGAGCCGTCAAGGACCCGAAAGCCACCTATGAGGCCCCTAAAGAGCCCCCGAGGCCCTTTATTGAGCAAGTGGTTCCAGAGAGTATTGTAAATGCCCTTGCGAATAACTCTCTTTTGCAAATTGTCTTTTTCTCTCTCCTTTTTGGACTGGCCCTTGCTGCCATTGGAGAAAAAGGGAAGCCTGTGGTGGATGTCTTGCAAAGCGTAAGCGAAACCATGTTTAAGGTGACCGAGTATGTGATGTACGTGGTACCAATCGGGGTCGGAGGGGCTATGGCCTATACCGTAAGTCGTTATGGGCTTACGGTGCTTGTCAATTTAGCCAAACTGGTAGGCTCTTTGTACCTGGCTCTGTTTGTTTTTGTTCTTCTGCTCCTCATCATTGTAAAGGTCACCACTCGAGTGAGGATCATAAATATTTTGAAAGAGATCCGTGATTCTCTGCTTGTCGCATTTTCGACGGCTTCTTCGGAATCAGTACTGCCCAAAGTCATGCAATCGATGGAAAAGTTGGGCGTACCTTCTCGCATTGTCCGTCTGGTCATTCCTACTGGATATAGTTTCAACCTAGACGGAACCACACTTTATTTATCACTGGCAGCAATCTTTATCGCCCAAGCCTCAGGAAAATCGTTCAGCCCCTGGCAGCAGATCGTGATGATGGTAAGCCTGCTCATTACGTCAAAAGGTGTAGCTGCTGTACCAAGGGCAAGCTTGGTGGTTTTGGCCTCAACCTGCTCGGACTTTGGTCTGCCGGTTGAGTGGATCGGAACCATTCTGGGGGTAGATGCACTGATGGATATGGCGAGAACCAGCGTCAATGTGATGGGGAACTGTATGGCATCGGTAGTCGTAGGACACTGGGAAAATGCTCTGCCCAAGCACTCGCCACTTTATCAGAAAGAGGCTGCGTAAGCTGAGCCTCCAAGGTAAGCTAAGGCTACCAAGTGTACGTCGGGCTCTTTGCGCTATCGTTGAAAAAAACAAAGAGGCGGTTTTGTTCTCTAAAGCCTATCCACCCATGAACCAAAACGTCCTTCTGCCCATCTCCATCAAAATCACCTACCAGCGGCGGAAGACACCCTGCCTCTTCAGAAAAGCTGACTCGGCTTGTTCCCTCATCGTACCCATCGTCCTCCAAGCTAGCAAAAACGACGAGGCCGTTGCATGCGGGAACATTTTCAAGCTCCAATATATCTGGATATCCATCCTCTGTGATGTCATCGATGGCAGTCGTCCTCAGATTTTCCAACCGTACTTTGGCAGACCTTAAGGTTCGGAGATTTTTCTGCTCATCAAGGGCAAGAATATTGGCCCGATAAGATAATAGTGTAGAAGAAAAGCCACTTTTTTCCCAGGAAAGTTGGTTTAAATCGATCGCAAAAAGGGCGGGTTTCGCCTGATGCATATAGGATTTCACAACAAACCCGTCGAATACACCTCCTGCGTCCTTAGGCTGATAGTCCACAGTCGAGAATTGAAACCCTCCACGCTCTTGCCCTAAGACGAGTTTTACAGCTGCCCGCGATTGAAAGATCAGATCTTCCTGCCCATCTTGGTTGATGTCTAATACATCCACGAATTCGCTATCTTTCAGGAAGCCGCTTTTATCATCCCCTAGCAGGGTGAGAGGACTAAACTCTCCAGGTGTCTTGGTACCCCACATGACGCCCCATTGTGGACGTGAAAGAAAACCTGAAAGAACAAAGAATAGATCCCTTTGACCGTCATGGTTAATATCCAATACTTTGGTAGCAGAAACAGGCTGTGGAAAGGGATAATTCGGAATTTTTATTTTGGTAACTCCCATCAAGCTACTCGTTAACAGAAGAATGTACATCTCCTCTTTATCATCACTTTTCGTGCGCACGAGCAGATCAAGATAACGATCACTGTTGGCATTCATTGGAACCAGTTCAACAATAGGATCTGCCATCGAAAGAATAGCGCTTTTCTTAAGCTTCCGATCTGCATCTCCCCAAAAGATCTGAAGTTGCTTCTCTCCAACAACAATAGCATCACTTTTTCCATCTTGGTCGATATCCTTCACAAGTACTTGGGAAATCCGTTGAAAGTCGGGGGTTAAAGTGAGTGGTTCTTTTGCGAGAGTGACTGTCTTTCTTAGGAGGGGATAGCTTAGATTTTCAATTGATGGGAAATGTTTCAAATAATAAGAAGGATATTCACGATCCTCTTTCATCTTCGAGAGAAGAGGTGGAAGGGAATAGATTGAGTAAAATTTACTCTCCATTGCTCCAGCAATAGATGCTACTTCATCTCTTTTAAAATACGTTTGGTTTTCGCGACGGTTCCCCTGCATAAAGCCCCATAGGAGTCCAATTTCCCAACCACAAGGACCATCCATACCGACATCTGCCCTTGGAAGGAAGGGAGTGAACTCTGGTAAATAGACCTGGTGCTGACCTGTCTCACTATGTCTGGCTTCATGAAGCAGAAGCGTAGCCATCTCAACCGCATCCCCTCGCTCCTCTCTTAACCTCATCTCCTCATTCTTATTGAGAATTTCCGCTGGAATAAGCTCCTCTCGGTTCTCACAAATATGGATCGCCTCCGGGGTATAGTAAGACGTATTGGTAAGAGAGTTGCATCCGTACCGTATCTCTAATGATGCGTTCAGAATATAATTGAACATTTCTTGGTTCAGATTCTTATCTGGGTCCCGAACAAATCGTTCATAAAAATCAAACATCCCGGCTTCTTTTATGGTACCAAGCCCAAACATTTTTTTATCTTTGGGAAAAGCAAGGGGGCTCGTGAGTAAAAGGTGAAGCGCTCTGATTATATCTTGCTTCTCTTTTGGATGAGCTTCAAAAGAAGCTACATCGATCGGCGCCATCCGTGTGATTACCTCATCGCAACCGTGAGTCAACTCCCCCTGACAAGTCCCAGTTGCGGTAATTTCACTATAAAAATCCTTCTGGCAGGCCACAAACAGGAAACTGCTGAATATTGAAAAAATCCACAAATCGTATTTGTTCAATAACATGATCATAAAATCCCCCACAGGCTTGCTCGCCTCCAAAGGGATCTTTAAAATAAAAATCCCGTTGTCAATCCTACAAAAATTCCTTCAAGCAATGTCTTGTTCCCTGTATTGTAAAGAATGTGATACCGAGCATCACCTTGCAAATAGAAAAACATAGGTTTACTTACGGGTAATTTTGGAGCAAACCTTAGTCCAAATTCAAACCAAGACTCAGAAAGAAGACTCCCAAAACTCCCCGGCGCATCCGGTCTTCCATCTCCACTTTTGCCAACGGATACATCTGATGACAGCTCTGCAAAAAGGCTGAAGGATATTTTTTGATTTCCCATCTTGACGTCGCATCCAGGCGCGAGACCAAGCAGATGGATTCCTGTAAAGGGCTCAGACGTCCCAAATGCCCTCCAGCTTTTTACCCCTACTGCTTGTCCCCGAATGCCACAGCCTCCCTCTGCCCATTGATTCTTGCGGCGGAATTCTACCTTGCCATGACCTAGAGACACAACGACCAGAGATTCTGTGTCCATCCGCTTTGGGTTCCGGAAATAACGAATCACTCCCCCTCCCCAGGATAGCCACTCTTTCGCCTGAAATCGAACTATCGTGGTTTCAACACTTGCGTAAGGGATGTAGTGTTCATAATCGTTTGGACCAAACGCCAGTCGAACCTTTGTTTCGGCAGCATGGCACTGAAACTTGCCACATAGCTTGGGAAAATCAAACGCCGCCCCAAACTGGGCATCCAGCAAAAATCCTAACTGGGTTCGTTGAGGAATCACCAAGAGCCCTACCCCTACCTTGGTTTGCTCCCAGGTAGCTGCGTGTGTAGGAGAAGACTGCATACACATTATGATCACTAAGCAGGTTGAAAATAGGCAGACAGAAATTTTCCTCACAGGTCTTTTATAGCATGATTCCCGTCTTTGATTAAAAGAAAATTTTTCAAGGCTACAGCATACCTACGTGGCTGATCCTTCTCACAGCTTGGCTGTTGCTCACCAAGTATACGAAGGGCTCTCTTTCCCCTCATGGAAAAAAATAAAGACCTGCTTCTTACTGGTGAGAACGGCAATATCTTTATACCCATCCCCATTAAAATCTCCCACGATAGGAGAAGCCGAAAGGAAGGTGTTCTCCGAGCTTTCTGCATTAAGCAGAGGAATATTTTTATCAAGATACCCCTCTCCATTCATGCTTGTAAAAATTTTTATTTGAACTCCATTATACGTCCTCTGAGAAGATAAAATCTCGGGATACCCATCTCCTGTAAAGTCGTCAACGGCAAAGTTTATATTTTTGCCAGGATTCTCGCCTGATGTCTGTGAATACAAGGTGGATTTTTTCATAGGCTCCTGGGAGATAGGAACCGGAAGCGCGTTCATGGTTTGGATGAAAAAGGGCCCCTTCTTACCTGCTAGTTCTGTTACTGCACTTTCGTTGATAGAGATAAGAGGATATTTTTGGCCTTGGCCTAAGTAGAAAAGAAAGAACGCTCTTGCCTCTGTGGAGTCTTGAGAGAAGGGATCTATCTTCTGGAAGTGAAATTTCTGCCCCGAGGCACCGAGCCCTAGGATCACACTGGTTTGTGAGCAAAAAATAAGATCCTCATAACCATCTTGGTTGATATCACTTAGGGTATGAAGCACACTGTCCTGAAGTAGATCCTCTGCATCCCACCCCCATAAAGTGAGAGGATGAAATTCTCGAGGGTTTTGAGATCCTAAACGCACACCCCAGCTCCGATCCGAAAAGTAATAGAACAGATCTTTCTGTCCGTCTCTATTAAGGTCGGCAATCTTTACAGAGAGGATAGACGGCCGCTCCACGTCAGCGGCAACTTCTATAAGGTCTGCCGATGATTCTTTCCCCGCGATCGGAAGAAAGTACGTTTTCTCGATTGAGGTAATTACAAGACCTCGATACTGAGGATCAGCATGGTCGAGGAAGTCGACGTTTGTAATCTCTTCTTCCATTTCAATCTTCTGCCCCCCTTCCAAGGTACGATTCGTGCTGCCAAAGAGAACCTGGATTTCCTTCTCACCTACCACGACGAGATCAAGCGTTCCGTTATGATCGATGTCTTTCCCAAAGCCTTTCTCAGTTACTTTTTCTACTTCGCTTGTAAAAGATTGTGCTTTATCTGGGAATACAACCATTGATATCATTGAGGGATAATGCAGACTTTCCACAAGCGGAAAATTCCTACGGTAGTCCTGGAAGAATGTCTTTTGCGAAACAGGCGGTAGAAATACCTCGGGAGGCGCAAAAATATAACCAAATCTGGTTTGCAATCGGTCAATCAGTTTCTTCAGGGTATCCCGGTCAAAATAGGGCACCTTGGCCTGATCATTTCCATGAAAAAATCCCCATAATAGCGCAGCTTCCCAGCCAAAGGGACCATCAAGTCCCACATCTCCTCGGGGTACAAGCGGAGTCGAGGAGGGCACGTAAACTTGGTGCTGCCCTGTCTCGCTATGTCTCGCTTCATGGAAGAGCAAAGTTACTGTCATAATAAGATTTTTCTCCTGGGTCTCGTCAGAGATATTCTTTGTTTGTTGCTCGGTAAAACAAACATGGATCGCCTCGGGCGTGTAGAAAGAAACCCCTGTCACCGAGTTACATTCATACCGAATTTCTTGGGCTGCATTAAAAATATAATTGAGGATGGCTTGGTTGATGGAAGGAGTGGGCTCTTTTACAAAGCGCTGATAAAAATCATTCATGCCTGCCTCCTGCCATGTGCCTAATCCAAAGATTTTTTTATCCTCTGGAAATGCAATCGGTGCGGTCAGAAGCAGATGAATCGCTTTCACCACTCTTTGTTCAGCCCCAGGATGGTCTACAAAGGATTCCAGATCAAGAGGTGCATTCGAAACAATCGCCTGGTAACAATCCTCGGTAAGTTCTCGTCCACAAGTCCCCGCTTCAACAATGTTTGTATAATAGTCTTTCTTACAAGAACTGAGGCCATAGCTCATAGAAAAAAGTCCTAGAGACAAGAGAATCTTGATGGGGAAAGATTTTATCATAGGTCCTCACACAGCGATGTAGTCTTAGATAGAAGGCAGCGGCTTTATTGTACACCAAATCGCTTAGAATTTTCTATGAAAAGAAGGTTTTCCGGGGAAAGGATGGGCGGGAAACAAAGCACTCCCAAAATTCGATTGAATTCTCCCACGAATCCGCTATTCTCTTAGCCACGTATGTCCTCGGATTCCCGTTTTATCCGCAACTTTTCGATTATTGCGCACATCGATCATGGCAAATCCACCTTGGCAGATCGTCTTTTAGAGGCGACAGGAGCCATCACTGCACGTGAAAAACAAGACCAATTCCTTGATAAAATGGATTTAGAACGAGAACGAGGGATTACTATCAAGGCTCAAACGGTCCGTCTGAACTATCAGGCGAAGGATGGCCATACCTATATCTTAAATCTTATTGATACCCCAGGGCACGTAGATTTCAACTATGAGGTCAGCCGCTCCCTTGCCGCTTGTGAGGGTGCTCTGCTCGTCGTGGATGCTGCCCAAGGCGTTCAAGCACAAACGCTAGCAAACGTGTACTTGGCCCTGGATAACAACTTAGAAATTGTCCCCGTGCTGAATAAGATCGATCTGCCCACCGCAGAACCTGACCGCATCCGAAAACAGATTGAGGATGTGATTGGACTCGATGCTTCGGATGCCATCCTAGCAAGTGCGAAAGACGGACTTGGTGTTCCAGAGACCCTAGAAGCCATTGTAAAAAGAATTCCTCCACCCAAGGGAGATCCCAATGCTCCTCTTCAGGCGCTTATTTTTGATAGCTGGTACGATACCTACCGAGGGGTCATTGTCTTAATTCGTATTAAACAAGGAACCCTCCGCAAGGGAGATAAGATTCTCTTATGGTCCACGGAAAAAACTTTTGAGGTATTAGCACTGGGTGCTTTTACTCCCCATCCCAAAGAATTAGAGCAACTCTCGATTGGTGAAGTCGGCTTTGTGGTGGCCAATATTAAAGCTGTCGCTGATACGAAGATTGGTGATACGCTTACCCATGCGGACAGACCATGTGCTGAAGCGTTGCCTGGTTTTAAAATGGTAAAGCCAATGGTTTTTGCCGGGATCTTTCCGACGGACACGGCTAAATATACTGACCTTAGAGAAGCACTTCACAAACTTCACTTAAACGATGCATCCATTACGTTTGAACCTGAAACCTCGATGGCATTGGGGTTTGGATTCCGCTGCGGATTCTTGGGATTGCTCCATATGGAAATTATCCAAGAACGTCTTGAACGTGAATATCACTTAGAACTCATCACCACGGCACCCACGGTAGAATACCGGGCCATTGATCGTGAAGGAAACGTGACAACCATCGATAACCCTGCCGCTTTACCTGAAGAAGGAAAAGTAGTCACGATTGAAGAGCCTGTGGTCTTGGCAACCATCCATACACCGACGGAATATGTTGGAAATTTGATCACCCTCTGTCAAGAACGCCGTGGGGTTCAGGTAGGAATGAATTATTATGGGGACAACCGGGTTGCGCTCAAGTATGAGCTTCCTTTGGCCGAAATTGTCTTTGGTTTCTACGACAAGTTAAAATCGCTCTCGAGAGGCTATGGCTCGCTGGACTACGAGCTCCTCACCTACCGCGAGGCCGATCTGGTTCGGCTTGACCTTTTGGTCAATGGCGACCGGGTCGATACGCTCTCTTGCATCACCCATCGAGAGAAAGCCTTCTACCAAGGACGAGAGCTTTGTAATAAAATGAAGGACCTCATTCCCCAGCAACAGTTTGAGGTGGCGATTCAAGCCGCCATTGGGAGCCGAATTATTGCAAGAAGTACGGTGAAAGCACTTCGCAAGAACGTAACGGCCAAATGCTATGGGGGGGATATCACCCGGAAACGCAAACTGCTCGAGCGCCAGAAAGAAGGAAAGAAGCGGATGAAACAGGTAGGCAGCGTCGAAATTCCTCAAGAGGCATTCCTAGCGATCCTGAAGGTCGAAGGCTAAGTTCCTCTTCTCTCAAGGAGCTTTCATACAGATATTTCTTCTCAGGGAGGTACTTATGTTGGTAGAACCAAGCGTCCCCTACCCCGGTCAGCACTGCGAGACCACTGCGACAGGAACTCTTTTGCTTCAGCATGGCATTTGTCTGTCAGAACCTATGCTGTTTGGCCTTGGGGAAGGCTTAAGCTTTATCTTCTGGAACATGAAGTCAATGGAATTTCCCTTTATTGGAGGTCGAACTAAACCAGATCTCCTCACCCAGAATATAGCAGCTCGTTTGGAGTTTTCTTTAGAAGTGCACGAGACTGCCTCTACAAGGAAGGCATGGGAACATGTGAAAGCAAACCTAGACCAAAACCGTTTGGTTGGCCTTAAGCTAGACAGTTTTTATCTTGAGTATTTCACAAAGCCTTTTCATTTTGCGGGACACTACGTTACGATGTATGGTTATGATGAATCGTTTGCTTATTTGGTCGATACAAAGCAGCAAGGAGGCAAGGTCACAACGTCTTTACAAAGTTTAGAACATGCCCGAAACGCAAAAGGGCCCATGTCTTCAAAGAATCTTTCGTATACTCTCACCCCTACAGGAAAACCATGGGATCTTGCACAGGCCGTTCGGACAGCCCTTCGTAACAATGCAAACACCTATCTGTCACCACCGATCACCAATATAAGTTATCTAGGGATCGCGAAGATTGCGGCCTACCTTCCCACGTGGTTTGCAAAGAGTCCAAATCGATCAAAGGAATTTTGCACAACGGCCATGCTGATGGAAAAAGCTGGAACAGGCGGTGCCTTGTTTCGCAACCTTTACCGAGACTTTCTTGAAGAAAGCCAAACGCTGCTTGGAGGAGCCTCTTTAAAGCAAGCTCATGCTTTATTTAGCGAAGCTGCTACGCAATGGACCGAGGTAGCGCACCTTTTGGAACAAGCAGGAAAAACGGAGCAGGTTCGGCACGTGCAAAAAGCTGCAGGACTCCTTATCTCTATTTCGAAAACTGAGCACACCGCTATGAAGCTTGTCCAAGAAGCTTCTTGAACCTTGTTTCTTTTTATAGTAGGCAAGTAATGATGAAGACTTTTGGCAAAGCTCTCTTGTTTGGATTCCTTCTTTGGTTATGTATTTTCATGACTGCGTTTCTTATGTACTCAGTCCGTAAAAGCGATCCCATCTTCTTTGAAACCCTAATGACTCTCACCATTACGTTCTTTTCCGTGACAGCTTCCGTACTTTTCTTTCGGAAGACTCCTGTTTCCGTAGCGTATGGACTTTTGCTCGGCTTGCTCTGGGCTCTCATGAACGTACTCATCGACCTCCCTGCGTTTCTCTGGGGCCCCATGAAAATGCCCGTTCTGCGTTACATGCAAGACATTGGACTAACCTATCTCGCAATTCCAATGATTACCACTGGGTTTGGTTTTTTCACCTCCCCCAAAAAGTAAACCGTTTCTTTCCTAAAGCTGCTTCTGCTTGGTTCTTCTTGAATTTTGCCCTGATTCATGAAATAAAAGAACCCACATGAAACCTCCGCAGGCAAAAAAGGCAAACTCTTTCACTTCTTCTAGTGTCATTGAGGATTCTTTCTCTTCACACCGAATCCTACGAGGGCTGTACGAAAACATTTGGCTCGTCTCAATTCCCGTCTTTATCGGAGTCTATCTAGCCATCGTTTCCGCGACCAATTCGTATGATTTCGGGAAAGTTCCTTTTTTACGATGGATCCAAGCGGCAGTGGCTGTGTTCATTTTACTTGGGCTCTTTTCGCTTCTTAATAAAATATTCTATGTCGCCTTCCAGAAGGTGCGGAAAGATATTGATCAACTGTATCGGCTTAAATCACTTCGACAAAACGCCAAAACGTATGCAACCAAACTTTCTCCTGAGAAAAAGGCCAAGCTCCTTTCAGCTATAGAGAACCTAAAGCAAGCGTTTCGAAAAAACACAGGACTGAAAAAAGCCTCTAGCGAAATACTTGAACAATTGCCACAAAATGGTGAGTACGAAAAACCAAGAGCAATGGATTACTTCTCCTCTCTGTTTATCGCTTTGCTTGTAGCTTTATTCTTACGAGGATTCTTGGTAGGTAACTTTGTCATTCCTTCGGGCTCCATGATTCCCACCCTTCAAGTGGGCGATCATATTTTTGTGAATCAGGCCATTTATGGAATCGGGATTCCATTTACCACAAAGAAATTTGGTACTCACCTTCGGACGCCACAGCCAGGTGAGATTATTGTTTTTATGGGTCTTGATGCTGACGATGATCGCGATCTTATTAAACGAGTTATTGCCATTCCTAACGACAAGATTACCTTCTGTCGAGGGAGTGATACCATCCGGATTAATGGCCAAGAGCTCGTTCAAAAGATCCAACCGGGCCCTTGCTCCTATGTGGACAAAGATCACCCTGAGACAAACGAGCTTGCTGACTGGAAGCAGATGAGCGAATGTACTCTCCTTCTTGAGTCTAACCGCACTGCGGCTTACATCATCCAAAAGACAGAGCTCCCCGGGACACTTCCTTCGTATGGTCCTCTCCCTTCGTTTGTTGAGGAGCGCTTCAAACCTGAGCAAGAAGACCCAAGCTGTTATACCTACGAGGTTCCCTCGGATCATGTGTTCGTTATGGGTGATAACCGTGACCACAGCCGCGACAGCCGTTATTTTGGACCGGTCCCCTACAATAGAATTAAGGGGAAGGCGATGATCATTTGGTGGTCTGATGGCGTCCAATTTGTGAAGGACAAAGCCCAGCCTTTTGCGAGACTTGAACGAATCCTGAAAAAAATTCAGTAAGAATTCCTCTATCAAGATGCCTGGAAGGAACATTCACCAAAATTCATTCTCTATCCATTTAGGGAGCCCAAGTGAAACCCAGAGGTGGGCCATCGCGTTAGGAGCGCTTGTAGAACCAGGGGATGTTCTGATCCTTTCTGGAGAGATGGGGTCGGGGAAAACATTTTTTGTCAAAGGACTTGCCCAGGGGATGAACATACCCGGTGCTGCTTCTGTAAGCAGCCCCAGCTTTACCCTCATCAACGAATATCCTGGAAGAATTTCTCTTTACCATGCTGACCTCTACCGTCTTGAGCGAGAAGAAGAGCTGACCGAGCTGGGGCTTTTTGAGAGAGCCGAAGCAAATGCTGTTATGGCTGTCGAATGGCTGGATCGGTTCCCAAGGTGGATCCCCAAAGAGCACCTAAGGATTCATCTTTCCTTTACCCAAAAGGATCAGGAGAGGCTTCTTTCTGTAGAGGCAAAGGGGTCGTCCCATGTTCGGCGAATACAGCAGTGGTTCAGCCTTATGAGATCTGCGAGCTAACATCGTGGGGCGTCTCTAGCAAAATGGCACGAAGAAGTACAACAAGGCAAGAGACCGAGCTTTACGTCTCTACGGGGGTGGGTTGCGGTAGGCTGAGGCGATTGCTAAATCGTGAAAGCTCTTTATCAAGCTCTGCCTTGTCTTGAACAGAAAGCTTCGCCTTATGCTTTTCGATCACTTTTCGGCATAGCTCATCGAATTGCTCATCGATAGAGTGATTGCCCTCTTTGGATCGGGGCAAGGTCCCTATACTTTTCCAATCTGCACGGATTCTTTTTATTTCAGTATAGATAGAGGGTACAGGATCGTCCGTTTTTAGAATCGCCTCAAGGGTTTCGTACAGAGCCTGCTTTCGAGAAGATTGCTCTTTGATCTCTGCCTCTCGCTCTTTTAAATAAGAATCTCGACGCTCGAAGAAGTGGTTCCATGCTTTGCGAAAGCGGTTATTGATTTCCTTGGCAGCTGCCTTTGGAACCGCACCTATCTCTTTCCACTCTGCGCTCAATTTTCGAAATTGGTTCGCTGTGTACCGAAAGTCGCTTGACTCAGAAAGAGCCTCTGCTTGGGTACATAGCGATTCTTTCCGCT
Organism: uncultured Myxococcales bacterium; assembly: GCA_964537055.1. Classification (GTDB taxonomy): domain Bacteria; phylum Myxococcota_A; class Polyangia; order Palsa-1104; family JAEUJZ01; genus CAZHYV01. The sequence continues at coordinate 95,525 of CAZHYV010000004.1, forward strand.
TCAGGTTTTGTTCCCACACAAGTTTCTGCTTTTTGAGGTATTCACGGTAACGAACAAAAAACTGTTGGTAGGCCTCCCGGAATCGCTTGGTCAAAGCCTGAGCCTGCTCTTTAGGGAGAGGCCCTACTTGGTTCCACTTTGCCCGAAGCTCATTCATTTGGGGCACAGATTCTTTCCACTCCGTGGAGGCAACAAGGGCCTCAGCCTTTTGGCAAAGCTCCTCCTTCATAGGAACATTTGCCAGCCGTTCAGCCAAAAGAGCCTCTTTGAACGTTTCTGCTTTGGTTTTTGCTTCAGACAGAGCTTCGAGAAACCGTGTTTTTCTCTCTTGAAACTCGTTGTCTTTCTTAAGCGCGTGCGCAAAAGATTTGGAGGCTTCGCGAATCGCCCGTACCTCTTCCAGATACTTTCTGCCATCCGTCTCTTCTTTCAATTTGTTAAGACGTAGCTCAAGCTGATCGAGTTGAGACCGCAAGGACCACTGTTTCCAATCGCTCGCCTCTTTTAATTCCACAAGTCGCTTCGATAATGCCTCTTTGAGCTTGGTGAAGCGCGCTCGAATTTCGAGCTGCTTTCGTTTAGGAAGGGCATCCAGATTTTCAATAGTTTCCTGCCATGTCTTTAGACGCTGATCGATTTCTTTTCTCGAGGCCTGATCAAGGTCGCGCTCAAGCTCATCGCAAACCTTCTCAAGAAGCGACAACTGAGTTTGATAGGCATGTTCAAGATTGGATGAGGTATGTTCTGGATTGGATGGCCGCTTTTCTGATCGTGGCTTGTCTGACTTCGAATTTTCGGACCAAGAAGGAGATTGGTCCTTGTTCACAGAAGCAGCCACAGCACCAATCCTTCGTTTTGCTTGCTGATACATTTGCAAGAAGCGTGTTTCTAGCGGCTTCAAATCTGCTTTCGGAGAACCCAAAGCGGACGCTTTTGCACGGATTCCCTCGAGCTCTTCCACAGAGGTAAATTCTCCCCCATGCTGAAGCTCTTCGCACAAGGCAAGCCATTTCTGTCTCTGACTCTCTCTTTCTTGTTCCTCCCGAAAGCGATCCAAAAAGCTTTGTTTTCTGATAGAGTGTTGCTGCAACAGACGCTGAAATCGTTCGATAAGCACCTGTTCTTTCGGCTCCTCACTATTATCACCAAGAACAGCCCAGGATTGCTTGATGTCATTTACTTTTAAGAAGACGGCATCCCAATCATTGCTTTGGGAAAGGCTTTCCAAAAGCTTACACAATTTTTCTCGCTTTTCCATCCTCTTTTCTAAAGAAAGCGAGGATATAGACGGAGATTCTCCCGCTTGCCCATTCGATTGTGTAGAGGTTTTAGACGCCGCAGGACCTTGCATCTTCTCTAGCTTTTTTACGACTTCTTTCACGAGGTCCTTCGGAAGAGAAGCAGAGGACAATTCTTTGAGAAGAGTACGCTCCTCGATCCGCTGTAACGCAAGGGTTTGGATGTTACGGTCCTTAGTCTTTCTGATAACCTCAACAAGCGATTTGGGACGCGTGATTGCTTGTAACGCCGCGTTCCTTACTGCTTCTAAGGGAGCTCGGGTGGCGAGCTCGATAAGCTCTTTTTCGCCGACAAGAAAAGTGACCGCTTCAACCGCTTTTTGCTGCTCGTTTCCACTTAGGGCCACAGCAAAATAAATCGCAGATAGTTTTTCTGTCGCCAGCTTTCGGACTTCCTCGGCAGTATCCTCTTTGGCCACTCTCCGCAGAGTCTCTGGATGAGAGAGTTTCCGAATGGCGACCTTGCGAATGTTTGCCTCAGGATCTGTAAGCGCAACTTCTGCCAAAGCCTTTGTCTGTGATTCCTCCAAATCCCGAACGGCGGAAAGACGAAGTTCTTTGTCACTATGTTTCCAATTTGGACGAAATAGATCAAAAAATCCCATGGGTATCCTAACATCTGATCATCGAGAGAAGCACTCAAACGTTGTTCTAATCACTTCTTAAAGACTGTTGATGGGTGCGATCGCTCTTCTTGATTAACTGAGTGTTACTTAACACAACGATCTATTTCAAACAAGAGGTGATCCCTGCGCAGATAGGAGCCGGGGTCGGGGAGGGGTGAACCGCTAAAGCCTGTAGAAGGTGGAGCAGGGTCTCTCTCTGAAAGAGAATGCGGGCCTGTTTCGGATCCCCTCTTTAAACATCCATGGGCTGATAATTTCTCGGCAAGCCTGGCACACCTTTTCTATCTGTTGAGTACAATTTTCTGCATCTACCAAAGAGAAGGAAGGGGTTACTCTATTCGATAAATGAAGAGAAAAGAGAGTACATGCAGAATCTTGTTGTTCTAGGAAGTTTACGCAGAGGCTTTCGCTTTTTCTTCTGCGCTCTTTTGATTGCGAAGGCGTCTTTTTTGCGAATCAATCACATCCGCAATCACGGAGATAATCTCATTCGGCTCGATGGGCTTTGCGACAAACATCTGAAATCCTGCTGCTAAGGCCCTTACTCGATCCTCGACACGCACATGGGCTGTCAGTGCAATGGCAGGAATTCTCGATTGTTTGTCGCTGAACAAAGACCGCACCTTCCGAATAAAGGTATAGCCATCCTCTTCGGGCATTGCCAAATCGGATACGATCACATCAAAGGGAACATGCTTAAGATGTTCATAGGCTTCCTTCGCACTTGTAGCCGCCTGGACAGTCGCACCACAACTTTTCAAAAGGGCTTGCAGCATAGACAAAATGTCTGGCGCGTCATCAACAATCAGAATGGAACTTCCATCTAAACGCACAGAGGGATCTATGGATGATTCTACCATCATGGAGATGTGCTTTTCGGGGAGCGCTGTACGAGATATCGACTTTTTAGACTTTTCACTTTTTGGTAGGGTGACAATAAACGTGGCGCCTTTGCCCTTCCCTTCACTCTCTGCAACGATCTTTCCCCCGTGCAGTTCAACCAAATGCCTTACGATAGAGAGTCCTAACCCAAGACCGCTATGCTTCCGAGTAATTGTTCCATCCGCTTGACGGAATCGATCAAAGACATAGGGTAAAAAGTCAGAGGGAATTCCTTCTCCTGTATCCTTCACTTGGATGCAGACCTGTTTTTTCTCTTCTTTGACCTCAACAAAAACATCTCCTCCTCTGGGAGTAAACTTAACCGCATTTGATAGGAGATTCCACACGATCTGTTGAAGCCTACCAGCATCGGCATCAATGGGATCAATCTCTGAGTCGATTCTACCGTGAACCGTGATCTCTTTTGATTGCAAAGCTGGTTTAAGTGCATCAAGAGCTGCTTGAACCACTTCATCGCATTTTACCTTAGATATTTTCAGCCTCAGTTTTCCAGTGATGATCCTAGAAACATCTAAAATATCCTCGATCAGCTGAGCTTGCGATCTTGCATTTCTCTCGATAGTCTCCACCGCTGTAGAGAAGGTTGTGGGGTCGCCACTATCCGTCCTTAGCATATGGACCCAGCCCATGATTGCCGTAAGTGGGGTTCTGAGCTCGTGGGAAACCGTAGCCAGAAACTCATCCTTCATCCGATTGGTTCTCTCTGCTTCGGCCCGCGCCTTTTGTTCTTGTTCTAGTAGAGCAAGCCGCTCCTCTTCTACTCTCTTTATCTCATGCATATCCGTGATGGTACCTACCCATTCGCGAACGTATCCGTCCCCCGAAAGCAAAGGCACTGCTCGAATAAACACGTAACGATATTGGGAGTCTTTTGCCCGAAAGAGACGACCTTCGATTTCATAGAGGCTACGTTCTTCCATGGCTTGATCGAACCTTGCCTTGATCTTTGCTTGATCCTCCTCTAAAAACATAGAGAGCCACCCAAGATTTTGTTGCTCTTTAAAGTTCTGTCCCGTAAACATTTCCCATGAAAGTTGAGGAGTCACAAAATTGCCTTTTGCATCTGCAGTCCAGACTACGGCTGCGGTGGCAGCGACCAAGGATCGAAATCGCTCTTCGCTCAGACGTAAGGCTTGCTCAGCCAAAAGTTTCTCGGTACTGTCGACAAAAATACCCACAGCCCCTTGTTGTATCCCTTCACTATTAAAAATGGGGGTTACGTTTCCAAACAACCGATGGCATCTTCCATCATCAAAGACTACATCCATTTCAAAACCACGAATCTCTATCCCCTCCGCCGCAGCTTTTTGTAGCGGAAGCTCTTTGCAGGGAATCTCTTTTCCATCCCTCATGACCCGGAAATGGGGAGGGCATTCTCCGGCAGGTGCACTCTTCGATTGATTGGTTCCAGGTTCCATTCGCAAAAGCTCGTACGCTGCTGAGTTCCCAGTGATACGTCTGCTTTCCTTATCATGAGAAATCCAGACGCACGCAGGAACAGAATTCATAAGAATCTCCAGCTCCTGTGCACGAGCCCGCTCTCGTTCTTCACTTCGTTTTAAGGCTTCGTTTGATTTTTTATGTTCGGTAATGTCTTGAATGATCCCTAGAATCTGCTCAGGTTTACCATCGCTTGCTCGAGAAAAAACCACGGCTCGATTGCGAAGCCAGATGTAGTTCCCTTCTGCATTCCGCATACGGTACTCTATCTCTACAACCTCAAAATCCTCCAGGGCCTCAAAACGTTTGTAGCTCTCCGCCATTCTTTCAACATCATCCGGATGGATCAATGAATAATCTGCGCTCCCTTCTATCGTATCCATTGTGATTGGATCACCAAGGATGTGTTGACCCGCTCGATTTACATATAAATTCCTTCGCTTGCATAAGTCGTACACATAAATAATATCTGGCGTAGCTTCGGCAATCCTTTGAAATAGCAAACGGTTTCTTGCTGATTCTTCTTGGGCTTGTTTTCTCTCTGTAAGATCAACAACAAAACCAATTGAACCCTGCTTTGCACTACGTAACTTTGAGATTTCAATTCTCACAGGAATTCGTCGGCCGTCTTTACGGAAATACTCCTTTTCGTAAATAATTTCCTCAGGTTGTGCTTGGCTACCCATATATATTTCAGAAGACGTTAAGAGCATTGCAGCATTCTCATTGGCGTGCAAGTGATGCCAGTTTACTCTTCCTGTACGCAGGTCTTCCTTGGTATATCCAAATAGATGTAAAAATGCCTCATTGGCGATTTTGATGTTTCCTTCTGCATCATTAAGGACAATTCCTACCGGGTTTTCTTCCAGAAGAGAGTACAACTGGGCTTCTCGCTCTCTAAGCATCTCTTCGATATACTTCTTATCAGTAATATCGGCGCCAACCCCTGTTAATCTGATAGGCTTTCCCTGCTCATCGAAGAAGGCCTGTCCTCTTGCAGAAATCCAGTGGATGCTCCCATCTAACCAGATTGTACGAAACTCTACTTGGAAATCTCCACCATTTTCAAAGGCAACCCGCTGTGCATTTCTAACAACCTCGACATCCTGGGGAACAAGGCATTCTGCAAACTCCTCGAACGTACCCTGAAACATTCCCTCGGGACGACCAAAGATGGTAGTTGCTGTTCCTTCGGGCCAAAAAATTTTTCCAGGAATATCTTGATCCCAACAGCCCATTTTTCCAGCCCTTAAGGCAAGTTTTAGTCTTTCTGCACTTTCGGAAAGCGCTTTTTCTATCTTTTTCTGGGCGCGTAGATCACTGCAGCAGTAGGCAATCATCGGTGTTGTAGACAAAAGAGGCTCAATGGAAAAAACTCGGCTTTGAACCTCAAACCACTCTCCGGTTTTCATATGTTTCAGTTGACCCTCCAAAGAAGTGGGCATTTTTTGTAAAGAGCCCCGCTCTTTTACAGTAGGTTCCGAGACTGAGGGAGGAGAAAAACATGCATGGATGCTTAATTCTGAAAAAGATTCTCGCCCAGAAAGTCCTATCATCTTTTTCCCGGTCTCATTCAGGTAAAGGATCTGCCCCTCCAGACTAGTTAAGGCGATAAAATCATTACTTTTTTCTAGAAGAGAGTAAAATGCATGCCTCTCGCTTTCTAACTTTTTGATCGGTGTAATTTCTCTAACGATGCCGATCATCTTTTGTGCATAACCTTGAGGATTGTAAACGACCATCCCTTGATCCTCGAGCCACCGAACAGAACCATCTTCTTCCAAAACTCGGTACTGGAGGTGAAACGAACCGGTTTGCCCAATCGCATAGCTTTGCTTATGGTTCACAAGCAAACGATCGTCTTTGTGAATCTTGGACAAGTAGGTTTGATAATTCCTTGGTTCTCCCTGACCGATGCTTAGTAATTTTTCTGCCTCTGATAGGAATCTCATCTCTCCTGAATGCAGATCCCGCTCCCATATCCCAACACCCGCGTGATTTAAGGCTTTTTCAAGAAAAGAGTTATCCCACCCAAATTGCCTAAGCTTTTTACGATTCTGTTCTACTGAGAAAGCCATACGAATCAGGAAATAAGCAGAGACCGTAGTTACAATGGTTACAAGAAGAACCAACCACTCGCCTGCAATTCCTTGGCCAAAAGAAGTTACGAATAAACTCATGGAGTCTCCTTGATTTACGCCTATCTGCCTCAGAGGCTTTCTGTCTGCTGAATCTTGTACCTGTGGGGTAAAAGCCTGAGACTACAGATTTTCTCGACGCATGTAAGATTGCAACTTACTTATATAACGACCTTCATAAAAATGTAAGGAATATCTTTGGTCTTTCTTACCTTACCAATCGAAATGCTTTCTTAGAACACTTTTCAAAATACTGTGATCCCTGTGATTATGGCAACTACTTTTGAAGTATCGACCAAACCTTATGATAGCTCTCTGTAAGTGCTACAGAACCTAACGATTACATTTGCCTTCATACATTCTTTCTGTGCGATGGAGAATTGACGGCAGCCCTAAAAATTAGGTAGATTCTCGCTCTATGCATCCATCTGACCCTACTGTTCGAGTTCGAATTGCTCCTTCTCCTACGGGCGATCCCCATGTAGGAACCGCTTACATTGCCCTGTTTAATTATGTATTTGCCAAAAAGAATCAGGGACAATTTATCCTGCGGATTGAAGATACCGATCAAACGCGATCAACCAAAGAGAGTGAAACCGCTATTTTACGAGCCCTACATTGGGTAGGACTCGCCTGGGACGAGGGACCTGATGTGGGTGGACCTTACGGGCCTTACCGGCAATCAGAACGGACATCTATCTACCAAGAACATGCCGATAGTCTGGTCAAAAAGGGAGCAGCCTACCCCTGTTTTTGTACTGCAGAAAGGCTTGAGGCCTTGCGCCGCACACAGCGAGCGGAGGGAAAACCCCCAGGGTATGATCGTCTGTGCCGCTTCCTTCCCAAAGAAGAAGTAAGCGCTCGTCTCAAGCAAGGGGAGACCCACGTGATTCGGCTTGCTATGCCTACTCAGGGGCAAACCTCCTTTAAAGATGGGTTGAGGGGCGAGATCATCATTGAGAATGAAACTATTGACGATCAGGTTTTGTTAAAATCCGATGGATTTCCCACGTACCATTTGGCCAATGTGGTTGATGATCACTTGATGAAAATTACCCATGTGATTCGTGCAGAGGAATGGATCGTCTCCACACCAAAGCATGTGCAGCTTTACAAGGCTTTTGGTTGGCAAGCACCCTTGTTCTTCCATATGCCGCTATTGCGCAATCCAGACCGTTCGAAGATTTCCAAGCGAAAAAACCCTGTTTCTCTTGATTATTACCGGGACGCAGGATTTTTTCCTGAGGCCTTGCTCAATTTTCTCGCTTTGATGGGATTTTCGTTTGGTGAGAACCGTGAAAAGTTTTCGTTACAAGAAATGATTGGGGTCTTTGATTTTAGCAAGCTCCACACGGGTGAGCCTGTCTTCGATTTGAAAAAACTCACTTGGCTCAACAGCCTTTACTTACGGGAAATGCCCCCCAAAGAACTTCTTCGCCGGCTTCGTGAGTGGAGACTTTCGGACGAATACTTGCTTCGGCTATTACCTTTAGAACAAGAGCGTATCGAGGTCCTTAGCGAATTCATCCCAGCGGTTAGCTTCTTTTTGTCGGGAGATTTGGATTTCTCTTCTGTGGCTCGTCAGATGGTTCCAAAAGGAAAAGATGCACAAACCACAGCGCAAGTTCTCTCAGAGCTGGTTGAGCATTTAGAAGAACAAACCAAAACCGGATTTACCCATGCAAACCTAGAGCCAGCTTGTCGAAGCTTTGCCGAAAAAGCCGGCTGGAAGACGAAAGAGCTTTTTATGGCGATACGCCTGGGCATCACCGGCCGCACCGCCGCACCTCCCCTGTTTGATACCATGGAAGTGCTGGGCAAGGACCTTACCCGGCGACGTCTTCGTCTTGCCGCCCAAGCCTTGCTTGCACTACCTTTGGAAACGAATCCAGTCGGGTAAGTCCCAAGCGAATATTGAACATTTCAGTGAGGAAGAACTAAAACAGATTGCGTATTGGAACGCAGAATTTTTGGCCTTTCTTTTAAACCTTTCTAAAGAAGAGCTAGGAATTTCCTCATCTTCCTAATTGGTCAATCCCTTGAACTATCCCTTCCTTAGATGACGAACCTCTTGCTGAAAATTCTCAGGAGGATCTTGCGAGAACTGCATCGTTTCCCCCGTGCTAGGATGGGGAAACCCTAACGTCTGCGCATGCAGAAGCAATCGCGAGCTTTCGATGGGCTCATTCCCGTGGTTTAGATAATCGCGAATATACACGGTCTCGCCCACCAATGGGTAGCCGCGCTCTGCCATGTGAATTCGGATTTGATGGGTCTTTCCGGTTTCCAGGCGCACTTCGCAAAGGGTGGCGCCGTGCAAGTATTCAAGGGCCTTGACCATAGTTACTGCTCGCCTAGCATCCGGGCGTCCCTCGGGATTCTTTACCGATCCTCTTAGGCCGTCCCCTCGATCTTTGATCAGGTAGGTCTCGATCTTTTGGTCAATCACCTTACCATGCGCCACGCAAATGTACTTTCGATCGATCTCGTGTTTCCGCAGCAGTTGCTGAAGGAAGATTTCAGCCGACTTGGTCTTGGCGAACATCAAAAGCCCCGATGTGTCTTTATCAATGCGGTGAACTACATAGAGAGGAGTGCTTGTCGCAGGTCGGTTCTGTGCTCGCCAAGCCTCTCGAATTAGATCCATGGCGGTTCCTGTTTCCCCTCGCTCGTAGGGCACACTAGAAATGCCCGAGGGTTTATTCACCACAATGAGTTGAGCATCTTCGTACATAATGGCGCCTACGGCTTTTGTAGCTTCCTTTGACAGAGGAGCTTTCGCGTTCATCCGGACCTCAACAACGCCGCCTACTTTCAATCTCTTCGCGGGATCTAAAATACGGTCTTTCCCCACAAACACTTTTCCCGTCTCACACAGGTTTTTTGCTTCGCTCCAGCTGATCTGCAATCGCTTTCGCAAAACGGCAGCAATGGTCAGTCCTTGGTCAGCTTCTTCTAAAACAAATAGGCTTGTATTGGCGGGGGAACTCATATTTGTGGGCTCATGTTCATGTCTGGGCTTATTTTCGTAGGGAAACTCATATTAGCGAGGCTCAATCGAAATGTGCTGCTTAAGGTGCGCAACACAGGCATCATGCGCTGCTTGTACTTCCTCATCGCGAAGTGTCTTTTCCTTCGATTGGTAAGTCAAGCTGAGGAGTAATCCCTTTTTTCCCTTGGGCACTCGGCCGGGTTCACGATAGTCCTCTAGGATGGTGACATGCGTAAGCAAAGGCTGCTTGGCACCGTAAAGGAAGCTTACCACGTCCCCTGCGGGAATATGCTCCTCCACGAAAAAGGAGAGATCCCGCTCGACTGCTGGAAACCGGGCCCAAGGTTCAAACGCAGGCTGTTTTGGCAGAGTTTCTGGTACTCTCAGCTCAAATGCAAACGCGGGGACTTCAATGCCAAGGGCTTTACGAACATCGGGGTGAATCTCTCCAAATTCACCATAGATCATTGAAGGCTGCTCTCGAGAAAAGAGTTTTGCGGAAACCCCAGGATGAAACCACGGGGCTTCTTGTTCGGTCGTTGGCGCTGTTGCCACAGGAACACCATATAAAGTCGAGACTAAGATTTCTACCATCCCCTTAAGCTCATAGAAATCAGCCTCCTTCTGTGTTTTCATCCAGTCTTCTTTGGTGCCTACAAGAACTCCTGCAACGTGCTGTTCTTCTAGAGGCATGTCTTTGGTTCCCGTTAAAAACACCTCGGCCACCTCAAACAAACGAACCCGCTTTTGTCCATGGCTTAGGTTGTAGGACACGGCCTCAAGCAAACCTAACAAAAGCTGCGTGCGAAGAACCGAGGCTTCTTCCCTGAGTGGATTTTGTATAAGAATTGGATTTGCTTGGGGATGATCCTTAGGAAGCTGAAGCACGTCAAGCCGTTTTACTGAGCTAAAGGGGAGGGTTTGAATCTCGGTTAACCCCAAACTAACGCATACATCTTGTGTCTTCTCAACAGCAACCTTTTTTGCTTGGGCTTTCTGTATCGAAGCAAAATTCACTGGCATGCTCATTTTGGGAAGCGTTCCTTCGATATGCTCATACCCCCAAAGACGACCAATTTCCTCGACAAGATCAATAGGTTTTGAAATATCAGGTCGATACGTCGGAACCTGTACAGCGAACACAACCTCACCGGATGGAGAGTTACCTAACTTTTTCTCCTGGGAAAAGCGTTTGGTTACCTTCATTCCCAGGAGAGTAAGTATCTGCTCCTGTTCTTGTTCTGAAATTGTAGTACCTAGCAAAGCCTGGGTTTTGCTGGGCAGCAATTCTACTTCGACCGGAGGAATTGGAACCTGGTAAAGGTCCAAGGGGTCTTTGGCCAATTGGCCACCCGCACTGTGCAAGATCATTTTCGCGCAATCGTTTCCTGCCCATACTAGACCTTCGTTGGGATCCACCCCTCGCTCGAAGCGATAACTCGCATCCGTTTGCAGTTTCTGCGATTTTGCTGTCTTCCGGATCACATCTGGAGAAAAATACGCCGTCTCCAAAAGCACCTGTTTTGTGTGCTCATCAACCTGGCTATTCTTCCCCCCCATAATCCCTGCAAGCGCGATGGGATCTGCCCCTGCAGCAATCACAACATCCTCTTTACTAAGTTCACGCACAGAACCATCTAGCAATTCTATATGCGTCGTTGATGCTTTCTTAGTAACAATCACCGAAGAGCCTAGGCTCTTCACCTTCTCTAGATCAAAAGCATGTAACGGATTCCCCCATTTCAGCATCGCCAATTGGGTCGCATCCACAATATTATTGATCGGACGAAGCCCAAGTCTTGTGAGTAGTATTTGCGTCTGAAACGGACTTGGTTTTACCTGGACATCCTGAAGGACAAAGGCTCGGTAGCGTGGGCAGGCTATCGTATCCTCGATATGTACGGTTACCAAGTCTTTTGTAATAGCCAAGCCTGTAGGAGGTAGCCCAACGGCCAAAGAATTCAGCGTAGCCCCTTGATGATAAAACAGAGCTGCCACTTCGCGAGCAACACCTACGTGACCCAAGCAGTCTGCACGGTTGGGGGTGATGTTTATTTCAAAAATGATATCAGGAAGACCCGCTTTTTTGGCAAAATCATCGCCAGGCTGCAGTCCCTCCTCTTTATCCAGAAGCAGAAGTCCCTCGGCTTGCTCTGAAAGCCCAAGTTCTGTCGCCGAGCACAACATCCCGGGAGAAGCAATGCCCCGAACCTCTTTGGTAGAGAGCGTAATCCCCGACGGGAGCATTGCCCCTGGCTTCGCCCAAAGGACATACTTGTTTGAGCCTGGAGCTGGAACATTCCTTGCTCCACAGACAACTTGCGTTACGCTGTGCCCATCGAACACATCGACCAGACTAAGTTTTTCCGCATGAGGATGGGGACGTTTTCCTAGGACCTCCGCAAGAATGACAGAAGATAAACTTTTCCCTACATGGGTCATCCCCTCCACCTCAAGCCCGGCCATCGTAAGCTTTTCCGCAATCGCTGCAAACTTAATCGTTTCAGGGAGACTCACCAGCTCTTTTAACCATGATAAAGATACCTTCATTTTATCCCCTTACCTAAACTGTTCGGACAGTCTGAGATCTCCTGAAAAGAACAGCTTCAAATCGTTCACACCATACTTCAGCATGGCAAGTCGATCCAACCCCATCCCAAAGGCAAACCCTGTATACCTGTCTGGATCGTAGGTTTTCTTTCCTAGCTTCCGATTTACCTCTTCAAAAACTACGGGATTGACCAAACCGCAACCGAGCACCTCGATAAAGCCTGTGCCTTTGCAGGTCCGACACTCCCCTCCCTTGCCTTGGCAAAAGTAACAAATAATATCAAGCTCAGCTCCAGGTTCAACAAAGGGGAAGAACGAAGCGCGAAGACGAATCTTTGTGTTTTCTCCAAAGAGGCGTTTGACAAAATAAAGAAGTGTGCCCTTCAGATCTCCAAAAGTAATACGCTGATCGATCACTAACCCTTCAAGCTGGGTAAACATCGGAGAATGCGTAGGGTCGTCCTCTTTTCGGTAGACCTTCCCAGGGGCAATCATTCGTAAAGGCGGAGGCTCTGCTAGCATCTTTCGAATCTGAACCGAGGAGGTATGGGTCCGTAAAAGCTTGGTTTCTTCTTCGATTTTTCCGGATTTGCTAGAAGGTTCATGCTTGATGTAAAATGTATCCTGTGCACTCCGAGCAGGGTGGTTGGCAGGCATTCCCAGCGCTTGAAAATTGTAAAAATCCGTCTCGATTTGGTTTCCCATAGCAATCGTAAATCCAAGCTCTGAGAAGATTCCTTCGATGGTCCTACGAATTTGCGTCATTGGGTGCAAAGCACCTAGGCAGAGAGGCCTTCCCGGAAGTGTTACATCGATACGTCGGGCCAAATCAGAGAGCCGCTCCTTTTCAGCGAGCTTCTTAACCTCTTCCGCAAGCAGCAAATCCATTTGGACAAAAATCCCATTCCCTATCTGTCCAATAGCCTTCTTGTCAGGCCCTATTGCACTTCGCAGAGCGTTCGCAACGGCGAGACGAATCCTTCCTTCTTTTCCGCCATACCGTGCATACACTGTGCGTAACAAAGGTTCTGTATTCGCCTCGGATATCTCCTTTTGGTATTGGGCCAGGAGCAATTCGAGAGTAGATTTAAGCTGGAGATGTTGTGTAGAAAGTTCCATAGAGGCTCGCTGAGATGCAAAAAGTATGTCAACTTACAGAAGCTACCGACTTGCAGCCAGCACCCCTCGGTGCTTCGTGATACGGATTTATCTAAGCTAGCTGAGGAAGAAGCCCTGTTTGCTGAACCACCTGCCGAAAGGCAGCAGGATCATGAACAGCTAAATCAGCGAGGACCTTCCGATCCATTTGGATGTTCGCCCGAAGTAAGCCATTGATAAAGGCTGAGTAGGTAACGCCCAACTCACGCACAGCCGCATTGATGCGGACAATCCACAGTCGACGAAATTCCCGTTTGCGCACTTTTCGGTCGCGGGTTGCAAACCGCCATGCATGTCGGACGGTTTCCGACATGACCTTCCAAAGTTTTGAGCGACCTCCCCGGTATCCACTTGCTTCTTTTTTCATCCGGTTGCGGCGTTGACGCGCCTTAAAACCACGTTTTACTCGAGACATGTTTCCTCTTTATCAGTGTAGCGACTGGTATCGGGGCTGGAGTTAGCAGCTTTGAACCCTAAACCAAGTCTAGGTTAAAATTTGAAAATTGTAGATAGCACATTCTGGGACGAAAAGGAAGAAATACTTACTAGAGTAACAAATATCTTTCATATAAAGTTGATTTAAGAACTAAGTTTTCTGCTTTATCCTTTTGAGGCTCAGCCTTTGAAAGAGCTAGCTCTTTCAAAGGCGGCTCGCTTGCATTTTTGGGATTCGTTCTTACATTCTGTTGCCAAGGAGGTGTGTTATGGGAATTTTAGGTTTTGTGTGGATGCTCTTAATTGGACTTGTGATCGGAGGATTGGCAAAATTTTTGATGCCCGGCAAAGACCCTGGGGGGATCATCATTACCATGATCCTTGGGATTGCAGGCTCCATGGTGGCCGGGTTTGTGGGGAAAGCCTTAGGTTGGTACCAATACCCAGGTCAAGGACCAGGCCTGATTGCTTCCGTGTTAGGAGCTGTACTGATTCTATTCATCTATCGACTCATTATCGGAAGAGGTTAACGTAAGCATCAGACGAATTTAAGGAAGGCGTAGCCTCAATTACAAAACTCTGCGTTAAATAGTCATCCACTGCGATGAAACAGCTTAGTTATCATGCTAGAGCTTAGCTATCATGCTGTGCTAGAAAATGCTCCGCTTGAAGTGCCGCCATGCATCCAGTCCCGGCCGCAGTCACAGCCTGACGCCACCTTGGATCCTGCACATCCCCAGCGGCAAAGACGCCATTCACTGAGGTTTCGGTGGTTCCTGGCTTAGTAACAACATAACCAGATTCGTCTAGTTGAAGTTGTCCCTTCAAAAATTCAGTGTTGGGGATGTGGCCGATGGCGTAAAAAAGGCCACGGCATGGCAAAATTTCTGTCTGGCCAGTCTTTACATTTTTAATCTGTACGCCCTCCAGTCCTTCTTCTCCTAACGCTTCTTCCACGGTATGGCTCCATCGAATTTCTATCTTCGGGTGTGCAAAAAGACGTTTCTGCATTGCCTTTGAGGCTCGAAGTTCATCCCGGCGGTGGATAAGAATCACCTTAGACCCAAACTTGGCTAGATGGGTCGCCTCTTCAACTGCGGTATCACCCCCACCTACTACAACAAGCACTTGATTCCGAAACAAAGGCAAGGCGCCATCACACACCGCACATGCACTAATCCCAAGATTCCACAGACGCTCTTCTCCAGGAATATACAGCCTTCTCGCAGTCGCGCCTGTGGCAATAATAAGAGTCTTTGCTTTCACCGTATAACTTTCACTTCGCACCAGAAAGGGGCGGCTTTGCAGATCCACAGATTCTACAGTCTCTGTAATGATTTCTGTTCCATGGTGCACCGATTGTTTCCGCATCTCTTCCATAAGCCGGGGCCCGGAGATTCCCTCTGCAAAACCCGGGAAATTTTCTACCTCGGTTGTTGTTGTAAGTTGCCCTCCAGCAGCCACACCACCTGCCATAAAACCCTCAAACATCAGCGGAGATAATGCCGCACGAGCTGCATAAATGGCAGCTGTATGTCCTGCAGGACCCGATCCAATAATGACTACCTCTCTTACTGAAGAAAATTCCATTGCTTTTTGCCCTTCCCTCATCTTCAAAATCACGTTAGCGGCTGCATTTTGTAAAACGGTTATACTAGAAAAAGAAGGTGAAGAAAAGCAAGCGATCGGTTTCATTGAATCGAAATGTTTCCAAAAAACTTTTTCTTAACTTCAAGATAGACTTTCCTCGCTCAGATAAATAGAAACGTAAACGAATCTAATTGCTTACAGCTCGATGTAAGCAAAAGTACGTTTTTTAGTGACTCCACTTGATTCTTTTTGCAAAAGACGACACACTATATGTGAGGTTATACTTACTAAAAAAGTTTTCTATCTTAAAAGGAGAATGGCTATGTTAGCGCAGAAAAAGGGGCAATGCTTTGCAGATGAGATACCTACCCTAAAAGATCAGCGATCTATGAGCCTAGCAAAAGCTCGTCTTCTCTTTTCAAGGAAATCCCTAGGATTGTTGGTTATTTTTTCTGCTCTTAGTTTTTTTGCTGCCTGTGGACGGGGGGAACCAGAATTCTCAGGAAGCTCTGGAAGCAGACCAAACCCAGGCGGGGGCGGACAACCACCCTCCGAAGGACCAAGTTGGCATTGGGAGAATCCTCTACCGCAAGGAAACAATTTGTATGGCATTTGGGTCATCCCTGGAACAACGGATGCCAAAGATCAAGTATTCTCTGTAGGTGGAGCCAGCACACTCCTTATCGGAAACGAAAGCCGTTGGAATTTACCCCTTGTCGAAAACCAAGCCCCTGTTGATCTTCTTGCCGTTAGCGGACAGACATCTTCAGGAGAAATACTAGCTGTAGGTCGCTATAACAGGGCGATGATTCGAATTAATGACCAATGGAGAGCTCTTGCTCCCTCTATCGGGATAGGGCTTGAAACCCTATGGGGGGTCTGGGCAAGCCCAAATCCAGATGAATTTTTTGTTGTTGGAGACGACGGCAGAATTTATAACGTCACAGGCCAAGGCACAAGGTGGAATCGTGAAGGGATGGGGCTTGCAACAAAACCTCTCTACTCTGTTTGGGGACGAGGAAGCGGCCCAACTTTAGAGGTTTTCGCCGTTGGCGTCGATGGGGTCATTCTTCATCGTGATGCTGCCGGAACATGGACCAAAGAAAACAGTCCTGTTTCAGTCGAATTGTTTGGCGTTGCTGGTCAAACAGCTCAAAATGGGGATGTACATGCGGTAGGTGCAAAAGGAACCATTTTACGAAGAGAAGGGGGCGTTTGGAAAGAAAAGACCATAAATGCTTACAAGAACTTTGACCTGCGCGGCGTCTGGCAGGAAGGCACTGACACTTTCGCTGTTGGGAGTGTGAATAAAGTTGTGGGGATGAGCGCAACAAAAGCAATTATTTTACACCGGGATACTGTCAAGGGAATGGCAGGTAACGACTTCTGGCTAGACGAATCCAATCCGAATATTCAAGAAACACTAAGGGCTGTCTATGTTGCTCCTCACGCCGGCGAATCAAACGTTACTGTCTATGCTGTGGGCATGTTTGGGACAGTACTAAAACGTGAACAGGGTACTTTTATTCCTCTTAGCTCCCGCTTGACGATAGAAAACCTAAGAACCGTCTGGGCTGGAAATGAAAATGAGGTATATGCAGGAGGAGAAAATGGTACGTTGTTGAAACGCCAGGTTTCTGGAACGAATATCTCCTGGAAACCTGAGATCATTCAGGGTATTACGCCTAATAATTCTGAGGGGCTTAATCTTAATGCCATCTCTGGATCTCTTCAAGATCCTACTCTTTCAGTATATGCAGTGGGTGATGATGGGGTTATTATTCACAGACAACCAAACGAATGGCGTTACGAAGCTGCAGGACTTACCAGTGGTTTCCTCTCTGCTGTGTGGGTGGGGACTCCAGCCACCCTAAACAACCGAAGCGTCGATAATGTTTTTGTCGTGGGAGAAGGAGGCCGCTCTTGTTTTAAATCGATTTATAATCCTACTCAAAATCCTGACTCTCCCTCGGCATTTTGGGCCCTTGGAAATATTACTTTGCCAGACATTAATGGAAATCCAACGATCGTCAACAAGAACCTGAATGCGGTTTTTGGAGCTGTCGGGCAACAAACAAACCCTGGTTATCCTCTGATGTATATAGGCGGGGTTCAAGATGCGCAAGGCCAAACTCTTCTTATCCAGCGAAATAATGCAGCACAGTATAAAAGGGAGATTTCAGGCTCCTTCTCTCAACCAATTAAGGCGCTGCTTGGGTTCCAAGACCTAAGCGAAATCCATGCTGTAGGAGATGCAGGGGGCGTCCTAAGCCTTGTCAATGGAAACTGGCAACGAAGTATCGAAGCAGAAGCAGTCCTAAGAAAGGCGAGCGTTACAGAAGTTGTTGGTGGTAGCAGTGCAGCGACATCAAACAACCTATTTATCTTGGCGGTTCCTAACGTGATTATTCATAGAAAGAATGGCACCTGGTCAGAAGAACCTGTAAAACTTTCTACTTATTCTAACCAGAAGTTTACTGCAATTTCTGCGGTGAATGGCAAAAATATCTACTTGGTTGGTGAGCATGGTCTAATCCTACATTATTATTAGGCCCTTATCTTCCTAGCCTAGCTTGAGGCTTATTTTTGCATTCGTCTTGGGAGCCGTTCTCTTTTTCAAAGATCATAACCATCCAACGCTACAGGCTTTTCTGCTTGGGGCATTCTTTCCAACTTTTTTCGAAGGAAAGGTTGAAAAAGGTGATACATCTGTTTAGTATAGCGATCGGCGGAATTTACAAGGAGTTCCAAAAGGCATGGCAGAGAAGCCAAAACATGTATCTTTACCAAAAACTTATACAGAACAAGACATTGTCGTCCTTGAAGGTCTAGAAGCAGTCAGAAAACGACCGGGGATGTATATCGGAAGCGTAGACCTCAAAGGCTACCACCATCTGCTTTGGGAAATCGTCGACAATTCAATTGACGAGGTGATAAATGGCCATGCTACCACCATTCAGGTCGTTCTGCACGATGACCAAAGATCTGTCTCTGTCATAGACGATGGACGGGGTATCCCTGTGGGTATTATGCCAACCTATCAGAAATCCGCATTGGAGGTGATTTTAACAACCCTCCATGCAGGAGGAAAGTTTGAGCAAGGAAATTACCTTCATTCCGGTGGCTTGCATGGGGTTGGCTCTTCGGTCGTTAATGCTCTTTCGAGTAAGCTGTGGGTTTCGGTCAGACGAGAGGGAAATCTGTGGGAGCAAAGCTACGCCAAGGGGAAACCGACCACTCCGCTCGTAAAAAAAGCAATACCTCGCAATCCAGCAACAACCCGCAACCCAGGGAAGAACCCTTTTGTACGCTCGACCCACAATACAGGAACAACCCTCTTTTTCCATCCTGACCCTGAAATCTTTGGTCAAGAAGCCTGTTTTGATTGGAACCTGATTGTTGAGAGGATGGAGGCTCGGGCGTATCTTCATCAAGGTTTACGCTGCATCCTCATCAACGAGGCACACAAGACCAGACAAGAATTTTACTTTGAAGGAGGGATCCAAGATTATTTGAAAGACTGGGCCCAAAAAGAGAATCAATCCGCTCTGCACCCAATTCTCTTTTTGAAAAAAGAAGAACCTACTACCTCCACACGGTTCGAAGTCGCATTCTTTTGGACGGAAGGTACTGACGAGCGCATCCGCAGTTATGTCAACGGTATCCCAACCCCTTTAGGAGGCAGTCACGAACAGGGGTTTCGTTTGGGCCTTGTCAAAGGAGTACGGGCCTACCTAGAAGCCCATCCCCTCCTTCCAAAAGGGCTTTCTCTTCTTGCGGAAGATATCCGAGAAGGAATCTTTTGCATTTTGTCCTGCTATGTTGTCGAACCCCAATTTCAGGGCCAAACCAAAGAGCGTTTGCACCATGCGACCATGGGGCAAGAACTCGATGGAGCCCTACGAAACTTTGTTAAAGGCTGGCTGCACCAAAACTCTTCTCTTGCAGAAAAGCTCATGCTTCGCATGATCCAAGCAGCCCGCGCCCGGGAAGCCGCAAAAAAAGCCAGCCAGGCCATTTCAAGAAAGCCAACGGGATCTACTCGGCTTGTTCTACCGGGAAAGCTGGCAGATTGTGCCTCTCCGAATCCAAAAGAATGTGAGCTTTTCATCGTTGAGGGAGACAGCGCCGGAGGTTCTGCCAAGCAGGGACGCGATCGAAAGATCCAAGCGATCTTGCCGCTGCGAGGGAAAGTTTTAAATACCGAACAGGCGTCTGCGACAAAACTTTTATCTAACAAGGAACTGCAGGATATTATTTCTGCGTTGGGATGCGGTTTTGGGAAAGATTTTGATGAAACCAAGCTGCGTTACCACCATATCTTTCTTTTGATGGATGCCGATAGTGATGGCCATCATATCACAACACTACTGTTAACCTTCTTTTATCGGCACTTTCCTAAATTGATCGAAAAGGGTCACCTGTATATTGCTCAACCCCCTTTGTACCGTGTCGATATTGGCAAACAGACACACTGGGTCTTGAGTGACGAGGAAAAAGACCAGCTCCTCTCCAAACTTCCGAAACAGGGAAAGGCAGAGATTCAGCGTTTCAAAGGACTTGGCGAAATGATGCCAACCGAACTATGGGCAACCACCTTAGACCCAAATCGAAGGACAGTACTTCGAGTAAAAATTGTGGATCCGTTACAGACAGACCGAGTTGTAAGTGATTTGATGGGGAAAGATCCGTCGTCGAGATTTCGGTTTATTATGGAACGAGCAAAAGAGGTCAAAGAGCTGGATATTTGAGGTTGCAGAAGGATGTGGAGCTTTTATTACGGCCAGACTCAGGACCTTTGGCTTTTCTTACCTTCCTTGCAACCACTCGGGGGCAGAGGAATGAATCCCTCCCATTTATTCCAATCCCTTGACCTTACCAGGTTCTTTGCGAAAGTAAGAGGCCCTTGAGTCCTTCCTAAATCGTTCTCCAAAGAAAAAATGCGACCTTTTCATTTCTGAAAAAATCGCATTTGTCGCAGAAAACCGGACGGGACCGACGGGACTCGAACCCGCAACTTCCGCCGTGACAGGGCGGCGCTCTAACCAATTGAACTACGGTCCCAATTGAAGAGGGATACGATTAAGCCAAATTCTGAAGAATTAGTCAAATCGATTTTGTAAGTTTTCAGAGGAGAAACCAAAATTTTTGACTTTGGTCGACGATAAAAGAGGCAGAATTGTTTTGGAAGCGATATGCTTTCTTGATTTACTTTAGATTGAGCCTCCTCCAGAAAAGACAGATTCTCTATCTGGCTTTGCTAGGTTCGATCACCTCTTTGCCGTGGAGATACGGCCTAAGCACCTTGGGAATTTGTACACTGCCATCAGGTTGCTGATAGGTTTCTAAAACGGCTATCACCGTCCGAGGAAGCGCTAAACCTGATCCATTGAGCGTATGCACAAACCGAGGTTTTTCCCCAGGAGAACGATACTTAATCTGTGCCCGCCGCGCTTGGAAATCCCCGAAGTTGCTGCAAGAAGAGACCTCAAGCCACTCGTTTACCCCCGGAGAAAAGACCTCGAGATCATACTTTTCACAAGCTGCAAACGAGAGATCCGCCGTACACATCTGGATCACTCGATAGGGAAGCTCAAGGCGTTTTAAGATTTCCTCTGCGTTGCTGAGCAGTACCTTCAGCTCTCGCTTGCTCTCCTCGGGTTTTACAAATTTGACCATCTCTACCTTATCAAACTGATGACCCCGTTTGATCCCCCGGGTATCCTTACCTGCGGCCAATTTTTCTCTTCGGAAGCACGCTGTATAGGCGACATGGTTGATGGGTAATTCTTCTTCCTTGAGGATTTCGTCTCGGTATAAATTGGTGACCGGAACTTCCGCGGTAGGAATAAAATAAAAATCTTCCTCCGCATCTCGATAAAGGTTATCTCCAAACTTAGGGAGCTGCGCAGTCCCATACAGGCATAGCTGCCTTACCATATAAGGAGGCATGACCTCAGTATATCCCTGCTCGATATGTACATCGATCATCCACTGGATCAAGGCTCTCTGCAGGGCCGCCCCTGCCCCTTTAAGCACGTAAAAGCGCGAGCCTGAGATTTTCACACCTCGCTCAAAGTCTAAAATCCCTAAGGATTCTCCGAGCTCCCAGTGGGTTTTTGGCGAAAAAGAAAATGGTCTCTTTTTCCCCTCCTCTCGCACTACTTTATTTTCCGAATCACTATGACCCAGTGGAACTTCTTCATCAGGCAGGTTGGGAAGTTGAAGAGACAACTTCTCCAGCTCTTCTTCAATTTGGCGAAGTTCTGCGTCCAGAAGCACCACTTGCCTTTTGACCGCATCCATCTTTTCGATCAAAGCTTTTCGCTTTTCGGCGTCTTTTTCCTGAGCAATTACCTGCGAAGCCTGGTTCCGCTGCTGCTTAAGCTCTTCAGCAGCAAACAAATTCTGCCGACGGCGTTCGTCAAGCACGATGACTTTTTGCATCGTCATATAGGCTTCTTGGTCAAACAGACGCTCTTGATAAATTTTTGCAACCTGGGCAGAGTGTTCTCGTAATAGTTTTGGATCAAGCATACTCGATAGATTGTGCCTGTGTGGACGGTGGTGTCAAGGATTCTTGAGCCCTTTATTTTAGGTTTTTGAAGAAGTTAACCGCAGAACTAAGGATGGTTTGAGATTAGGAAAAAGAATTAACCAAAGACTTCTTTAAACGCAGGGAGCAGCTTTTGATAAAGTTCCCCAAGAGATTTCCCAATCACCTTCGTCTCAGCAACCACCGGCATAAAGTTTGTATCCCCATTCCACCGAGGAACTACGTGGAAATGGCAGTGGTCCGCAATTCCTGCCCCTGCGGCTTTACCGAGGTTCATACCCAGGTTCATGCCTTCAGGAAGGAGTTCTTGCTTGAGGATGGCAACGGTTTTTTGAAGGAGTTCACAAAGGGCTTGGTATTCTTCTTTCGGAAGCTCGCTAAGATCAGAGACGTGCCTTCTAGGAATCACCATAAGATGCCCTGCATTATAAGGATAAAGATTAAAAATAACGAACGCTTTCTCTGAAGAGTAGAGAATAAAATGCTCCTTATAGGAAGCAGGACCTTTTTGAGGAAACTCACAAAAGATACACCCCTCGCTCTTTTTTTCACCCTTGCGAATGTAGCTAGCCCGCCAGGGAGCCCAAAGATTCTCTATCATTATTTTTCCTTATCATGATCCCTGCCAAAAAACCAGAAATCCCCTACAAAGAAAGATAAAGAAAAGAAATGAATCCTCGAGAAGAGTTCTTTAGGGAAGGATAGGAAAGACCGGTAAAAGGCTTTCGAAGATGAGAGAAGAAACAGATAGGAAGAAAGTAGAATTTTTACGTGTCAGAGTCTTCAGAAGAAGCTTTTTTCTTCTTGTTCTTCTGCTTTCCAAACACATCCGCCAAGGTGGCTCCGCCTGATTCGTTGGCCTTGTATCCTTGCGCCATAGAAATCTCAGCACGCCTTTGGGCAGATCTCATCGAAAGACCAATCTTCCGCTCTTCGGGATCGACCAGAACAACTTCGGCCTGAACCTCTTGGCCAGGCTTCAAAGCCGCTTTAGGGTCTCCGCCTTTGTCATCTACAATTTCAGAAATGTGAATGAGTCCTTCAATGCCCTGACCTAGTTCAACGAAAGCGCCAAAGTCTAGCATTTTTACTACTTTCGCGGTTACAATCTTGCCGACGGGCAGTTCGGCAGGGATATGCGCCCATGGATCTTCGGCAAGCTGTTTGATGCCTAGCGAAATTTTTGGCTTATCTACTTCTCCCATATCGATCTGTAAGACAACAGCCTCGATCTCATCCCCTTTGTTATACATTTCGGAAGGATTCTTAACCCTCTGGGTCCAGCTAAGATCAGACACATGGACCAGACCGTCAATCCCCTCTTCAATCTCAACAAACAAACCAAAGTCTGTCACATTGCGGATAGTTCCTTTGACTTTGGCGCCAATTGGGTACTTCTCTAATAAAGCTTCGTAGGGGTTTGGCTCAAGCTGTTTCATCCCTAGTGAGATCCGGTTGTTTGCAGGATCTACTTCTAGCACAACTGCTTCCACCGTGTCGCCAATGGCCACCATCTTCGAAGGATGCTTAATTCTTCGCGTCCATGACATTTCGCTGACGTGGATAAGACCCTCAATTCCTTCTTCAAGCTCAATGAAGGCGCCATAATCTTTGAGAGAGACAACCTTTCCACGAACCACAGTTCCAGGTTTATATCTCTCTGGCGCTGTTTTCCATGGATCTTCGGTAATTTGCTTCATCCCCAGGCTAACCCGCTCGGTGTCTGTATTAAACTTGAGCACCTTCACCCTGATATGATCTCCGACTCGAAATAGTTCGGATGGGTGGTTCACTCGACCCCAGCTCATATCGGTGATATGAAGCAATCCATCGATGCCTCCAAGATCAATAAAAGCACCGTACTCTGTCAGATTCTTTACGATTCCTTCGACGATTTGGCCTTCCTGAAGTCTTTCAATGGTGTGTTCTTTCAGATGGGCACGTTCTTGCTCTAACAGAGCTCTTCGAGAAAGTACGATGTTGCCCCGCTTTTTGTTAAACTTAATTACTTTAAATTTGTAGGATTTACCAATGTATCCTTCGAGATTCCGCACAGGACGCAAGTCGACTTGGGAACCGGGCAGAAATGCCTTGACTCCTCCTCGAATCTGGACGGCAAGCCCGCCCTTCACTCGCTGGATCACAACACCTTCGATAAGTTCATCTTTCTCACAGGCAACCGCGATCTCATCCCATACCTTGAGGCGATCTGCCTCTTCTTTTGAGAGGACACAAAGACCGTTTTCATTCTCTCGGCTCTTTAAAACTACACCTACGGTATCACCCACATTTGCGGCAAGTTGACCGTCAGGGCCCATAAATTCAGCAATAGGAACCTGGCCTTCTGATTTATAACCGACATCGATGAGAACATGGTCTTTTGTGATCTGGACAATACGTCCTTGAATGACTTTGCCCTCGGCAACTTGTTCATTCTTTAGACTTTCTTCAAATAATGATGCGAAGGATTCTTCTTGGGAGGGGGACTGTTGGGACATGAACATGCGTTTTGTGGTTCTCTCTTTCTTCGGTAAGTGACCGAAACACCTGCGATCTAAAGGGCTGCATTCTGTATGATAAACACCAGAGATTTCAGAGAATTTGTGAATATGATGTAAAAACCAAGCTCGCAGCCCTGAAATCTTCCTAAGAATTTACCGCCTTTTAGGTTTCCGGGTCAAGAGAATTTCTATTCGTAAGCAAGGTCACTACCCACCGTTTTTAAGCAACCTCCCTCATGGAAAAGAGCGAAGTCGCTCTTTATAGATTCTTTCCATCTGATTTACTACCTGCTCCAACGTCAGATCACTTGTGTCGATCAAAACCGCATCTTCGGGCCGCTTGAGTGGTGCTACTGAACGTTCGGAATCCCTCCCATCACGTGTAGTTTGTTCTTGAAGAATCTGCGCTAACGTCATCTCCACCCCAGCACTTTTTATTTCCTCCAACCTCCTCTGGGCTCTTACTTCAGGACGGGCGGTTAAAAAAAACTTCAGAGGCGCATGAGGGAGAACCACAGTTCCCACGTCTCTGCCTTCCACTACACAAGAGCCTTTCCCAGCCAGGTCCCTTTGAATAGGCAAGAGTGCCTCTCGGACCGCAGCATACGGAGAAACTAACGAGGCTCCCTCAGAAATTTCAGGAGACCGGATTTCCTGGGTCACTTCTTCAGTCCCTAGAAAGACACGGACGAACCCACGTTCGCGTTGAAAGCAGATCGGTAGATCTTTAGCTAACTCTTTTAGATGCACCTCGTCGGTGTAGGAGACATTTTTCCTTTTTGCCAGGAGTGCAAGGCAACGATAGATCGCGCCCGTATCGAGCAGATAGAACCCCAACCTTTTTGCTAGCATTTTCGCAACCGTCGACTTCCCCGCCCCCGCAGGTCCATCAATGGTAATCATCATACGGTTCTCCAAATAGCTCATTTTTCTATCCATGCTCCAAAGAGAACCATACCTATTTTGCGTTCTTCCGAAAAGTAAGATATACAAGTTTTATGTCTTTTTCTTCTCCAAATATGCCACAAACTTGGATCTGCGATCTACCCAAACACATTGGAGGTTTGGTCGAACTACGCGGCTGGCTTCACCAGCGTAGCTCGAAGGGAAAGTTACATTTTTTGAAAGTCCGAGATGGGTCAGGGTTCGTGCAAGCCGTGGTCTTTCAAGGAGATGTCTCTCAAGAGGTCTTTTATGAGGCAGACCATCTTCCTCAGGAGACCTCTATCATCATCCGGGGGATTGTCAAAGAGGACAAGCGCTCAGCGTCAGGCGTTGAATTGCAGGTACAAGACTTACAGGTGATTGCCAAACCCACCCTCGAATTTCCAATTAGTCCAAAGGAACATGGTATTGCCTTCCTAATGGATCAGCGGCATCTATGGCTTCGTAGCAAGCGGCAAGTTGCCATTATGCGAATTCGTGCAGAGCTGGTCGCAGCCATCAGGCAGTACTTTGATGGGAAAGGATTTACCCTGGTGGATGCGCCGATCTTTACTCCTTCCGCGTGTGAGGGAACCACCAATTTATTCGAGGTGAAATATTTTGATGAGAAAGCGTATCTTACGCAATCGGGACAGCTCTACATGGAAGCGGCTGCCATGGCGCTTGGGAGAGTTTACTGCTTTGGACCTACGTTTCGGGCGGAGAAGTCGAAGACTCGTAGACACTTAACCGAGTTTTGGATGGTCGAGCCTGAAGTCGCCTTCATGGATTTGGCGGGAGATATGGATTTAGCAGAGGATTTTCTGGTCGAAATTGTTGCCCGAGTTCTAAAAAACTGCCAGGCAGAACTTGAGGTCCTCGAACGGAATGTCTCTTCCTTAGAGCGAGTGAAAAAACCTTTTCCTCGCATTCGTTATGAAGAAGCCTTAGAGATTTTAGCAAAACACGGAAAGCATGTACCGTTCGGCGAGGATTTCGGCGGAGATGAAGAAACAGTGATTAGTGAGCAGTTTGATCGGCCTGTGATGATCCACAGGTACCCAAAACAGGTAAAAGCTTTCTATTTTAAACCGGACCCAGAGGATGAACGCTTGGCTCTTTGCGTGGACGTCATCGCCCCTGAAGGCGCAGGTGAAATCATTGGTGGGGGTCAGCGCGAGGATGACCTTGATAGGCTTCTATCCCAAATTGATTTACACAAGCTCCCTAAAGAAGCATTCGAGTGGTTTTTAGATTTACGTCGATATGGGTCAGTACCGCATGCAGGTTTTGGATTAGGTCTTGAGCGTACCGTCGGTTGGATTTGCGGCCTGCATCACGTTCGAGAAACCATCCCCTTCCCACGAATGCTCGAGCGTCTTAAGCCATAAACTTACCCCGGAGACAACTGCTCTTTCTTATCGGAGAGCACCTTATAGCAAGGCATCTCTGCTCCCTACTCTAACTGTACCCATTGCTCGTAGTCTGGGTAAATTCGTGCCTGGGCTTTTATCGATTCGCACTCAACCCATACATCACCGGGAGGAAGGTTCTGAACGGAGAACTCACCTTTTTCGTCAGTGGTTACATGACCCACTACCTCTCCAGCCCCATTGCGAATGCTCACCTTTTTTCCTGAGATTTCTTTTGATGTCCGCAATCTTCCTTTTAACCGACCTGCCTGGTCTAGCTCGATTCGTAAATCTCGATAAGAAATTTCTTGTTCGACCTTCATTTTCTTTTTCACCGGCACGTAGCCTTCTGCCTGTACAGAAAGATCAATGTCCCCTTTTGGGGCAGATAAAATTACAAAATGTCCGTTTCTATCAGGGAAAACGGTGTGTTCGACATTCTGAAAACTCCAACGAACCTGCGCCTTGGTAGGAATTGCAAAACCACGATAGTTAGTCACAATACCCTCAATACGCACCCCCTTATGCAAAGTAAGCGTAAGCATGGGAGCGTTTTTTAATTCCTCAGGAGAATAGGACTTTTCAAACGACCCTAGTAGATTATGGCTGATTTTTAAGGTGGCTGGTTGGAGAGAGACCTGGGGCAATATGCATTTCCCTACGCCATCGGTAAGACAGGAGGGAGAAAACCCACCCACTTCTTGGATCCGCACCAAAGCGCCTGAGACCTTCCTCCCCTGTTCATCTAAGACTTCTATCTGCAAATCTTGCTTCTCTAACGAATTTTCTTCAGGCAAACCAAATGGATCACTCGATAGGGAGGGCATATCAGGCATCAAAACCAGAGCAACAAAAATTCCTTCGGATTGACATCTTTCTTCATCGGAGATTATGACTTTTTTAGTACCCAACCCTTGAGATTCCATAGAGTTTATCTCCTTGCTAAGATTTGCCTCTTGGGTTTGAGCAGATCGAGATGCCTCTACATCCCGTATCCTTACGATAGCTTTTGCATTTCCATCTGTTGTTATCGCAGAAATTTGAACCAATTCATCAGGCAGCTCAGAAAAGGCAACCATTCCCTTGGCATTGGTTTTTTTTCGGGTTGCCTGGGCTGATTGTAGTTGAGGCTGAGCAGGAGATGTAAGATTTTGGGAAGAACTTTTCTCGCCATAAGGTTTCTTGACGATCACCTCTTCGGGATAGGGAAGATTCCCATAAACGACCCCTAATTCCCCTTTTGATTCAAATCGGTAAGGCCCGTAATGATACATCTCTGACGAAAAAGGCTCTGCTACAACTTCTACCTGAGAAACAGGCTTTTGTGCCTGAGAAAGAACTTCCACACAGAGTAGTTTCTTTTGCTTCAAACGTTCTTTGGAATCATCTTTAGGAAGTTCGCCTATAGAGGGATTGTCTGGGTTTGCTATTGTTTTTATCACCATGGTTTGAGAAATCGTTGTCTGAGAAATTTGAGAAGTGGAAGAAGTAACTTGATTTTTCAATGGGTTATTTCCTACCGTGGGTGGGTTCGTAAACGAAATCCCTTTTCCAATCATCCATCCTACAAGGATTCCTACCGTGGCTAGACCCAGCTTTTGAGCCCAATCCATCTTTGCTTGCCATTTTTTTCTTGGAGGCATCTTTTCATTCATGATATAAGCTTTCTTTTTAAAACCACCGTGGTCAATATAGCCGATCGAGTTTACCATCGGTAAAAATATTAGCTTGTTTGAACCACCTAACAACCTGTGAATTTGTATTGTAAGAGAAAACCATGGCAAATACATGTGATTTTTGTGATAAAGGCCGGCTGGTCGGTAACAAAATCAGCCACTCCAACATCAAAACCAAAATGGCTCAACGGCCTAACCTTCAACGGGTACGCGTAACGATCGGCAAGGTGGCAGAACGTGTACGAATTTGTACACGTTGTCTCCGTAGTGGAGCTGTTGTGAAACGCAGCCGTTCTTTCTCTGCAACTGCGTAGCTAAATGTTGTCGGTTCATTTACCAACTCATGAATACTTTAGACTGCGCGGATTCAATTTTTACAAATATTGCTTCCTCGTGAAAAATTAGACCCTCACGAGTGCAGTTTATCAAAGGCAGCCGTCACTCTGCAAGTAGGCGTACAAGCGCCGCACCGTAGATTACTGTATAAGCCATCCATATAAGCGTCGCACCCACGCGGAGCCAAAGTGCGCCTGTCCAACCTTGACGCATCAGGCGGTCAAAGATTAGAGGCTGCATAGCAAGTCGTAACATCCAGAACAAAACAACGAAGCTGAGTAGAAATCGTGCAAGCTCACTCGGTGCAAGCAGAAGTCCTGGTCTTAGCATTGAGAGTAGCCCGAGCCCTAGCAAGACAAATGCGAGAAAAAAAGTGTGCACCGCAAAGACACGAGCATTAAGCGGCGACAGTCTCGTCACTTCTTCATTCCAACCTAGGATGCGCCATAGCACAGCGTGAAATGCTGAGAGAATGATGAGCGATGCACCTGTGATGCGCAAAACCCACTCTAGCATCATGCCCTCCGCTCCAACACCAAAACGATGACCCACGGTGTCACCCGCATCTCACATGCTACCACAAAATGTGCCTGCGCAGCGAGGCGTAGCCACTCGTGACGCGCTACAAAGTGTAAAAAACCTGGGCCAAACGCAACAAAGTTCATCGCATCACGTAAATGTTCTACTAGTACCATGCGCCCGCCAGGACGCAGGGCGCGGTATATCTCCTTGAAAAAGCGCTCGCGGGCCTGTGTGATGCGAATCTCATGGGCAGTAAAAGCCACAAGGACGGCATCGCAGCTCGCCTCCGCAAGCGTCAGTGCCGTAGGTGAACATCTCGTTGAAACTTGATTTGGTGGCGTCACCGCCCGTGCCCGGCCGATGGATGGCGATTTCATGACCCGCGCATCGAAGATGTCCAGACGCGCGATACAGCGACCCGGCATGACCTTATCTAGGATGATCTCGCTATCAAGGCCTGCGTGAATCGTCGCCCACGTTTGTACCGGCGTCGCCAGCAGTGCTGGTAGCCACGCGCCGCTGACCAAAGGTGATCGATCGTAAATATAATGTGAAACGACAAGAGAAACAGCTGACCAAAAAAGCGGCACGGCACATGCTGCAAGGATCCAGACCACTGCGAATGCAGGCTTTTTCACAAGCATGAAAAGCAGCGCTGCCGAAGCAAACCCCCAGGTACCTGCATAGATCGGCCAGTTATAAAGAAAAATACGTAGACTGCCGCTTTGTCGATTCATTCCAGCGACTCCAGGGTGCCCGGCTTCCATAGGTAGGGAACGTTTTCTAGATAGAACGCGTTTGCCAGGCGTGCATCCTTAAACCGTGGTGCCAGAAGGTAGCTTGCCTCGTGCACTGTCACGCGAACAGGCTCTGGCGTCCATACCTTGCGGATACCTTTGATTATCACCATCTTCTTCGCATGTTTGTTGTACGAGAATGTAAATGGCAGCGGACCAGCAAAGTTGCGCGAGTCCTGCAACGAGCGAAAGGGGCTAGTCTCGGGCAGCGCCGCTGGGCGAGCCGAGAGATCCGCTGTCACTCGTAGATCTGCTTCACGACCGGGTGTACGAATCGTCACATCAAGCTGCGATGCCGTCGCACTCATCGACACATCAGCTCGGTGGTAGTTATAATGTGTAAACACATTTCCAAGGACTGACATCATGCGGCGATCAGTATCGCTGCGAAGAATGCGCAGACCGCGCAGCGTCGGCTTTCCTGGACGTACAAAGCGGGTGAAGATGCGGTATCCACTCAAAAAGAAGTTACGCCCAAGCAGAGAAGGAAATCCCTGTGGTCGTAATCTTTCTGTTTGTACGAGTGCAATCGCTAGGAACCCATAATCATCGTACGTATCAAGCTCCAATCCAGGGTCTAAAAGATCGGTAAGCGCCGATGCTGGCACTGCGTACGCCAGCACGAGCGAGCGTCGGAAGAATGCTTCGACGGCGAAGGGATGCCGCTTTAGAATTTCGACTCTCTTTTCCAGAAACGCTTTTATACCCATAGTTATTCTCTTTTACACCATGCTAACAAGACTTTGTCTTGCCATTTAAGAAAACAAGAGAAACCGTCCCCCTAAGTAACACGGATGGGAAGAATGACTACGTTGAGGCTCTTCCACTGAAGTCGTCTTTGAAGAGAATACACCATCTGGTGGTGAAGCAACCGTTCCCAAAAATGCTCGTTTTGGAAAACCAATTTTCCTGCAAAGACAGTCATATTTGGGTATTGATCGGCGGCCTGCATACAAAGCTGCTCTGCCTCTTCAATAACATCCGTACCCACAGCAATCATACTATCAGCAGGCACCCCAATCCTACGGGCGAGCGATACGTACTTATCCAGATCTGCCTGTGTCTTCTCTTTGAGAGCGTGAACTTCTTTTGCCCCTTTGAAGCTACCCGAATCTACGACAGCCACTGAAACAAAGACAAACTGTTTATAAAGCCCGGGGAACTGTCTTAGTACAGACAAAAGTGTATGGACCCCTAAGCCTGAGTAAGAAGAGACAAGCAGGACGGCCGTTCTCGCCTCTCGCTCTAACGGCGCATTCATGCCAGGACGATTCTCTGAAGGGAGGACGGTTAAAAGTTCATCAAGTGATCGTACTCTTTCATAGACTCGACGGTAATGACGCCGGATTCCGTAGCAGATTAGGACGAGAATGCCTGTAACAACCAGGGTCAGCCAAGCACCGTGACGAAATTTTTCCATGATGGTTACAATAAGTACAGTGACACACAAAAGTGTCCCTATCACATGGATAGGGAGATGTCGTTTCCACCCGGGTTTGTGGTACCGATTCTTAATCCAGAATTTACACATCCCCAATTGAGAAAGAGTGAAGGTGACAAACACATTGATCGAATACATCGTAAGTAGTGATTCGGTGGACCCCTTGGTATAAAAAAGCACTGCAAGCGCTGCCCCGCCCATCAGCAAAATTCCATTGGTCATCGTGAGCTGTTCGGAGAGTGCCGCAAATCGATGTGGCAGCCAAGAATCAACTGCCATATTGGACATGACTCGAGGACCGTCTAAG
The DNA here is from genome assembly GCA_964537055.1 of uncultured Myxococcales bacterium. Taxonomy (GTDB): domain Bacteria; phylum Myxococcota_A; class Polyangia; order Palsa-1104; family JAEUJZ01; genus CAZHYV01. Next base: position 127,127 of record CAZHYV010000004.1, read on the forward strand.
AATCCAGCCTGCGCCGCTACTGTCAAAAGTGCTGCCTCTGCAAGGAGAGTGATGACGGCAAGGATCTTCCCAAGAGGCACCCCTCCTGCTTGAAATTTTCCATAAAGGCTTTCTACCAAAATTCCGTTGAAGGTTTTCCCCTGCATTTCAGGAAGTTTCGACAGGTGATACACGTCCGAAAGCAGGTAGCAAATCAGGATCCCGCCCGCCGTGACCGCAAGAGATACCGCCATATAAACCATGGTCTTACGTCCCGTGGCGGCACGGGGTTCACGCATAATCATGAGCCCGTTCGAGACGGCTTCGATTCCGGTGTAGCTACTACCACCAAGTGCGTAAGCTCGCAAAAAGAGCATAATCATTCCCCCATAGCCAAGAACACCTAGGCCTTGGTGAAAGTCCTGCTTCACATTTTGAGCAACCTGAGGAATTTGGTACGTGTGAGAGAAGATTCCGTAAAGAAGTAAAAAGGCATGGGTGACTAAGAAAACAATAAAAATAGGAACTAAAATACGGACGGACTCTTTTACCCCTCGGATGTTTAAAAGCATGAGGACAATGATAACGACTGCTGAGAGTGGCAGTTTATACTGTGCCCATTGCGGGGGAAGAAAATTAAAGATAGAATTGACCCCTTCTACGACGGAGACGGTGATCGTCAGCACATAATCAATAATTAAAGCCGAGCCAGAAATGACCCCAGCCTTTTCACCAATCAGCGAAGTTGCGACGACATAACCACCCCCTCCCGAAGGGAAGTGCTCAATGATCCGGCTATAAGCATAAGAAATAATAAAAACCGTCATGGCCACTGCGACCGCTAGTGCAATTGCCAAATACGAATGGTGTTCTGTTGAAGCACATATCCCTTTTAGGGCATTCACCGCAGCTTCAGGAGTTCTTGTAGAATGGCATAACGCCTTAAATGCAGCTTCAGGACCATAAGCAGATGAGGACAAACCGTCGGCCCCAAGACCCACCCATGCCAAAAAGGCAACCAGGGACATCTTGTGAAAGACATGCGGATCCTCTACATTGCGGCCTTTCCCAAAAATAAGCCTCCACACACGAGCAAGGCCCGTCACAGGGGGTTCTTCAGCGATAGGACCAGTGGAGGCTTCTTTGGGGACAGGATCTGAGGCTTCTTTTTCTGAGTTTTCTTCCGAAGGAGCAACGTCAGAAGCGGGTTGTTGGTGTGTAGAGTCCATGGTGGAAGAAAGATCTATACTAGAGTTATCAGGGAGAAGCAAGTGGGATATTGTTCGAGGGTGTGAGTCTTAGAAAGACCTATGTACACACGTTCAGATATTCTACTTTGATCTTCTTCGTTAGTTCATTCTTGACTTCTTTCCGGCTGGTTGCTAGGTAGCAAAACCTATGGTAGAGTCCAAGACGCCATCTCCCAGCTTCTTTTCAAATATGAATCTAGTATCCGGCTCTTCGCGCGAATCAGGCTCTTCTTTGCGTGTAGAGTTTGTCGCGGGCATGACTACATTTTTTACAATTGCCTATGTACTCATTGTCCATCCAAAAATCCTGGCAACCCCAGAAACGGGGATGCCCTTTTCTGGGGTACTGACCGCAACCGTGCTTTTGTGCTTCTTTCTTACGTTGCTGATGGGACTTTACGCAAAGCTTCCTTTTGCGGTTGCCCCTGGAATGGGAGTGAACGCCTTCTTCGCAGCCACTTTGATTGTGCAAGAAAAAATCCCATGGCCCACCGCTTTAGGCATGGTGTTTTGGTCGGGCGTCTTGTTTGTGCTTATCTCCGTAACCCCTTTACGAACCCTGCTTGCCCGTGCGATCCCTCAACATTTACGGATGGCGATCGCCGCTGGCATGGGTTTGTTTTTGGCTTTTTTGGGATTCCAGCAGGCTGGGTTTTTGGCGGCGAACCCAGATACCCTCCTTACCTGGCAACCCATGGGTTTAAAATCCGTTCTCTCTCTTTTTGGGCTTGTGATGGCTGTTCTGCTGTTGCGAAGAAAGCATCCCCTGGCACTTCTGTTTGGCATACTTGGGGCTACCTTCTTATCCTGGTGCTTCCAGCTTACAAAAATTCCCCACTCTTTTCTAAGCTGGCCCGATTTTCGTAGTGTCCTTTTTAAGTTAGATCTATGGGGTGCGCTAAAATGGTCTTTGGTTCCTTCAATTGTTTCGCTATTCTTTACGGATTTTTTCGATTCATTATCAACGTTTGTCGGAGTCGCTGAAGCTTCTGGCCTAAAAGAACCTGATGGCAAGCCGCTTCGGTTAAAACAGGGACTGATTGTGGATGCGTTTGCAACCCTGTTTGCAGGACTTTTAGGAACCTCTTCGGGGACAGCTTATCTGGAAAGTATGGCTGGGATTGAAGTCGGCGGAAAGACAGGCCGCACAGCCATGGTGGCAGCGTTCTGTTTCCTTCCTTGCTTATTTTTTGCACCTCTGTTTGAAATGGTTCCTGAATACTGTACCGCCCCGGTCTTGATCTTGGTGGGGATCATGATGTTCCGCTCAGTATTTCAATGTCCTTTGGCACATTGGGAAGATATCCTGCCTATGGGTTTAGTTATCTTTTTGATGCCCTTTACCTTCTCCATCACGCAAGGAATCTTATGGGGATTTAGCGCGCATGTGCTTCTCTATCTTCTTGTTGGTAGAAGGAAAGAACTGTCTTGGGCGATGATTTCGATGGGCACCCTCTCCATTTTCCTTCTTTTGTACCAACATCACGTTCTTTCAATCCTAAGAGCCTATTTCTTTCGTGTTTGAGAGTTCGCTTTGGAACGATATTTGCTGAATCAAATCACTTCCTGGTAGACTCCTTCTTATGTTTAACAACCCATCCGACTCTTCCTTGCTAGAAACGTATTTTCGTACGCAGGGCTATCTGCTAGGAAGACCTGTAAATCCCTTGTTTCACCCCAGCGGCAAACAAATATTTTTCCTGCGCGCAGAAGCTCCAGATTTTCATCTTCACCTCTATGAATATGAGATTAAGACCCAGACAGCTCGTCATTACTTATCACCTCATGAACTTTTGCAGGGTGAAGCAACACTTTCTAAAGAAGAACAGTCTCATCGAGAGCGGGTGCGTTTGGTGGCCAAAGGATTTACGACGTTTTCTTTCTCCCACGATGGTACTTTGCTATTGATTCCCTACTCCGGGCGTATTTTTTTAATCGAAACGGCAACAAAAAAAGTTGTCGAGGCCAAAATTCAAGGTTTTGCAAACGACGTCCGCTTTTCTCCCGACGATCGGTACCTTGCCTATGTGCAAGAGAGAAATCTTTTTGTTTTTGACCGTGACCGGGGATGTTCTGTACAGCTTACCCAGAGTTCCCACCCTAAAATAAGTTATGGGCTTGCCGAATTTGTTGCCCAGGAAGAAATGGATCGGTTTTCAGGGTATTTTTGGTCTCCGGACAGCTCTCAAATTGCCGTATGCGAAGTGGATGAGCAGGGGATGGAAGAATTTTATATTGCGGATCCAGGTCACCCCGAGAAAGAACCGCAACGATTTTCTTACCCTCGTCCCGGTGGAATCAATGCCAAAGTTCGTCTGGGAATCATTCCTCCTTTGGGAGGACCCTTCGCTTGGATTGCGTGGGATCGGGAAAGATTTCCCTACCTTGCGAAGGTGCTTTGGCAAAAACAAAGCCCACTCACCCTTGTTGTCCAAAGCCGAGATCAAAAAGAAATTCAGATTCTTGTTGCTGATCCAAATACTGGGGCAACCACTTGTTTACTGAGGGAATCTGATGCAGCTTGGTTCAATCTCGACCAAACGGTTCCACGGTGGATTTCTAAAGGAGCGGCATTTTTGTGGAGCACGGAAAGAAATGGACTTTACGAACTTGAGCTTCGATCCAAGGACGGGACTTTGATAAAAACAGTCGTTCCAAAGGAGGTTGGCTATCGAGGACTCCTTTCAGTAGATGCTCAAAGCAAATCTTTGTATGTACTTGGGGGACAAGAGCCTAGCGAGCGGCACATCTATCAAATTCTTTTAGATAGCGGACAGATAAAACCCCTCACCCAAACGTCAGGTTGGCACAGTGGTTCTTTTAGCGAAGATGGGAAGTTATGGGTCCATACCGAAGTAACTCTTCAATCGATGCCTAAAAGCTATGTGCGAAGCGTAGACTGCGAACTAAATGGGGCCGATAAGCAAACTTGCGGAGTGGGCAGCCAACGATATGCAGAACTTCCTAGCATTGCCGAGGAACCCTCTCAGTTTGCCAATGTTGAATTTGCCGTTTTGGGAAAGCGAGAGATACGAACGGCGATTGTACGTCCACGTGGTTTTGAGGTAGGGATGAAGTATCCGGTTATTGTGGATGTGTACGGAGGTCCTCATCGCACAGATGTAGTAACCCATCCCCGAAGGTTTCTTCTTAATCAGTGGCTGGCAGACCAAGGATTTGTCGTGGTAACCATGGATGGACGAGGCACACCTTTTCGAGGGAGAGCATGGGAGCGGTCCATTCTGGGAAGCTTCGGTGTTATTCCCCTAGAGGATCAGGTGGACACGCTCGAGGAGCTATGCAGGAGACACCCTGAGCTTGATAAGACGAGGGTGGGGATTCATGGTTGGTCCTTCGGAGGTTATCTGTCCGCCCTGGCTTTGCTAAAATGCCCCGATGTATTTCATGCGGCAGTCTCAGGAGCTCCTGTCGTTGATTGGCGAGACTACGACACCCACTACACCGAGCGATATTTAGGGATGCCATTGGAGAATACTTCTGGTTACCGAGAAAGCTCTCTCCTCACCTATGCGAAAAATCTCAGACGACCCCTTCTTTTGATGCATGGTACGGCAGATGACAATGTTTATTTTTTTCACTCGCTCAAATTGAGCCAAGCCCTGCTCAATGCCGGAAAACCTCACGACTTTTTACCACTCGTTGGAACAACCCACATGATTGCAGAGCCTTTACAAAATCAGAGACGGTGGGAGACAATTGCTGACTTTTTTAGGAAGCACCTGGGTTTTCCTTTGTAAAAACAAACATCGTAACCCAAGAAAGGAACCTTTATGTTTTTAGGGCATTATGCAGTAGCACTCGCAGCCAAACGGGCAGCTCCTAAGGTTTCGTTAGGCGCCCTCTTTCTAGCAACACAGTGGCTTGACCTTCTATGGCCTTTCTTTTTACTTCTAGGAATTGAGCACGTTGCCATTCGACCAGGGATTACAAAAATCAACGCTTTTGATTTCTATGATTATCCATGGACCCATAGCCTTCTTACTTCTCTTGGGTGGGCCCTGATAGGGGCTAGCATTCTTTGGTTCCGACGGCGCGCGTGGAAAGAGGCGCTGGTCTTTGGAGGGTGCATCGCAAGCCATTGGATGCTGGACGCGTTGGTGCATCGGCCCGATTTGCCGCTACTACCCTATGGAACAACGAAGGTCGGGCTTGGGATTTGGTACTCTTTTTGGGGAACCACATTCTTAGAGGCAGCTTTTTTGGGAGTTGGTGTTCTTATGTATCTCCGGACTACCTATGCTAGCAACTGGAAAGGACGGTGGGGTCTTTGGGGGCTTATCGGCTTCTTGCTACTAATTTGGGTTTTCAGTATGACGATGCCCCCGCCCTCTGATCCACAGATGATTGCACTAAGCATGTTATCGCTTTGGCTTTTTGTTCCCTTCGCCGCTTGGGTTGATCTTCATAGAAAAGCAAAACCGCTTGTATAAGCGTTAGACCTTACTGCACAACTTATTTCCAACCCTTTTTTGTAATTCTGCTATACTGCACTACGAGTAACGAATTACATGTCCACTTCATCCATCGCTGATATTGAACTAAAGTTTTACGAAACATTCTTCTTTTCTAAAGGTCTTGAGCCTTATCGTGTGCAAGAGCAGGCCTTCTCACATATTTTTGCGGGAGAAAGCCTGCTTGTCACCGTCCCAACGGGAACAGGGAAGACGATGATGGCCAAGGCGGGTATCTTTAAGGCCCTCTCTTTAGGTCAAACGGCAGTTTATACTACGCCTCTGCGAGCATTGACCGAAGAAAAATTTCGTGAACTCTGCGCAGATTTTGGCGAGGACAAAGTAGGCTTTGCGACAGGTGATTATAAGGTCAACCCCTTAGCTCCAATCCAAGTGGTCGTCGCCGAAATCCTATGGAACCAGATTTTTTCTGACCGCGTGTCTCGACCTGCAGATTTGGTCATCATGGACGAAGGACATTATTTCAATTCGTTTGACCGAGGGTATGTCTGGGAGCAGTCGATCATTGGTCTTGATCCAAGGACACAGCTCGTCATCTTATCTGCAACGGTAGGACATCCTGAGAAGTTTTGTGATTGGGTTCACAAGACCAGACAAGTCCCTATGGCTTTGGTACAGTCGTACGAAAGAAAAGTACCTCTGTACCATGAGTACCGAGAAAATTATCTGCTTGAAGTGGTGAAGGACCTTGCTTATCACGGAGAAACTCCAGCAATTCTCTTTGTCTTTGGCCGGGAGCTTTGCTTTGAAACAGCGCGGCTTTTGAAAAGCTGCCGACGCTTCACCACCGACGAAGAGCAAGCCAAGATGATTCCCTTGATCGAGAAGGCACTTCTTCCACGAGGAGCTTCACAAGAGCTCCGGCCTCTTCTGCTCCACGGGATCGGCATCCATCATGCAGGTATCCTACCTCGATACAAACGCTTGGTCGAAGAGCTTGCCCTCGAGCGTTTGATCAAATTTGTGGTGAGCACTGAGACCATCGCAGCAGGAATTAATCTACCTGCCAAGCGTGTCGTATTTCCTTCGTTGAAGAAAGTAATTAAAGGCAAACCACGTCTGCTTCTCGCCGAAGAATACCACCAGATGGCAGGACGTGCAGGCAGACCTCAGTTTGACACCGAGGGAATTGCTATTACATTAGCGCCCGACGAAGTGGTTCAAGCGGTCCGCAAGGAGATTGCTGAATTACAAAAACGAAAACATAGTATCGACGAAGCAAGGATTCGCAAAGCCGTGTATGCACGTCTCCGTACTGAGGCAGCCAAAAGCGGCGACCCCCTTTGGGATGCAGACGCACATCAGAAACTGGTCCAAGGGCAACCCGCCCCGCTTCGAAGTCACACCCAAATTACGGCGGATCAAATCTTGGCGATCGGACTGCCTGATCTTACATCATCATCACAACTTGCAGAAGAGTCTACCCTCCCGCCTTCGATGAATCTAAACATCAAAACTGTGGTCGATCACTTATTGATTGATGAAAAGAGCAAGCTAACTGCCCGAAAGCAGCTTCAACACCTAACAGAAAATATGATGTCGCTGGGCATTCTGGATGAGCATGGACACCAGATCTCTGGAACGATGATAAACGACTTAAGAGGAATTGATGGGCCGTTTGTCTATTACTGCCTCAGGGCCCACGATCTCCCCTACGAGGATCTACGAACCTTGGTTGAGTTCTTGGTCGACCACGATGTGATTCACAAACGTTTACTCAGACAGGCGGACGAGAAAAAACGAGAGTGGATCAAAAATCATCTGCGGGAGTTGCGAAAGGACTTTCCCCAAGCGACTTGGGAAGACGCCGAAGAAGAGTACGAAAAGCGGTTTCCCCGGGATCTCTCCAGGATTGAGTGGATCCACCACGAGTTCCTGGGCAAAGTTCCCCATCCAGAATTGCATGGAGGGAAGGTTCAAAAGAACATCTGGTGTGTCATGGAAACCGAATCTCTTGGATTTATGGATTATGTAGAGCGATACAACCTTCAATTTGAAGAGGGAAACCTGTTTAGTTACCTTTCCCGTGTCATGAAAGTGGCAGAAACGTTACATGAAGCAACGTCTCTCGAAGAATTTTATCAAATCGAGCGTGGGGTTCGAACTGTCTTAGGAACCATTGATGAACGTGTTCTCGAGGAGAGTTATGCTTCTCCTACCCCATAACCCCTTTGGCCTTTGCATATAAGAACTTATTCCTTACCCATCGGCCATGCTTCCCCAACCGTTCAATCACAACGAAGCCTAAACTTGTTACGAGGCCGACCTGAGTTTGTGTTACTACTACAGCCAAAACCTATACACAAATTAAAGGTTTCTTGAACCGCAGGTCCTCCTTCTTGGATTAAATTTTTTTGTCAATTCTTTAGAAATCTTGCTATTTTTTCCCTACATATCCACCCAACGTGCACACATCTTACATCATGCTACAATGATGACATGGTGCGACGAAGTATGGTAACATTAGGATTTTTGCTCTTTTGTTTCTTCTCATGCAAAGCTCCACCCTCTTTTTTAGAAAAAGACTACTTTGCCCTCCTTGAAAGGGAATGTTCTCTCCTCCCCAAGCAAGGGTCTTTCTATCTCGATCCTCCTCCGTCGTGCCAAGAAGCGTTTGATTGGGTGCTCCCTCTTGAAGCCAAGTATCATCAAGCTGAGTACGCAGAAGAAAAAGCTCGTCTCTATCGGGCCTTTTACTTTCTCCTTACTCGTCCTTTAGCACTACCTATGGAGAAAAATATCTACGGGATGGTGCCTGCAGGCGATTTGGTTGCTCCTTCGGTTCTCCAGATGAGGAAAGAGCATCCAGAAATGAAGCTCAATCAAATCTTTTTTAACTACGTCTTAAACGCCACCAATGAGATCAAGATAAAAACCGATTATCCTAGCAGAAGCGGATATTTCAATCCAATGACACAAAGCATTCATATAGCCCCTTTATCAGAACCCAATTCCACCATCGAGCAGGTTCTAGTTGATGCGTCCACATTAATCCACGAGGCTCGGCACTCGGAGACAGGGCCTCATGATACCTTTTGCAAAGGAGACACCCTGATCCCTGAGTGCGACAAAGGAACCGATCAACCCCATGGATTTCAGCTCACCTATCTATGGAGTCTCCTTCAGGGCAATGAACTCCGTCCGCATCTTTCGATGACCGAAATGATTTATGTGGAAACTCAAATCTTCGAGGAGACCACTTCATTAACAACCCTTCCCGGAGAAGTGCTCCTTTTTCGAGACATGGCTTGCGACCTCGAAGAAGCCTATAAGCCAGAAGGAGGGTTACGGAACTATTTCTCGTTCCGAGCAATTTCTCAAGCAGAACAGCTTAGTACCTATGAACGGCAGTCCTTTTTTGTAGAGAGTGATGTCTACAAACAAGCCATGTCCGCTTGCAAAGGAACGCCTCAATCTTTCCAATGTGAGAAGATGATGGACCGCCTCATGGCCTCCTCCTTAGAATCAAGTGCTGAAGGCCTAAGAAGTTGCTCGACCTCAGGAGATATCGTAGAGAACTGCCAATCCAGGATCCGGAAAGGTTTTCTTTCCCTGCTATTAAATCCGCTTATTCTCCCTTTGGAAAAGTCGGTGCTTGGCCTAGGGCAAGCACAAGATTTACTAGACCCTGATTTTCTGTCTTTGTTCCAGCATAATTCCTCGATGAATCCAAATCAGGTTTTATTCAATTATTTGCTTAAGGTACTTCCTACTGTTCCGGATTGGTCTTTGGCTTATCCTTATTTTTCCGAACCTCTTGGGGAAGGTCCTTCACTGTATCTTCATGAAATCTCATCTTTCTTTGCCCGACTACCCAGCATGTCTACCGTTTCTACCCTCTCAGTCCGCGAACTTCCTCGGTGGTACGGAAGCCTGCTCTGGGTTTTTCTGAAAAGTAATAGTGCCGCAACCAAACCCTTTTTAAAGCCTCAAGAAGTTTCTGGGCTTACCGAAGTGATGTGTGAGGCCTTTAGGCAATCTTCCCTCCCCATTCAGTTCTCAACATTAAAACAGATGTCTTGCCAGGATTCTAAAATTCTGAAAAAATGGATGTCGTGAGGCGTCTATTTCAAAAGATTCTTTCCATCGCCTATGCTGTCCCCATAGCAAACATGGGGCTCATTCTTTGCGTGTTAACGCCTTTTCAGGCAAGTGCAGCTTCTGATCCAACTCTGCGTACTGCTTCGCCTCCACAAGCTGCAAAAGACCCACAGCTCCAACTGCTTGGCTCGACGGGCATTGGCACTTACAACATTGTCATCCCTAAGACAGAGACTTGGTATGCGCCTCTCCGTCTTGATCTTTTGCCACAATGTCATCAGCCCGGCTTTTGTCAAAAGTATAAGCTTCGCTTCGCCATCACTCATCTAGATTTCTCGTTTGCGCAAGCGCCTCGGGTTCTGTCTCCCGGGAAAGCTGCCGAGAACGGACTTCCCTCTTTGTACGTAAATGTTGAAGCGTTTCAGATGCAGTTTACAAAAAGGATTTGGGTAAGCTTTGGTCAAATGCAGCTCTTCCGAGCCTTACGGCAACTAGATGAGGTAATGAATACCCAACTCACCGTTGCCAAACTGTCTGTACCCTTTGGAAGACTTGATAAATCTTGGGCGCAGGGAGGATGCTTTTTTGACATGAAGGGCCCGGGCTTCAAACAGGTGGCATACGGGTATCCAAACGAGGTTCCCTTCACTGGCCTCTTTGTGCTGGGCATCCAAACCAGCTGCCAAGTTGCCCTAGGTAGCCGAACTACCTCTGCGACCTTAGGCTATGCGTTTCGTAATGAAATCTCCGTGGGCAAAAGCGGAAACGGCACGGCCGATAAGCCAGGACCCTTTGGCGCCCTTCTTACAGAGCACCGCTTTCAGATAAACGCCGGCGTGAAGCTTCGGCTGCCCGAAAAAGCACAAGCACTCGGGTTTCATCAGGTACGGCTCGAAGGAGTGCTTACACTCTTTTATCATATGAACCATGGCTGCCTTATCAGCCCCAGTCTCTCAAATCCACTGTGCAGCAACCAGGCTGATCAGTTCGAGCCTCGAGCCGGGATCCAACTCAGTCTAGATTTTGGTACACCAAAAACCCAATCTCAAAGCCACCCGATGGATCTACCCTACACCTTCCCAAACTTTGGGTTATAGCGGAACAGGGAGGCTACGTCTTCTCCGGTAGCCCATTCCTTTTTGCAACCATATCCTTACAAAGGTACCCTCCTCAAATGGAAGACTTTTATAAAACCGCTTGTGCTGCTCCTTTCTTGCTGATATGACCTAAAAAATTGAATTTCCTCAACAAACTGTAAAAGAGGAGGAGCATCATGAAATCAAAAGCACTACTTGTAGGGTTGTATGGCCTGATAAGTTTTTCTTGTGGACCTCTAGAAGAGCAAACCACAGAACCTTCCGAAGAAAGAGAGCGTCGCACAAATTCCTTGGCACAGGCGGACGATCCGAATGCAGAGTGCCAAGGGTCTTCCGGGGAAAACCCAATGCCAGATGGTCCCTGTATCGAAGCGGCCGATCATGAAAAAGACGAGATTTTGTCCGAACGAAAATTCCGAGAACTGCGCGAGGTAGCTCGCATAGCCTTCGGAAACTTCCCACGGCGAGATTCAGCTGGCTTTGTACACTTTGTCTCAGCAACCTCGGAAAATGATGAAATCATTGATGTTCGGCTTACCACCCCTTTTCCAATCATAAAACAAAAATGCTGGAATTGGTGCGGCCCTGCAGCAACCCAAATGGTGCTCCATTATTTTCGGCGGCATGCTTCCCAAGATGACATCAAGGAAGCTGAAAGAGCCGGAGAATGTGATGTGAAAGACTCAGGAGGCACTGCCATTGAGCCTATCTTAAAATACCTGAACGCACACATTGCTGAGATGGAGGATACCATCATCGATCCCATGAGTTGGAATGACCCTTCCGGTCAATTCACTTATACTCTAGCATCTTCACATCCAGTGACGATTCTCCCCAAAACCGTCGTTCCCTACTCAGGCCATCATATAGGGCCTGATCCGGAGGACGAGAAAAATAATGCAAAAACGCTCATTACCATGGTCATTACTGATGTTGTGAAGCACAACCAGCCGGTGATTGTTTTGATCAATGAAACTCCTCCCCAAAAGGAATATATATTTCCTGGCTTCTTTTATAAAACAAAGAATCTAAAAAAAGAGGCAAGGCGTGCTCATTATGTCCTTTTGATTGGATATAAAGGAAACTACGACGGGAGTGATGATTCTGCTCAATTTATCTTCCGTGAAAGCAGCACGCGGAATGGCATTGGAGATCGAATCATTCGGGAAGAAGTCAGTGTCAATGCCATCATCGCTGAGTTAGAATCCAATAATGGACATGGGGGCATGTCAAAGGAGAACTGGAATGTCCTTTATTAAAAAAGAATCTTACAAGATGAGGGCTTTAGACTCTCATATGATCCAATGCCTAAGCATTGGATTCTTCCTTCTTCTTTCTACAAATGCATCTCCTACCAGTACCCCAAGCGACCCCTACTTTCGGGGTTTTGTCAAAACTCCTGTAGTGGCCACTGAGCTTACCGATCGGCCTTATCGAACCTGGATGATCCCTTCGCTTCCTCATCCTGATAGACTTACCTATGCCTCAAACCACGGGCTACTGGTCTATCAATGTCAAAGTAATCCAACTGATGAAGAAAGCGATCTCACCTTTTGCTTTATAGATTTTAGAGAACCTGTTCTGACCGAGCGCATGCTACCCCTTCCAAAACAAAAGACCACGCGTCTTTTTTTGGGCGGTCCACGGGCGGTCAGCGGGGATTGGGTGCTCGGGATTTCTGGATGGAAGAGCGATACATATCGGGCCTTCCACCTTAAAACCGGGAAGCAGCTCATTGTGGGCAAAATCAGAAAGACGCCGGTGGATCATCCCGTAGGGCCGTTTGCGACCATTGCCGATCATCGGGTCGTTTGGGTCGATGAGTATAGAGACAAGACCGGCCGTAGAAATGCCATTAAGCTATTTGATCTGAACACACACAGAGCGAAAACCCTATTTGAAGTACCTCCCGTTCACGAGGTAGATCAGGTAGCTTTAGAGAAAAATTTATTAGTGTATAGCTTGGTCGATTTGAAAGACCAAGAGAGTAAAGGCGAAGTTGCGAGTGATATTTACTTATATAACCTGACTACAAAAACCCATACTCGTTTGAGTCAAACGAAGCATGCCTCACAGCCTGACATTGCCTGGCCATACGTAGTGTGGAAAACAGGGGTCTTTTTTGGAGTAAGTGGAATTTACCTTTACAATGGAGAAACAAAAACAGGGACCGAGCTCATCCAGGCAACCCGCGGAACCTCTCCTATTCGCAGTTATGAATTCCCGTTTATTTCTAAGGAGGGCGTGGCATGGCATGGTCTAGATTCTGATCGTAGAGTCGTTTTGTACCATCCTAAGACAAAAACGGAAGAGGTCCTGGCCAAAGCAGGATGGACCGTCTCGTTAGCGGGGCATTATCTTACCTGGGAAAGTGACAACGAAAAAGATCCCAGCTGTACGGCCCCGAAGAAAAAGGACTGTTTGTACTTTACAGACCTTTCCGTACCTAATCGAAAACAATAAGAGTTCCAAAGCCACCCCATGGATCTGCCCCACATCTTCCCAAGTTTTGGGCCGTAGCGGACTCATGAGAAGAAGAGATCTTGACAACCGTCTAAAGATCCTGGTAGAACTGCTTCTTCAAAAGGAGTAGCCTGTGAAACGTACGTACCAACCTAGCAACCAACGTCGAAAACGAACCCATGGATTCCGAGTACGGATGAAAACCCGGGGTGGCAGACTGACCCTTTCCCGTCGTCGCCGTAAAGGTCGTGCTCGAATTGCAGTTACCATTGCAACCAAGTAATGAGCTTTCTTTTTACGTAGGTTTTCCCCAATTATCAGGGTTATCCCTTCCTCCTGTGACCACTTTTTTTTCTTTTTCGTCTCAAGAGAGAATCCGAAAACGTTCGGACTTTCTACGAATGTTAAAAACAGGAGTACGATGTCCTTCGCCTCATTTTATCTTTCTCTTAAAAGCATCTGAGCTTCCTTATCCACGGCTTGGTCTAATCGTATCAAAAAAAGTGGGCCCGGCTGTGGTAAGAAACCGGGTCAAGCGGTGCCTCCGAGAAATCTTCCGTCATCATAAACAGGCAGTGGGCGAATATCGAGACGTTGTTGTGATTGCAAAACCATCCGCCGCTTTGCTAACGTTTCAGGAAATCGCAGCCCAGGTGAGAAGGTTTCTTTCTTCCCCTGCAGCAAAGGCCCTGCTTCCAAGAAAGGAGTTGGCATGAAATCTTTCATTTTGATCTTTCAGCGGATTCTCACCTTTGGCATGCGGGGTCTTATTCGAGGATACCAACTTTTTTTGTCACCGTTACTGTATCTTTTTTTCCCAGGATGGGGCTGTAGGTTTATTCCTACTTGCTCTGAATACGCCCGTGAGTGTATTCTCCTTTTCGGCCCGTGGAAAGGGATCGGGCTTACTTTGAAGCGGATCGGCAAATGTCACCCGTTTCACCCTGGAGGAATTGACCTTCCGAAGGGGATTAATGAAGATTTGAGGACATAATTTATGGAACAACGTTTTCGATTAGCATTAGCTCTGTGCGCTTTGGTGGTGCTGGGTTGGTTCTTTCTTTTTAAACCCTACCAGCAACCGCAAAATCAAAATGCCCCCCAAACAGCGCAGCAGCCAGGAACACCTCCAGCCGCATCGCCAGGGGGGAATCCCCCGGGTGCTTCTTCTCCCGGAGGGATTTCTTCATTACCTTCTTCTGCGATCCCAAATGGTTCTATACAGGCAATAGCTCCGTCGAAGATGATCGTCGTTGAAAGCCCAGGTGTGTACCGCGCTAAAATGAACGAAATGGGCCTATTTAGCTTTGTGGTCTTAGAAGAGCGGTATAAATCCAACAATCAGCGAATCATGACATTCTCCCAAGGGATGAATGGAGCAGAATCTAAAGTTCTTGAGGGATACCAACCTACAGAAATGATTCCTACCTACCGACCTTCGCTCGCAGTTTCGTTCCCAGGCCCGAATAGCAATTTTGAGATTCCTGCCTCGGCGATATGGCAACGAGAATCTCCCTCTTCTGGAGAAGATTGCCTCCCTACATCCCAGCACATTGATGAGACTCATCTTTCAGTTTCTTCGTCAAAGTGTAAGGTAGCTTATCGGCTTGAGGTCCCTAATCAACTTCTGATCCGAAAATTGTTCTACTTTTATCCACATACGCAGAGAATTGATGTAGAGATAGAAATTACTAACCTAAGTTCCCAAATTTCTAACCACCACCTAGCAATTGGGCTCGAGAGCTTCCAAGACCCTTCAAAACCAAGCTTTTTCTCACAAAAAATTCCTCCTCGCGAAATGATATGGGATTACGGGAATAGTATCTATAAGGGCTCTTTAGACGACTTGGTTGAGAAGAAATCATTCGAACATACCGAACATGATGTGCTTTGGTTTGGGATCAATCAACAATATTTCCTGCAAGGGTTAATGCTTCCCCCTTACAACACCAATTCGAACACCAACCGAAAGCTTCAGTTTTTTGGCGATGCCCTGGGCATCATGTCTTCTTCGGTGAGTTTTGAGGAGCGTACGGTCAAGCCCCAAGAAAAGACGCTTTACCAGTTTGCCTACTACGCAGGTCCTAAAATCCCCGAGCGTTTAAGCGCCGTTCGTCTCTCAAGCCACTCTGATGATTCGAGAGGGTTACAAAATTCGGTAGATTATACACTAAGCTTTCTGGCCAAACCTCTTTTATGGATTTTGCGTAAAATTTACCAGGTGGTTCATCACTGGGGTCTAGCGATTGTGCTTTTGACACTGCTAGTAAAAATTCTGACTATCTACCCTACCTATCGAAGCAACCAATCGATGAAGGCGATGTCCGAATTGAAACCGCAGATCGATCAGCTGCAGGAAAAGTATAAAGAGGACAAACAGCGACTCAATGTAGAAATCGCAAACCTGTATAAACGCCACGGGGTCAATCCTGTGGGTGGTTGCTTACCCATGCTGCTTCAAATGCCCATCTACATTGCACTTTACTCGATGATCGGAAACTCGATGGAGCTTTACCGGGCCTCTTTGATTACAGCCAAGTGGATTCCTGATTTGACAGCGGCTGATCCGTTCTACATCCTTCCCCTCTTAACCGGAGCGATGATGTATCTTCAGACCCGGCTTTCTCCTTCTTCGGGAGACCCGCAGCAAAAAATGATGGGTATCATGATGCCAGTGATCTTCACAGGGTTTAGTATTTTCCTGCCTGCTGGGCTTACCCTATACATTCTCACAAATACCGCTCTTGGTATGATCCAGCAATTTGTAACAAACCGCCTTTCAAAGAAGGCATCCCCGAAAAAACCACCTTCTGCAAAACCAAAGGCTGAGGAATCATAGCCTCGTAAACCTATGCATTCTGAAACAATGGCACCTTCTTTACAAGCAACCCAAGCTGCTCCTTTCCCAACGATTGCTGCCATTGCCACTGGAGTTGGAGGAGGGGTTGGAATCATTCGAGTAAGTGGCCCTCTTGCAGAGCAGGTGGGAAGGCAGCTTTGTGACCCCTTGCCCGAATCTATCCAGAGTCATCGCCTTTATTTGACGAACTTCCACGAATGGCGTCCTGCTCGACTAGATGCTAGCGACGCTTCTTCTGTATCAGTGAACAGCACTCCTACAAGGTCCACCCATTCTCGTGGAGAATCCATCGACCAGGGTCTGGTTTGCCTGATGAAGGCACCAAACTCCTACACGGGGGAGGATGTTCTTGAGGTCCACGCTCATGGGGGTGCGGTGAATCTGAACCGGATCCTTGCTTCGATTTTTTCGATGGGTGTATCCCCCGCCGAGCCGGGCGAATTTACCAAGCGAGCCTTTTTGGCAGGCAAACTCGACCTAACGCAAGCAGAAGCCGTAGCTGCGCTCGTCGGTTCTCAATCCGTGCAGGCAACAAGGCATGCCCGAAGGCAGCTGAGCGGAGAAATGGGCAAAGATCTCTCTATGGTTCGGAAGCGCATTCTGTACTTCCTCGGTTCCATCGAAGGAGGCCTTGATTTTCCTGATCTAGGGCCCGAAGAAGATCTTTCGAAAGAGAATCTTGCGGAGCTGGTATCAATCCAATCGAAACTTCAGCACCTTGCCTCTACCTTCTCAAATGCAGGGAACGTCATGTCTCAAGGTATCGAGGTGCTCCTTCTAGGACGAACCAATGCGGGAAAATCCAGCCTGATTAACGCCCTTTGTGGTACAGAACGTGTTTTGGTAGATGCTGAACCAGGAACCACCCGCGACTTTGTCGAAGTCCGGACTACCTTTCGGGATGTTTCGCTAACTTTAATTGATACAGCGGGAGAGCGGCTCCTTGCAACCAAGCTTGAGCAAGAGGGAAAACGCCTTGCTATGCGTCGAGGCATGCACGCCGATCTGATTCTGCTGGTAGTGGATGGTACTGCAGGGTTCGGTAACGAAGAGCAAAAGCTGCTTTCCGAAATTCCCAACCAAGTCCCGGTTCTTCTCGTATGGAACAAAATGGATGGGCTTGGGTTTACCCTGCCAAGCGTAGCAGAAAACCCTTTTGGGCCACGGATGTTTCCTAAAGAGCACATTGTCTCCTGCTCTGCCTTATGCGGATGGGGCCTTGACACGCTGAAGGAAGCTATTCTGCAAACACTGGCTCCCCATTTTGGAGAAGAAACCGTCATCTTAAACGCCAGACAAGCGCGCCTTCTGTCTAAAGCATCAGATAGACTCTACGGAGCAATCCAGGGAATCCGCTTGAAAACCTCGATGGATGTGGTTGCAGCTGAGCTACGGCTTGCA
Source organism: uncultured Myxococcales bacterium (assembly GCA_964537055.1). Classification (GTDB taxonomy): domain Bacteria; phylum Myxococcota_A; class Polyangia; order Palsa-1104; family JAEUJZ01; genus CAZHYV01. Next base: position 144,711 of record CAZHYV010000004.1, read on the forward strand.
GCTTTAGCGCTCGGTGAACTTACCGGGGAAGAAGTGGCCGAGTCAGTGGTCGATGAGATTTTTGCTCAATTTTGTATCGGAAAATAATGACACCATGCCAGATACGTTTCCTCCTCCAACCCTTGTTCAGGAAGCAAACAAGCTGGGTCTTTCTATTCCAGAAACTCAACTTGCCCAGTTTCAAGCCTATACACGTCTGTTACAAAGTTGGAATCAAAAGATGAACCTCACTGCCATCCGAGAGGGACATCGTATTGTGACCCACCACTTTTTGGATAGCTTGGTTCTGGTCTCTTATCTTTCAGAATCACCCTCTTTGTCCTTAGTCGATGTCGGCAGTGGGGCCGGGTTTCCTGGGGCAGTCTGTGCGATCATGCGGCCCTCCTGGAAGGTGACGCTGGTCGAGAGAATCCAAAAGAAGGCCGCCTTTTTGCTTGCTCTCCGCCGGGAACTAGGTCTCTCGTTTGAGGTGCTCGCAACAGATGTAAATCAGCTAAAGAGACAGTTTGACTACGTAGTCTCACGAGCAACATTTCCTCCACCCGTGTGGCTTCAGGTAGGAGCCTCCTTGGTTGCTGAAGACGGATATCTGTTTGCGATGCTGGGTCCTAGCGCCCCTCAGTTAACACCTCCACTTGGCTTTGAACCTAGGATAGATGTCTCTTATGATGTGGGAGCAGGACGCCACACCCTGAAGGGGTATTATCGAACAGCTCGCTAATGATTACGTATAGGAGAATTCAATGAAAACATTATGCTTCTTTCATAGATTGCTTGCTCTTTTTGTTATTTTTCTCATCGGACTAACCTTGGGCAAGCCATCTTTGATCCTTGCACAGTCCTTCGAGTCAAATTTATCCTCGTTTGGGAGCTCCTCGTCTTTTCAAGGGTTCTCTCCTGTTTCTCCAACCCTCTTTCCTAGGCCCTTGGCTTCGATCTCCCTTCAGCAGACAGCACCTTTTGGATCGAATGATGCCGAAATGCAAAAAGCGATGGAGCAAAGGAAACGGCAGCGAAAGATCATTGGCGGGTCTTTGATTGGGGTAGGTACTGCAGTGACTGTGACTTCTATCATTCTTATCGGCCTGGCAGCCTATAACAAACTTCCCTTGCCTGGGGAATGTGGTTGGCACTCAGGAATCGCTGGAGATCCCTGTGTGGTCGATCTAGGGAAACCGGGCACAAAAGCAGCTTTTGGTGTCTCAACGCTCATCGGCTTAGGAGGGATCGCCGCTGGAATTGCAGTCATGTTTACGTACTAAAAAATTTTCTAAAAACATCGAGTCTCCCCTTGAATCTGGGATTTTCTGGTATAAGATACCTAAAGAAGGGTCGGACGGCTTAGGCATCCGAGTGGAAAAGGGATGAAAACACAAATTCAGCTAAACGGGAAGAAGGAAATCTCCCGCTTTATTTCGCTTCTGAGTTTAGGGGTATGTACCGCCTTAAAAGAGGGCGCGATCAATGTCGAGGAAGCTGCTGGTTATCTTTTTAACCCCTTTACGAAAGCAACGCTCAAATCATTAGGCATCCCTGCCAAAGTTGTTGATTTGATTCGGTTAGGTGCCGAACTGGGAGAAGTTCAGAGCCTGGTGCCCCTGGCCATGCCTCAATCAATTCGGCATATCGAAAATCGAGCCATGAACGCACTCTCCGCTCTCCCCAAGACAGCTCCCTACGACATGCGAAAGTGGTTTACCGGTCTTCGAAGACAGTCCCCCTCCAAAAGTACGACCAAACGAACCTCGCCGTAGCACAAGCGCCATTTTTACCTCTTGTAAAACTTCAGTGAATCTATAAAATCTACGGGATGAAAATTCTCTCGGGGCTTCTTTCAGCCTGTGTACTCTTCTACCTGAATGCGTGCAGCATTTCGGATCCTTCTTTTGTTCGAGGGTCTGAGAGAATGAATCTATCTTTCACTTCTCCAACCCATGGCGAACAACCGAATGGCCTCGAGAAAAAGACTCCCTCTTTCAAATCCCATTATCTTGGAAGTTCGATTCTGCTCGGGGTGGGCCTCTTAGGCTTGATTCCAGGAGGAATTCTTTATTCTATGGATGGAAATCCCACTGGAGACTTATGTCCGGTAGGAGAAGCAATGTATCCTTGTCATTGGAATACGAAGGCTGCTTATGCGTCGACGTTTGCAACAGCTGGGGTTGGAATTTCAAGCGGGCTGATCTGGCTTCTCGTCACAGCCGCTGGGGAGCATAAAGCCAGGGGAACCCATTAGAGAGTATGTTATGAATTTTTTTAGCCTGTTTGTTTTCTGCCTGTTTGCCTTCATCTTTTCCCAATGTAATTGCCTCACCCTTTTCCGATCCCGAGAAGTAGGCACTGGGGTCCTTGCCGGGCCTGCCTTACAAAAAGGAGCTGAGTTATCACAACGGCTTGCAGGACGAGAGGAAGCCTTACAAAGAGCTATGGATGAAATGGAAACGGCTGGATCTGCAGTTATGGAGGAGGCTCCTGTCGTCGCAGAGCAAGTCGCCGCTGCGCTTGAGGCCACACCAACTGCGCTTGAAACCCTACAGGCGATGTCAACCGAAGAGCTCCCCTGGATTGTACGCTCTGGTCAGGTCCCTCCATGGCTTTCGTCAGAATCAAACCAACTTGTGACCCAATGGAGAGAGTTTTCTAGAAATATGAATCATCCTTTTGAACGGTCCAGGTACATCCTGCGAAATCCAGAGGGAGTTTTAGAGTTTTTGAATACCCTCAAAAGTGCGGATTATGGCACCATCATTTCTGAAGAAAGGCTGGTTACTTTGTTTCAACAAGCGATGAGATCTTCTTAGGATCCCACAAGCCCTTCCCTGGGTAGATTTAGCCGGGGCTCTTCATCCGCTCGGCCCTTTTCTTCTCCCGGTACCCCAATCGGTGTGTTTGCGGAGTGCGGCTTAACGCCAAAGCTCCCTCTGGCACATCCTGAGTCACTGTGGTTCCTGCGGCAACAACAGCCTCCTTTCCCACCCGGACAGGGGCGACCAGCTGTGTATCCGAACCGATAAAGGCGCCATCCTCGATAATGGTACGGTGTTTCTGGTAGCCATCATAGTTACAGGTAATGGTTCCACAACCGATATTGACCTGCTCCCCCACCTCGGCGTCGCCCAAATAGGTAAGATGGTTTGCTTTACTTCCCTTGCCGATAAACGTTTTTTTAAGCTCGACGAAATTTCCAATACGCACATAGGGTCCCAAGTAATTGTCAGGCCGCAAATGGGCAAACGGTCCAATCTTGGTTCCTGTCTCGATCTGGCTTTCATAGATCACCGTATACGGTTTTATATGGCAGTCCGCTGCAATTTTCGCATCGTGAATCACACACCCCGATTCTATGATACAATCATCCCCAATGGTACTTCCCCCTGTGATTTGAACGTTTGAACCAATCCATACATCCGTGCCAATTCGAACCCCTGGTTCAATGTACGTCGTCGCAGGATCGAGCAGGGTGACACCCTGCCTCATATGTCCTTCATTGATCCGATACCTCAACGTTTGCTCGGCCCTTGCAAGATCTACCCGGTCGTTAATCCCTTGTACTTCTTCTGAGGAAACCTCGATGGCTTCGACTCGGTGCTCTTTGGCAGCCAACTCAACAATATCTGTTAAGTAGAGTTCTTTTTGCGCATTGTCAGGCGTAAGCAAGCTTAGTGACTTCCGTAAAAAGCTTGCTTTCACTGCATAGATTCCGGCGTTGACTTCAGAAATAGCTGTTTGCGCTTTTGTACAATCTCTCTCTTCGACAATCCGCTCGACCTCCTGAGTCTGAGGATTTCGTAGAATCCGTCCGTATCCCTTAGGATGCAGGAGCCGGGTTGACAAAAAAGCAAGGTTGTTTCCAAACGCTTTCTGTAATAGAAGCTCAATCGTTTCCCGTTGAAGAAGAGGCGTATCCCCGTAAAGGATGAGCACGTAGTCCACACTTTCTGGAACTGAAGGAAGCGCTGTTAGAACCGCATGTCCCGTCCCACGCTGCTCTGTCTGCAAAACGGGATAAAAAGGTACGGTCTCTCGATAAGAGGCCAAGGATGCCTCCACTTGCGCAGCTTGGTGGCCTAGGACCAAATAAATTTCATGTGGGTTGATCTTTGCCGCCAGCTCTAATCCGTAAGCGACCATGGGTCTTCCCCCAAGGCGATGGAGAACTTTCGGAGTCTTTGATTTCATGCGGGAACCCTGCCCTGCAGCCAAAATGATGGTAGCAACTCTCATCCTGTAGGCGTAGCATATTTCTAGTTGAGGCAGAAATATTTAGCGTGTTTGCATACTTTTTACCTACATGCCTTTAGAGAGCAGGTGAAGATACAAAAATCCTATCACCATCCCAACCCCAAGTAGGATCATCTGTATAGTAAGCCTTTTCCGATTGAGGGTTGCTCCTGAATAGCTTTTCTGCATAAGATCCGGAGAGACGATCCCTCCAAGCCCAAACAGAAGAAGGATGGGGCCTGCTACAGTCGATTGGTCATAAAAATATCCCTCGGTCGTTGCAGTATGCCATGACCAAGCAATCAGGCCAAGGCCAAGAACCATAAGGCCTATTGCCACCCACGTATTTTTATGGGAGGGCGAAAATCCCCCTTCCTTTATGACAAGAGGCTTTTGTTCGATCTGAGCAAGGGTTAATGCTTCAGAAAGAATTTGAACCAGGGGTTTTCCCTGAGCATTGACAAAATAATGGTAAACATCGGGAGCATTGGAATTTAGCGAAAACCGTTGCCCTTGAAATGTAGAAAGATTCGCCAAATCTGCAATGACCTTGTCGACAGGCATTTGACGTAGCTCTTTCTCGATTTGGACCAGCTCTTCCTTTGCTTTTGCTAAGTGGAGAGGCGAAAGCTCGGACTCTCGCCAGTCTCCCAAAAGCACCGGGAACTTCGCACCTCGGCCTTGGGGCTCGAGGCGATAGCTTATGGTCGCAAAGAAGGCCTCACTGACTGCCTGTTCTGCCCAGGGTATGGAGGTTTTCCCTACGGAAAGTTGAGTTTTCATAGAAGCTCCTACAGGATGAGTTCCTGCTTTATCCCGCCTTCTCTGTGGTGGGAGAATGAATTTTTTGAAAGATTTGTTTTTTTTGACGATGATGTCTGCCCAGCCTCGTTAAGCCAATGCTTAAAAAGATGACACCGATAAGAAGAATGGGAAGCATGATTGCCAACATGCCCCAAAGAGGAACTCCCTCCTGAATGCGTAACTCGCCCGTAAGCACACCCCGAAGGATCCATCCTTCCACCAAGATGAACAATGCGATAAAAATGGAGGACAATCCTGCCAGAAGGTAGTGAAACCATAAAGATAGCGTATCACTCGTTCGGATGTTCCCAAGGTCTGCTAATATCTGAGGCAAGGCGAAGAGAGAAATGCCTTCTCGCTTACAGAAAAACATCATACTTTGCGGCAAAGGATAAAGCTTTCCGTCTGAATTCGATCGTAATACCAAGTACTCTCCCCGTTTTAAGGGAACCGGAAACACCGTATTTGTCTGGGCTCCTTGAGCATCTACCACGATGGGAGCCTCGGGGGAAGATCCGAGTACTGGATGAAGCATTCTTGTAAATACTTCGAGAGACCACTCTTCCTTGGCCTCTTGCTTCCAAGGATTTGGGCCGAACCACTTTACCCACGTACGAAGGCGAACAGGTTTTTGACGATACCAAAGAAAGAACCAAAGCATGGACTATCTATAGCATAGATTTGCCTATACGCCAACGAAGAGATGTTCCAAACCCATGTTGAGAGGAGACTTTGCAGGCTTGATAGGCTTCTTCGGACTCCTTTGCGTGAGGCGAGGCCCCTATGCTTCTGACGCTAGCATCTGTAAGAACCAATCTTCATCGCTAATATTTTCAACGTCGACAAATTTTTTTGCAAGACTCTTCTGAATCTGCTCTATCGCAGAAACGAACGTTTTTTCCATGTAGTGTTTTTCGAGCAGAGGATGGATGTAATATCTCCGACAGACGCTTGGCGTATTGCCAAGCTGTTTTGCGACTTGCTTCACAATCTCGCTATACCCTTTCTTTGAGGGGATTTTCCTGGAGGAAACCGCTGGCTCCTCACTCTGAAAACACGCTTTTAGCTTTTGAAAGGCGCATAAAGTTCCTGAAAAGGTACGAAAATCTTTTGCTGTAAACTCATTGCCCGTGACTTCGTAAAGGTACTGGTTGACATCCGAGGAGCCAATGCTACAAAGCTCGTGGTTCTCATCCATGTATTGAAACAGGTCCTGCCCGGGCAGCTCTTGGCATTGCTTCACAATACGAGCAAGCTGTCTATCCGCAAGATCAATTTTGTGAAAGATGCCACTTTTCCCTCGAAAACGAAAGTGAATGGTGCTTTTGTCAATTTGGACATGATGGTTCTTGAGCGTAGTTAACCCAAAGGATCGGTTGGTTTTTGCATATGCTTCGTTCCCAATTCGAATTGATGTCGTCTCTAATAGCCGAACCACCGTTGCAAGCACTTTTTCCTTCGGTAAACCTTTCAGTGTAAGGTGTTCCTCCACCTGCTTGCGTACTAAAGGTAAACTCTTTACGAACATGAGCATTTTTTCGAATTTGGTTTCGTTCCTGATCGAAGAAAACGCTGGATGATAGAGATACTGTTTCCGATCTCTTGCATCGCGTCCCGTTGCCTGTAAATGTCCCTTTGGGTGAGGGCTAATCCACACCTTCGTCCATGCAGGAGGAATGCGCAATGCCTTGATCCGAAGAAGATGCTCCTTATCAATTAGAGCTTGGCCCTGTTGATCAAAATAACGGAACCCTCGTCCATACCGCCTTCGAGTAAACCCCGTGCTTTGATCAGAAACATATCGAAGCCCTGCTTCTTTTGCACTTTGCTTGGGTGCTGGCGCATTCATACAGGCTCAACATAAGCTGCTTGGCAAAAAAGGAAAGGAGAAATACAATGGCTCCAGCATGAAACCTCTCCTCTTTGCCCATCAAATCCAGGCTTTAGAACAACGATTTTCTTCTGAGACAGGGCTTCCTACGCTTCATTTGATGGAACACGCAGGCTATGCCATTGCCGATTGGATTCAAGCGAGGATTCCTCAAAAAGAGAGTTGCCGCATCGTAGTAATCGCAGGCCCGGGAAGCAACGGAGGCGACGGCATGGTGGTGGCCAGGGCCTTACATCAGCTGGGTCTCTCTGTACACGTCTTTTTATGCACAGACGCAGCAAGGCTCAAGGGAGATGCCAAGCTTCAATATGAGAAAGCATTAAGCAACCAGGTGCCTATTGAGCAGGTGCATCAAGCTGAAGATCCATTTCCTTCCCCTGACTCTTCTCAGTCTCTTTTTAGCTGCCTTCATTCGCTGGAATCACAAGATATTCTCGTCGACGCTTTGTTTGGCATTGGGCTCACTCGGACGCTCGAGGAGCCTTTTACCTCTATCATTCGTGCGATCAATGGAAGCAAAGCTACCAAAATCGCGGTCGATCTTCCATCGGGATTAATAGCAGATGCAGAAGGGATGAGAACAAAGACAGAAGCAGGAGCAAACATAGAGGAGCCCGGAACAAAGGTAGAAGCCCTGCGTGCAGAATCGCAGCTTCCGCAAAATGCGACCGAGGAAACCATCGTTCGGGCCGACCATACCTTGACCTTGGGATTCCCCAAGGTGGTCCTTTACACTTCTCCAGGTTTTCTTTATGCAGGCCACGTCGAAGTGCTACCCATTGGCATTCCCGCAGGCTGGGCAAACGCCATCGGAAGCACAACGCATCTGTTAGATCATTCTTGCCTGGAGAAACTTCGCAAACCCTTGCATCCACTAGCGCATAAGGGAAGCCATGGGCATTTATTCATCGTCGCGGGTTCGACGGGAAAGACAGGGGCAGCTCTATTATGCGGACAAGGGGCGCTGCAGACGGGTGTGGGTCTTTGCACATTGGCGGTCCCCACTCATCTTCACGACGTCGTGCAGGGAAGGCTTTACGAAAGCATGACCGCCTCTTATAGCTCGCTTGATGAGCTTCTCGAACTAGGGAGAAACAAAACAGCCTGGGTGATTGGGCCAGGGATCCCTACAGAGGAGAGGATGCAGGAATGGTTACCAAAGTTGCTTCAGCAAGGAGAGCAGCCCGTGGTGATTGATGCGGATGCCCTCAATCTCTTAGCGGTCCAAGGGGTTAAGCAGCTTCAGCCTATCGCTAAGCATCGGCCGCTTATTCTCACGCCCCATCCCAAAGAAGCGGCACGGCTCCTTAGAGTCGATACAAACCAGGTCCAGCAAGATCGAATAGGTGCAGTAAGGAAATTGGTCCATCTTAGTGGTGGGACCGTTGTGCTGAAAGGAGCTCGTACTCTGATCGCAGCTCCAATCGTGGGCTCTACGGCGGGTGCTGATGCTGTCCAAGTTTGGGTTTGCCCGACTGGGAATCCTGGCATGGCCACCGCTGGCATGGGAGATGTTTTGGCTGGAATGATCGGTGCTCTTCTAGCCCGAGGCTGGCCCGCTGACGAAGCTGCTTATACAGCGGTTTATGTTCATGGCCTTGCTGGGGACAAGCTCGCAAGCCGCTACCCTGTAGGCACCCTGCTTCGGGCCTCACAACTGTGTGAGATTTTACCGATGGTGGAGTAACATTCTTATAAGGATTTCACAGAGGTTTACTTATTTATAGGATACTTCGTTAGTGTTGGTTCTTTCTTCTTCCTTTGTGTGGCATATGCTACTGTTGTATGTCTGTGCCACTAACATTGGCAGGATTTTCTCTTGCGAGAATTTCGTCTATCTGATAAAAGTGGTCTCTCTAAAATTTGGGGATGTAGCTCAGTTGGTAGAGTGTCTGAATGGCATTCAGAAGGTCAGGGGTTCGATTCCCCTCATCTCCATAGAAGATGTGGGAAATCAATGTCATTTCTCCTGCGTCTCAAAAAAATTACAAATCAGTTCTGTTTGCGTATTTTCGTATAAAAACCCATTGAAAAAGGCCCGATAATACTCGTTTTGGTATTTTGCCCTTTCGAGTGGATCTTTTCCTATAAGTTTCCAATCTCTGGAAAAAAGCCGAATAAAATCCTGTCCTGTTTGCGCGTTGATTCCATCAAAGATAGTTTTCTTTCCATCTTTGATCTTATCCACAAGAACGACTCGCTGATGAGTATGGTTAGCATCAATATAAGAAGAGAGTATCGCTTGGTTGATATAAGTATCAGCAAACCCGTACCCAATGATGAGCAGCCTACTGTTGTTACGCAAACATCTTCTGAAATATTCGTAATATGTGGCGAACGGTTCCTGTGCAATTACTCGATTCGATTTCTCTAACCCTGTAATTATTGGAAAATTATATTCGGATCTTCCTGCTTGGGATTGTTGTGCATATCGAGGAAATCTAAGATCCTTTTGGGAAAAAACTGCGATTTTCATTGAATGGCCAAATGTTTATACTACCATGCAAATGTGCAAGCCTTGGTCTTTCATCTGCTTCCATAAATAATGAAGGACTAAATATAAACCTATCTTCTATAGGGCGAAAACCACAGTCAATGTAGGATATTACTTCCTCGATACAGGGGTCATAATTTAATGTGACTATATTAAGTTGAAACTTCGATGCGAGTGTCTCCAGGAACGAACGATATCGAGAGTGTGCTTGAGAAATGTCTATGGGTAATTGCTGGACACTATTAAGGACTTTCCTAGAATTTTGATAAATAGAATCTAAAACTTGATGAATGATTTTTGAAATAAGTCTACGAATAAACCATTCTATGTTTTGGGACGGCGATTCAGGCTCTCCGGAGGATAATTCACTCAAGAAGTCCGCTATTTCCTTATGAAATTCTTTTGTCAAAAAGCCTTCTACAGCGACTATGCCATGATAACGAAGTCCGCTGTTTTTAGAGGGATAACTTCTATGGAGTGTTGAAAGAGTTTCTAGAGTATGGATCAGATGTTCAAAATTGATGAGTTCAACTTGCTTATTTTTTTCACCAGGAGTAACTTTATATTCATTAGGGAAATCGTCTCGATAGCAGTTCGTCGTAAGCTGTTTAAGTATTTCTAAGAACTCTAGCTCCCGACTATCAAACAATTTGTAACTATTACAAAAGATTTCCTTGGTTATGGCAACAGTACCAGGGATTTTCAACAATGTAGAGGCGCCAGCTCCAACAAGGATAGTAAGTCGTTCTTTTTTACTCATTTGCTTAAATAAACTCTTTCTTCTAATCTATTCCGAGTGCGGTTAAGCTCTTCGACGAGTAACTTTTCGTCTGGAAGTTTTGTTTTGTATTCACTCGCCAGGACTTTGTTAGTAATCCCTTCTAATGCATAATGAACCACGGCATCTTCTTTCTGGGAACACAGAATTAATCCCACAGGTGGATTTTCTCCTTCTAGCCTCCAGTGCTCTCGTGCATAGTTTACATAAAGATGCATTTGACCCACGTCTGCATGGGTGAGACGTCCAATTTTCAAATCAATGATGACCAGGCAGCGTAATCGTCGGTGAAAGAAGAGCAGATCGATTCGATACCATTCTGACCCTACGCGTAATCGTCTTTGGCGGCCAACAAAGGTAAAATCGTTTCCCAGTTCAAGCAAAAAAGCTTCCAAATTTGCAATCAATGCTTCTTCTAACTTGCTCTCTGAATACTCGTCTTTTAGACCTAAAAATTCTAGGACAAATGGGTTCTTAATCTCTTCTTCCGGGGTCAAAGCATATTCGGGTTTTGCTGGTGTTTCCTTCTTGAGAAGATTTGCTTTATTCTTAGACAGAAGGGCCCGCTCATAAAATTGACTATCGATTTGACGCTCTAACTGTCTTACGCTCCACCCACCTCGAAGGGCTTCTGCTTCATAGAAAGCACGGGCTTCTTCTGAGCGTGTCCGACGAATCAATAAAACGTAATGCGACCACGATAAAGGAAATGGGACCTTCCTATTTTTTCCTTCGACCTTTAATTCCCCAGACACTGTCTGGGGAATTTGTCGTTGTGCATAAATCGAATAGAATCGTCGAGCGTCTTCCAATCGAGTAATCGAAAACCCTCGACCAAATCTTTCAGTGAGATGATGAGAAAGATAATGCAGTAATTCCTGACCATACTGCGCCCGTTCTTTTCCCTGTTGTTCTTGCTCGATGATCCGTTTTCCTAAAGACCAATACATCGTTGTCATAATGAGATTGACTGAGCGCACAGCGTTCCTTTTCGCTTGCTCGATAAGCCCTACTAAGTCATCTAACATCGTCTTGTAGTCGGATTGCGATACAAGTTTTGCCTTTGGTAAGAGATTGTCTCTATTCGATCGCTTTTTGTTCTTTGGTAGTGGCATCTTAGACAGGTACAGTAGCGTTTTTTCATCCAAGAGGAAAGTGCCGAGACAAGAATTTATTCAAACAAATGTAGGAGAATGCCAAACCTTACTGCTCCATTTTAACATCAAAGGAGCCAAAAATAGTTTCTTTATTCACGTAAGTAGTTAAAAGTGCAGAACTTTGTGGAACTGGACAACGATACCATAAAGCTTCTCATCAGTAGAGTGTCTGAATGGCATTCAGACGGTCAGGGGTTCGATTCCCCTCAGCTCCATCATTTTGTCTTACCTGTGATAGTTTATACGGTTGCGTTTTTTCTTATGGTACGAATTTCATCTAGCCGTGCATAGTACTCTGCCTGGTACTTGCGAAAAGCGTACGACGGCTACAGAAGAGGTTGCGTAAGAATTTTTTCTTGAAGGAACATCAAAACAATGAGCAATCTACCAATCCGCCCGTTGCCATCTAAAAAGGGGTGTATGATCTCAAACTGGGCGTGAGCCAAACCTGCCTTTATTAATGGAGGTATGTCTTTGTCTTCGTTAATAAACTTCTCTAAATCACTCATGAGTGATGAAATTCTTGTTGCTAGGGGAGGAGTGAGATTTTTAACACTCACCTGTTGTTTACGATAAGATCCAGGATCTGCATGGCCCCCTAACTCTCCCTGCATAAGTTCTCGGTGAGCTGCCAAGATTACTCGCGAACTCACAGGCAGGCTCTTTTCCCCTCTAAGAGATGCCCAGGCGGTATATAAACACCTTAGGTAATTTGAAACCAGTCGAGTATCGGGATGGCTCTTTTCTAAAGAGCGTTCCTCTTTAAACACATTTTTGATGGTTGTATGAATCCCCTCAATCGCTGAAGAAAGAACCCCCTCCTTGATCACGTAAGATTTAATAAATTCTCCTAGATGCGGAACTCTAGAGGCTACTTCATTAAGCTGGCCCAACAAGTGCATCGCCTGGCCATAAAGTGCTATCGTTTCTGTATCGTAGGCCAACGGAGGGGTTTGAGGGAGAAGGGAATAAATGATTTGAGCTCTGCCAGAACTTCATAACTTCCGGTCTCACGACGTTTCACCCTATTTCAGTCTTACCGTAAAACCTGAAATAAGCCAGCGCAAACCAGGTCGTTATTTCATTTTTTTAATGAAATCTGAAATAGGGGTCTTATATTTTCGAGCAAACTCTCACACCTGTGTAACCAGTTGATGACATTGTTCCATAGATACTATATTGGGGGTTCCCTCAAGAATCTTTTAATCCCTTTTCTTTTTATCCCCCGCCAAATGATGCTTCTGAAGGCACCTGCCAGGCTTTTCAGGGAGGGTAAATTCGATTTCGTTTTTCTGTAGAAGTGCCTTAAATAATGTAGCACCCATCTTGAGCATTTGACTCCTTCCCATCCTTGGGCTATTTTTCCTTCATGACAACTTTCCAAAATCAAGTCGCACTTGTCACAGGAGGAAGCTCAGGAATCGGCAGGGCAACCTGTCTTGCCTTTGCCCGTGAAGGCGCTAGCGTAGTCGTTTCTGACATTTTAGAAGCAGGAGGAACCGAAACTGTCGGGCTGATTCGGAAAATAGGAGGAAATGCCATTTTCGTAAAAGCCGATGTTTCAAATTCTAGCGAGGTCCAAAATTTGATTGAGACTACGATCAGAACCTACGGCCGGCTTGATTGTGCTTTCAATAACGCAGGGATCTCCGGGACGATGGCAACCACCGCAGATTGCACCGAGGAAAACTGGGACAATGTGCTTGCAGTCAATTTACGAAGCATCTTCCTTTGTATGAAGTACGAACTTCGGCAGATGCTAAAGCAGAAACAAGGCACCATTGTCAATTGTTCCTCAATCGCTGGACTTGTCGGTTTTGTAGGTTCTCCTGCCTATGTAGCCAGCAAGCATGGCATTGTAGGTCTTACCAAAACAGCGGCGCTGGAGTATGCGACTTCGGGAATTCGAGTAAATGCCGTCTGCCCAGGGGTCATTCGTACCCCCATGGTCGAGGCCTATACCAAAGGTCATCCTGAGCTTGAGGCGCAGTTTGTGAACGCAGAGCCGGTCCATCGGTTGGGCACGCCCGAGGAAATTGCTGAAACCGTCCTGTGGCTCTGTTCGAATGCTGCCTCTTTCATCACTGGACAAGCCCTCGCAGTCGATGGAGGTTGGGTCGCCCAGTAGGCATTCCAGTAGGTATCTTTGCATTTCGGGTTTTGACCAGCGATTTTATTGCACCCAGCCCTCCAAGAGCGCTCGATTATCTTCTGAGAAGTTCGGCACTTGCTTTCTCTTGGGGGATGTACGCCTTGTCGTTGCCCCTCCTCGTGGTACACCTACTTTAGGGAGGGTACCTCTATGAAGATCAAATTCTTACACCCTATCCACCGATTCTTACGATGTCTACCTACACTTGTTCTAAGCACAGGAATTGCTGTTTCCTTGACCCAAACGGCATCAGCAACTCCGTTTTTACGGACAGGAACTTTTTATCCAGATGTTCTTGAAGACGAAAGGATTGTTTGTTCTAACCAAAACACCGTTGGAGCTCTACCCGTTTCACAATGTCGCGAGGTCGCCCGCGACTTTTACCGTGAACTTTATTTCCAAGTAAAGAATTTTACCCCGACCGCCGCTTTTGAAGTGATCCAGCCCACCAGCATCGAATTTCTTACAGACGGTTCTGGCTTTACCAAGGGCCTTTTTGAAGCGATTCCAGGCTATGTTGGCCTCACCGGCGGGAATCCCTTCAATATCAGTATCGAAAATGCTTTTATTTATCAACCCCTTGATGACAAACATGTGGTGTTCTTTGGGGCTCCTCTGTTCACAAACTTTGGGATAAGCCCAGATCAAAAGGCCTACATCACCAACATCCAGATGACTCTGTACCGACGCATCCATGGGGATGCCTTTGATCCGACCTGCCGCTCTGCACAAAATCCAGGTGGAAATCTTTGCTGGGCGATTATGGCAGAACTTTGGGCGTACCGGTCTCCTTTAGGTTTTGGCCTCGCTTTGTCGGATGCTCCTATCCCCTCGACTCCGCAGCCGAATACACTTCTAAGGAGCGATGATTTTCCAGTTGTGCTTGAACCAGAACGCATCATCTGTGATAGCCAAATTGCGGCGGCTGAGGTAAATGATCCCGCATGGGTGCAAACCTGTAAAACAGTTGCTCAAGAATTTTACGCTCAATTTCGGTTGGATATGAAAAACATGACGGCCGCAGGAATGTTTGATATGCCCGCAAGCGTTCTTATGATTCCAGATGGCTCTGGATACGTGGGTGGGGTACAGACAAAGTCGCTGTATAGTGATATCGTTGATGGACATACGAAAATCATAGATGTCAGAAATGCCTTTTCTTATAAACCTACCGATCGAGATACAATCCTTGTACTTGGCGCACCCCTTCTTACCATCGCCAAGGAAGATGGTTCTGATGTTCGCTTCTTCCATAATGCACAGCTGAGCGTCTACAAAAGGACTCTCGAGGGACTCCACTCCCCCCAAGATTGCCGCTCTGATTCGAACCCGCTTGGCAACGTCTGCTGGAAGCTGATGAACAAACTATGGATCCCTCAACAAGTGCTGGGCGCAGGGGTTTCTTCTACACCTTAAGGAGGCAGGCAACCTACCTCGAAAAATCAACCTAAGACAAATCGCGAAGTTGGGGAAGGAGAGCTCTCTTTCAAGGAGGGCCTCTCCTTTCCTTGCTCGTTTATCTGCAGCTGGTGTGACAATCTTGGAGGCATGGCCGTACCATGAGGATACCGATCTCTCTTGAAAAGCTTAAAATAAAGTGGTATGTCTACTTACATGACAACCATTCATATTAAATCCTATTTTACAAAAACAATTCTATTCACCACTTTAATTGCAGGGAGTATTTCCTCACAGGGATGTAGTGAACTTCTTGCCCAAGAAGAACTAGTCGCTGCTGCAGCCACCAGAGTAAGCCAAGTCGAGGGCGAAGTGGTCGCGATTAACGCTGCTGCAAGAGAAGCTGCTGAGGCTTCCGGGTTGGAATTACCTGCTGTTGACTTCAGCGACCGTGCTGCTATGGCAATTGATCGACTCTCTGTAGCTCGGGCAGAACAGATTCGAGCATTAGAAGGCTTGGTAGAAACCTCTGGAAGAATAAGAGATTATGCTGCTATTGGAGGTGCTGTTGGAGGTGGTGTTGCTCTCGGAGCCACAGGCAAAATCGCATACGATTATGGTTACAATAAAGGTTATCTAACTGCACAAGAGAAAGCTCAACTTCAGCTGCAATTATGTTCTGAGGCAACTACTAAGTGGGATAAGGCTCTTAAAGATGGCGAATCTAATGCAGAGGCACTAGGCCAAAGGGCACAACAGCTTTGCAAACCCCAAGAGTAGTCCCATCACAATGTTAGACATCCCTCAATAAAACAGCTTCCCCTTCCTTTCTATAGTTAATATCAATTTCCCATCCAGTTGTTCTTTCTTGAACACAACTACCTTCTTGCAGTAACGCCTTACTACTATCAACTCGCTTCACGTAAACGACGAGCAGAAGAATGATTCATCGCTCTATTTCGCCCATATACAATAGGTCTTATATTTTTGAGGGCTGCATAGGGACAGGCCAGGTCTAAATTAGCTCGTAAAGGAATCAATGCTAAGAATTATATGATTTTGGAAAGAAGGGCTAACGATAGAATCGGAAGATCAGACACAGAAGATGCTTTTTCAAGAAACAGAGGCTTTCTCATCCTCCACAAACTTCTGCTTTTCTTTTTTCCGCCCGCTCAATCGACGCTTGAGTCTGTTTTATGATTCTCTCTTGCCTTTCTACTTCATTTGGGAAATTACTTGCTCGATATTCATCGGCTACCGCTTTCAGCCTGCCGATCTCCAGGTTACCTACCTCTCTAATTTTCTCCATAGCCTGGATGGCGTTTTGGCATCTGACCAGGTGCGAGTTGTCATTCGGAAAAGTTGATATAAATATCAAATCGAAAGTGCGAAGAAGCAAATGCAATGCACTTCTCCCAAGAGATGCTCCCGCAAAAGGAGCAACGACGTCTCCCGGGACCATCGTTGCCATAGAAGGATCGTCTGCCTGATCTATGTATTTAGATAATTCTTGTGAGGTTAAATGAGCGCTTCCAGCGACCACCCCTACCGATCCTCCACTACCTGGCAATTCTTCACCATTTTCAGCCTTGCCCGTCCCCTCAACCATTAGTTCTGTATCGGAACCTCCGCACCCTTGCAAAGCGATTCCCACAGTCATTAACCCTATCAACAAGTTAATTTTTTTAAATATTCTTTTCATCATATTTTACAAAGTTCGTGTAAGTTTTCGTCGGATATGTATGTAGTATGTCATCTTTTTTCAAGAAGGCAAGACCGATAAACACATTCTTCGCTAAACCATGAAGTTTTTTGACCAAAGGGGCACCTTTAAAAAGAAGGCGGTACCTTCGTTAGCACCATTCATTAGCGACTTGTCCTTCTTTACTCCTTTTGAATCGCTTTGGGATCCATGTAGACCAGCTCCCAAATATGCCCATCTGGATCCTGAAACCCGTGCTGGTACATAAATCCATGATCTTGCGCCTGATTGTAGGTTGTCCCCCCAGCAGCAACTGCTTTCTTTACCATCGTATCCACTTTGTCTCGGCTCTCGCACGAAAGGCAGACAAGCACCTCGGTTGCCTGAGTCGCATCACAGATCTTTTTTGGAGTAAATGTTTTAAATTTCTCCTCGATAAGCAGCATGATATAAATCTCTTCAGAAACCACAATGCAAGCGGCAGTATCATCGGTAAATTGGTGATTCTGCTGAAACCCTAGCGTTAAGAAGAATTTAATCGACTTTTCAAGATGTTTGACGGGTAGATTAACAAAAATCTTTGTGTTCATACGTACTCCCTTTGTACAATGTGGTAACACTGGCTTAAGCGCATTCATTCTACAATGCAAGTACTTTCGATGACAAATGTACCAAAGAGAATCATTCGCCTAGAATCTTGATCAAGACGCGTTTTTTTCGCTGCCCATCAAATTCTCCATAGAAGATGGATTCCCATGGGCCAAAATCTAACTTTCCCGCCGTCACCGCCACGACAACCTCACGACCTAAGAGGGTACGCTTCAAATGAGCATCCGCGTTGTCTTCCCCCGTCTGATGGTGCTGATATTTCTCGCGGTTGTAAGGAGCCAATTCTTCAAGCCAGGAAAGGATGTCTTTATGCAAGCCTGGTTCATCATCATTGATAAAAACGCTCGAGGTAATGTGCATAGTATTTACCAGGCACAAACCTTCCTTAATTTGACTCTGTGCTAAGGCTTTTTCAACCTCTTTGGTGATATTGATAATCCCGTAGCGATTAGGTGTTTCTATCCAAAGGTAGTCGGTATGGGTTTTCATCGTCTCAGTCCCTTGTGTTTCTATCCACTCAAAAGGTTTTTAAGGCAGATGCTTACTCATGATGTAGATAAACACTTTTCCAGGACCAAGCAATGCCTAGAAGTACCAAGCAATGCCTACTCCAAAACGGACGCCCAGGCGTGGAGGAAGGTAGACCTGATATCGGTAGACATCCAAAGCCCCTTGGGCAAATCCTCGAATATCAATCTGGAGGGCGAGGTGCTCTTTAAGCCGGACCTCAGTACCAAGCCCTAGGAACGCACCTAAGTATAGAGAGGGAGGGATCGTATAATAGCTGTACTGTCCAGAAAAATCAGGGACCGGATCAGCCCCAAAAAGAGCATTTAGCTGAAAACCCGCAACTACATAGGGCATAAAAACTACTTTCTCTGGCTGGGGAGGAAGCGATAATAGATAAATCCTCAATCCTACCGAGGAGACAAACTCTACCAAAAGGTGGTCATCTAAATCTCTTGCATTTGAAATCAGGACACCCGGTGAAACCTCCAATGTAAGCCTGGGATGGAGCCGCCCCAAAATGTCTAGTTGAATGCCTCCATGGTAGTAGGACCACGTCCCTTCTTGGAAGGGATAAAAGACCCCCGATCCAAAAACTCCCGTCAGCCCTATTCCAAATTGGCGGTGAAACGTTTGGGAAAAGGCAGGAGGCTTCTTCAACGGAGAAACGGATGAATCCTTTTTAGGGGAAGGAGAAGCTTGGGCAAACGCTTTCGCTCCCAAAGAAGCTCCTTCGCATAGGAGGAATAACCCTATAAAAAAAATCAAAAATTGCTTGAGCTTGCCCGTCTTCTCTAGCAGAGAAATCCAGTTTTTCATTAAAAGATATTCCTAGAACTCTAAAGGGCAGGTCAAGTTTTTCTTAGTTCTCTCTTTCGTTTCTTTCGTCCTCGGGCACAATAATCCATAGATAACGCTTGATGGATTGATACACTGAGTGCCGTGCGGCAATTTCAATTCGGTTGATTCCTGGATGGAGAGGGACCTCTATCGCAACATGCATTTGGTTTGAAGGGATGGGGTTCGCTTGGTAGAATATTTTCTCTGGGGTTTGTTTTGGAGAGACCAATGTGACAAAAGCATCCTTGACCAACTCTTTGTGCTCGGCAGAAAATGAGATCATGACGGTTTTTGCTTTTGTGCTTAGCGGATACGCATCGACTTGGAGAGCCACTGTTTCTCCTTGCCAAGCCATCGCAGTTCCGGAAGAAGCTGCTTGATTTCGCATCCTGTGTTCTACGATTGGGAATGAGAATTCGCTCATGATGGGCTCTTCAAGCGTTTCCATATCAGCCAGGTAAAATCGGAACCAGGCTCTTTTTCCGGAATCATCGTGGGTAGCCAAAATCTCAAAATCCTTTGTAACTTCTTGGTTAGAGCCAAGGGTGCCTAGCTGATGTTTCCCTAAAGTCACGTAAAGCCCCTTGGCATTTACGTTTTGAAGAAAAATTTGAGCATCTTTCGCTATACCCTCCCCTATATTTTTTACAGTCAATCGCAACCTCACCCTTTCACCTAACTGGAGAAAGCCGCCGGACGAGTGATCATCATGGACGAGCTCGTAACGGTAGACAAGCCTCGGCTTCGGGCTAGCGCTCGTCTCTACATGGACTGGTACCTTAACCGACTGCTTCGTGTGTTCCTCAAATATTTCTACCGTTCCGACATGGGCACACGCAGGTAAATACGCGGGGATAAAAATTTGTGTACGCCATAGTTTGGTCTCTCCGGGCAAAATTTTACCCAGGACCCATTCTTTGCCCTCAAGCCATGGCTCCAGCGACCTAAGCTTGGCACGAACTTGGCTAGCAGGAGAAGAGCCCTGGTTGGTCACCTTAAGCACCCATTCTTCCGCCTTTCCCAAGGCATGCGGCACCCCTCCGGCCTGCTGTCCTGTCGCTGCCTGGAATTCATTTATAGTCTGGGCTCCCTGGACGAAAACCTGAGCAGTGAGGTTTGCCTTCCCATGAGACTCTTTCATAGATTCCCAATCGATTCCGTACTCTTTCAGCTTCTTTTGTAGTTCAATCTCATAGTCAGCCTCCTTTTGCTTCATCCAGGGAAGCGCCTGCTTCAGCATAAATTCTCGTCGCAAAGAAGTAGTGTGGGTTAAAAACTCGTATGCCATTTCCGCCACAGGGTCCTTTGCACACGTTTCAGGTTCGACGGAGCAATTTGTAAAGAATTCAAAAGGTGTTGTAAGAGGTATCGATGCTTTTGGAAATGGCCAATCGTAAGGCTTTTTTTTCAGGGCAGAATCTCCAAAATAGTGCAAAGTAAAGGTGGGCTCTTTCTCATCATGTGGAAAACCAGAAAGAATGGGGTTGGGCGTATCTTTTTCTGCACTCCACACCTGATTTGGCTGCAGCAAAAGATGGTTCGTATCATCAAGATATTGAGGAAAAATGGCTACATCCGGGGTAATCCCAAGAGATTGTACAGGCTCCATCTGGGATAAAAAGTACTCAAGTCCTGTAATCCCTATCTCCATACCGCTGGGCAGGAAAAAATTGCCCTGCCCGATCCCCTTCCCTACACTTTGTGTGCCCATAACAACGGCTCGGCCTGAAGATTGTAATGAACCTGCTACCATCTCCGCTCCCGAAACAGAACGACCATTGATCAGCACAACCATTGGAAACTCAGAAAAAAACCTGGAATCTTTTACCGCCACATCTGACGGATAGTACCATAGCATCATTTGTTGCTTCCAAGAGAGCTCTTTCAAAATACTTTGCGTTGTCTCTAGACTTCCCCCTAAGTTGTCCCTTAGATCTAAAACCAAGCCCTTTAATCCTTCTCTTTTTAGCTTGGTTAAGTCTTCATGAAAGTTGACAGCCTCATGTCCTTCGTTCATTCCATGTAGATGCATGTAACCAATTTTCTTTTCCTCCCCAGGATGCAAAAATATGCTGTAAACACCACGGTCAGGCTCTCTATCTCTCTTTACAAGGAGCCTAATACATCTTTCCACAGAGGAATCCTCCTTTCGGATACAGACGGGGAGCTCATCTCCCTTCCAAGACTTGATAAAGAAGGAAAGCTCTGTCAGATTCATTCCTCGTGGATCAAGCCCTCCTAAAAGTCGCACCTCATCGCTAGGTTTAATTCCCAATTCTTCGGCGGAAGAGCGCCCTAATATTTTACGAACATATAGCCCGTTCTTCGTTAAGGACAACACTAGGCCAAAACGACTAAGCCCTATCCTAGCCAGGCGTGGAGTAAAAGAGCTGTACATATAATCATGACGGAGGAGATTCTGCATTCTCTGGCTCTCCGTAAAATTTGAATATCCTGTATGGGTATCAAAGAGCGAAAACATTCCTTCGATGGCCTTTTGCTCCAAAAACTGCTTCCAATTTTGTCTTTCTTGCGAATCTACGTAAGTGAGAATAAAGCGAAGAACCTCGGGCAAAATTTTACCCAATTTTTTCATCTCTTTCGGGATATACTTTGTAGGTTTTTCTGGATCTAAATTGTCCGAATCAGGCAAGAGAAAAATTTGAGAAGCGCCACCGAATGTGACCCTCACCTCCCTCTTTCTTATATCTGGAGTAACTTGTACCTCAGGCACCTGACTTGCAATTTGGGACAGCGCGCCAAGCATCATTTTTTGTGCATTTAGACGTCGTACATCTACATAATGCGAGGAGAGCAGCTTAACCGCCGCTTGGATGTCCTTCCCTAACACGATGTCTCTTCTTCGCTCCCGGTCCAAAGGCGCACATCCCGTTCCGATTAGACTCGACACCAAACATCCTAGCCAAAGATAAAGCATGGTTTTTCTTGTCCACTTCTCCCGTACTTGTATCATCTGCTCCCCTAGTTGTGCCCCTGCTTATAACACATTCCTTTAGCGGCCTATAGGAAATCCATATGCAGTTTTTCTTGATCTTGTAAAAGATCCTTTTGGACGGCTCTCTTTGAAGCACAGCTCGAATCCATCTTGACATTTGTTCAGATTCATACAATTCTGCGGAAATCTATGACTACCTACAATAAAGGACCCTCTATGCAAACCAACATCTTCACTACGGCTAAGGCCTACCTAACGACTTATTTTACGCCCTTAGAAGAACTCGCTTTTCAAAGCGGTGTTCCCAAAGAGCAAATCCTCATCTGGGTGGGTCATGAATGCATGCCAACCGCTTCGTATGAACTTATCCATGGCACTACGCTACGTAGTTCTACCTGCACAGAGGTTTGGCCTTATTTGCAAGAGATTGAACTTTTCTTCCCAAAGAGCTTCCTCCAGATAATCAAAGAACTAGCAGGTTTATCCCTAGAGAGGTCTTTGTTTTCCTTAGCGGTATACCAAAAAGAGACATTTCAGCACCGATTTGAGGAGGAGTTTCAAAAACTGCCTCTTGCGAAGGAAGCCTTTCCCTCTCTATTTGATGGACAAGGGGTCCTTCACTTAGGAGAGTTTGAAACGTTTATAGAAGAAATCTATGAAAATTGGTTAAAGGGAACGTATGGGGTTTGGATCAGAAATAGCCACGTTCCCCAGCAGATTGCACAAAGCGAGATTGTTCAAAATTTTTTAAGATTATTCACGAAGGATGGGAAAAAACAGACCTATACTTCCTTGCAGAAAAAGCAAATTCTGCAAGCTCTCACCTGCTATGAAGGATTCTCCATGCCTCTGGGTCCTCACGATCACCCTACCAATGGCCAGAGACACCTACTAGAAAATGTTAAACAAACCCTAATGGTTAGCTCTTAGTGCGCTCCTCCATCAAATCCTCTGATGTGCTTCTCGTCTGCCTTTGGGGTCCATCGCTTTTATGATGAATCAAGCTTATTTTTGGGCTCAACTTTTACGTCACGAAGCGAAAGGCAATTTTCAGAATTTCTTAACTTTTTCTTGCAATCTGAACATAGGTTTAGTAATCCTTCTTAAGAAAGGATTTTTCCATGACTGATAAGATCTTTACCTACAACCAGGATTCTTCTGTCTTTGCATTAAAACTCATTCAACAAATTGAAGATCTGCGACGAAAGGTTTACTTTCTTGAAGAGGTCTGTCGGAAACAAATGGGAAGGATTATAGAACTCCAAACAAACTCCAAGGATGGCTTTTCTGGGATTACATAATAAATAAAGTTTAAATCGCTGACGCAGGCGATATATAGATCTTTGCCTCAGACGAAGAGGAAGACCAATCCAAAAAGGGTAGGCCCAATTCCTGCATTCCTAGCCAGGTGACTCTGTCCTTAAATTCACCTGTGGTCATGTGAAGATTCAAAGCAACCAGCGCCAATAAAAGCGCTTGCACTGAATCTTCCCCCCACGCTTTGCTTTCAAAGCTATAAGAAGAACCCTTTATTCGATAATTACATCGCCAAGAGCCCTCTTCACAGAGCGGTTTCTCGACATACACATTCATAAGATAGGATTGTCCGTCATCTCCACAATATAAAAATTGTCGTGTAGCTATTGTATCCATGCGGCCTCCTTGGATGTAGCATCTACACACAATCAGTGTTTCGAAAGAAGATCAAGGAGTTTATTTATAAATTGGAGATAAGAGCTTTACCAGATGAAGAGCTTAGCTTCTCCGAAATTGGCAACTCTATGGAGGAGCTTACAGTCAAGGCAAATCCATCTTCAATGAATTTAGGTTTGAGACAGTGAGGTATATATGATGAAAAAACCGATGATTTTCTTTTTGCAAGAGTACTTATCTTCCGTAAAGGGTGATGTGGGATTGCCCTCTTCCTAAAACTGTAGTTATCACTCGGATTGCGGCAAAGATACAGAATTGAGTAAGTTTTACACTGCTACTGAGCAGCCATTCGAGTGCTTGGCATGGCTTGGCAAGTGTAACATCGGTTTGCTTCGACAAAGTAACTTTTTGTCCCCCCTTGGATGTTTCCATCAATCATTATGATATAATCATCTTTACAGAACACCTGGATGTTTTGCTTTGAAACATGACCCTGGGTCCCATCACTCATTGTACATGCTTCTACCGTAGATACCTGCTGTACTTCAATAAAACCATCAGGTTTAGGGTCAGAGTAAGTTACGGTTACATTACCGCAAGCGCCAACACCCAGTGTAAGCATCATACCTAAGTAGAGACGGTTTATATATTTTTTCATAAAATTCCTTCGTATAGTAAAGATTTAATAAATCATTGGAAAACAGAGCCACGGAGAAATAGAGCCACATGTAGACCAATCAACCACATAAGGCTTAAATTTCTACAATTAACTACAATGTAGCACATATCCTACCCTGTTCAATCAGAAAGTGACCTGTTCAATGGTTAAGGAAGATTAAATATTGATTTTTCCATAAAAATTTGCAGGAGAAAAATTTTGAAATTAGTTTATGCGATAGGCTCATTGCGAATCATGCAGAAAAATTAAGAAACAACGACATTTTCTCAATAGTTATGGTAAACGTTTTTCTCCGTGGAGATAACTGTACAACCTCGGCATTTGAATACCCTTGATATCAAAATAGGATTTATTTTCAATTCCAATAAGATAGTGTGTATTTAGCAGATGTCCAAAGGTATCTCTTGTAAAAACAGCGCCATCTAGATTGACCTCACCCCTTTTTCTTGCATGCTCGGCAAGGATGCCAACTTTACAGACGATGTCTTTTTCATTGGCAAAATGTTCTAGGTACGGCACTGGATTCTTTTCCTGGCCAGCCCCATGCTGCATATCATTTGCACAGTTGGCAAAGGTATATACTTCGATTTTATCCAAAAGTTCGGGATATTCTTTCTGAAGGCGCTTAAGAATTTTCGATAGGATGAGGTTTCCCTGGGAGTGGGCTAAAATAACAATTCTCTTTAGCTCCTTAGACGTAGCATAACCTACGATCCGTTTATACATAAAATTCTCTGATCTATCCGAGGTACCAAAAATTCTCTCCTTCACACACTCGAGAACATCCATAACCCACCCTTGGGTTGGATGGAAGAAGATGTCGACACTTCTACCAAACAGAGAGGCGATGTAATTCCCATGCATTGCAGCGACAAGCTGGTTGGTAAACATTCCATTAATATAAACCCATTTCTCCTTGGGAAATGTTCTGCCTTCGGTGCTAGAAAAAATTCTGACCTGGTTCTCCGTACGCGGAGCTCCTTGGCTAGCGTGCAGAGAATATTCAAGTGCCTTTTTTGTAAGCTCATTTGGGTATTTATCCTCATGTCGCATTCCATATTTTTTTGTTAAAACAAACAAAAGACCATGAAGAAGAAGGTGCGTTTGCAGAGAAAATGGACTTTTTTTATGGAGGTGAAATAGGTTGTACTCAGACCAGGGATGGTATGGGGGAATGAGTCCTTCACTTTCTCCAAAAATAGATTTAATATTATTTAGCGGAAGCCGATACAAACTTTCATTGGCCAATTCAAGAAACAGCTTCAAGTTTTCGGCATAGCGAAGAGGCTGCATCTTGATAGGATATCATAAAATCTCTTGCCCACTCCAGGAAAGAGATAGAATCTTACGTGCAGCTGCATCAAAAAGGATTATGTTATCTTTAATTTTCTAAGCAATATTCCTTAAGTGATGGAGGTATAGTGATGCAAGTAATGTTAGGTTCTCGTGTGAGAAAAACCCTTCGGTCTAGAAACTCATCTGTGCTCCTGCTGCTAGCAGCTCTTCTGCTCTTTCCCTTTTTGTCGGATGCTGCACAGACAAAGCAGCCTTTGGGACATTTGCGAGCAGAGGCTTCGATTCAAGGCAAAAGTAGCTATGATCTAAAAGGAGAACTTTCCTGCGATCAAGCGGGAAAGCGTGTAGTGTGTATCGTACAGCTAAAAAATGCACCTGTCGGAACCCATGGAGTCCACCTCCACGAAAAAGGGGATTGTTCGGCTGAAGATGCTAAATCCGCAGGAGAACACTTCAATCCCACGCAAGTAAAACATGGTTCTCCTTCAGAGAAAGAACGGCATGCTGGTGACTTTGGAAATATTGAGGTAAAAAAGGATGGGACAGGGACGCTGGTTGTCTCTACAGAACAACTTAGCCTTACCCCAAACCTCCCCAACTCGGCCATCGGCAAAGCAATTATTATTCACAGCGCGAAGGATGATTTTGTCTCACAACCTGCTGGCAATTCAGGTACGCGAATTGGGTGTGGTGTGGTTCAATCAGAGAACATAACAGGTAATCCTATCCGATAGGCAAACCTATCTTCCAGCGTAAGTTCTTCTATCGTTCAAGCCCTTCTTTTCTTATTTCTCCTATCATTCCTCTCTTATTTCATCTTTTTGTCCTATCCATTCTTACATTTCGGCAAGTTAGCATCAAAAAAACCACAACATAATTTTCCCATATAAAATAAATATATAGAAGATTAATTCAAGTTTTATTTATTTTGTATTCATTAACAATCTTGTTATTGATATAATAAATTCCCTAAATCTTTTTCTAATCAATAATATTACTATTTATTGATCAAATACCATCGACATAAGGATATAAGAATGCAAAGGAATTTTATGAAGACATTCTTCCTACGAAATTTTGCGTTTTCCTTTTTCCTTGCATTCATAGGTCTTACAATAAGCTCTTCTACATACGCTATCTCGAGTTCCCAGCCTGAATTCATCCTAACCCCTGGGCCTCTTGCCTCACAAATGGAAGCTGCCGCCCACTCCAAAAAGGTAACACCTTCTTTGACACCTTCCTTAAAACCTGAGCCTACCGTATTTAGAAAAAAAACCAAAGAGCGGCTCCGCATTTTAGGACTGCAGCTTGATGTAGGAATTCCCCACGGCGCAGGTCTAGGGCTTGTGGTTCGACCACTCCAATGGTTACGGCTAAGTGCAGCTGGAAATTATAATGTGATCTCTGGAGGCATTCGTGGGGGTCTGTCTCTCACCCTTCCCTTTCATTATGCCGTGTTACCCTCTGCGAACGTTGAGGTTGGCTATTTGTTCAAACGAAGCGCAAACTGGGTAGTGGCAGGTGCCACTGGGTCGCCAGACTTCTCATCCCCCATTCTGGATCAAATAGGCTATCTCTACGTCAATACGCATCTTGGGATTGAGTTTGGAACCAAACGTTTTACGTTTTTCATCCATGGAGGTTTTAGTTACCTGCAGACGGACCTAGAAAATGTCGATGCTACCTTAAAAGAATTCTTTACCCTTCCTAGCAATTCTCAATTTCATCACCCAAACTCACTAAGAGGTTCTTTCAATCTCTATGGTTCCGCAAAAATTGGGTTTATCGTCTATTTTTAAGAGGAGACTTTCGATGACGAATGCTTTTAGAAATCGCTCTTTCCGCATCCTCACCGCCTCTATGCTTCTCTGCATTCTCCTTATTTCGGGATGCGTTCAGGCTAGATTGCAGGATGAGTTCTCAATTACATGGCAGGATCAGATTAGCATTCCGCCAGCGGCTATCCCTCTTGGTAGTATTACCGTACCTTATGATTATGAGCTGGATCTTTCTGAAACGTTTACTAAACTCGGAGGGCCAAGAGACCTATCAGGTGAAGTCAAACTCCGCTCCATTTTATTTACCATTCATTATCCAGAGCCTGAGATGCTTCACTCTGTAGATATCGTTCTGATGAGTGAGGGAGATCCCTCTTTACCAGTCCTCCCCATCATGCATTATGAACAAGGAACGTTTACACCAAACCCTCTTGTGATTGAGGCAGAGGTCACAACAAATTTACTTCCGTACCTAATGGCAGGCAAACTTAAGTTTCATACAGAAGCCTCCGTCAGCCCCTCTCAAATGGGAGGAGGTTCCTTGCAAATTCAAGCTGAAGCTAAATTTTCTATGGATGTAACGATCCAAAAGTCCCTGTAGCCGCCTTTCTAAGGCAGACTTGGGAGACGATAAAGGTCTTTGGGTGAGAAGCTAATTCGCAGGCTGATACCCTACAGGCAGCGGCGGAAGGTCTCTCTCTGCAGCTGGGTTTGGCACATAGGTGCCTTGGTTCCCTGCAATTGATTGAGGGAGCGAAGGGCCTGCTGGTGTATCTCCTTCTTGAATGGAGGGTGGTCTGTCATCAAGACACATCATTGCGCCCTGATTTTGTTCGATGTGATCTTCGGCGATACTCATATCTTGAGTACCACATGCACCTAAGGACAAGCTGCCTAGAAAAGCCATGAAATAAAAATTTTTCATTATTCATCTCCTTAAAAATTTAATAATTCCCTACCAGTAAGAAAAAACTTACCTATAACCACATTGTGGCCTTTCTACCCTTATGTCAATAGAAAAAAGTCTTTTATCACCGTCGAAAACAGAGGAAAATTGTAAATGCTTGAAAAGACAAGAAGATCTTTAAGTACTTATAAAAAAAGAAACTTAGGAAGCAATCTTAGGGGCGATTTCGATTTTGACACCCCTCTTCTTTTCCCGTATGATGAGGCCACTGGAGGTCTTATGGATGCAAGATTCTGTAAGCTTAGGTATACAAAGTTTTTCCTCTTGATGATTCCCACACTGTTTACCCTTCTCTTTCATGCTTGTGAGAACCACACCGGAAGTTCTGATACAAAACCGCTCGATCCCCAAAGCGGAGCTCCCTCGCAGTCGGACACTGATCCAGACGAGCATCTACCTCCACCCGAAACGCCGCCACCACCCGTGCCCCCGCCACCACCACCTCCACTTCCACCGAAAGAGCCACCCGCACCCCAAGCCTGTACAAAGCATGAGGACTGTACCGAAAGTAAGCTTTGCAACTTAGGCGATGCTACGGTGGATTCTACCGATGCAGCTCTTGGGTATTGTGTCCCCAAGGACAAAGCCGCTTTTGTTGATGCTGACCATTGTCAAAGCACTAGGATGGAGGGAACTTCGTCCTATCCTTATTGCGAGGTGACCGATGCTGTAGGCAAAGCAACCTATCTTCTTGTCTCACCCAAACAAACGTTTGCTTATAACAAGGTGACCGTTCCTTCAGGAAAACGAACCGTGATTCTGGGGACAAAGCCGCTCAATGTAGAGGACCCATTCTCGATTGGCACCTCAACCCCGGCAGATCCAAAAGATCGAGACGTTGTCATTCGTGGGATCGAAGCGAAGGGCGTGGATACCAGCGTTCGACTGAAGAACGTAGCCATCACCTTTGCAGGCATAGGCATCCTATGCGAACAGGGAGCTTCGGTGTGGGCAGTGCGGACCTTTATTAAGAACAGCACGGCCGAAGGGATTCGAGCAGGGCTTGGGTGCAAACAAATCACGTTTGAGCAGGGAGGGATTACCTTTAATACAGGCACTGGTCTTTTTGTCGAGGATGCGAATACCTACTATCGAATTGCAAACAATATCTTTGCTGCCAACCGGCCGGCTGTCATTCTTCGTAGTGAACAAGGTCTGTTTGCCTTAAACACGCTCTTTAACAACAAAAATTCTGCCACTATTCCTAACTCGGGAAGCATCCGTTGTGAATCAGGAAGTCACGCATTGATTGCTGATTCCATCGTTGTGAAAAACGCGCTCGATGATAAGGGTTTCCAAATTCTTTCCGACTGTAAAAAGGAACGTGTGATTGAGGACGAAACCGAAGTAGAATTAGATGAGCTCTTGCGACTCAACGACACGACACAAAACCGGGCTTTGGTTGCCAAAGACTATGCAGATATTTTGGTGGATCATTTTGGGACGAGGCGACCTATAGGTTCCTCGAACATTGGATTCCATCAGCTTCCTCCGAAGTAACAGAGGCTAGCTGGATTGATCTTGAAGCACCGACTCAGGATCTGCATGGCAGCGTTCTGGATGGAAGCGTTGCTCAAGAGGAAGGTTGCATTCACGCTCGTGCTCTAGATAAAAATAGCGCATCTGAAACATCAGCTCGATTGCATGGATTCTTAAGAGATCTGTCTTATCGAGGTGTCCTGCTTCTGGATCTTTAGGCAAAAACGTCTGTAGCCTCTCTATCTCTTTCAAACAATCTTCCCCACTTGTACAAATGTAGCTAATGACAGGTTTATGGTAAGCGTAAAGCTCCCTTTTAATCCGTTCAAAATCTCGATGTCTCTGATCGTGCTTCGCTAAGCTAGCTCGCCTAGAATCTTCAATTACCTGGAGAGCTCCTTTTGGGACACCGTCTGTCTGTACAATTTGACTTCGATAGTCTGTAACAAAAGGATCTTCACCAGTAGACTCCGTCTTTTCATTTGAATTGGTTGCTCCACAATAGAGGAAAAGTAGAAATGGCGAAAGAAGAAGTAACTTTTTCATGAGCTGGCTCCTGTAAATGATAGACCTACAATAAACTACATTAATTATAGCAGAGCTACGAAGGGTTGCAAGCCAAATTCGAAAAGCTACCCCCTACAACGGATCACAAGCAGGCCTTGGCGTCGAAATGGATGTTCCTAAGGAGCTGCCGTTAAAAGAGTCCCTACCTGAAAATTCTTAGGCGTTGAGAGAAAAGCATGTATCGCTCTGTAGAAAAAATAAAGGTCTGCTTTTGACGATACTTCCATGGGTGCATGTTGCGTAAAGACAGCAATCCCTAGATCGATTACCTCCATTCCTTGACGAGATAATAAGACCCCAATGGTACTTCCACCCCCAACATCCCCGTGGGGTGTTTGCGTCTGCCAAGGAATTTGGTACTCCGAGAAAAGCTTGCGAAATTGGGCATACGTTTGAGGATTGGCATCTTTGCTTGAGGCATATAACTTAACAACCACGCCAAATCCTAGGCGGCTTGCATTTGTTTCTTCTTGCGTACTTCCCGCAAAGGTGGGATTGATTCCTGTGGTTGTATCGGCAGAAATGACAATGCTGTTTTTCATGGCTTGATACAAGGATTCTGGTTGCCCGCTCCCCTGTCCGCTCAGAAGCTGTTGAATCACCTCACGCAAGAAAAAGCTGTCTGCCCCTGTGTTGTTTTGGCTGCCACTTTCCTCATTATCCGCAAAATAAGCAATGACTGTTTGCCTTGGGGTTTCTGCCTGTTCCAGAACCGCTTGAAGTGCTGCAAACACACTGGATTTATCGTCCTGCCCATACCCCATGATCATCGACCGATCGAATCCTGCCTCGCGAGGTTCCATTGCGGGAACCAAAGAAAGTTCAGCTCCTACAAAATCTTCTTCTTCAACATTGTACGGAGTTTGAAATCCATTCAGAAGCTCAGACAGAGGATCTTTATCTGAGGATGTAATCCCAACTACAGGATCTAGATCTTCTGTTTTGATCAACGGATACTTTTCCTCCCTCAGTTTTTTATCTTCGTGAGGAGCAGTGTCAGGGATAAACAGCACAGGATCTTTTGGATCAAGGCCGAACCGAACAGGAACAATCGTACCATCGGTAAGGTGAATCTCTCCCACAAGGGCGAGGGGAATATTCATCCACTGGTAGCTTTTCACACTTCCATGGATACGAGTTTGGAGGAGCACGGCTTTTTGTTTTTTATACCAGGGCCGTCCTTTAAGCTCGAGCCGGGGTGAATCAAGATGAGAGGCGATCATTCGAAATCCACGGTCGATAGGCTCTTTACCGACATGAACCAAAACCAAGCTCCTGCCATGAGAAGAAAAAAAGAGGCGCGCTCCAGGCTGAACCTTCATCCCTTTAGAAAAAAGCTTAAACCCTTTTGCCTGGGCAC
Source organism: uncultured Myxococcales bacterium (assembly GCA_964537055.1). Taxonomy (GTDB): domain Bacteria; phylum Myxococcota_A; class Polyangia; order Palsa-1104; family JAEUJZ01; genus CAZHYV01. Next base: position 175,999 of record CAZHYV010000004.1, read on the forward strand.
GTTTTTGAATTTCAGAAACAGCAAGAGTTTCTGTTCGAGCTTCGTGAAGAAATCTTCGGTAATCGTTGCTGAACGACTCTAGTTTATTCCGTTCCTGAGCCGAAAGATATGCCATCGCTGGTTTCTTTTGCTCCCAGACGGAGCCAGCTTTCTCCTCAGCAGACACAAGCGTGGCTGTAGCTACAGAAATAAGCACAACCGCTTGTTTTATAAATGATAACCAAGACTTACCTAATAGCATAAACACACTCCAACATTTGAGAGAAGCAAAATTTACCATACAAACCTAGCTGCGACAACTGCAAGGCCTTAAGATTACCCAAATATTAAGGGAATGGGTGCGGCTTCAACAAAGCAAAATCATTCGTAGTTCTAGGTAAGAACAAAGGTCCTCCCAGATGTGGGAAATGATCATTTCCATGCATGGGCTGAAGCCCAGGAATGACCACCTTCAAAACATAGTACCCTCTTGGGATTACCTCTAACGGAGTTACGTTTCGAAATAGAATAGGATGGTCTTGACCCAAGCGGTCTTTTAGGGACGCTACTGTTTCAGCCTCTACCCTTCCAGCCCCTTGAGAAAAGTTTACAGAAGCAGAAGCCCCCTCAGAAACTGCTTTGGCACCATGAGCAAATGGCGTATCCTTCCACTCCTCGGGAAACAGGCTATAGTATACGGCATGATCGGCAAAATTGTGGCAATGCTTATCAAAGGACCGCTGGTTTGCTTGGATCTCTGTCTTCAGATAACGGACGTAGAACAAACCCTGTATTGCTTCCAGGGTAGCTTTTTTCCAAGCTGTATCACGCTGTTCTCGACAGGCAGAGCCGACGCTTAGGCAGAACCCAGACCGCGTCTCGGCTGTAAGTATAGCGACACAAACGTGGCTGCTGTAAGGCGAGTGGATTCGATAGAAATGATAGGTTAGGTTGGGACGTATGATCTTATGCTGCTGTTCTTGGGGAAATAATCCGAGGATACGACTGCTTTCCCACTCCTCAATCGGGTATCGCCCCCACCAAGCCCCCATCAGTGCATCTCTCTCGATGACTTCTTGGGCCCCCCGCAATAGCACAGGATCGGTTCTTCGCCCGCAAGAGAGCCCAGTTGACACAGCAGGTGCAAACCGGTGGGGTTCCCCTGGCCGAGGAAAAAGATAGGCAAACTCTTCGGGAATCCACACAGGCTCTCCTGTGATTGCATGACGGAAGCAAGTATAACGACATTCTGTTTGTTCTGTCAGCGGTTCAAAGGGAAAAGAGGCATTTTTGTACTGTTCGTCGTGAAACAAAACCCACGCATTTGGATGAACCATCTCTTCTTCAAGAGGCCACTTTTGATAGGAAGTTGTGAGGGTCTGGTCCTGAGGCATAGGATAACAGGCAAACCGCTCGATGGCCTCTCCCACACAAGCCCCTTCAGCAACTTCACGAGAAAAACCTGCGCCCCCTACCACCAAATCTTGGGGCAAATAAGCGTTTTTTGGAATTTCTCCCCCATAAAGGAAGATGTCAGGGTCAGCGGCCTCAGGAATCATTTCATTTAAGCGAGAAAACAGACCTGTAAACCGGCTTTTGTAAAAAGGCATGGCCCTAGAGGGTGGGTCTTCACCAGGTGCGACTTCACGACTACCCATGATTGCCATCCTGATGATACTGTTGTCGTCTGCATGCTAGGCAAAAGGGATCAATGCTTACTTCGTGGGTTGAAATTTCAAACGTAGCCATTTCTAAGACGTGCAATTGATAAATGGCCGCAGGAAGTTGGTCTAAGGAAGAGGGTTCTAACAAAGCCTGCGTGATTTTCCACGAAGAAAGATGCACAAGCATTCCTAATACTTGCTTAGACACTTGGCTTGGTTTGATTAGGTGTCCCTGCTTTTTATGATCAGCCAAAAGAGAGTACCCCTCAGGAAAAGCCGAAATTCGCCGAAATTGATGGAAAAGGCAATGGAGACATGGACCCGACGATGGGAGAAAGAGAGGGCTTACATAAGCCCGGGTCATAGGACCTGTAGATACCCACAAAAGGGGCCTCTGTGCATCGAGAGCTTGCTTGCTTATAGAAAGAGCTTCGTCATAATCTAAGGTGTCCTGGCAAAGGATCCAAAGAGATTTCGCCTTTTTCTCTTCCCGTAGGGGCTCCGTAGAAGGAGTGGACTCTTTTGGAAGGTTTTTTTGTTCGGCATAAACGTGCGCTTGTAACGCTTGGGAAAGCTGTCCATCTCCATGAAAAATGAGTTGATCCTCTAGCACCTGCTCTGGAAAGAGGGGTCGGTCTTGAAATGGTGCAGGCTGGTCTACAAGAACTCTTTCTCCGTAGAGACCTCTAAGAACTTCCTCAAATTGGGTTTGTCTCGACAGAGGGAGTTGGCTTTTCAGCTCTGCTATGGAGATAGTTCCGTTGATGTTCTCAAGCAGAGGAGCAAGCCACGCAGCTAGCTCTTTCCCTCGTAGGCTGTACCGAAAGTCCTCTCCCGCGATAAGGTGCACAGCATCCTTCTCAGAGACGATGGTATAGGGCAACGAAAACATCGGACGGGCTGTGGGACTTATCATGGTAAGGGATCCTTAGATCTAGAGTCATCATAAGCGATGGCAGCCAAGAAAAACAAACGGATTTTTTTTCTTTCTAGATGCAGCGGATTTCTAGAATTTAGCGGAATTTTTTGGACCCAGCTTCTATCTTCGCATACACTTTGGCTCTCAAGGAGAACATTCATGAGCCAACCGCAGACTTCTTTGCAACCAAATCCTCCAAAAAATCAACTTGTTCGAGGACTTACGTTAACTCATGCCGCAGCGTTGGTCGTGGGGAGTGTCATTGGGACAGGGGTGTTTATCAAAAGCGGCAAGATGTCCCAAACGATGGGGGGACCCATCTGGGTTCTTTTGGCGTGGGTGGCAAGCGGTGTGCTTTCACTGCTTGGTGCGCTTACGTATGCTGAGCTAGGCAGCATGCTTCCCGCAACTGGGGGTGAATATGCCTACTTAAAAACAGCCTATGGACGGGCTCCTGCATTTCTGTTTGGTTGGATGCGCTTTGTTTTAGGCACGGCAGGCTCGATTGCCGCATATGCTGTCGGGATGACCACCATGTTCCTAGTAAAGCTTGTTGACCTAGGCAAACCCTGGGTGGTCGTGCCCTACACCTTTTTGGGACAGGCCCAAGATTGGACCTTTGGTCTTGCTCAAATTGTTGCGGTCATCGCGATTTGGGTGTTTTCCATCCTCAACTGCATTGGGATTAAGTTTGGAGGAAAGGTACAGACAGCTATCACCAGCATTAAGGTGCTCGGGATTTTATCGATTACCATTGGTGCTCTGTTTTTCAGCAAAACAGGATCTATAGTAAATGTAACCACCCCAAGCGCTAGCTCTTCTTGGATGGGCCTAAGCCCCTTCCTGCTTGCCATGCTGGCTGCCCTTTGGGCCTACGATGGCTGGAACCTAATGCCCATGGCCGCGGGTGAGGTAAAAAATCCAGGCCGCAATGTTCCCAGAGCCTTGGTTTTTGGAATGCTTGGCGTTTTGGTCATTTACACGCTCATTAACTTTTCGTATTTTTATGCACTCCCCTATGCAGCGGTCAAGAATGCTCAGCCTTCCATCGCAGTTCGGGTGGTTCAAGCTTTTACGGGTCCTCTCGGAGTCAAGATCCTTACCCTTCTTATGATCCTGTCCAGCTTAGGTGCCTTAAATGGAAGCATTCTTACGTCGGCGAGAGTTCCGTTTGCCATGGCCCAGGATGGGCTCTTTTTTCAGAAAGTGGGGACCCTCAGTGAGAAAACCCGTGTTCCCGTTTGGTCGATCCTGATCCAGGCTGTATGGAGCAGCGTGATTGCCATCTCGGGGAAATTTGACCAGATTACAGATGCAGTCCTATTTGCAGGATTTATCTTCTATGCTCTTACGGCAGCCGGCGTGTTTATTTTAAGAAAAAAGCAGCCAACTCTACCCAGACCTTACCGCACGATTGGATACCCAGTAATTCCCGCGTTATTTATCGTTTTTTCTCTGGCGATTACAGTAAACACTTTTTATAATCAGCGGCTCGAGTCTCTGTTTGGGCTTGTGCTCATACTTTTAGGGATTCCATTTTATTTGTACTTCCGTAGGAAGCAGCGACTTCAGGAACCCTCTTCGGCTACTTCGGTGTAAAGGCTTGAGCCACGCCGAGCAGTTCGTACCTATTATTTGGGAACGAAGGACCCAGACATTGATTTTTGCTTATAGCTTCGTTACAGAAACCGCATTTTTTGATGGGCTCATCCGATGAGCTCAGAGCCTCTCCTTTGTTCCTCCTGGGAATGATTGCCAATCTTGCATCTACTCACGAGGCAAAATCAAACCGAGAGGCGGGCCTAGGCAGGTATGATGTTGCTATGGCCCAGACGGCCTCAGCAGACCTTCACCCAGGCACGCCTATCCACGCTTACGGAATGGTTTTTGGCGGCAAGCAGGTGTTTGTCGAAAAAGCGTAGCGATACTCCCAGCATAGTACCTTAGGGGATTATCCCCTAGGCGAAGGAAAAAAGGTCCTCTTACTCTTTAGGACTTGTCAGCCCGCCTCGAGGACCTTCTTCAGATATACGCCCGTATGCGAGTTTGTCGCGCGGACCACCTCTTCGGGAGGTCCTGCCACAACCACCGAGCCTCCTCCATCGCCGCCTTCAGGGCCCATATCAATGACATAATCAGCACACTTGATCACGTCGAGGTTATGCTCGATCACGATGACGGTATTGCTTTGTTCTACCAACCGATTGAGCACGCTTAACAGCTGGCGAATGTCCTCGAAATGAAGTCCCGTCGTAGGTTCGTCTAAGATATAGACTGTGTGCCCGGCTGCTTTTTTTGCCAGCTCTTTCGATAGCTTGATGCGCTGCGCTTCTCCACCTGAGAGAGTGGTGGCAGATTGACCCAAGGTAATATATCCAAGCCCTACGTCGCGCAGCGTGTCTAACTTTTGTTTGATTTTGGGGACATGACCCAAAAATTCGCTCGCCTGCGCGACTGTCATATCGAGAACATCGGCAATGGAGGCTCCTTTGTATTTAACCTCGAGGGTTTCTCGATTAAATCGCCGCCCGCCACAGGATTCACAAACTACATACACATCCGGCAAGAAGTGCATCTCGATCCGCAAAATTCCATCGCCCTGGCACGCCTCACAGCGTCCGCCTTTGATATTAAAACTGTAGCGGCCTGCCTTGTACCCTCGCGCTTTGCTTTCTGGAAGAGCGGCAAACAGGTCACGGATATGCGTAAGCACGCCCGTATACGTCGCTGGATTTGATCGGGGGGTCCGACCAATGGGGGATTGATCGATGTCAATCACTCGGTCGCAGAAGGACAACCCCTCGACGCTGCTATACTCACCGGGTACAGCTTTGCTTTGATGAAGCTTCTGTTTCAAAATGGGGAGCAGCGTATCCATCACTAACGTCGATTTCCCCGAGCCAGACACACCCGTCACTGCACAAAACACCCCCAGGGGAAACCGTACCGTGATGTTCTGCAGATTATGGGCCTTTGCTCCCCGTAACACTAAACAGCGATTGCCTAATTGCCGACGAGGTAAACGCATTTCAATTTTCCGGCGACCAGACAAATACGCCCCGGTTAAAGAGGTTGCCGATGACATGATCTCTTCAGGCTTCCCAGCAGCAACCACCCTGCCCCCCAAAGCTCCAGCACGCGGACCCATATCGATGACATAATCCGCGGCTTGGATGGTCTCTTCATCGTGCTCAACCACAATGACAGAATTGCCCATGTCCCGCAGCTTAAAGAGCGTGTTCAGCAGCTTTTGATTATCCCGCTGGTGAAGACCAATCGAAGGTTCATCTAGCACGTACAAAACCCCCACCAGCGAAGAACCGATTTGGGTCGCCAGCCGGATCCGTTGGCTTTCTCCACCAGAAAGCGTGGATGAGGGGCGATCTAAGGTCAAGTACCCCAGTCCTACATCGACAAGAAACCCAATCCGGCTGGTAAGCTCTTTTAAGATCCTTTCCGCAATTTCAGTTTGCTTGGCCGGCAGAGATAAGGTTTTGAAAAACAGATGCATGTCTCTGAGAGGCTTTGCTACAAGCTCATAGAGAGCAAACGAACCCACCTTGATATGCCTGGCCTCTTTCCGTAGACGCGTCCCCTGACAGTCTTCACAAGGCGATTGATTCATGTACGGAGAAAATTCTTCGTAGGCAGCTTCGAAGCTATCGCCTTCCTCAGACCGAACCATCCGTTCTTCCCGACGCCTTCGCTCGTATTCGGCAAACCTTCGTTCTAGATTCTGGATGACGCCCTCAAATTCTTTTCTGTACGTTTGTCGACGTCCGTTCTTTTCAAACCAAAATTCAATCTCTTCTTCCCCACTCCCTTGAAGAAGCATATGCCGAATCTTTTCAGGCAACTCTAAAAAGGGTGTGGTCATATCAAAATGGTAATGAATAGAAAGAGCCTCGAGCGTCTGTTGAAAGAAGATCCCGTTCCGCTTTTCCCAAGGCTCAATCGCTCCTTCCCGCAAAGAGAGCTCAGGGTTTGGCACAATAAGATCAGGGTCAAAGAACATCTTTGCCCCAAGCCCATCGCAGCTGGGACAGGCGCCATGCGGATTATTAAAAGAGAACAGCCTTGGTGTTACCTCAGGGTAGCTCACCTTGCACGAAATACAGGCAAACTTTTCAGAGAAGATTAAGTCTCCGTCGTCTCCATCCCCTGCATCGTCCGATAACAAAAGAGGGGCGATTTTGACAATACCATCGCTTAGTCGAAGTGCAGATTCAACAGCTTCAGCAAGCCGAGAACGAATGCCCTCTTTCAGAACCAAGCGATCTACATAGACTTCGACCGCAACTTCTTGTTTAGGAACAGTAGGTATCTTCCCTAGCGATAAGTCGACAAGTTCACCCTGTACATTGACCCGCTGGAATCCCTGCCGCTGGAGGCTTAAAAGTTCTTTTTTGAGGTCGGCATTTTTGGGAAACCCAAGGGGTGCCAGCACGGAAAATCTAGTCCCTTCGGGAAGTCTAAGCACTTTATCCACAATTTGCTGTACTGTGTGGGAGGTAATCTGCCGACCACACTGGTAGCAGTACACCGTTCCCACCCGTGCATAGAGCAGCCGTAAATAATCGTACGTTTCGGTGACCGTCCCCACAGTGGATCGTGGGTTTTTCCCAGTCGATTTTTGTTCAATTGCAATGGCAGGAGAAAGACCGTCGATTGAATCAAGGTCAGGCTTGTCCATCTGTTCTAGAAACTGGCGGGCATAGGTAGACAAGGACTCGACGTACCGCCTCTGTCCTTCTGCATAGATCGTGTCAAAGGCCAGCGATGATTTTCCCGACCCAGAAAGACCTGTAATCACAACAAGCTGATTCCTGGGAAGCTCGACATCAATATTCTTTAGATTGTGCGCCCGTGCGCCCTTTACAATGATTTTGTTTATGTTCATTAAAGCCTGCCTGCACGATGGATGCGCCAGGTTCTACTTCCTAAATGTAGGCTCTAAGACGTCCTTTATCGGAGAAGTAGATATTCTGCGCAGATCATATGACACTGTATCAACTCTGCGTTTGGAAGACAAGCGTTCTTTAGGGGGTGCGAAATTTGGGGATGAAACAGGGGTCAAGTAGTTAGGAAGAAGGAAAGAAGTTCCCGGCAGGGAAAATTAGATAAATCTTAAAACCTGCTCCCCTTCAGCTAGTAGCTGGAAAGATGGAGAAACCCTAATTCTTGGAAAAGCTAGATTCACACTGAACTTTATAACTATAAGCGTTTGCCGCATCGACCAGGTGATTCAGAATATTCTCTATCCCATTTTTACACTGTTTGAATGAATTGCGTCTTATTTGAGTTTGACTCCAGTTCACAGATCCTTCTTCGAACGAATTCAACTCCTGCTCTATCCCAGCTATTTGAGTTTCAAGCTCGACGATACGAACCTTACAGTAAGCAACATCTGCACAAGATGTACAACCTATATCTTGCGGAAGATTTCTTGTCTCCGTCTGAGCAAGAAGTTCGCTATTGTGTGCACTGGTTAAATATACCGTTGCACAGTCTTCTTTTTTCTGAATGCGAGGATCATCTTTCAGATTGTTTGAACAAGCACCAAACAACGAAAATACTCCAGTTGCTAACAATGTAAAATAGATCTTTTTCATATTCATCCTTTCCAAAGATAATAGAATCAATTTATATTTCTCTTATATAATTGTATCCATATATCCTACATTGTCAACCCCTCCTCAATTACCTCCAAAGTATCCGAATAAAATGATTGATGTTCCTTAAAGAATGGTTACTTGTAGACCGATGAGTCGTTCCCTCAAAACATCTGCGTTCCTCCTAAGCTTCTTCCTTATTATTCCAACCGCTTGCGTAGAGGTTCCAAGACCACAAGTTCAAATTATTCCCAAACCCCTGCCCGGGTACTGTAATACGCAAAAGTGGTGCTGGGAACACCCTACCCCGCATGGGAACGCGTTGTTTGATGTCTTTGGAACGAGCGAAACGAATGTCTGGGCCGTGGGCGCTGGCGGGACTCTTCTCCACTACGATGGAAGTTCATGGTCGCCAGATCCTCAAAGCGGTCTTTTCCCGAATCTTTATGGGGTTTATGGGTTCCGGTCAGATGATCTATGGGTCGTTGGAGACTATGGCACGCTCCTCCATTATGATGGAAAGAGCTGGAAAGAAGATCCAAGTTTTAAAATGCTCATCCAGAAACATACGAATTTGCGGCGGATTCCTCCTCTTTATAGTCTATGGGGGGCAAATTCGTCTGACTTGTGGATCGGAGGAGAGTTTTCGATCTTAGCGCATTACGATGGGGTCAAGTGGGCCCTGGTCGGAGATCTAGGATCGACGATGTACCCAAATTATCACATCCGGAAGATTTGGGGGCATCGTACAGACCATCTTTGGGCGGTCACAGTGACCCCTGAAACAGGAGATTTTCCAAAATCTCAAATTTTTTACTACGACGGTACCCGCTGGACAAGATCAGCTACATCCGAGAGGTCAGTCGGAAGCCTTTGGGGTCCCTCAGAAAATGACATATGGGCGCTGAGCGATAAAGATGTTCTTCACTTTGATGGAACAGCATGGAGTTCTGCTGGCACGTTGAATCCTCCCCTTCCTGGTCTTAGGGAACGCCAGTTTTTTAGCCTGGGAGGAACGAAAGAAACCAACCTTTGGGTTTCCGGGTCCAGTTATGTTAAACCTCAAGTTTACGAAAGTTGGTTCTGGCATTTTGATGGCAAGACCTGGAGCCAAACGCCCTATGCTACCCTAGCGAGAGATTTCTATCGGCAAGCAAGAGCAATGTGGGGCGCTGGTTCTTCGCTTTGGTCTGTTGGTGATACGGGGACCCTGATGCATTACCAGGATGGCATTTGGAAATTAGACCCCCAAAGCGGGCGAGGGGTTCTTTGGTTTGAGAACCCAGGGGTGGGTCGGGAATTTATCCGTTACTTGGTTAATAGGGTAAATCTCCGGAGCCTTTGGATTGGAAGTCCAACCAACATTTGGGCTGGAGGCTATCATGAGGGAGTCCTTCATTATAACGGCACTACCTGGAAACAGTTTTACCTCACTCGCCTGACTTACCAATTTAGCGCCGTTACAGGAATTTGGGGTTTTGGAGAGGACGATGTTTGGCTGATTAGTCAAGAAAACGGTGAGATTTTTCATTATGATGGGCAGGAGATAAAAAAGGTTCACCAGGAAACGGAAGGAAAGCCTCTTAAGCTGTTTGATATCTGGGGAGCAAACCCCAACGAGATTTGGGTGGCCGCCTCTTTAGGAAGGCTCCTCCATTATGATGGAACCAGCTGGCAAATCTTTAAGATCCCTACAAATCCCGATCCTGATTCTGACATGGTCTCTCTTTTTGGAACCGATCGAGCATCGTTATGGGCGATCAACCAAGTAGGAACGCTCTTTCATTATCATGGTACTCAGTGGGAATTTGTGGCCAAAGACCCAGGAATCGCTCAAGGGAAAGGAGCCAGTTGGTATAGTGATCTTTCCGGCACAGGTCCTAACGATCTTTGGGCTGTAGGCTCCAAGCGTTGGCTGATTGGCCCCGTGGGTTCTCCCCCGAATGCTGCGGGATTCCTCCACTATGACGGAAGCACATGGAGCGAGGTTCCTGAGCAATTTTATTCCGATCTTACTAGCGTGTGGGGGCGAACTCCTCAAGATTTATGGATAAGCACCCGAGACGGGGAAACCTATCACTACGATGGCATTGATTGGCAACTTATTCAAACGGGGGTAGGCAAATGGAACGAAATGGATGAGGTCCTTAGTAAGATCCGTGGTCTCCCCGATGGGCAAATTTGGGCGGTCGGTGGCCATGGCGCGATATTGCACTATAAGCCTTAGAAGATTGATGCTCTATCAACAATCATCTAAGTGTAGGACTCAAAACAAGTTAGTTAACGTGAGTTCGATATTTCCTTTCATCACCACACCGAGTTTAGAACGGTTGGCACTGGTGGCAAGGAAGGCTTTTTTCTAGGCCACACTGGGTCTGGCGCGAGCTAGAGAGGAGCCTTGCAGCGACAGGACCCGATCCCACAAACTGTGTCAGCGACCCCAAGAAACGCCGAACTCAGATTAGTCAATAGGGTCGATAATAGAATTGTTTATTCTTTTGAAGAATGATTATTTATATTGTATCTATATAAACAATCATGCGAATAAATACGTATCGAACATTATTGCAATTGGTTTTATTCTTCGGCACGATTTTAACTGTCGAAGCTGTAAAATCAGAGAAACTGACGCCTACAAGTGAAGAAGAGATATTTTTGAAGTGGCTTTCACAATACTCTTCTAAAAAACAGATGTTTATCAAAGATGTGTGGTCTGCAAATTTAGATTTACCGTCTAAAAATAAAATTCCAGAGTATGTAGCCTTACTTTGTCCCAACAAGAAACAGGAACGTGCACAAGGCGTTTATATTATTCAGCATCGGGTTAAGGATTATGAATCTCGTGAAAAATGGGAAGTCATTTTTGGCCTTGATGAACATACGAAGGTGGATTGTACTCCTAACAAAGAAACAGGCTCCATCAAACTAAAGTTTCGGAAAGGACCTTTCCTCACGCTGCGTCAAAACTACTCTGATACCGACCCTGGATTTGAGAGTTTAGATTTAGCATTTCGTGGAGATCACAATGAGCTTGTTATTGTTCGTGGAGAAAGTCAGGGTACGGAAGATCCAGCATCGTATACCAGAGTGACAGATTACGCCAATGCTAAAGAACGCTGTTCCTATCCTACGGTCGAGGACGGTAGAATCATTAAACATTTAGGTCATACAAACGTAATCATCGACATCAATCACCTTGATCCAGTATATCCGGCAGGAGAAAATCCTCAGTATAAACTTTGCGAAACCACAAAATGCACACAAGCCTGGTAGAATCGGTCTGGTAAGATATAATCCTTCCAGAAATCCTTTATAATTACTTTTATCCATGCATTCTCTTTTGGCTCATGTTAGGACCTCTTTAGCAGATCTTGGTTATGCTCACCGAGCGGCTTCTTTGGTGGCAGCATGCTCGCTGGGTCCTGATTCAATGGCGTTAACACTTGCCCTGATAGAGCTACAAACATGGTTGGGGTTAAAGCTACATGGGGTTTATATAGACCACGGTCTTCGGGCAGAGTCCGAGTTAGAGGGACAGATGTTTTTTGCATGGGCAAAAAAGCATTGCCTGTCTGCCGAAGTAATTAAGATTCAAGTTCCTCATGAACCCTCCAAGCAGGCAGCCGCCCGAAGGTTGCGGTATGAGGCACTCCTTGGTGTGGCAAAACGTGTAAATGCACAAGCGATTGCGACGGGGCATACGCTAAATGACCAAAGTGAGACCTTCCTCATGCGGCTTCTAGGAGGAGCTGGCTTAAAAGGGCTTGCAGGGATGCCAAACGCCCGAACGCTTTGGACAAGGGGTGATCAGCACATCCAAATCATCCGCCCGCTGCTTGATTGTAGCCGTGAGGAAGTTGTTTCTTTTCTTCAGGAACGGAATGCCGTACCCGTCGAGGATCCCAGTAACCAGAACAAAAAGTATCTTCGGAGTCGCATTCGTCATCGTGTCCTTCCTGTTCTGCGGGAGGAATACCCAGATTTTGACGTCCATATTGGAGATCTAACAAAGCAGCTTCGGGAAGATGCCGAGTACCTGGACCAAGTAGCAGAAAAGGCGTGGGCCTCACTACAGGCTTCGGATTCACAACAGACCATAGACTCGGGACAGGATCCATCTCGATTGTCCTTGGAAATTCGCCCGCTTTTGGAGCTACCCAAAGCAATTTTTGTCCGTGTGCTTCGCTTAGCTTCGCCCGTTCCTCTCTCCGCCAAGCAGACGCAGGCTCTTTTTCTCCTGTGCCAGATCAGAGAGGGCTCAGCTCAACTCTCCCTCTCTCAAAACTGGCAGGTCGAGCGGATCTACGAGAGACTGGTTTTTCAAAAAACTTCTCTTTCTACCCAAAAGCAGCAGGCAGAAGATGGTATGCAGAGACGCCAGAGGAGACATCGTCAGAACCACCAGGTCGAGGAAGAGCAGCTTATTCTTCAGGAAGAAGGCACCTACACCTTTCAGAGGTATAGAGTCACCATCAGCAAGGGGTACCCTCCTTCTCTGCTCCCGACCAAGATGTCTCATTCTGCTGCCCTGCCCACGCCTGCTACCCTACCTACGCAATCAAAAGAAAAATCTTCCCTCATGCTTCTACAGCAACCAGAGGGACTTTTAGCCCAACCCTGGGAAGCTGTTTTCCCAGGATTATCGCCTCTCATCCTAAGGAAGGTTCGTCCAGGGGACCGCATCAAACTACCCAAGGTTGCCGGTCATAAAAAGCTCAGCGATCTCTTTGTCGATGCAAAAATTCCACGTTCGATGAGAGATCAGCTCCTTGTTGTGTGTAACCACCTAGGGGAAATTCTGTGGGTCGTTGGCCTTCGGTTTGCCTTAAAAGAGGAAGGGTCGAACCCCCAGGAGAGCGATTGGCACCTGTCCATCAAACTCACCTAAGCAACCGAAGAGATAGGGGCCCTAAGAAACCCTTTCTTTCTTCCCCTCTTTTTAGGAACTATGATATAACGACATCGCGGCTTATGAGTCTGTAAGGAGCCATCTTTTTTCGTGAGGTTTTCGTTGAGTCAATCCCAAAAGTCTTTTCTTCTAACCCTGCTATTTTCTTTGGCAATTTTTTTAGGATGGCGTCTATACCGACGATTCTATCCCGAGCAAAAGCCAGCGTCCTATCATTCTTTGATCCAAGAGATCAAAACGAACCCTGGCCATCTTAAGATGGTCCGGATAGATAAAAAAACGGAAAAAATCGAGGCACTTACAACAGATTCAGCCCCCAAGGATAAAGTAATTTACGAAGGTCCTTCGGATCTTGAGCGTCGTGAGCTTTTGTCCTTGCTTGAGCAGGCAAAGATTGATCATGAATTTTTATCCCGCGACGAAGGCCTATTAGCTACTTTTCTCGGAACTTGGTTACCCACTCTTTTGGTCATTGGACTGATGGGAATTGGTAGCATTTTTCTCTTTCGATTCATTCAAGGAGGTGCTGGCCGAGGATTCCCTGTGGGAAAAGCCAAAATTAAAACATTTGACCCCGAAAGCAAGAGCAAGGTTACTTTTGCAGATGTGGCAGGAATCGAAGAAGCCAAAGCCGAAGTCCAGGAATTGGTTGATTTTCTGAAAGATCCTGCAAAATTTACCAAACTTGGGGGACGGATTCCCAAAGGAGTTCTTTTAACGGGTCCGCCGGGAACCGGAAAAACCCTTCTAGCCAGAGCCATTGCCGGAGAAGCTGGCGTCACTTTCTTCCACAGCTCAGGCGGAAGCTTTGAAGAAATGTTGGTTGGCGTAGGTGCCGTGCGCATCCGTGAGCTGTTTGAGCAGGCTAAGCGTAGCGCTCCGTGCATCATCTTTATCGATGAGATTGATTCCATCGGCAGACAGAGGAACAACAAATCACGAATGACCGCCGGAGAAGACCAAACGCTAAACCAACTTTTGGTGGAAATGGATGGTTTCGACGCAAATGAAGGAGTTATCTTAATTGCGGCGACGAACCGACTTGACGTGCTCGATCAGGCATTATTACGACCTGGGCGTTTTGATCGGCATGTGATGGTTTCTTTACCCGATGTCCGAGGGCGTGAGGAAATTTTGAAAGTGCATTCCCGCAAAGTTCCGCTGGCTTCTGATGCAAATCTAAGTGTAATTGCTCGCGGCACACCTGGTTTTTCTGGAGCCGCTCTCGAAGCCCTCATCAATGAAGCTGCCCTTTTGGCTGCACGAGAGGGCAAAGATGCGGTGGGTCGGGCCGACTTAGAAGAAGCCAAAGCAAAGGTGATTATGGGGCCTGAGAGAAAATCGATGGTAATTTCCGATCAGGAGAAACGCACCACGGCCTACCACGAAGCAGGACACACGTTGGTTGCGCACCTGATTCCTCACACAGATCCTGTGCATCTGGTGACGATTATCCCGCGGGGCCCAGCCCTGGGGGTTACACACCAACTTCCGATGGAAGATCGCCTGAGCGCCTCAAAAACCTATATCGAGGCTCGTATCGCTGTCATGATGGGTGGCCGCGTCGCCGAAGAGCTTGTGTTTAAGCATGTAACTACAGGAGCAAGCAACGATATCGAACAAGCAACCAGCCTCGCCCGAAAAATGGTATGCGAGTGGGGTATGAGCGATACACTGGGACCCCTTCGTTACAATAAAAAGGAATTTGAACAAGAGCTTATGCTGGGTTCAGCCTATTCAGAGAAAACCGCAGAGCTTATCGATACCGAAGTTCGTCGAATCGTCACTGAGCAGCATCACCGCGTTTATCAACTTCTTCGAGAGCATCAGGATAAACTGACCCGCCTGGCCGAGGCATTGCTCGAGCGTGAAACCCTGCATGAAGGTGATTTGAAGCAACTTCTCTCTGAACATGTCGCTTAAGACTTTATCGGGCTTGACCAACCTTTTGCACATATTGCCGAAGCTTTTGCAAGGGAGGGTTTGGGGTCAGCTCGGTAAAATGTACCGCATGAGAGGCATTCTCTTTTTGTACAGTCAATGTATAGTGGTAGACATCTGCGGCTCCCTGCAGTCCGTCGGGCAATGTACCGTTGAGGCAAAAGAAATTGGTTTCTGCCAAAAGCCTTTCTGCCTCAGCAGTAGCTTCAGCGGGCAGCGCCTGTGTCTCGAGCGTCCATGTACTCGCAAGGCCGGGGATGATGGCAAACCCGCCTTGTCGTCTCAGTAAAATACGCATCTACTACAGTGTAATCTGAATCCTACACAGATGCAACCGCATTCCATGCAACCTCAATTTGCTGGAACGCCCCCATACAAGCAAGAACGCCACAAATGGAGACGCCTGTGATTACAGCAATGGCTCTACCAAAACCCCGACCTGTCGCCAAGCTTCGATAACGGCTTTGCGCTCAATGCTGTGCGAACCAAACAAGTGGCCCGCATTCACTGCTGCCCGTGCTGCAAAGGTGGCAAAGTCTGTAGTTTTCTTTAAATAAGGATCTCGCAAGGTGTCGTACCAAATCTTGCCTGCTTTGGTCCACGCATACCCTCCCAGGGCAGTGGCCAAAAGATAAAACGCTCGGTTGGGAATCCCCGAGTTAATGTGCACTCCGCCGTTGTCCTCCATGGTCTCGACATACTTTTCCATATGCGCAGGCTGAGGGTCCTTCCCAATACCAGTGATTTCATACGCGCTGCCGGGTTCTTTCAAAGACCGAAGCGATGCCTTTGGTGCCTGCAAAAAGAGGCCCTGCCCTATCAACCAGTCGGCCTCATCGACCGTTTGCTTACACACATACTGCTTGACCAAGCTGCCAAAGATATCTGCCATCGACTCATTCAGCGCACCTGGCTGACGCAGATAGATGAGCTTTGCCTCGTCCCCCACCACCCCATGGGTGAGCTCATGGGCAATAATGTCCACCGCGCAGGTAAATCGATTAAACACCTGCCCATCCCCATCTCCAAACACCATCTTCTGACCATCCCAAAAGGCATTATTATAATGCTGCCCGTAGTGCACAATACCATGCAGAGGAAGTCCCTGGTCATCGATAGAACTGCGTCCAAAGACCGTTTTGTAAAAATCGTAAGTAATCCCCAGATTATCATAAGCCTCATCGACACTGGACTCGCCCACAGGCCCCTGCCCTTCTATGCGCATGACCAAGCCCGACCGTTCCTCTTGGTGGTTGGCATTAAAAATGGTGCGCTGTTTTGGCATAGGAGCTGTAGCCAAAATAGGGTTTTTCATACGGCCGAATTCCGCCAAGAACATCGCCCGGCTTGCCCGCGTTGTTGCATCAACGCTCATTCCACGAACCGCAGCCTCGCGCTGCTCTTTCGAGCCATGAATGGCTATCTGCTTAAGTAAATAAGGAGGAAGGATAAAGCAATATTGAGAAGAACAGGAAGGGGATAAATTTTTGAGAGACTGATCTTTAAAATCCTGCGTCATGGTGCCTCCTTGAAAAGATATAAGCAGGTCCGGTTAGAAAACATACGAGAAGTACTGACAAACGGCTAAAAATGCAATGTATGAAATCACGTACGAAAGGATACATGGATTCAGCAAGAGGTAGGATGGCGGAGACAAAAGAAAAGGTTGGAAGTTATCCTGTGATGGTTCCTTGAAATAGATACCTTACTGCTTCGAGAAAAAGAATAACAAGCAGAGACAAGATGCTTAGCACGCAAGCAACCCATGCTAACGGAGAACGTCGATGCATCTGATTGGGAATCGCATTCGCTTGCTCAGGAGGGAGCTGGAAAAGATCTACGCTTGGCATTGTCCTTCTTTGTTCAAAAGAACGAATTTGTTTGGATCGAGCATAAATCGATAAACAAAGGAAGAAACTACCTAATGTACTTGTGAGAACCGCAGGCAGTACGATTTTATATTGCACAAAACCCTGGTAATGAAAGATTCCCATGCAGGTAAACCAAAGGCCCACAGAAAAAAGAACGCGGCAGACAAGATCGTAAGGAGAATTTCGGTAAGCCTTCGAATACCATAGATTTAATAAGCCCGAAGCAGCTGCAATAAAAAGTGTATTCGCTATCAGAGGCCCCCCACAAAAGAAAATACAGGTGTTCTCGCTATCAAAAAAAGCAAGAAGAAATATACTCATCAGCAAGAATAGAATGCATAGGCTAGAGAAAAGAAAAAAGGCAGAAAGGATGGTTCGTTTTAGAAAGGATGCGACCTTTACTACAAGAACAAACAACCCCAACCAAACAACAAATCCCAATCCCTTGAACCATTGAAATCTTCCAAAAGAGCTCTCGAAGATTCGGGGAAACATCCAAAATCCGATTCCCAAAATTTGTGCAGCAATGATGAACCAGCTCAGCCAATGTAACTCTCGAGAAGAGGTCCATCTCGTGGGGTTATGTTCTAAATGAGACATAAGCAGGTATTTTACCTAGGCCAGGCTGGTTTTGGAAAGGCTTACTAAAGAATGCTCTTACCTTTTTAAGACCTTTTTTTGTTAGAAAATTTCCGACCAAAACCTCGCTAGGCTTTTCTTTTTCCTTACCGATACCCTGTATGTCTACGAGACATCCACTCTCGCCCCAATCTGGTTTTACCTTCACCTCGGGAAGTAGAGAGCCACCCCATAAAAGGCATCTCCATCGGATCAAGTTATTTTGTATCGAAAACCATCGGGTTTCGATACATGCAAAAAAGAGAAATCCGATCGTAACAAGCGTGTGTTCAAGATGATGTTTCTCCCAAAGAAAATTTGCCCAAGAAGAACGTTGAAATAACGTAGAAAAAAGCGTCCCTAGGCTAAGAAGAGTGATACTCCAAGTGGATAGGGGGATGACGACAAGTAGCTTCTTCTTACCACCCAATATCATGTCGCTAGGATAACTTGTTTTGTAAATGGTTTCAATGATAGTAGCTCTCAGGCCAAAAATAGCAGAGCCTCTCTTGACAACACGCTTTGTAAGCACCACATTAGAATTTTTGAATCATCTAGGAATGGAGGATGTAATGAAGCTTGTACTCAAACTTTTAGTAGGAGCAGGGTTAAGCGCTAGTCTGATTTACTTTATGAAAGCTTCTCGGATGAGAAAATATCGTTCTCTCCTACGCAAAACGACACACGAGGGCCTTCATGAAAGCAGGAAAGCTCTACATCATGCCATTGCGGAAATCGAAGATCAGGCCGAAGAGCTTTTGGGTGCTTCTCGAGTCATTTTGAAGAAGATTCGCAAGTCTCTGTAAAGCTACGGAGCTCCGAACAATTCCGGATGGTTCCGGATCAACCGATAGTGTGTAGGAGCAAAGAGCCACTTTTCAGGAAGAAACTCGTAGAAAGAAGATCCAGAGATCATCATCTTAGAATCTAAAGGAGAATGGATTGTATTCCTTTCCTCTTTCCCCAGGGCACCTAGCGAGTTAGGGTGGGGAAAATAGGGAATCTTCATCCAAATTGCAAGATACATTTTTGGGTTTTTACAGACACTCTGAAAATCCTGCGGCATCAATTTAAGGGCATTTTGGCCTAAAAGCGCAGAACAGTAATTATCCACAATATCAAATATCTTCTGCATAGGATAATAGGTTTCCTTCATGAAGGGCCCTAGTCTTATTAACTGCTTTTCTTTTTCTACCTCTCGGAGCTTTGCTTGCAGAAAAAGTTCTGTTACCACCAAATCGGATCCAAAAGGACCTGTAAACGGACCTTGATCACACAGGGGAACTAGGCTTGCAGGAAATTTGATCCCAGCTTCTTCCGGGCAGTAGCCAAAGTGTGCCCCCGTTTCTAGATGAAAATGCTCTGTTTCATGCAGAAGGACTCCTATCTGGCGAATGCGTGAAATCTTCCAAAACTTAGGATATAAATGGAGGACTCCTTTTCCACGGCCTAAAGGAGCATACGCCCTCGCAAGGACAGTAACGCCGGCGGAGCCAAAAAGGGGGTTTGGATGTTCCACAAATTCTTTCACCTGGGTGATAAGGTGGTTTAAAAGACGCTGGTTCAACGTAGGTTCGTAGCTAGGTTCTAATTCTGCCTGGAATCCACATTCCTCTTTTCGTAGCTCAGGATGAAAGATACATAGATACCGAGGTGAAATTTGAAGCTTTGGATGACGGAGGACCCGTAAATCGGCAGGAAGCGTGAGTGGTTCCATCGCTAATAGCCACGCAAACAATCGTACCAGTTGCTCTCGATGCTCGATAGCGTTTTTAGAACTTGAGAAGCTTTCACCAAAGGGGATGGCCACCCGCAATGCCGAAAGACACCTTTCATCAAAGTCATACGGAGTTTTCAAAGGATGGAGCTGGTTTTGGTTTTGGCAGAAAGGCAGGACGTCCTTCAGCTTGCCCTCATTCCAAGGAATATAGTAGTTCTTCGCACCTCCGTACGCTTCCTTGCACAAAAAGAAGCTGAGCATTCCCACAAAGAGAAGACAAGCTTTATGAATTTTGCGAGGAGTCCAACCTATGCTACGATGCTTCATACAAATCTACCTGCTGTCTGCTTTGACAAAGTTTTTTCTCGAACCACGATTCGGTCTTCTGAATCAATTTGTAGGTGTCTACTCACTTTTTTGCTTAATTGTCTTGCTGTCCAAGAAAGCCATTGCTCTTCTATCAGCACCTTATCAACCCCAGCTGGATCATCGCTTTGAATCAGAGAAACGGGATAGGACATATTCCGGTTCGGGCCTGTAGGATTTTGTCTTTGGCATAACACCCGCATGGAACCACGAAGCTTGCCTTTGGAACGGAGGGAACACCACTTGTATCCCTCTGCTTCGGGCCAAAACCAGCGCGTGTGTTCGAGTGCCTGCGAGAGGGTGATCATTCCTAATAAAACTTCAATTCCTAGCATCATCAAGGTCCACAACACGGTAGAAACCGTTAGAGGATTTCTCAAGAACCAACCGAGGGAGTAAGTGAGACAGCCCCCAGACCCAATGACAGCTCCCCACCAAAAGAAAGGAATGACCCATAGTTTGGAGGGTTTGATCATGATAACCATACCAACACTCTACCTAATTTTCGAAGAAGAGCAAGGCCGCCTCAAGCAGGAACGCATCCGTCTCTTCCTATCCCTGAGCCGTAAGGGCCAGTCCTAACACCATGCTTCTTTACACTCTGCAAATTTATGTCAATCTTTTAGGCTCGGTCCATAGATAGCATTCTCTGCAAATCAAGCCTCTTCTACAAAAAAGATAAATCTTACCCCCAAACAAATTTTTTGGTAAGGTTCCCTCCATGCCCAATTACGTGTACGGATTTCACAGTTCTAAAGGGAGCTCCGACAAGCTTAGCAAAAGCATCTTGGGAAATAAGGGTGCGGGTCTTCTGCAGATGGTCGAACTAGGAATTCCAGTCCCTCCAGGGTTTACGATTTCGACTGAGGCCTGCCTTGTTTACGAAAAGACTGGACAATTTCCAAGTGAATTAAAAAACCAGATTCGGCAGGCAATGGCTGAGGTAGAAAAAGCTTTACCAAATGACGCAAAATTTGGGGATGCAAAAAACCCCATGCTGGTCTCTGTCCGTTCAGGAGCAG
The DNA here is from genome assembly GCA_964537055.1 of uncultured Myxococcales bacterium. GTDB lineage: Bacteria > Myxococcota_A > Polyangia > Palsa-1104 > JAEUJZ01 > CAZHYV01. The sequence continues at coordinate 196,620 of CAZHYV010000004.1, forward strand.
CCGTGTCCATGCCGGGGATGATGGACTCGATCCTCAATCTAGGGCTAAACGACCAAACCGCCGCAGGGTTTGCACAAAAGACGGGGAATCCTCGATTTGTCTATGACTCATACCGTCGATTTGTTCAGATGTTTAGCGAAGTCGTTCTTCATGTAGGGGAAGAAGAAAATCCTGGACAGGAACATCTATTTGAAAATCTGATCACCCAAAAGAAGCAAAACAAAAAGATTGTCCTCGATTCCGAGCTGACAACGGAAGATTTGAAAGAACTTACCTCTGCATTCAAACAAGAAGCTCTTCTACAAGCCCAGGCTTCTTTCCCTGAGGATCCTTGGGAACAGCTCTGGGCAGCCATTGCGGCGGTGTTTCAATCGTGGAAAAACCCAAGGGCAGTGGCCTATCGAAATATGTACCATATCCCTCATCACCTAGGCACAGCAGTGACCATCCAAGCTATGGTTTTTGGGAATATGGGCACCCAAAGTGGTACCGGCGTTCTATTCACCCGTCATCCTTCCACAGGTGAAAAAAAGTTTTATGGCGAATTCCTCGTCAATGCCCAAGGGGAAGACGTCGTCGCTGGCACCCGTACACCTGAGCCTCTTGAGAAGCTTGCAGCTACGTTTCCAACCGTAATGAAGGAACTCATCCAGCATGCGGCTCGGTTGGAAAAACATTTGGGTGACATGCAGGATATCGAGTTTACCATCCAAGAGGGAAAGCTTTGGCTGCTTCAGACACGTGCTGGAAAACGCTGTGGCAAAGCCATGGTCAAAATTGCTGTAGACCTGGTTCATGAAGGGCTGCTTTCGAAGGAAGACGCTCTTCTTCGGATCATTCCCGCGAAGTTTCACGAGCTGTTTCACCCCGTGATCGATGACCAAGCAAAAAAAGAGCTTTTGTGCAAAGGACTGCCCGCTTCTCCAGGTGCAGTCTCTGGGCCTATCGTATTTACCACCCAAGAAGCCCAGGAACTAGCAAAACAAGGGATCCGTCCCATCTTAGTCCGCAACGAAACTTCACCCGAAGACATTCAAGGAATGCAGGTGTCTGCCGGCATTCTTACTGCCCGAGGTGGAATGACCTCCCATGCCGCGGTCGTGGCCCGAGGGATGGGTAGGTGTTGCGTGGTAGGTGCCTCTGCGCTACAAATTCAATTAAAAGAAAAATCCCTCCAGGTCAAAAACCACACACTCCTCGCTGGCGATGTCATTACCCTTGACGGAAGCACAGGAGAGGTTTTCTTGGGCAGCTTGCCGCTCATCGAACCTAATTGGGAAAACCAACCAGAGTATCAAGAGCTAATGTCGTGGGCCGACCAGGCACGTCGGTTACGCATCCGAGCCAATGCAGACACAGCAATCGATGCTAAAACCGCACGACGGTTTGGTGCCGAGGGAATCGGCCTTTGCCGCACCGAACATATGTTCTTTGCGGAAGAGCGTATGATTCCGATGCTAAGGATGATTCTGGCAGAAACTCCCTCGCAAAGAGAAGCAGCACTTTCCAAGCTTTTGCCATTTCAGCGAAGCGATTTTGAGGCGCTGTTTACAGAAATGGATGGCCTGCCGGTGACCATTCGTTTGCTCGACCCACCGCTCCATGAGTTCTTGCCTAAAACTGAAGAAGAGGAACAAAAGACGGCCCAAGCACTTCAGGTTCCCCTAGCCTGGTTGAAAAAGAAGAAACAGGCCCTCCACGAAGAAAATCCCATGCTTGGTTACCGAGGAGCCAGACTTGGGATTTTGCATCCCGAGATTTATAAGATGCAGACACAAGCCATTTTTGAAGCAGCCCATCACTCGATCTCTCGAGGAATTCAGGTCAAGTGCGAAATTATGCTGCCCTTGATTGGGCATGAGAAGGAGCTCCTTTTTCTGAAAGAACAACTGCTTCAAACTGTGCATGAGTTAGGCCTTGCCACCAAAGCCCTCTCTTTTACAATCGGTACGATGATCGAACTGCCCCGAGCCTGTATGACCGCGGATCAAATTGCCAGGACCGCTGATTTTTTCAGCTTTGGGACCAACGATCTTACCCAAACCACGTTAGGACTTTCTCGTGACGACAGCGGCCAGTTTCTGCCCCAGTATGTAGAATTAGGGATTTATCCGGAAGATCCGTTCGTTACGCTTGACCAAACAGGCGTCGGTGCTTTGATGGAGCTGGCCATTCAAAAAGGAAGAAGCGTCAAGCCTGCATTAAAAATTGGCATTTGTGGAGAGCATGGAGGCGATCCAAAGACGATCGAGTTCTGCCAAAGGCAAGGGTTTGATTATGTCAGTTGCTCCCCCTACCGGGTTCCGCTGGCGCGGCTTGCTGCGGCCCAGGCTTGCTTGCGAGAAGAACCAGAGCCTGCTCTAGCTAAGGATTTAGCTGCGGGCCTAGCCACGGGCAAATCGAAGACTTCTTACAAAATTTCAGCCAAAGCCCCCGTGTAACATCTAAGGCTTTATTTAGCATGCAAGCTTCCGGTTGGCACCTGAGCGTTTCGTTTTGCATGGAAGGACGTTCAGAAGTATTTCCTCTTTTTGCCATATGTGCTAAAGACCTATCGTATGTTGAAATGGAAACTCATGCTAAAGACCCTTCCCATCGTCGTATTGGTGGTTGGGCTCCGCTATATCTTAGAAAAATACTTTCACTTCAATGGTGTCATCGAGTTTTCCGATCTGGCACCAGTATTAACAGGAGGTGTCTTTTTGATTGGTCTTATGATGGGCGGTGTACTGTCCGACTACAAAGAGAGCGAAAAAATCCCCGGAGAAATTGCCTGCAGTTTAGAGACCATGCTCGAGACCATTCGCTGGACCTCAAGCAAACTCGGCCCTAAAACGCGGCCCCTTATTCAAACCATCGTGCAGTCGAGCAACGAAATCATTGATTGGTTGTTTCGGAGACGTACCCACGAGGACAATTACAAGACATTGGATCGGTTAAACGATGTGGTTAAGGAAATAGATGCCGTCGGTGCCACCAATCCTGCGTCCCGCTTTTTGGGTGAGATTCATAACCTGCGGAAGTACATGACTCGAATTAATACGATCTCTCGCACAGGATTTTTGCCCTCGGGATATGCGCTCCTAGACGTATTGGTCGTCGCTGCCATCATTCTTGTAACGGTCGCTACCTTCAAAACAGACAGAGGGATTTTAGGCAAATACATTATCTTGGGATTTGTTCCTCTTATTTATACCTACATGACTCGGTTGATCCGGGATATCGAAGACCCCTTCGAATATTCTCCTGATGGCATTCAACGGGGCGCGGCCGAGGTAGAACTATTTCCTCTGCTCGACTACCAAAAACGAGCAAACCAATACTTAGCATCGTTAAAGGATTAACTTCTGACGAAATTTCCCAGATGGTAGGGTGTTTGATGCAGCAACTGACCTTTCTAAAGCCAAGCCAACTAGCCTGGCATGAGGTACCCGAGCCCAAGCTTCTCTCTGAGAGAGGCGCTCTTGTTCGCCCCTTGGCGGTCGCACGCTGCGACCTAGACGTTGGTATCTTATCTGGGAAAGCAGCCTATCCAGGAAGCGGCCCCTTCCCCTTTGGACATGAGTTTGTCGCCGAAATCGTAAAATTAGGAGAAAACGTCTCTGGCTTCACTTTGGGAGAGCGTGTCATTGTGCCCTTTCAGATTTCTTGTGGAGATTGCTCGTCCTGTCTGCAGGGAAAGACTGGACATTGCCAAGCTGTCCCCTCCCTCTCATTTTATGGGCTCGGGCAGGCTAATGCACACCTAGGAGGGGCACTTTCAGATCTGGTGTACGTACCCTTTGCACAAGCTATGCTCGTTCCTTTGCCCCAGTCCATTTCGCCTGCCGCCGTCGCGAGCATAAGCGATAATTGGGCAGATGCTTACAGGGCGGTAGGTCCTTATCTAGAGAAAGACCCCAACCAATCCATTCTCATCCTAGGCTCACAGAGTATTGGAATTTATGCCATCGCCATCGCAAGGGCCTTGGGGGCAAATCAGGTTACCTACGTGGATATTAATGAAGAACGATTGGCGCTTGCCCAAAAGGCAGGGGCCGCTGTCATCGCTTCGCGGGCGGGACAGAAATTTGGGAGTTACGAAGTCACAGTCGATGCATCCAGCCGGATCGAGGGTCTCCATTCGGCTCTTCTTTCTACAGCCAAAGGTGGAACCTGTACTTCCATTGGCATGTATCCCGACGGAATTTCTATTCCCTTTCTACAGTTGTACGAGCTAGGGATTACCCTAAAGATGGGAGTCGTGCATTCGCGAGCCACGATCCCAAACATTCTTCAATTGGTGGAACAAGGAAAACTAGAACCTCAGAACTATACGACACGGATCGCACCTTGGTCTGATGCAAAAGAGGCGTTGTTTGAGAAGACCTGCAAGCTTATAATTGAACGGTAAGAACAAATATCAGGGATTAGTTTGTGGGAAGCTAGCTTTTTGCCTCAGCCAAGGCTTTTTGAATCAATCGGTCAAACTCCTCAAACGGATACGCTCCAGCAATCTTATAGCCATTGATAAAGAACGTAGGCGTTCCAACGCCATCTCCAGGCAAACCGTTAGCATAGGTAACATCCGCTTTGACGACAGTGCTATACGTACCCGAGTCAAGATCAGTCTTAAACCGGTTCATATTCAGACCGATTTGGGAAGCATAGTTCTCTATCGAGGCCCGATCCAATGCTTGCTGGTTAGCAAAGAGCTTATCGTGCATCTGCCAAAATTTCCCCTGTGCGTGAGCAGCCATGGCAGCCTCGGCAGCGAGCTGGGCATGAGGATGGAAGGAAAGAGGATAGTTTCGAAATACAAAACGAACTTGATTCGCATACTTTTGTTTGATTTTTTGGATGGTTTCTGTCACCTCCCTGCAATAGGGACACTGAAAATCCGAAAACTCAACAATCGTCACTTTCGCGTTTTTTGGGCCAAAACTAGGTCCATTCCCTGGATCGACCTTTACGGAAGAGGGCTCTGCTGCATCAGAACCTGCTGCTTGCTTTGTCTCAGGAGCCATCTTCATCAGTTCTTCGTACACTTGACCCGGGTTCAGCTTTTTCGTCTTCATGAGATCATCAGCTTCCTTAAGGGCCCGCTCGATATAAATTTTCAGTTGATCAAACGGCATAGGATCCACACGCTTGCCATTGATAAAGAGAGTTGGTGTACCGTTGACTCCTGCAGCAACTCCCTCTTGCATCTCTTTGTCTACCAAGGCCTTAAATTTCCCTTGGCGTAGAGCATCGCGAAAGCGCTCTACATTCAGACCAAGCTCTTTGGCATATCTCTCGATAGAGGCTTCATCCAGAAACTGCTGGTTGGCAAAGAGCCGGTCATGCATCTCCCAAAATTTGCCCTGTTCTCTTGCCGCAAGCGATGCCTCCGCAGCAAGATGTGCATGGGGATGCATAGGGAGGGGAAACTGTTTAAAGACCACACGAACATCCTTAGGGTAAGCATCTTTCACCTGTTTTAGTAAAGGAAGCACTCGACTACAGTAGGGACACTGGAAGTCCGAAAATTCAACAATTGTGACTTTGGCGTCTTTCGGACCTTGAGAAGGAGAATCGGACAAGGGGACCTTGGCACGTACACCATCCACCCCCTCATTTGCATTAGGCATGTCAACCTTGGGCTCCTGGGTAAGTCCTGCCTTGGTAATCTCCTGGTAAAGGTCGGCAAGCTTCACGCCTCCGTTCATTTTTTCTTCCGCAAGTGCCATTTCTCGATCGATCAGGCGCTTGAAATCTTCGAAGGGTTTTGCTCCTCGGAATGGTTTCCCATTGATGAAAAAGTAGGGTGTCCCGCGAGCACCAAGCCGCGCTGCCTCTTCCTTTTCAGATTCGACCTGGGCCTTAAATTTACCGCTGTCGAGCGCTTGTTTAAACTGGGAAAGACTCAGCCCAATATTTGCAGCATAAGCTTCGATAGAGGCCCGATCTAACGCTTCTTGATGTGCAAACAGTTGATCGTGCATCTCCCAAAATTTGCCCTGTTCGTTTGCCGCAAGCGATGCCTCCGCAGCCAATTGGGCATTTTGATGAAAGGGAAGCGGATTTTGCTTAAAGACAATCTTCACATCGTTGGGGTAGGCTTTTACGATCTGTTCAACGGTGTCCTTGGCGCGGCTGCAATAAGGGCACTCAAAGTCTGAGTATTCGACAATGGTAATCTTGGCTGGTGAAATACCCCTTGCTGGCGAAGTCCCTACAGGCACATTATAAACAACTTTTGCATCGGGAAGTGGGGCAGGACCCTTAGGGGGCTGCTGATTGTTTGGTTGTGTTTCTTTGCGCTCCAACCCATTCTCAATCAAAGTTGAATACAAATCTTCAGGTTTTGTGCCGCTCTTTAGGGCTTGGGTGGCCGTTTTGATCTCTTCGTCAATCAGCTTGCTAAACTCCTCGTACGGTTGGGCTCCCGTCAAAAGGCGTCCGTTGATAAAGAACGTAGGTGTCCCCGTGGCACCAAATTGGGTGGCCTCGGCCTGATCCGAATGAATGTAAGCTTCATATTTGGCTTGATTCTCTGTCAGATCTTTCTTAAATTTCTCCACATTCAAACCTGCAAGCTTGGCGGCCTCTTCTAAAAAGGGCTCGCTCAGCTCCTTCTGGTGTTCAAACAGAACGGAATGATACTTCCAAAAACTGTCCTCCCCCTGCTCTCTCGCAGCCAAACTGGCCCGAGCCGCAGGAAGTGCCATCGGATGAAAGTACAGAGGCTGATGCTTAAACACAAATCGGACATCACGCGGGTAATTTTTTAGGACCTGTTTTACAGTTTCCTCCGCCTTTCCACAGTAAGGACATTGATAGTCAGAAAAAGCGATCAGGGTTACCTTTGCGTCCTTAGGACCTAAGACAGGAGCATTGCCTACAGGCACCTTATACCGATCGACATTAGGAGAAGGTCCTGAATTATTATCCCAATTGTAAAACTTCCAAGGTTTGTAGCTACCAATCACATATCCTACAAGAAGAGCAAGGAGAATGCCAAGAACAGCAACAATGGTTTTTGTTCCTCCGCGGTCAGAGGATGAATGATCGTATGAAGATGACATAGTTTTGTGTCCCATCGAATTTCCTTAAATTGCAACAACTTCCCCATCATATTCATGAAGAAAGCTATTTGCAAATTCCATTTCAACATACTAAGATAATCCTCACTTATGGGTGCTCCTTCCCGCCCCTCATGGCGACGCAAACTACTAAAAATTATCCTTCCTCTCCTTGCGCTTCTTGGAATCATTGCCCTACTCTGGCTAAGGCCTAAGCAAGTACCCACGGTAAAAACTGCCTTGGTACAATTTGGAGAGATTACGGATCGGGTGACTTCTTCCACAGCAGGGGATATTTTGCCCGAAGACATTGCTACCCTCCGTGCTCAAATCAATGCGTCGGTTGCGGTAATTCATAAAAGGGTTGGGGACCCTGTAAAAAAAGGGGAGCTCATTGTCCAGCTTGATGATGCAGATCTAAGAGCACAGATGAAACAATCCGAGGCGGCCCTTCGAATCGCTAAAGCCCAGGTGTCTCAATCGAATGCGCGCATTAAAACATTAACATTTCAGGCAGATACGGTCGAGGCGCTGTATGAAGGAAAGGCGGCCACAGAACGTGAGCGGACAGACACAAAAAACAGCCTTCGCGAAGCAACCACGGCGAAACAGGTGTCTGCAGCCCAGGTGGGGCAAAGCCGGGCGGCCAAGCAGGTGACCGAGGCAGCAATTACAAAGACTCAGCTTCGAGCCCCCTTTGATGGGGTATTGGCAGATTTGCCTGTTCATCTTGGGGACGGCATGATCGTAGGAAATCCTGTATTTGAGGTGATCAACGACACCCATCTGTACCTAGAGGCTACCTTGGACGAAGCAGACGCAGGTAAGGTGGAGGTGGGGCAGGAAGCCACCTTATCTTTGGACGCACTTCCCAACGTAGAAATGAAGGGACATGTCGCTCGGATCGATCCTATTGTAAAAAAAGATATCAAAGGAGCCCGAACGCTAACCATTCGGGTGGAAATTGACAACCTCCCTGAGGCAAAAAGCAAAGGCCTTCGTACAGGCATGTCAGCCAACGTTGAGGTAGTGGTTGCAAAAAAGGAAAAAGTCTTTTTTGTACCAAGCAGTGTGATTGTGGGACGAGGAGTGAACCAATTTATGTATGTGCTCCATCAGGAAAAAGGGGACCTGTATCGGCTCAAACGCGTTCCTGTAACCACGGGCATTTCAAATTGGGAATATACCGAGATTAAGGCGACCGAGAAATATACCCCCACTGCGGGAGAGCTGGTCGTAGCTTCTCTCAATGAAAAGGGTCTTGAGGATGGGGTGCTGGTCAAGGTGGTGAAAGAAACGGGAGGGAAATAGAGGGTGATGTTTGTAAACGATGCCTCTGCTTCAGACTCAAAGGAACATCTATTGAGCGATCCCTCGTTAAAGACGTCGACATTTGAGGATCCTCCGACGAAAACACCCGTGATTGAAATCCGTGGGTTGATGCGCAGTTTTAAGCTAGGAGATGAGGTTGTCCAAGCTTTGCGCGGTGTCGATATCCGTATCTATCCGGGTGAGTATGTGGCCATTGTGGGGCCTTCGGGCTCAGGAAAGTCAACGCTCATGAACCTCATTGGGTGCTTAGATACCCCTTCTTCAGGAACCTATCTCCTAGACGGAATTGAGGTACAGGCGATGAACGATGATGAGCTTGCCGAGATCCGTAACCATAAAATTGGGTTCGTATTTCAAAGCTTTAACCTGCTTGCACGAGCAACCGCAACCGATAACGTAAGTTTGCCCCTTCTTTATTCAGGCCAGAGTCGCAAAAGCCGGAAACAAGCAGCCATCGAAGCGTTAACGCGGGTAGATCTGGGAAGCCGGCTTGACCATCGCCCCGACCAACTTTCTGGAGGACAGCGTCAACGTGTGGCCATTGCCCGAGCTTTGGTGAATCATCCTGCGATTCTTTTGGCGGATGAACCTACCGGGAACCTAGACCAAAAAACAGGGGCCGATATTGTAACCCTTTTCGAACGGCTCCACCAAGAAGGAATGACCATCATCTTGGTGACCCACGACCACCAACTGGCGGAACGAGCTCACCGAAAAATTGAGATTGTCGATGGAAAGATTGCGAGAGATCTGAAAAAAGAGAGGAGCGCCTAATCCATGCCAATCCTCGAACTTGTCTTTTCTGCACTCGACGCCATTCGTTCGAATAAGGTCAGAGCTTTTCTCACTACCCTGGGTGTGACCATCGGGGTGCTGTCGGTGATTCTGCTCGTCTCGCTGGGCGAGGGCGCACAGCAATACTTGGCTGAAACCTTTGCAGGCCTCGGCTCAAACTTGCTGCAGGTCACTCCAGGAAAACGCGAGACCAAGGGATTTGGTGGCCCCCCGTTAAGCACGGTTCATAAACTCACCAAAGAGGACGAAACCGCTCTGCGGCAGCGTGCTCTTTTGCTAGATGGGGTCACGGGATTGGTTCAGGGGAATGCCACCATCCGATACCAAAATCGCCGTCGGGATACCTTCGTTTTTGGAGTCGGCCTGCGTTTTGACGAAATTCGGCAGCTGCCTGTAGACATGGGGCGATTCTTCACAGAAGAGGACATTAATGCCCATCGGAGGTTCGCCATTGTCGGACGTACAGTGCTTGCTGAACTTTTTGGAGACGAAGAGGCGCTGGGCAAGGTCATTAAAGTCGCCGATGGAGAATTCCGCATCATTGGGATCACCGCGCACAAGGGGACCACGTTAGGCTTTGATTTGGATGATCTGGTCTTGATTCCCAACACATCTGCCATGGATCTGTTTGCCGTAGAGGGATTCAGCGTGATCTTGGCTCGGGCACGAGACAAAGCGAACGTACAACCCTCCATCGAGGAAATCACCAGCCTGCTAAAGCGCAGGCACAACAACCAGGAAGATTTTACCATCATCTCTCAGGATGATATGCTTAGCACCATCAACGGCATCATGGCGACGATGAAGATGCTTTTGCTTGCGATTGCCAGCATCTCACTTTTGGTAGGTGGGATTGGGATTGCCAACATCATGCTGGTCTCTGTCCGGGAACGAACCCGCGAGATTGGGGTTCGTAGGGCGGTGGGGGCAAAAAAGATTCACATCCTGATTCAGTTTCTGCTCGAGTCCGTGGTTGTTTCTCTTTTGGGGGGGCTGATTGGCCTTTCTCTGGGTGCTTTGATTATTTTCTCGGCTCGGCTTGCCGTGCCCAATCTTCCCATCCAGCTCTCTTTGGAAGTGGTGGCCACGGCGATTGGGTTCTCGGCTCTTGTCGGAGTCGTGTCAGGGGTGGTTCCAGCCAGGCGTGCGGCGAACCTAGATCCCGTCGAGGCCCTTAGGTACGAGTAAGGGTCGGCCCTGGTTAGGGCTGCCTCGGTTTTGGACTGCCCAGGGTTAAGGAGGGGATTACTTCTTTGGGTGTATAGATTAAGAAGGAGTATCTGCTTCGATAGGCCCGTCTGTTAAAGGGGTCTCTGTTTCATCAAAAGATTCGTTTTGGACATACTTCCCTTGGTTTGCATGGTATCTGGCAAGACCTTGAACTCCCTCAAGTTGCCTTTTTTCTATCGATAGTTTTGCCTCAAGATAATTTGCTTCTTCCCCGAAGGGGACGAAGTCTTCATTTTTTAAACGAGCCTTTTCCAAACTTAATTCTGCTGAACGTAGATGGGTTTCATGTTCACTAATCTGTTCACGTAATTGGTCATCGATTTCATTATAATAAATTCGGCATTTTTCGTGCTCCCTCATTTTACAAGGTGGGATCGCTGGAAATTTCTTCCCCCCTGGTAAGCTCCCCCCTGCCAGCATCTTTTTATAGCGAGTGACCTGCGCTTGAACACTTGCCTCGAGCTCTTGAGCACTTGCCTCTACCTTAGAACCCTTCTCCCTCGCGGTCCCCCCGTGCGAACCACAAGCGGAAACCCATATAAAAATCAATCCGTATAACATCCACTTTTTATTCATTCTCGTCTCCTCTAATGAACTATATTGATAGTCGCACACAAATAACGATCGCTCACTTTTCTCCAATAATCCCACCAAGTATATAAAACCATTTCTGAAAAATGTAAAAAGTGATCGACAACAAGCGACCATAGAGCCACCAAAGCTCATTTGACAAGGTTTCTGTAACAACCTTAGGCATTCATGAAGTGGAATGAAGGGAGAATTGTATCTTTCCTATCGTCCTGGATAAGCTTGAGGTACCATCGGATACCCAGGTGCTGGGGGGCCATACCCTGGAGCTGCTGGGTAACCTGGGTAGGCTGCAGGGGGTGCCGCACCATAGGGATAGGGGTATTGAGGGTACGCATTCGGAGCAGGTGCCCCGTAGTACCCAGGTGAAGGAGGCACAGGGGCTGATGGTGTTGGTGCAGGGGCTCCCATTGGGGGGCGCTGGGCCAAAGCAGTCTCAAGCCCCTTCACCCTCTGATCTAGCTCCTTCACTCTCCGATCCAGGGTAGAGAGAGAAAGACCTGGACCACTGTCCTTGGTCGTTTCATCTAGGCTACACGCGCCTAAGCTGCTTACAGCCACAAGCAGAGAAAAACCTACCCATCGTGATAACAAAGAAATTTTCATGGAACCTCCTAATACCTTAATCTAAAATGGCGATTGCTTACCTAAAACTACATCCACTTAAGTGTAGGCCAGACTTGGGGTTTTGTCCAGCAGGATTGTAAGAAGGATTGAGGTTATGACCCAAGAGGTGCAGACATCCACCATACATTCCCTGAGGGATCAGCAACCCCAGCCAGTCTTTCTCCAATCGGCCTGTCGTTTGGTTCCATGACTGAGACTCCCCCAGCTTGGATGGCCTGCCGGTGGTACGCATCCGGATCAGCAACATAGAGGTGGATGTGACATGGCCTCGGTGTGTCAAGAGCCTCGGCCAGCATGATCATGGAATCGCCAATGCGAAGTTCTGCATGCTTGATGCGGTTGTCTTTGGTGAGAGAGCGGTACGTTTCTTCCGCATCCAAGGCGTGTTTCAAAAAGTCCACCAACCTTTCTGCTCCATGAACCATAAGATAAGGGGTCACCGTGTGGAAACCTTCTCGAATTGCTTTCTTTGCCATTGAACTTTCCTTCCTTTGCCATTACCCCTGAGCTTGCGCAGCCAGACGAGCTAATTCGTCACAGCGTTCATTCTCGGGAATCCCAGAATGCCCTAATACCTTTTCAAACCGAACCTCAAGAAAATGCCTCATCCATTCTTTAATCTCTTCGATCAGTTCCAAATTGGCCTTGGCTTTCCAACCCTGAAATACCACCCCCAGCGCATAGGCTGAATCTGAATATACAACGACCCTTCGATATTTCGGAGCCTGCTCAAGCCCCCGTAATATCGCGGTTAGTTCCGCAATATTGTTAGTGCCGTACCCAATAAATTCGGAAATCTCTTTTCGCGAAGAATGTTGAGCATCTAAGATGACAACTCCGATGCCCATAGGCCCCGGGTTTCCCAAACAAGCTCCATCTGTAAAAATCATGATTTCATCAGGCTCTGCAATGAGAGCATCTCTCCCCTTACCCTCTTGCTTTGAAGCTGAGCTCTTCTGCAAGTGCGCCTTTTGCCCTTGTTGCTGCTTTCTCTCAGCTTCAAGCTGAGTTTTTTTCAACCGCAAGGCATCTGCTCTTGGACCTGGCTGAGCTTCGTCATCAGTTAAGATCAGTATTTCTTCATCCATCGAGAGATTCGTAAGAGCTGCTTGGTAGATTCTACCCTTGGGATGGTACATAATATCTACGCGACGCTGTGAATCTGTGTGCAGTTTCCCGGTGGTATCGCAGAGTGCCCACACCTTCTTCCCTTTCAGCAGCTTGCGGATCCAGGGCATTATCCAGCCACCTGTGAAGGTGAAGGTTTTTCGACCCCATGCTGGGCTCGCTGTACCATGACCACAGCAATAATCAAGATGCCTCCTGCCACCATCTGATGCACTGCCAAGGGAGCAGGAAGCACCAGGGGATTGGGGAACCAAGTGGGGATGGCCCATGTCACCAAAAGGGCTGCCAGCGTCTGCATCATCTCAAAATAGCCCGCAGTGGAGGCCCGCGTGTACTTAAGTCCCAAGAAGTAGATAAATGTGGGCGTCCCTCCAGAGAGTACGCACAGAAGAATCAGTAGCATGAGCGCATAGCCAACCTGGCCCTGAAGTGCAGCCGGCGCAAGGGCGTGCCAACCCATCTTCCCTCGCGCAATGACAATCACAGCCATGGCTACGAACCCGATGACAAATCGAAGTGCCGAAGCCAGCGAGGTAGGCATCTTCATCATGGTTCCCCGACCTGCAACCGTCGAAAGCCCCCAAAAGAACGCGCACAGCAGGGCAAATCCTGTGCCTTTGGTAAGTCCAGCTGCTTTTAGCGATACGAGAAGTTCGCTCGGATGCTCGATGCTAAGTACCATCCCTGCAAAAATCGCCACGGGCGCCCACAAGAAAAACTGTTTCGACAGACGATCCTTAAACAGCAGGCAAGCGACTGTCGTTGAAAACAGGGGTTGTATATTCAAAAGCACATTCACAACGCTCGCATTGCTGCCATTCTCGGGGCGCAGTGCCATCGTGAAAAAGACGGTACCTACGGCAGAACCCGCCACGCCGCTGAAAATGAGGTATCCATACGCAGACCAGGGAATTTGCTTCAGCATCTTCCGTTGAATGAGGATGATCGGAATAGCAACCAAAACAAGAAGGGCATGCTCGTAGAATACGATGATCTCTGGGTCAAATATTCGGTTGAGAGGAATTCTCCAGATGCTTTCTGTACCCCACAGCGCGGCCCCTAAAGCAACCAGCCATGGCCCGTAAGAACGACTTTGTGGGGGAGCCTCTTCTACATTTTGCATAGCAGGCTAGCCTATGTTAGCGGACGGCAGAGTGTCAACTATTAGACACAGCGCGCCCAAATCGAGTTCATATTTGGCTGGGACGTTCCCCAACCTGGAAGCACACAAGGGAATCATGCGCCCACAAAGAGTCGTGCGCCTGCTTTGTATAGCTCTCATTGATTTTATTGGAAATTGCTATATGCTTTCTCTACCTAGGAGATTCTCATGCATACCAAAACCACCTCTTCTTCACTACCACAATTGGACCCTAACGACCTTCGTTCTTTGGGCCCCATTGACCGACGCTCTCCCTCAGGAATCGGAGGATGGTTGTTACTGTTCTGCGTAAGCCTGACGATCATCCTTCCTATGTTTGGAGGTTCCACATTACTTAAGCTTTACCAAGCTCATCAAATTTACCAAAGTGACGCATTCATCCGGCATATCTACTCAAGTCCTTTTTATAAAACGATCTTTTGGGTCAGCTTCGCAACATCAGTGGGTATCATTGTCGGCTCGTTTTATTGCGGGGTCCTCCTCTTTCAAAAGCGTCCCTCTGCAGTAAGAATCACAAAGGCATTCCTTATTTATCTGCTATTCCATAATCTTTTGACGGCAGCGTTTACATTTTTTGGTCCCCCTTCTTTAAGGGCTTTGTCAAGAGGAGATCGCGTAGGTGGGCTTTTCATCGGCGTACTAGGATCGATTTCTTCCTTTGGCCTTTGGTACACCTACTTCTCCCGATCCGTCCGTGTGAAGAATACCTTCTCCAATCCTGAGGACATGTCCTCAGTCAAAGCCTCATGAAGAGTACGCTCTAGCCTTCTGTCATCCCTATCGTTTTCTCCTCACAACTATTCATCTCTACAATCGCTATAGGGTCGATTGGCCCGCTTGACAGGATCAATGGTTTCTTCTTTCGCTTCTTTTCCCATCCCCCGAAGCTGAGAAGCAGAAACGCACCGAGTTAGCCTACCTTGGGTGGGAATGATAGAGGCGGGAACTGCTTGCTTGCTCTTACACTCGTCTCCGCAGAGATCCCTTTTTTGGTAAGAACGTTCAAAAATCTCTAAAACGGCTCCGCATTCACATTCGTACTCATAAATAGGCATAGAAGTAGAATACCGATAGAGACTCTGTTGTCAATCAAGCAACCTCCTTCTTTCCTTTTCGCAATAGGTACTTTATGGAGAACAAAACTATGTCGTCATCAAGCGTCTCAAACAAGCCGATACCCTTCTACTGAAATTGGATCATCGCTCTTATGAAATGAGCCAACTCTCATACAAAGTGATGGGCGATCCATCCACTACAAATACAGAAGAGGGTTCCTCTCCTGTCGAGTGGAGAATCCAGGGTTCAAAGTCATGATGTGGGTGGAGGAATGCCGCATATTTTGCCTGCGACCATACCCTCCACGGAGGGCGACTGATACAGAACTCTTTCACCCCCTGGCGTTCTGAAACAGCGCACAGCGTGTAGGCAAACCTCCGATCAACCATAAATTCTTCCAAGGTGCCTGGTTGTAAACAGACCGGGTCTCCTTCGAACACTGCCGAGAAACGATTCCACTCCTGTCGTTGCTTCCGCCAATGAGGTTGCTTCCATCCATAGGAGACAAAATGGGTGTTCTCTTGCTCATTCTTTGTGTAGCAAGAATGCAAAGGTCGGTGAAGGTATCTTTCTCCGTAAAACCATCCCGCAAAAAAGCCAGCCAGGGCACTGGAGGCGATTTCCTTCAGGAAGACGACACCTCGTCGTACGCCTTCTGCGCCTTCACGCTTTACATAGAAACGCAAGTTCACCTGCTCAAACGGCAGAAGTACAGGCATCCGTACGCCTCG
Source organism: uncultured Myxococcales bacterium (assembly GCA_964537055.1). GTDB lineage: Bacteria > Myxococcota_A > Polyangia > Palsa-1104 > JAEUJZ01 > CAZHYV01. Next base: position 212,315 of record CAZHYV010000004.1, read on the forward strand.
AAAGGAAATCTTTGAAAAGCGAAACCCTACCAAACTGACAAAAGTTTTGCCCTCGAAAAAATCGAGCTCTGTGCCCCAAGGAACAAACGGCCTAAGCTTCTCCGGTGGAATTTCAAAATTCACCAAGGTTAAATAGCGCCATTCCGCAGTCAAAAACACTCGGCTTGGGGAGAGCATCGGTGCATCCATGAGTATTTATCCTAGGCTTTTCAGTTCAGCATCGAGAAATCCTACAAAATTGGGCTCGGGATGAAGCTTGATGCCAAAGGTCTCGTTCACGGCTGTTTGAATTGCCTGTGCTGCCTGCACCAGTTCTTTTGTGGTTCCGTTTCCATAGTGAACCAGACAAAGCGAATGCTTCGAAGAAACACCCACTGGCCCAAACCTCTGTCCTTTCCGGATTCCAGCCTTCTCGATCAGCCAGGCCGCGGGGAATTTTACCCGGTCTCCCTCAACGGGAAATTGAGGAATTTCTTTTTCTGTTAGGACCAGACCTTTTCTGATTGCAGTTTTTACAAGGCTTTTTGACTCTTTTAGAGTCACGATGGGATTTAAGAAAAAGGATCCTACACTCCGTCGATTTTCGTCTGTTGGGTCTAAGAGCATCGATTTTGCTCGTCGTAGCGTGAGAACATCTTCACGCACATGACGTAACAAAGGTGTCGGATGGCGAGTCAAGACGTACTTGGCAAGCTCGGGATACTTGAGCGTAGGGCCTCCCTGGAACGTTAGGGAAAATGTCACAGAAAGCACGATGTACTTCTGGGGCTGCCGTTTTAATAGGCTGGTACGATATCCAAATGCACAATCACTATTCTTTAGATTCACAATCGATAGAGATTCTCGATCAAGAACCCGAACCTCACGGAGGGTATCTGACACCTCTTGTCCATAGGCACCCACGTTTTGAACAGGAGTGGCCCCACAAAACCCTGGGATCCCTGATAAACACTCTAGGCCTGCAAGTCCTTGTTCTACAGTGAATGCCACAAAAGCATCCCAGGGCTCTCCCGCCTTCGCAGTCACAAGCACTTGGCTGGCAGGTTGTTTGTCGCATGCTACTTTGCACGACTCTACTATAGAGATCCCCCGGTCCTGCATGTGAAGAACCAATCCCAAAAATCCCTGATCGGAGATGACTACATTAGAACCACCCCCGAGGACAAACAGGGGCAGATTCTTCTGCTTTGCCCATTCTACCGCTTGCAGTGTGGTCTCTTCGTCAAAGGACTCAAGAAAGTATTGGGCATTTCCACCCAGCTCTAGGGTGGTGAGGGGTGCAAGCGGTACATTTCTGCGAACGGCATTTTCGATGTTCATACTCCCCTCTCCTTCTCAGTATGGCTTGGGCCTACGTCCCTTGCCTTAGCCCTTGGGACGAACTTGGATCATAGTAAAATTCTTAGGATCATAAAATGTCTTAATGAACTTGTTGATCTCTTGAAGAGACACTCCATAAAGCCTTTGAAGCTCAAGCTCTTTTGCGTCAGGCGATTGTCCCTGGAAGAAGCGTTCGACCAAATCCTCGACAATGTTCTGGGGTTGCTGGTACAAAGAGGTTTGCTTTCCCCGAAAATGGGAAAGGGCGTCCTTCAATTCTTTCTCGGTAATTCCTTCTTCTGCAAAATGTTTTAATGTGTCTCGCAGTTTTTTCTCAATCCTAGCGGCATTGTCAGGGCGAGAGTAGACAACCACCTCATAAATTCCTGGTTTTACTTGTTGATTCATCCCAGTCTGTGGAGAATATGTGTCTCCCTCATGATGACGTAAGGCCACATACAAACGAGAATAAAAATTTCCACCAAACAGATAGTCTGCGAGAAGCCACTTCGGAAAATCAGGTTCTGAAATGGAAAGCCCCGTCCGGACGTATCCCATAAACACTTGGGAGATTCCCTTCACAAAGGCTTCTTTGTCCTCCCGCACAGCCTGGTATCCAAATCCACTTGGTTTTAAGGCGAGCTGCTTTGGAAGGTTCCAATCAGGCTCAGGCAACCGAAGGGCCTTGGCAAGGGCCTCTGCTTCTTTTTTATTGACATCCCCTGCAAAGGCAACCACCCGCCCCGGAACTCGGATCATCGTATCTCGGGTAGCGAGAAGCATTTTGGTATTGGTTGTCGGGGTTACCGAGTTCTCCAGATCAAGCCGATGAGGATCTTCTTTGAGATAAAAGGTCCGCCCGATGGCCGCATGAAGAACAGCTATTGGGTCTTCCGCACTACTGGCGCCTACAGCACCGCCAGCCCACTTCCAACGAACCAGCTCACTGTGGTCAAAATCGCGGTTGGTAAGAATCTCATGCAACAGGGCTGCCACCCGAAACGCATCTTCTTTCAGACAAAAGACGTGCAGATAACTACTAAATTTGTCCGTACCTACATCGACGCCAAGACCTAGGTCTGCTGCTTGCTTCAGAAGCCTTCCCTCAGGGTCTATTTTTTGGATTTGAAAAGCTTCACTTGCATGCTGTTGCAAAGCCCAAGGAGACCAAGTCCCAACAGGAAAGTAGACATAGATATGAAGGACAGGAGCACGGTGATCTTCAGTGAGGAAGATCCGGGTCTCCTTATTCAACATCCACGTTTGACGCTGACTGTAACGAGCAAGATTCCCCATTTGTAACGCTGAGACTAAAAGAGGAAACAGGACCACTAACAACAAAAAGGTCCCTAGAAAAAGAAAGCGGTGTCTCATTTTGCCACCACCGGATACATCCAGCCAAACATGGTAATCCAAGCAGGTACTTCTTCAGGGGTTAGATAAAGCTTTATGGGCGTTTGTTTTACAAGATACTTTTGAAACACCCGCTCAATATCGGAAAGGGTGATGTCTTGTAGGATTTTTTTCTTCAAAAAAAAGTACCTTGCATCTCCATACAAAAGCATCGCATTCCCTAAGGCAAATGCCTGGCTCGCCACAGAAAAATTCTTAAGATAAAAATCACGAAAGTAGGTACGTTTTGCACTTTGAAGACGTTCCTCGGTGAGCCATTCTTGTTTTTTTAACTCTTTCTGTTTGTCTTCAATAAGCTGAAATGCAGTAGATTTACGACGGTAGGGTAGATAGACCGCATAAAAATAAAGGGCTCCTCCCTCCTTCGCTGTGTAACTTGATACTCCTGCCTCTAAGGCAGACCTCTGTTTTTTGACGAGGTCTTGGTAGAGCAGATCCGTGTGGTTTTGGCACATCTGGCTAGAGGATTCCCCAGGGCATAACATTTGTACCAAAAGACTAAGTGCCTGTGCATCGCTTACCTGTAAAGGAGGCAACGGATACACCAGCAAGGCAGCTTTGACAGGGAAAAGGGCCTGGGAATATTCTGCCTCCTTGGCAAAAGGCCAGGTTAGAAGAGAAGGAATGGGAGGAGGCTTTATTCCCCGGTCGGAAATCGGCTCAAAGTACTTCTTTACTAGGTCTGCCTCTTTTCTTGGATCTACAGGTCCCACAATTACTAGGTGAGCATTGCTGGGGTGGTAGTAGTCTCGATAGAAGGCTTGCACATCTGTTAGAGTAATATGCTCGATCGTCTCCGGGTTTCCGGCGGCTCCCCCGTAGGGATGTCCATTCACAAAATTTTCGACAATTTTGATCCCTGTTTTCATCGCGGGACTGTTTTGTTGCCTTAATCTTAGCTCTTCGCTCACCACCTTTTTTTCAACGTCCACAGCTTCTTGACCAAGAAGTAGATTTTCCATCTGATCTGCATAAAATGCCAAAATCGGCTCATGATGCTCTGATAAGATCTCCACATGATACAGCGTAAAATCAGGGGTGGTCATTGCATTATGCTGAGCCCCATGTAAGTTTAAATAATCGTCATACTCTCCCTTCTTATACTTCTTTGTTGAGCCTCCATGCAGATGCTCAAGCAAATGAGAAAGTCCCTGGGTATATTTGTCATCGTGACCTAACCCCACATGGTAAAAAAGGTAAACTGCTGTCGTTGCACTAGAAGGATCAGGAAGGATTGAGACCTTAAGTCCATTAGGAAGCTGGGTTGAAACAAAATCTCTCGGTGTATTTTTAGCTAGCTCTTCCTCAGAGATTGACAATGCCGAGGGGACCTCTGTCAAAACAGGCCTAAGCTCGTGGCTCGTGATATTCCGACGAGGATAACAACCGCCAAGAAAAATCCCAACAACGAGACCCAAACTACTGAAAGCAAAAAGGAAAGTTCGTCCAAACGGCGGGAAAAGCGTGCGCTTCCATGTTTGAGTTTGCATAAGGAAAGAGAGCGTAAGAATACGTCGGTTCTCTCTGTTTCGTCAAGACTGATTAAAAGGTGTAAAAGATTCCCAAGGAGGCCCGAAGCCCAAGGCGCGTAGGAGCATACATTGTACTCTGACGTCCGTTCGGATCAATGATTCCATGGGCAAAGAAACGAGCATCTATCGAGAATGAGAAGTGTTTTCTCACAAGAAATTCCACACCACCTCCAAGCGAGGCCCCCAGGCTCATGAGCGCATACAAAGCTCGTTCTGCACGCCCTCCATTTCGGACGAAACGATTGGCTGAAAGCACCTCGGGGAACAAACCAGAAAATTCCGCAGCGATCGCTAGGTAAGGGATACTAGTGACTGTTTTTGCACTCGAAAATATGGTCGGAAACGGCTTTAGCTGAAACCGAAGCCCAAGCGCTGCGGTTGCCTCCATCAGCATTTCTGCTTGTGAAGGGTCACTCAAATCCTGTGCATTGGTGTGATTTGAACCCAAAAACCCTACAGAAATCTCTCCGGTAAGCCGGGGATGCATCCGAAAAAGTCCCTCCAGCCGAAGCCCTCCCTGATAATACTGGCTCGGCTGTTCGATGTAAAACACACCCTGTGCAGGGATAAAAGTAAGGCCTAGTCCTCCTCGGAGAGGAAATTTTTCCTTTATAGAAGATACAGGTTGGGCCGCGGAAGATGTGGGCTGAGGGTCCCCGAAAGCAAAATGTGAGGGAAGCAGAGAACTACATAGGATAGCCAAGAGGAAAGGAGTGATTTTTTTCATGATTGAGGCCCCTAATACTTTATTCGTCGCTCTCTTTTGTCACCGTGTCCCTACGGATTTTTGCTGCAAGTTCTTCACATTGATTGCCAGGGCAGCATTGATTTACTTTCTCGGCTATTTGTAATAGACGGCGATACGCAGGAACGATACCATTTTTCACGTGAGGGATTACCAAGCTTTCCAAGATCGCCTTCGCTAAAGGATTAAGCTGAACATCATAGGTAACTGTCCCTCTTTGTTTGTTCTCGGAACAAATTTTAGAAAAGTAGGGTTGCCTTTTGGCATCGATATTGATCACAATTTCTGTGTCTTCCTCTGATACATCCTTCCCTTCACAACTTGCATCGACGGTTATATTTCCTGTTTGGTTTGTAATATTCTTAGAGTACTTTTCCCACACAATGTTAAGGATATCCTGGTCGTCTGCCCCAACCAGACCAATATGGGTGACCAAAGCCTGAGCCGAAATCCCACACTTGCTGTCAGCCACAGCTTTTTGGGCAAGTCGAGCCAATGCTATCCTTTGTTCACGGGCCGCCAAAGCTTTCTCATCCGCCTCTGCCTGAATATCTTCCTCTAGAGGTCCACAAGCCACAAAATGTAATAGAAATAATCCAAATAAAAAACTCTTTCTCATACTTGAAAGGTAACACAAAAAACCATAATTACAAGTACAACCTACTTTTCTTTACACGAAGCAGGACGTCAGATTCCCTTTACCGACGCTAACTCCATCATATTTTTGGGATTTTCAAGCATGCAGATTTGTATTCTTTTAGCCTAAATAGTTTTTCTCTATTTTCAGAAAGACTTTTTCTTTAGCTTCTGTATGATATCGGCATGCTCAACCATCGTGTACCCATTGGTATTGATGCCCTTGCGATCAGTGTACCCTCTGGATATGTAGAACTTTCTGAATTGGCCCTGGCTCGCGGCATTCCAAAAGAGAAGTATCTTACTGGCCTTGGCGTTAAACAGATGTCGGTCGCCCAAAAGGACGAGGATCCAGTTACCTTGGCAGCCAACGCTGCCCGGAGGCTGTTTCTCATGTCTGGGTGCGACCCAAAAGAGATTGGGTTATGCGTTGTCGGTACCGAAACTGCTGTCGACCATGCAAAGCCGATTTCCGCATTTTTGCACAGCCTTTTGGGTCTTTCTCCAGCATGCCGGATCTTCGAGGCCAAACATGCCTGCTTTGGGGGTACCGCAGGGCTCCTCAATGCGCTGGATTGGATTGCCTCAGGTTCAGCCAGGGGAAAGAGCGCCCTTGTGGTCTGCACCGATATTGCCAGGTACCCTTTGGAAAGCGCAGGAGAACCAACCCAGGGCGCTGGGGCTATTGCACTTCTGATCAAAGAGAACCCACGTCTCCTCGAACTTGAGGTAGGCCACTCAGGCTCGTATAGCCGCGATGTGTATGACTTTTGGCGGCCTCTCTATCGCAAAGAAGCGCTTACAGACGGACATTTTTCCGTTCAATGTTACTTAGAAGCGCTGTCGGGGGCTTACGGAGAATGGAAAAAATGGGACGAGAGCCAAGAGAGAAGCAAGGGCAAAAACCCCCTTTCTCGAATTTGCTACCATGTTCCGTATGGGAAGATGGCCAAAAAAGCCCACCACCACCTGAAAATGCTCGAAGGGTTCAGCCAAGAAGAGGCCGATGCCTCCTTCCAAAACGAGGTTGCTGCTTCGTTAGAACTCCCCTCGCAAGTGGGCAATGTGTATACAGGCTCTTTGTACATGGCCCTCGCATCGCTTCTGCAAAAAGAAGGATCTTCGCTCGCTGGAAGAAGGATCGGACTCTTTAGCTATGGCTCTGGATGTGCGGCTGAATTTTTTGCCGGCCGGGTGCCTAAGCAGGCAGAAAAGTGGGTCGAAAAACTCCAAATTGATGCTCCCCTGCAAAACCGCCGCTCTTTGTCCATCCCTGAATACGAAGCTATTCGTAGGGCAGATTTACAAGAAGACGAGGGAACGGCACCTTCTGGGGTAAAGCCTTTCCGAGGAGAGACTCACACATCCTTCGACCTCCATAAGCCTGTGAAGTTCTTAGGGCTTGACGCGGCGGAACGTCGTATTTATTCGATAGGAATACTACAAGAAGAGAACCAAGGCCCCCAAGAGGATTCTGTAGATTCCAAATGGGACCAGTCCATACCTGCGAAGGTAACGTAAAAATCCGGTGATCACCAAAAACCCAACTACACAGGATGTAGCCAAACCCACAAGCAAGGAGCTTATTCCAACATCCCGCAGTAGTGTATGTCGGTACTTGATAAGCTCGTAGACCGTCGCTGTCCCTAGCGTAGGGATCGCAAGCAAAAATGCAAAATCTGCTACGCTGACACGATCTAGCCCCACGACCTGCCCCCCCACGATGGCAGACATCGAACGGGAAGTACCCGGAATTAACGCAAACATTTGAAACAGACCGATGAGCAGCCCCTTGAAAGGGGATAAGTTCTTAAGCGGAAAAACATCTTCCCTTTTCTGGTGCCACAAATCAGCAAGTATCATCAAAACTCCACCTGCCATCATGGCAATGGCCACAGTTTTTGGAGCAAACAGCACCTGCTTGATGCGCGAACCAAACAGATACCCTCCGGCAAGAAGAGGAAGCGAAGCAAGGCATAATGCCCAAAAAAGACGCCGGGCCTCTGGGTTCCCTGCCATGACACCCTTTGCAAGCTTGATAAGGAGATTCCGGTAATATACAATGGCGGCGATCAGCGCACCCAGTTGGATCACCAACAAAAAAGAATCGACCCCGTCTCCCTGCAAATGGAGAGCTTTCTTTGCAAGGATGAGATGTCCCGTCGAAGAAACTGGTACAAATTCAGTAAGTCCTTCAACAATTCCAAGGAGAAGTGCCTTCAGCCAAGTCATAGGCTGGATAGCATAGAGCTTTGTTGGTCCAGCAGCAAGATTCTAAAGGAATATCAAAGCAACGGGCATAATGATGTTTTCTTCGAGTTTTTATCCTAAAAGGCTCCCTTGCCCCTATCGTAAGCACTCTCTCATTCTGTTAGGATCTTTTCTCCCAAATTCTTTACCTCCAGCGAGAATCAAAATCCCGTTTATTTCGCCGTCTTTTCTTTGGACAAAAGCTGTCTTTTATGCGATATCATTTTACGTATTTTTTAACATCCTGACGTCATCTTTTGAAACGGGGCAACATCTTTATGAAGAACACGATCTCCATCACCGACAACCGCACGGGACATTCTTACGAGCTTCCAATCAACAACGGCACCATCAAAGCCAACGACCTAAAGCAAGTAAAGGTAGATACAGAAGATTTTGGGATTGTCAGCTACGATCCAGCTTATCTAAACACTGCCTCTTGCCGCTCCTCCATCACTTATATCGACGGCGATAAGGGTGTTCTTCTTTATCGAGGTTATCCGATCGAGCAACTCGCTGAGCGTTCTAGCTACTTAGAAGTTGCCTATCTCCTTCTTTATGGGGAACTGCCAACCAGCGATCAGCTGAGGCAGTTTGTATCAGCAATCACAGTGCGGACCTTTCTCCCACAGAACTTCGAAGGATTGTTCCGCTCGTTTCGTTATGATGCCCATCCCATGGGCATGTTTGTCTCTAGCATCGCCGCATTAGGTACCTTTTATCCAGATGCCAAACGAGTGGATGACCCGGAATGTCGACTGCGTAACGTGGTTCGGATGATTGCAAAAGCCCCAACGCTTGCAGCCTGGGCATACCGCTTAAACCATGGGTTCCCTTTTACCTATCCAGACAACTCGCTTTCCTTTACTGGAAATTTTCTGGCGATGATCAAACGGATGGGAGAGCGGACCTATACCCCCCACCCCGTGCTAGAACGAGCTCTTGATGTTCTTTTTATCCTTCACGCCGACCACGAGCAGAACTGCTCAACCTCAGCAATGCGAGCCATTGGAAGTGCTCGTGGAGAACCCTACTCCGCAATGGCAGGAGCAGCGGCCGCCCTATATGGGCCTTTGCACGGAGGAGCCAACGAAGCCGTACTTCATATGCTAGAGGAAATTGGCAATGTAAATAATGTCCCCGCCTTCATCAAACAGATTAAAGAAGGCAAGGGAGGCCAGCGGCTTATGGGCTTTGGGCACCGTGTGTACAAAAGCTATGATCCGCGGGCAAGGATCGTAAAGAAGATGGCTGAGGATGTGTTTGAAGTCACCGGAGTAAACCCTCTTTTGCACATTGCTCTTGAGCTTGAACGGATTGCTCTCGAAGATGAATATTTTATCTCTCGCAGACTTTACCCAAATGTCGACTTTTATACAGGCCTTATCTATCAAGCCATGGGATTCCCTTCTGATTTCTTTACGGTCCTCTTTGCAGTTCCACGAACTGTGGGATGGCTTGCCCAATGGCTCGAGATGATTTCTGACCCCGAGCAAAAAATTGCCCGACCCCGCCAGATTTATACAGGTGCAGGACCTCGCAATTATCCTGGAGATTCACGAAGGGATGTCAATCTAGCCCCCCTTCCTTAAAGGAAGCCAAAACAAGCCTTTTTAGCAACACAGGTTCCTTCAACAAGGCTTCTTCTTTCAAAACCCTACGCTTTCTGCGACAGAAGAACGTCCTCTCGGACAGAAGGATAGATTTATGTCCCACCTAAATGTCGTATTTATCGTGAGTATAGCCTCCTGGATGTTATGGATCGGTGGCTATTTTCTTTTCTTGAAAAGGAGCTCCCACCATTGGAAAAGGCGGTTGTTAATTGAGATTGCATTGTTGGGTCTGATGGGAGGCCTCATATTCATACCACATTTTCTTCTTCCGCCTATATTAAGTTCTGCCTCGCCTCAGTGTCTTCACGAAATACGAGTGACTATTGTTGACTATACTATGTCGCAAATCTTCCCGTTACTTCTGATCTTACGATGGGAACTCAAGAAGGACCCTCAGCAACGTTCCTCCTTTCGTTTTCTCTGGGTTATGCTCCTTTTCCTCTCTTTAGCTTATTTCTTGTGGCTGCTTACGTATTGGACTTACAGAAACTGGAATGAGATCTTTTTTCCCTATTCTGGAGCATGCTTTAAGTAGCGGCGACGATGAACCCATCCGGCCATTAAACGCAAGTTTTAGAAGAGTTCTGATAACAAATAAGAGAGGATTATTCCTCGAGGCTACAGAGTGCCTCGAGGGGATTCACCACACGAAGCTGTCCTTTTTGATAGGAATGCTTTAGCTCGGCTACAATTTGCGTAGCACGCTGAGGTTGTAACTTCTCCGCATAATAGCTAAGAGCCTTAAAGATTTCTGTATCGCTATATTTTGCCTCAATGAGCTCAATAACCTTATTTTCTTTGAGAATGACAAAATCAACCTCACGACCCTCTTTGTCACGAATGTATCTCAGCTCATACCGATACCCATCCCGGTCCTCGAGGAATTGAATTCTTTTCAAAAGACTTGTAGCTACTAGATTCTCAAATCTTACACCTTCATCCCCGAGGACATCCCCATTGTCGTAGAAGTAGAACCTTAGGTGGATTTAATATGGCTCGAGGTGGGTATTTCGTATAGGGTTTACGATAAAAATTGCATACATTTTCTCTAAGATGCCAAGCCAACGTTCTATCGTCTGTGGGGCGACTTGTAAATCACCCGCAATATTGGATAATACGATAAGCCGGCCTACCCGTTCTCGTAAGGCATCTACAAGCAGATCTAAGGTAGCGATATCTTTTAATTGTTCTAAGTCTCGCACATCTTCCCTTAAGATGCGCTCAAATCGTTCTCTCCGCCACCTTCGAGCTTCTCGCTCGTCATTATCTAAAAATGGCTTAGGAAAACCAAAGAATCTCCACCACGATGATAGATATCAAGACGTGCACTGCCCGTAACCAGAATCTGGTTTCGTCAAAGACGAGCAATTTGTCGTTTTCTGCCCATTGGTATTTCAGAATAGCGCGACCATCTTTTTCAAAATCCCAATTAAAGTATTTCGCATATTACCCGGCTATTTTAAAGCACATGTAAAAATAGCCAAGGCCAGAATAGCATGCATGTAAAAATAGCCAGGATGGCACCATGCAAGCTTCACGCACCCGACCCTGTGCCTTAGAGCTTGTTTCAATCAAAGATGTTCTAATATTATAGACGAAGAGGGGTAAATTTTAAGAGCACTATAGTGTGTCCTCTACCTCAGAAGGACAGAAGATACATAGGCAGAGCACACACCCTTTTAAAAAGTAGCCTATTTCTCTTGTTCCGAGCGGATTCTCATCCCGTAGAAGGAACGATATACAAAAATAGTCGAAATAACGAAGAAGACTCCTGATAGAACCATAGGAATCTTGGGCATCCAAGCACTGGTCATATTTTGTTTGAAAAACTCGGAGAGCTCTACAGCCAAAAGACCAAATAGTGTCGTGAACTTAATCACAGGGTTCATTGCTACAGAAGAAGTATCTTTGAAGGGGTCACCGACAGTGTCACCAACAACGGTAGCAGCATGGAGAGCCGAGCCTTTTTCTTTCAGTTCGACCTCAACAACTTTCTTCGCATTATCCCAAGCACCCCCTGCATTGGCCATAAATAAAGCCTGATAAAGCCCAAACAGAGCGATGGAGATGAGGTATCCAATAAAAAAGAACGAATCAAAGAAAGCGAAGGCCAACGTGCTAAAGAACACTGTTAAGAAAATATTAAGCATTCCCTTTTGAGCATACTTTGTACAAATCTCAACTACCTTTTTGCTATCGCTGATTGAAGCTTTTTCCGTTGTATCTAAGCGAATATGAGCCTTGATAAACTCAACCGCACGGTAAGCTCCTGTCGATACTGCCTGAATTGTTGCACCAGAAAACCAAAAGATCACGGCACCACCGGCAATAAGTCCCAAGAGAAACAGTGGGTTTAGTACCGACAGCTTATCTAGATTCATCTCTAAACCATGAGTCAGTGCCATAATAATGGAAAAGATCATCGTGGTTGCACCAACAACTGCCGTTCCGATGAGGACCGGTTTTGCTGTCGCCTTAAATGTATTTCCTGCTCCATCATTCTCTTCTAGATAATATTTTGCTTTGTCGAAGTTTGCTTCAAACCCAAAGTTTTTCTTGATCTCTTCTTTTATATTAGGAATGGTTTCGAGCAGGGACAACTCGTATACTGACTGAGCGTTATCAGTCACAGGACCGTAAGAATCTACCGCGATGGTCACAGGTCCCATCCCTAAGAACCCAAAGGCAACGAGTCCAAAGGCAAACACAGGATAGGATAACGACCACGTTCCCGGTAGTAATGCAGCAAGCCCTTTTTGACTTACCCAAAATGCAATTCCCATCAGTCCCGCAATGACAAGCCCCATCCAGTATGCCGAGAAATTTCCAGCCGTGAGCCCAGAAAGCACGTTTAGAGAAGCTCCTCCCTCCCTGGATGCTGTAACAACCTCACGCACATGGCCGGATTTTGTTGAGGTAAAGATTTTAATGAGCTCAGGAATAATCGCGCCAGCCAAAGTTCCACAACTAATAATCGTTGACAGTTGCCACCAAAGTCCTAGGGGAAGATGCCCAATCAAAAAATAAGAGGTGACGTAGGTCGTTACCACAGACACGATCGATGTAAGCCATACAAGCATTGTTAGGGGTGCTTCAAAATTTAAGTGGTCCCTCTGACTGTACTTCATCCTGGCGATAAGTTGATTAAGTAAATAAGACAATCCAGATGCCACGATCATGGTGATGCGCATCATAAAGATCCAGATTAACAGCGTACTTTGTAGTGAATCGTACCCCTTCGGAAGAGCAAAGAGGATGAAGGTAATAAGTGCGACCCCAGTGACCCCGTATGTTTCAAAACCATCTGCGCTTGGTCCTACCGAATCTCCAGCATTATCGCCAGTACAATCAGCAATGACTCCAGGATTCCGAGCATCGTCTTCTTTAATATTAAAGACGATTTTCATCAGGTCCGATCCAATATCCGCTATTTTAGTAAAAATTCCACCAGCAATTCGAAGAACGGAGGCACCAAGAGATTCTCCAATGGCAAATCCTAGTAAGCATGCTCCAGCATAGTATCGGTTTACAAACAGTAAAATGCATAGCATCATCAGAAGCTCAATACTAATGAGGAGCATCCCAATACTCATTCCAGCTTTAAGAGGAATGGCATAGGTCAAATAGGGTTTTCCTCGTAAGCTTGCAAATGCGGTGCGTGAATTCGCGAAGGTATTTACACGAATCCCAAACCAGGCAACCCCGTAACTCCCTGCAATTCCAACCAAACTAAAGAGAACGATCAATCCTACTTGAACCCACTTCTCGCCATGTTCTGGGGCCTGGTTTGAGAAGTAACCCACCATAATTACTGTAATAAGCGTCCACAAAATAAGGATAAACTTTCCTTGCGTAAACAAATATGTTTTACACGTCTCATAAATAAGCTCGGAAATTTCACGCATCGCTTGGTGTACCGGCAATCTTCGTAGCTGAGCATAAATGAATAGACCAAAGACAAGACCCAGCCCGCAGACGATCAACCCTAGCTTTAGTAAAGGAGATTCTGGGATAGAGGCAGGAATCACTAGATTCAACTCGCTTGCTTGGGCTGAATTGCTTAGGAGCAAAATCAACAAACCCACAAAACCTATCACACCATCACGTATCACACGTTTTAACATACTTTTACCTTTCTGGATCTGAAACTTACTTCTTCGACGAAAAGAGCCATGAGTTAATTTTCCTAACTCTCTCTATAAGTTACGCATCATACTTAGCAGCTGGTGGCCTGTAAACAGGGATATTATTTTTTTGCAGTTTTGTGCAAAGATTTCTTGGAATAGAAATTTGTTAGCGGAAAGCTCTTATTTATCTAAAAGCAGCTTGTCACCCACCCGAAGGCATAGGACGTGCCGGCATCTTCGCGCCTGCAGGGGGTTGGTTCCTCTTTAAGGTATCTGGACTACTCAAAAGACGCTCCACAAGACCCTCTGAAACCCATACAGGGCGCGGAAGGCTCTCTGTCTCCATCAGAACTTGGGTGTCTTTCTTTTCCCCAACTTTTATGGTCACCAACATCCCAGGCCTTGCGTCTGAAGACCCAGATTTTGATTCGGTTTTTGTTTTTATAGTGATGACTGCCTTAGGATGCTTGAGCGATTCTATAAAAGGTTCTTTCTCATCCACAAAATTCTCACCAGAGAGTTTCCCAAAGACAGAAACAAACTGTTTTGCTTTGTCCTCGGCAATGTCGTCAACCTGCTCTGAACGAAACCCTTGAGCAGTCTTTTGTAAAAGGAAAGTATGATTCCCCTGGACGACTTCTAGCTGAGAAATATCCTCAGTGGGGATGTCAGTAATTGTTTTGTCAAGCACATCGATGGGAGCCGGCAATACCTCTTTAAGCACCGTTTTAGAAACAAGGTAAATTTGTTCATCCCCAAGGGTCTTGACATAATAACTTTCGTCTTTTGCCTGACCGATCCAAAGTTCTTTTTTGTCGCCATTTTTAAAAGCCACTTGAACCCGAGCCATTGGTTTCTCATACAGGCCAACTGCTTTCGCATGTTCGGCCCCCATTTCATCGTCGAAATCATTCGCCCGCAGTTCTGAAAATGTGGTAATCGATTGATTGATGAGCCGGTAGTCTAAGTTATTCCTAGACGCGAGAATTGTTTTGGGAGGTAATGCTAGCGTCTGCGGACCAAGGCTCCACCTTGCTTGATGAATGGCCGTGGGATCCGGCATCTTTTCATCAATTGGGTTTCTAAGTACAGTAACTCTCTTCTCCATCTTCTCGTAAGTCACTTCGCTAGCATCGTCTGCTTTGGCCTTAAGGATCGCATGATTTCTCCAGTCCTTGGCCTCATGGCGTAGCGAACTTCGTGAGAGACCCGTGACCTTCCAAACGGCATCCTTGCCGTTTACACGCACCATGGTATTGAGGCCGATTGCTTTTCCAATATATAAATCCGCTAGTACCTTGCCCGTGCTGTCCTTAGCGATCACATGAATCCCTTTTTCGTTATCCACATCCAGCTCGGCATACTGTTCTTTCTTTTCGCTTGTGATTTCTCCGAATTTTATCTTTTCTAAGGAGCTCAACGCTTCCTCAACGTACGCCTGTTCGGCCAATTTATGAAAGGGTGAAATGACTTGCCACGCGTTTGCTGTCTTTTCGATAAGAACTTTATCTTTTCCCCCTGCCTGGGTTACTTCTAAAGAGACAACTTGCCCCGTAGGAATTTCCGGGATAGGTCTAGGAACTTGCTCTTTTTTCGTCGGCAAATCCGAGACATAGTGTACTAAGGCAGCACAAATCGAAATACTAACAAACCCAACAAGGGCGAAAATGGTTCTTTTTTCCATACTATGTCCTTACCATAGAAAAAATTAGGAGTTCGGAGAGAATTTAATGCTTTTCCGACGGCTTTGTCGAATCCTCCAACGAACAATACCTACTACACATACCAAAAGGGGAATCCCGACGATGTTTCCTACCTTAATGAAGTTAGCTGTGGCCGCGGATACTTCTTTTAAGGGTCGAGTCTGCATTCCTTTATTTCTTACCAAAGCCAGCGCCTCATCCTGGACAAGCCAATCTGCAATATTTATTCCTAAGACCAAGTTCGAAATGTAGAACTGAAGCCCTTGACGGACGAGTCCAAGGTATCTATCGCTGATAAACTCAGACCCGCCTATGACAACAAGTCGAGTTCCCTCTTTCGAACTTTTCAAGAGAGGAGCAAGACCTTCAACACTTTGCTTCTCATCCACCTTAGTGCCATCCTCTTTGACCCTCTGCTTTTCTGCGAAGTGGCTCTTAAAAGACCCGACACCCATATAAGCTAAGGAAAAGGGTCCCTTCCTTACGTCTGCAGAAGCAGGTTGATCTTGTAAGTTGGGATCAAAAATGAAGGGCCCCGCAGGACTCCATGAGGATTTGCTACTCTTTGCAATCTCCGTAAATCGGACAGAAGAATTCCCCTCTTTTGCGGAGGAAATAAGATCGAGAGAGCTCACATACGGAAAGATCGCAATTTGCACCCCTTTCGTAATTGGATCCGTCTGCTCAAGAGGACCGGCGACGACGAACACAGGATGATTTCTGGGAAGATACTTTCCTTCGTAGGGGACAGGTCCTACTGCATTCTGCCTATCGAGGACAAAATCATGATGAAGAATGACTCCATACGAGCCCAGAAGCTCCTCTAACCCAGTCTCATTGGGCTGGGCAAGTTTGGGCATCTCTACTCCTGGTACCATAGGACCTTGGGGTGTTGTCATTGTTTGTCCATCGACGAAAATAGCAACCGCTTTTCCTGTCATCAGGAACTGGTCGATGACATATAGCGCTCTCTCTGAGAACTTTCCTTTAGGACCGACAATAAGCAGAGCATCAACATCTTCTGGGATAGCAGCCTTCAAGTCAACGCTTGTGGTTTCGTATCCTGTATTCTTTAGATGTTCGGCAAAATACTGCAAACCCTGCTGTGGAGTAAGCTCTCCTTCACTCGATGCAAAGGCCAATTTCTTCTTTTTCACAGTCATTTGTTTGATGAGGCCAGAAATGGCAAATTCTAATCCCTCAACCTGCTCTACTGCTGGGATCGACTCAATTTGTCCATGATAGTCAAAGCAAATCCCTAGGAAGGTTGAGGCTATCTCTAGTTTATTTTTCGAACGCTCGCCTCGAGTAATTTTACGGACTTTACACTCTGAAGCCTGCTTTTCCTTTTCTGTCTCATCGCCCTTCATTTTAATAGTCTCGATATGCATCTTCCCTGAGGAAAAAGCGGCATATTCGTTTAGGAGGTCGCGGGCAAATTGAGCATGATTTCTTGAATCAGGAGGAAGCTCCTCGCTAATAAATACTTTGACGTTCATCCGATCGGGAAGGTTTCGTACCAAATCTTTTGAACCCTGAGAAAGGGTATATACCTTCTCCTTCGTTGTATCAAACCGCTGGAAAAATCGATTGCTGATTATATTTAATCCTACAGTGATGCCCACCAAAGAGGTAGCAAACAGAATGGTGCTTAGCGGTGTCTTTCGCTGGATGGCTTTCGACATTATCGCCACCTCCTACTCTCTAATGAACTTTTGGTAATGACTAGGCATGAAACGATCACTCCCACAAAATAAAAAAGGTCTCGGGTATCGATGACTCCCTTGGCTAGGTTTCCAATATGTCTATCGACCCCCAAGGTATCGATTACCCCTTGCAGCCCTAAAGGAAACAGAGGAACAATTTTACCAAGCATCCAGAAAAAGAGACATATCATCACAGCCAAAATAAAAGCCACGATTTGATTCTTCGTAAAAGAAGAAGTCATCAATCCCACAGCCATGTACACGGATGCAGTTAGAAAAAGTCCGAGCAAGCCTGTAATGGCTGGTCCCACATCAAGCGGACCCAAAAAGTAGACGGTCGCCCCAAAAAAGAACATTAGAATCATAGCGAATCCAAATAAAAGCAGCGCGGCCAGATACTTTCCCAGCACCACTGCCCCATCTGTGACCGGCATTGTCAATAATGACTCTAACGTGTCGCTGCTACGCTCTTCTGCCAAAAGCCTCATTGTAATGGCTGGCCCTACAATCGCGATAAGCAGCGTGGGCCAAAACCCATCGAAGAGCTCCCGAACCTCTGCCTGTTGGTTCAAGAAAAGAGAGTTAAAAAACAGCACTGCAGAAAGGAGCAAAAAGACCGCGACGACGACATACGCAATCGGAGAATTAAAATAAGCGCCTAGTTCTCGGCGCATAATGGTTGTCATGCCTCTCATAAGTTCCTACGCCGCCTCTAATTCAGACTGAGTTTTAGGTTTGGTTAATGTTCGGAATACTTCTTCCAACGAAGGTAATTCTTGCGCAAGTTCAACTAAGATAAAGTGCTTTTCAACTGCCATCGAAAAAATCTGCGTCCTTGGGTCATAGCCCGGCTTAGCAATCAGTTGGAATCGTGACGACTGCTTTTTCTGGACGTCTGTATGAGGCAAAGATAGTACGCTCTCGATACCAGAAATTCGGCTTAGGGCATTTTTTACCTCTGAAAGGTCGCCCTGGATTTCGACGTTAAGCACCATCTGCCTCTGGGCTCTATGCTTCAGCGCATCCAAAGTCCCGTCAGCCACAATTTGTCCTTCAGCAATAATCAAAACTCGTGAACAGACGGCCTGGACCTCCTGCATAATATGAGTTGAGAAAATGACTGTTTTCTCTCGACCGATTTCCCTAATCACTTCTCGGATACCAACAATTTGGTTTGGATCAAGCCCCGACGTAGGCTCATCCAGAATCAGGACGTCTGGCTCATGCAGAATGGCCTGGGCAAGCCCCACCCGCTGTTTGAACCCCTTAGAAAGCTCCCCAATGTAAAAGCCCAAACGGTCCGTTAGTCCGCACTGCTCTACCACTTTCCAAATCCTAGCGTTTCGCTCTCGTCCTTGATGAAGGCCACGAACATTCGCCACAAAATTTAGATACTCAAGCACCGTCATATCTCGGTAAAGAGGAGTCCCTTCAGGCAGGTAGCCAATTCGCTCCCGAGCCGATAATGAATCCAGCGACACATCAAACCCAGCCACTGATACCCGGCCTTGGGTAGGTGCCAAGTATGAGGTTAAAATCTTCATCGTTGTGGTTTTTCCTGCTCCATTTGGACCGAGGAATCCAAGAATTTCCCCAGCACGAACTTCAAAAGAAATATCGTTTACAGCAGTAAAGTTCCCATACTGTTTTGTCAGGTGTTCAACCAAAATTGTGGTTTTTTCAGAGTCCAAAGACATAAGCTTTCCCTAAAAAATTCATACATTAGGTAGCTTGTCATTCTTTTCTTGTCAAGATTTGTAACCAACTGTTTGTCTAAATTGCATTTCTTGCAAAAAACCAATTCATCCCCTGGCCCTACATATCGAGAAAAAGATTACATTGCTTTCTTAAAGCTCCGTTCGTAAGATAGTTAGTCTTGATGCCAAAGACCGGCACGAGGTTGCCGGGGCATTTTCCCATGGACCCATTACCTAAATCCAGCCGATCTACTTTTAAAGAACTTCGTATTGTTGTTCTCCATAATCAGGATTTTTCCTCTTCGGATATTGACACATCTAGCTTTGCAGCCCGTGCAGACATATTAAACGCAGCACAGGACGTTGCCCGTGCCTTGGCAGCTAAAGGTCATTTTGTCGATATCCAAGGGATTGATGCCCCTCATTTACCTGAACTCATCCAGCGATTCACACTGGATCCTCCCGATCTCGTGTTTAATCTCTGCGAATCGCTACAGAGTGACGACCGGCATGAAATTGTCATTCCCGCACTCCTTGATTTATTAAAGATTCCATACACAGGCTCCGGGCCGCTAGCATTGGGTATATCTTTACACAAAGATAAAACGCAACGTACCCTCAAAAGCGCTGGGATTCCTGTGCCTGCGTATGTGGTACTTAGCGAAGACTTAACATTTCCGACAGAGGACATTAAGCTTGTTCATAAACATAAACTTCAGTATCCACTTATCGTGAAACCTACTAGAGAGAATGCTTCTGTAGGAATCGATGAATTTTCGGTGGTAACAAACGATCAAGATCTCCTAAGTCAATTAGAACGACTACGATCGGAGTACAAACAACCCCTCTTGGTAGAAGAGTACATTGATGGAAAAGAATTTAACGTTTCACTGCTAGGGAATTCTCCTGTGCAAGTCTTCCCTCTCCATGAGATTGACTTTACAGATTTGCCATCGTATCACCCCAGAATCGTAAGTTATATTGGGAAATGGGATAAACAGTCTCCTATCTACCTAGCCACCATGCCTAAACTTAGCTCAGATCTCGAGCCTCAGTTAATGCATCAAATCATGGCCGTGGCCAAACAAGCATTTCACTGTCTTGAACTGCAGGATTATGCCAGGTGCGACATTCGTCTTTCTCAGAAGGGAGAGCCCTATGTCATCGACATGAATCCAAATAACGATCTTTCAAAGAATGCTGGTTTTGCCATTGCTGCGAAAGAAGCAGGCTACTCGTACGAGGATCTAATTGAACGTATTGCTTTCTTTGCCCTATCAAGGAGTCCGTATGCTCAACACTCACACTCCCCCCTCTACACAGAAAGTGTCCTTGCAGATCAGACCAGGCGAACTTCAGGATCAGCTCAAGATCAAGCATTTGTTATCGAAGAGCTCGCTGTTCAGCACGGTCGAGATGGAGTGCGCCTACGAACTAGTAGTTAGCGCCATTAGGAATCCAGCCCGGAACGGAGATTACCGTCTTTTGGTTGCTACTCAAAAGGATGATCCTGCCCAGGTCCTTGGTTATATCTGCTATGGTCCCACTCCTATGACCCAAAATACGTGGGACCTATACTGGGTTGTTACTGACCCGGATCATAAACGACGAGGGATCGGCAGCGCCCTGCTAAGACAGATGGAAGAAGAAATTCGTGCCTCTGGAGGAGCTTTAATCCGCGTTGAAACTAGTACGTTAGATGGCTATGGAGATGCCCACCGCTTCTATGCGCTGCATGGGTACCCAGAGCTCTCTCGTCTTGTAGATTTCTATAAACCTGGAGATGACCTCATCACATTAGTGAAGTACTTGTCCTAAGGTGCATTCGTCCTAACGTGCTTCACTATACTACGATTGAAAGAAGGCGAGCTCCTATAAGAGATGCCTCTACGGAAGGTGTTTCTTTACTAACGTATAGAGGCTCCCTTGCGAAAAAAAGACACACACCTACACTTGGATTCTCGCCTTTTTTTAAAAAATTGAGTATATTGGCTTTACAGGCTCAAGGGTTGTTGTTTTTTGTGGCCCGCCTGACAGATTTTCTTCTTAATAAAAAGGGTTTCTCATGTCGTTTGCGCGTCCGAAGATCGCTCTTATAGGAGCAGGAAATATTGGTGGTGAAATTGCTGCACTTTGTGCCAAAAAAGAATTAGGTTCTGTCGTCCTTTTTGACATTCCTGAAAAGGAGGGTGTTGCGAAGGGAAAAGCGCTTGATCTAATGCAGACCAGCGCTTTGTTTGGTTACGACGCTCAAATTATAGGTTCATCAAACTGGAAGGATTGTGAGGGGTCGGATGTCGTTATTGTAACAGCAGGGGTTCCCCGAAAACCTGGAATGTCCCGGGATGATCTGTTAGCGATCAACCTAAAAATTATTCGCGACGTGGCAAAAAATATAAAAACCTATTGCCCAAGTGCGTTTGTCATTGTGGTCTCTAACCCCTTGGATGCCATGGTCTATGAAGCAGCGCAGGTCACTGGCTTTTCTAAATCCAAAGTGGTGGGAATGGCAGGTGTCCTAGATTCGTCCAGATTCCAGTGCTTTTTAGCAGATGAACTTAAAGTAAGCACCAAGGATGTCCGAGCCATGGTGTTAGGCGGGCACGGGGATACTATGGTCCCTGTTACTTCCTACTGCACTGTGAACGGTATTCCCATTGAACAACTGATCGCTCCTGAGAAACTTCAGTCCATTGTTACCCGCACCGCCGGCGGAGGTGGAGAAATTGTGAAGCTGATGGGCACCTCAGCCTACTACGCACCTGCAGCAGCATCCGTAGCCATGACAGAATCTTACCTTTTTGACCAAAAACGCTTACTTCCCTGTGCTGCTTATGTGGAAGGAGCTTATGGTATTTCTGGGCTTTATATTGGGGTACCTGTCACGATTGGCCGGAACGGAGTCGAGAAGATCGTAGAAATCAAACTAAACCCCCACGAACAAACTCTCCTCGAAAAAAGCGCTGCCGCCGTGCGTGAGCTGGTTGAGGCGAGCAAACACCTATAAAGTCCCATCGATTTACTTACCCGAAAGAAGATGTATGAACATTCATGAATATCAAGCCAAAGAGCTTCTAAAAAAAATGGGGATTTCTGTTCCCATTGGATATCCTGCCTTCTCAGTAAATGAAGCCGAACTTGTGGCAGAGAACGTCCGAAAAGAAACCGGGCACCCGGTTGTAGTAGTAAAAGCCCAAATCCACGCAGGGGGCCGAGGAAAAGGCGGCGGTGTCAAGGTTACAAAGACGCCCCAAGAGACCCAAGAGGCCATCAAAAAAATCTACGGAATGCAACTGGTCACCCATCAAACAGGCCCAGCAGGCAAGAAAGTTCAAAGGTTATTGTTAGAACAAGGAGTTGACATTGCTCGCGAACTTTATCTCGCGGTGGTCTTAGATCGTCAGCTTGGGCGGAACATTGTGATTGCTTCGACAGAAGGTGGGATGGAGATTGAAGAGGTGGCCGCCCATCATCCTGATAAGATTCTTCGTCAGGTGATTGACCCTGCACTAGGACTTTTGCCTTACCAAAGCCGTGAACTTGCCTTTGGCCTTGGGATTCCCTTTGGTACTGATTTATTTAAGCAAACGACAAAACTTATTGAATCTTTGGTCAAAGCGCACCAGCACCTTGACTGCACGATGACCGAGGTAAATCCTCTGGTCATCACAAAAACGAATCAACTTTTGGCCTTGGATGCCAAAGTAAACTTGGATGAAAATGCAAGTTTCCGCCATCCCGAGTTTGAGATCCTGCGCGACCCAAGCGAACAGGATGCGGGAGAAGTAGAAGCCAAAAAGTTCGATCTGAGCTACATCAAATTGGACGGAAACATTGGTTGTATGGTGAATGGTGCTGGTCTTGCCATGGCCACCCTCGACATCATCCGGTACTATGGAGGGATGCCTGCAAACTTCCTAGACGTGGGTGGCGGAGCCACCACAGAAAAAGTAACCGCCGCTTTTAAAATTATTACCAAGGATCCCGCCGTAAAAGGGATCTTCGTCAACATTTTTGGTGGCATCATGAAGTGCGATGTGATTGCAGAAGGCGTGGTGACTGCAGTAAAAGAGGTAGGTCTCAAGGTTCCGCTAATCGTAAGACTCGAGGGGACCAATGTCGAGCTTGGGAAGAAGATTCTTAAAGAATCGGGTCTGAATGTGATTCCAGCGCAAGATATGGCCGATGGAGCAAAACAGATTGTAGCGCTTGCGAAAGGAAAGAAGGAGTAACCTATGTCGATTTTAGTCAACAAACATACGCGCCTTCTTGTCCAAGGGCTTACCGGAAAAACAGGAACGTTTCATACCCAGCAAGCCCTTGCTTACGGCACCAATGTCGTTGCTGGGGTCACTCCCGGCAAAGGAGGAACAAAACATGAGGGCATCCCCGTCTTTGATACAGTGGCAATGGCTGTAAAATCGACCGGGGCCAACGCGTCGGTGATTTATGTTCCCCCTCCTTTTGCAGCAGATAGCATTTTAGAGGCCATCGCCGCCGGAATTGAGCTTGTGGTTTGCATCACGGAGGGAATCCCCACTGAAGACATGATCAAAGTAAGGCGTGTTCTTGAGGCACAAACCTCTTCCAAAAAAACGCTTTTGATTGGCCCGAATTGCCCAGGCATTATCACCCCGGAAGAATGTAAAATTGGCATCATGCCCGGTTATATTCACAAGGCGGGACGCATTGGGGTCGTTTCTCGCTCAGGAACGCTCACCTACGAGGGTGTACATCAACTTACGCAGTTAGGGTTAGGCCAATCTACCTGCATCGGAATCGGAGGAGACCCAGTGAAGGGGCTGGATTTCGTTGATGTGCTCAAATTATTTAACGATGATGCTCAAACCGAAGCCGTACTGCTCATTGGTGAAATTGGAGGCGAATCAGAAGAAGCCGCCGCAGATTACATTCGCCATGAGATGATAAAACCCGTTGCTGCGTTCATCGCAGGACAAGCAGCACCTCCCGGAAAACGGATGGGCCATGCAGGGGCCATTATCACCTCTGGCAAAGGCACTGCCCAAGAGAAAATCGATGCCCTCCGCAAAGCAGGGGCTCATATTGCCGAAACGCCTGCCGAGCTAGGCAGGACCGTCCAAAAGATGTTATCACGGGCCTAGTTTCTCTTCTATAGGTAGGTTTTTTCTTATGGAAGAATTAGGGTACGAGCCGTTGCCAAGGGTAGTAGTTTTTCGGCCCTTGGATATTTAGACAGCAGCCGTTCCAGCGCATGCTCGTAGGCATTTTCACCTACCCATTTTACCGCGGCTTGCATTCCAATGGCTCCGCATAAGGATGCTGTAAATTCTGGTCCCAGCGCAATGTTTCGGCTTCCATACATTTGCTCTGTCTGCGAATCCATCACTACAACCTCAAGCATGGCTTGCTCCCAAACGCTTGGCTGGACAGTCCTTTTTAAAGTGGGAACCCGATGCCACTGAAACGGCGTCATCAACCAGGGGTCATCCCCGAATTGACACAAAAGCACTAAGAATTCTGGCTGTAGCACTAGCGCCAGCTGGACTTTTTCATGCAGCACATTGTCCAGTTGCTTTGGGGTGGGCGTGACCATCGAGATCCGAATTTCGTGCCTACCCTCTATAAAGGTATAAGAGAATGCAGGCTCGGAATTGGCAGACGATAGTGACAAAACAAACTCCTGTACAAAAAAACGTTTCATAGCTAGGGATGAGAAAACGGGTGTATACATAAAGGGCCGATTTGAATTCTAACATACGAGCTATTTGGTGGAAAGATGAATTTGCAAAAAGCGAATCATTCTTAGAACTAAGCTAAGGAGGCTTACCAGAACTTGTGCTTTGTTTCGTTCCTCTTAGGGCTGTTGTTGCTTGGGAGGAGGGGTTTAGGAATATCTCTAGGGAAAATGGGAGAGCTTTTGTGGGTCAACCTTTTTGAAGGAACTGAAGCGCGGCTCGAATCACCTCTCCGATGGCAGCCTGAGGATGCTCCTTTAGGGCCCGTTCGGTAGCTTTTTCTGCATCGTTAGGACGATACCCTAAGTTACAAAGTGCCGTAACAACATTTGAACCTACTGTTTGGGAAAAGGAAACTGCTGAGGAACCAGGCACATTCAATTTCCTAGGACCTAGCTTGTCCCGAAGTTCGAGGATGAGGCGTTCGGCTGTTTTCTTCCCAATCCCTGGCAGCTTAGAAAGCTGCCCGATATCCCCACGTCTGATTGTATCGGCAAGTTGGTCTACGGAAAACCCTGACAGAAGGGTGAGTCCTAACTTAGGTCCAATTCCTGACACAGAAATACAGCGCTCGAACGCTTGTCTCTCCTCCGATGAAGAAAATCCATACAGGGTGAGAGCATCTTCGCGTACATGCAGGTGAGTGTAGATCACGACTTCCTGCCCTTTCTGGGGGAGCATCGATACCATCTGTAGAGGAATCCAAACCAGATACCCCACGCCTCCTACATCAATCACCAGATGGTCCAACTCTTTTTCAACCAGCACTCCCTGTAATCTTGTAATCATAGACCCCTCTTGCCCTTAGAATGTACAGCGATGAGAGAATTGCCCTGACGGAATCCGTGGCACAACGCAATGGCAAGTGCATCCGCTGCATCTGCCTTAGGGGGTGTCTTTAATCGACATTGCCACGTGACCATCCGCTGGATTTCTTCTTTTCTCGCATGACCATGACCTGCCACCGCGCGCTTCACTACACTAGGCGGGTACTCGTACAAACCAAGTCCAAACTCCGCACTCAGCATCATCACAATACCCCGGGCATACCCTAGCCGAAATGCCGACTGAACATTCTTCCCTTGAAAAATCGCTTCTAGGGCCAAATCTCTCGGCGTAAATTCTTGAATAATCTCACGGAGATCGACCGATAGCTGGTGTAACCTGTGTGCCAGTGACAGGTTTTTTTCAAACTGGAGAACGCCACACTCAACATAGGTAGGTGTACTTGCAGAAGCCACATCGACAATTCCATAGCCGCAGTACAAAGAACCTGGGTCAATGCCTAACACCCGCCTCATAAGGTCTTATCCTGCTGCCTCTTGGGTAGATTCCTCAGGCGGATTAAAGTCTGCGTATACATTGAGGACGTCTTCGTGCTCTTCCAGTTGGGCGATCAGCTTCGTAAGTGCCTCCGCATCCTTCTCAGACACATCTACCATCATTTCAGGAATCATGGCCACCTCGGCTTCCAGGGCCTTGAGTGATCGCTTCTCAAACCCTTCTTTGATCTGATAAAACGAGCCCGGTTCACAGTAGACAACGATCGTCTCCCCATGCACCTGCACGTCCTCTGCCCCTAAATCCAAAGCGGCTTCGGTTACTTGATCCTCTGAAGTTTGGTCTCCATCAAAGATCAGCTGCCCTCGCTTCTTAAATTTGCGCAGTACGGAACCGGACGCATCAATCTTGGCGTTTCCCTTTTCTAAAAGTTTGCGCAGCTCCGAGGCAGTCCGGTTGCGATTGTCCGTAGCCAGCTCGACCAAAATCGCAACCCCACCTGGCCCGTAGACTTGGTACACAAGCTCTTCCACGTTTTCGGCTCCCAATTCCCCCGAGCCTTTTTTGATCGCACGATCAATCGTATCATTCGGAATATTTGCTTCGCGGGCCTTATCAATGGCCGTTCGTAGCCTAGGATTCCCAGAGGCATCCGATCCGCTTCGAGCTGAGACTGTGATCTCTTTGATCAATTTTGTCCAGCCTTTGGCCTTCTTGGCATCTGCCATGGCTTTTTTGTGTTTGATGGTAGACCAGCGATTATGACCCGACATAGATTTTCCTCAATTGTTCTGCAGAAGCTACTCTACACGAACTAAGGAAAGAACTGCAACTATCTGCCGCTGTTTTATTTATAGCGAAAATGGAAGGAATCGTACGCTTTTTCTTACTTCGTAGATGAACTGCCTTCCAAAATCACAAACGTTTGTTTCAGAGCGTCTACCAGCTTCTCAGGATTACTCCCACCCGCCTGGGCAACATCGGGGCGGCCCCCGCCTTTTCCCCCAAGCACCTCTGCTAACTTATTTGCCAAGATGCCTGCATGAAACGCTGGCTTTTGTGAAAGCTGTTTCTCTATAGCGACCGCCAAGGACACCTTCCCTCCAACCGCACCACCAATGACGACCACCTGCGCTTTGTTTTGGTCGCGCAGTTTTTCTGCCACCTCTCTGAGTACTTTTGCGTCAATTTCTTCGACTTGACGCACGAGGACGGTAACTCCGGCAACCGTTTTCTCTTCGGTAAAACCGCCGCCTGCTTGATTCAGCATCTTCTGCTTGAGCTGGGCGATCTCTCGGTCTTTCTGCTTCACCTCGTCCAAAAGCCGTTCCACCCGTTCTTTCACAGCCTCTGGCTCTACCCGGAAGAGTTCAGCTACCTCAGAAAGGATCCGCTCTCGATCTCCCACCCAAGCAAGGGCAGCCTGCCCCGTGACTGCCTCGATACGTCGGATCCCCTTAGCAATGCTTGTTTCTGAGATAATCTTAAATAGACCGATGTCTCCGGTGCGGAACACGTGCGTCCCCCCACAAAGCTCGATGGACTCCCCCAGCTTCATCACCCGAACCTTGTCTCCATATTTCTCACCAAATAAAGCAATGGCCCCCATGGCGCGAGCCTGCTCGAAATCGGTCTCGGTCACTTCTTGCTCGTCATTGTGCAAAACGGCTTCGTTGACCAAAAATTCGATATGTTGTCTTGTTTCTTTAGAAAGAGGCTCAAAATGCGAGAAGTCGAACGTGAGCTTATCCGGTCCGACATAGGAACCTTTTTGGGTAATATGATTCCCTAGGACTTTGCGAAGGACATGGTCTAAAAGATGCGTCGCGCTGTGGTTCTTCCGAGTGCGATTTCGCCGGTCTTCATCGACGAGCAGCTCTACCTCGTCCCCCACTTTGATTAAGCCCTTCGTCACTCGAACCCGATGCGCAATGAGTTCGGGCAAGGGCTTCCACGTATCAAGAACGTCCACATCAACCTCTTTGGAAGAGACGGCTCGAATTTTTCCAGTATCGCCCACCTGGCCACCTGCTCTTCCATAAAACGGAGTTTGCGATGTAAAGACCTCGACCTCTTGCCCCTCACTTGCTTGTTCAACCATTGCGCCAGAGGAGGAGACCATGGCTTTGATAGTACTTTTGCCCTGCCCTCCATGGCTACGGTCGTACCCCGTAAACACCGTGGCACCCAGCTGGGTGTAGATTCTTTGGTACACCTCCGAAGCAACCTGGTCACCACTTCCTGAGAATTTACTGCGGCTTCTCTGCTTTTCCATCTCTTCGGCAAATCCAGCCTCATCGACGGTGAAGCCTTGCTCACGACCGATCACTTGAGTTAAATCGAGAGGGAAACCATAGGTATCATGTAGCTGAAATGCTACATGGCCAGGCATTACTTTTTTTTCCGCATCCATGCGAAACTGACTGGCCTCTGAAATCAACTTCATTCCACGTCCCAGTGTTTTTCGGAAGCTCTCATCCTCGGCATTGACTGCCTTTTGAAGCAGCGAGCTTGCCGTTACTAGTTCTGGATAGGTGGCTCCCATCAAAGAAGGAGAGGTTACCTCAAGACAGAGCGACGCAAAAAATCCCTCGGGCAAATTGAGCCGAACCGCATGCCGGATCGCACGCCTCATGATGCTCCTGAGGACATAGCCTCGTCCTACATTGCTTGGCATCACACCGTCGGCGATCAAAAATGAAGTAGCCCGGCAGTGATCCGCCAAAACCCGCATCGAGACATCATCCTCACCGTCGGCATGCAGATACTTCTTCTTCGCAGCCTCAGATATGTACAAAAGCAGAGGCAAAAATAAGTCTGTGTCATAGTTCGAACGCTTGCCCTGAATGACTGACGCCATCCGCTCAAGACCTGCACCCGTATCAATCGAGGGAGCAGGAAGTGGAGAAAGCGGACCGTCTTTCTGAGATCGTTCAAACTGCATGAAGACCAGGTTCCAAATTTCTAAAAACCGGTCACAATCGCATGCAGGACCCAGGCAGGATTTGCCCTCTTTTTCTTCTTGGCACGGAATATCCCCACCCTGGTAAAAATGGATCTCTGAGCAGGGCCCCTGCGGACCTGTATCGCCCATCATCCAAAAATTCTCTTTTTTCCCAAGCCCCAGCACCCGATCGGCAGACACGCCTGCAATCCGCTGCCATAACGCTTTGGCTTCTTCGTCAGCTGGGATCCCGTCTTCTCCTTTAAATACAGTAAACCATAACCTCTCTTTGGGGATTTTGAATTCCTTATCTAATAACTCCCAAGCAAAGGCAATGGCCTCCTCCTTGAAATAATCCCCAAACGAGAAGTTCCCAAGCATCTCAAAGAAGGTGTGGTGTCGAGCGGTCCGACCCACGTTGTCAAGATCGTTATGCTTTCCTCCTGCCCGAACGCACTTTTGCGCCGTCGTTGCCCGCCGATATGGCAATGTTTGTTTGCCTGTAAATACATCTTTAAACTGCACCATCCCTGCATTTGTAAACAACAGGGTTGGGTCTACAGGAACCAAAGGCGAGGACCGTACGACCGTATGGTGAGCCCGTTTGAAAAAATCTAAGAATGCTGCCCGTATATGCGCTGCCATAAGAAAAGCCATAGCCTCCATTTATAGCATATCTTCTGCACATTCCTCAAAACCTTTGTTTTGATAAAAATTCGTGCTATGTTCTGCCTTTATTTGAGCTATCTTTCACGAAGCATCATAAGAAAGGGGCATCTCCTATGAGAGCTTTACTAAGGTCTTCTCTTGCCATCATGAGTCTATCGGTAAGCATTGGAGTCTTCTCTACGTGTGGCAACACTTCTCCAGAATGTAGCACCCTAAAGCCAGCCTATTCTTCACTCACATTCACAGCACCAAAAACGATCTCGCTCTCCGCCCTAATGAAAGGAGAGCCCATCATGATTCATTCAAGCTGTTCTCTCAATCAAGCTCGGCAGGAATACCCCTATGCTTTTGTGGTCCAATTTCCTGCACCTTCAGGCAGACTATCAATTCCTCTTTACCGGGAGGAAGGAGCTACGATATCGGACACCTTTCAGTTTCGTGCGATGGACAATTTGCCTCCATTCCAACTTGAAACCGAAGCCCGAATTCAGGTCGGACTTTCTGTAGGTAATCCAAGCGTGTATCGGCAAGAGCAAGCCATTCCTATCCAATTTGTACCTTAAAGTTTTCCAAGAATCATGATGCAGCAATACCTAGCACTCGTCCCCTACCCCTTAGAAGAAGTCTGCGCAGCAGAACTTAAAGAACTTGGCGTGCATAACCCTCTTCCTCTTCGGGGCGCCGTTTCTTTTCAAGGAGACATCGAGACGCTTTACCGGGTCAATTTATGGTCGCGCACCGCTATGAGGATTTTGGTGCGATTGGACGACTTTGTATGCCATACGGGGGATGATTTGTATGAGGCCGTATCGGAAATTTCCTGGGAAGATTGGTTCTCGGGCGATTCCACCTTTGCCGTAAAGGCCCAGGGACAAACGTCAGCCCTGACCCATTCGGTTTACACAGGTCAGCGGATCAAAGATGCCATTGTCGATAGATGCCGAAATCATCTGGGAAGACGCCCAACCGTTGATCCAGAGGATCCTCATGTACAGATCCACGCCCAACTTTATCAGCAGGAGGGAGAACCCCGGTGCGCCCTTTCTTTAGACAGCTCGGGCAAGCCCCTTTCTTACCGAGGCTACCGCAGTCTTTCTTCAGAGGCTCCTCTCAAAGAAAGCCTGGCTGCTGCCATCTTGCGTTTGGCTAACGTCCACAACGCACCAGTTGAAACACCTATCTTCGATCCATTCTGCGGCAGTGGAACCTTTGTGATTGAGGCAGCGCTGATGAAACATCAGATTGCTCCGGGGCTCTTTCACTCGTTTGCCTTTGAAAGGTGGCCTCACTTTCATTCTCCTCTGTGGCAGAAGCTGCTAAAGGAAGCGCAAGAAACAAAGCGGCCCGAATCAAAACAGCCCCTATGCTACGGTTCTGATTCCAGCGAAAAAAGCATCCAGCTAGCAAAGGCCCATGCAAAGAATGCCAGATTGTTTTCGAGCGTACAGTTCTCTAAACAAACATTTGAACAGATAACTCCTCCAGGCCAAGCTCCCGGAATTCTCGTCTGTAATCCGCCTTACGGAGAAAGAATGGGAGAAGAACAAGACCTTGCCCCTCTGTACCATTCCTTGGGCGATGTAATGAAGCAACGATTTTCTCGTTGGAATGCTTACATCTTTACAGCAAGTATGTTTTTGAGCCGCCAAGTCGGCCTTCGCCCAAAACGAAGAATTCCTGTATTCAACGGTCCCTTAGAGGGCAGGCTTCTTCATTTTGAACTTTATTAATATCGGTACTGAGGCATCAGAGCGTACCAAGGCCATGGTAAAGCATCAAGCCAATCGAGCGTAAAGGCATCGATTCCCTTCTTAGATAAAACCAAATGCAGGCAAAAAAAGAGGCTGGTGAAATCACCAGCCTCTCTACCCCCGCCCTGTCGTGGTTGAGATGTTTGAACCCCTATGTTCTAGGTGGGCTCCGCGTTCCTGCTTTAGGCTTCCCAACTTGGGCCTGCACACCGCAGGAAGAGGCCGATCCCTGGTTCAACTTATAGGGAAAAAACAAGCTCACCGGTGCGATCAAGGCAGCCAGATAAAGTTATGTTAAGTCTTCTTCTTCAGACGTTCAAGTTCTTCTCAGCTTGAAATGTGCATACTTCGATTTTCGAGATAAATTTGTATGGGATGCAATCGAATAAGGGATGGCTCTTAATAAACCAGCAGTTGGTTTAAATGATTGCGCTCCCACTGTTTTGCTCTCTCGTACTCTTCAAACAATTTCTCCTCGGCCAAAAAGCTTTCCGTATGGTATCTTCTTCGTCCCTTCACCATCGGAATAACATGCTTTTGGTGCAGCATTTCATGATACACGATCCAGGCAACAAAATACCTAGGGACAAACGGCCGATCTAACGAGGGATGGATCCGAATCAGCTTTTCTTCTAACAGATACGAACCCATCCGTATGGTTCTTTGCCTTCTCCCCGAAGACCCTCGCCTTCCCCAAGTAATCGCTGCTTGAATTTCATTCCCAAAATATCGCTGGTTGAGCTCAGCAAAGATTTCTTGTAAATCGTATACCAAACCTTTGGTATGGATAACCGGTGCTGATTTCTTGCCTCCGCTTGAAAGCCCTGTCCCCGATTTCTGCGTACGGATGTACTCTCGTAATACTTGCGTCGCTCTTGGCTCATGATTTTTGATGTAACGAGCCAGCGCTTTTAGAATCTCTTCGTCTGCCTCTAAAAAGCAGATATGCAGACGAACTCGGTAGTGGCCTGGGTTTCGCTTTACAGAGACCATGCTGTACCGATTGTTCGTAAGAGCTAAGGAAAAGTGGACATCTTCTAACCAGACACGAAGGCGCTTTTCAAAGAGGGCACTGCTTCTTGAATCGAACTCATGGTTTTTTTCTACTACCCCACCGTTCTTATTTTCTGAGTACAGAGAACGCTTCCTTCGGATTTTTGTCCTCTGCGCTTCTTCAGCGAAGGGAAGTTCTTGCTGAGAAGGCGTTGCTTCCTCGACTCGCTTTGTTTCTGCCCTTCTCCTTGGCATGAATGTTTGCTTTCGTCTTTGTTCCGTTGAAACGATCATGTAAATTTTTTCTTTATTTGTAAATGTTACTTCTAAATGCAGAACCCGTAATTTGGACTGTCCCTCGTCTAAAGAGGTTGTTTCTGAGAGAACTCTCTCAAAAGCATTTTGACATACTCTAGGTAGTATTCTTCTTTTCTGCCGCTTTCAATCGCCCCTGAAATGATCGCTTGTTCCAATTGCCGCTTGAGCGTTCCAATCAAAGGTGAGGCCTCTAGTTTCAACTTTGTCACCATGGCTGCGCCTATGTTTTTGGGTAGGAGCGCTGGCTTTCCATCTGCTGCTTTTAACCGCTCGATTCTTTGGGATAAATGCGCTACAGACTCTAACACCTCTTGTTTTCTTCCTGGCCGCTTTGAAGTCACATCAGCCCGAGATAAATCTAAAAGATCGGTTAGATAGGGGCCACTCTCTTTGGCAAGCCGGCGTACTGCTGAATCCGTCCAAGAAGGCGAGTATTGGTTCGGTCGCAAATGGTAAAGGATCAGCGTATACAAAGCCTGTTTGGTCTCTGGATCAAAGCCAAGCCGTTCTCCCAGAGAATGAAACATCTCCGCACCTACCTCCGCATGCCGGTGAAAATGAACCGCTCCATCAGGCGCAATCGTACGTGTTGCTACCTTTCCGATATCATGGAGAAGGGCAGCCCACCTAACCAGAGGGCGGGCCTTTGCCTGAGCGACCACCTGCTTGGTGTGGTCCCATACATCTTTATAGAGGTCCCCTGCTTCTTCTCCTAGCTTCACGGTCGCTTCTACCTCAGGCAGCCACTCCGCTAAAAGGCCTGCTTTTTGAAGCCACTCTAGGCCTAGTGTTACATATTTTCCAAGGAGGACCCTCTCTACCTGTGTACGAACCTGCTTGGGCAAAATTCGACGCAGATCCCCTTGTTGCGCGAGCGCAGCCTCGACCAGCCAAGAAGGGAACAGTTTGTCCGGCGTCTCAAATTCTTGTGTGGATTGCTCAGCAAATAAACATCCCACTTGAAGAATCCATGCTGGATCGGATGGATCCACAAAATGAGCAAGTTCTTGATCCTTCATGATTACCGCGTGTTACCCTCCCTAGAGGAACAGCATGCTACCTCGTGTTCGTTTTTCGAAAAAGCATACGGACTTCCTGCCCCCGTCAAATCAGTGTAAAAGAATGTAGACATTCCGCAAATAAATAATAGATTATTCTTTGTGAGATAAATGAGCGCATCGAGAACAATGAGATTTTCTTAACCTTTCTCGGCCTCTGGTTCTTAGGAATCATCTCACTATAAGCAATGGACTCTTTGATAAAACGTAATGTCGAACATAGAAATTTCTTCTCAGCAAATTGATGCGGATGCACAAAAGATCATTCGTCACTTAACTTCATACGGACACGAAACCTACCTCGTTGGAGGATGCGTCCGTGATTTGCTTCTTGGCAAAACTCCAAAAGATTTTGACATCGCCACTGACGCAACACCTGAGCAAATTCGAACACTTTTTCGAAACTCTCGGATCATTGGACGGAGGTTTCGGTTGGTTCACATTTTTTTTGGCGAAAAAGTGTTTCAAGTCGCGACGTTTCGGACAACCCCTGTCCAGGCAGAAAATTCTTTGGAAGGAGCAGAAGAGAACGAGCTTTTGATCCACTCCGATAATATTTTTGGAACTGTAAAAGAAGACGCGCTCCGGAGAGATTTTACCATCAATGGTCTTTTTTACGACCTTATTGAACAGCGGATTCTTGATTATGTCAATGGTATGGCAGATCTTAAAAATAGGCAGATCTGCATGATTGGCAACCCTAACATTCGATTTCGTGAGGACCCTATTCGATCGTTACGAGCCATCCGGTTTGCTGCTCAATTGGGGTTCGATATTGAAGATCGTACCTATCATGCGCTGATGAATCATAAGCATGACATCGTCAAAAGCGCAGCCCCCCGAATCCTGGAAGAACTCTATAAACTATTAAAATGTGGCGCCTCGGTAGAAGCATTTATTCTTCTCCATGAAACTCAGCTTCTTGAGGTTCTTCTTCCTCGGCTTTCATACACCCTGAAAACAAATCCCTGTTTTTTAGACCCTTATCTAAAGCAGCTTGATGCATGGGTCCAGTCCAATAAGCCTATCGAGAATGCAACGCTTCTCTTTATCTTGGGGGCTACCGACTTTTCTTTGCTCGCAGAGAATCCTTATCCCGAAGCTTCTTTATTAAATCAGAGTATCTCCCATGGGATAGATTCACTCCATGCCCAGCTTCAAATTCCAAACCGCGATATCGAGACCCTTTATTTTGCTTTACTCAAGCTGTTTTGGCCTCTTTATCATCATCGTAGACCTCAACCTGGCCATGAAGGGACTTCTGCACAGATTTTACAAATTTACCGTCATCTCTACCCTAATTTTGAGGTTCCTGTCGCTCCTCATGCCAGAGCCTCCTCACCTTTTTCCAAAAAGAAGCGTGGTCAAAGAAGACATCGTACCCGTTTTTATTCTAGTAAAACCTAGCCATGAGCTATATTCATCACGACTATTATCATCTGCTCCACGCTGGAAGCGAAGAACACTATCTCGATCCAATTCTGTACGACTATGAGTATAGAAGGAGGAGGAGCGATGTCCGTTATTATCGAGCCTTCGCTGAGAAGTTGGCAACCGGGAATGGCCTTCGCATCCTCGAACTCGGCTGTGGAACAGGACGCTTACTGGTTCCCTTAATCCGCGACGGATATTCTGTCGTAGGAGTAGACCGCTCTTGGCCTATGTTATACAGGTGCAAACAGCGTCTTGCCAAAGTAGCCAAAAAGAAGCAATCCCGGGCTCATCTCATTTATGCAGATTTTCGAGACTTGCCCATCTCCCCTATGGAACAGGGGAAGTTTCCCTTAATTCTTTGTCCATTTAATGCATTCATGCATCTTTATACGAGAAAAGATGTGGAGATGTTTCTTTCTCAAGTAAAACATCACTTGGCAGAGGGAGGATATTTTGTATTTGATGTGCTCCATCCTGATATAGAGTGGCTTTGCAAAACTCCAGACCGTAGATATGCAAAAACTCGATTTACCCATCCAGAGACCAAAGAATCTTTGATCTATAGTACCAATCATATCTATGATCCCGTACGGCAAATTGCTTTCATTCGGATTTTTTATGATACCCTCGCAGAAGAGCAACCATCGTCATCTTTACCAAAAGTTCAAAAAATGATCCATTTAACGCAGCGTCAATTTTTTCCCGCCGAGCTAGAAGATTTGCTCTACTACAATGGATTTACTATTGAACAGAAATATGGAGATTTCCGAGGAGAAGCCTTTGCTCCCGATAGCCCCTACCAAATACTAACTACACGTTTATCCTCGTAAATTAAACAAGATCCTTAGGGAATTTTTTCGTTCTCGTCTCAAAAAAAGATTGACACCCTCGAAAGAAATCCGTACCCTTCATAGATAGAGCCTTACAACAAAATTAAAGGAGAATGCAAATGGCTGAAAAAGTAGCAAAATTAGGCATTAAACGTGAACCTGGATACCTTTACTTCCTTAGAAATTCGGATGTTTACAAAACTCCAATGAAACGCGCAGGCGGTCCATCTGCCGCTGGCAAAGCTGAAAGAGTTGCACACGGTACTTTTGGCCGCGAAGAAGGGTACCTCTACTTCTTAGACTCTAACGGAGACGTATCCCGGGCCAAACGTGCTGTCGGTGGACAGAAGAGGAAAAAGAAAACAACTACGACTCCAAAGAAAAAGGTTGTAAAGAAGACGACAACTGCGAAGAAGACAACAACCGCAAAAAAACCAACAACGGCGAAAAAAAGTAGTTCATCTAAAATGAGCACCAAAAGCTCAAAATCTTCTACGAAAAAACGCTAGGTTTCTTCGTCTGTCTGGATAATTCGTACCTATCTCTCCCCTTTCCGTTTCTCTTTCTATTTCCTTCATATAAGTTTTTAGTAAAATTTCTTGGAAATGGTTTGCTCAGTACTCTGGTTTGCGCTAAAGGTCTCTCCAAAGTGCTTTTGTGTGTACGCCAAGAGAGTTTTCTTAGGCATATTTAATAACGAGCCACCACCCAGTCAGGGTGCGCCCTGTTGTTAAGCAAAAGCACAGTCGGGCGGGTTGGTTTCTTTGTTAGCTCAGCCCACCCTAAATCAAACCTCTTTAGTATGGATTCGGTATCCTCTGGCCGATCAAAGCTGATCCATAGCTCTACACCTTGCTTTGTATAGACAACAAGATCCGTAGGCCCCTCCTGGCTGGTGAATCGCAATCCTTCCAATTCAGGCCTAGCCCCCCCACCCTGGGCCCCATAAAGCTTGGTAAAGGCAATCGCCTGATAAATCCTCTCTTTGGCTTCTTTTCCATGCAACTGGAACCACATTCTCTTGATTCCTACCAAAATAGGAAGTGTTGTCATTTCTTCGGGGGTGGCCCGTCTAAAAATTTCTCCTTCTGCATTTGCGCAGTAGGGACCTTCTAGGTCGACTACCATCGTAGGGATATGTTCCTTGATTTCGATGATTAACGAATTGGGTATTTTTCTTCTTATTGAAATATAAGCAACTCCAGGAATTTCTGCTAGTTTTCTTTGAGCCTTCTCCAGATCAAGGCGAAATAGGTTTTCCCCCTGAAATGTTTGAGCATACGTATGTACTTTTTCAGCATCGATATATTTAAGTGGAGAAATAGAGAGATGCTGAATCGCAAAATGCTTGCTGGTACGCAAAAATCGAACAATACCATACCCAATTCCGAAAATCCCTCCCATGGTGAGGACAATCCCCAAAATTTTAACGAACTGAGAAAGTGAACTGCGGATCAACTGCCACCTATCTCGAAAAGAGAACGTTTGCTTATTTTTGCTTTTTCTTTTATGAAAAGATTCACTAGGCTTAGCGCCCTCGAACGAGTCTTCTATCGAACTTTGCTTCGAAAGGCCAGAGAACCTACGGTTTTTTGATCGCCCGAAGAAGAGCTGTCGTAAAAAAGGAAAAGGTCCCCTTCTTTTCGTAGAGGCCCTTTGCATCCCAGCCGGTTTTGTTCTAAATCCTACTAACTTCATCCCCTTTACCCTACGAGAGGAGAAAAAAGTTGTCCAATTTTGTTCTCCTCTCATGAAAAATCTTTTATGCTGTTAGCAACTCATGCTTCGCTATCCTTCGAAATTTAGCCTATTTTCTCTTGAGCCTCCACCCAAGGAAGGGTCAGGATATATGTTTGATCAGATCGCAAGACGATACGATATTCTCAATCGAATGATGTCTTTTGGGATCGATATCCACTGGCGCAACCGGGCGATCAAAGCGTTACAACTCAAACCTCACGAGAAAGTATTAGATCTTGCGACAGGAACAGCCGATCTAGCTTTGCAGATGGCGATGAAACATCAAGGCACCCACATTTTTGGTCTGGATCCCTCCAGACAAATGCTCAAAACTGCACAACGCAAAGTGGTTTCTCAGCAGGGCAAAATGGCCCCTCAGCAGGGATCTGTCTTTCTTCTAAAAGGAGACGCACAAGCTTTACCCTTTCCTGATGCAATTTTTGATGCAGCTACAATGGCTTTTGGAATTCGGAATGTACCCGATCGCCTTTTAGCGCTTCAAGAAGTTAGGCGTGTACTTAAGAAGAATGGCCGTGCCGTGATTTTAGAACTTTCAGAACCACCGCCTGGACTCTTTCGTACATTAGCAAGATTTTATATGAGAAATATAATCCCTTTCCTGGGAGGTCTTCTCTCAACTTCACAGGAATATCAATATTTACAAAAATCAATCCACCACTTCCCTCCGCCGCAGGAGTTCAGTGCTTTAATAAAGCAAGCAGGATTTCAGGAAGTACAGATCATCCCTTTAACGTTTGGAGTTTGTAATTTATATTGGATAAAATGTTTTGAATAAAGAGGTTCAAGGTAGGACCAGAAGGCTCCTCGCAGGAGTAGGGCTTCTTCGAGATTAGAGAGAACGAGTTTCCTTTAGAAGGGTTGTATGGACCCGTCGAGCGATCTTTTGGTCGGAACGGCAGAGAAGTGAAAATGTCTCAATTCTATCTTTCTTCCTTTGTACCCCACATAAAAGATCTCCACTTGTTACCCCAGTAGCAACAAAAATAACTTCTCCCCTTGCCAGATCCTCTGTCGTATAAATACGGTTGTGGTCTAAGATTCCCATGGTCTCAGCTCGGGCTCGTTCCCGATCATTTCTGTACATCAGCTGACCTTGCATCTCTCCACCAAGTGCCCGAACAGCCGCTGCCGCGATCACTCCTTCAGGGGCACCCCCGATCCCTAGGAGGACATCGACTCCCTCTTCTAAACAGGCAGCCAGCGCTGCTGCCACGTCCCCATCAGTGATCAATCGAACTTTTGCGTTCACTTGTCTTACCTGAGAAATTAACTCTTGATGTCGAGGACGATCTAAGATGGTAACAATTAACTCTTCCACAGCACAACCCTTTGCTTGCGCAATCGCATGAAGATTCCATGAAGGGCTTTTGGTGAGATCGATCGCCCCTTTGGCCTGAGGACCCACCACGATCTTATTCATATAAGTATCGGGGGCCTTAAGAAGGCTTCCCTTCTCACCCATGGCCATTACTGCAATAGAACCTGGCAGGTCATTTGCGCATAGGTTTGTACCTTCCAAAGGATCCACCGCAAAATCAAATTGCCCTAGGGAACGAGCTGAAGACTGCCACCCAAGACCGACTTGCTCTCCAATAAATAACATCGGAGCTTCATCTCTTTCTCCTTCACCAATAACAATCGTTCCTGAAAGAGAAAGTTTATCGAATGCTTGTCTCATTCCATCCACCGCTGCTTGGTCGGCAGCATCCCGGTCCCCGCGTCCAGTAAAATAAGACGCAGCAATAGCAGCAGTTTCTGTAACAGAGATTAAGGATATTTCATCGCTTATTTGCTTCATATAAGATTAAGGGGAAGAAAAGAAAGATTGAATAACAGGAAAAAATAGGCAGCGACCTACTCTCCCACACAGTCTCCCGTGCAGTACCATCGGCCCTGGAGGGCTTAACTTCCGAGTTCGGGATGGGAT